>NZ_BAAASE010000009.1:0-325888 GCF_039532725.1 Streptomyces coeruleofuscus
GTGAGCCAAGGAGTTGTGTACACACCTTGTCTTCCTAAGACCGCTTGGCCTCCGACTTCCCGCGGAGCGGGTACCACATCGCTGCGCGATGTGCAAGCGAACCCCCGTGCTGCGCACGGGGGTTGCGTTCGCGCTCCGCGCGAACGCTGACGCGAGGCTGCGCCTCACGCTCAATCTCGGTGCTGCGCACCGAGATTGACAGTCCGTTCGCTGCGCTCCCGGACTGGCGGGACTGCGTCCCGCTACCAGGCTTCCGCTTCGCTCCAGCCTGGCCGGCGGGTCCGCTGCGCTCCCCCGCCTGACGGTCCCTCCGGCTGCGCCTCCAGGACCTTTCGGCCCGCTGCCGCGGGCCAGCTGGCTACAAGCGAGGGTGGATCTTGCCTGGTGTTCTGCGCATCTGGTGACAGTCCGTCACCAGATGCGCAGAACAAGGGTCAACGTCTGCGGGCCCAACCGGTCCCGACCCCGGCCATATGCAGAGCCAGACACATCAGCCCCAGCAACATGACGTTCGTCGAAGAGAACACATCGTTGGTACTGATGTCCGCCGCGTTGATCAAAAACGCAACGAAGAACAACACCGCCGCGACTATGCCAACCATGAAACGAACTCCTCTCAAGGGGGTGAAGCCCGTATGCCCCGGCTTCGCCCCCGCAGACATGAGCGGAGGAGGTCCAAGTCGCGCTTCGCGCGGCCCGGGACTGGCAGCAAGAAGGGGACGGCGGGCACGGTACGCGTACCTCTGGTCTGGTCACCCTTGGTCTCGCGGCCCGGTCCGCCCCTCGAAATCGCGTCGCACTCCCGCACCTTGGTCTTCGACCAGACCTGCCTCGTCAGGAAGGTCCAGAACGGTGCCGCAGTGCTTGCACAGTCTCCCGTCTTCGGCCGGCGTGCCACACGCTTTGCAGAACCGGTTGCCCATCTCGTCCTCAGTCTTCTGTGTCATGGCGCTCCAAGGCAGGGCGGACAATGAGAGAAGGGGAGTACCCATCGGCTCGGTGCTGATTCGTCAGGGCTGATGTTGGTTCGGAAGAAGCATGCTTCGTTTTGAGTGTGCGATAGACTCTGGAATCAGGTGGCTCCGGGTCTGTGGGTATCAGGAGGCGCTCCCAGCGTGATCTTCGGTTCTGGATCAGGAAGGTGAGCCTGGTTTCTCGACGAAGGGGCGGCAGCCCATCTTGCGTTGTCTGGATGCGCGTTCTCGCGCCTCGCCATGTGCAGCCCTTCGCTCAGCTTGCAGGAGAAGACAGACCGAAATGGCGATGAAAAACCTCCGTCCCCACCAGCGGGAAGCCGTGGACGCGGTACTCCGGGCACTCGAATTGCCTGCACGAGCGACTGTGCCTCCGCGGGGGCTCCGCACTCAGGTGATCATGGCGACCGGAACTGGCAAGACTCTCGTGGCCGCCCGGAGCGCCGAGGAGCTCCGGGTGGGCCGAGTGCTGGTGCTCGTGCCCTCCCTCGACCTGCTCGCCCAGACCGAAGTCGCGTGGCGCGAGACAGGCCGCACCGGGCCGATGATCGGGGTGTCGTCCCTGCGAGGTGAGGAGGTGTCCTTCCCCAACACCACGGACGTGGACGAGCTGGTCGACTGGGTACGGCCGTTCGACAAGGTCACGGTGTTCGCCACGTACGCCTCCCTCGGACTGGGCACCCTGGAACGGGCCCACGCCGCCGGCCTTCCCGGCTGGGACCTCATCGTGATCGACGAGGCGCACCGGACCTCCGGGCGGATCGGGAAGCCCTGGGCAGTCGTACACGACAACACGCGCATCCCGTCCCTGCGCCGCCTCTACATGACCGCCACGCCCCGGCTGTGGCAGCTCGACGAAGACCAGGAGCAGCAGGGTGCGCCGGGCGAACTGGTCGCGAGCATGGAGGACGACCCGGCCGGGCCGTTCGGCAGCAGGGCGTTCACGTTGACGCTCTCGGATGCCATCGACAGGGGAATTTGTGCTCCCTACCAGGTGGTGTGTGTGGACATCACCGACACCCAGCTCCAGGCCGCCCAACTGCTGGGCGAAGACGCGCGCTCCGAGCAGGTGCGCGGGGCGCGGCTCGCCGCACTGCAGACCGCCCTGGTGAAGGCATCGGCCGAGGAAGGATTCCGCCGCACGCTCGTCTTCCACCATGTCGTCCGAGAGGCCGAGGCCTTCGCGGCCGGCCTTGTGGACGTCGCCGCACAACTGCACGCCGCCGACCCCGAGCTGTACCCCAGGACGATCTCGGCCAACTGGCTGTGCGGCGATCACAAGCCGGGTCACCGGCGCCGAGTGCTGACGGAGTTCGCCGACGGGATCGCCACGGACGGCAAGGTCGTCGAGAAGGGCTACCTGGGATCCGTGAAAGTCCTGGGCGAAGGCGTAGACACCCGCAACTGTGACTCCGTGTACTTCGCCGACGTACGCGGCTCCATGCCCGATCTCGTCCAGGCCGTCGGCCGGGCGCTACGGATGCAGCCCGGCGAGGGGAAGGTCGCCTCGCTCGTGGTGCCGGTCCTGCTCGGGTCAGGTGAGACGGCGGACAACCTGGTCACCTCACGGGCGTTCGGCGGTTTGGCGAAGCTGCTGGAGGCGCTCAGGGCGCACGACGCCCGGGTCGTGGAACAGCTCGCCGAGCAACAGGCACAAAGCCGTGTCAGGGGCGTACAGAGCCGCAGCGGGCCCCAGGAAGGTGACGAAGCCGCGAGCGACCGAAGTGACCGTGGTCTGTCAGTACCGGCCAGAGAGCTGCTGAAATTCAGCACCCCCCGCGACCCCGCCCAGCTGGCCGCCTTCATCAACCTGCGCGTCCTCAACCCCGAACACCAGCACTGGCGACGCGGCATTGAAGCCGCCACCATCTACCACCGGATCCACGGCAACCTGAAAGTCCCCTTCACCTACCGCGTGCCCGACCGCAGCGACCAGGAAGCGGAAGCCGAGGGATGGCCGGCCTCCCTCGCCTCCTTCCCGCTGGGGCAATGGATCGCCGACGCCAGGCGCTTCTACACCGGCGGGCACATGGACGCCGACCGTGTCGAGCAGCTGGAGAAGCTGGGCATGGTCTGGTCGCACTTCGACGTCGCCTGGGAGGAGGGCCTGGCCGCCGCCCGCGGGTGGGCCGCCGAGACGGGCCACCTCCTGGCGCCGCTGGACGCCACCTACCAGGGGTACCGGGTGGGCATCTGGCTGAAGAACGCGCGGGCCGCCGCCCGGAAGGCCGCCGACATCGAATCGCGGCGTGCCGAAGGGCTGCCCGTGAAGTCGGCGGCCGGGGCGCTGTCGGAGGAACGGCGTGAGCAGCTCGAGGACATCGACCCCTCCTGGTGCCCGGCCTGGCCCGTGGAATGGCAACGCGCCTTCCACCTCACCCGACAGCACCTCGAGGCCGGCGGCGACCTGCCGACGGAGCCCGGCGACGTCGTACACCAGGGCGAAGACCTCGGACGGTGGGTCCGGGCGCAGCGGCTCGGCTGGGTCAAACTCACCACCGTCCAGCAGTGGATGCTGGAGCACATCCTCGGCGTCCAACCCGCCACCGAGAACGAAAAACCCAAACCACGCACCTCGCAGGCCGACAAATGGGCCCTCAACTACACCGCCGCCCGCCAGTTCTACGAGCGTGAGGGGCACCTTCGCGTACCTCGCAAGCACATCGAGACGATCGTCGTCGCTGGCGGGAATGGGGAGGCGGACGGCCGCGAGGACAATGAGGGCCAGGAGGTACGACAGCTTCGGCTTGGGGCATGGATCAGCAACCAACGCTCACGCGCCGAGACCCTCTCCCCCGAGCGCATGGAACAGCTCTCCAACATCGGCATGCGCTGGACATAACCATGGGAGGGACACCACATGGTGTCCCTCACAGCGGGCGAGAAGCAGTAGCGTCGCCAGGAGAGTCTCTGGAGCCCTCGCGACCGCGGCGTCGGCCAGCGCCGACGTGTGCGGGAAACGGTCCAACAGCGCCAGAGCGTCGAACACCGCCCGCTCATGCCTTCCACCGAGGGGCGCACCGGCGCCGGCACTCCCGTCACCCTCTTCCGACTCGCTGGCACTTCGCCAAGCGCCATCCCGCGCCCTGAGCCGCCATCGCCTGCCCGGTGTAAGCCACCGCCTGCACCTACGACGTCCGCACCAGCCGCGTCCCTGCCTGGCAGCACCACGCCCGCCACTCCGCGCGCTCTTCCCCACCGGCAACCCGACGGCCGACGGCAAAGGGGGACGCGGCCGTCGGCACGCAGCAGTACCCGGCACGGCGCCCCCCTTACTGCGGCCAAGGGCGGACGTGTGCGCTGGCCGCACCGATCGCCGCTCTCGCCGCCCGTTCGACCAGCGAGATCCCGCGTTGCATCGACGCGTTGCCGCTGCTGAGGACCGAGACCAGGTACCGGTGTCCATGCACCGTGATCTGACCAACGCTGTTGATGACCCACAGATCGGTTGTGCTGCGTTGGAGCCAGCCGTTCTTGAGGGCCCATCGGGAGCCTCGGGAGCCGGCCGCGGACACTCCCCAGTCCTGGTCCCGCGCAATCTGGCCTATCAGGCCTTGGATGTAGGCACGGGACGCCTGGCTCAGCCCTTCGGGCGAGCGGTCGGAGGCCACCGGCCCCCGGGAGAAGACCGCGCGCAACAGTTTGACCTGGTCCGTCGCTGTGGTCTGGGTGAGCCCCCACCTCATGCCGGGACCGCCCTGTGTCGAGGAAAGCCCCAGCCGTTCGTTCGCCGTGTCGAGGCCTTCCGCCCCACCGATCGCCCGCCACAGCACGTTCGTCGCCTCATTGTCGCTCGTCCGGATCATCGCCTCGGCATTGCAGCGCTCTGCGGCTGTCAGCTCGCGGTCCTCGTCCTGCGCCTGGAGCAGCTGCGCCGCGAGGATGCCCACCTTGATGATGCTCGCCGTGTCGAACATCGCGTCCTGCCCGTACGACGCGATCTCCTGGTCGGCGCTGTCCATGTCGAGCACCGCTACCGCCAGCCGCGTGTCGCCGCCCGGCAGGATTGGCCTGAGCGCCCTCGCGAGACGCGCTCCGCGGTTCACGTGCGGCGGTGCCATCAGCCCGTGTGCCGGCGCCTCCGCGCGTGCCGTGCGCGCCTGCCCCTCGTAGGGTGTGCCGGCGGCGGAACAGGCGGCGAGCGACGCCAAGGCTGCTGTGGCGGCGCAGACCCTCAGCGTGTGCGCTCGGAGGTCGCGCGACCTGTGCGTCCGGGTCTGTCCGTCGGGCATGGCGGTGCAGGCCTCCGTGTTCCTTTGAAGAGAGACGGTGAGCAAACCAAGGGCAGGGCCACGCTCCTCATCCTTCAAGCCGCGCCCAGCCCCGGCCAGCCCAGCCAGCCACACCTTCCCCCATCCGGGGAACACCCCCCCACGCGGACGGGCGTCGATCGCTACCCACGCGGCGGCACACACCCCGCCCGGCTCAGCGAGCGAGAACACCCCGGCCTGACGCGCCGTTACTGACACCACTCCACTGACACCAAACCGGCACGTCGCAGCATGATCTGGTCGCTCGCGGATGAACGGTTCCAGGAGAACCTGGAAGCCGCCAAGGCGTACTACGAGGTGCACCGGACCCTGTGCGCGCCGAGGTCGGCGACGGCCTTGGACCGGCCTGTAGGGCAATGACTGTCCGACCTTCGCCGGCCCGGCGCCCTGGACGGCCACCCCAAGTGGAAAGCCGCACTGGAGGTGGTGGACTCGGTGTGCGACATCATGGAGCTGAACGACGAGGATTTGCGGATGGACCAGCGGATGCAGGGCTGGCCGAGCTTGATCGGGCGGGTGGTGGCCGTCTGGACGACGAAGTCCTCGTCGTCAGGGCTGAGCAGGCGGGGACGGCCTCCCGCCCACCGAGGGTCCAGACAGGCCAAGCCGATCTCATTGAACCGATGGATCACAGCCCGGACGGTGTCCTCATCGGCCTGCACCAGCTGCGCGATCACCGGCACCCGGTTGCCACCGGCCGAGGCAAGCAGCATCATCGCACGCCGGTAGCGCACCGAACTGGTGCTGCCCCGGCACACTGATGGCGCTGCCGGTGCTCTTCCCTCTGCTGTGGTCCGGCGCCCTGGTGACGGACGTGAGTACGCGGCTGCTGGGCTCCGACTCCGTGGTCCACACAGCAGCCAGGGGGCCGCGATGGGACGTCTGACTCGGCCGGAGGGCCTGGCTGTCGGGGAAGAGTCCGGCTGGCGGGCAAGGTCGGGCTGACCGGTATGGTCGACGTCGCTGCCACGGAGATATGGCGCTGCTTCCTCGACGACCACGAGACCTGGGTCCCCCTGACGACCATCACGGCGCTCTGCATCGAGTTCGCCCGAGGCGCACGGTGAGAGTCCGGTCGAGCGCTGGGTGACACCGGTGGTCAGGGGGCCGTGGTCAGAGATCTTTTCGCCTGGTAACTGAGGCGTAGTCATGTGACGCTTCTCAGTGGGCTTGCAGAAGCCGTTGCACTGCGCGTCGGGCGCGTCCAGGTGCTTGCTTGTCGTGATGGAGCTGCAGGGAGTGGTTGAGAGCCAGCATGATCCCGACCAGCTCATACACCAGTTGGTCGGGATCGGTATCCGCCGGTAGGTCGCCCACGGTGATGGCGCGACGGATGTGGATGCTCAGGTCGCGGCGCCAGAGTGAGTCCAGGCCGGCGATGGCATCACGCACCGGTCCGCCGCGGCCATCGAACTCCGCCGCCACGGCGGTGAAGAAGCAGCCGCCGGGCAGCAACTCCCGTTCCAGATACGACACCCATGCCTCACACAACGTGCTCAGGTGCGCCAGTCCCGGCGGCACGCCCCGGGCGCGCTGCGGCACCTCGCGGGCGAACATCTCCGCCGCGGCGTCGACGACGGCGAGTTGCAGGCCTTCCTTCGTGCCGAAGTGGCCGAGCACGCCGGCCTTGCTCATCGCCAGTTCGGTTGCCAGCCGGCCGATGGTCAGCCCCTCCAGGCCATCCACGGATGCGAGAGTCAGACCACGGTCAACGATGCGCTGACGGGTGCGGCTGGCCTCAAGGACGGAGTTGCGAGGACTCATGACAAGGCATGGTAGCCGCTCAACACCCCTTTAGCTTCCGACCGATCGGTTGCTATATTCCGGCGGGCACTGCCCGACCTGCCACGCAGTCCCACCGAGGAGAGCTCGATGCCGGGAACCCGTATCACCGCAATGGGCCACCATCAGCCGTCCCGCATGCTGAGCAATGCGGACCTGGAGCAGCTTGTGGACACCAGCGACGACTGGATCCGCCAGCGCACCGGGATCGCCACCCGCAGGGTCGCGGGCGAGGACGAGTCCGTCACCGACATGGCCGCAGCCGCCGCGGCGAAGGCCCTGGCCACCTCAGGCCTTGCACCGGCAGAGATCGGCTTGGTGACGGTCGCGACCTGCTCCGCCGTTGACCGCTGCCCCTCCATCGCGGCCCAGGTCGCCGCTCGCCTGGAAGTCCCGTCCGCCGTCTGCTTCGACCTGAACAACGGCTGCGCCGGCTTCACCACGGCCCTGGCCTGCGCGGATCACTCACTCAAGGCGGGAGCGGCCCGGCACGCCCTCGTCATCGGCGCCGAAAAGATGTCCGACGTCACCGACTGGAGTGACCGCAGCACCTGCGTTCTCCTGGGCGACGGCGCGGGCGCAGCCCTGATCAGTTCAAAGGAGGCGGGCCACGAGGGCATCGGCCCCGTCGTCTGGGGCTCCGACCCGACCCGCGGGAACGCAGTGCGGCTGCAGGACGCCTGGCAGCCGAAGTTCGCCCAAGAGGGCCAGACGGTCTTCCGCTGGGCCACCAGCGAGCTGCCCGCCATCGCCGAGGACACCTGTCACCGTGCCGGCATCGCCACCACCGACCTCGCCGCAGTCGTCACCCACCAGGCCAACCTGCGGATCATCGAGGCACTGACCCGACGCCTCGCACTGCGCGATGACGTCCTGATCGCCCGGGACGTCGTCGACTCGGGCAACACCTCCGCCGCCTCAGTCCCGCTCGCGCTGTCCAAGCTCGTCGAGCGCGGCGAGGTACCCGCCGGCGCCCCCGTGCTGCTGTTCAGCTTCGGCGGAGGCCTGTCCTGGGCCGGCCAGGTCATCACCTGCCCCTGAGAGGCCAACCGATGCTCTACTCCCTCGCCCGACTCTTACTCGCCCCGCTACTGCGACTGATCTACCGGCCCGTCATCCGCGGCCGCGGGAACGTCCCGCGGCGCGGCCCGGTCATACTCGCCAGCAACCACTTGTCGTTCATCGACAGCATCGTCATCGCGCTCCTGGCCCCGCGCCCGGTCCACTTCCTCGCCAAGGACGAATACTTCACCGGCACCGGAGTCAAAGGCGCTCTCACACGCCTCTTCTTCACCGCCTTCGGATGCATCCGCGTCGACCGCCGAGCACACCGCAGCGCTCAGGCATCGCTGGGCGCAGCCGAACAGGTCCTGACCAGCGGCCGCGCCTTCGGTATCTACCCCGAAGGAACCCGCTCCCTCGACGGCCGCCTCTACCGCGGACGAACCGGTGTCGCCTGGCTCGCCCTGGCGACCGGAGCCCCCGTCGTGCCTGTGGCCCTGACAGGCACCGACCGCCTCCAGCCCGTGGGCCAGCGCCTGCCCCGCTACCACCGCATCACCGTGGAGTTCGGCACGCCACTTCACTGCATCCCGTCCCAGCCCGAAATGCGCCCAGCTCAAGCCCGGCGGGCCGCTACAGACAAGATCGTCCAGGCGATCGGCGACCTGTCCGGACAGGAATACGCCCAGGTCTATGGGAGGACGCCGGAAGCGGGGCCCCGTCACACATGAACCACATCGAGCGGAGCGCCGTGGTCGGAGTCTGAGTGACCCAGGCCACTCACACTTCAATGGCACACACTCATCGGCCAATGACACAGGACAAGGGCACCGTCCACAGCCGCGGCCGACACTCTGCCCAGCGGCACAAAGGGTCGCGGCGGGCGTCGCCTGCATGTGGCTGTTGGGGGCCACCGCCATGGCCCGGCCCTGGCACCAACCCTTCGTGTGGGGTGCCGTCGCCGTAGGGTGCGCGGTGGTGCAGGCTGTGGCGCTGTGGGTGCTGCACGGCGAACCCAAGGACGACGGTGGGACTGTGACGACCTGCGCATCATCGACGCTGTCACCCACCACGGCCCCTACGGCGTCGCCGAATACCATGGCCGCCCGGCAGACCGTGCCTGGAAGGGGTCCGGCTGCGTCGCTCGCAAAGACAGTCTGGCCTCCAGGTTCCATGTGTCGAACTGGAGGAACTCGCATGAGAGCCGCTGTCCGACTTGCACGGCGTCGGAGGCTGCTCCGATGCGCCGCCAGGACAGTTCGGGGACCGTGATGAACCCGACGCCGGGGAAGACCGGATGGTCGGGGCCGTCGTCCAGAGCTACGAATACGCCGAACCGTTCGATCACTGTGACGGTGCCGGAAAGGAACTCACCACAGTGCAGTGATTCCAGGAACGTCCAGAGTTCTGGGTTCTCACACCGTCCGCCCATCATGCTCCCAGCCTTTCACGAGGAGCTGTGCTGGGCGGCAGGTGCGGTCACGCTGCGGCCTTGAAGAGAAGGTCAGTTCTGGGAACGCTGGACGGCCGCTTGCCCGCAGGAGCATCAGCGAGTTTCAGCAACACTCGAAGCCAGCGTCTGCAAGGAGGCTGGGCGGGTGGCCAGTCAATCCAGCAGCGGCGAGACCACGGCCCGCAGTTGCTCGATGTGCTGGTAGTGCACGCCGGTCGCGCCGGCTGCCTGGGCTGCGGTGACATGGCCAGCGGTGTCATCGACGAACAGACAACGCTTGAGATGGGCCCCGACCCGCTGGGCGGCTATGTCGAAGACCCGTCGGTCGGGCTTGGCCACCCCGATCCGGGCTGTGTTGATCACTGCGTCGAACGCCTCGTCCAGCCCGATCGCGGCAAGATATGCCTCCAGCCGGGTGGTTGCGTTGGAAACCAAGACCACCGGCACCCTCGTGCGAAGCGCGGCTAGCAGCTCCACAACGTCAGTGTCGACTCGGCCGGTGAGTCCGCTCCATGCCTTGACGAGCTCCCGGGCCTGCTCAGGTGATCCGCAGACCGGAGCCAGGACCTGGGCGACCTGGCGCCGCCACTGTTCGTCGCTCAGACGCCCCGTAACGGCTGCCTGGAGAAGATCACCATCGAACGCCGCTGCTGCCAGCGTGCCCTCGGTCAGGCCCCAGGCCCGGTCCAGCGAGTTGATCCCGTCGGGATCCCACAGGTGAACGACTCCATCGAAGTCGCACAGCACCGCGTCAAACGGCAGCGTGTCCATGAACGGCGATCATGCCATCTGCCAGATCAACCGCCAACGCCGTTCAGAACGGTGGTTCTGTGCGCAGCGGTAGGGATACGCGCGCGGTGCGCATCTTGCTGGATTCGCCGTATCCCCAGGGCGACACGACGCATCGTCACTGCGCACTGACCGCGCCGGTGGGCATCATTCGGGTGCGCCGGGGCCCTGGCCGGTGCGGGGCTGGTGCGGGCGGTGCGCACTCTGCTCGTCTGGCTGGTGCACGCGCGGCGTGCCACCCCGATCCTGGTGCGCAGGCTCCGGGGCCCGGTGCGCAGGCTTGCGCACCCGTCGGCGCGCCTCGTCTCCGACGGTGGCGAACGCCGCGCCTATCCGGCGGATCTGCTCGGGGGCCCGCTCCACTGCCTCCAGGTCGGTGCGCAGGGCCGCCAGGTCGACCGCCGGGCGGGCCGCCGTGGGCGGCTGCTCCTAGGGGAAAAGGAGCAGCTGCTTGTGCGGCGCGGTCGTCTGACTCACGGTCGGCTCGTGCAGAGGGCGGACGGTGCGGCCCGCGGTGCACAGCCGGGCGGTGAGGACGCGCGCGGCGATGACGGCGCGGTCGTGGCGCAGCGGCACGCGCGGGATGTCCCACTCCCCCGGCTGAAGCGGCAGGAAGGACCCGGCCGGGTCGGCGGCCGGCTTCCTCTCCCGGGCAGGTTCGGGCGGTCGGGATCCGGGCGCGCGGCGGGTCGGTGGGTGCCCAACGTGCTGTGTAGAGGCGGTAGCCGAGTGTCTCGCCGCGCTCGGTGCGGGCCTCGGTGATGTCGGTGCAGTGCGCGGCGAGGCGCAAGTGGGCGCCGCTGTTCGCCGACGCGCCGCTCAGCCTCGCGGCGTTCTTCGTCGGCGATCCATTTGCGGATGCAGGCCAGGTCGCGTTCCTGCACGCGCTCCAGGAAACGGAGCAGCGCGAGTCGCGACGCCACTCCTGAATCGTTCATAGGTTCCATTTTATGATCGTGGAGCCATACAGCCCACTCCCACCCCGCGGAGCAGGCATGAACCACGAGGAGACCGCCCGCAAGCTGGGCGTCGCCCCGGCCTCCCTCTCCCCTGTCCCACCCGCGCCCTGCTTCGCCCAGACCTGGGCGCGAATGCAGCAGGAGCCGCCCTGCTCCGCCTGCGGCCGGCCGTCCCGCACCAGCAGCCTGATCCACGACCGGGACCACGGGCCCCGCTGGTTCGACCGATGCCGCGAGCGCTTCCTCGCCACACCCCGACGCTGCGTGTGCCGCCGGCGCGGTTCCTCGAGGAGCTGCGCGCGTTCGCGGCCGACGCGCGGCTGCCGCTGCGCACCTACACCGACGAGGACGGGTGGGAAGGTGAGTGACGTGGACGACGAACGGTTCCACCTCGTCCTGACGGCGGGCGGTCGGCCCGTGATGCGCGGCTGGCGGGGCAAGCAGCCCACGGCCGAGCACCAGTACCTGTCATGTATCGGCTCGTGGGGCAGCATCGATGACGCCCGGGTCGTTCTGACCGAGCGCACCGACGATGGCGAGCGAGTGCTCGCGAGCTGGCCGGAGGGCTCGTAGGTCAGCCGCCGCAAGGTCCGGGTGGCGTGCGGCCTTCTTCACGTCCGCCTCAACCTGGCGGCGCGGCGTGCCCTGCTCCTCCGCATGATCCGTAATGGCGGCCTGGACGTCGCCGGCGAGGTCGCGCCAGGTCCGCCACGCGGTTTCCCACGAGGTCCGCTGCTCGCCGGTTCACACGGTCTGGGTAGGTGGACCGTGCTGGTCCTAAAGCTGTTCGACGACGGTGTGTGCCTCATCGGCGGCGCGCTGCATCTGCACAAGCTCTTCGAAGGTTTGCGTCCGCGCGCCCGTGGGTCAGCTCGTGCCAGGACAGGGCCCTCCACGACGACATGAGAGCCGTTTTCCAGGGCATAGCGGCCCAGATCGCCGACCAGTCACAACGCGGGCGGCATCGGACTCGGCGGGCGGTGACGATGGCCGCGCGGTTGGTGTTGAGGCAGTCGGCCAGTTCGGGCTGGGCCTCGCGGGCGGCGGCACCGAACGGCGTCAGGGCCCTGCACGAAGGCCAGGGGGTACCCGGCCTTTAGTGCAGGGCGGATCAACGGGGAGGAGCGTATCCAGGCGTAGTCATGTGCGGCCGCCGACGTCAGGCACGACCGTGTGGCCCGCCACCAGTGACAAGGGCCCGTGCGGGCTTTGCGCCGGAAGGCAGGTCCTGTTCTCACCGTCGCGCAGACGCGGACGCTGGGGGGTTGAGGCTGGTCGGTCGGGTCCGGAGCACGACCTCGACCGATGACAGCGCGAAACGCACGGCGCCGGTGAGGACGGCGTCGTCGCCCAGGGCGGAAAGGTGCCAGCGCGGCGGGTCGACGAGCAGGCCGTCGGCGTGGTGTTGGGCCGCGGTCAGCAGGGTTTTCGCCGCGGGAAGCAGGGCGGGGTCGGGGAAGAGCCCGGTGCCGAGGACGACCAGGGCCGGGTCGAGGGCGAGAAGGACCGGGGCCAGGCCCTCGGCCAGCCGTCGCCCGTACGCCTCGACGGTGGCGACCGCGTCGGGGTCGGATGCGGCCGCGTCACGGATGGTGCCGGCGGGCAGTGGATCGAGGCCGGGGCGGTCGGCCGGGCCGCCGCCGGAGAAGCGGATGAAGCCGATTTCGCCGGCCGCGCCGTGGTGGCCGCGCAGCAGGCGGCCGCCGGTGATGACGCCGGAGCCGAGGCGTTCGCCGAGCAGGACGAAGACCATCTCCCCGGTCGGGGGGTCGGGCGCCGTCCTGTGGGCCGTTGCCTCGGCCGTTGCCCCGACCCCGCGCCACTGTTCGCCGAGCGCGGCCAGGTTGGCGTCGTTCTCGACGGCCACCGGACAGCCGAGAAGGTCGCGGAGGACGCCCGCGATGTCCACCTCGGTCCATGTGTGAAGGTTGTCCGCCTGGCGGACGCGGGTGTTGTTCCGGTCGACCAGACCGGGGGTGCCGAGCGTGGCCGCCCACACCCGGGCAACGGGCACGTCCGCCCGGTCCAGGGCGGCCCGGATCGCCGAGGTCGCCACCCGCGCGCGGGCCGGGCCCGGGAGGTCGGCGCGGACCGCGCGGCGCTCGACGGCGACCGGTTCGCCGTCGAGGTCGGCCAGGCAGGCGGTGACGGACCGCGGCCGCACGTCGACGCCTACGACGAACCCCGCATGGGGCTGGAAGCGGAAACGGCGGGCCGGGCGGCCGGGGGAGCGCTGGCCCCGGGCGGACGGAGCGGAGGCGACATCGATCAGGCCGCGGGCGACGAGTTCCTCCACGATCGCCTCGACGGTCGGGCGGGACAGGCTGGTTGCTCCGGCCAGCTCGGACAGCCGGGGGTGCGGGTCGGCGGAGCGGACGACGGCGAGCACGGCCGCCGCGTTCGTGGCACGCAGGTCGGCCACACCCACGACCGAGGGGACCGCCGTCGGCGGGCCCGGCTCCGTGGCACCGCTGAGCGGCCAGAGGGCGTCCGGCTCCGATGTGGTCAAGGGTCGACCTCCTGCTGTCGGCAACAGCCTTCACTCTGCTCTTGACGCGCCGTGGCC
Source organism: Streptomyces coeruleofuscus (assembly GCF_039532725.1). Taxonomy (NCBI): domain Bacteria; kingdom Bacillati; phylum Actinomycetota; class Actinomycetes; order Kitasatosporales; family Streptomycetaceae; genus Streptomyces; species Streptomyces coeruleofuscus. The sequence continues at coordinate 13,797 of NZ_BAAASE010000009.1, forward strand.
TGAACTCGATTATGAAACGCAACTGCTTTATTAAACCACTCGGCGCCCGCACCTGGCCACACCTGCCCGCGCCGCCCGCACCTCCATGGCACTCGCCCGCGCAGCACCCCCTCTCCCGCCGTTCCAGGAGCCCGCCATGAGTCACGTTCCCGCTCCGCCGTCCAGACGCTCGTTCCTCGCTGCCGCCGCAGGCTCCTCCCTGCTCGTCGCGTGCGGCAGCTCCCTCACCCCCGGCGCCAAGTCCACCGACGCGGCCGGCGCGTCTGCCGTCTCCACGGCCGTACCCACCGGCAAGATCACTCTGGTGGTCGCCGACGCGGACGACACCACCATGACCCCCGGCCTGCTCGCGGCGTTCCGGGAGAAGTACCCCAACGTCACCTTCAAGCGCCAGTACACCGGTTGGGACGACTACCTCAAGAGCATCAACACCACGATGTCGGCCGACTCCGCCCCCGACATAGCCCAGTTCGTCTCCGGCATGAACAACCTGGTCAAGGGACGCCTGCTGCTCGACGTCGGCGGCTACGGCAAGGCCTACGGCTGGTCGCGCAGGTTCCCGGGCCTGGACCAGATCACCTTCAGCGCCGACGGCGCGACGGCCGGCACCGGTGCCCTGTACGGCGTGCCCGGCGGGCTGTCGTTCGAGGGCGTCTACTGCAACAAGGCCAAGGTGCGGAAACTGGGCCTGACCGTGCCGCCGGCCACGCTGGCCGAGTTGGAGGCCCTGTTCGCCAGGGCCAAGGCCGCCGGGGAGACCGCGCTCGTCGCGGGCAACCTCGACGGCGGCCTCAACCATCCGTTCAACGTGCTGCTGTCGGTCCATCTGAAGCCGGAGGACCGCGAGGCGTGGGCGTTCGGCCGCAAGGGCGCCAAGATCACCGGGCCCGAGGCGGTGACGGCCGCGACGACCCTCAGACGCTGGGTCGACCAGGGCTACGTCACCCCCAAGGTCAACGGCACCAGCGACAACGACGCCACCGCCGCGTTCGCCAGGGGCGAGGGCGTCTTCCGGATCAGCGGCAACTGGGCCGCCGCCGCGGTCGGCAAGGGCCTCGGTGAGGACGCCGCTCTGTTCAACATGCCGCCGATCACCCAGGGCGGCCCCCTGCGCACCACCGGAGCCGGTGTCTACTACTGCGTCTCCAGCAAGTCGAAGAACCCGGCCGCCGCAGCAGCCTTCCTCGACTTCTGCGCCACCCGACAGGCCTCCGCCGTCACCGCCGAGGCCGGCTTCATGGCACCCGACGCCGGCGCGATGCCGCAGCCAAGCGGCCTGCTCGGGGACGTACGGACCGGCTGGCAGGCCATCGTGAAGGACTCCGGGCTCCAGCCGTTCATCCAGAACGCCTCCACCCCCACGATGCCCGACACCCTCACCACACAGCTCCAGCTGCTCGCCGGCGGCAAGATCGGCGCCGAGCAGTTCCTCGCCGCCCTCCAGGCCGACTTCGACCAGTTCCACTCCTGACCGGCCCGGCCCGCGACATGACGACAACCACCACGCCCCGACGCACAGCGCGCCCCGTCCGCAAGGACACCGGCCCGCCGCCCCGCTCGCCGAGCACGACCCGCAGGCGCCGCCGCGCCGTGGCGCTGGGGTACGTCCTGCCGGCGCTGCTGCCGTACACCCTGTTCGCGGTCCTGCCGGCCCTGCACACCGCCTACCTGTCGCTGTTCGACTGGGACGGGGTGACCCTGCCGTCCTTCACCGGCCTCGACAACTACCGCCGTGTGGCCACCGATCCGCAACTGCGGGCGGCGGCCTGGCACGCCGGGGCGCTCATCGTCTTCTTCTCCGTCCTGCCCATCACCCTCGGCCTGGTGTCGGCGGCCCTGGTCGCCCGCCGGCCGGACCGCCGCGGCACCTTTGTGATCCGTACGCTGCTCTTCCTTCCGCAGGTCGTCCCCCTGGTCGCGGTCGCCGTCATATGGCGCTGGGTGTACGCCGAGAACGGCACCCTCAACCAGGCCCTGCGCGCGGTCGGCCTCGGCCGGCTGACCGACTCGTGGCTGGGCAGCTTCACCTGGGCGCTGCCGGCCGTCGGGCTCGTGGGGACCTGGGTGGTGGCCGGGCTGTGCATGGTGCTGTTCCTGTCCGGGACACAGCGCATCGACCAGGAGATCTACGAGGCCGCACGCATGGACGGGGCCGGCCCGGTCCGCGAGTTCTGGTCGATCACCGTCCCCCTGCTGCGGCCGGAGATGGCGGTCGCCCTGTCGATCACCGTGATCGCCGCCCTGTCCAGCTTCGACCTGATCTACATCACCACCGGTGGCGGCCCCGGAAACAGCACCGTGGTGCCCGGCATCCTCATCTACCGGCTGGCCTTCGGCGGCGGTGCCGTGGGCCTGGCCAGCGCGCTGGCGGTGGTCCTGACACTGGTCATCTCGGTGGCCGTCGTCGTCATCAACCGTCTGGCCAGGGAGCGTTCATGACAGCATCGCCTCCTCCTGGTAGCCGTCCACGGCGTGCACGTCAGCGACGTGACGTCGCCGCGCCCGCCGTACTGACACTCTTCGTGGCCGCCGTACTCGTCCCGTTCCTGTCCCTGCTCCTGGCATCCCTGCAGCCCGCGGGGACGCCGCTGACCGGGCTGGCCTGGCCGCACGGCATCCACCTGGAGAACTTCGTCCACGCCTGGTCCGCCGCGGGGTTCGGCCCGCTGCTGCGCTCCAGCGCCGTGATCGCGCTCGCCGTCGTCCCCGCGGCCGTGGTGTGCGCCACCCTGGCCGGGTACGCGCTGGCCACCATGGACGTCCCCGGCGGCGGCAAACTCTACGGCTACCTCCTGCTGGGGCTGTCCATCCCGACCGAGGTCACCGTCATCCCGCTCTACTACGACCTGCGAGCCCTCGGCCTCACCAACACGGTGCCGGGACTGGCCCTCGCCGAGATCGCCGCCTTCATGCCGTTCGGCGTGTTCTGGATGCGGGCCCACTTCGCCACCGTGCCCCGCAGCCTCATCGAAGCCGCCCGGCTGGACGGGGCCTCCTCCTGGACGACGCTGTGGCGCGTGCTCATGCCCAGCTCCCGCCCGGCCGTGACCACCCTCGGCGTCCTGTACTTCGTGTGGAGCTGGAACCAGTTCCTGCTCCCGCTGATCCTGATCCAGGACCCGGCCAAACGCACCGCCCCGGCCGGACTGGGCTTCTTCACCGGCCAGTACAACGTCGACGTCCCCCTGCTCGCCGCGGCCACGCTGATCGTGATCGCCCCGGTCGTCCTCGTCTACCTGTTCTTCCAGCGGCACTTCATCAACGGCGTGCTCAGCGGCGCCCTCAAGGGCTAGGAGACCCCCACCCGATGGCACAACTCGACGTCGCGCTGATCGGCGCCGGCGGCATAGCGCGGGCCCACCTGCCGGCCTGGACCACGCTCGGCGCCCGCGTACGCGTCTACGCCCCCGACGGGCAGGCCCCCACCCTCGCAAGCGAATTCGGCCAGGCCGCGGTCGCCTCCCGCGAGGAGGCGATCGACGGAGCGGACGTCGTCGACGTCTGCACCCCCACCGACACCCACCACGAGATCACCCTGGCCGCCGTCGCCGCCGGGGCACACGTCCTGTGCGAGAAGCCGCTGGCACTGAGCGCCGCCCACGCCGAGGAGATGGCCGCCGCGGCAGCCGCCGCCGGGGTCCGGCTCTACCCGGGGCACGTCGTGCGCTTCTTCCCCGCCTACGCCCGGCTGCACCCCCTGATCACCGGCGGCGGACTCGGCCGCATCGCGGTGGCCCGGTTCACCCGCACCGGCCGCTACCCGACCTGGAGCGGCTGGTTCGCCGACCCCACGCGCTCCGGCGGGATCCTGGTCGACCAGATGATCCACGACATGGACATCGCCCGCTGGCTGTTCGGTGAGGTCGTACGCGTCCACGCCCACCACAGCGGCCACCTCACCGCCCCGGCGCCCCAGGGCGCGGTCGCCACCGGGACCGCGGTGCTCACCCACGCCACGGGCGTCATCACCCAGATCGTCGGGGTGTGGGCACCGCCGGCCACACCCTTCCGCACGACCTTCCACATCACCGGCACCGGCGGAACGGTACGGCACGACTCGCTCGCCTCCCCCGGCCTCAGAATCGTCGGCACGGTCGGCACGAAAGCAGCGCAGGGCATCCCGGCGGGCGACTTCGGCGAGTCGCCGTACACCACCCAGATACGGGAACTCGCCGACGCATTCACCGGCGGGCCCGAGCCACGGGTCGGCGCCGTCGACGGTGTCGCGGCCGTCCGTATCGCCGCGGCCGCCGCCCAATCGGCCAGGACCGGGCGAGCAGTCGAGCTCCTCCCGCCACTCACACCCCAAGGAACAACCGCATGAAGATCGCCCTACTGTCCTTCGCCCACGTCCACGCCCAGACCTACGTCGAACTGCTGCACGGCCGCGACGACGTGGAACTGCTCACCGCCGACCCCGACGCCCCGCCGGACGACCCGCACCGGGGAGCGGCGCTGGCCCAGCGGCTGGGCGTACCGTATCTCGCCGGCTGGGACGAGGTGTTCGCGCTGCGGCCCGACGCGGTCATCGTGACCAGTGAGAACTCCCGGCACCGGCACCTGGTCGAGCGGTCCGCGGCAGCCGGCGCGCACGTGCTGTGCGAGAAGCCCCTGGCCACCACGGAGACGGACGCCCGGGCGATGATCGACGCGTGCGCCCGCGCCGGAGTCGGCCTCATGACCGCCTACCCCGTCCGGTTCGGCGCGGCCTTCACCGCCCTGCACCGCGCGGTGCAGGACGGCTCCCTCGGCCCACTCGTCAGTGTCCACGGCTCCAACAACGGCCGGAACCCCGCCGCCTCCCGGCCGTGGTTCGGTGACCGGGAGCTGGCGGGCGGCGGCGCGGTCATGGACCACACCGTGCACATCGCCGACCTGATGGACGTACTGCTCGGCGGACAACAGGCCGTGGAAGTCTACGCCCAGGCCAACGACGTCCTGGGCCCGGACATCGGTGCCGGCGTCGAGACGGCAGGGCTCGTCACCGTCCGCTACCCCGGCGGTGCCGTCGCCGCCATCGACTGCAGCTGGAGCCAGCCCAAGAACCACCCGACCTGGGGCGGCCTGACCCTGACCTGCGTGGCCGAGAAAGGGATCGTCGAGTTCGACGCCTTCCCCCGCCTGCTCGGCGGCTTCGACTCCACCACCGCCCGCCCCCGCTGGGAACCAGGCGGCGACGACCTCGACGCAGCCATGCTGGAGGAGTTCCTCGACGCCGCCCGCACCGGCCGCCGCCCCCGGCCGGACGGCGAGGCCGCACTGCGAAGCCTGCGGATCGTCCTGGCCGCCTACACATCACTGCGCACCGGCCAGCCTGTTCCCCTGCCCGACAGCAGGGAAGACAACCCCCGACAGAACCACCCGCCCGAGTGACTCGGCACTCACGGCAAGACGGGGACACAGCCCGGACCAAGGCGTTCCTCACCAGCAGCCCGACCCCAAGGGACCGCAGGACGCTCCCCACGGTACGGGCCGCCCATCGCGGCGAGACCGCTATGCGCGCATCTCCGTGCCGGAAACGAACAGAGCGCGAGGACCCCCGCGGTCTTCCCCCCAATGAGGAACCGCAACTCGCAGCACCGGCTGACCACCGACGAGGCTTACGAGACCGGCGAGCCCGGGCACGGCTTCACCGGCGAGTCCTGGCACCGGTCCACTCCCCTGTGAGCACGCACGCAAGGTCACTGTTCATCCCTCCGGCCTTCGCCGCCGCCGTCCGCGCCCGGGACGCTTCTCCAGGCACATCAGTGCTGGGAGAAGAAGAGCCTGCCGCTGCCGAGGGCCAAGGCGACCGAGATCGAAGCGTTCGTCCCGCTGGAGTGTGGACCCGATCCGCATCTGCGAGGGCTACTACCTCCAGCCGTCCGGGCAGGTCGCGGCCAAGCCGTACGAGCTGCAACGATCCCGACCTCCGCGACACCTACAGGATTGTCAAGTCTTCATAACAGCTCAACATGGATTACTGCTGGCACGTGAGACAAGTAGTCGGCGGCACGTGAGACGCAAGGCTTCCGGGTGGTACTGATGAGCTCGCCTCATTCGAGAGGGCGTCGTCGCACGTCAGCCGAAGCCGCGGAGCGAGGTGGCGACGTACCCCACCAGGACGAGGCAGAAGCTACCGACGACGACGAGCACCTGCGGAAGGCCCGGCTGGTTCCCCAGCATCAGGGGACTCCAGCCCCAGAACACCAGCACGGTCAGCGCCGTGCGCACGGTCTGGAACGGCGCCGACCAGGCCACCTCCTGAAGGTCGCCGGCGTTGGGCACGAAGGCGAACACCGGGGTCAGGATCACGCCGATGAGCGCGACGACGATGAAGGCGATCAGCGAGCCCATGCCCAACTCGTCGTCCTGGAATGCCTTCCAGCGGTTGTCGGCGAGCGTGGACAGGTCCTTGCTCTCATTGACGTAACCGCCGAGACCGGGCTCCGACCGGGCCCACAGGACGTCGACCTCGGTTCCTTTGCCCGGCTTGTCGTGCGTGAAAGCACCGCGCACCGTGAGCCGTTCGGCACCGCCAGGCACCGAGACCACGAGCCCGGACACGTATCCCTTCACGACGCCGTCGCTCAACTCCTGTCGTGTCGACTGCCGTTCCACGACCGCCGCGGCGCTCACCTCCGCGCCCGCCTCTCGCAGGGCGTCGAGCTTGTCGCCCGCGTTGGACGAGGTGAGGAGAGCGGCAGCGAACACGGCGGAGGCGAACGCGACGAGGACCCAGAGGACACCGGTGCGAACCTGGACCCAGAACTCGTCCGTGAACCCGTCGTCCTCGGGCTCCCCGCGCAACACCCACAGCGCCACAACCCGCACCACCGCACACCCCACGGCGACGGCACCCCACAGGAAGGGTTCGTGCCAGGGCCGGGCCATGGCGGTGGCCCCCAACAGCCACATGCAGGCGACGCCCGCCGCGACCCACGCCACGAGCGAGCACAACCGTACGAGCCATACCAGCACCGAACCCACAGACCCTCCCGACGAACATGTGAAACAGCCTCACCCCAGCGCGCCCATCAACCTGCCGACGTACACGGCCGGGACGAGCAGGAAACCACCCCCGGCGAACGCCAACTCCGACGGGGACGGTTCCCTGCCCCAACAGCAACCTCGGGTAACACTCGCTGCACAACCGGCTACAGCAGCGCCGCACCGGGGCGGCCCAGGCGGCTGAAGAGTGGCCGACTCACCTCATCGCGTTCGAACTGCTGCGGTAGTCCGGGACCGACACGACCAGGTAGTCGTATCGACGCCGCAGAGCCGCGCTCAAGTCAGTGCTCGCCGCCCGCCGACTGTCCGCTCCACGAGTGCCGCGCCCGTCGACCACCCATCCGGACACCCAGCATGAGTAGCTGACATGGGCGCCGGCCGGGACGGAAGGCATGCTCTTCAAACAGCTGGACACCCATGACAAGCCGTCCACGCACGGATCGCGGAAATACAAGGTGCGATCTTCGAACGCGGCCAGCGTGACGACGATCGCGGCCGCGACGACCGCCGCCAGGTAGGCCGGGGCCGCCGGCGTGACCGCGCATCCAACGATCAGAGCGGACAGCGCGATCAGCCGCGCCGTGGGCAGGTCGTCGAACAGGGTCCTGCCGTGCCACGTCTGCGCGCCGATGTAGAGGGCCGGCCCGCCGAACAGCAGCAGGGTGGTGGTGATGCCAGCGTGGTGGGCCGGGTGTGCGATGACGCGTTCGTCGCCCGCGGCGGCGGCGATCATTCCGGCGACGGAGGCCATGAGGCTGTAGACGCCGCTGCGCCCCGCCCGTATGGGGCCTCGGTCCGCTCGTAGTGGCGCACGATGTGCTCGGAGCGGCTGAAGAACAGCCAGAACAACGCGACCGTGCCGGTGAGCGCCACGCCGGCGGTCAGCAGGGTCATCGGCTCGTACGGCGCCGCGGTGAGTGCCGCGCCGGTGGTGAGGACCGCCTCACCGAACGCGATGATCATGAAGAGGCGGCCGCGTTCCAGCAGGTGACCGCCGGCGAAGGTGACCTGTCGGGAGTCCAGCCTGCGGCCGGGCAGCGGATGCGCCGACAAGGTGCCCGCCAACTCGACCAGGACCGCCGCGGCCCACCACACCAGCCGCGCGCCGCCGTCGGCCGCCGCGCCGGTCAGCCAGAAGGGGGCGGCCACGAAAAACCAGACCAGGACGCGGCGCCAATGCTCCTGCTCACGCCGGTCGAGGCCCACCCTGAGCAGCCACACCGTCCGGCCGAGGTGAATCAGCAGGAAGGTGACGACGAAGACCCACCCTGCGTCGCCGAAGGCGCGCGGGATCGCGGCGTTCATGAACAGCCCGACGAGCATGACCGCCAGCAGCATCCGCCGGGTCCGCGGATCCTCGGCCGGGACGAGGGTGACCGCCCAGGTGGTGTACGCCCACACCGCGTAGACGGCGAGGTAGAGCACGAGCGTCTGCACGGCGCCGGTCCACGTCGGGTGTGCCAGGAGCTGATGCGACAGCTGGCCGATGGCGAAGACGTAGACCAGGTCGAAGAACAACTCCAGCGGCGTGACCTCCCGGCGCGCCGGGACGCTGGTCGACTGCACGATGCATCTCCTGGTTCGACGGTTTCACGGCGTTGCTCAGTCGGCGAGGAAGGCCGTCACCTGGGCGGCGAAGTCCTTGGCGTGCTGGAAGAGGAAGGCGTGACCGGCGTCGCTGTAGGCGACGAGGGTGGCGTCGGTGAGGTGCTGGACGGCGGTGTACGAGGCCAGGGCGGGGATCATCGCGTCCTGCATGCCGGTCGCGTACAGGACGGGCTGCTTGATGCTCTCCAGGTCCGCTCGCACCTGCTCGAAGGGAATCGCCGCGTCCTTGCCGATCGCGGCGATCTGGCCCAGGGCCGCCGCCTCGGACACGTCGGGGATGCCGGTGGCCAGCCGTGTGGCCACCCTGGCGAGGTGTGCGTACCCGGCGGCGCGTCCCGTCTCGGTCTCTGGGAAGAACAGGAACACCAGGTCGTCCCCGGTGACCTCGGGCTTGGTCATGGTGGCCCGCACCTTCGGGTCCGGGTCGGGCGCGCCGGGCACTGTCCCGCCGGGGTTGGCGGCCGCCACGACCAGCTTGCGGACCAGGTTGGGTCGGGTGCGGGCGATGTGCTGGGCGACGGTGCCGCCCAGCGTCCAGCCCAGCAGATCGACCTGCGTGAGGCCGAGAGCCTCGATGAACTCGACGGTGCCGTCGGCGAGTCCCTCGACGGAGTCGGGCGGGGTGCCGGTGGTGTGGCCGGTGCCGACGTTGTCGAACACGATCACGTCGTGGCCGGCGGCGAGGTGGTCCAGGAACTCCGGGTCCCACCAGTCGAGGGTTCCCCGGACCCGGTTCAGCAGGACCAGCGGGACGCCGCCCCGGGGGCCGATGCGCCGGTAGGTGAACGTCGCGGAGGGGCCTTCCGCGGTGAGGTCCTCGGCCGCGTCTGACAGATAGGTGCTCATGGCGGGCTTCGCTTCCTGTCGCTGTGTCTCGTTGGCGTCTTCCGGAGAGTGGTCAGGCGGGCAGGCGGTTGAGCTTGCGCAGCTGCTGGTCGAACATGCGGGAAGGGACGATGCGGCGCATGGTGCGGACGCGTCCGGTCATCGCGCCGGCGGTGTAGCGCAGCTTCGGCTTGGCGTCGGTCGCCGCGGCGACGATCTCCTTGGCGACGACGGCGGGGTCGTCGCCGTCCTTGACCGCGCCGGCCATGTACTCCTCGAAGACGTGGCGCTGCTTGGCGTAGACGTCCAGGGGCCTGTCCGGCCGCACGCTGGCCGCATCGAACGCGGTGTTGGTCCACGCGGGTTCGACGAGCAGGGACCGCACGCCGTACTCGCGGACCTCGTGGTCGACCGACTCCGAGTAGCCCTCGACGGCGTGCTTGGAGGCGGCGTAGACCGCCATGTAGGGCTGCGGCATGAAGCCGACGATGGACGAGATGTTGACGATCCGTCCGCTGCGCTGCGCGCGCATGTGCGGCAGGACGGCGTTCGTCATGCGGATGACGCCGAAGACGTTGATGTCGAAGAGGCCCTGCGCCTGGGCGGCGGAGCTCTCCTCGGCGGCGCCCGCCGAGCCGATGCCGGCATTGTTGACCAGGACGTCGATCCGTCCGAACCGGTCGATCACCTCGCCGACCGCGGCGGTCACCGACGCGTCGCTGGTCACGTCGAGGTCGAGGAAGGTCACGCCCTTCAACGGGGTGACGTGCGCGGTGTCGCGGCTGGTGCCGACCACCTCGTAGCCCGCCGCGGCCAGCGCGAGCGCGGCCGCCTTGCCGATGCCGGAGGACGCACCCGTTACGAGGGCTACCGGACGTGTTGTCGCCATTGTGGGCTCCTGACTCATGGACTGCTTCGTCTTGCGGGGGGTGTGGGGGTTGCGGTGCCGGACGCGGATGACGGTCGTACCGAGGTCCGTCGCCGTCGCTGCAGCCCCCTCGATCCGATTCATCAATGTATCAGTTTTCGAGTTAGAGGCAACACGAGGGAATCAGTTAGGGAGGCATCCGTATCGTTCACGTATCCTCTACTTGGGACCAGGAACCGAACAGGACAGGAGACAGACATGGGCCGAGCACTGCGGGCAGACGCCGAGCGCAGTGTGCGCGCGATTCTGGAGGCGGCCGAGCGGGTCCTCGCGCAGGACGCCGGCGCCTCCATGGAACAGATCGCCGAGGCGGCGGGCCTGACCCGGATCACGGTGCACCGGCGGTTCGCCAACCGGCAGGCGCTGCTGGAGGCGCTCGCCGTGTCGGCGAAGCAGCAGCTCGTCGACGCGATCGAGGAGGCGCGGCCGGACGCCGCTCCCGCGCTCGTCGCGCTGTACCGGGTGACCGCGAACGTCCTTCGGGTCAAGGAAACTTGGCGCTTCACCCTCAGCCATGCCACGGCCCACACGGAGGCCGCCACCGCGCTCTGGGCGGAGATCGACGCCCACACCGTCGATCTCCTGACGCGAGCGCAGCGCGAGGGTCTGCTCGCTGCCGACGCGGACCTGGACTGGACGCGGCAGGTGTACTACGCGCTCCTGAGCGAAGCCCTCAATAGGCCGGGTGCGGATCAGGATCCAGCCGCACAGGACCCGGAGGTGTTGGCCACACTCGTCATCGACACGCTTCTGCACGGCGCAGGGCCGCACGGCTGATGACACCTTTACGGGGGCCCGGACTCGGCACCCCGTCGAAGAGCAACCGGTCGAGCAACGCCCCGAACCGCGTACAGCGAGCAGATCCTCCGCGCGTCTGAGCGCCGCGTGCCGACGCTCCCACTCCGCTTGGCGGGCTGCCTAGCTGACATCGGCGCCAGCGTGGTCGCGTCGACGGACGTCCTCAGATGCGGTGACGGTCACCGGATCGGCCTCGGGTCGTGCCAAGCGGCATCGTGGCCGGACCAGGCCCAAGGCCCCACTGGAGCGGCAAGGAAGTCCCGGATCCACGGTCTGCGCCTTTTCGGGGCGCCTCCAGCAGTCCCATAACCGACGGCATCCAGAACCGCACCTGAGCCGATCATTCGGTCGTGTTGCGGCCGGATGCGTTCAGACAGTGCCTCGCTGCCGCGACGAGTGTGAGGGCTGCGGCACTCGCTCCGCCGACGGGCGGGCTGACATTGGTCGTGAAGGCCATGCCGACGGAGAACCGAGGATCGGCCAGCGCGAGCGAGCCGGCGTGTCCGTCATGCCCGTACGACGCCGGTCCGAGGAGGGGAAGACGAGCCGTGGGTCTTTGGACTCCGGAACCGAAGTGGGACGGCTCGCCGAGGACCTCGTCGGGCCCGATGGAGCGGGTGCGGGCGAGCGCGGCACTGCTCTCGGTGTCCAGCAGGCGCACGCCGTCCACCGGTCCGACGGTCGCGGCATACAGCCGTGCCAGGTCGCGGGCACCGGCGACCAGGTTGGTCGCGGGCCAAGGCGCTGCGAGAACGTCCGGCTGATTGAAGACCGAGGGGTCTGCGAGCAGTCCGAGGCCGACGGCATCGAAGAGCAGCCCGGGGCGGGCCGACTGCAGCGGGGTGCGCATCGGGGGGCGTGTCCGCAGCGGCAGTACGTCGTGGTTGTCGGAAGGGGGAACGCCGAGAGCGAGGTCGAGACCGAGCGGTTGCCGGATGTGTGCGTGAATGTAGTCGGCGACGCTGGTGCCCAGGGCCCGCTGGAAGACGCCGTCGAGCAGGGCTCCGTAGGTGATGGCGTGGTAGCCGTGCTTCGTCCCCGGTTCCCAGGAGGGTTCCTGCCGCTCCAGGGCGGTTTCTAGCTTGTCGGCCACGTGGTCTTCCACGGTGAGCTCCTGGTCGACCAGGGGCAGCCCCGCTTGATGGCTGAGGACGTGGCGGGTGGTGATGCGGCGGGTCGCTGTCCGCCGCATGGCGGGCCAGACATCGCAGATCGGGGCATCGAGGTCGAGCTGTCCGGCAGCGTATGCGTGCTGGGCGGCGATCGCCGAGACGCCTTTGGAGACGGAGAACAACAGGTACCGGGCGTCGCTGGGACCTCCGTGCGACAGATCTACGACTGGATGCCCGTCCAGGTAGATCGCCAGGGCGGCGGCACCGTCTCCCTGTTCCGCTACGACCCGCGCGAACACATCGGCGAGGGCTTCGAACGGGGCCCGGGCCCAGCCTTCCACCCGCACGGCACCGGCTCCGGCCGTGCCCGTGGCTCTCCCGATCGTCCGGCGCGCCAGCTCTCGGGTGACCGAGGTGGCCGAGTCGTCCGCGTCGGCGGAACCGGTGGGGTCGTGGACCGGCGGTGCGGTCATCACCGGCGCCGACCGCCGGTCCAAGCTCATCAACGGGTGCCCCTCGCGGCGAACTGGGCGATCTGGTCGACGTTGGACTTGTCGACGAAGGCCGGGCCGGTCAGGATCGCCTGTTCACCACCGCCCATGTAGTTGCCGTTGTTCTTGTACAGCCACAGCGAATCGATCGCCAGGTAGCCCTGGAGGTAGGGCTGCTGGTCGACCGCGAACTGGATCGTGCCCTTGCTGATGGCGCCGGTGAGATCCTTGTTCAGGTCAAAGGTGGCGATCTTCGCCTTGCTGCCCGCCTCGGACACGGACTGCACGGCGGTCAGCGCGTACGAGGCACCGAGGCTGACGATGTAGTCGATGGAGCTGTCCTGCTTCAGCTTGGCGGTGATCGTCGACTTCACGGACGGCATGTCGGTGCCGTTGACGTAGAGGTTCTCCGTCTTGCCCTGGAAGGTCTTCTTCACGCCGTCGCAGCGCTGGGTGAGGCCGATGTTGCCCTGCTCGGTGATGACGCAGACGGCCTTCTTGGCGCCGACCTCGTTCAGCTTCTTGCCGAACGCCTCGCCGGCCACGCTCTCGTCCTGGCCGAAGAACTCCGTCAGGCCGAGCTTCTTCCACTCGCTCACACCGGAGTTGAGGCCGACGACGGGTACACCCGCTCCCGTGGCCTTGCGCACGACGTCCTTCATGGCCTCGGGCTTGGCGAGCGTGATCGCGATGCCGTCGACCTTCTGATCGATGGCGTTCTGGACCAGGTTGGCCTGGTTGCCCGCGCTCGGGTCGTTGGAGTAGACGAGCCGGATGTTGTCCTTCGCGGCGGCCGCCTCGGCGCCCTTGCGGACGATGTCCCAGAAGGTGTCGCCGGGCCCTTGGTGGGTGATCATCGCAAGCGTCAGACGGGGAGTGTTCGCCTTGCCCGCGGACACGCCGTCGGCCCCCTCCTCGGTCTTCTTGCCGCCCGAACTGCTGGTGCAGCCGGCGACGGTCAGTGCGGTGGCCGTGGCCACGGCCACGAGGGAGGCGGATCTGCGCGGATGAGAAGAGCGGTGCATCTGTCCTGGACCTTACTGTGCGACAGGGAGAGAAAGAGGGGACCGCGCGAGTTCAGAACCTGAGGCCCTGGGGATCGCGTGGCTCGAGCGGCGTCGCGGCGCCGGACAACGGCATTCTGTTGGAGCGCTCCAATGGCCTACACTTTGGAGCGCTCCAACGAGTACGTCAATAGGTCCGGGAGGCTGCGTGTCGGTAACGCTGGAGGACGTCGCGGCCCGAGCCGGCGTATCGCGGTCCCTCGCCAGCCTGGTGATGCGGAACGATCCCCGCGTCTCCGCACGGCGCCGGGAGGCAGTACTGAAGGCGGCGGCCGAGCTGGGCTACCGCCCCAACGCCCATGCCGCCCAGCTCGCCAGCCGGCGCACCATGACGGTGGGGGTCGTCCTGGCGGAGCTGCGCAATCCCGTCTACACGGAGATCTTCACCGGCGTCCAGGAACAGGCCGAGCAGGCCGGCTACGGAGTGCTCCTCACCGGCGGAGAGCTTCTGACCCCGGACACCGAGCGACGGGCCATCGACGGTCTGCTCGAGCACCGGGTGGACGGCATTGTCCTCGTCGGTCCCCGTCTGGCCTCGAAGGACCTGCGCGAACTGGCCGACCGCGTGGCCCTGGTCGTCGTGGGCCGCCATGTACAGGGCGTCGACTCGGTCGCGGTCGACACCCGGCACGGCACCCGCCTCGCCGTCGAACACCTCGTCGGACTCGGCCATGAGGACATCGCCCACATCGACGGCGGCAAGGGTCCCGGGGCCGAGAGTCACCGCCGGGCTTACCTCGACACCATGGAGCAGCATGGACTGTCCGCATACAGCCGCATCGTCCGTGGCGACTACACCGAGCACGGCGGGAGGCGAGCAGCGGAGATCCTGCTGTCGAGTTCCCGCCCTCCCACCGCTGTTTGCGCGGCCAACGACCTGTCCGCTCTCGGTGTCCTCGCGGCCCTCAAGCATCGAGGGATGAGCGCGCCGGAAGACCTGTCGCTGATCGGCTTCGACAACACGGTTTTCGCCCAGTTCGGCTACATCGACCTGACCACCATCGACACCCCCCGCCAAGACATGGGAGCGACCGCGGTGACCATACTGACCGCCCGGATCAAGGACACCGGCCGCCCGACCCGCCCCGTGCAACTCGCTCCACGGCTCATCGTGCGCTCCACCACCGTCCCGCACCCCGGGGTGTAGCCCGCACGGTACACAGGGCGACCAGGCTGCGGCAGGGACCTGTGCGCCCACACTCCGCTACCACGGCGGCCGCTTCGGGCTGATCGCCACGAACGCGAGCGGTGACGGCAGCCTGCTGTTCACGGCGCCCGTCGTCTGTCGCGTTGAGCGCCCGCGCCGAGCGCGTAGCTCAGTCGCCGTACAGCCAGCTGTCGTACGCGGCGCCGTCCACCAGGTGGTGCAGGCCGAAGGCGCCGGGGCACAGCACCAGGGCCAGCACCCCGGTCCGTAGCAGGACCGGGGCCGCGACGGTCACGGGTCCGGCCTGGCCCCTGACGGTTCGCCAGTCGCGGCAGCGCCGGATGTCTCCCCCGCAGGCCGACCAGAAGAGGAGCCCGATGAGGATCCCGACCACGGCCATGGCGGCGGCGAAAAATCCGACGACGCCGAGGAACGTCGTCCGGTCGTAGTGGTCGCCGAAAAACAGGGAGACCACCCCGAGCAGGGGCACGGCGGCCAACCCGTACAGGGCCCCGCGCGCGGCCACGTTCCGGATCCTGAGCAGGGGTCGGATGATCGCGTCCTCGGTGCGCATACGCGGCACCGTAGCCCAGCCCCGCCGCCGGGATCACACCGCCTCCGGGCCGCCCCCGGCTTGACCTTCGAGTTGGGCGCGACCCGACGATGACGGGCCCGTACTGGCAGGGTCGTTCCGGACCTCGATCTGCGCCGGTACTTAGACATCGTTTCATTTGGCGCTGGCGATCGTTGAACGGTTCATGACGGATCTGGTTGAGCGGCTGGTGCCAGACGAGTTATGGGTGCTGTTCCGTCGGGTGGTGCCTCCGACGGTGGTCAAGCGCCCGCAGGGCGGCGGCCGGCGCCGGGCGGATGACCGCGAGGCCCTGGCGGCGATCATCTTCGTGGCCACCTCGGGCTGCACTTGGCGGCAGCTCCCGCCGGTCTTCCGCCCGTGCTGGCAGACGGTCTACCGGCGATTTGCCCGGTGGAGCCGGGACCGGGTGTGGGCCCGGCTCCACCGTGTCATGCAACCCGCAGCAGTGGCTCGTCACCATCGCCTCTCGCAACGGCGGCTGGTGGCATTACGAGCATGGCGCCGTCCAGTTCCTCGCCGAACTCTGCGACGGCACGTTGGAACCCTGGGCGCTGCCCCCAGTCGACCCTGAAGTCACCCCCTGCTGAGCGATTTGCAGGCCGTCATCAGCCATAAGAAACGACGTCTAAGACGTCGTTTCAGATGGTGCTGTGGCCGAGGCGAGAACGCACGAAGGGGCCGGTACAGAGCACGAGAAGGGTGAAGGCGGTGAGCCGCTGAAGACCCGGCTGGGCGAACAGGTTGCTGTGCTGGATGGAGTAGACCGCATACCAATTGGCAGCCAGGTCGGTTGCCATGATGCCGCAGGTCAGATCCACCCCGGCTCGCTTGCCGCACACCAGAAGCAGGGCTGCCAGCGAGTCGAAGATGGCGAGAGATGACCAGAACAGGTTCAGCCACTCTGGAGCCCAGCGGTAGGGGTGCAGGCCACTGTGGACGAGGTCGGTGATGTGTGAGGCCGCACCGATGAAGACCAGGACGACGACGTATACGACGATCAGTGCGACCGCCGAGCGCGGTGTGCGGCGTATCCATCCGATCATGCCGTCGAGCATGCCAGGACCGCTGGGCGAGGTGCAGGTCATGCGGTGAGTCGGCGGTAGCCGATGAGTGCTGCGGCGAGGCCGACGAAGCCGAGGAAGTGCTCGGCTTTGCGCTCGTAGCGGCGGTGCAGGCGACGGCAGCCGGCCAGCCACGACGCGGTGCGTTCTACCGCCCACCGGTGTCGGCCCAGGCGCTCGGAGGACGCGATGCCTTTGCGGGCGATGCGGGGTGTGATGCCGCGCTGACGAAGCCATCGTCGCAGGTGGTGGTAGTCGTATCCCTTGTCGGCGTGCAGCTTGCCGGGCTTGCGGCGACGCGGGCCGCGTCGGGAGCGGATTGGCGGTATGCCCTGCACCAGAGGGATCAGGGCCTGGCTGTCGTGGGTGTTGGCCGCGGAGATACCGAGGGAGATCGGCAGGCCGTTGCGGTCAGTGATGAGGTGGATTTTCGATCCGTTTTAGACTCGGTCGGTCCGATTCGGTCATCCCGTCAGAAGCCCCCTTTTGCCGCCCGCAGGCTGACGGAGTCGATCGCGCACCGCGACCAGTCCAGGTCACCATGCTGGCCGAGCCGATCGAGGATCACCCCGTGGAGCCTTGCCCAGACTCTCGCCTGGCTCCACTGTGCGAACCGCCTGTAGACGGTGGCCAGCAGGGGCCGAAGGCCGGCGGCAACTGCCGCCAAGTGCACGACGTCTAAGACCCCGACCAGTTCCATGGTTCCAACCATCGACCGAATCATCCGTGGTTGAATCGATTGTCCGATGAGCGCCATGCGGTGGCCTAGCGTGCGGCCGTTGACCTCACCCAGGAGCTGACAACTAGGGAGCAGGGGTGCGTTGGGATGTCTTCGTCAGCCATGCCTCGGAAGACAAGGAGAGCGTGGCCATACCTTTGGCAAAGGCGTTGACCGCACGTGGCCTTCGGGTGTGGCTCGACCGGCACGAGCTCAAGATCGGAGATAGCCTCCGGCAGAGTGTCGACGAGGGCTTGGCAAAGAGCCGATTCGGGGTCGTCGTGCTAAGCGAGGCCTTCCTCAGTAAGCGTTGGCCATTGTGGGAACTCAACGGCCTGGTCGCGGTGGAGAGGCTCGGCGTGAAGGCAATCCTGCCGGTGTGGCACGGCATCGACCACGCAACCCTGGCAAAGCATTCACCGATGCTCGCCGACCGCGTCGCGGGGAATACTGCGAATGGGATCGATCCCCTCGCCACGGCGATCAGCACCCTGGTCCTCGCCGAACCGGGCGGAACGCCGGCCGTGGACACCCCGTCTGTCGGCGGGCGCCTGCTGGACCTGGTGCGTCGTGACGACCGGGCCGCACTGGAAGAGTTCCTCGCCGTACACCCCGCCGTCCTACGTAGCGCGCTCGGCCGGTCCTGGAAGGAAATACGCCGTGGGGTAAGGATCGAGGACACCAGGATCGAGCTGTGCGTAGGCTCCTTCCAGCTAACCCCGAGCACCTGGCGGTGGCGCGGCGTCGTACTCGGCTCTCCCTCCGACCCGCCCGTCGATCAGCACGGTGCCGTCTCCGAGAAGCTGCACGGCCTAGCCGCCCTCGCGGCAAGGATGAGATCAGCGCCGAGCCGGCGCAATCCACTGCGCCTCCGTGATACATCGCCTGACCTCCGACCAAATTTGCCTGACTTCAAGCCAGCCGACTTCGAGCTGATTGCGGTCACCGGTCGGCGCAACACACTCGGCACGGAGCAGTTGGCGGCGTTGGCCGAGTTCAATGACCTTCACCACGGCTTCCGTGTCCGCACCTACGACTGGCTCATTGACGCGGCGACGGACCCGACGTGATCGACGAGGAGTGGCTCGCGGCGCAGCGATTCACCACGTTCGACGGCCACAGGGTCGTCGGTCTGCTCGGCATCGGAAGCGAGCACGTAACATTCGAGGTGCAGACGCTGGATGGCAAGGGCATGGCACGCCAAACACGCCTTGAGCACCTCGGTTACCACATCCGAGAGCTACCGCTGTTCCTGACCGGCAAGCCTGCGTACGATCTTGACCGGCTCGCGCGGAAGCTGGCCGGACTTCGCGGCGCTCCGGAGCTAGACGCGATGACCAAGCAGTACAACCGCCTGCACAGTGCGATCATCAAGATCTTGCATCAGCACGGGCTTACGGGTGTCCTGGCCGCCGCATACAAAATGGTCACCTTGGACTTCGTCGTCTTCCTGCTGAAATCACCCGGCGTGCGGCGAAGACTGGCTGAGTTCGCCGAGCTCGCGGACCGAGTGGAGCACCGCGGGTTCGTGCTGACCGATGTCAAGGTCAACGAACCCTTTCCGATCTCTGCCGAGCGAGTCGATCTGAAGCGGTGGGCAGCCTCAATGTTGGACCACATCGACGAACTCAGCATGGAGAGCGACCACCTGCATCCGGACATGCTTCCTGACAACCCGCTGTATGTGTGGGGCGCGGCCGTCACTGACGGGTTCGTCACCGACGCGGAGATGGAAAGTGCTGCCGCGTTCGTCGACAGGCCCTTTACCGGCCCCAACCAGCCCAATGTGACCCTGCGGTACCAAGAACAGGCGCTCGCAATTGCCCACCTCCTCGACCACTTCCTCACGGATACGCACGTTGAGCGTTTCGTGCAGTTTTGCTGGCTCGCTGGCTACCAGTTCCCACTCAACCGTTAGAGGGAGCTGAGCCGGGGCCGTTCAAAGGTCGTTTCTCCCGATGTTTCATCCTGGAATGAGTGAGTCTTTTCACTTAGCGTTTGGTCCGGTGATCGTGTTTGGTCCCGGGTCAGGTTCCGCGCCAGTTCAGGGTGGCTTCGCCGTGAGTCTGCGGGCCATGGTCGATCATCGCGAGGTGGATCATGGCTTCGGAGCGGTGCGGGTGTCTCTCGTAGTCGCGGGCCAGGCAGGTGATGCGCCCGCCTTCGAGACGGCTATGTCCCGCATCCGTGTGCCCCGACGAGGGCCGGGCAGCCCCCGGACCCGGCCCCGGGCCGTGCTGGCCGTGCTGGCCGTGCTGGCCGTGCTGGCCGACCGCGCATACTCCTCCCGCGCTATCCGCAGCCACCTGCGGCGCCGGGGCATTCATGCGGTCATTCCGCAGACGTCCGACCAAGTCGGCCACCGCCTGCGGCGAGGCCAGCGCGGTGGCCGTCCGCCCGGCTTCAACAGGGAGGCCTACAAGCAGCGGAACACCGTCGAGCGGTGCATCAACCGCCTCAAGCAGTGGCGCGGCCTGGCCACACGAACCGACAAACTCGCCATCGCCTACCAGGCCGCGCTCCACCTCGCCGGGATCCTCATCTGGACCCGACGCTGACCAAGAGACAGAACCTAGCCCGCACGGTACGCACAGGGCGACCAGGCTGCGGCAGTGACCTGTGCGCCCGCGCTCCGCTGCCACCTGTTGCGTTGCCTGACTGCCGAGCTTGCAGAACGTCACCCAGCGGACGTAACGCGACTACGCCGAAGCCTTGGGTCTACGGGCACAGGCCGTGACCGTAACTGAACCACACGACGTCGATGCTGTCGTTCATCCGCGGCCTGCCGGGGATTTTCAGTAGGGCACCTTATCTCCTCCCCAATGGTGATGCCCTTGCGGATATGCGTTCCGTCCAAGGTGTCCGTCAGGGACACGCGAAGACCGCCCGTCTGGCGTGACATGTACGCAGAGCTCGCCTTATCACGCATGTTGGCGGGCACCGACACTTGCCCCTTCGAGCACTTATTCGAGAAGGAAACGCGCGTCCCCTTGTAGTTGGCGTGCTCCAACAGGCCCGCGTAGAACGCCGGGCAGCTATGAAAGTCACTGGTGGGGGCCGCAGACGAGGCGGACGCTGCGGCGGTAGCCAGGAAGGTGATAGCGGCCGCAGCGGCGGCCAGGAGTTGACGCCTCAAGTGAGAGGGCCGGGCTGCCCCCGTAACAATGAGCAATCCGCGTGTTGAGTGCCTACCACCCATATAGGGGACGCAAGCGAAACACCGAGGGGGTGGGTCCGGCTAATGGACTTGGCGGCCCCCGCCCTCGCGCTCCTCAATCCTGCTCAAGGCGATGCCGAGACGGGCATGGACGCGCCTACCCCGCAGCAGGAAGCGGTGGGCTGGTTCCCATGGCAGCGAGATGCGGGGATGCTCACCTCACCGCGAGAGGTCTCTCCGTCGACGGGGTATGGATTGGCTCCAGTGAAGACAGCGAGAGGGAACCTGTGACTGGTGAGGGCCCGATGCCGCAGTGGCACTTTCCGGAGGGTGATGGCTTTCCGGCGCGTCAGCTTGTAGAGGGGACCTTGGCCCCCATCGTCGTTCTCGACGCGCAGCTGCGTCATTTGTACGTCAACCCGGCATGGGTCAAAGCCAGTGGCGTGCCTGCCACCGCGTTCCTGGGGCGAACGCTCGGGGAAGTACTGCCGGACCTCCAGAGTCCGGACGACGTCCTGTTCGAGGTCCTCGCGGACGGGCGACCTCGGGAGGCAACCGTCTCAGGAACGACAGGAGTCTCCTCGCCGCTGGGTCAAAGGCTCTGGCGAGCGGTCTATCACCGCATGGATCTGCCGGAAGAGGATGCGTGTCTGTGCGGGATCGGCGTGGAGATCAGTAGCCTGCGCCGCTATCTGGACGACCTGGAGACCGCGCATCAGCGGCTTGCACTGCTGGATGCCGCGGCCACGCGCGTCGGCACTACCCTCGACATCGAAACCACATGCCAGGAGCTGGTCGACCTCCTGGCGCCCTCGCTGGCCGACATGGCCGCGGTGGGAATCGTCGAGGACGACTTCACCGGCGCTCCCCCGCCTCCGCCCGGCCTCCTGCGGCTGCGCAAGGTGAGAGGTTCAGCGCCCCCTGGGATGGAATGGCTGCTGCACCAGATGGGCGGACCAGGACCGTACGTCGACGTTCCCCGGGGCGTCGCCACCCGGCATTGCCTGGACAGCGGGCGGCCGTGGCTGGGCAACCTGGCCTCGGACGAGCTGTTCCAGAAGGTGACCGTAGACCCCGAACGAACCAAGCTCTTCCGCGCGGCCGGCATCCACTCGCTTCTGATCGCCCCCCTGATCGCGACAGGCCGCCCGGTCGGCGTCATCCTTCTGGGGCGGGCCGGAGCATCGCAGCCCTTCAACGACGACGACCTCATCACCATCCAGGCGCTGGCCGACCGGGCCGCCCTCTCCATCGACAGCGCGTGCCGCTACAGCTACGAACACACCATGGCGCTGGAACTCCAGCGGGCCCTGCTGTCCGAACCCAGCACCCCCCACCCCGCCGTAGAAGTGGCCGCGCGCTACCTCCCAGCCGGCCGCAGCGTCCTGGTCGGTGGGGACTGGTACGACTCGATCCCCCTGACGGAATCGCGCACCTTGCTGGTCATGGGCGATGTGATGGGCCACGGCTTCCAGGCCGCTGTCGCCATGAGCCAGTACCGCTCCCTGCTACGCACCCTTGCCGCGTCCGGCGCGAGCGTCGACAAGATCCTCGGCGAGTTCGACCGCCAGGTCACGCAGCTCGGCCTTGACCGCCTCGCCACCTGTCTTCTCGCGGTCATCGATCCCCGGACGGGCACCTGCACAGCGGCCAGCGCCGGGCACCTGCCACCGGCCGTCCTGCGACCAGACGGAAGCATCGAGGTCCTGTGGCCCCCGGCCGGCCCGCCCATCGGCACCGGCCTCGGCGGCTACGAATCGTTCACCGTACAAATGGACTCCGGCACCACGCTGCTGCTCTACACCGACGGACTGGTGGAACGCCGCGGCACCGACATCGACGTCTCAGTGCAAGCGCTCCAGACGCTGAGCCTGTCAGCGGACGGCCCTCTGGACGACATGCTCGACACACTCCTGACCCGCCTCGCGAACGGTGCCTACGAAGACGACGTCGCGATCCTCGCCGCCCGCCAGCGCGCCGACAATGGGTAGTCGAGGGGCCGGCGTGCTGCATCCGGCTCGTCGGCTCATCGACCGTCCAGGTGAGTAAGGCCCTGCTGGAGACGTCCATACAGCAGAAGTACGACCCCGAGCAGGACGCCCAGGGGACAATCTGGGCACAGGAGCGCTAGGCGAGGCGGCGGGTCGCTGAGGACCGGCACGCCGCATGGGTCAAGGAGCGCCAGGAAGCGAAGGACGAACTGCTTGCACAGGTCTGGCTGCCCGCCGATGTCAGCCGCCGCCTGCGTGCCATCGCCACCCGGGCCAGCCTGTCTGCGGAGCAGGTACTCACCCAACTCGCCCACCACGCCCAGATACACGACGACGCCGCACTGTCGGTCGCACGTTTCACGCCGCTGAGTGGAGTGCGGGTCAGACACCGGCCGTGTGTCGGGCTGCGGCGCGGCGGTATTCGGCGTTGAGGCGCCGGGCTTCCTCGAGCTGGTCTTCGAGGATGATGATGCGGCAGGCGGCCTCGATGGGGGTGCCCTGGTCGACGAGTTCGCGGGCGCGGGCGGCGATGCGTAGCTGGTAGCGGGAGTAGCGGCGGTGTCCCCCTGCGGAGCGCAGCGGCGTGATGAGGCGGGCGTCGCCGATGGCACGGAGGAAGCCCTGGGTGGTACCGAGTATTTCGGCGGCCCGTCCCATGGTGTAGGCGGGGTAGTCGTCGTCGTCGAGACGCCCGAAGGAATCGTCTGCTGCCATCTGACCTCTCTGTGGAACGCGTGGAGGGCCCTGGCGCCGTACGGCGCCAGGGCCCGAAGGAACTGCTACACCATCTGCCGGCCCTACTACTGCGCCGGCCTTCTGTCATCGCACACCCGACCGGAATGCTGCCGGGGATGCTGGGATCGCGGTTGCTCGACCGGAGACCACCTCACTATCGATGTCCTGCGGTACCCGGACTCGAAAAGCCGCCCGGGCGATCCTGATGGCGTTCACTTCCTCCGATCATTCCCTCATTGCTGGTACTGCTCTATTGCGTACTGCTGGTGATGCGAACTACTGATGGCCTGTTACAGCGCCACTCTTCGGCAGCCAGCCCCGTCGCCCGTCCTGCGTCTGCTCTGGCTTGGAACCCCACTGCCGAACCTCCCGGTGCGCGCGCCCGCAGCCGGCGCCTTCACCGAGGTACTGCTCACTGACTCCACTGCTGGGTACTGCTCACGGTGGCCCCTGAACACTGCGGGCCGCCCGGTCCGGTCGTCAGTCCCGTCGCCGTCCTGCAACAGCCCTGGCTTCGGAGCTCCACCACCGCACCGTCCTGCGCACTGCAATTGCGGTACTTCTCCCCGGCAGTTCGTGTCTGCCGGGCCCTGCGGTCTCTCTGGGTTACGAGAGAAACCATAACCACGCCACTAGCCAATGTCTACTCTGCCCAAGATAGATTTTCGTGTGTGGGTGGTGAGGTTTGGTCTCGAGCGGCGATGGAGGGGCCGCGTGAGCGCAGCCTCAACTCGGTTCCCCTGTTGCTCGTCCTGCTTCTGGCTCTGATCCTCTTCTCCGCGGGATTCGCACTGAAGGCACTGTGGTGGATCGCCGTCATCGTGCCGGTCGTCTGGCTGCTGGGCTTCGTGGTGCGCAGTGCGGACACAGGCGGCCGCAAGGGCCGCTGGTATCGCTGGTAACCCACCACACAGCCACCAACCGGTGGGCCCCGGGAACACCCGGGGCCCACCGGCATGTCCCGCCTCAGGACATCGCCCCAGGCAAACGGCGTAACCATCACCATCCCGGACACCAGGCCCCATAGCTGGGGCTCGGTGAAGCAGCGGAAGGCAGCGGTGGATCCGTCGCCATCGCCGACCGGCGCCTTGTCCGGGCGCGAGGTATCACCCCGGTGATCGCTGAACGAGGCCAGGAACACGGCTCTGGCCTGGGCGTCTTCCGTTGGGTGGTCGAGCGCACCATCGCCAAGCCCGAGCCGCGCTCGCGGCCGCCGACGCCCTCATGAACCGGCTCCCCCAGCGCGAACGGTCGGGCACCTGGCTGACCTACTCCGAGCAGAAGCACCACGTGCACCTCAGCCACGCCTACACCACGCTCGAAGATACGGCCCGTACCAACGAGAGCCAGTAGCGCGCCCTGGAGCTGTCCGCGCCGACCAGCACCATGACGCGAACACTCCTGCACATCGACGCATCCGCCAGCTCCCACCACGACGGCGACAGCCAGGAAGCGTGCCGCCGTACCGTCGCCACCCTGACCGCACTGCCCGCGGGCTACCGCACCGGCCTGGTCCGCCGCCGCGCACAGGACCTGTACGAGGCGATCCCCGCACATCACCACCACGAGCGCGCCGTACGCGAACTCCGGGATGTCCTCGCCGCCTGACCCAGCGGTCAGGTGCGCCCTTCAGGGTGACGGGGACCTCCAACGGCACGGTCCACTGCCTCGGGTGTAGGTGAGAAGCAACTCCGCCCCTCACCGGGTCACCAGGCGGGGACCGCGAAGGCCGAGCAGACCGCCGCCGTCATCCCCTCCGACGCCGCGCCGCGGGGATGACGGTAACCGCGCCCGCCAGCGTAGATTCGCCACCCGCTCGGGCTCGATTTCGCCTACGGGGCAGGCCGATCCCTTCACCTCGCATCCGGGTGAACGGCTCCGCAGCTCTCGCATCGATCCGGTCCGGTCTGGTGGTCGGCAGTCGACCACCAGACCGTCGGCGTGGTTGAAGGTGACCTTGGCGTCGGCCTTGTCGGTGAACAGGGCTCCCTTGCGCAGGCCGTACTCGATGCGGGTCAGGTAGCCGCCGCGCGTGTAGGAGGTGTTCGCCGTCTCGGCTTTGTTCTTCTTGTAGTGGTTCGATTCCTTGGTGTACCAGTACGTGGACGCGTTGCCGTGGGTGTCCTCGACGTAGTCGAGGTTCCACCGCCATGCCTGCGTCAGTGCCCGGTCGGCGAAGGAGTCGCCACTGGAGTAGCCGGGCTCGCCGGAGTCGTCACCGAACACCGGCACAGTCCATGTGGAGTTGGTTCGCTCGGTGCCGGCACCGTCCAGCTTGTTCAGTCCGAAGACGTACTTGGTGCCATCTCCTGTGGTGACGGTCCAGTGCTCACCATTGTCGTCGCCGTTGTCCGCGCCGGTGGACCGGATGACCTTGGAGGCGTCGTCAGCCTCCAGTCGCCACTGCCCGTCGGTCTTGTCCTTGATGAGGCGGGTGGATTTGCCGTTCAGCACCAAGCGGGCGTTGTCGTACTTCCAGCACTGGTCGAAGACGTCAGCGTGCCCGTCGCCGTCGCAGGACCCCTAGGAGCGCTCGATGTAGGACTCGGTCAGCGTGAATCCTTCGCCGACCGCCGTGCCCTGGTTGTTCGTCGTTGCGGTCCGGCCGTCGACGCTGCCCGAGTCGTACGACAGCGACAGCGGCGGTTTGGGGCCGGCCGCCGCGGGCGAGAGGGAGAAGTCGTAGGACCAGGTGAAGGAACCCGAGCTGCCGCCCGCCTCCCATGCGGAGGACGCCGACAGCGGCGTCGCGGAGTAGTCTCCCGCGCCTGTCGGTGACTGGCCGCAACCAGCGGAGGTCGCGGTGACCGCGAATACGGTCGCTCCAGATGCCGCAGTGCCCGCGGCCTTCACCATCTGAGTGGACGCCCCGGACGGCTCCGCTGCGCCCAGGCGCACTCTGGCCGAGATGTTCTGCTCGTTGAGATTGTTCTCCGATGCCAGCGGCTTCTGTGTGCGGCATTGCTCTTTCTGCGGAGTCGTCAGCGCACAGGCCGGCAACTGGACCAGGTGCAGCCGCTGGGACCAGTCCCCGCCGACGGCGGAGGCGAAGGAGTGGTAGTCGACGCTCAGCTCGGCGGTGCCTGCCTTGTCCGCCTCGGCGGTCAGCAGGACACCCGTGATACCCGTCTTGCGGGCCGCTTTCTGGTTCAGCACGGTGACCCGTGCCTCGCCTGTGGCGGCTTTGGCGGCTGAGCCCTGTGCAGGCTTGATTGTGACGGGGATGTCGCCGAGGGTGGTCTTCGCGGTCTTTCCTCGGTCAAGCCCGAGGGTGGCCTCCGCAGACTTGGGCCAGCCGGCTCTTCGCTCCTGGGCGGCTCGCTTGGCCTGGGCGGTGTTGGCCTTGCGTTCCTTCGCCACCTCCGCTCGGGCCTTGCGTGCTCCGGGCCCGTCAAACGCCTGAACCTTGCTCACCCGGGGCTTCGGCACATCCGGCCGTCCCAGCCCGCCCGGCTGCGGCGCTGCCTGGGCCACCTGCGCCTAGCCCAGTGGCACCACCAATGCCAGAGCCAACGACTGCACCAGCAATCGACTGCCGCGCCGCCGCGTGATCCCGCCACCCCGCCTGCTTGAGGTGTCTATGCCAAAGGCCATGGTTCCGCCTGCCCAAGTCCCGACGGAATAGTTCGTAAGTCGCCGCAGACTGCGTCTGCCTTGTGTCCGGGGAAGGGGCGGCTGCTGGCTGGCAGCCGTCCCCGCCAGCCGGTGATCAGTCGCCCACGGCCTGCTCGATCTGCTCCCAGCCAGCCATCGCGCCAGCACACACTCGTACCTCGGCGATACGTTGGGGCAGGTAGTGCTGCCACACGCCGCCCGTGAATCCCCTGCCGACGGCGAACTCGCCGGTGCCCAGCTTTGCGGTGAACGAGCGCGGTTCGTCGTTGCGTGCGCCACCGAGGTAGAGGCTGATGGTGCCGTCCTGGGCGTCGAAGACGCCGGTCAGTCGAACCCTGCCGTCCATCAGCGCGCTCTCGTCGGACGACACGGCGCTGAACGTGCCGTCGGCGTTGAGTCGCCCGAACCGCCAGAAGCCGACGGGTACGGTCTTCTCCGTGAAGGTCTCCGGGTCAAGGACGGTCTGCTTGCCCGTCAGCTCGTACCACAGTCCCCAGGCGGATCCGTCCGCCGTGCGCTGCCCGACGACCTGGCCCTTGTAGCCAATGTTCTTGCCGGCGAGCTTGTCCCCGTCGAGGGTGGCCAGCACCGTGACCGTGAACGATCCCGTGTCATCCACCAACGGGCCGGCCGCCGACGCCGAGTCGTCCACTCCGTCCAGAGTGATCTCCTCGCCGTTCAGTGCTGCTCCCCCGTTGAGGGTCATCTTGCGGCCGTATCCGGACAGGGTGTCGGGGATCGAGGTGCCGGTGCCCTGATCGGGGCGCCAGCCGCCCACCAGTTCCACGCCGGCAAAGTGCTCGGACGTCAGCAACCGGGCCTCGTCCCTGACCTCTTGGTCGGTCAGCGTGCGCTGCCACACCGCCACCTCGTCGATGACACCCTTGAAGTGGTCCACGTAGCTGTCGCCGAACAGCACCCGGCCGATCTCCAGGTTTCCCCCGGCCGACCAGGGCGTGCCGGCGTCCGCCGAGGCCTCACGCTTGTGGGGCTATAGCTGGGCCGGGGATCCGGTCAGCTTCGCAGTCGCCTGGATCAGATGACATCGCACTTCTCAAGCGGAGTCGTCCTCGCCTGCGGTACGCCCTCGGCCCCCGTCTGGAGCACGATGGAGTAGCAGCGGTAGGCCCGGGAGTACGACACGCCGAACATGCTGGTGTCCTCGTACTCTCCGAAGAAGCGCACGGTGGTAGTCAGCGAACCTTCCGACCGCGCGTATGAGATGAGCCTGCCGTCGTGCCGCTCAGCGATGCCGCGCACGGCTTCCCGGCCGGGAAAGCCGTCCGGTGCCGCCGCCACGTCACGCGCGTATGACCGGGCCAGGGCGGCTGTCCTGTCCAGGGCTTCTGCCTCGTTCTGGGCGTTCGCACGTTCCTGGCGGTAGTGCATGACCATGAGAACCGACGCCACGACCAGCACCGCGACGATGGGCACCATGATGACGGCGAGACACCCTGGAGACGGCACCGTGACGCGGTCGTGCCGCGCCACGGTGCCGTGATCAGACATACTCGTACTCACCGCTCCTGTCGTGTGGCGGCTGACAGCGGGCCGGCGGTCATGAACGCCTGTGCGTAGGCGCTGGTCCCGGTCTGGTTCGGGTGGTAGCTCTCACGGCTGGGGCAGGTTTCTCCCGTGAACCACCAGCAGAGCTGCGTGTTCTTGTCGCCGTGGTGGAAGTCGCCGTCGCCTTTAGGCCCTGCCACAACCCCGTTGATTCCTCCCGGCGAATCACAGATGCGCTTGCCCTCGAACGCCGACTGCGGAGACCGGTACCGGACGTTGGACGCACTCATGGAGAGCGCCAGCTCGCGCTGCTTACTCTCGAAGTACTCGGCCATGTCGTTCAGAATGACACGCTGGGATGCGCTCACCAAGGTCGAGCACGCCTGAGTACGGCTGAAGAGCAAGGGGTAGCCCATCAGCGAGATCGTCGCGTTCGGCGCATGGGCATGGATCTGTTCCAGCACCGTCCGAGTCCCGGCTACAGCGTTGTCGATGTCCGCCTTCATCGAGGCCTCCGACGGGCACCCCTCACCCCTCCATGACACACTTCTGGATCTTGTTGTCGAAGCGCGCGTCATTTCCACCGATGGTCAGCATGACCAAAGTGGTATCCGCACTGAGGGCCCCTGAGTCGATCTGGGTCTTCTCGTGGAAGTTTCCGTCGATCCCCCAGCCGTTGGGGGGATCTCCCTCGGTCATCTGGCCCGTCTTGGCTCCGGAGCATGCGGTGAACTGGAAGCCCAGCGCCGGGTCGAAGCTGTCCTCGAGCGAACCGACGCTCTTCGTCTGGCCCGGGAGAGTCACCTTGCGGGGCCATGCATTCGGGCTGCGCCGGCAGGCGTTCCAGGTGCTCTTCCCGTGGCCCCGGTCGGACTCGGGTGAATAAGCCCCGGCGCCTTCGCCGGAGGTATAGGAGTCACCCATGGCGACGACCATGTGCTTCGGCTTGCCCGACTGCGGCTGGAAGGCGACGGCGTCCCAGGCGACATCCTCGTCCGCGGTTCCGTCGTCCGTGGTGTTCGTCAGCTCCACACGTGGTGTGCCGGTGAAGCGGTAGACGCCGAGTTCGACCCCGTTACGACAATCTCAAGGCGACGGTCGCCCGGGGGCTGGGATCGCGGGCCCGGGCGGAGAATGAGCGGTGGACCGCGTTCCGCTCGCATTACGGCCCGGGGGAAGCGTCGATCTTGGTCGTATCGGTGGTGTCGCTCCTCCTCCAGTAGCAGGGGCAGTCGGCACGGACCCTCTGGGCAGTGCGGGCACCTGGCCGGATCGGGCCGCAACCGGCAACGGTGCCGGGCTGTCCTGTTGATCGTGAGACTCTCCATCCCCACCGACGCCTGGGCACTCGGCGTCCCTCCTTCCGCCTGAGGAACTTTCCCATGTCTGCGCCTGCTCAAGGGCGGCCCTCGTACGCCGCCGTACTGCGCCTTCCGTACGCCCGACGCACCTTCGGTGCCACCCTGCTCGGGCGGCTCTCGTACGGGATGCTCACCCTCTCCGTGATGCTGGCGGTGACCCGGGCCACCGGCTCGTATGCCGCCGCAGGCACGATCATGGCGCTGTTCGGCGCCACCAGTGTCTTCCTGTCCCCGGTACGGGCTGCCCTCGTCGACCGCCACGGCCCGCGCCTCGCGCTCCTTCCGATGGCCCTGCTCTATGCGAGTCTCCTGGGCGCCCTCGCGGTGACCTCCTGGCGGCCCGGCGCCCCCGCCTTTCTGCTGGGCGCCATCGCCGCAGCCGCGGGCGCCGCGGCGCCTCCGCTCGGCCCCTCGATGCGGGCCATCTGGCGTGAACTCACCGACGAACAGCCGCTGTTGCAGCGCGCGTACAGCCTGGACGGCGTCGCGGAGGAGATGCTCCTCATCTCCGGTCCGCTGCTGGTCGGCGCGCTGGTGCAGATCGCGCCCCCGGCGGCCGGGGTCGTAGTGAGCGCGCTGCTCGTGGGGGTCGGGACATTCGCATTCGTCATGTCGCCAGCCGTGCGGGACGTACGGCCGACTGCCGTTGCCAAGGCGGCGGCACACTCCGAGGCGCGGCTGCAGGGGGCGCGGGCGCTGCTGACGCCGGTCGTGGTGGCGGCCGGGGTCGGGCTGTCCCTGGGCGCCATGGATCTGCTGGTCCTCGCGTTCGCGACGGAGCGGCATCATGGTGACGACGTGGTCGCCTGGGTGCTCGCGGCCCTCTCGGCGGGCAGCGCGGTCGGCGGGCTCTTGAACGGTGCCGTCAACTGGCGCATCGGGGCCCGGGTACGACTGCCGCTGCTGGCTGTCGGCCTCGGTCTCGCCCTGGCCGCAGCGGGGCTCGCGCCGGGCGTGGGGGCGCTGACCGTGGCGGTGGCGTGTGCGGGATTCTTTGTGGCTCCGGCGCTCACCACGGCATACCTGCTGGCCGACGAGGTGGCAGCGCCGGAGCGCCGCACCCAGGCGGGCGCCTGGGTCAACACGGCGGTGAACGCAGGGATTTCGGGCGGCACGGCGGTGGCCGGTCTGCTGGCGGCACGGCTGCCTCTCGAGGTGTGCTTCGCGCTCGCGGGCAGCGTGACTCTGCTCGCAGCCCTGGCCTGCTCCGGGAGGAAGCCGAAGACAGCCGGCCTGCCCCTGGGTGAAGGGTCTCCCACCAGCCGAGAGCCTGCCGTCAGTAAGAATTCTCCGGCACCCTCCGCAGCGCCGCCCGGCTCACCGAGTACCAAACTGAAGTCCCCGGCTGCTCACGCTCCAGAATCCCCGCCTCAGCCATGAACTTCAGATGGTGGTCGGCTGTCGGCTGCCGGAAGCCCGGCCATTCGGCAAGTTCCCCCACGCATGCCTCGCCACCCGGGCCGGCGTGGCGGCGGTTCGCGTGAACCGAGTCATCGAGCAACTGGCTGACGAGGCACTCACCTCCTGCGGGATTCGGCCGTCAGAACTTCGAGGAAGTGTGCCGCACCCCGTTGGCGAACAGCTCAGACACCACCAGCAGCACCGCCTCCGGCCCGCTCCCGCCCTCAGGACATGTGTGGCTGCGGTGGCGCTCGAGGCTGCCCTGCACACGAACCAGGCGGCGTACTCCGACGCGCTGTCGGAGTACGCCGCCTGGGTGCCCGGAGCTGCGGGGGCGGCCCTCGCGCTCATGGCGGCTACTTCTGGGTCGCGGTGGTACTTCGACGTCGACCTGCCGCAGCGTGTGGTCCGGGTGGATCTGGTCGTCCATGCCGACGGGCGTCGGCCAGGGTGAGCGAGTTGACTTGACCCGTGCGGGTCCATGCCGCTCGGCCCTGTCTACCGAGCCGGTTCGGCCGCGTCAGCCGACCCGGCGTGCCCGCCGCCGAACACCTCCTTGACGAGTTTTTGCGTCGCCTTCTGGAACGCCTCTGCCATGGACAGTGCGGCGTCGTCGACATAGTTCAGCGCGGCGGTCAGGGTCTTGCTGCCGTCGGGCGTGCTGTACATCAGCGCCGCGTGGCCCGCCATGCCGCCGTTGTGGGTGATGACGGTGCCGCCGTTCTCGCCCGCGTCCTGCACGAACACCCCCAGGCCGTAACCCGCCTTGGGATGCGGCGTGCACATCTCGGCGAGCAGCGGAGCCGGCAGGAGCTTGCCGCGCATGAGTGCGGAGATGAACGTGTGGAGGTCCTGGGTGGTCGAGATCATGTCTCCGCCGGTCGAGATCCAGGAGGGGTTCTGGCGGGTGACGTCGACCGTCTCCTGCCGGCCGTCCTCATCCTCGTACCGGTAGTAGGCATGGGCATGCGGCTCCGGGACCTCCTGCCGGGTGTACGGCGCCACCGTGCCCGACAGCCCGAGCGGGTCCAGGATCAGCCGCTGCATCTCCTCGGCCAGTGAGCGGCCGGTGACCTTCTCGATCAGCAGCCTGGCCAGCACGTAGTTGGTGTTGGAGTAACTCCAGTCCGTCCCCGGCTCGAACCGCGCCGGCTTGGACAACGCCAGCCGTACCAGCTCTTCCGGCCGGTAGGTCTTGAACCGGTTGTCCACCCACTCCTGGCCCGCGGTCGTGGCGGGGATCCCCGGCGCGAACGTCCCGTCGTCGTAGTACTCACCAGTGAAGTTGAACACCCCGCTGGTGTGCTGCAGCAGCATCCGCACCGTGATCTTCGTGTCCAGCCCGAACTCGGGAAGGTAGTCGGCCACCGGGGCGTCCAGCCCTAACGTGCCCTCGTCCACTAGTTGCAGCACCACGGTCGCGGTGAAGGTCTTGGTGTTGCTGCCGATCCGGACGTGT
This sequence comes from Streptomyces coeruleofuscus, assembly GCF_039532725.1. Taxonomy (NCBI): domain Bacteria; kingdom Bacillati; phylum Actinomycetota; class Actinomycetes; order Kitasatosporales; family Streptomycetaceae; genus Streptomyces; species Streptomyces coeruleofuscus. Next base: position 46,359 of record NZ_BAAASE010000009.1, read on the forward strand.
CCGTTCGTCGGCGGCTTCGCGGTCTCGCCCAGCTTGCGCACTCCGGCGCTGCCGACCCACTCGCCCCGCTCGTCGTGCACGCGCATCGTCACCCCGGTGAACCCGGACTCGACCATCTCCTCGATGGCCTTCTGCAGCTCCGGGCGGTCCTGGTCGGTAAGAGTGTTGGACATGGTGGTGTGCTCCTTGAGAACTGTTGTGGGATTCAACTGCACGGACGGAGTCGCCGCGGGGTGCCGCTGTTAGAGGCTGCGGGCGCTGATGTCGCCGTAGGCGGTGGTCGCGTGGATGTTCAGGACGGCGTCGGCGCCGTCGGTGTTCTTGAGCGCGTTGTGGATCCGGCCGTAGGAGGTGCTGGCGTCCAGGGAGGCGGAGACTCCGCGGGCGGCGCCGACCGAGATCTCGCCGTGCTCGGTGCGCAGTGTGACCGTGCCGCGCACGGCCTCGGTGACGCGGAGGTCGCCCTTTTGGGTGCTGATCTGTGCGGGGCCGCCCAGGCGGCCGACCGAGAGGTCGCCGGACTGCAGGGTCAGGTGGGCGCTTGCGGCCTCGTCGAGCTTGACCGCGCCCTGCGCGCTCTCGAAGGAGACGTCGCCGAGCTGTCCGACGCCCCGGAACTCGGCGAGGGCCGCCTTCACCTCGACGCGGGAGCCGGCGGGCAGTTGGACCGTCACCTCGATGGATTCGGAAGGGCCGAGGATCTGGTTCTTCGCCTCCGGGGCCTTGATCCGCAGGACGCCGTCGCCGTATACGACCTCGGTCTGCTCCGCAGCCTTCACGTCGCGGCTCTTGGAAGCGTTCGAGGGGAGGACCTCGACTGTGGTGTCGGCTCGGTCGGCGGCGATGCAACGGATGCGGCCGACGGGTATGTCGAGGACAGCGGTCATCGGGATGGGGGTGTCGAACTTCTGCATCATGCTCTCCTTCGGCTCGTTGTTTCTGGCGATGGAAAAGCTACGTTGCATTTCTGGATGCGGCAATCGTTTCGTTGCGCACGATCTGCATGATTGCAGGTAGATGGGGCAATTTCGTTGCAATGGCTTTGGAATTCAACGCAACAAGCCTCGCCTCGTTCGTTGCAATGAATCGAGGGTGAACGCTATCCTGCAGACACCACAGACCACGAAGGAGACCTCGATGCCGGGAGGCAGACTCACCCAGCAGGAACGCCAGCAGATCGCGCTGGGACTGGCCGACAGCCTCCCCTACGCGGAGATCGCCAGACGCCTCGACCGCCCGACCTCGACCATCACACGCGAGGTCATGCGCAACGGCGGCCCCACCGCCTACCGCGCCGACCTCGCCCACCGCGCCACCGAACACCGCGCCCACCGCCGCAGAAAGGCCGCCCCCCGCGACCCCAACACGCCCCCACAAGCCCACGGACGCGATGCCGAAGCCGTACGCGAGTACGAGGAGACGTTCACCACCGTCTTCATGCAATCGGGCCTGCCCAAGATGACGGCCCGGGTCCTGGCCAGCCTCTACACCACCGACGCCGGCAGCCTCACCGCCTCCGAACTCGCCGGGCGCCTCCAGATCAGCCCGGCATCCGTCTCGAAAGCAGTCACCTTCCTCGAAAGCCAGGGCCTCATCCGCCGGGAACGCGACGAACGCCGCCGCGAACGCTACGTCGTCGACGACGACGTCATGTACCAATCCACGATGGCCAGCGCCCGATCCACCGCCCACCTCGGCGAAGTCGCCCGGCAGGGCGTCAGCATCCTCGGCCCCAACACCCCGGCCGCCGCACGCCTGGAGAACATCGCCCGCTTCGTCGACTTCATCTCCGAGAACATCGCCCGCGCCGCGGACCAGGCCCGCGAGGTCCTCCACACGAAACCCGAAGGGACCTCGGACAGCGCTACCTGAGCCACAGGCGCGATATTCGAGTGAAGGTCAACACGCTCGGTGGCAGCGGAAGGCCTCACACGCCCTGCGTACCACGTGCGCCTGGTCCCACTCCGCTCCGCACTCCCCCTCTGGCGTGCACCAGTGACGCACGAGCGCCCCGGCCCCATCGGCGACGTCGCCCGGGGTAGCGAAGACGCGGTGGAGCGGGGTGACAGGGGCTTCGGGGAGCACGTCGTAGATGCCGGGGCCGAGCTTGGCGTAGGACCAGCCGGTCCCCTCCTCCCAGCTGAGCCGGACCCCGCCTCTTGCGCCGGTTGGCTATGCAGGCGTCATGACGGGCGCTTGGGGAGCGGCGCTCGACCTCCCCAGGCATTGCGCCGCTCCCGACCAGCTCACGTCAGTTACCCGCGAACTTCCGTTCCACGCTCACCCAGCCGGCGAGCACGCCACTGCGCCTGTCCCAGCTCTCCGCCAGGGGCACCATGTGGTCGATGTCCAGGCCTGAGGCTGTCGTCACCCACACCTGGTCGTAGTACGACCACCGGCTCCCGCCCGTCAGACGGGAGTTGGGGCCGACCGCAGGGGGTTCGACGGCCTCGGAGATCAGGACTTCGGCGCGCGTGTTACAGCCGTCGGACGGGTTGGCGCCGGCGTTCCAGTGGCGTTAGGCGTCCCGGTCACCCTGGTCTCAGCTGGCTCATACCGCTCTTCCCGGGCCGCATGAGCCAGCTGATGGCATCGAGAACGAGGCACTACTCGTCAGCTGACCCGAAGACCGACCGCCAGCGTCAGTTCGAGGACCCGGTGTGGCGATGCGAGATCCGGAAACAGCTCCCGCAGCTGCGACATCCGGTACCGGACTGTCTGGGGATGGACGAACAACGCCGCCGCCACCTCGTCCCGCCTGCCCTGGTGCAGCAGCCACTCCCGCAACGTCTCCTCCAGCCGCCGTGCGGTCGCGACAGGCAAGGTCCGCAACGGTGCGAGGGCTCGGGCACGCAGGTCTGCGAGCGCGTCCGCGTCGGCGCTCAGCACCAGCTCGGGCAGGTGGTTCTCGGTGTCGCGAATATCAGAGGAGAGGGAGCGCGCGCGTACGGCTCGTGCGTACGAGGCGGACGCGCGAGTCCATGGCCGGGCCGGGCCGACCACGGCGGTGCGGTCGGTCAGCTGCCGCAAGAGATGTGATCGGTCCGCATCGGGGACGAGCAGCACACCGGTGGCGTCCGGCAGATCGTCGAGGACGAGGGTGCTCGGGTCGAGCGCGCGGTAGGCAGGCCGGGCCTGGGCGGCGGGCAGCAGGACCGCGGTCAGTGAAACCGGAGGCTGCCACCCGGCCCGTTGAGCAGAGGCCAGCAGCACGTCCGGGCTCGCGCCGGCGAGGAGGTCGCGGGCCAGGTGTTCCAGGTGGCGCTCGTGGGCCCTGCCCTGGGCGGCCAGTTCGTCGGCGTGGCCCGCGGCGCTCGCGGCGGAGAGCTCGTCGATGTAGGCGAAGGTCAGCTCGGCGAACTTGGCGACCTCGGCGGCGGGTAGACCTGCGGGTACGGCACCCGCTGCAAGGCATCGCCAGGCCACGCGGGCGCCGACGCGGTAGGCGCTGAGCAGGGCGTCCATCGAACGGCCGTCGCGCACCTCGCCGCGGCCCAGCTCGTAGGCTGCGTCACCGGCGTCGCCGCCTGTGGCGTTCCCGCTCGCGAGGTCCAGGTAGTGCCCCAGGGCGGTGCGGACGGCTCGGCGGATGGTGCCGCCCATGCTGCCCGAAAGGGCGTTGGCGTAGGAAGGGACCTCGTCGATGATCGCCTGGACGACCTCGTCGGCGGTGGTCTTCAGCGCGGCCCGAAGTGCGGTGACCGTCGTCTCATCCAGGGCCAGTTCGCTGGCCCTCCGGATTGCATGGCTCATGTTTTGTTCCCTGCGAACAATTCAGCCGACCAAATTTACGTCCTGCGGTCAGGACTTTACGCCTTGAGGCGCAGCAAGCTGGACTGATGACGAGTGCAGCCCTCCGCAGCAGGGCGTGGAAACTGCTCGAGATGGTCACGACGCCCCTGCTGCCGTCGGACTACCTCGACCTGGTCAGCCCGCTGCGTGCGGGCGCTGACCTACGTGGGCGCATCGAGGCCGTGCACCCCGAGACGAATGACGCCGCGACCATCGTGATCAGGCCGGGACGGGGCTGGCGCGGCCACACAGCCGGTCAGTACGTGCGGATCGGGGTCGACGTCGACGGGGTGCGCCTGTGGCGTGCCTACTCCATCACCTCGCCGACGAACCGCCAGGACGGCCGCGTCACGATCACCGTGAAGGCGATCCCGGACGGCAAGGTCAGCAACCACCTGGTCCGCAGGGCGAAACCGGGCACGCTGCTCCAGCTCGACCAGCCGACCGGTGACTTCGTGCTGCCGCAGGCCAAGCCCGCCAAGGTGCTCTACCTGACGGCCGGCAGCGGCATCACGCCCGTGATGGGCATGCTGCGCGACATCGAGTTCGACGACGTCGTCATGGTCCACTGCGCGCCACAGCCGCAAGACGTGATCTTCCGCAACGAACTGCACGACCTGGTCGCCAAGAAGCTGCGGCTCACCGAGGTGCACACCGACACAGACGGCATGCTCGACATCACCCGTCTCGACGAACTCGTGCCCGACTGGGCCGAGCGCGAGACCTGGGCCTGCGGGCCCGCGGGCCTGCTCGACGCCGCCGAAGAGCACTGGACCGAGCACGGCCTCCGAGAGCGCCTGCACACCGAACGCTTCCGGCCCAGCATCGTCGTCGCCGGCGAGGGCGGCGAGGTCACGTTCAGCGCCACCGGCAAGACCGTCGACGCGAACGGCGCCACGCCGTTGCTGGACGTCGGCGAGGAGGCCGGCGTGCTCATGCCCTCCGGGTGCCGCATGGGCATCTGCTTCGGCTGCGTCACGCCGCTCAAGGCGGGCGCCGTCCGCGACCTGCGCACCGGCGAGATCACCGAGGCCGAGCCGGGCGTCCTCATCCAGACCTGCGTGTCCGCCGCGGCGGGCCCCTGCGACATCGAACGGTAGGAGCACCTTGACCGCCATCGACCCCACCGCCCACCTGACCGCGGAGCAGATCGAGGAGCTGGGCCGCGAGCTGGACGCGATCCGCGACGAGGTGATCGCCGACCGCGGCGAGAAAGACGCCGCCTACATCCGTAAGGTCATCTCGGCGCAGCGCAAGCTCGAGCTGGTCAGCAGGGGCGTGCTGCTGTTCTCGATCTTCCCGCCCGCGTGGCTGCTCGGCACCGCCGGGCTGTCCGTGGCGAAGATCATGGACAACATGGAGATCGGCCACAACGTCCTGCACGGCCAGTGGGACTGGATGCGAGACCCGAAGATCCACTCCACCACCTGGGAGTGGGATCACGTCTCGCCGTCCGAGCAGTGGAAGCACTCGCACAACGAGCTGCACCACACTTACACCAACGTGATCGGCAAGGACAACGACCTCGGCTACGGCATCATGCGCGTCGACGAGGACCAGAAGTGGCACCCGATCCACCTCGGCCAGCCGCTGTGGAACTTCATCAACGCCTGCTTCTTCGAGTACGGCATCGCAGCGTACGACCTGGAGCTCGGCAAGAACCTGCACAAGCGCCGCCGCAAGAACCCGGAGTTCCGCGCGCGGGCCAAGGCCGTGGGCCGCAAGATCCGCAAGCAGGTGCTCAAGGACTACGTGATCCACCCGCTGCTGTCGGGCCCGTCGTTCCTCCCCACGCTCGCCGCCACGTTCACCGCGAACCTGGTCCGCAACATCTGGTCACACTCGGTGATCATGTGCGGGCACTTCCCCGAGGGCGTGCAGGTCTTCGAGCGCCGGTCGATCAAGGGCGAGACGCGCGGCCAGTGGTACCTGCGCCAGATGATGGGCTCGGCGAACATCAGCGGCAGCAAGGCCATGCACTTCATGACCGGCAACCTCTCGCACCAGATCGAGCACCACCTGTTCCCGGACCTGCCGAGCAACCGGTACGCCGAGGTCGCGGTGAAGGTGCGCGCGCTGTTCGAGAAATACGAGCTGGAGTACGTCACCGGGCCGCTGCCCAAGCAGGTGTTCTCCGCGTGGCGCAAGGTCTTCCGGCTCTCGCTGCCGAACAAGAAGCCCAAGGTCAACACGCCGGACCGCGAGCAGGAGCTCGTCGCCGCCTGATTCCCGGTATTGGTTCAGATCTATCGGCCGTACCGCGGCACCGCCGGGTTCGTGAGATCCGTTGCGGACGGTGGGCGACCGCGACGTCGGACCGTACGACACGGGATCCGGGGCAGCTCAGTGTCCGGCTGAGCTGCCTGGACGTGCGCCTGGAGCTCAGCACACAGCCCTCGGCGAGGTGTTGTAGTGCGCTGACCTGGCATGGTCGGGCCGGTAGTCGGGGCGTACAGGCACTCGGTTTGCCGACGGGCGGGCTGAGTGGAAGGCATGGGCTGTGACGCGGACACTGCCGGAGCCGATGCTCGCCGCCCCTGTGCCCGCCCCTGCGCTGCTGCCGGGGTGGGCGGGTGAGCCGAAATCGAAATGGGATGGCTACCGTGCTCAGCTCGCCGTGTACGCGGACGGGCGGGTGTTGCTGCGCTCACGGCGCGGCACGGACATGACAGCGGCGTTCCCCGAGATCCGGGCGGCGGCTCTGGCGCAGCTGCCGGCGGACACCGGGATCGATGGCGAGTTGGTGGTGTGGGAGCGGGACAGGCTGGCCTTCGAGCGGCTGCAGGAGCGGCGCGCCCGGCGCGGGGCAGCTGCCGCAACGCGGCGCGGGAATGGCCGGCGCACTTCGTGGCCTTTGACCTGGTCCAGCGAGGCGGCGACCTGATTGTCTGGCCGTACGCGCGACGCCGTGCGGCGTTGGAGACGCTGTTCGCCGAACGCGGCCTGTCGGCGCCGTGGGTGCTGTGCCCGTCGACGACCGACCCGGCCGTGGCGCGGGAGTGGCTGGAGTGGAGGCGGCCGGGGTGGAGGGACTGTGCTTCAAGCGGCTGGAGGAGTCCTATCGCGGGGGTGTGCGGTCGTGGCGGAAGTACAAGGTGCGGGTCACCAATGAGGCCGTGATCGGCGCGCTCACCGGATCGTTTGCCGCGCCCCGTACGCCACAAATACGGCCGCGGGGGCTGCCCGCTGTGTCAGTGTGCATGGCGCCGGCCATGGAGAAGTGAGGCCCGGGCGTGCGGTACATCAACACACGCTCCTGACAAGCCCCAAGGCCTCCCCCGACGAGGCCTTCTCTTTCGGATCTCTCTCGCGGGCTTGCGATAAGTTGCCCGCCATGACCGGATTAGGACCCGTCGCCTGGCCACCTGCCCCGATAAGAACCGAACGGCTCGTGCTCCGCGAGTCCGAGGCCCGGGACCGTGCGGCGTTCATCGAGCTGTTCGCCTCGCCGGAGGTGCGCACCTACCTCGGTGGCCCTCGACCGCGTGATGAGCTCGAACGCGCGGTGCCCGAGGTGCCCGGGCGGCGCCCTGGCCTGTTCGTGATCGATCTCAATGGAGCGATGATCGGCCGGCTTGCCCAGCCACCGTCCGATCTCCCGGAGGAAGCCGCAGAACACATCAAGTCGTGCCTGGCCCTGCAACTGCCGCAGGTCGACGTCGAAGTCGACTTCATCGTCGGCATCGGTGACCGCGTGAACCTCCAGCACCTGCTCGACGCCCTCGGTATCCAGGAGGACGCCGCCCGCGCCCTAACCGACGGTCTCCGCGGACAGATCACCGAACTGCAGGCTCGGCTGCGGGAGGCCGAGACCCACCTCGAACACCTCGCGATCACCCGGAAGACTGTCACCGGCCTCGCTGACCGACTCCTGGCCGCCCCGCCGGACCTGCCCGAGCACCCGGACTACCCCGCATCGTCGCTGTCTTCAACGAGGTCACCGTCCCGCTGAGGGCCCGTGATGTCTGCGAAGCCCTCGACCACGAACTGGTGCCGAAGAACATCGAAGGCACCCGCGCCAAGCTGGAACGCCTCGTCAAACTCGGAATCCTCACCGAGGTCGACGTCGGCAGCTTCACCAGGAAGCAGTAGCCTCCCGAAGCCCCGCGACCAGCAGACCTGCCCAACCCTCACCCAGAAGCGGACATCAGTTCGCGGGTCCCTCTGAGGGGGATATTCACCCTCTGGTCAGGCACCTAAAGTCGGTTGAAGCCGGCGAGGCGGGGCGAGATGACGAAGGGGAAGGATTCACCGTCGGGGGTCTTGAGGGCCGCCACGATGTCGTGGTCCGGTTCACCGAATATCTCGAAGTGCTGCACGGTGCAGTGCTCCATCACCTCGCGGATGTACGGGTCCGACAGCCGCCAGTGGGCGCGGATTGCGTCGGAGTCGCGGTAGAGCTGAAAGCTATGCGCCAGCATCCGCTCCTCATCGATGAAGACCTCCACCATGATCTGGGGGCCGTACTCTTGAGTGAATGCCACCGCCCGCGCGATGGCATGTCGGAAGCCGTCGAGGTGGCCGTCGGTGATGCGCATGGTGTTGCGAAAGAGAATGGTGCTGCTGTTCGCGATCTTCATGCGTCAAGTGTCGTATCTAAACCTAAGTTGAGGTCAAGGGCGCAGCTCGGCCGAGAGTGTCGGCGACGGTGTTGGCGCCACGTTGACGCGGCAACATCCTCACCCGCGAAGCCTTCGCCCCACTGTGGTCCGGCAGCCTCTCCCCTGCATCCGTCCAGATCCTGCTCCCCGACCCGGACACACCGCAGGACTCCTGGCTGGACCGCCGCTCCCACGACGTCGCCCGCTTCGACCCTTGCTTCACTCCTGACCTGCTCAGAGACCAAGTCCGAGCCAACATCAACTACCTCACCCAGGCCGCTCGCGCGCAACGCAACATTCAGCTGCACAGCTACAATCTGCCCCACACATGCCGTGTCATAGCCACCGACAAAGTCGCCTACCTGACCTTCTACAGCGACAACGCGCACGGCAGGAACTCGCCCTGCCTGTACGCACGAGCCCCCGGTCTCCTCTACACCATAGCCCTCCAACAATTCGACACAGCGTGGGCGAACAGCGCTCAGACCCTCACCACACCGCATAACTGACTGCCCCACCCTCGAGACGGTCCCGTGCCTGCATGGTCTATCGAGGAACGTCAAGGGTCATGTCACGCGGTGCAGCCATCGCTGCCTTGAACCGTGCAAAGGTTCGCAATGATCTCGCCGCCGAAGATCGACGATGATGAAGCCTCCATCGCACGAGACGACAACAAGGGGTGGATTGCGTGGCCAGCCTGATCAGGCGCCAGGAGTATCCGGTGAATGTGGACTACAACGGGTGGGCGCTGCAGGACTTCGACGACTCGCAGGTTCCTGTGCTGTTCCCTGAGGGTTTCGAGAGCGGCACATTCCTTACCTCTCACCCTGGCCGTCTTGATTTCTACAGCGCCGGGCACACCCACACCGCGTCCCTAACGGTGGAGATCTGGGGCGGAGAGCCTGCTGTACCGGCCGGAGAGTGGGAGGAGGCCGCCCTGGCCAGTATCGTTTGTACTTCGGGCAAGTTGCGTGCCAGAGGGATGGCGGCAGGACCGATGCCAGAAGCGATCGAGTTGTCGGACGGACCGGGCGTCTGGACGGTGCGAGTGGTGTGCACCGGCCGTGAGGCGGCAGCTACGCAGACGACCCAGTACGGTGTGGTGCACGGAGTCGAGCGCTACATCGCACAGTTCTGGCCGAACGCCTGAGATCCGTCTGGGGTTCGTAAGAGGACTGATGTGCAGCAGCTCTTGCTCCCCCACACGAGTGGGAATCTGTCCCCCACCCACGCCGGTCGCCAGCTCATCCGGCAGTCCCCCACGCGCATGGGGTCAGTCCTCGCAGAAGATCGCTTCCAAGTCTCGGACCGCGTGCGCTCCTCAGCCTCCACGGAGGCGGCCATTGACGATTTCGCGGCTCCACCTGCCGCCTGGGCGTGCGCCTGCGGCCAGGCGGGCGGTGGCGCGTTGATGCTCCTCCAGGCCTCTCCGACGTGTGCGACCTCGTGGTACGCCCCAACCCGGTGTTGCCCCGCGCGAGGTGTACGAGGCCAGGGCGGCCCATTCCCCGCAACAGCTGGCGAGGACGCTTTTGAGGAGGCGGTCGAACTCGCTGCGGCGGCGGGGTGCTTCGCCAGGCAGGTCGAGCGCGGCGAACAGTTCGTAGCGCCGCCCGTGGCCGTCGACGCCGCAGTTGGTGGAGACGGCCTTCAGGCCGGTGGCGCCCTGGGCGTGCAGGGTGTCGATGAGGGGGGGCCGGTATGCCGGAGAGGCCGAAGCCGCCGACTGCCAGCGACGCCCCGGGGATGTCGGCGACCGCCGCGACGGCGCTCGCGCTGACCTTGTTCACGTCTGGGTTTACGTATGGGTCCTTTCAGTCGGAGATCAGTCGGAAGCCGACCGGAGGGCGTCGGAGATGGACTTGGCGCCGCCGTGTGCGGTGAAGCCGCCGTCGACGGGGATCTCGGCGCCGGTGATGAAGGAGGCGGCGTCGGAGAGGAGGAAGACCACCAGCGGGGTGATCTCGTCCACGGTGCCGGTGCGGGCCAGCGGCGTCTCGCGGATGTTCGCCTCGCGGAAGGCGGGCGCGGCCGAGGCGGTCATCTCGGTCTCGATGAAGCCCGGGTGGACGGTGTTCACGCGGATGCCCCGCGGGCCCAGCTCCACGCAGGCCGCCTTCGACAGGCCGCGCAGCGCCCACTTGCTGGCCGTGTACGCGACTGGGTAGTGCCCGGTGAGCCCGGCGGAGGAGCCGACGTTGACGATCGACGAACCCGGCGGCATCAACGGCGTCAGGTGCTGGATGGCAAGGAGCGGGCCGGTGACGTTGACCGCTTGGACGCGGGCGAAGTCCTCGGGAGTGACCTCGTGGAGGCGCGCGCGCCAGGTGATGCCGGCGTTGTTGACCAGGCCGTGGACCTCTCCGTACTGGCAGCGCAGCTCTTCGGCGAGCGCCGCCCACTCCTTCGCGTCGGTGACGTCCAGGCGCAGACAGCCCGGAGCCTGAGTCACATCGGTGGCGACGACCACCGCCCCCGCGCGGGTCAGCGCCTCGGCCTCGGCCGCGCCCTGTCCGCGCGCGGCTCCGGTGACGATCACGACCTTGCCGTCCAGCCTGTTCACGGCCACGCCGTTCACGGGCGCAGCCGCGGGCGCTTGCGGGCCCGGGGAACCGGTACCCCGGTCCAGCGCCGGGCACGACGGTGTTGGAGACGGTGCCGATTCCCTCGACGGTGAGGGTGACGGTGTCGCCGGGCTTCAGCGGTGGCGGATCCTGGCGGCCGCGTACGCCCCACAGCTCGGCCAGGCAGCCGCCGTTGCCGCAGGTGCCGGAGCCGAGCACATCGCCGGGACGGACGTATGTGCCGCGCGAGGCGTAGGCGGCCATCTCCTCGAAGGTCCAGCTCATGTTGGACAGCAGGTCCTCGCCGACCACCTCGCCGTTCACCGAGGCGGTCAGCGCCAGTTGCAGGAAACCGTCCGTGTCCCGGTACGGCTCCAGCTCGTCGGCGGTGACCAGGTACGGGCCGAGGGTGGCGGCGGTGTCCTTGCCCTTGCAGGGGCCCAACCCCACCTTCATCTCCGCGGATTGCAGGTCGCGGGCGGACCAGTCGTTGAAGATCGTGTAGCCGATGATGTGGTCGCGGGCCCGCTCGGGTGTCAGGTCGCGGCCCTCGCGGCCGATGACGGCGGCGACTTCGAGTTCGAAGTCCAGGACCGAGGAGCCGGGCGGCACGGGCACGTCGTCGTGCGCGCCGATGACGGCGTACGGATTGGTGAAGTAGAAGGTCGGCGCGTCGTACCAGGCATCGGGGACCCCGGCCGTGTTGTCGATGCTGCGTCGTACGCCCTCGACGTGTTCCTCGAAGGTGACGAAGTCCCGTACGGACGGCGGCTGGAGAGGCGGCAGCAGCCGCACCTGAGAGACATGCGGGCCGCCCGGCGCGTCCGGTGTGGCGTTGCCCGCCTCGCGCAGGGCTGCGGGGCCCGCCCGGAGCAGGTCTAGCAGCGAGGCGCTGCCGGCGAAGGGGTGGAGGGTGCCGTCGTTTTCGACGGTGGCGACGCTGCGGCGGCCGTGGTGTTCGTACGTGGCGAAGCGCATGGCATTCCTGAGGTGCGGGGGCCTGGTGTGGGAGTGGACGGGGGCGCGGTTGGAGTCAGGGCAGGGATCGTTCCGCGCCCCCGGAGCCGAAGGGGATCAGACCGGCGGGGCGACGAAGACACCGCGGTCGACGTCGTTGAAGGACTCCTTGGCGACCAGTTCGTTCATCGGGTTCGCCGTGCCCCACTGGTCGGTGACCTCCGGCCGGGAGAAGTCGTAGACGTGCGGATGCCAGGTGTCCTCGTCGAGCTCCTCCAACTCCGTTGTGTACTCGACGGTGTTGCCGTGCGGGTCGAGGAAGTACGTGAAGGTGTTGTCGCCCGCCATGTGCCGGCCCGGGCCCCAGATCTTGCGGGCACCGGAGCGCATCACGCGCCCCGAGCCGCGCATGTACTCGTCCAGGCCGCGCATCTCGAACGAGACGTGGTGCAGGGAGGTGTGCGGGCCCTTGGCGAGGGCCATCGAGTGGTGCTGGTTGCTGATCCGCATGAAGTGCATGACCTCGCCCATGTGCGGGGAGCTGAGCGTGTCGGACAGCCGGAAGCCGAGGTGGCGCTCGTACCAGGCGCGGGTGGCGTCCAGATCGGGGGAATTGAGGACGACGTGCGAGAGGCGGACCGGGATGGCCTCCTTCTCCTCGATACGCCGGTGCCGCCGGGCCTCGACCTCCGCCGAGACCTCGATGGTGCGGCCGTCGACGTCGAAGAAGCGGAAGCCGTAGCCCCCGCCGGGGGTGTCGACCTTGCCCGGCTGCGAGATCAACCGCACGCCGTCCGCGAGGAGTTGCTCGGCGAGCGTGTCCACGTCGGTGGCCGACGCGGCGCCGTAGGACACGAGGTCGAGCCGCTTCTCCTCGGCCTTGCGGAGCCGTACGACGTACTGCTCGGGGCTGCCCTCGGCGGCCAGGAAGGAGATGCCCGAGTCCTCGGCGACCTTGGTCAGGCCCCAGACTCCGGCGTAGAAGTCGAGCTGCTTGTCGTAGTCGGGCACGGCGAGGTCGACGTGCCGCAGGTGGGTGAGCAGGCGGTTGGGCAGGTCGTTGGTCATGTCGGGGCTCCTCAGGAGAGGCGCAGCAGCGCTGCCGCGTTGCCGCCGCGTACGGCGTGGAAGTGGGGGTCGGGCAGGTCCGTGGCGGCGCGCAGCGCGCCGACCGGGTCCTCGGTGCCCATGTCGAAGGGGAAGTCCGAGCCGAGCAGGACCCGGTCGGGGCCGGCCACCCGGATCAGTTCGCGCAGGACGTGCGGGTCGTGGACGAGCGAGTCGAAGTACAGCCGCTTGAGGTAGCTGCTCGGCTCGCACGCGCAGCCCCGCGTGTCCGGTCTGGTCCGCCAGGCGTGGTCGGAGCGGCCGATGTGGGTGGGCAGGTAGCCGCCGCCGTGCGCGGCGATCACCTTCAGGCCGGGGTGGCGGTCCAGCACGCCGGAGAAGATGAGGTGGGAGAGCGCGACGGCGTTCTCGGTGGGCTGGCCGACCGTGTTGGACAGGTACCAGCGGTCCAGGCGCTCGTCGAGCGTGCAGCCGAAGGGGTGCAGGAAGAGCACCGCCCCGGTTTCCTCGGCGCGCGTCCAGAAGGGTGCGTACGCCGGGTCCGACAACTCCAGGCCGGGCGCGTGCGAGGAGATCTCCACGCCCCGCAGCCCCTGCGCGAGGGCGTGATCCAGCGCCTCCACGGCCAGCGCCGGATGCTGGAGCGGCACCAGACCGAAGCCGAGAAGCCGTTCGGGGGCCTGGGCGACGTGCGCGGCGGTGCCGGAGTTGGCCAGCTCCCATACCGTGCGGGCCAGGTCCTCGTCGGCCCAGTAGTGGTAGTGCGACGGGGACGGCGAGACCAGTTGGACGTCGACGCCGGAGGCGTCCATCGCGGTGAGCCGGGCCTTGACGTCGGTCAGTCGAGGGATGCGGTCGCGGACCATCGGGCCGCTGACGGCGAGCGCCTCGGGGCCGTTGCGGCGGGCGTCGAGACTGCGGGCGGCGGCCAGCCCGGGGTGTCCGGCGACGGCCTCCTCGACCTGCGGAAGCAGGACGTGCGCGTGGACGTCGATGGTGGGGGTTGCCGGGGCGCCCAGGGTGGCCAGGTCGTCCTGGATATCTGGGGTGTCCGGGGTGTCCGGGGTCGTCACGGGGTCTCCTTCAGGGCGGACATCGTGCGGCCGATCAGGCCGGGCACGTCGGCGTCACGGGCGCCGTCCAGCTGCCACTGGCCGAGCTGCACCGAGGCCTCGACGACCATGCGGACACGGTCGATGCGGCGCTCGTGGTAGCGGGTCAGCAGGTCGTCGAGGGAGTCGGGGGAATCCCACGACTCCTCCGCGCTCAGCAGTTCGGCCAGTACGGAGGCGTCCTCCAGCGACATGGCCGCGCCCTGCGCGAGGGTGGGCGGGCAGGCATGGGCGGCGTCGCCGACCAGCACGACCCGGCCACGGTGCCAGGAACCCTCGACGAGCAGCCGGTCGAACCAGGTGTAGTTGACCTTGGCCGGGTCGGTGATGCTCGCGGCGATCTCGGGCCAGGCGCCGCCGTACGGGGCTGCCAGCCTCCGCATCTCGTCCGCGTACGAGGCCGGGTCGATGGAGGCGCGGTCGCGGTTGGCCTCGACGAGATAGGCGTAGAGGGTGTTCGCGCTGGTGGGGCAGTAGCCGGCGATGTAGCAGGGCCCGCCGAAGGCCAGGTCCGTGCGCTCCACGTCCGCCGGGCGGGGTGCCGCGACGCGCCAGATGGCCATGCCGGTCGGCTCGGGCTTCTCACTGATGCCGATCATCGCGCGGGTCAGGGAGTTGAGGCCGTCGGCGGCGATGACGAGGTCGTAGCGGCCCTCGGTGCCGTCGCTGAAGCGGGCGGTGACGCCGGCCCCGTCCTGGATCAGCTCGTCGGCGGTGGTGCTGAGGCGGACCGTCGCACCGCTCGCCCTTACCGCCTCGCATAGGATCTCCTGGAGCCGTGGCCGTTGCATGCCGATGGTCGCGGGCAGGTCCTCGCCGCCGGTACGGATGTCCTGCTGGACGTGGAACACGTGGCCGTCGGGCGTGGCCAGGCCCACGGAGTCGAAGGCATAGCCGCTCTCCTGGACCTTGTCCCACACGCCCAGCTCGCGCAGCACGCGCAGCGCGTTGCCCTGGAGGGTGATGCCGGAGCCGAGGACGTTCCAGTCGGGCTTGGCCTCGATCAGGTCCACGGTGATGCCCGCTCGCCGCAGCAGCACGGTCACGGCGTTGCCGGAGGCGCCGCCGCCGATGACGAGGACGGTGCGGGGTCGGGGGTCGGTCATCGGGTCTCCCTGCGGTGGGGCCGCGCGACTTCGAGCGGCAGGAGTGGTGGTGCGAGCCGGATGGGTGTGGCTTCGGGGCGGCCCACTCGGCCGGTCCGGGGCGTTACTTGACGGCGATCGGGTTCACGGGGGAGCCGACGGCTCCGGTGATGGGCAGCGGAGCGGCGGTGAGCCAGAACTCGTACCGCCCGTCGGCCGCGCAGTGCTCGGCCAAGGCGTCGAGGTCCCACATCTCGCCTATGAGCAGGCCCATGTTGGGGATGGCGACCTGGTGCAGCGGCTGGAAGGCGTAGTCGAACTCGTTGGGCCGGACCTCGAAACCCCAGGTGTCGGTGGCGATCCCGGCGATCTCGCTGCCGTGCAGCCAGCCGACGGTGGTGAAACTCAGCCCGGGCGAGGGACCGCCCGCGTAGTCGCCCCAGCCGTCGCGCTTGGCGCGGGCCAGCCGTCCGGTGCGGACTAGGACGAGGTCGCCGCGGCCGACGGTGACGCCGTGGGCCTCGGCGCTGGCGGTCAGGTGCTCCTCGGTGATGGCGAAGCCGTCGGGCAGTTCGCCGTTGTGGCCGACGACCAGGCCGACATCGAGGAGGACGCCCCGCCCGGCCACGTACGGCGCCATGTGCTCGATGCCGGTGACGAGGTCACCGTCGGAGGTGACGACCTTCTCGGCGGCCCGCCCGTTCCATGCCTTGCCATGGTCGAAGATGTGGCCGAGGCCGTCCCACTGGGTGGAGCACTGCAGCGGCATCGCGATCACGTCGTCGGCACCGCCGAGGCCGTGCGGGAAGCCCTGGTTGCCCAGGGCGGCGTCGGTGCCGGTGTCGAGCATGGTGTGCACCGGATTCGTACGCCGCCGCCAGCCCTTCTGCGGGCCGTTCATGTCGAAACGCTGGGAGAGCGAGAAGCTGACGCCGTCGCGGACGAGGGCCGCGCCCTCGCGGCGCTTCTCGGCGTCCAGGAAGTTGAGCGTGCCGAGGACGTCGTCCTCGCCCCAACGGCCCCAGTTCGAGTACCTCTTGGCGGCCTCGGCGATCGCGCCCTCGGCGTCTTTCGCGTCAGGCACCGTGGTGCGGTCGATCACGACGCCTCC
The DNA here is from genome assembly GCF_039532725.1 of Streptomyces coeruleofuscus. NCBI lineage: Bacteria > Bacillati > Actinomycetota > Actinomycetes > Kitasatosporales > Streptomycetaceae > Streptomyces > Streptomyces coeruleofuscus. The sequence continues at coordinate 62,649 of NZ_BAAASE010000009.1, forward strand.
TGAGCGACGCAGCGGGTGCGCTGGGCACCGAGCCCCGTGACGGATCCGTCCATCACGTCGCCGTCGCGCAGCAGCCGACCCCAGTGCATGCCGTTCCCGGCCGGGCTGCCGGTCAACACCAGGTCGCCGGGGAGGAGTTGGGCGGTCTGGGAAATGTACGAGACCATCCGGGCCACACCGAAGATCATGTCCTTGGTGGACTCGTCCTGCATCGTCTCTCCGTTGAGCTTCAGGGTGACCCGCAGGTCGGACGGGTCGGCGACGGACCCGGCCGGGACGATCCAGGGGCCGAGCGGGGTGAAGCCGGGAGCGTTCTTGCAGCGCAGCCAGTCGGTGCCGATGGCGGGCATGTCCCGGCGGAAGACGGTGGCCCGGTCGGTGAGGTCGTTGGCGATGGTGTAGCCCGCGACGTACTCCAGGGCCTCTTCCACCGCGACCCGGTGGGCGGGGCGGGAGATCACCGCGGCCAGCTCCAGCTCCCAGTCGGGCTTCTTGGCCCAGGAGGGCAGTACGACGTCGTCGTAGGGGCCGGTGATCGTGGTCGGCAGGCCGATGAAGACGTACGGGAGGTCCTCGGCGGCCCGCCTGTCCATGATCGCCGCGATCTCGGCACGGGCCTCCTCGACGGTGCGCGGGTCGTCGGGGGCGCGGTGCGCGACCTCCAGGTCGATCACGTGCTGCCGGTAGTTGGCGCCGGACTGGAAGATCTGGCGGGGCTCGACGGGCGCGTGCACGAACAGGTCGTCCAGCGGCAGCCAGTCACCGGCCGGCTCATCCGCGAGGCCGCGCAGGCGAGGCAGTTCCTCGTCCCAGCGCTCCAGGAGAGCGAGGGCGGTCAGCGCGGGTTCGTCCAGTGCCGTACGCAGGTTGAGCACGCGGCCGTCCGGCACCACGAGGCCGGGGAACGCGGCCCCGCCCGGAGCGGAGAGAGTGCCGATGGCCAAGGGGCCTGCGAAGAGGGGCGTCGACGTGGCTGCGGATTTCACGGAGATGTCCTCCCGATTGCGGTGCCACCAATCTGGCCCGTACTCTGCGATCAGGGAAATCGATTCTCTGGATGCCAGGCATCCACGCAGCGAATAGTCAGGACTGTCTTCTACTCCGTACAGGGATTTCGCGTGAACCTGGCCAGCCTGGATCTCAACCTCGTCGTCGCCCTGCGTGCCCTCCTGGAGGAGCGCAACGTCACCAAGGCCGGCCGGCGCATCGGGCTCAGCCAGCCCGCCATGAGCGCCGCCCTGGCCCGGCTGCGCCGCCACTTCGACGACGACCTGCTCTCCAGGGTCGGCGGACGCTACGAACTGACCGCCCTCGGCCTGGCCCTCCTCGACCGCACCGTCACCGCCTGCGACCTGCTGGAACGCGTCTTCACCAGCCAGGCGGTGTTCGACCCCGCCCATGAGGAGCACGAGTTCACCCTGCTCGCCTCCGACTACGCGGTGGCCGTCTTCGGTGCCGAACTCGCCCGTATCGTCCACACCGAGGCGCCGGGGATCAGACTGCGCTTCAAGCAGCCCCCCACGGACATCACCGAGAACACCGGGGCGCTGCTCAGCACCGCCGACGGGCTGCTGCTGCCGCACGGCATCATCGGCGACTTTCCCGCCGTGGAGCTCTACCGGGACCGCTGGGTCTATCTCGTCGCCGACGACAACACAGAGGTCGGCGAGCAGCTCACCCTCGACGACCTGGCCCGGCTGCCGTGGGTGACGTACCAGCGCACATACGATGCACCCGCCGCCCGTCAGATCGCCATGCTCGGCATCGAGCCGCGCGTCGAAGTCTCCGTCGACAGCTTCCAGTTGATGCCCCTCCTGGTCGCGGGCACCCGCCGGGTCGCCCTGATCCAGGGGCGTCTCGCCGACCGGCTGGACGGACTCGTCCCCGTACGGGTCGTGGACCCGCCCTACGACGCCGTGCCGCTCCGGGAAGCCCTGTGGTGGCACCCGGTGCACACGCACGATGCGGCACACATCTGGCTGCGGGAGACAGCGGCCCGTGTCGCCGAGACCATCCACGGCAAGGATGATCGCAATCCGGGAGATCGATCGGACAGAGGCTAGGCAGGGCTGGGCCGCTCACTCATAGTGAGCGCCAGATCCTCCGCACGCTCCTCTCCTCGGGGTCTCTGTCTCCCGATGGCGTGTCGTCCCTCCCCCTCGCCACATGGAGTTCCCGCATGCCCGCTTCCGTGCCTCCGCCCCCGCCCGCTTACGCGGAACCAGTGCCGCCGTCCGGTGCGATCCTTCCGACGTCCGGTGCCGCGCACCGGCTGCGCGTCGCTCTCCTCATGGCAGGCAGCTGTCTGCCGATCCTCGGGGCCGTCCTGATCGCCCCCGTGCTGCCCAAGATGCAGGACCACTTCGCCGACGTGCCCGGCGCAGCCGCCCTGGTCCCGATGACCCTCACCGTCCCGGCACTGGCGCTGGGCCTGCTGGCACCCTTCGCGGGCGTCATCGTCGACCGGCTCGGCCGCAAGCGCCTGCTGATCGCCGCGACCGTGCTGTACGCGATCTTCGGCACCGCCCCGCTGTGGCTGGAGTCGCTGGGCGCCATCGTGGCCAGCCGTGCCCTGGTCGGTGTCGCCGAGGCCGCCATCATGACCTGCTGCACCACGCTGATCGGCGACTACTACAGCGGTCGGGTACGGGACCGCTACCTCGCCCTCCAGACCATGTGCGCCTCCGCCTCCGCGACCGCGTTCTTCGTCATCGGCGGTGCCGCGGGCTCGGCCGGCTGGCGGACCCCGTTCTGGATCTACGCCGTCAGCCTGCTCATCGCCCCGCTCATGGCCATCGGGCTGCCGAAGCCGACAGCGGCCACCGGTGCCGCCGCCGAGGACGGGGAGAGCACGGACACCGCGGGCGCCCCGAAGCGCTCGTTCCCCTTCCGGCAGTTGGCCGGGATCTGCGGACTCACCGTGTTCGGGGCCCTCGTGTTCTACACCGTCCCGGTGGAGATGTCCTACCTGCTGGACGACCTCGGCGTGACGGCGACCAGCGTGATCGGGCCGGCCACAGCCATCGCCAGCGCTGCCACCGTGGCCGGCGCGATCGCCTTCGCCAAGCTGCGCGGGGCACCGGGTCCCCGGCTGCCACTCGTCTTCGCCCTGTGCGCGGCCGGGTTCGCGGTGATGTGGCTCGCGGACAGCGCGCCGCTGCTGATCGTCGGCGCCGTACTCAACTGCCTCGGCACCGGTCTCCTGCTGCCTTCCCTGCTCACCATCGCCATGTCCAGGCTGGACTTCGCCGACCGCGGCCGTGGCACCGGCCTGTGGACCGCGTCCTTCTTCATCGGCCAGTTCATCTGCCCCCTGGTGCTGATCGCGGCCGAGTCCGCCCTCGGCACCCTGGCCGCCGCCGTCGGCCTGCTCGGCCTGGCCTCGGCCGTCGTCGCGGCAGGCCTCTTCCTGACCGCCCGGCGCAGGGTCGCGGCAGTCGCACCGTTGCCCCAGTAGCAGGAAGCCGCCGCGACCCAGCCGGCGCGGTGCCCGGCATCGAGAAATCGGCCGTCATGAGGGCGGCCGGCTCCGGCTTGGCCGCGAAGACGGTGTCCTCGTCCAGAAGACGGTGTCCTCGTCCAGGCCCGCGGCTCGGCAGCGTTCGGGTCGCACGTCCAGGAGTGCGGTATGTACAGCTCCCGGTCCACCGCCGCGTGCCCGCGCAGTCCCGCGTAGACGAGGTAGACAGCGGCTTGCGCGTTTTCGATCCTCCCGGCGGTGCCCGGTGTACTGACGCTGGGCGCCGACGGTGTGCGTGCCCTGCTTGATGTCCCCGGTCTCGTCGTCCACCAGCAGTGCACCGTCGTCATGCAGATGCTCCAGGACGTGCTCGCGCACGTCGTCGCGCACGGCGTCGGCATCCCATCGGGCCCGGCCGAGCAGTTGCTGCACGCCGCAGATCAGATCCCGTACCCAACACCGGGAGGTCGTGCGGCGTACGCCAATGGCGCACGGGGGGGCGTACGGGGTTGTGATCAATGGCCACCGCGGCTTCCGGGGCGGGTGCCCCGTCGGGGTACGGGGCCCGGCGGTCTGCGGCTGTGCCGTGTGGGCGCGAGTGACCGGAAGCAATGCCGGAGGCAGGCAGCGCGGGTCCGGGGACCCCGGCTGCGTCCCGCTGGGGCAGGGTCAGACCATGGCAAGCCGGTCCACCAGCAGCTCTACCCTGCGCTCGGTGTGCTCCGGCGGGAGCCGTCGCGCCCGGGTCAGGGTGGCCAGCCCGTGCAGGGCCGCCCAGAACACCTCGGTGAACAGTCCCGGGTGGACACCGTCCCCGGCGACCTTGCCGAGAGTCTCCAGCAGGGCGGCGAAGGCGTCCTTCAGCGGCTCGGGGGTGTCCTCGTGTGCGAACGCCAGGCCGCCGTCGAGCTGGAACATGGCGTCGTAGACGGCGGGGTTGCGTTCGGCGAAGTCGAGGTAGGCGCGGGCCAGGGCGGTGACACGGGTGCGGGGGCCGTCTGCGGCGGAGGTCGCGGCCCGCAGCGCCGCGGCCATCTCGGCGGCACCCTCCAGGGCGACGGCGCCGATGATCTCGCGCTTGCCGCGGAAGTGGCTGTAGAGGACGGGCTGGCTGTATTCGATGCGCTCGGCGAGCCGGCGGGTGGTGACGGCGTCCCAGCCCTGCTGCTCGGCGAGCTCACGGGCCGTCGCCACGATGAGGCGCTCGCGGCCCGCCCGTTCGCGCTGCTTGCGTTCATGTACCGACATGATTCGATCCTAGCACTGCTAGACAATCGAGCGGCAGTAGTACTAGCGTTGCCTCATCAGCTAGCAGCGCTAGATCCTGGAGGGTTCAGCATGCTCAACGCACTCGAGGTGTCCACCACCGTGGTCGTCGGCCTGATGGTGGGGGTGGAGTTCTCCGTCGCCTTCGTCATCAACCCGATCCTCAACGCCCTCCCCGAGGACAGTGGCCAACTCGGCCGCGCCCACGGGGGCCGGATGCTCGGCGCCGTGATGCCGGTCTGGTACATCGGCTCGCTCGTCCTCGTCGCGGTCTGGGCCATCGCCGGATGGCACCACGACGGCGCCGGCCTCGTCGTCACCGCCGGTGCGCTGCTGATCCTCAGCGTGATCATGTCGCTTCTGCTGCTCGTCCCGATCAACAACCGGGGCAAGACATGGACCCCCGAGAACCGGCCCGCCGACTGGAAGCAGCAGATGAACCGCTGGGACCGCTTCCACTACGTCCGCGTCGCCGTCATCATCGCCGCCTTCACCCTGCTCGTCGCCGCCCTCGCCTGAGCCCGCAGGCCGACACGCGATCAGCGCAAGGGGAGAACCCGCTCATTGACCACAACCCGATACGCGCTCCAGGGGCCTGTCGCGAAAGCCGGGAACACCTGGACTCGACTGCCCAGGCAACACCGTCTGGGAGAAGCTGACGATCGGGGTCGGCGCGCTGTCACTCCCAGCTCGCGGGCGGCCGGGGTGTTCGAGAGCCATCCACACCCCCGCCCGGGACGCGGCACCAGTCGGCCGCGCCAAAGTCCGCGCGTCGATGGCCGGCAACGACGTCGAGTTGACTTTCCTGCCCGCCTACGGCTCCTGACTGGACTGGATCGAATCGGAGCTCGCAGGCCTGCGCCACTTCGCCCTCAACGGCACCGATCACCGCAGCCACGACGAGCAGAACGCTGCCATCGCCTCGTACGTCCGCTGGCGCAACGCCCGAGCCAAGCCGAAGACGAACGAAGGCGTCGAACACAGCCAGGCTCCGAGTTCTTGGTACTCGCTCAGCGTCTCACTGCACAAGGAACTCCACCGGGACGGACTCGGGCAGGGCGCGGAGGACGACGGGGCGCGGGTCGACGCCGCGGCCCGGTCGGCGGCCAGGCGGCCCGCGCGGCCGCCCAGCAGGCGGTGGCGGCCGGGACGACGGCGAGCAGGGCGACGCTGTGGATGCCGGACTCCCGCAAGGTGTCGGCCTGGCGGGGCCCGATACCGCGCAGGACGTCGACCGGCAGCGGAGCGAGCCATGCGTCGACCTGGCCGGGGTCGACGGCGAGGACGCCGCCGGGTGGATCGATCTGGGCGGAGGCGGTGGCCGCGACCGGGATGGTGGGGCCGATGCGGACGTCGACGCCGAGGCGGGAGAGTGTCCGCACGAGCAGGGCCTCCCCCAGGTGGCGGGCGTCGCTGCCGTGGTAGCGCAGCGCGCCCTTCGGCTCCACCAGAGCCGTGGACGGAGGCAGCGCCTGCACCAGCGGCGAGAGCTCCGCGAGTTGATCCAGGACCAGCCGGTAGACCTCCTCTGGCAGCCGGTCCGGGCAGCGCACATGCATCCACGGCGCACCCACCTCCTCCCCGACCACGGTATCGAACTAGAATTCGATTATGCGAGAGGGCGGCCCTCGCGGTGAAAGACCCGGGACGGAACGTGTTCGACGACCTGCCACCTGACCTGGAGCGACTGCTCACCCTGAGGGTGTGGCACGCGATGTGGCTGGCGCGCATCGACAACAAGATCGCCGATCTCCAGCGGCGGGAAGCCGAGCGGGAACACGGCCTGCGCGTCCGTCCCGCCAGGCCGGAGTGGATCGTCCAGCTCGGCATCGGAACCGGACGCCCGCCCGTCCAAGTCCACGCCGGCAACTGCTACGCCGCAGGCAACCGCCGTCGTGCCGTGGACCGGGACGAAGCCCGCCGGCTCCTGGCCTCCGGACTACCCGCCTGCCCTCACTGCCAGCCCGACATCGAACTGCGCATCCTCGACTGACCGCCCGGCCGGGGACGTATGAAGGAAGGCCCCTCACCGGACACGCGCCAAGACATACGTGCGCAGCACACCCCCCGGGCCCCGCAGCGAGGGCACCGCGAGATCGAACAGCTTTTCATTCGGGTCATATCCTGCGGTTGAGGCGACCGGTGCTGGTCGCCCAGAACTCGACACTCCACGCAAGACCCACGCATACGGCCGCGGCCGCTGCTCTCCGTGCCAGCGGCGCATGGGACCGGCCATGGCGAAGTGGGGCTCGGGCGTGCGGTACGTCGACACACGCTCCTGACCAGCCCCCGAGGCTCGGTCCTGTTCAGCCCTGACGCATGACGCCCGTAGGGCACGGCACGATGGCTGTCACTGTCTTGCCCGCCGGGTGGACCTGGACCCGCACGTCCGCCGACAGGTCCTGCACAAGATGCCAGCCGAACCCGCCCGGCTTTGCCGCGTCCATCGGCAGAGACTGCGGCCGGAGGGAGCTGGCATCATCCACCGCCACCGTCACTGTTCCCGGCCCGGCTTCCAGCCGGAACCCGGTCACCCCGCCGGCATGCAGCAGCGCATTGGTGAACAGCTCCGACACCACCAGCAGCACCGCGTCCCCGGCGCTGCCGCCCTCCGGCGCGGCCAGCAGCAAGAACCCGCGGGTCACATCCCTGGCCTGCTCAGCCGTCCGCATGCCGCCGTCATCGACGGGCTCGTTGTCTTCCCCAGGCGGCTGCACCATCGCGATCTCCAGCAGTTCGGTACTCAGACCTCCTAGCGACTGCCCCGGATCAACCGCATCATCCGGAACCAATCCCTCCGCCAGCTCCCATCGGCCTCGCCTGCCAGTGGGAGGCATCCATGCCACCCCTTGAGACCAATGCAGACATATCACCTGAATACTGGCAGGCTCGGAGACTCACTCACCACGCTGAGGACACCACCGCATGGCTCACAAAACTCCGGCCATCCCGCCGGCCCCATCACCCCGCCCCGACCTCACCCTGGCCCAGGACTGCAAGCTCTGCCATGAATGGGGCACCGTCGTCACCCTCGACCGCCACCATGAGCTGTGCCCGGCCTGCCAGCACCCCACCAGCGAAGACATCGACCCACAGTCGCCAGAGGATTCGGTCGACCCGCGCGTTCAGCTGACCGTGACGCTCAAGAATCCCTGACCTGCTCAGGAACAGCTACTCAGCGCTCCGTTCGGATGCCTCCAAGCCCGGACCGAGCCCACGACGCCCTGGGCGGCCTTCGTCCCGGGCCGCGCGCTACGGGCGCCGACGCCGCGTTGTCCCGCCCGGGCGCCTGGCCGTCCACCGCAATGCCCAGGCGCCGGCGCACCGCGATGGTGGCGGCCGCTCGATGGTGCGGCCGCGCCACCGCCACGAGGGCCTGTGCGAGTTCCGCCTCAGCGCGGCCAAAAGCCTTGGTGAGGGGGTCGATCGCATCGAGGACGTCTTCGGAGGTCACCGTGCTCCAGCCGTCCGGGTTCACTAGGTCCGCGAGGTGACACGCGCTCTCGACGGCCTCTTCGGCTGCCTTCTCCACTCCCGGCCCGGCCTGCGCCGACAACTCCATACCCCCTCGACGACCGCCCGATCAGAAGGGACCGACGAGCAGGGTCACACGGAAAGATCGGTGATCCGTCTCTTCATGGCCGGGGGCGCAGGTCAGGGCTGGTGGGGGGTTGCCCGGTGAGATTGGTGATCAGTTCCGTGCACAGGTCGCGGAGTTTGATGTTGCGGTGCTGGGAGGCGGAGCGCAGGATGCCGAAGGCCTCGTCGGCGGTGCAGCGGCGTTGGCCCATGACCACCCCGAGGGCCTGGTCGATGACGCCACGGGACTGCATCGCCGTCTGCATCTGTTCGGCGAACTCCTGCGCGTCGGCGATGCGCTGGGCCAGAGCGATGGCGCCGGTGGCCTGCGCGGCCAGTGAGCGCAGCGCGCTGAGATCGGCGTCCTTGAACGCGTGCGGCGGGCCCGCGTAGAGGTTCAGGGCGCCGGTGGTGTGGGTCCGGGCGGAGATCGGCAGGGAGAGCGAGGAGCGGATCCCGCAGGCCGCGGCGTAGGCCGGGTAATCGCCCCAGCGGGTCTCCCTGAGCATGTCCTCGACGGCGACCTCTTCGCCGGTGCGGGCGGAATGAAGGCACGGGCCGTCGTCCTGGCCGTACTGTTTCTCATCCAGCTTCAGCGCCGGCGGGCCCGCGCTGGCCACGGTCAGAGGCCGGTGATCGCGTTCGATCGTCACCCCCGCGCCCTCAGTACGGGTCAGTTCCAGGGCCGCGTCGGCCAGAGACTGCAGGAAGTCCTCCAGCGACTCCGTGTCCAGCAGCCACTGCATGACGGAAGCACTGTCGTAGGTGTTGTCGGAACTCACCGGTAATCCTTCGTGAGGCCGTCGGCCCCGTTATTAGGCGTCGTGTCATGCCACCGGGGCGACGGAGCCCAGTCTCCGAAGGAACATCTCCAGCGCGGCCACCGTCTCACCACCGGCACATCAGCCGGCGCGGCAGGGCCTCCTCCCAACCCACCCTACAGACCAGCGGACTGTTCGATCCGGACATGCGGCATCCCCTTGGTGTACGAGGTGCGGGTCTTTGACCTGCGGTGTCTCATGAAGGGACAGCGGTGGGTCGTCGGCCGTGAGGTCAGCACGCGGCTCGTGAGCCCATCGGTGCGCCGGCAGAGCAGGTATGGGAGTGGGTGGTCATGGCACGGGCGATCTGGACCGGTGTGGTGTCGTTCGGGCTGGTCACCGTGCCCGTCGGCCTCTACGCGGCGACCGAGGACCACACGGTCCACTTCCACCAGCTACAGCGGGGCACCTCCGACCGGATCCGGAACCGGCGGGTGAACGAGCGCACCGGCAAGGCAGTCGACGGCGAGGACATCGTCAAGGGATTCGCGGTGGGCGAGGGCGAGTACGTCATCGTGGAGCCCGACGAGCTGGACCAGATCGCGCCCGGCCGCTCCCAGACCATCGAGATCTCCGACTTCGTCGCCCTGGAGGAGATCGAGCCGGTCTACTTTGACCGCACCTACTACCTCGCCCCGCGCGGCGCGGAGTACACCAGGGTCTACGAGCTGCTGCGGGCGGCACTGGCCCAGGCGAACATGGTCGGCATCGCCACCTTCGTGATGCGCGGCAAGCAGTACCTGACCGCACTGCGCGCGGAGGACAACGTCCTGGTACTCCAGACCCTCCACTGGGCTGACGAGGTCCGTGACCCGGGCCAGGAACTGCCCGAGCTTCCTGCGGGCCGGGCGGGCAAGGGCAAGGAGCTGGACATGGCGCTCCAGCTGATCGACTCCCTCAGTGGCCCATGGGAGCCGTCCCGCTACCACGACACCTATCAGGAGAACGTGCGCGAGCTGGTGAAGGCGAAGGCCGAGGGCCAGGAGATCGCGGCGGCCGAAGAGCCCCCTGAGGCGACCAACGTGGTCGACCTGATGCAGGTGTTGCAGGGCAGCATCGACGCCGCCCGCGGCCGCCACGCGGGCGGCCAGCCACGGCAGCAGAAGACGGCCCCGGCCCGCAAGGCCGCCCGGAAACCGGCCGCGAAGGGTGCGAAGAAGACCGCCGCCCAGAAGGCGCCGCCGAAGACGGCCCGCGCCTCGTCCGCTTCCGGCAGCCGGCGCGGCCCGGGCAAGACCGAGCTGCGGCAGCTGAGCAAGGCCGAGCTGTACGAACGTGCCACCGAGCAGGACCTCCCCGGCCGGTCGAAGATGAGCCGGGAAGAACTGATCGACGCCCTCGCCCGAGCCGGGCGCCGCCGGAAGAAGAGCGCCGCCTGATCTGCACGTGGGTCGCACGCCATGTCGTGGACGCTGCCGGAGCCGATGCTCAGCTCCCCCGTGCCGGATCCCGATCTGCGGCCGGGCTGGGCCGCGGAACCGAAATGGGACGGGTTCCGGGCACTCGTCTCCGTCGATGCGAGGCAGGTGGTGCTGCGCTCCAGGCGCGGCGCCGAGCTGGCCACCGCGTTCCCGGAGGTTGTGGCCGTCGCAGCGCAACTGCCGGACGCGACCGCGCTGGACGGCGAGCTGGTCGTATGGGACGCCGCGGGCCGCCTGGCGTTCGAGCGGTTGCAGGACCGGTTGCAGCGGCGTGGGGCGGGGGCGGCCCGTGCGGCTGCCGAGTGGCCGGCCCACTTCGTCGCCTTCGATCTGCTCCGCTTGTCCGGGACGGACACGACCCTCTGGCCGTACCGGCGGCGCCGGGCCGCACTGGAGTCGCTGTTCGCCGGGCGGCGGCTGTCGGCGCCGTGGACGCTGTGCCCGTCGACCACCGACCCGGACACCGTGCGCGAGTGGCTGACATGGGCGGCGGTCGGCATGGAAGGCGTGGTCCACAAGCGGCTGGACAGTACGTATCAGCCGTCAGTGAGGGGCTGGCGTAAGTACAAGGTTCGGGAGACGACCGAGGCGATCGTCGGCGCGGTCACGGGCGCCCTGGCCTCTCCGCGCAGTCTGCTCCTCGGCAGGTACGACGCCCGAGGGCGCCTTCAGTACACCGGCCACACCACCACCCTCGCCGAGAAGACCAGCGGCACACTCGCCGGCCTTCTCGCTCCGGCCCGGCCCGGACACCCGTGGACGGGCTGGTCGTTCGCCGCCGGATGGGGCACCAGACAGACGTTGGACGTCACGCTCGTACGTCCCGAGCTCGTGGTGGAGGTCGACGTCGACGTCGCCCGCGACACCGCCGGCCGGTGGCGCCACCCCGCACGCCTGCACCGCCCCCGAACCGACCTCTCCCCCACCGACGTCCCCCCGACGTCGCCGCCGTGACAGGTCGTCGCAGGCCATGGCACCCGGGCACCACTCCATGATCAAACAGGCGTGTCATTCGCGTCGTGTCGTGCGTGCGCACGTGCCAGTGCAAGACGCAGAGGTACGGCCGCGGCGGCTCCCCCTGTTGCCAGCGGCCATGAAACCGGTCACTAAATAAGTGGGGCCCTGGCGCGTGCGGTATGTCAGCACACGTGCCCAGCCGCGTCCGGTCGGGTGAAGACGCCGGGGGGCACCTCTGTGGGCACGCCAGCCTAGACCCGCGGCGTCAGCCAAACCTTCCGCTCCCCGCGCTGAACATCCCCCTAGACGACGTTGCGCTGCTGTCGGCCTGCCAGCGCGCGCAGTTCGGGTGTGTTCGAGGGCACCCCCATGGCCCGAGTGCGGGAAGTCTTCGAAACCAACACGTTCGGCGTGAGGTCAACGTGACCTCCAGCGTGGTGCTGGGCCACATGCCGCTCTCGGCCGTCTACATGGCGAGCAAGATGGCCATCGAGGGGTTCACCGCATCCCTCGCGCTCGAGCTCGCGCCCTTCGGTGTGCAGGCCAAGACGGTCCCGCCGGGCGCCTGCCTGACGACGAACTTCGCGGCCGACGCGACGAACGGCGCCTCGCTGGACGAGCCGGTCCCGGCGCCTTGCGCACCATGGGCGAAGAAGGCCATGGGCGACTTCACGGGCCAGGACCTGTTCACCACGGAGAGCGACGTCGCCGAGGCGGTGTGGCGAGCCGTGCACGACACGACTGGCCAGCTGCGATTCCCGGCCGGTCCCGACGCGGTCTGGCTCGCCCAGGCGAGGTGATCAGCTCGCAGGCAAGGTGACGCCTCACTGATGCCCGCGGCGACGCGGCATCCGCCCAGTCGTCGCCGAACGAGGCGCTGAACATGGCTCCGGCCTGGGCGTAGGCCGTCAGCTCACCACACCGCTTCTCACCCCCACCTGGTCATCCGGTTCGCGCTCGAAGACGTGGCAACCAGCATGCTGCGCGGCGACGTTCCGGAGAGCGATCAGCTGCACTGGCTTGATCGAATCACTCGCCCGCTATCGGCGTCTCCTCACAGACAACCCACAGACACTCCTCCCCCGTCCTAGGTGACGCGAGAGGCGCCCGGGACAGACGGGACGTCTGCGCACGGGGTTTGAGGAGAGGATCATTGATCCGTGCCCGGCGAATATGTGTGACCGCCGTGGCGGTGCTGGCGGCCCTGGCGGGCTCGCCCGGACTGGCACAAGCTGAACAGTCCCGAGAACCGGGGCTGTTGAGCACGACGGACGACAACCCCCTCCCGCCGGGGTGGCGGATCGGCGGGGAGGGCGGGGCGCGCGAGCTGGTCTGGCGTGCGCCGAAGGCCGTGCCCATGGGGGATGCGCGAGTTGAGTTCCGTACCGGGGACCGGCTGCTCGGGATGCCGAAACCGGCGAGGGACGGGCGGACCTTCCGGCTCGCCCTCGGCGAGACGCGGCCCGAGCAGCTGACGGACCTTCAAGTGACGGCCGCGGGGCGCCGACTGGACGCGTCGGCCGATGACAGGCACAGGTCCGGCTCGCGCGTGGCACGAATGCCCGCGCAGGCGCCCGCGAACGGCGTCGATCCGGGCAGACCCGGCTCGTACCGCACGGTCACCGGGAAGTACGACCTCGCCCCGGTGCGCCTGCCCGGGTTCGACACCCCGGTGGAGATGACCGCCAAGGTGGTGGCGCCGAAGGGTGCCACCGGCAGCCGGCCGCTCGCGCTGTTCCTGCACGGCCGCCACGGCACCTGCTACAAGCCGGGCTCCGAGGACGACGTGACCGGCGACTGGCCCTGTGCGGACGGCTACAAGCCGATCCCGAGCTACCTGGGTTATCTGCGCGACCAGCAACTGCTCGCTTCCCAGGGCTATGTGACGGTGTCGATCTCGGCGAACGGCATCAATGCCCAGGACAACGAGGCCGAGGACGCCGGCGCGCAGGCGCGTTCCTCGCTGGTACGGCAGCACCTCGCCCGCTGGGCCGACTGGACCGCCCATCGCTCCTCCGCCCCGGCCGTCATACGCCAGGCGGCGAAGGCGGACCTCTCCCGCGTCCTGCTCGTCGGCCACTCGCGCGGTGGCGAGGGCGTCAACCGGGCCGCTATGGACAGCCTCTACCGGCCGCCGGCCGCCGAGGACGGCTATCGAGGCCCGGTGCGCTGGAAGGTGCGCGGGACTGTGCTCATCGGACCGACGATCTTCGGCCAGAATCCAGTCGCCGACGTGCCGTCCGTGACCCTGCTGCCGGGCTGCGACGGCGACGTGTCGGACCTGCAGGGCCAGGACTTCGTCGACGGGACGCGCGGGATCAGCCGGGGCACGGCACTGCACAGCGCGGTCTACATGGTCGGCGCCAACCACAACTACTTCAACAGCGAGTGGACCCCGGGCGAGGCCGTCGCACCGGCCATGGACGACTTCGGGACCGACCCGGAGCAGCCGGACCCGGTGTGCACACCGGGTGCCGCGACCCGGCTGACCGCCGCCCAGCAGCACAAGGCGGGCGCCACGTACATCGCCGCGGCGGCCCGGCTCTTCCTCGCCGGGGACGATCGGGTGCGTCCGCTGCTCGACGGTTCCGGAAAGCGGGCCCCGTCCGCGGGCCCGGCCCGGGTGCTGACCCACGCGGTCGGCGGCCGCCGCAGCGGTGGTTTCCTGCCGGACGGCGGGGCGAAGGTGACCGGCGCCCGGCTGTGTTCGGCGATCGACCCCGACCCGGCCGTGGCCTGTCTGGACCCGGAGACCGTCGGATCGTCACCGCACTTCGCGTCGTGGGAGACGGAACAGGAGACCGGGCGCAGTGCGGTGGACCTGAAGTGGTCCGCGCCGGGCCGGGCCGCGCGTATCACTCCGGCCAAGCCGCTCTCCCTCCGCGGCTCCCAGAAGCTGGCACTGCGGGTCTTCGTACCGCCGAACACGACCGGCACGAAGTTCGACGTGTCCGTCACCGACTCCTCCAACCGTCGGGTGACGCTGGGCTCGGTCCGGGTGGACGGGCTCCCGGGCTCCGCGAACACCGCCTCCCACTGGGCTCAGGAGCTGCGCGTCCCGTTGTCGGCCGCGACCCGGGCCGGGCTCGATCTCAGGCATGTCAAGTCCCTTGAGCTGACGCCCCGTTCGCGGTCCGGGCGGGCCTGGCTGATGGACGCCTGGGGCTGGACGCCCGGCACTTCGGCGGTGAAGGCGGCCGCACTGGCGCGTGTCGACGTGGGCCGCACGATCGTCAAAGAGGGCGACTCGGGGACCCGCACGTACCGGATCCCGGTCGAGATCTCCGGGCACGGCAGCGGGCAGGTCCGCGTGTACGTCCTCGACCCGGACAGCGGCCGGTCCGAGAACCGCCTCGTGACCGTACGGCCCGGCAGTGACGCGATCGACGTGCCGGTCGAGGTGAAGGGCGACACGGTCTACGGCGACGACGTGGAGCACGACATCGCCGTCAAGGCCGTCCGCAACGCCGTCGTCGGCAAGTACCGGGGCGGGATCATCGTCGAGAACGACGACCCGGAGCCTGTGATCACCCTGTCGCCGGTCGCGGACCGGGTGACCGAGGGAGAGACGCTGACCTGGCGGCTGTCCGTGGACGCGCCTGCTGCGGTGGACCTCTGGGAGCCGGTGCGGGTGCTTCCGGTCACCGAGGGCGCCGAGCTGTCCACCAAGGACGTGGACCCGCAGTGGCTCGAGGACTCGTCCGGTGACGTGCCCGACCCCGAGCGTCCGCTGTCCGACGCGAGCCTGTGGGTGTGGGTGAACATCCCGCCCGGGAGCAGCAGCGTGGACTTCGCCGTGCCGATCGTGCGGGATCAGGTGGCCGAGCCGACCGAGTCGATGCGACTCGCACTGACCGACAGGAACGCCGAGCCGCTGCCCGACAGGCCGGTGCTGACGGGGACGGTGCTCGACAAGCCGTAAGCACGATGTACGAGGGATCGTGAGCACCCTCTTGCGCGGGGTTCGGTCTGTCCGGGCCCCGCGCTTCACCAGGTCACGCGGATCCCGACCGTCCCGTCCAGCCCCCGGCGCAGCCTGCTGCCGAAGAGCGTGAGCCGGACGAGGGCGCCGTGCCTGCGGGCCAGGAGCTGCCGGTAGCGGGCGGTGGCCGACGGCGCCATCGTGATCGGGAGGTACTGGCTGCGAAGACCTGCATGACAGCAAGGCACTGATCCCCCTGGTCATGGGCATACCACCGATCCGTTCCCGTGGGCGACGGCGACTGCGACCGGGAAAACTCCACGCCGACAAGGGCTACGGCTACTCCCACCCGCGGCGATGGTTACGCGAGCGTGGCATCACCCGCCGCATCGCCCGCAAGGAACATCGAGACCTCCGCGCGACTGGGCCGGCACCGCTGGACCGTCGAACGCACCATGGCCTGGCTCGCTGGCTGCCGACGTCTCCACCGGCGCTACGAGCGCAAAGCGGAACGCTTTCTCGCCTTCATGAGCATCGCCTGCACCCTGATCACTACCGCAGGCTCCTAGTCAACCGGCGCAGCAAGACTCAGGCGTTGCTTCCCATAACGCACCCAACGTCTCCGGATCTTTCTCAGGTCTTTCTCGGATCGCCGGGCGTGACCACTTGCCATCGACCCGACGACCACCTTATGGTCGTACGAACGTAAGACTTACGGTCGTAATTCAAACAAGGGAGCTCGTGATGGCGGCTACTCGGCCGGTGGCACTCGTGACAGGTGCCTCATCGGGGATCGGCAAGGAGACGGCTCGCGCCTTCGCCGCGGCGGGCTTCGAGGTGATCGGAACCGCTCGCAACACCGCGCGAGTCACCGCGCCAGCCGGGGTGACCTACCTCGACCTCGACGTGACCAGCGACGAATCGGTCGCCTCCGTGGTCAAGCAGGTGATCGACCGGTTCGGGCGCATCGACGTCCTGGTCAACAATGCCGGCGTCGGCGCCAACGGCGCCGCCGAGGAGTTCTCCGTCGCCCGGACGCGGGAGGTCTTCGACGTCAACGTCTACGGCATCATGCGGATGACCAAGGCGGTTCTGCCGCACATGCGCACTCAACGGCGCGGACGCGTCATCAACGTCTCCTCCCTCAGCGGGTTCGTCCCCAGCCCGTTCATGGCCATCTACACCTCGACCAAGCACGCGGCCGAGGGCTACTCCGGGTCGCTGGACCACGAGGTCCGCGAGCACGGCGTCCGGATCCTGCTCGTCGAGCCCGGCCCGATCAACACCCCGTTCGGGGACCACAGCGTGCAGGGCGACACCCCATTGCCGCTCTACGCGTCGGGACGGCGCACCTTCGACGAGGTGCTGGCGAAAAACACCAGCGGGGGCGACGATCCCGCCGTCGTGGCCAAGGTGATCGTCGCGGCGGCCACCGACCGGAACCCGAAACTGCGGCGCACCGCCGGCTCGACGGCCGCAAGCATCAGCGTGCTCCACCGCGTCCTTCCGGCCCGGATCTTCGACCGCATCGTCCGCAGATTCAACCGGATGCCGAAGTGACGCTCTCCTTTCGCGTGCCCGAACCCGTCCGGGTCCCACATACACCCGGCATCGCTGATGCCGCCGAAGGTCCATTGATCAGTCACTCGTTGGTTTACCGAGGAGAGTCATGCACCAGCAACCCCAGCAAACGGCCCGGCGCAGTGCATCGAGCGCACGGCGTTTCCTGAAGACGAACGCCGGAATCGCCGTGGCGATCACCGCGACGGCGACCGTCCTGGGGTCGGCGCCGTCCGCGTCGGCAGGGACGGAAGACTCGTACAGCAGATCCGTTGTCACCGACGTAACGACCGCGGCGACGTTCGACTACGCGGCGGGCGAGATCCCCGAGAACATCACCGTCAACCCCGACGGCTCAGTGATCCTGTCGATGCTCGGCAGTTGCGCGGTGTGCGAGCGCACCCATGGACCGCAGCTGATGCGCATCTCCCCGTCCGGAGAACGCACGGTGCTGGTCACCGGGCAGGTGGGTGAGGCGATCAGCGGCAACACCCGGGCCAGTGACGGCACCGTCTTCTACAGCGTGTGGGCCCCGGGCAACGCGGCCAGGAACGGCGTGTACACGCTGCTCCCGGACGGTACTCCGCAGCGCATCGCCGCTCTGCCCGCCGACGCGGGCCCCAACGGGCTGGCCATCGACCCGGCCGGACGCACCCTCTACATCGCGGACAGCCTGAAGGGCACCATCTGGTCCGTGCCGGTCTCGGGCGGATCGGCGACCCCGTGGCTGACCGACGCCGCTCTCGCCCCGGTGCCGACCGAAGCCCTGCCGATCGGCGCCAACGGCCTCAGGTTCCACAACGGCGCCCTGTGGATCAGCAACTTCAACAAGGGAACGCTGCTGCGGGCACCGGTCACCACCACCGGCTCGGCCGGCCCCATCCGCCTGGTCGCGGGCGGCCTGCCCAACATCGACGACCTCAGCTTCCTGACCCCCCGCTCCGATGTGGTGTTCGCGGCGCAGAACGGCTCCTCCTCGCAGAACGGTCCGGACAGGGTTGTGGTGATCTACCAGAACGGCACCTACAAGACCGTCCTGACCAGCGCGGACGGCCTCGCCTCACCCTCCGCCACCGCGGTCCGCGGCGACCGGCTGTACATCACCGACGGCGGGGTCCCCGAGCCCCACGACCCCAAACTGCAGACCGCCAGGATCAACTTCCCCGCTCTCCTTGCAGGCGCGGCACGCTGACCTGACCAGGGCGGCAGCCGGGGCACATGCCTCGGCTCCCATGAAGGAACACATCGTGCGATACACGAAAGAACACAAACAGGAGACACGGCAGCGGATCATCACGACGGCCGGCCGCCGGCTCAAGCTCAACGGCATCGACGGCTCCGGAGTCGCCACGGTCATGAAGGACGCGGGCCTGACCAACGGCACCTTCTACGCCTACTTCGCCTCCAAGGACCAACTCGTCGCCACCGCGGTCGCCGACCAGATGCGCGCACAGCACGCGAACATCGTCGCGCAGGCGGCGCCCGGCCGTGCCGGACTCGAGCAGGTCGTGCGCTGGTACTTCTCCACCGAGCAGCGCGACAACATCGAGGACGGCTGCCCCAACGCCGCCCTGCTCGACGAGATCGCACGCTCCACGGATCCCACCCGGCAGGCATACACCGACGGCGCGCTGGTCCTCATCGACGACTTCGCCGCCCGCCTGGCACCTCACGATCCTCCGTCGGCGCGTGTGCAGGCACTTGGCCTCCTCGGCATGCTGGCCGGGACACTGCAACTCTCTCGTGCCCTGACCGACCGGCAGCTCGCCGACCAACTCCTCGAACAGGGCATCCGCAACGCCCTCACACTGCTGGATGCCGAGCAGCACAACTGAGACGCCATCCGCGTACCGATCAGAAGCTGGTCCGGTGACCAAAGTCGGCGGCTCGCTCGACAACCGCATCCGCTTCGCCGTCGAGGCCGCCACCGCCGTGGCAGACGAGAACGGCCACACCGACCACCCCACCCACACCGCCTGACAAACCCCGGCGATACCGGTCCTGGCGGGCCGGTATGCCAAATGGCCCCATGGAGGTACCACATGTCTGAGCACGCCGCTGTTGAACTGAGCCCGGAAGCGATCCAATTCGCGGAATGGCTGGCCACAGGGCAGAATCCCCCGTCCGAGCTGGATGCGGCGCGCATCCAGGCGGAGCAAGTCCATCTCGCGGCCCGGGAGCCGGAAGGCGTCACCTACCGGGAGGTCGACGCGGGTGGTGTGTTGGGAATCTGGTGCGAACCCGTCGACGCCAACACCGACTACGTGCTCCTGCATGGTCACGCCGGAGGCTCCGTCCTGTCGTCGGCGTTCGTCGACCGAAAGCTCGCCGGCCATATCGCCAAGGCAGCCGGGGCGCCCGTACTGGTCCTGGACTTCCGGCGAGCACCGGAACACAAGTACCCGGCCCAGGTGGACGACGCGGAGGCGGCCTTCAACTGGCTGCTGTCCGAGGGGTACGAGCCGGGGAACATCATCACGATCGGCCACTCGATCGGCGGGTTCATCGCCGTCGCCCTGGCGCTTCGCCTCCGCGACAAGAAGCAGCCGCTGCCGGGCGCCATCGTGTCGATCTCCCCCTGGTGCGACCTGGAGATCGCCAACGAGACCATGGTGACCAAGGCCGAGACGGACAAGATACTCAGCAAGGATCTGCTGGAGTTCTTCCGGGATGCCTGGATCGGCGGCACAGGCATCGAGTTCACGGACACCCGGATCAACCTGAACAGGGCGGACCTGAGCGGTCTCCCCCCGACCCTCGTTTCCTGGGGAACCTACGAGGTCCTGGCCGGCGAGGACGAGGAGTTCGCCGCCCGCGTCAAGGACGCCGGAATCGACACGGCGACCGTGGTGGTCCCCGGCGGCCAGCACTCGTACGTCTACGGCGCCGGCCGGATTCCGGAGACCGACGCCGCCATCGCCCAGATCGGCGCCTGGGTCCGGGAGAAGACCAAGATCTGAGCGAGCGGTACGGGCGCGGCAGTCGCAAGATCCGCGCGCCTGCCGGATCGGGACGATGGACGGACGCCGACATGGCCTGCGGTGGCGCGCAGGTCCGCGACGCCCGCGATCTCGTCCCGGTCCGGCAGGCGACGGCGACGGCGACGCCAGAGTTCGGCGCGTGACGCGGCAGCTCACCGAGCTCGTCGCCGAGCGCACCGACGCCGAACGCGACACGGCTCCGCGTCTGATGGCCGACGTGGTATCCGCCGCGCTACGGACGCCCGTCGAGAAGTGGCCAACGGGTGATACCGACGTCTCACTGCCCGATCTGGTTCGCGAGAGTCTCACGCAGATGCGCGCCGGCCTTCCCATCGTCGGTGTCGCACCGGCTTCACAACCGTCCCCACGCTTGACGCCGACCACCCGCTGGGTGGCCAGACGAATCCATACACCCTCGATGAGGGGAAACGAGGACCCGATGAATACCTTCCACCCCGATCTCAAACGAGGTCGCTTCATCCCCAATGTGTCCTACGGACGTCTGTCGTCGCGCATCGTGCGGAGCGTGAAGTGGCGCTCGACCGATCCAGGGCCGGACGTCACGGTTCAGGAGATAGTCGTGCCCGGGCCGAAGGACGCACCGCCCGTCTCGCTCCGCGTCTTCCAGCCGACCGGCTTGAAGACAGCGGCTCCGGCGCTGCTCTGGATACACGGAGGCGGGCTGATCTTCGGCGCACCCGAGCAGGACGACCGTACGAACATCGCCTTCGCCCGCGAGCTCGGCATCACCGTCGCCGCTGTTCGCTATCGACTGGGGCCGGACCATCCCGCGCCCGCCGCGGTCGAGGACGCCTACGCCGCGCTGCGCGGACTGGCCGAGCGCGCGAGCGACCTGCACATCGACATCGATCGCATCGCGATCGGCGGTGCCAGCGCAGGCGGCGGAATCGCCGCCGCCCTCGCACTGCTCGCCCATGACCGGGCCGCGATCCGCCCTGTGTTCCAACTGCTCCTCTACCCCATGCTGGACGACCGCACGACGACGAGAACCGACCTGGACACCCTCAAGGTGCGCGTCTGGACGCCCAAGAGCAACCGGTACGGCTGGTCGTCCTACCTCGGCGACGCCGTCGCGGGCCCCAACGTCTCCCCGTACACGGCCGCCGCCCGCCGCGAGGATCTCACCGGTCTTCCCCCGGCCTGGATCGGCGTCGGCACCCTCGATCTCTTCCACGACGAAGACGTCGCGTACGCGCGCCGGCTCAGTGACAGCGGCGTCCCCTGCGACCTCGACGTCGTCCCCGGCGCTTTCCACGGCTTCGACCTCGTGTTTCCCAAGGCCGAGGTCTCGCGGGAGTTCTGGCGGAGGCAGGCACGGGCGCTGAAGGGCGCGCTGTGAGACCGACCGAGAATGAAGGCAGACCGACTCAGGACTCCGTGCGAAACGGGATCGGGCGGCCAGTGGTGCCCGGACGACATCTGCGGAGTCGTCGAGGCCGTCGGCACCGGAGTCACCCCGTTCAAGCCGGGTGACAAAGCCTTCGGCATGCTGCCACGGGCCTGACAGAGACGAGCACCCTGCCGGGGCAGCGGGCCGCAGGGCCTCGGGTGCCTTGAACCGGATGGTCCAGCGGTCAATCCCGTCTCGATCCGTCAGGGCCCGAGCGCCACATGGCCTTCGTGGACCCTGGCGTGTGTCTCCATCCGGATGCGCACCGGCTGAGCGGCTCATGGTGTTCGCGTACGCGGGGGGCAGCGGCACGAACTGGACCGAGGCGGCCGCGGCGGGCGCCTCAGCCAGAGGAGCAGCCCGCTGTCCGGTGCACCGCGCAGGCCGGTCGACCATCCCGCCTCATTCGTCTTGCGCTTGCCCGCCGAGATCCCGCCCTCCCGTGCGTCGCGAACGGCCACCGGCCGGGCGCCGGCCCACGACCGCAGAGGGCACGCGGCATGGTGCCGAGGCGGGTCCTGGCGCGGCCGGTCGGCACTACTTGAGGGCTTGGCAGACCGTCCGTCGAGTACGGCGGCTTGCCAAGCCCTGTCGACGAACTCGGCCGAAGCCGACAGCGGTTCGGGTCAGAGGCCGATGTCGGTCAGCCACTGACCAGTGGTGCGGGGGGTGATGCCGAGCAGTTTCTGGGCGGAGTTCTCGGGTGTGATCGAGCGGTCCGGAAGTGTGCTCATGGCCGCGTAGGCTCCGGCCACGTCGGCGGCGGGGCCCTCGCCGATCAGGGGTGTGACGGAGCGGCGGAACTGCTCGGGGGTGATCTGCTCGAAGACCACGTCCTGGACGAAGTGGGCACCGAACGCCTCGGCCAGGTCCGGTCCGGTGATCGCCGGGAACTGGCCGACGGAGACCACGCCGGTGATGTCGTGGCGGTCGAAGAGAGCGAGGACGGCGTCGGCGACGTCCAGGTGTGACGCCCAGGAGGCGGGGAAGTCGGCGCGGATCGGGTAGGGCAGCACGCCTCGCTCGCGGACCGTGTCGATGACGTAGGGCATGAGCAGGTTCTCCAGGTAGAACGTGGGCGCGATCACCGCATGGGACACCCCGATGTCCGCCAGGCCGCTGACCAGTGCTGCGGTCGCGCCGCCGGTTTCGGGGTCGGTCGGGGCACCGCTGGTGGAGAACACCACTCGGGCTGGGCGGGCTGCGCGGACGGCGGCGACGATGTTGCGCGCGTAGGTCTGGCGGTCCTCCTCGGAGACCACCGGCAGGTGGACGAACACCCCGTCAGCGCCGCGGTATGCCTCCGTCAGTTCCGCTGTGGAGCCGTAGCCGACGGCTGCGACGCGCTGCGCGCCGTCCACGACGGCGTCGGCGTTTCGGGTCAGGGCGGTAACGGCCTTGCCCGCGGCGGCGAGAGCAGCGACGACGGGGGCACCCTGGGCGCCGGTGGCGCCATGAATCACGTAGGTCATGGCGCCCATTAGTGCATGCGACGCACCAGTTACATCAACTGCACTAATGGGGGTACGGTCAAAAACGTGACTGATCCTTGTCTCCCCGAGTGCGGTGTCGCCCGGTTCCTCACCCTGCTCAACGGGCCGTGGGCCACCCTGATCGTGCGCGAACTGCTGCACGGCCCCCACCGCTTCACCCAACTGCGCGAGGCCCTGCCCGGCATCAGCCCGCACACGCTGACCAGTCGGCTGCGCCAGTTCGAGCGGCACGGCATCGTGACCCGCACGACCTACGCGGAGATCCCGCCGCGCGTCGAGTACGCGCTGACCCCTCTCGGCGAGGGGCTGCGCGAAGTCCTGGAGGCCATGGGAACCTGGGCCATGGCGGTGCCGGATCCCGAGGCCGACGTCACCGCCTGATGAAGGTCCGCCCGCCCGGCGGCGCGGACGCGGTCACTGCGAGGATCTGAGCCTCTGCCGCAGGGAGTCGTTGTCGTCGTGGTGAACGACCTCCTCGAAGCGCAGCCGCAGACCATGTTTGTCCAGCAACTCCGCCACGATCGCGTCGAGTTGATCGCGATGCTCCTTCGTCCGCGCCTGGAGATACGCCTCACGAACGCCTTCGGGCTCGCCGGCGAGGACCTGGTCCATGCGCTCGCGGATGTACCGCTTGAGGTTGATGTGCTCCATGAACACCTCACCCACCCCCGCGTCGACGAGCCGGCCGAAGAGGTCGTCCAAGAGCTCGGGCTGGGTGGCGAAGTGAGGCAGGAGCGGACCTACGAAGGCGTAGGTGGGGATGCATGCCTTTTTGAGTTCGGCCAGGGTGCGCAGGCGGCGGGAGGCGAGTGGGGCGCGCACCTCCAGCCAGCGGCTGACCTTGTCGTCGGTGGTGGTCACGCTCATGCCGACCTCGGCGCGCGGCAGGCTGGTGAGCAGGTCGATGTCACGCGTGACGACCGGTGACTTGGTGAGGATGCGGACCAGGCCCGGATACTCGACCCTCTCCAGTTCGCGCAGGATGCCACGGGTGAGCCGGTACTTCGTCTCGTGGCCCTGGTAGGGGTCGGTGACCGAGCTGAGCAGCATCGTGCCCCGGCGCTTGTCCTCCGGCATCTTCGCCAGCTCCTTACGGGCGAGCTCGACCGCGTTCTTCTTCACGTACAGGTAGTCGCCCCACTCCTGCGCCGATCGGCCGAACTGCCGCCCGGCGAAGCTGGCGAAGCAGTAGGCACAGCCCAGCACGCAGCCGGTGTAGGGGTTGATGACGTAGTCGTTCGACGGTGTCTTCGACTTCTGGATCAGGGTCTTCGCCTCGATCTCGACCGGCTCCATGGCCACTTCCTTCCCGCTGACCCGACCGTCCGTGTGCGAGACGCCGGGTTCCTCCGCTGTCCGAGGGCCGGCCGGCCGAAGAGCACCGAACCCACACCCATGGAACAATAATCTATGGAAGTTGCTTCCGTGGAATGTAAATGGTTTGCTGGACGACGTCGGACCGGTTCAGGGCCCCTCACCCTCGCCGGTTCCTGCGGGCACCCACAGGGCGCGGCGGTAACCGACTGGATTCCATCTGCCTCAGAGAGTCACGTTCAGCTCCCCAGGGAGCGTAAGGAGTGAGTGTCATGACCGTTCCGGCCTTCAACTCGGTCGCCTGGTTCGAGTTCGGCACCGACCAGCCGGAGAAGGTCAAGGAGTTCTACGGCGAGCTCTTCGACTGGAAGTACGTCCTCAACACCAACACCCCTGGCGTGACCTACCACTCGGTGATGCCGCCGGGCGCCCAGCAGCCGACCGGCGGCGTGTGGGACTCGGAGGGCGCCTTTCCCGACTACGCGGTCTTCTACGTCCTCGTCCAGGACGTCGCCGAGACCGTCGAGCGCGGCCGGGGGCTCGGCGCCGAGGTCCTCATGGGGCCGGTCTCCGACTCTGCGGGCTTCGCCTTCGCCCGGCTGCGGGACACCGCCGGCAACCACTTCGGCGTGTTCTCCGTACCCGCCGCCTGACCGTTCCCGCAGGGCCGCGTCCTACTGTTCACCGCCTGGAGGTTCCCGATGTCCGGCGCCAGCGCCGCCAGCGAAAAGATCCCCGTCCGTGTCTACGGCGGTCCGACGACCGTGATCGAGTACGGCGGGCTGAGGTTCGTCACCGACCCGACCTTCGACCCGCCGGGCGAGTACCTCATGCCCCTCCCCGGCGGCCACAAGCTCGTCAAGACCGAGCCGTCACCTGTCACCGCCGCCGACCTGGGCCGCGTCGACGCCGTTCTGCTCTCCCATGACGAGCACGACGACAACCTCGACAACGCCGGCCGCGCCTTCCTGCCGGAGGTGCCGGTCGTCTTCACCACGGTCAGCGGTGCCGGTCGTCTGGGCGGCAACGCGCAGGGGCTGGCCTTCTGGCAGAGGGCTGAGCTCAAGCGGCCCGACGGCGGCACCGTCACCGTCACCGGCCTGCCCGCCCGGCACGGCCCCGTCGGCTGCGAGCCGATCTCCGGCGACGTCGTCGGCTTCATGCTCACCTCCGACGACCTGCCCTCGGTCTACGTCAGCGGCGACAACGCCGCCCTGGAGCACGTCGAGGAGATCGCCGAGAAGTTCGCTCCGGTGGACACCGCGGTCCTGTTCCTCGGCGGTGCCCGTATGGCCTTCGCGTTCGACGGCGCCCTGCTCACCCTCGACAGCGCGCAGGGTGCCGGGGCCGCGAAGCTGCTCGGCGCCCGCCGGATCGTCCCCGCCCACTTCGACAGCTGGGCCCACTTCAAGGAAGGCCGCCACGAGATCGAGGCCGCGTTCACCGACGCCGGCCTGGCCGACCGCCTCGACTTCGCCCGATAGCCACCACCCGCACCAACACCCGTGGAGGAAGCACCATGAGCAGCCCGAACATCGACATCGCCCGCACCTACTTCCAGGCCGTACAGACGGGAGACATGGCCGCCCTCGGCGAACTCCTCGACGAGGCGATCGTCTGGCACCAGCCCGGGGCCAACCAGTTCTCCGGCGAGCACAAGGGCCGCGACGCCGTCTTCCAGATGCTCGGCGGCATGATGGAGACCAGCCGGGGCACCTTCGCCATCGACAAGATCCACACGCTCATGGCCAACGACGATCTGGTCGCCGCCTCCATCCACTTCAGCGGCCGCCGCGACGACGCGTCGATGAACATGGACGGCATCGACCTCCTGCGCATCACAGGCGGCAAGATCACCGAGATGTGGCTCTTCTCCGGCGACCTGGCGGCCGAAGACGCCTTCTGGGGCTGAGCCTCCGGGTGTCCGAGGCCCAGTCGGGCCCCGGACACCCACGAGCCGATCCGTACGAACGCGAGGCACCCACATGCGGAAGATGACGGAGCAGCAGTGGCGGGCGTTCGTCACGCACGGCACGCGCACCGGCAAGCTGTCGACCGTCCGCGCCGACGGCAGCCCCCACGTGACACCGGTCTGGTTCCTCCTCGACGGCGATGACATCGTGCTCACCACCGAGAAGGACGGGGTCAAGGGCCGCAACCTCGCCCGTGACGGACGGTTCGCCCTCTGCGTCGACGAAGACCGGCCACCGTACGCGTTCGTCCTGCTCCAAGGCCGCGCCGAGATCTCCGAGGACCCCGACGACATGCTGCGCTGGAGTGGTCTCCTCGGTG
This sequence comes from Streptomyces coeruleofuscus, assembly GCF_039532725.1. NCBI lineage: Bacteria > Bacillati > Actinomycetota > Actinomycetes > Kitasatosporales > Streptomycetaceae > Streptomyces > Streptomyces coeruleofuscus. The sequence goes on from NZ_BAAASE010000009.1 coordinate 89,126, forward strand.
CCCGTTACATGGGCGACGACCGTGCCGAGGAGTACGCCGCACGCAACGGCGGCCCCGGCAACGTCCTCGTCCACGGCCACATCGACAAAGTCATCGCCTTCGACGGGATCGCCGACTGACCCGTGGGCGGAGGGGGCGGGGCCGGGTGAAGACAGTCTCCCGGCAGCGGCCTGTCAGCCCACGGGCACTGCGCAGCCGTCGTGGCTCACGACGCCGGCCGGCCGGGCTGCTTCGGCGCCCGCCCGCCCGGCACCGGCGTCTGTCCGGCGGCCTTCCGCTCCGCGTCCAGGGCCCGCCCGGCTGCCCGCAGCGTGGTGAGGACCGCCGTCACCTCGCGCACGGACCGCTCGGGAATCACCGACCCGATCCGCAGGTCCAGCTCCTCCTCGAACACCTTCAGCGCCCCGTCCACCAGCTTGCGCCCCTCAGGCGTCAGCTCGACGACCGAGGAACGGCGGTCGTTCGGATTGGCCCGCCGCTCACACAAGCCCGCAGCCTCCAGACGGTCGACCGCCTTGCTCGTGCCGCCCACCGTGATCGAGAACTCCTCCGCGATGTCCTGGATCCGCGGCCCGGGCCGACGCAACAGCAGGTGCAACACCTCGAACGAGGTCAACGGCAGGTCGTACTCGGCCCGCAACCGCCCCTCGATGCCGCTCCACAGCTCGATCTCCAGCGAGACCAGCTCCCGGTACAGCAGCTTCAGGTCAGCCATCACTCATCTTCCGAAGAACTATCTTCCGTAGATGATTAAGTGTAGGTCATCGGCGTCGGCCGGCCGGACCTTGCAGGGCGAGCTGAGGCACGGCTCCTTGTTGGTCGTGGTGACTGCTGGTCACAGTCGGGTCGCTATCCGGTCCCGGACGATGCCGAACACGCCATTCCGTGGTGCAGTCTGGTCATGGCCTCACCGCCCGCGGACGACCAGGACACCCCGACGCCTCCTCAAACCCGCGAACGCCCCTCCCGGCTGATCGACATCGCGGTAGCCCTGCTGTTCCTGATCGCGGACGCGGTCATCGTCGTAGTCGCCGCGCTGCTGTTCGTCATGGTCGGCATGGGCAGCGCGAAGTCGTCGAACCCCTCCGCAACCGTGCACTCCCGCGACGTCCCCGTCCTGATGTGGCTCGTCGTCTGGGGCGTTCCGGCCCTGGCGGTGACCGGCGCCGTGGTGCACGCCCGCCTGAGAATGCCGGTCAGCGCCGTCGTACAGAGCCTGTTCGCGCTCGCCTGCACCTTCCTGGCCGTCATATGGACGCGGATGCTGCTGTCGTGAGGCCTGTCGTTCCGGCGCCGGAACTCCCGGTCCGTACGCGGCAAGAGCCCGACTCCAGATGCCGATCTGGATGCGACGGCCATCCCTGGTGATCGCGCCATTGGCGAGTCCGTCCGCCGCCGCGAGGACGATCCGGGCCCGCACCTCGGACTTCACCGAGGCCACCGTCCGTACGAATCGATCGCCACCGCCACTGCTGGCCCTGCCCGTCGCCCACCCTCCACGGCCAACGATCATGGCGGGCCGCCGCCGCACCCGGCAGGATGGGCCCGTGCGGAGGAACCCACCGGAATCGATACAGCACCACCTGCGCCGGCGTCTGAACCGCCACGCCCGCGAATGCTGGCCCCACGTGGAAGCCATCACCGTCCGCTTCCGCACAGGATTCGCCTACGTGACAGCCGACTTGCCCGGCGGGGAGAACCTGCCGCTGTGCCGGCTGCGCTTCACCGGCGTGCCGCACACGTGGGGCTTCGCCCTCTACATGGCCAGCAACGACAGCTACCGGGACAGCATCCTGCCCAGCGGACTGCCCGCCGGCTCCCCGGAGGAAGCCCTCGACCGCGCGGGTGACCTCTACCTCAGTGCTCGCGCGCCCGTCATCCGAGTGCCGGCAGGACTCGTCGTCCTCGTCGGCGCACCGGCCTCGGGCAAGACCAGCTTCGTTCGGGCGTTGGTCGCGCGCCGGCAGATCGACCCGGAAGCCGTGGTGTCCAGCGACGAGATCCGCGCGGAGCTTTTCGGCACCTCAACCGCGGAAGCGGGATCCGACGCGGCGGACGCACGGATCTTCGAGGAACGTGACCAGAGGATCGTCGCCAGGCTCGCCACCGGGCACAGCGCAGTCGCCGAGTCAACGAACGTCACGCCGCAGGCGCGCGCACGGCTCATCGCCATCGCCAGGCGCTTCAACGCCCCCGTGACCATGCTGCGGTTCGACCCGGACGTCACCGACCTCCTCCAGCAGTACACCCAGCGAGGCCGCACGGACCTCACCGCCGCGGACGTCCGTGCCTACGCCGCCGTCATGACCCGGGACGCCGGTGCCGATCAGCTCCGCTCCGAGGGCGCAACCGCCGTCCACGATGTCCCGGGACGCCGCCAAGCAATCACGCCCGCCGAAGCCGCTGCGCACTTCACCTTCGTCTGACAGGACCGACTCCTGGCCGCCGGCGTCCTCGCCGCCACGGCACCGGGCGACTCCGTGCCACTGCTCGCCCTCGCCCTCGTCCTGCTCGGCTGGGTTGGAACTTCGGCCTGCGCAGTGGCACCGCCATCGTCACCGACGGCGTCCCCTGGCCACCCGCGCCGAAACCCAGGGACTGGTCGACGACACCACCGCCAGCGCCGGCGCCACCTGCGGCACGGCCTCCGGGCTCGTCGTGGCCGCAGCCGGCTTCGCCCTGTTGGCAACCGGGCTCAACGGAGCGACTGGTCGCCCTCGGCCGGCGAGCGGGTCACGTCACGGCCCGCGGCTCCTGGCCGATCGGGCGGTTCAGAGCCTCGATGATCTCGTTCGGCTGCACGGTTCGGTTCTTCCCTCTCAGCGCAGTTGCTCCGCCAGTCCGACGATGATGCCCTCCGGGCCGCGGAGGTAGCAGAGCAGATAGCTGTCCTCGAACCGGGCGATCTCGCCGACGAGTTCGGCGCCGTGGGGACGTAGGCGGGCAACCGTGTCCTCGAGGTCATCAACGGCGAACATGACGCGGTGCGTGCCCAGGATGTTGTGCGGCCGGTTGCGCGGCCCGGCGCTGATCGCCGCGGGGCTGCGGTACTTCGCCAGCTCGAGCCGGCTGTGGCCGTCCGGGGTCCTGACCATCGCGATGTCACAGCGGACGCCGTCGAGTCCGGTGCACTGGTCGGCGACGAGGCCCTTGGCCTCCGCCCTGCCCTCCAGCTCCATGCCGAGTTCCACGAAGAACGCGATGGCGGCATCCATGTCCTCGACGACGATGCCGACGTTGTCCATCCGCTGAATCGCCATGCTGGCTTCTCCTTCTTCCTTGTGCGGCCGGTGGTGGTCGCTGATGTCCCTGGGACGGAGCCGGTGGCACGTTCTCGACATCCTCAGACCGCCGAACTCCGAAAAATCTGGAGCGCGCCTCTCTCATGAAGACGATCAGCCGCAGCGTGTGCTTACCTCCGGGGTGGAGCGATCAGCCCGCGGCTCGCAGAGGTCGGGGATGGCTGTAGTGCGGCCAGGGCCGGACCGAGGAACTTGGCGATCGAGGTGGCGAATGCTCGGGGTTGGGCAGCAGGTCGCGTGCGACGCGGAGGATGTCGTCGTTGACGACGGTGGGACGGCCGACGACCCGTCCGCGGGCGCGGGCGGCGTCCAGACCATCGCGAATGCCGGAGATGATCAGCTCCCGGATCAATTCCGCCAAGCGCGGCGAAGACGTGGAACACCCGCGTGCGCAGTTCACCGACCATGGTGATCAGGTCGTGCAAGGAGCGGCTACTCGGTCTCCATCGCCCGCAATCGGGCCTCGGCGTCCGCGATGACCCGCCCCGATTCCTCGGTCATCCGTCCCTCCGCGTCGATGATCGGGCATTCCATGACCATGACGGCGAGGCCGTCGAGATCCACCATCGCCGCCACCTCTGCGCGCCGACGGGAGTCGTATCGGGCAGGGTCGTCGCACGCTTCGACCAGCGCGGTGAATGACGGGAGCCGTCCCACCAGCGTGAACCGAAGGTCGTGCAGAACGCGCCGCATGTCCTTGCTGCGCTCATGCAGCGCGGACGCCGCGTCCTGCGCCTCGCCCATCTCCGTCTCGCGCCGATCCAGGTCCCGGGCCTTCTTCTGCTGGCTGTCTTCGAGCCCCTGGATCTGCCACTTCGCGATGACTTCCCGCGTGAGGTTGACCGAAGTTGTTTCGATCTTGTCCAGCATCATTTTCCCAGCCGCCCTCCCGCCTCCGCCCGCCGCAATAGATCCGCGGCCAAACCATGCTTCCGCGGCGTTGCGAGCCGCCGCCCCGCCCAGCGTCTTGATCGGCCTGCCGGTCGAGGCGGAGCCGAAGCACTGCACCGCACGATAGGGGCCTGCCTTGGCAGCGTGACCAACGACGAGCGGGACGGCTATCACGAGCGCGCCACCTGCCAGCCCGCGGACGGCGGGCAGCACGGCAATCTTGCGCGACCGCCGAGGCTCGATGCCGACCTTGCCGCCGACGGTTGGCCTCTCGATCGCGGCCAGCTCAACCAGATCGACGCGCTTGAGACGCTGAAAAACGTCACGGAAGGGGACGATGGCCTCGTCGTAGAGCATCTGTCGTGCCTTCTGCAGGGCAGCGTCCTCCTCGGCGGCCCGCTGATCGAGCTCCTCCTGGCACTCGAGCAGACGCCTGTCCCTCCGCCGGTGCGCCTTCGCGAGCCTGACGGCGTCGACTACGTCGATGACCACATTGCCCCCTGGTACTCGGTTCGGAGATCTTAGTGCCGCCTCAGGCCGTTTCGCTGCGTTATGACGTTTCGGTGGCTGAGGGTGTGCGGAGCAGTACATTGGTGAAGGCCGCCCCCGTCACCGCCGCTCAGGCCTGTGCCCGCTGGTGTGCAGCCTTGCGGCCGCCGACAGCCCGAGTCCCGGAGCCGCCCTGGGGTACCCCGCGCTCCCTGGCCGGAGCTGTCCGGGTCAGGTGCGGAAGCGCGAGAGCCAGGGGCCGCCGGTCTTCTGCCTGGGCACGGCCTAATCCTGCTCCTGGTGCCCGTGCTCGGTGTGCTCGGCTTGGCGTTCGGCGGTGATGGCTCCCTGCTTGCAGTCGTCACACCGGTGCGGGTGAGTCATCCCCCGAAGCCGGAGGCCCCCGGGAAGAAGTCGGCACCCTGGACGTATGCCATCGCCTCGGCCCACTTCGGGTCGCCCAGACGGCGTTCCATCTCCTCCGGACTGACATCCTCCACCCGCGTCTGGAGCCACCACAGATTGCCCAGCGGATCGCGTACCCGTCCGATCCGGTCACCGAAGAAGAGGTGTGTCACTTCCGTCACGGACGTACCGCCGGCCGCGACGGCCCTGCGGTACGCGGCGTCGGCGTCCTCGACGTACAGGCGCAGGAAGGCGGGCGTCGGCGGCCAGTGCGGCGGCGCGTCGAACGGCATGACGATCGAGTCGCCGATCCGTACCTCCGCGTGTCCGATCCGGCCGTCGTCCCCGACGACCCGGGCGATCTCCTCTGCGTCGAACGCCTCTTTCAGGTAGTCGATGAGCCCAGATGTGTCGCGCGAGATGATCCACGGCGTGACGGTGTGGTAGCCGCTCGGGATCGGTTTTACGGTCATTCGCTGTCCTCCTGAGTGCGTGCTGCTCGTTCTGAAGCTAGGTGGCTTCTAAGGGCCGTCCGGTAAATGATCTTTAGCTGGTGTGGCTGTGGTCCGTCCGACAGCGAGTTGTCCGTCTATCCGGTGCGGATGAGGTTGTGCGGGCGGGTGATGTTGAGCACGGCAGCTGGAAGTAGGCTGCCTCAGGCTCGACCTGGTCACGGGGACCAGCGCGCCTGGGGGTGATTGACCTGATAGTGAGTCATGGGTCCGCGGCTGCAGCATCGGTGGCTCGCCGAGCAGGCAGAGTTCTGGGGCTGGTTGGCGTCGTTGCGGTTGCGCTGACGGTGGTGCTGTTGTCGCCTTTCGTGCTGGAGGCACTATCCGGCTCCAAGGGCGTGGACTGGAACAGGCTGAGTCAGATCGGCGCGGCGTACGGCTTCACGTCGGCGATCGTCTCGGCGCTGGCGTTGGCCGGCGTCGCTGTTTCCCTGGTCGTGCAGAACCGGCAGGCGAGGGCGGAGCAGGTCCAGGGGATTCGCAGCTACTACCTGGAGCTCGTCCGCCTAGAACTCGACGACATGCCGCTCTTCCAGCCCGTGTGGGGCGACACTGACATCGTCGATCCGCATGAGCAGAAGCGGCATGTCTACGCCGACCTCATGATGAACTACGCGTGGATGGGCTTCGAGATCGGGACCATTCGCGAAGGTCTGCTGCGGGACATGCTCGCCGGGATGTTCGCCGGAGAGGCTGGCCGACATTACTGGAGCAGGGCTCACACCTCGTGGATCCCCAGCACGTCCGCAAGCCGGGTCGGTCGTCGCTTCCTGGCCATCGTGGGCGAGGAGCACGCTCGGGCTGTCGCTTCCGGACCGCCGACTCGCTCGACCATTGCGTCCCGTCCGCCTGCCGTGCCGCCTGCGGGGGCGTCGCCCGCGCTGCGGACATCGGTCGGTGCCCTGATCGGTCTGGGCGCCGGCCTGGCGCTCGGGTCGCTGCTGCGCAGCCGACGTTAGGTGTTGCCTGCCCACAGGCTAGATGAACACGGTGTGGCTGGTGCGATTACGGCGTCGGAGCCGTCCTGGATAACGCCGTTCTCCGGACTGGGCCCGCGCCAGTTCGGTAAGTTGGTGGCCGCCCTGCGGCGTGAGGTGGCAGCCGCGGCCCAAGCTCCCGCAGCGTCGCGTGATTCTGGCCATGTCGGGGGTATTTCTGCTGTGCGTCGGAATGACTCTTGGCCTCTGGCTCCCTTCGCATTCCCTGGTACAGGACCTGCGTTCCCGCGGAGTCAATTCCGCAGCCACAGTCGTGGGTGTCGACTCGAAACCGAAGTACGTGAAGGTTCGCCTCGTGAGCGGGCCAAGGGCCGGTAGCGAGGTCAAGCTTTCGGACTACGCCGGGATGTATCCCGACATGCATACCGATGCCGCACTGGTCGTCACGTACGACCGTGATGACCCGTCTCGAATCCTGGCCGTGCTTGGGTGGAAGACCCGCCAGCGAATCTGCCGGTTTACGGCACCTCGGCTCTGGCCTTGCTGTGCCTGGGCCTTGCCACGGCGGTGATCTGGCGGCGTCTTTGGATGCTTCGCACGTTCGGTTCGGACGAACCGTCCGGCTCGTCGACAGGCGGCAACAAGCCGCGCGACGAGGGCGTTCGCAACATGTCGTAGTCGCAGTGTCAGGCCATCAGTTACAGGGGGCTCTCGATCAGGGCCCCTGCCGAGAGTTCAGCAGGGGCCCACGGTGTGGAGTGCTGCGGAGGGCCGGGACCTGTCCTCGATGTGCGGCATGCCGACCGACATCAACTAGCGTCTGCTGCCGGTCTGGCGGCCCGGCCTCACTTCAGGTGTCGGGTGAAGAACTGGGCCGCGGCGTCTCCCGCGAACTGCGGGACGCCGGTGTGCCCGCCCATGTTGGCGTACAGGGACTTCTCCTTGGAGCCGAAGGCGTCGAACAGGTCCAGGGCCGCCTGCCGGTCGTTCCCTTCGTCGTCCCACTGCAGCAGGACGTGCAGTGGAATAGTGACCTGGCGGGCCTCCTCGAACATGGCGCGCGGCACGAAACTTCCGGCGAAGAAACCGGCGGCCACGACGCGCGGCTCGACCACCGCAAGCCGGATGCCGATGGAGATCACTCCCCCCGAGTACCCGACCGGGCCGCCGATCTCGGGCAGCGGAAGGAGGGCGTCCAGGGTGGCCTGCCATTCCGGGACCGCCTTTTCGACCAGCGGGAGGATGAGGGCGTCGACGATCTCGTCGCTGACCGGCTCGCCGGCCTCCATCGCCCGGCGCAGGTCGGCGCGGGCCTGCTCGGCGGCGGGCCAACGGGGCCGGTCGCCGCTTCCGGGGAGCTCGATCGTGGCCGATGCGAAACCCTGCGCCGCGGAGTGCTGGGCCCGTGCCACCAATCGGGGGTACATCTTGCGCAGCCCGAGGGGAGGGTGGCCTAGCAGGATCAGCGGCACTGATGCGGATGCGGGTGTCCACAGGATGCCGGGGATCTCACCGAGGGTAAATTCGCGTTCGAGGACGCCGTCGTCGAGGTGTTGCTCGGAAGTGAAATGCATGGTCGTGCCTTTCGGGAGTGCACTGGAACGGCGCTCCCGGACGACCTGTCTATCGCCCGACCGTGACCCCGGAGGGGAGCACCCATGTCGATACTGTGTTCACGGGTACCACCTCCTCGGTCTCTCGCACGGCCTCCGGAAAGGTAGCAGTGGTCCCCCCTCGTCCGGCAAACGAGTTTTTGCGGAGCCTCCGTGGCCGGATATCACCGAGACACTACGTACTTGGTGTGTCGTCGCGACTTCCTGCGCTGGTCCTCTTCACAGCCGTCGGCGTCGGTCTTGCACACCGACATGCACGCCCACCGGTCGCTCCCCAAGACAGTGTGGTTCTGTAAGTGGGAGCGGGGAACGTTTGTCGACGGCTTTGGACAGCACTTAGCGATCACCGGGCCCGAAAATCTCGATGAGAAGTAGCAACGCTGCGGGGCAGTGCGGTGTTGAGGCTCCTTGAGGGCAGGCCCCGTCTGACAACAGCCAGGTTTGGGGCGTCACGGCCGTCAGGAGTGGCCGCAGCCCATCGCGAAGCGACGCTCGAAGAAGCGCCTCTTGACCGGCCGTGGAGCGGGTCCGGTGCCGTCAGCCCAGGCCCGGCGGTGTCCAGCCGGCATGCCGCAGGATGGTGTGGACGGTCGCGCGGGAGGGGGCCAGCCGGAGAGCAGTGTTGCGCACGGCGACGGCCAGGGGGTGCGTCAGTTGTTGGCCCATCCGGCCGGCCTGGCGGGCGGCGCGGGCGACGGACTGGCTGCGCGGGCGGCGCTCGGTGTCGTAACGGGCCAGCGCCGATTCGACGGTGGGCTCGGTGGCGAGTGCGGCGGCCAGCACGGCTGCGTCCTCCAGTGCCTGGCAGGCGCCCTGGCCCAGGTTCGGGGTCATGGCGTGGGCCGCGTCACCGAGCAGGACGATCCGGCCTGCGGTGAAGGAGGGCAAGGGCGTCACCAGTTCGTGGATGTCGTGGTGCAGAACGGCGTCGGACCGGGTCGCACCCAGCAACTCGGGAATCGGATCGTGCCAATCGCCGAAGCGGCGGCGCATCGCGGCGAGGGAGTCCGCGTGCCGCACCCCGGGCGGCGAGTTGAGCACTGCATGCCACTCGGCCCGGCCGTCGGCGAACGCGATGTGGCCGAACTCGGCGCCCCTCCCCCAGGTCAGCTCGAAGTCGTTGTCCACCTCGACCGGACGCTCGGTGATGGCGCGCAACACCGTCGACCCGCTGTAGGCCGGGCCGGGGTGCTGAGGGAACAGCTGGGCGCGCAGCCGGCTGCCCACTCCGTCGGCGGCCACGAGCAGATCCGCCTCCAGGGCGGCGTCCCCGAGCAGTAGCCGGACCCGGTTGGGGTCGGAGCGGTCGACGGACGTCACCTCGGCCCCGACCACCAGGCACTCGGACGGCAGCGCCGCGCGCAGCAGGTGGTGCAGCACAGCCCGGGGGATACCGACGATCGGCGTGCCCAGCTCGCGCTCAAGAGTGGTCCCGTCCATCCGTGCCAGCCAGCCGCCACCAGGGACACGGGTGCCTCCGGTGTACTGCGGCCGCGCAGCCGCGCGCACCGCCTCGCCGACGCCTAGGACGTCCAGGGCACGGATGCCGTTGGCGTGCAGGGAGATGCCCGCACCCACGTCAGCGAGGACGGGGACGCGTTCGGTAACCGTCACCTCCCAGCCGATCAGGCGCAGACCGATCGCGGCTGCCAGCCCGCCGATGCCTCCGCCCACCACCACCGCGCTGCCACCCATACCGGCCCTCCCTCTTCCGCCCTGCCGTGATCCTTCTACAGCTGTAGAAGGAGAGTACCTCGCTCCTCTACAGGTGTAGAAAAGGGGGATGCCCACAGATCGACGTACCGTCCTTGCCGATGCGGCCATTGGCGTACTCGCCGAGGCCGGAATCCGGGGACTGACCCACCGCGCGGTGGACCGGGCAGCAGACCTGCCACCCGGCACCACCTCCGCCTACTACCGCACCCGCCAGGCACTGCTCACCGCACTGGTCCGGCGTCTGGTCGCCCTTGACCAGGCAGAACTCCAGGCGATCGGGGAACAGGCGCCGGTGCCGCGGAATGCCGAGGAAATGGTGGCCGGGATCGCTGCCTTCGTCGAGCAACGGCTCACGGGGGAGGGACGACGACGCTCCCTCGCGCGATACGCGTGCGCCATCGAGAGTGTGCACCACCCCGAGCTGCAGGAGATCCTCGTGCCGCGCCAGAACGCAGCACGACAAGCCGCGCGCGACTTCCTGGCCGCGCAAGGCGTCGCAGACGCCGAGGACCGTACTGTCACGCTGCTGACCTGTGTGGACGGATTGGTTTTCGACCGCCTGGTGAGGGGCGGAACCGTGTCGGACCAGGAGATCCGCGGGCTGGTGGCGGCGGCGCTTCGATAGCCCATACCTGCTGGCACCGGGCGAGAGCCCAGTTGCTGGCACCGGGCGAGAGCCCGAACGACCAGATGCTCCTTGGGGCCCTCGGACGGCCGGTGCCGATGCTCCACCCGGCTGAACGGCCGGCGGTGCCAGGTGTCGTGCATCCGCCGGGGCGGCCGAGGGGGAAGTGTTCATGCCGAGGCTGGCCCTGATCCGGCGGCACGACGACGGCGGAGGACGACGGGAGGCACGATCATGGCGGCGGACGGACAGCCGGCCGGGCAGCGGCTGCACTGCCTGGTCACCGGGGCGTCCGGGTACATCGGCGGGCGCTTGGTGCCGGAGCTGCTGGAGGCCGGTCATCGCGTCCGGTGCCTCGCCCGCTCCCCCGGCAAACTCCGCGACCACCCCTGGGCGGCGGAGGCCGAGACCGTCCGGGGGGACGTCACGGATCAGGAGTCGGTCGCCGCCGCGATGCGCGGGGTCGATGTCGCCTACTACCTGGTGCACGCCCTCGGAACCGGCTCCCGGTTCGAGGACACCGACCGCGCCGCCGCCCGGATCTTCGCCGAACAGGCGCGTGCCGCCGGCGTACGGCGGATCGTCTACCTCGGCGGGCTCACACCACGCGGCGTCCCGGAGGAGTCGCTCTCCCCGCATCTGCGTTCCCGGGCCGAGGTGGGAGAGATTTTCCTCGCCTCCCCCGTGCCCGCCACGGTGCTGCGGGCCGCCGTCGTGATCGGCTCGGGGTCGGCGTCCTTCGAGATGCTGCGCTACCTCACCGAACGCCTGCCCGTCATGGTCACGCCCAGCTGGGTGCACACTCGCACCCAGCCGATCGGGGTCCGGGACGTGCTGCGCTACCTCGTCGGGTCGGCCACCATGCCGGACGACGTCGACCGGGCCTTCGACATCGGCGGGCCGGACGTCCTCACCTACCGGGACATGATGACCCGGTACGCCTCCGTCGCCGGGCTGCCCCGGCGGTTCATCGTGCCGGTCCCGGTCCTCACCCCCCGGCTGTCCAGCCACTGGGTGGGCCTCGTCACCCCGGTCCCCGCTTCCCTCGCCCGGCCGCTCACCGAGTCGCTGCGGCACGAGGTCGTCTGCCACGAGCACGACATCGCCCAGTACGTGCCGGACGCTCCGGGCCGGCCGCTGCCGTTCGACGAGGCCCTGTCCCTGGCGCTGCGCAGGGTGCGGGAGGCGCAGGTCTCCACGCGCTGGTCCTCCGCCTCGGTGCCCGGAGCCCCCAGTGACCCGCTGCCCACGGACCCGGACTGGGCCGGCGGCAGCCTCTACGAGGACGAGCGGCACAGGCCGGTCGACGCGTCGCGGGAGGCGCTGTGGAAGGTGGTCGAGGGCATCGGGGGCGAGAACGGCTGGTACTCCTCTCCACTGGCCTGGGCGGTCCGGGGCTGGCTGGACCGGTTCGCCGGCGGGGTCGGGCTGCGCCGGGGACGGCGTGACACCGAGCGCCTGAGGGTTGGCGACTCGCTGGACTTCTGGCGGGTCGAGGAGATCGAGCCGGGTCATCTGCTGCGGCTGCGCGCAGAGATGCGGCTGCCCGGCCTCGCCTGGCTGGAGATGTACGCCGAGACCGACGACGAGGGCCGCACCCGGTACCGGCAGCGCGCCCTGTTCCATCCGCGCGGCCTGCTGGGCCACGCCTACTGGTGGAGCGTCGCCCCGTTCCACGCCGTCGTGTTCGGCGGCATGGCGCGCAACATCGCCCGGGCGGCGGGCGGCACGAGCGGACGCGGGAGCGCCTCGCGCGCCGCCCGCATCCGACGGGCCCGCGCCGGGCGAAGGAAGAGGCAGCATCCCCCGTCCCGGTCCCCGTCCCCGGCCTCACCGCGCCAGGAGTGACGCCATCACCGTCGCGGTCGTCCTGTTCGCAACCAGCCGCGGAAGTGCTGCGGCAGGTCCGTCCGGGCCGGCGGCAGGGCGCGCGGGGGATGCGAGTGGACCACGTACCGGGAGCGCGGCGTCAGGTTCGGGCCCCCAGTGCCGTGCAGAACCTCAGCGCCTGCGGGCACGTCGCACACCGTATGCGCCGTCGCGCGCAGCACACGCCCCGCCGGAAGAGCACGCCAGCCGGGCGTGCACCCAGAGGTTCGTACGCGGCGGATCGCACCATGCGGTAACGCGACGGCCGCATCGACGGTGAGCGCGCCACCGTCGGGGGCCGTGCACCCGCAGCAGGAGCCAGGTGGCGGCGACCGCTTCGTCGAAGTCGCCGCCGTCCTCGTCCCAGCAGCATCGGGTCCGTTCCGCCGGACGCGCGGGACCGTCCGGCGGCTCCACCACGGTCACGGTCGCGGCGCCGGTCTCGATCAGCCCGTGCGCGAGACTCGAGACTGAGGCCGATTGCGCCGCCTCCGAAGCCCACCACGCCCGAAGCGGCGGCAGGCCCTGGGATCACCGGGTCCCACCCCGCTCGCCGGTGGCACCGGTCCCCAGGACGCACACCCCGGCCATCTCCACAATCCGTTCCCGGCCGCCGGGCCGGCGGCACCGGTTCGTTCCCCGCACCGCTTAGGGGCCGTCGGCCGCGTTCGGATGCAGCCGATCAGCGCTTGCGCGACACGACCGACTCCAGAAGCGTGACGGCCTCGGCCAGCCCGGCCGGGCGCGGCAGGCCGGCCGACGTCCGGCCGGCCCAGCCGGGACCGATCGTCAGGACGACCGGTTTGCGGCGGGCCCCGCGCACCCCCCACTCCATAGCGGCGACGTGCTGAGCCAGCGGCCGGCTGGCGGTGGTACGGGACTGTGCCCACAGCCCGACCGCGGCCGGACCGGTCCGGCGTACGGCCGTGACGAGCGACTCCACGGGCAGGGCACCGCCGAACATCCGTACCGGCAGGCCGCGTTCGGCCAGCGCGGCGGCCAGCACCTCCAGCGGCAGCGTGTGGTTCTCTCCCGGCACGCAGGCGAGCACCGTGGTGGCGCCCGGGCGGTCAGCGACCGCGGAGGGGGTGCTGCGCCGCAGCGCGCCGGAGACGTGCCAGGACAGGAAGTGCTCGACCTCGACGTACTTCTCGCCCGAGCTCTCCCACTTGCGGCCGACCGCCTGGAGCGTCGGCATGATCACCTCGGTCCAGGCGGTGACCAGCCCGTGCTCGTCGATCGTGGCTTCGAGCAGCTCGTCCAGCGCGGCGGCATCGAGGCGCAGGGCAGCACGGGCGATGCCCTTGCATTCCTGACGCACGTCCCCCAGGCGCAGCCCGCTGCCCGCCCGGCTGCGAGCCCGCACGGCGGGGCGCGGTGCCGCGTCGGCGGCCGGCCGGGCGGGGACCGCTTCGAGCGGGGCATCGCCCCGCACCATGCGCGCCGCCTCGGCGGGCGCTATGCCGGTCGCCGTCAGGGCGCACATCCGCTCCAGCCGTGCCATGTCCCCGGCCGTCCAGCGCCGGTGCCGGCCGCCGGTGTGTGCGGCGGGACCGAGGCCGTAGCGGCGGTCCCAGGTGCGGACCGTGGTGGGTGCCACTCCCAGCCGCCGGGCCACCTCGCCGGTGGTCAGCCCGGCGCCCGTCGGCACGCCCTCGTCATCCCGTTCGTGTACGGCCATGCCTCCACTGTACGACGCACAATCGATGCATGTTGTACTGCGTCGTTTGTGCGCCGAAGACTGGTTCTCGAGCGCATGGTCGCCGCTCCGCACAACGCGGCCGGTGCGGTTCGGCAGACGGTCTTCCGTCCCGCACGGCGCTCGGCAGGAGGAACCAGGCCATGATCACGAACACGCCATCCACGACCCTCGCCCCGCCCGTGGAGGAGACGCGCTACGAGGAGGAGCTGGCCCGTGGCCTTGCAGCGGCCGATGAGGAGGCGTTCGCCGCGATCTACCGGCGCTGGGGCTCGCTCGTCCACACCATGGCCACCCGGCTGCTCGGTGACGCCCACGAGGCGGAGGACGTGACCCAGCAGGTCTTTCTCGGCGCCTGGCACGGGCGGTCCGGCTTCCGCCCGGAACGGGGCCCGCTCGGCGCCTGGCTGGTCGGCATCACCCGCCGCAAGACCGTCGACGCGCTGGCGGCCAGGACGAGACGTCTGGCGCTCGTCGACTCGGCCGCCCACACCACCGACGCCGGCGCGGAGCAGGGCGAGACGGCCCCGGACCGGGTCCTGGACCGGGTGCTGCTCGTCGACGCCCTGTCCCGGCTGCCGCAGCAGCAGCGCGAAGTGCTCTGCATGGCCTTCTACGAGGACCTGACCCAGGCGCAGATCGCGGAACGCACCGGCCTGCCCCTGGGCACCGTCAAGAGCCACGCCCGCCGCGGCCTGCACCGGTTGCGCCTGGTGATCGAACAGTCCGCCGCTCCCGGCACGGGCATGTGACCGCGTCGAAGAAGCACCGCCGGCCGCGCATCCGCGGCGGCCCCCACACCTGAAACGGGACTGAGACTCCGCACCGTACGGAGACTCCTTCTGAAGGGAAGATCCCATGAGCTCCCGAATCCACCTCGCCGTCGCAGCCTCGGCCGGCGCCTGCGCCCTGGCCCTCGGCATGGCCGCACCCGCCATGGCCGAGAAGCAGGACAAGGCCATGGTGTCCGTCTTCCACGGCATCCCGGGGATGACCGTGGACGTGTACGCCAACGGCGACGAACTGCTCAGCGACTTCAAGCCCGGCACGGTGACGGACCCGCAGTCCCTCGACGCCGGGACCTACGACATCCAGATCTTCGAACCGGGCAAGGGACCCGAGGGCACTCCCGCCCTGGAGAAGAAGGTCGAGGTGCCCGAGGGCGCCAACGCCACGGTCGCCGCCCATCTCTCCGCCGACGGCAAGCCCCAGCTGACGGCCTTCGTCAACGACGTCTCGCAGGTCGGCGCCGGCAATGCGCGTCTGACGGTCCGCCATGTCGCGGCCGCGCCCGCCGTCGATGTCCGAGCCGGCGGACAGCCCGTCTTCAGCAACCTCACCAACCCGAAGGAGGACACCGCCGAGGTCGACGCGGGCACGGTCAACGCCGACGTGGTGCTCGCCGGTACGGACACCGTGGCCATAGGCCCGGCCGATCTGAGCCTGGAGGAAGGCACCAGCAACGTCGTCTACGCATGGGGCAGCGCCGGCGACAAGAACCTGGCCCTGAAGACCCAGTCCTTCAGCGGCATGGCATCGGCGCCCAAGGGCGTCGACGCGGGCGGCAGCGGTGCCGCCGTCACCACGAACTCCTCCGACACGTGGCCGGCCTGGGCCGCCGCGGCCGGAGTGGTCACGGTGACGGGCGTCCTGGCGGCCCGCAGGGTCGCCGGCCGGCGTGGCTGACAGCGCGCGACGGCTGACCGGACTGACCGTGGCGGCTGCCGCTCTGGCAGCCGTCCTCGGTTTTCCGGACGGGCCGTCACACCCGGCCGCGCCCCCGCCCGCCGTCGTGGCCGCGACCTCCGGACGTACGGACGGGGCGGCCGCGAAGGCGGACCCCGGCACGGCGCAGGATCCGCCGCCCCGGCGCGTCCTGGTGCGCGGCGTGGGCCTCGACGCCCGGGTCGGCCCGGTGGGCGTGACGAACCGCGGAGACATGACCGTGCCCGACGAGCCCTCCGTGGCCGGCTGGTACCGCTACGGCCCGGCACCTGGCAGTGAGCGGGGATCGGCCGTGCTCGTCGGGCACGTCGACAGCGAGACCGGTGAGATCGGTGAATTCGCCGCGCTGTACGACGTGCGGCGCGGGGATCGTGTCGAGGTGCGGCGGGCGGGGGCGGAACCGGTGCACTACCGCGTCGTCTCGCGCGTCACCGTGCCGAAGGACGAGCTGCCCTCCTCGGTGTTCCGCCGGTCCGGTGCCCCCGTCCTGACGCTCATCACCTGCGCACCGCCGTTCGTCCCCGAGCGGGGCGGCTATCTGTCCAACCTCGTCGTCACGGCGGAGCCCGCCGAGACGCGGGGTCCGGGGAACGGGAGGGCGTAGTGGTCCACGTAGAACCCGCGCACCTGGTGGAACTGGCGCTGCGGAACACCCCGCCGACCGACGACGACGCCGAGGCCCTGCGGCACGTCGAGCGGTGCGACCGCTGCCGCGACGAACTACGGATGATGACCCGCGTGGTGACCGCCGCCCGCAGCGCGGAGCTGGTGGACCTGTCGGCCGCACCCCCGGAGCGGGTCTGGCAGCGCATCACACAGGACCTGTCACGCGAGTCCGCCCCAGCCCGACCGCCCCCGAGTCCCCTCGGCCGCAGCGCAAAGCGGAAGCTCCTCGTCGCACTCGCCCTCGCCGTGGTCGCCGGCGCTGTGGTCGCCGGCGGCGTCGCCCGCCACGTGTTGAAGCGGAATGTTTGATGCAGAGCCGGCCAGCTGCAAAAAGGCCTTCGCGGCGTGCGTGCCGTCACCCAGGCCTGCCCCCTGCGGGGCAGGGCCATGCATCCGGCAGATGATCCCGTCCAGGGGGCGCTGCCGGCGACAGCGGGAATCGTGAGGGGCGGCCAGGTGCTGTTGGGCAGCGTTCTCGGACGGACCGGCGGCGGGGACCGGGAAGATGAGGACCCCGAAGCGGGTCGCGATGTGGTCCGTCTGTGCGGCGGGCTCCCACTGGCCCTGCGCGTCGCGGGAGCGCGGCTGGCCACGTTTCCCGCGCGTACCGCGGGCTCGTTCGCGCGGACCTGTTGCTTCCAGGGCTGCGCCCGGCCGGACCGTCGGACGGGCGCAGCCCTGCCCAAGATCACCCGCGGGTATCCTCCATCGCCGCGGCGGGCAGGGAGATCCGCCAGGCGACGAACCCGGCCGCCGCGAGCCCGGCGATGGCCAGGAGGCTACTGGCGAGGAACGGATCGGTACCGTCCAGGGCGGGAGCGAACCCGATGCCGACGTAGATCGTGATGCCGGTGGAACCTCCCAGCTGGTCGGCGGCTCGCTGGACGCCGGAGGCGATGCCGGCGTCATCTTCGGTCACCCCGGTCACCGCGACGTACTGCAGTCCCACGATCCCGAACCCCATCCCGGCGGCGATGAGCATCATGGCCGGAACCATCGCCGGACCGGTGGCCCCGAGGGAGGAGACCAGGGCGATGGCTGCCATCGCCAGCATGGTGAAGCCGATGCCGGCCAGGACACAGGCCCGGGCGCCCCACCGTCCGAGTAGCCGGGGAACCAGCACCGAGGCCCCAATCAGGGACACCGCCAGGGGCAGCATCGTCAAACCGGCCTGGAGCGGGCCGGCGCCCAACCGGTCCTGCAGGTAGTAGGTGAACAGCAGGAACGAGGTGGACAGCGCCGCGCTCAGCAGCGCGGTGGCGAGGTTGGCCAGGACGCGCGGCCGATTGCGGAAGAACCTCAGCGGTACGAGCGGCTTGCGCGAACGGCGCTCGGCCCCGACGAACAGGGCCCCGGCCGCTACCGCGCCGACCAGCGCCACTGGCGGCAGCCAGGGCAGCGTGCTGTCCGCCTCTCCTGCCTCGACGACGCCGAGGGTGAACAGCAGTGGAGCCGCGATCAGCAAGAGCGAACCGGGAAGGTCCAGCGGTGTGGGCTCGGCAGGCCGTTCGCTCGGCACAAGGAAGATCACTGCGGCGAGCACGACCAGGATGAACGGCACGGACACCAGGAAGATCCACCGCCAGCCGAGCAGTTCGGTGATGATCCCGGACCCCACGAACCCCAGGACGAGGCCACAGCTCGCGACGGCCGCCCACACGCTCAGCGCCCGCGACCTGCGCGGGCCCTCGGGAAACATGAGCACGATCACCGCCATCGCCGCCGGAAGGGCGATCGCCTCCCCGGCACCCTGCAACAGCCGGGCTGCCACCAGCACGGCGAAGGATGGCGCGAGCCCGGCCAGCAAAGACGCGGCACCGAAGAGCATTGCGCCGAACAGGAGGATGCGGCGCCTGCCGAGCACGTCGGCCAGCCTGCCGCCGAGCATCAGCAGCCCGCCGCCGGTGATCGTGTACCCGACCACGACCCAGGTCAGGGCGTGACCGTCGACTCCGAAGTCGGCGCCGATCGTAGGCAGGGCGACATTGACCACGGTCACGTCGACCGCGATGAAGAACTGCAGCATGGCCATGCAGCACAGCACCAGCCACGCACGCACCGGGGACGATCCGTCCCGGAGCGAAAAGGAAATGCCTGAGAACACCGAGTACTCCGTTGCCCAGAAGAAGTTCCGAGCAGCACGAACGTGCCGCTCCGGTCCCACCACGGAGCGACAGAACGTTCAACAGAAGTGAGAGGAACGCCCCGCCGCTAGCGGAGCGTCCTCGTCACCGCGGCGCAAGCCGCGCACGAAGCACCAGACATGGCACCGATGCTACCGGAGCCGAAGGCACATGATCCCTAGGGATCAGTCCGCGACTACCCGACCCTTTAATGAGGTTGAGGGTGCAACGCCTCCAAGTGAAGTGAGTGCCAGTGCGATCAGCCTGCCTTGTCGTCCTGGGCGACGGCCCGGGCTCGGGTGATGGCGGGGCGGCAGGATTCGGTGCCGGTCTGGATGAGGTTGCCGTGAAGGGGTGAGCCGGTCGGAGATGGCCACGTAGAGCCGGGAGTCGGTGAAGGTCGTGGTCAACGCCTTCTCATCCGCCGCCTCGATCGGCTGGCCCACTCGCGGGTCGCTCAGTCAGCCCTCGGCGGCGCTTGAACGTCGTCATGCCCTGTATCCCTCGACGGCGGATCGGTCCGGCCGCTGCCGGGGCGCAGCAGTCGACCGTAGGTCGCGACCACGGCAGCGGCCGGGTGTCGGGCGGCAGATGGGCCGGCCGCCGTTCGGTCAGGAACGTCACACCCGCCGGGTCCCGCTACGGTTCAGTCGTGACGGCCAGTGCCTCGTCGGCTTCAGCGGCCTCGCGAGGCCCCAGGGTGACCGCGTCCGGTTCGGCTGGCGGGCGATGTTCCTCCTCGGTCTCCTCCCGCTAGGGCTCGTCCGGCGGATCATGGCCCGAGCCAGGGCCGGACCGAGGCGAGGGCCGGCCAGTGCCCTAATCGTGTTGACCGCCCCCGGCAGGCAGTGCTGGAGTCGGCACGTGGACAGCATCCCCGCCAACCGGCGGCTCTGGAACCGGATCAGCAGCGCCTACCAGCACGAGCACGACCCGCGAATCGGCGCCACACCTCGGCTGTGGGGCATGTACTCCATCCCTGACGCGCACCTGCACGCCCTGGGCGACGTCACCGGCAAGCGCGTCCTCGAACTCGGCTGCGGCGCCGGCCAGTGGTCCAGGGCGCTCGCCGCCGAGGGCGCCACCGTGGTCGGGCTCGACCTTTCCGAAGCCCAACTCGCGGCAGCGGCCCGCGCGATGGGAGCGGCCCGCTACCCGCTAGTACAAGGCGCCGCCGAACAACTCCCCTTCGCCGCCGACAGTTTCGACCTGGTGTTCTGCGACTTCGGTGGGCTCAGCTGGGCGCCCCCGCACCTGGCCGTCCCGCAGGCCGCACGCGTCTTGGGCCGAGGCGGGCGCCTGGTGTTCAACGTCGCCAGCCCATGGTTCGAAGCTTGCTACGACGAAGCCGCCAGCCGCGTGACCACGACGCTGCAGCAGGACTACTTCGGGCTGAACACCATCGCCGAAGACGACGGCGCGACCAGCTATCAGCTCACCTACGGCGACTGGGTCAAGGTCCTGCGCGGCGCGGGTCTCATCATCGACGACCTCATCGAGCCGCGGCCCGAACTCGGAACACCCAACGGCTACAACAAAACCGACCCACCCGACTGGGCACACCGCTGGCCGGCGGAACTTCTCTGGGTAACCCACAAACCGTAAGTTCCGCCGCGCCGAGACGTGAAGGCATCCCCTCGCCGGGCAGGCCTAGGGGGGTGCCTTGCCGATCATCCGATCGTTGGATCGGTCGTGGATGGGGAAATCTCTGAGGCCGCGTGGGCAGTGATTGAGCCGTTGCTGCCGCCGGTGGGCCGTGCCCCGGGCAGGTGGCGGGATCACCGCCAAGTCATGGATGGCATCGTGTTCAAGTTCCGTACGGCCAGGAAGTCCCGGTAGGACACGCGAGCGCGGACGGGCCCGTGCGCACCCTGCCTGAGCCGACCTGATCCGCACGCCGACGTCAGCCCCGGTGTCGCGGCCCGAGCCGGCCTATCGCGGTCCCTGGCCAGGTGCCTGGTGATGCCGAACGACCCCCGTGTCTCCGCAGGGCGCCGGGAGGCAGCACGGACGGCGGCGGCCGGGCTGGGCTACCGCCCCAACGCCCACGCCGCCCAGCTCGCCGGCCGACGCACCATGACCGTGGGGGGGTGGCCGGTGGTCACCGTGTCGCGCGGCGGCCTGCTCGCGGGCGCGCGTTTGGGGGCGGGGCGGGCAGGCGACGGGGGAACGCCTGCCCGCCCCGGAAGCAACGACCCGCACAACGGGGGACGCGGGCCTTGCGGAGCCGCATGCACGGCTCACCGGTGACAGCGCACCGGTGACCGGGAGTGTGTCACACCCCCAGCGGCGATGGGTCCGTGCGCGGCACTGTGGTCACGCCGGCCGGATGTTCTCCGCCTGCGGTCCCTTCTGTCCCTGCGTGACGTCGAACTCGACCTTCTGCCCCTCCTGCAGCTCACGGAAGCCCTGAGCGGCAATGTTGGAGTAGTGGGCGAAGACGTCAGGTCCGCCGCCCTCCTGCTCGATGAAGCCGAATCCCTTTTCGCTGTTGAACCACTTCACGGTGCCCTTGGCCATGACCTGCTCCTTCGAGGAAACCCAGGCTCGCACCCTGCGGGCCCGGGAGGTGATCGCCCTGGTCCGGAGAGGCGCTGAACAGCAAGAACGCCCATGATCGTGATCACGGGCGAACGGGACTTCGGAACCACGACTGCTGAATATCGACGCTACACCGCCCGGACGCCAGCCGCTAACGACGCGGCCGGGCCGCCTCGCAGACCGCCAGCCATCTCTCGTGCCTGGGCCCCAGGTGCTGGACGCCGAACGCGTCGTCAGTGAACTGGTGACTCATGCGATCCGCCACGCCGCAGGGGCCAGCACCACGGGCGTGGTCGGGGCGGTCCGCACATCCGGTGCCCCACCCATGTCACGGTTCCGCGCCCGGCTGCGTCGGTCCTGTGGAAGCGCCCCCACGACCACGAACGAAAGGCGACGGGATGGGCACGGACGCACCGGAAGCGCGGCAGCGAAACCCCTGGCTGGTGCTGGCGGTACTCTGCGCGGGCTTCTTCATGACGCTTCTGGACACGACGATCGTCACGATCGCCATCCCCCAGATGGCCGCGGCGCTCGGCGCGTCGCTGGACGACATCCTCTGGTTCGCCAACGCGTACATGCTGGTCTTCGCGGCGCTGCTACTGCTCTCCGGACGGCTCGGCGACCGGTTCGGCGCACGGCGCACCTTCACCGCCGGGCTCGCGGTCTTCACGATGGCCTCGGCGGTGTGCGGGTTCGTGGACACCCCGGGGCAGATGATCGCGGCCCGGGCGGTCCAGGGACTCGGCGCCGCGGTGATGATGCCGCAGACCCTGGTTCTGATCAGCGCCGTCTTCCCGGCGGAGCGCCGCGGGGCGGCCTTCGGGGTGTGGTCCGCGGTCGCGGGCCTCGCCACCGTCGCGGGACCCACCGTCGGCGGCGCGCTGGTCTCCGGCCTGGACTGGCGCTGGATCTTCTTCACCAACGTCCCGATCGGCGTGGCGGCGCTGGTGGGCGCGCTCGTCGTAGTGCCCGATGTCCGGACGGGACGGCAGACCTCGCTGGACCTGCCGGGCGCCGTACTGTCCACGGCCGGCCTCAGCCTGATCGTGTACGGGCTGATCGAGGGCGAGCGCTACGACTGGGGCACCATCGAGTCCTTCGTCAGCATCCCGTTGGTCCTGGCGCTCGGCGTGGCGCTCCTCGGGCTCTTCGCGCTGCACCAGCGGGCCCGCCAGGACCGCCGTCCGCTGGTCCCGTTCGATCTGTTCCGCAGCCGCGGCTTCACCGTCTCCGCGACGCTCGGAGCGATGCTGCTCTTCGGCTCCATCGGCGTGCTGCTGCCGCTCACCCTCTACCTCCAGTCCGTCCTCGGCCTCTCCGCGGGCGAGGCCGGCCTCGCCCTCGTACCGGGACCGCTGGTCTCGCTGTGCGTGGCGCCCGTGGCGGGCAACGCGGTCGGCAAGCTGGGCGGCCGGAAGATCCTCGTCCCCGGGCTGCTGGTCTTCGGCTCCGGAATCGCCCTCACGGCGGTCATGGCGCAGGCGGACTCCGGTGTGTGGGCGATCATCCCCGGCCAGATCGTGTTCGGCATCGGCATGGGCCTGGTCTTCGCGCCCACCAGCACCCTCGCGGTGCAGGAGATCCCGCCGCGGCTGACCGGCGTCGCCTCCGGCATGTTCACCACGTTCCGGCAGATCGGCGCCGTCGTCGGCGCGGCGGCGGTCGGCGCGCTGCTCCAGAACCGGCGAGCCGCCAAGGGCGTACCGGAGGAGGTGCGGCAGCAGGCCGGCCGGCTCGCGGACGCGGCTTACGCCGACGGTCTCACCGACGCCGTGCGCTACGGCCTGTTCCTGACCTGACGGTCGCCGTGGCCGTCGTCGCCGCCGCCCTCGCACTGTTCCTGCCGCCCGCGGCCCCGCCACCGGAGCCGGAAGCGCCCGCGGAGCCGCCGGGGCGGATGTTGCCCTGGCCGTGGACTAGAGGAATTCCCCCCTCGCCGCCCTTCCCGGACCTCAGCATCCCTGCCTTTCGCACTGTTCCCTAGGAGGAATTTCCATGTCGGAGAAGACTGTCATCCAGCGCTACATCACGGCTCTCGGTGATCAGGACTGGGCTGTCCTGGAGAAGTTGTACGCCCCGGACGTCACCATGTACGCACCCACCGCCTGGGGGGTGAAGGGCGTGGAATTCCTGCTGAAGTTCTGTCAGGAGATCCACCACGCCCACCCCGGTGTCCGTGCCGTCCTGCACGACGAGTTCTACAGCGCCGACGGCACCCGGGCGGCCTTCCGGTTCGCGCTGCACTGGCACAACACCGGCTCGTACTTCGGCAACGCGCCCACCGGCGAGCGCGGATCGAGCATCGAGCAGCACACCGTACGCATCGAGGACGGGCGGATCGTCGAGCAGGTCGTCGGGGTCAGCACTCTGGGGCTGCACTTCCTCCAGAAGGAGGCGTGGGCGGTGGCGTACGTGACGGACGCCGTCGATCCGGCCCCCGAGATCGTCTCCGCGTCGCAGGCGCGGCAGTCTTCTCCCGCGAAGAACCGTCCGTGACAGAGCCGCTCGTCAAGGGCCCGGCAAGATTCGGTACGAGCGGTTGAAGGTCATGATTGTAGACTCGGCAGGTCAGTTGACTGAGCAAGCGCGACGAGCGCCGATCCTGGGGGAACGGGGAGTCATGGCCGAGGCGACGGCCGTCTCCGAGCCGTCCGGGGCCTCGGATCCGTTCGAACGGTACCGGCAGGTGATGTTCGGCATCTCGTACCGCATGCTCGGTACCGTCGTCGACGCCGAGGACGTCGTCCAGGAGACCTGGTTGCGCTGGCAGCGCGTCGACCGGGACGCCGTCGTCGATCCGCGCGGGTATCTGGTGCGGGCCGTCACCCGCACCGCCATCGACCAGCTGCGCCGCAGCCGGGCCCGGCGTGAGGAGTACGTGGGGCCCTGGCTGCCCGAGCCGCTGCTGGTCTCGTCCGACGTCGCGGTGGAGTCCTCGCTGCTCGGCGAGTCGCTGAGCATGGCGGTCCTGGTGATGATGGAGACGCTGTCGCCGCTGGAGCGCGCGGTGTTCGTGCTGCACGAGGTGTTCGGCTTCAGCTTCCCCGAGGTCGCCGAGGCGGTCGACCGCACCGAGACGGCGGTACGGCAGCTCGGCAGCCGGGCCCGGCGCCATGTGCGGCTGCGCAACCGGCGCTTCGAGCCCGATCGCCGGCAGGCCCGTGAGATCACCGAGCGCTTCCTCGCCGCCTGCCTCGACGGTGACGTGGAGGCGCTCATGGCTGTGCTGGCACCCGACGTGACGCTGTGGGCGGACGGCAACGGCCACGCGGAGACCCCGCGCGTCCCGCTGCACGGCGCCACCGCCATCGCCGAGTACTTCGCGTCCACGGCGGGCCGCTATCCGGCCGGGCTGGTGGTCCGCATGCACAAGCAGTACGACGGCGCGCCCGCCGCCGTCCTGACCACGCCGACCGGCGTGTTCGCCGTGGTCACCGCAGACGTCGACATGGCCGACGGACTCCCCCGCATCACGGCCGTAGGAGCCGTGCGCAACCCCGAGAAACTGGGGCGGGTGCCGGCGGGGCGCTGAGCGGGCGCGGCCGTCCGTCCGCCCACAAGACCCCGACGTGACCTCCTCGTTGAACCACGGCAGCCGGCACGTGTTTTTGGATCTTGACCGAATCCGACCGAGACACCGCAGAACAGTACGAGCCCGTCACCGGCTCCCACTATTCGGCTGACGGTCTTGCGATGTCGGCGTAGAGGCGGAAGAGGGTCGGCCGGGCTTCGTCGTGGTCGTGTTCGGGCAGGGCCGCCCAGCACCGGGCGATGAGCTCCCGGGCCTGGGTGCCGGGCCAGGGCTGGGGCAGGAGCTGAGGCGGCAGCAGCGGGTCGGGCTCCATGGCGCGGGTGAGTTCGGCCGCCAGCTCGACAGCGATGGTGAGCAGTTCGGACGGGGAGAGTCCGGCGGAGCCGGTGAGCCGGTCGAGGCGGGGCCGGGCGATGCGGCTGAGGCGGTGGTAGCGGTCGGCGATCTCCTGCAAGGGCCATAGGTGGCGGGCGAGTTCGGCAGGCTCTCGGGTGTCGCCCCTGCGCAGGTCCGTCGTGCTGAGCAGGGTGAGCGCGCCGTGGGCGCCGAGGCGGTGTGCCGCGTCTTCGACGTACGGTTCCCAGGCGTTGGCGCAGACGTACAGTCCGCCCTGGAGCGGGGCGCCGCCGAGGTGGACGAGCGTCTCGCGCAGGGCGTCCCGGGCCGTGCGCGCCGATTCGGGCACGGCGAAGGCGGCCAGGTGCCAGACGCCGTCCCAGGGGGCGAGCCCGGCGTCCTGACGGAATGCGTGCCGCAGGAAGTCCGCGTTGGGAGCCAGGGATTGTGTGGTGGCTTCCGTAGCGTGCAGCACTGCTTTGCGACCGCGGCCCTCGTGGGTGAACCGGCTCTCGGCCACGAGGCGTTTGACGCACAGCCGTACCTGCTGGTCGCTCATGCCGAGGGTTGCGGCGACGGTGTACAGCTCGTCCGCGCTGACCGTGCCGTCCTCCCGGATCAGCGCGTGGACGAGCATGCGGGTGGGGATCTCGACGTGGTCGGTCACGGCGTGCGCGGTCCTCTCTGCCCGGTCGCCTCGACTGGGCGGTGCATGGTGGTCACCGCGCCGAACCCCAGCAACCTGCGGAGGTAGGGCGTGCGTTCGGTCCGTACGGCCGTGAAGCCGCGCCGCTCGTACAGGGCTCGGGCACGCGGATTGGTGTCGATCACGTCCAGCCTGATCTCCCGGCAGTCCCGCTCCGCCGCGACGGCGGCCACTTCCTCGATGAGCAGGCTTCCGACGCCGCGGCCGCGCACGTCCGGGGCGACGGCGATGCCGTCCATGACGAGCTGTCCGGGGGCCGGCCTGCGTTCGAACAGGGCGAGGAGCGGGAGTCGGTGCAGTACTCCCAGGCATCCGTACGCGCGCAGCACGGCGGAGGCCGACCCCCCGGTGAGGGCCCGCCCGCCGAGCTGGTAGCCGGCGAGGCCCACGAGTTGCCCGTCGAGGAGCGCGCAGACCGCGCGATCGGCGTTCAGGTGGGCGGCGATGAAGGGCACCGCCTTGCCCGGCGGGTTCAGTGCGGGGCCGAGTTTGCGGCCGAAGGCGTCCCAGTAGAGCTCGGCCGCCCGCCGCTCGGCTCCCACCGGAACGCCTCGCTGGACCGTCACCGGCCCGGTTCCGGGTCTTGTCGCGTCCATTGCCATGCCGTACCCCCCTTGTCGCTGCAACTCTCACTGCAACCTGGAACTTAAATCTATCAGATTCACAACGACCGTTCCCGCACTGATAGTTTGGGTGCCTGTCCAACCCGAACAGAGGCGGTCATCCCATGTGTGCAAAGACCCAGCCCCGACGGCACGGGCTCCGCACCGTCGTGTGGTCACTCGTCATGGTCCTGGTCGTGGCCGCCGGTTGCGTCGGTGTGGTGCTGTGGCAGCACTCCTACGACATGGACGAGCAGCGGGTCTCGATCCGCCACGGCGGTCACACCCTCAACGGCGTACTGGCCACCCCCAAGGACGGCCGCAAGCAGCACGGCCTGGTCGTGTACGTCCACGGTGACGGTCCCATCGACGCCACCCACGACGACGGCTACAAGCCCATGTGGGAAGCGAACGCCAAGGCCGGGTACGCCTCTCTGTCCTGGGACAAGCCCGGCGTCGCAGGCGCACCCGGCAACTGGCTCGACCAATCCATGGACGACCGGGCCAAGGAGGCAGCCGCCGCCATCGCCTGGGCGCGCGCCCGCCCGGACATCGACGGCGAACGGATCGGGCTCTGGGGCGCCAGCCAGGCGGGCTGGGTCCTGCCGAAGATCGCAGCGCAGACCCCGGTGCAGTTCGTCATCGCCGTCTCGCCCGCGATCAACTGGCTCCAGCAGGGCCGCTACAACCTCCTCGCCGAGCTGCGCGCCGACGGCGCATCGGCAGCCCGCACCGAGGCCGCGATCGCCAAGAGCGACACCACCCGCCGACTGCTGGAACGCCACGCGACCTTCGAGGAGTACGTCAAGGCCACGCGCGGTGAAACGGACGGCATGACCGCCGACCGCTGGAGCTTCATCTCCAAGAACCACACCGCGGACGCCACGCGGGACCTGCGCGCCCTGCGCGGCATACCGGTACTGCTGACCCTCGCAGGCCATGACATCAACGTGGACACCGCCGACACGGAGCGCGTCTACCGCGAAGTGCTGGACGCAGACGGTGCGTTGACGGTCAGGCGCTACCCGCAGGCGACCCATTCACTGCTCAAGCAGTCCATCGAGCAGTCGGACGTCAAGACCACGCTCACCGCGCTCTTCTCCCCCCGCTCACTCTTCGCGGACGGATTCCTGGACGACCAGCGACAGTTCCTGAAGGATCGCGGATGAGGCACGTTCGCGCCGCTTCACCGTGTCGTCGGGTCCGTTGCCCCCGTGGGGAAGCAGGTGGCCGACCCGCGGATGCAGCAGGGTCTCGCGGTCGGCACGCCGGACCGTCACCTCGTGCTCGTCCAGGTCACCCTTCGGGGGCGCTCAGCAAGGCCTGGGGCAGGTAGGCCGATCGGACGCGCAACGCCCAGCCGTGTACCTGGACTGCCAGTGCGGCCAGGGCGATGGTCTTCTGCGGGAGCAGGCTGCGGGGAGCCGCATCGGGAGGTGCGCTCTCCCGGTGCTGGACAAGACGATGCGACAGAGCCTGTTCGAAGGCCGACTGGTCGTCCTCCAAGAGCACGCGCAGCAGCTGCTGATCCGGCGTCAGGTCGCCAAGGGCGTTCAGCCGCAGCGCCCCGTCGAGACGCTCGTCGACCTCCGGCATGCACAAGGTCACCGAGGGCCAGTCCCGAGGCAGATGCCCACGCGCCTTGGTCAGATAGCAGGCAAGAGTGTCCATCTCCGCCAGTTCCCCCGGATCCGACTTCGACTCCAGCTTCGAATACGGCACCCCCTCGTGGATCGCGGATGCGTGGTCACGCAGCAGCAGCCCGATGACGCGGTCCCGCTCCCGGACCATCCCGCTGATCACACCCAGCGCGAAGGTGTCCAGCCAGTCCCTCGCGGTGGACGCGTGCTCGACCACGGCCTCGAAGTCCGTTTCCTCGCTGCTGATGCTCTCGTCGATGAGGGGGAAGAGGATCTTCTGGTCACCGTTGGGATAGCAGCCGAGGTCCAGGAATCCCAGGGCGCACTCCGCCGCGGTGCGCAGAACGATGCGTGACGGAGCGGTGCCGAGTTGGGGATCCGTCAGCGTGCGGGCGGCGAGGTGATCGAGGAGGTCGTCGCGCATCGCCTGCAGTTCCCCATCGGAGTAGCAGTCATATCGCATCGTGTGCCAGCGGCGGCGGGTCCGCCGCTCGATGTCCTCCAGGGCTTGGTCAATCCGCTGCCGGCTCACGTCATGTCGGGCCACATCCTTGATCTTCATGCACTCATCCTGACAGCCACCACTGACATCAAGGAGGCATGCGGGCTCAGCCCTTGACGGCGGAGCTGGCGACGCCTTGGACGAACCACCGCTGGAAGAAGGCGAAGACCACCAGGACGGGCAGGACCAGGAGGACGCCGAAGGCGAGGATCTGACCCCAGTCCGGGGGCTCCTGGCCCTGGAAAACGCTCATCTCCAGCGGCAGCGGGCGCACCGACGGATCGGAGACCATCAGCACCGGCCACAGGAACGAGCCCCACTGGATGAGGAAGGTCAGGATCGCCACGGAGGCGAAGGCCGGCTTCGACATCGGGACGATGATCGCGAAGAACGTGCGCCAAGGGCCCGCGCCGTCGATGCGGGCGGCTTCTTCGATGCTCGGCGGGATCGAGCGGAAGAAGGTGTGGAACTGGTAGACCGAGAAGGCGTTGGCGATGAACGGCAGCGCCAGGATGGGGAGGGTGTTGCGCTGGTCGTTGAACATGTAGAAGAGCGGCACCGCCACCGACTCGAACGGGACCAGCATCAGCAGCAGGATGAGCGTGAAGACGGCGTTCCGCCCCCGCCACTTCAGCCGGGACAGCCCGTAGGCGGCCATGGAGTTGACGAACAGCCCGCCGGTGACGACGACGAACGCCAGCAGCAGTGAGACGCCCATGAAGCGCCAGAAGTAGCCGGTGCTGTCGGAGTCGAGGCTGTCGAGGACGGCGGAGTAGTTGTCGAAGGACAGGTGAGTGGGGAGGAAGCCGGACAGGCCGTTGAGGACCTCGTCGGACGGCTTGAGGCTGCCCAGGAACAGGTAGATCACGGGCAGGATGAAGATGAAGGCCAGCACGCTGAGTACGGCGTAGTCCAGGAAGCGGCGCAGGGGCGTAGGGGTGGTGCCCATGGGTCAGTCCTCGTTTCCGGGCCGGACGACGCGGCGCTGGATGAGCGTCAGGACGACGACGATCAGGAAGAAGACGACGGTGATCGCGGACGCCTGGCCGATGTTGTTCTGGTCGAAGGCGGTGGTGACGGCCTGGTACATCACGGTGCGGGTGGCGTCCTCGTCCAGGCCGCCGCCGCGGACTAGGACGTACACCTGGTCGAAGACACGGAAGGACAGCACCGAGGTGAGCATCGCGACGAAGACGAGGGTGCCGTGGATGCCGGGCAGGGTGACGTGGCGGAACTGCTGCCAGCGGGAGGCGCGGTCGAGTGCGGCGGCCTCGTACAGCTCCCCCGGGATCTGCTGGAGGCCGGCCAGGAGAATGACCATCTGAAAGCCGACGCCCTGCCAGATCGACAGCACGATGAGTGAGGCCATGGCGGTGGCGCCGTCGCCGAGCCAGTCGAAGGCGCCCCAGTTGCCGAAACTCACCGCGTCCAGTGCGGAGTTGAGCATGCCCTGGTCACTGCGGGCCAGGATGAGGCGCCAGATCACGGCGACCAGCGCCATGGGGAAGACGACCGGCATGAAGAACAGGGACCGGAAGAGGCCGATGGCCTTGAGCTTGCGGTTGAGCAGGATGGCCAGTCCGAGTGCCAGGGCCGTCTGCACCGGGACGACGACCACGGCGAAGGTCAGGTTGTTGAGCAGGGCCCGCAAGAACGGGCCCGACAAGTCCGGGTCGGTGAACAGCCGCCGGTACTGCTCCAGGCCGAAGAAGGTGGGCTCGAGCGGTGAACCCAGGCGGACGTTGTAGAAGGAGAGCACCACGGCGTAGCCGAACGGCACACCGACGAAGACGATGAGTCCGACGACGGCCGGAGCGGACATGAGCAGCCCGTGCATCCAGTCGCGGTCCTTGCGGCCCGGCCGCGTCGATCCTGTCGATGGCGTCGATCGCTTCGACCGCGCGGGCTTCACTGATGTCACGGACGGGGCCTGCTCCGGGCCGGGTGGCACGGCGGGTGCGGGTTCCACGGATGTCACGGGAGGGTCCTGTTCCCGGCGGGGCGGGCGCGCGGTGTGCGGGCCCGCCCCGGCCGAAGGGTCCTACGGGATCTTGTAGCCGGCGTTGTCGGAGAAGTCCTGGTCGATGGCGCGGGCGGCCTTTTGCAGGGCGCTCTTGGGGTCGGTGCCGCCGTAGACGGAGTTCAGGGCCTCGCTGAACTTGGATGTGATGACGGGGTATCCGGCGGTCACCGGGCGGGTGACGGCGACGCAGGACTTGGTGATGTCGCTGTCGCCGCAGGGCTTGGCGAGCTGGTCGGCGAAGAGCTGGAGGGGGCCGCCCTCCTTGTAGAGGCTGCTCTTGGCGAGCGCGGTCTTGGTGGCGGGCACCGCGCCGTTGGCCGTCGTCATGGCGGTGACGTTGGTGTCGTTCAGGAGGGCGTCCAGGAACGTGCCGGCGGCCTTGGCGTTCTTGGTGTCGGCGCCGATGCCCCACGCCCAGGAGCCCTGGCCGGTCTTGGGGCCGTTGCCGAAGTCGGGCAGCGGCAGGACGACGAGGTCGTCGCCGAGGCCCTGGCTGTAGGCGGGGTACATCCAGTGGCCGACCCAGCTCAACGCGACGCGGCCCTTGGCGAAGGCGTTGCCGTCGGTGTTGGGGTCGACGTAGGTCTTCCAGGACTGGAAGGTCTTCAGCGCCGAGGCCACGGCCGGGGTGTCGAGGGCGCCTTCCGCCTTGCCGTCCTTGAGGAGGGAGCCTCCGGCGGACCAGACGATCGGGGCGAAGCCGTAGGTGCCCCACTCGTTGGCGTAGCCGCCGCTCTCCTGGAGGTCGAGGGTCTTGCCGTCGGAGTCCTTGGCCTTCAGCGCCTTGAGCGCGGATGTGAACTCCTCGGCGGTCCAGTCGTCGGACAGGCCGGTCGGATACTTCACCCCGGCCGCGTCCAGCAGCTTCTTGTTGCCGTAGATGCCGAGCCCGGAGTCGAACATGCCCAGGCCGTAGTGCTTGCCCTCGACCTCGCCCTGCGCCTTGCTCGCGGCGGTGGCGTTGTCCATGGTCTTGGCGGAGACGTACGTGTCGATCGGCGCGAGCTTCTTGTTGTAGACGAAGTTCGCCATGGTCGGGCCGTCGAACTCCAGCACGTCCGGCAGCTCGGCCGCGTCGGTGGCGGTGATGGTCTTGGTGTAGTCCTTCTCGGGTATCAGCTTCAGGTCGACCTTGATCTTGTTCTGCGAGGAGTTGAAGGACTTCACCGCGTTCTGCAGCGCAGCGGCCTCGCTCTTCTGGCCCTGGTGGGCCCAGACGCTGATGGTGCCTTTGCCGCTCCCGGCCTCGGCGGAGGCATCGGTGCCACTGCCCCCGCCGCAGGCGGCCAGCGCCACCAGGGGGGCCAGGGCCAGGCCCGTACAGGCGGTGCGGCGGTACTTTCTGCTGGTCGGGCTCATGGCTGTGCCTCCGTGCTGTGGCGAGGGTTCGACTGACTGATGTGCGGTGTCGGCGTGAGTGTGTGGGCGTGTGGGGCTCAGAGGGTTACTGCGGTCCGCGGGGGCGCGGCGGGGCGGTGGTCTCGCGCAGGACGAGGCGGATGGGCATCCGAACCTGCTCGGCGGGGGGTTCGGCGTCCGGGTCGTCCAACTGCCGCAGCAGCAGCCGGGCGGCCTCCGCGCCCTGCTCGGCGACCGGCTGGGCGACGGTGGTCAGGCCGACCACGTCGGCCAGTTCGTGGTCGTCGAAACCGACGACGGACACGTCGTCCGGCACCTTCAGCCGGTGGCGGCGCAGGGCACGCAGGGCGCCCATCGCCATCTCGTCGGACTGCGCGAACACGGCCGTCGGCGGCCGGGAGACGGCCAGCAGCTCGGTCATGGCCCGCTCGCCGCCCTCGACGGTGTAGTCGCCGTCCGCCTCCAGGGCCGCGTCGTGCTCGATACCGGCGTCGGTCAGCACGTCCAGGTAGGCGTTGCGCCGCTCGATGGGAGTGGTCCAGTGCAGCGGACCACTGGACCCGCTGATCATGCCGATCCGGCGGTGGCCGAGGTTGACCAGATGCCGTACGGCACTCTCGGTGCCGGCCCGGTCGTCGATGCCGACGGCGGTGAAGCCGGGCCGGGTGCCGCCGACCGTGGTGGCCAGCGGTACCCCCAGCGAGCGCAGCGCGGCCGACTCCTCCTCGTCGGGGATGAGCAGCGACAGCACCGCGTCCACCCGCTTGCGGACCGGGAGCCTGGTGAAGAAACGCTTGCGTGTCTCCGGCGAACCGAGGTTGTACAGCAGCACGTCGTACCCGGCGGCGCTGAACACCTGCTCTGCGGAGTCCAGCACGGTGCCGAAGAACCAGCGGCCGACATACGGGACCACGACTCCGATGGTGAAGGTGCGCCCGCTGGCCAGGCTCGCCGCGGAACGTGAGGCCGTGTATCCGAGTTGTGCGGCAACGGCCGTGATCTGCGCCCGCACCTCCTCCGACACCCCCGGCCGGCCGCGCAGCGCGCGGGACACCGTGGATGCCGAGACTCCGGCGGCGCGGGCGACATCGGTGATGCTGGCCGTCACGGCTTGTTCCTCCGTTGATTTCACGTCGGTGTGATCTGTGGGTGACGTGACCGTAAACCCGCCCTCGTTGTTGCGCAAGCGTTTGCGTTCATATTTACTTGGGCCGATCCTCAAGAGATCCTTTTGTTATCAAGCGTCAGCGCACGCGTTTGGGCGCTGCGGAGCGACAGGAACTGTGCATGCGATACGCCCCGCCCGGCCTCTGCGTGAACGACTTCGCCCTGCTGCGGGACGGGGACGGCACGTACGCGGTGCTGCATCTGCAGGGGCCCTGGACAACGGAGTTCGACCATCTGCGGATGGAGACCTCCTACGGCCGGGCGACCTCCGCCGACCTGGTCCGCTGGGAGCCGCAGGGCACCGCCTTCGGCAACGGGCTGCCCGGCCGGTTCGACCAGCAGGCGGTGTGGACCATGCACCCCCTCCGGCACGGCGACGGAATGGCGATGTTCTACACGGGCGTCTCCGGGCTCACGCCGGGCGGCTGGCCGGTCCAGTCGGTTGGGCTGGCGTACTCCGACCGCACCGACGGCACGGCCTGGCGGCGCCACGGGACCGGGCCGGTCGCCGAGGCGGACCCGCGGTGGTACCGCACCGGTGAACGCATGGGCTGGCGCGACCCGTTCGTCGTACGCGACGACGAGTCGGACGGCTGGGTCATGGCCGTCTGCGCCAGCGACGCCTCCCTCCCGGTCGAGGTCAGCGGCTGCGTCGCCTGGGCCACCTCCGACGACCTGGAGCACTGGACCGTCCACCCGCCGCTCATCTCCCCCGGCGACGTCGACGAACTGGAGTGCCCCGTCCTGGAACGCCTCGACGACGGCACCTGGCTGCTGCTCGGCTCCATCGGCGCAACGCGCGGCTTCGAGGCTTGGACCGCGCCCCGCCTGCGCGGGCCCTGGACCCGGCGTGGCCCTCTTGGACCAACTGGCGCCTACGCTCCGCGCGTCATCGCCGCGCCCGACGGCTCCCGCGTCGTGCTGCACACCACGCCCCGCCGCGTCGGCCTCAGCGACGCCGGTGACCGCTGCCGTGGCATGCTCACCCAGCCGAAACTCCTGGTCACAGGCGAGGACGCTCCGCCCCGCCTGGCATGGTGGCCCGGCCTGGACGCCTGGCTCGGCGAGGAGACGGACCGGCCCGCCCTGCACGCGGTCGGCGACATCGGCATGACGGGGCCCGTCGAGATCACCCTGCGCACCGCCGGTCCGGACGGCGACGGCCCCGCCCTCGCGGTGGGCTGCGACGGCAAGAGCCTCTGGGCCACCGGCCCCGACGGGAGCCGGCTCGGCGAGACCATCCTGACCGAACCCGCCACCGCCTTGCGCATCCTCACCATCGGCGAGTACGTCGAGGTCTACGCAGACGGTGTGTTCGCCCTGACCACCTTGTGCTACTCCGGTCACCCCGCCCCGTGGAAGGCCGTCGCCGAAGGACGCGAACGCACCATTCCCGTACGCCCGGTCCGGCTTCCCGACCCGCACCGCGACGACGCCTCGGCCATCTGGCCCGGCCCTTCAACTCCCTGACGGCGAGAGCCGCGTCCGCTGACCGACACCCGGCACGACCCTAGGAAAGGCCCAGCCATGAACGTCACCGCCGACGGTCTCCGCTTCCCCGACGGCTTCCTGTGGGGCGCCTCCACCGCCGCCCATCAGATCGAGGGCAACAACGTCAACAGCGACTGGTGGCACACGGAACACAGCGGCGGCTCCATCGCCGAGCCCAGCGGCGACGCGGCCGACAGCTACCACCGGTGGCGCGATGACATGGATCTGCTCGCCGAACTCGGCTTCACCGACTACCGGTTCAGCATCGAATGGGCCCGCATCGAACCGGCACCCGGCCACTTCTCCCGGGCCGAGATCGCCCACTACCGGCGCATGGTCGACGGCGCCCTCGAACGCGGCCTCCGTCCGATGGTCACCCTGCACCACTTCACCGTCCCGCGCTGGTTCGCCGAAGGCGGAGGCTGGACCGCGGACGGCGCCGCCGACCTGTTCGAGCGGTACGTGCGGGCGACCGCGCCGATCATCGGCACCGGCGTACGGCACGTGTGCACCATCAACGAACCCAACATGATCGCGGTCGCGGGCGCGATCCGGGAGCTGGGCACCGAAGCGCCTCCTACCGCGGGACTCGTGCTGCCCGACAAGGCCACCACCGACGCCCTGATCCAGGCACACCACCGCGCGACAGCCGCCGTCAAGGCGATCTCCGCCGACATCCAGGCCGGCTGGTCCGTCGCCAACCAGGTCTACCAGGCCATGCCCGGCGCCGAAGCCGCCACCGCCGCCTACAGCCACCCCCGCGAAGACGTCTTCATCGAAGCCGCCCGCGACGACGACTGGATCGGCGTCCAGTCCTACACCCGCACGAGGATCAGCACCGACGGCCCCATCCCGGCGCCCGACGACGCCGAACGCACCCTCACCGGCTGGGAGTACTACCCGCAAGCCATCGGACACGCCCTGCGCCACACCGCCGAGATCGTCGGTGACGTCCCTCTGATCGTCACCGAGAACGGCATCGCCACCGACGACGACACACGCCGCATCGCCTACACCACCGGGGCACTCCAGGAAGTCTCCGCCGCCCTGGAGGACGGCCTCGACGTACAGGGCTACCTCCACTGGAGCGCACTCGACAACTACGAATGGGGCTCCTACAAACCCACCTTCGGCCTCATCTCCGTCGACCCCGAAACCTTCGCACGCACCCCCAAGCCCTCCGCAGCCTGGCTCGGCGGGCTCGCCCGCACCGGCACATTGCCCCGGGCCACCTCCTGACAGACTCGTGCGTACAGTGGGGATGTACACAGCCGCGCTCCAGGCACTGAGAGCGCCCGAGGACAGCAGACCGCGATGACAGCGGACATCGACTTCACGGCGTTCTTCGACGCCACACCAAGCCCGTACCTGGTCCTGGACGCGGACCTGGTGATCCGCTACGTCAACACGGCGTACCTGACGGCCACCGGGCGGACCAGGAAAGACCTGGTCGGGAGGCACTTCTTCGACGCACTGCCCGAGAATCCCGGCGCCCCCGACGACGTGGAACGGAAGGCGTCACTTCTCCGGGTCCTGGACACCGGGGTACCGGACACCCTGGTACTGCAGCGCTATGACATCTCCTCTCCGGACCGGCCGGGCGCGTTCGAGGAGCGTTGGTGGTCCAAGATCCACACTCCGCTTCCCGGGCCGGACGGTGCGGTGAAGTGGATCGTCCAGCGGGCCGAGGATGTCACCGCCTTCGTCCAGGCGCGCCGGGCGCGTGAGCTCACCACTGAGCTCACCGAGCGTGAGGAGGGCATGGCCTCCGAGCTGTACGTGCGGGCCCGCGAGCTGTATCGGCTGAACGAGGAACTGCGTCAGGCCCACGCCCGTGAACGTCAGGTCGCCGTGACCCTGCAGGAAGCCATGCTCTCCGTGCCCGACCTGGACCGGCACCGCGACACCATCGCCGTGCGCTACCTGCCGGCGACCACGTCACTCAACGTGTGCGGTGACTGGTACGACGTCGTCGATCTGCCTCCCGACCGTCTTTCGGCGGCGGTCGGGGACGTCGTCGGCCACGGCCTGCACGCCGCGGCGGTCATGGGCATGCTGCGCAGCGCCCTCAGCGCGGTCATCCGCGCCATCCCCAGCCCCGCCCAGGCCCTGGAAGTCCTCGGCCTGTACGCCCGCTCCATGGAAGGCGCGACGGCCGCCACCGCGGTCAAGGTACTCATCGACACCCGCAGCAGGCTGATCATCTACAGCAACGCCGGGCATCCGCCACCCGTACTGCTCCGCGGCGACGGGACCTGCGAGCTGCTGGACCAGGCGACCGATCCGCCGCTGGGAGCCCGCCCGCACCACGTTCCACGCCCGCAGGCCGGACTGTCGTACGCCCGGGGAGACACCCTCGTGCTGTACACCGACGGTCTCATCGAGCGCCGCGGCGAGGACATCGACGTAAGCCTGGCCCGCCTCACCACAGCCCTGGCCCAGGACGGCGCCCTCGCCCCTGACCGGCTGGCCGACGCGCTGCTGACCCGCCTCGCCGTCGCGGGCGGCGGCCCGGACGACATCGCCCTCGTCATCATCCGCCTGTAGCTGGATACAGTGCGGGACGGGTCAGGGTGTGATCGGGGGTCGTTCCGGGATGTACCCCGATGCTCGGGTGCGTGCCCGCTGACAGTGTGAGGGGCATGACCTCACCGCGCATGTCACGACGGGCCTTTGCGGGCGCCGCCCTGTCAGGCACGGCAGCGCTGGCCGCCACCGCAGTACTGCCCGCGCACCGCGCCAACGCCTCGTCGGCGCCGCTCCCACCACTGGATCCCATCGCCCTGCGGGCGGCGATCGACGACCTGGAGCACCCGCCGTCGACCGCCGCCCAGCTGCGAGTCGGCGGCACGGCCGGCCGCTGGTGCGGCACCTCGGGCGTGGCCGACCTCAGTACGCGGCGGCCGGTGACGGTACGTGACAAGGTCCGGATCGGAAGCATCACCAAGGTCTTCGTCGCCACGGTGGTGCTCCAGCTGGTGGCGGAGGGCCGGGTCGACCTGGACGCCCCGGTGCGGCGCGTCCTGCCGGGCCTGCTGCCCGCCCGCTTCGCGGCTGTCACCGTGGCGCACCTGCTGAACCACACCAGCGGACTGCCCGACCACGTCGGCATCCCGGAGCCGGACACCGCGGAGGAGGTGTTCCGCCACCGCTTCGACCACTGGACACCGCAGGAGTGGGTGGCGACGGCGACGCACGGGCCACTGAAGTTCGCCCCGGGCACCCGGCAGGAATACCGCGGCATCAACTACGTACTGGCCGCACTGATCATCGACAAGGTGACCGGCCGCCCGTACGGGGAGGCCGTCACGGCCCGCGTCCTGCGCCCGCTGGGCCTGGCGCGCACCGTCGTGCCGGGCGACGACCCGCGCATCCACGGCCGGCACGTGCACGGCTACCTGCGGATGGCCGACGGCACCCTGCGGGACATCACCACCTACGACGCGTCTTCCTCCCGCGGCGAAGGCGACATGATCTCCACCACGAGCGACGTCGACCGGATGCTCGCCGCGCTGTTCTCCGGCGAGTTGCTCCCGCCTGAGCTGCTTCGGCTGATGTTCACCCTGCCGCCGAACGACGTGCGCATGCTGGACGGCTCCCCGGCCCGCTACAGCACCGGCCTGCAACAGGCCACCGTCAACGGCGTGACCCTCTGGGGCAAGACCGGCGAGACGTACGGCTACAAGAACGCCGCGTTCTCCACTCGTGACCAGCGACGCCGTTTCGTGCTCTCGTACCACCCGACGACCGCCCGCGACGGCGAGGAGAGCCGGATGATCGTCCGGGTCGCCGACCTGCTCACCCGCGGCCCGAGCGCACAGGCCAGGTAGGACGTGGGGCGGGACCCCGCCAGGAGGTCCCGCCCCGTCTTCGATGGGTCATGGAGAAATGAGCCGTCCGACCGGGGTCAGAAACGGTCCGGGGCACGCTCCGGAAGCGGAGAGCCGGGGAGTACGTCCTGCTTCTGGTTCTTCCGTGCCTCCGCGTTCGAGTCGGCCGTCGCCTCGCAGGTCACGTCCTTCGCGGGGAGCTTGCCGGTGAGCAGGTAGCGGGTGACTGTGCCGTCCGTGCACGCGTTGCCGCTCGGGTAGACGCCATGGCCCTCGCCGCCGAGGACGGTGACCATTTTCGAGCCCTTCAGGTCGGCGTGCAGGGCCTGAGCGCTGGGCAGCGGGGTCTGCGAGTCCCATTCGTTCTGGACGACCAGGGAGCCGACCTTGTTCTTCACCTTGGTCGCCGGTTCCAGGGACTTGGTCCAGAACGCACAGGGCTTGATGCTGGACGCGAAGTCACCGAAGAGCGGGTACCGGCCCTTGTCCTCGATGGCGTCCTGCCGGTAGCTCTCAGGGTCGCGGGACCACGGGGCCGAGTTGTCGCCGCACACCACGGCCCAGAAGCTCGCCGTCATGTTGTCGGCCGGCACCTCGGCGGCATCGGCAGAAGCGGCGGCGTCTGCTGTTCCGGTCCGCTCTGATCCGGTGAGCGCCGCTGCCTTCTTCGCGGAGGCGGGCTCGCCGGCCGCGGCCTTCTTCAGCTCCACGAACGCCTCGGTGGCGTACTGCGGGCTGAAGACAGCCGCGCGCATGCCGCTGCGGATGTCATCGCCGGTGACCGGCTGCCCCTCCAGCTCGATGGGCTTCTCGTCGGCCTGCGCGACCAGGTCCCAGAAGGTCCGGTCGACCTTCTTCGGGGTGTCACCGAGGCCGTACTTCTCCGAACGCTCGGCGGCCCACTCGGTCCACCGGTCGAACGCGGGCTCGGCGCCCTCCGCCCACCACTGGATCATCCCCCGCCAGGCGCGCGCCGGATCGACCGCGCTGTCCAGCACGAACCGGTCGGCCCGGCGCGGGAAGAGCTGGGTGTAGACGGCGCCCAGATAGGTGCCGTACGAGTAACCCAGGTACGAGATCTTCTTCTCACCGAGGATCGCCCGGAGCAGGTCCATGTCGCGCGCGGTGTTGCGCGTGGTGATGTGCGCGAGCGTCTTGCCCGCTTTCTCCTTGCACTTCTTCGCGACCTCGCGTGCCCAGGCGACGTCCTTGTCGAACGTCGCCTCCTTGTACGGCCGCAGCCAGAGCTCCTCCTCCGGCTCCAGGTCGCAGGAGACGGGGCTGCTCCGTCCCACACCGCGCGGGTCGAAGCCGATGAGGTCGTACTTCCGCTGCGCGGACTGGGGGAGGCTCTCCCGCATTTCGAGCGGCATGTAGAGGCCCGGTCCCCCGGGGCCGCCGGGGTTGGAGAGCAGCACACCGTGCCGCTTGCCGGGCGCGGTGCTCTTGATCCGGGATATGGCCAAGTCGATCCGCTTGCCATGGGGAACCCGGTAGTCCAGCGGGACCTTGATCGTGGCGCACTGGAACTCTGCCGGAGAGTCGGCCTCGCACCGCTTCCAGCGCGGCTTCTGTTTCACATAGCGTTCCAGCCCGCCCTTGGTGGCGGACGAGGAGACGGTCGACGGGGCGGCGGCCGGAGCGGCGGTGGCCGTCGAGGTGGCGAGCGCGGGAGCCAGCGTTGCCGTGACACTCACGGCTAACAGGGGCGCGAGACGTCGTCTGCGCACGATATCGATCCTTCCGGTCGCATGTTCGGACGGGAAAGATCTTTCAGGAACCGGTCCCTCGTGCGGATCCCTCGCCGGGCTGGACTCGCTCTCCACCCTGGGGATGACACAACTGGTGTCTGTGGTACCAGAGTTGTAGTAACAGCTGAACCCGGTCGGCGGGTGGATTCACGGCCCGTGTCTAGCCGGCCAACCGCTGCTCCGTGGCCACCAGGTACTCCCGAAGTGTCTGGCGGGACCGGACGAGCGTGTCGATCTGCTCGTCCAGTCCGGCGATGCGCGCCCGTAGCAGGTCCAGGGTCTCCGGACAGGGCGTCAGATCGGGGGCCGCTCCGGCGACGCACGGTTGGAGGTACCCGATCTCCTGGGTCGACAGCCCGGCGTCGAGCAGTTTCCTGATCTGAGCGACGGTCAGCACCGCGTCGTCGCCGTACTCGCGGTAGCCGTTGTCACCGCGGTCGGGCACCAGCAGGCCCTGCGCCTCGTAGTACCGCAGTTGGTGCGGGTTCACTCCGGTCCGCCGGCTCAACTCCCCGATCCGCATTGCTCATTCCCCCTTGACCTTCATACCGGTGTGAACGTCGACGATTGTGCCACCGAGCAGAGAAGGAGCACATGATGCGTACCAGCACACCCGTAACGGTTCTGGGCCTCGGGCTGATGGGAAGCGCCCTCGCCGGGGCGTTCTTGCGCGCGGGGCATCCGACGACCGTGTGGAACCGCACGACGGCCAAGGCCGACGACCTCGTGGCCCGGGGCGCGACGCTCGCCGAGTCTCCGGCGGCCGCGCTTGCGGCCGCCCCGCTCGTGGTGGTCTGCGTCTCGGACTACGACGCCGTGGCGGACGTGCTCGACGGGCCGCTCGACGGCCGTGTCGTGGTGAACCTGACCTCGGGCACGCCCTCGCGTGCCCGAGCGCTCGCCGAGGAGGTGGCGCGCCGCGGCGGCGACTACCTCGACGGCGGCATCATGGCCGTCCCGGAGGCCGTCGGCACGACCGACGCCGTGCTCGCCTACAGCGGGCCTCGACCGCTGTACGACGCCCACGAGTCCACGCTGGCCTGTCTCGGCACGGGCCTCCACCTCGGCGATGACCCCGGACTCTCGGCCACGCACGAGATGGCCACGCTCGTCCTCATGTGGGGCATGCTCGACGGTTTCCTCAACGGCGCCGCGATCCTCGGCACGGCCGGTGTGTCCGCCACGGCGTACCTCCCCCTCGCGCAGACCGCGATCGACACGGTGGCCGGCTGGCTGCCGGGCTACGCGCGGCAGGCCGACCACGGCACCTACCCGGCCGACGACGGCACGATCGGCACCCACTTGGCGGCGATGGCGCACGTGGTCGAGGAGAGCGAGTCGCTCGGCGTCAACGCCGAGTTGCCGAGGCTCGTCAAGGCACTGGCCGAGCGCGCGGCGGCCGCCGGTCACGGCGGCAGCGGATACGCGGCGCTGGTAGAGCAGTTCCGCAAGCCGTGAGTCGCGCGGTGGCGCCCGGGTGGCCGTGGGTCGCGGTGTCGTACAGCGGATCCGTCCCGATCAAGCAGCCGGGCGTCGGGCAGGTGCGCCGCTCACAGGTCCGCGGCGTCCACCACGTCGCCCAGGTCGACGAACTTGAAGCCGGTCGCGGTGCGCGTGCCGCCCTCGCCGTCGGCGACCTCGGGGGTCTCGTGACCGTCCTGGACGACCAGCAGGCCATTGGGATAGCGGCTGCCGAGCGGGGAGTTCAGGACGGCGGCCCCGTCGCACTCCTGCGCCCCGTCCAGGGTCGTCGAGGCCGCGCCGACACGGAAACCGCCTTCGTACTCGTTGTCCTCGCTCACCTCGCGGTCGTACAGGGCGAAGGTGTCGTCGCCCTGGCTGGAGGCGAGCAGGTAGCCGTCCCCGTCGGACTCCTGGAACAGGGTCAGACCCTCGACATCGGCGGACAGCCGGTCACCGCCGTAGCCGGGGTCGGCGCCCGCCGCGCACTCCTCGGACTCCTCGTCGTAGACGCCGGGGACGCCGAACTCGCGGACCTTGTCCACCAGGACCGGCTTGCCGGTGAGGTCGGCGCGCATGCGCCAGATGCCGATGTCCTCCTGGCCGGCGTAGAGCGTGCCGGTGGCGGGGTCCACCACCATGCCCTCGACCTGCGGGAGTTCGCCGGGCTCCGCGCACGGTGACCAGGTGGTGCCGTCCGGGAGGCGGAAGGAGGCGGGCAGGTCGAGTGTGCGGACCTTCTGGTACGTGACCGTTCCGCTGGCGGTCGGCTTCAGTTCGACCAGCGCGAGGCGAGTCCGCTCCCGTCGGCTGACCAGGGCGTAGGTACGCCCGGTGGACTTGTCCCGCCAGGTGGCGAGGCCGTAAGCGGTGCGCTGGTCGTTGATCTCGGCCTGGTCGGTGGAGAAGAGCGGGGCGGCGGCCGGGTCGGTGATGTCGGTCAGCGGGCCGCCGGGCTTCGACGGGTCGATGCGGTAGATCCGCAACCGGTCGTTGCCGCGGTCGCTGACCACGGCCACGTCGGCCCGGCCGGTGGAGGTGCGCAGACCGGTGACGAGGTCGACGTTGTTGTACCGGCCCGGGGCGTCGTCCTCGGCTGGTGGACGGGGCGCGGGCAGCGACTGCACCAAGCGGGCGTCCAGGTCGTACACCCGCAGGCCGCCCTCCTTGGCGGTCGCGATGACGAGGCTGCGGTCGGGGTCGGCCGCATTGCGCCAGATCGCCGGATCGTCCGCGTCGGAGTTGCCGCCCGCCTCGTCGTCGTACAGGGCGGGGGTCTCGCTGACGGGCGTGACCGTCGGCAGGCCGCCGTCGGCCCCGGCCTGGACGGGGGTCAGGAGGGCGAGGACGGCGGCGCCCAGGGCGAGGGCGGCGGTTCTGCACGGAATGCGGTGTGTTCTCACAAGCACTTCCTTGGTCGAGGTCGAGGACATGCCGATCGTGCGGGGAGAACCTTGCGCGCAGGAGACTGTGATCTGTACACGTGATCACAGAAAAGGCGATTGCCTGCCAACTGCCGTTCAAGAAAGAGCAGTAGGGCCAGGACGGCTCAGGGAGAGGTGACGGCGGCATGCGCGAGGGCCGCGGTCTGCTCCGGTGTGCCGTCGATCGGGACGGCCGCGCCCGCTTCGTCCTCGCCCATCGGTTCGAGGTCGGCGAACTGGGTGCGGAGCAGCTCGGGTGGCATGAAGTGACCCCGCCTGGCGGTGATGCGTGCGGCGATCAGCTCGGGCGAGCCGTCGAGGTGGAGGAAGAAGACGCGCGGCGCGGCGGAGGCCAGCCGGTCACGGTAGCGCCGCTTCAGCGCCGAACATGCCACCACGCCCCCGCTGTCGGCATGACCGGTCAGCCATCGAGCGATCTCGTCCAGCCAGGGGCGGCGGTCTTCGTCATCCAGGGGGTGACCGGCCCGCATCTTCGCCACGTTGGACGCGGGGTGGAAGTCGTCCCCCTCGGCGTAGGGAACACCGAGACGCTGTGCCAGCAACCGGCCCACCGTGGTTTTCCCCGAGCCGGACACGCCCATGACCACCACCAAGCGAGCAGTGTGGTGAGACATCCAGAACCTTCCCTTCGCGTCCTGTCGCCTGGAGCTCGATGACTACCTCAGAGCTCGACGACTACCTCAGAGCTCGATGACTACCTTGACGTCGTCCGGTCGCGGCGTGAACGCCTCCGTCGCGCGCTCCAGCGGCACCCGCCGGGTGATCACGCGCTCGAGCCACGACAGGTCGGCCGCAGCCAGCGCGTCGGCAGCCTGACGGTAGTGACGCAGGTTGGCGTTGACCGAGCCCACTACCGC
Source organism: Streptomyces coeruleofuscus (assembly GCF_039532725.1). NCBI lineage: Bacteria > Bacillati > Actinomycetota > Actinomycetes > Kitasatosporales > Streptomycetaceae > Streptomyces > Streptomyces coeruleofuscus. Next base: position 132,942 of record NZ_BAAASE010000009.1, read on the forward strand.
GTCGTTCTGAAGCACCATCTCCCTGTTGATGGCACCCGCGTCCACGGTCATCCTGCGGCCGACGGGCGACACACCGGTCAGGCACACCACTCCGTAGGGCGCGGTGCCGGTCAGCGAGGCGAACACGGGCTCGTTGGCGCCGGTCGCTTCGATGACGACGTCCGGGCACACGGCGGAGATGACCTGCTCGATGTCCTTCGCGTGGTAGGTGGCACCCAGATCCCGTACCAGGGTGGGCTTCGGCCCCTCGGTCACCCGGTCGAGCACATGCACGTCCAGTCCGCGCTGTGTGCCCAGCAGGGCGGCCAGCAGACCGATGGGCCCCGCACCGGTCACCAGGACGCGCTGAGGCTCGAACCACGAGCGGGCACCGACCCGCTCCACCTGTTCCCATGCCTTCGCCACCACGGTGGTCGGCTCCATGAGCACACCGGCGCGGTCCAGACGCGGCTCCAGCTTCACCGCGTAGTCGGCCTCCACGCACCACGCCTGCGCGCCGTAACCGTCGAGCTCCTTGATGCCGCGCTCGGTGTAGCGGCCGTTGCGGCACATGTCGAACTCCCCGCGTGCGCAGGCCCCGCACGGCTCGGGGTCCGGGCGGCGCACCACCCCGGCGACCAGGTCACCGGCCGAGAAGCCGCCGGCGGGCGGCGCCTGACGCACCCGGCCGAGGGACTCGTGCCCCAGGACGAGCCACTCACGGCCGGGCGGGGCCCAGCCGTATTCGCCTCGGGCGATCTCCTTGTCCGTTCCGCACACCCCCACCGCCAGGCCCTCCACCAACAGCTCTCCCGTAGCCGGGGCGGGGGCGGGCAGATCCCTCACCTCCAGGGAGTCCTTGGCGCCAGGTCGCACAGCCAACGCTCGCATCGTCCACCTCGTCCCTCTCGTCGGGCGGCGCACGAGAGCTGGGCGCCGCTGCCTGACCGTGTGTCCCCTTCAGAGGTTTTCAGCACCGGCCGGCCGACATGAAGGGACACGACCGGGCCAGAGCCGCTGTTCCGTACCCTGACTGCATGCGCATGCGCCCCACCTTGAGCTGGACGCCTCCCGAGGACCTGCCACCGGGTACCACGGATCCGGAGCCGGTCGCCGATGCGCTGAGCACCGGCGGTGTGCTGGTGCTCAGCGGAGCGGGCATCTCCACGGAGTCGGGCATCCCCGACTACCGGGGCGAGGGCGGGAGCCTCAGCCGGCACACACCGATGACCTACCAGGACTTCACCGGCAGTGCCCAGGCCCGGCGCCGGTACTGGGCGCGCAGCCATCTCGGCTGGCGCACCTTCGGCCGCGCCCGCCCCAACGCCGGGCACCGGGCCGTGGCCGCCTTCGGGCGGCACGACCTGCTCTCGGGGGTCATCACCCAGAACGTCGACGGCCTGCACCAGGCCGCCGGCAGCGAGGACGTGGTGGAACTCCACGGGAGCCTGGCCCGGGTCGTCTGCCTCGCCTGCGGCGCCTTCAGCCCGCGCGGTGAACTCGCCCAGCGGCTGGAGGAGGCCAATCCGGGCTTCGACCCCGTGGCCGCCGGAATCAACCCGGACGGTGACGCCGACCTCACCGACGCACAGGTCGGAGACTTCCGCGTGGTGCCCTGCACGAGCTGCGGCGGCATCCTCAAGCCGGACGTGGTGTTCTTCGGCGAGGCCGTTCCGCCACGCCGGGTCGAGCACTGCCGCGAGCTGGTCCGTGAGTCGGCGTCGCTGCTGGTCCTCGGCTCCTCACTGACGGTGATGTCGGGGCTCCGCTTCGTCCGCCAGGCGGCCCAGGCCGGGAAGCCGGTGCTGATCGTCAATCTGGAGCCGACCAGGGGTGACCGGCACGCCGTCACCCGGGTCTCGCTCCCGCTGGGAGCGGCACTCACGACCGTGGCGGAGCGGCTGGGTATGGCCGTCGACGGCCAGGCGGCGGTGCGACGGTGACCGTGGTGGGCGTCGTCGGGGCACATGCCGGTGCGTGGGCTGAGGCCCGTTCCTGCCTGGTCAGGTCACCGCCGGATCGCGCCCCGCTGAGCGCATGGCGGCGAACGCCCCGAGGTACAGGGCCGCGACGACCAGGAGCAGTGCCTGATAGCCCGTCACCAGGGCGAGGTACTCGATCGCGCCCCCGGTCATCGCGCCCAGCAGGTTCGCGCCGAACGCGGAGGTCGGGTCCGGGGCGAGGGCGAGGCGGTCCGAGAAGATGAGGTTGGCGCAGAAGATCGGGGTGAAGGCCAGGGCGATGGCGGCGGCCAGCCGGGCGGCGAAGGGCAGGGACAGCACCGCGCCGGTGGGGACGAGCCAGACCACCGCGAGGGAGCCGAAGAGCAGCAGTTGCAGCAGCAGTTGGTTGACCTTCCGCAGCCTGCGCCGGACCTCCACCGCCGCGAGGACGGCGACCAGGACTCCGAAGAAGACGAGGGCGTTGACCAGCCAGGTCGTGCCGAAGTAGAGGGCGAAGCCGATCACGTTCTTCGTTTCCAGCAGCATGAAGGCCGCACCCAGCAGGAACATGTCGGTGTAGCGGAGGGTGCCGCGGATGCGTACCCCGGTCAGGCGCACCGACAGGAGCGTCACCAGCAGGATGGTGCCCAGGGCGCCCAGGTAGAGCGTGGGAATGCTCCGGTGCAGCAGGTACGGGAAGGGGTGGTCGTCGCTCGCGGCCGCCGGAACCGCGCCGCTGGGCCGCCAGGTCTGCGCGCAGGACTGGTCGGCGGGCGTCATCCCGGCCACCAGCACGGCCGCGTTCCTCTTGAACGTCGTCATGCAGGGGGCGTGACCGTAGACGTCGCCGAGGCTCCCTGCGAAGCGGTCGACCAGCCAGCTCTCGCGGTAGTAGTTGTACATGGCGAACGCGCCGTTCGGCGCCAGGTGGTCGCGTGCGGCCTCGAAGGCCTGCCGGGTGAACAGGTAGCTCTCCAGGCGCAGGTTGCTCGCACCGGCGACCAGCGTCAGCGAGTCCGGCAGGGCCAGGACGATCAGGTCGTACTTGGTCTTCGTCCGCTCCAGGAAGGCGCGCCCGTCGTCGATGTGCGCGCGCACCCTCGGGTCGTCGTAGGGCTTCGCCGGGTGCAGTTGTGAGCCGATCTCCTGGAGTCGTGGATCGATCTCGACCGCGTCCACGTGCTCCGCTCCGTAGGCGAGTGCGACCGCGACGTCGTTGCCGTTGCCGGCGCCGATGATCAGCACGCGCTTGTGCGGGTTGCGGGGCGTCTGGTCGTACGCCTGGCGGTAGGGCGAGTCCTCCCGCATCAGCACCGCTTGCGGGGCGGTGCTCTGGTGGGGGACGCCGTTGGCCGAGATGTACCAGGTCCGGGTAGTGGTCGGCGAGGGCTTGAGTTCGATCTTGTAGTAGGGCGACCAGGAGATGCCGCTCGTCGCCGTCTCCAGGAACAGCGCGGCGACCATCGCCGTGAGGGGAATGCCGTACCGCAGGGAGTTGCGCCGTCCGCCGAGGACCAGCAGGGCCGCGGTGGCGAGTACGCCCCATACGACCGAGGGAGCGCGCAGCCAGGACAGCACGGCGAAGGACAGCGAGCCGGTGATGCTGCCGAGCAGGTCGTAGCGGTAGGCGTCGAGCGAGGGAAGCCGGCGGAAGAGATCCGCGGTGATCTTTCCGATCCCCGCCATGATCACCGCGGTCAGCAGGAAGATGGCCGGCAGCGTCACCCACTCGGGAAGGCCGGTGGTCTTCACGGCGGTGAAGTACAGGACCTCACTGCTGCTCTGGCGCACCTGCACCGGGTACTCGCGCACCAGAATGACCAGCAGCGCGAGCGGGACGGGTGTCCAGCGCTTGAGCCACTGTCCGCGCTCGGCGGGGATCAGGAACCCGACGCCGATCCCGAGGAACGATCCCAGCAGGATGAAGTTCGAGAAATAACTCAAGTGGACGACGTTGGCGCCCGCCCATCTGATCAGCGCCAGCTCGACGAAGAGCATGGTGGTGCTGGCCAGCACGAGCCTCCAGCGCACCGATCTTACTGATTGCCCTGACTCGTTCCCTTTCATGGCGTTTTACGGTGCCATTCTCGCTGCGGTGAGTCGAGGTGCCGTGCCGTGGCTCGCTCGTCCGCCGGGCGTGCAAGCATGGCGACGGCTGCGGAGAACAGCCACGGCAGCCGTTGTGCGACGGGCAGCAGCGCTGCGCGGGCCGGGGGCTTGCGCGTCGCGCCGAGGAGCGCGTGCGTCAGCCAGCGGTAGCGCCGGGTGAGCCGCCGCCACTCCCCCTCGTAGGCCGCCGGGTCACCGCTGGTGATGGCCCGCACCGCGGCGGGCGCCTGCGCGAGCGCCAGCGCGATGCCCTCGCCGGTCAGGGCATCGACGTAACCGGCGGCGTCGCCCACGAGCAGCACCCGGCCGGCGGTGCGCGCGCTCGTTACCTGGCGGAGCGGGCCCGCCCCCCGTACCGGTCCGGCGCGGCCGGCCCCGGCCAGCCGCTCCCGCAGCTCGGGGAAGGCGGCGAGGTGGTCGTCGAACGACCGGCGGGCGGTGGTGAGCACCGCGACGCCCACGAGGTCGTCGGCCACCGGCGTCACGTAGGCCTCCGCTTCGCGGGCCCAGTGCACCTCGACGTGGTCGCTCCAGGGAGCGAGCGCGTAGTGGCGCCGCAGCCCGTGCCGCAGCGGGGACCGGCGCGGCCGGTTCAGCCCGAGGGCGCGGCGGATCGGCGAGTGCAGGCCGTCGGCGGCTACGAGGTGGCCGGCGCGGGTGCCGTCGACCACCACCCCGTCCCGGTCCTGCTCGACGTGACGCGCGGTGCGCTGGTCGACGCGTACGCCCGCTGCCAGCACCGCCTCACGCAGCAGCGCGTGCAGCGTCGTACGACGCACCCCGCGCCCCGGGCCCGCCCTGAAGTCGGCGTCGACGCGGCGGGGTCCGGCGACGTAGCGAATGCCCCGCAGGGAGTACCCCGGCGGGTGCACGCCCAGTGCGGCCAACGCGGCGACGGCGCCCGGCATCAGGCCTTCGCCGCACGCCTTGTCGACGATGCCGGCACGCTGCTCCCAGACGGTGACGTCGAGCCCCGCGCGGGCCGCGTGCAAGGCCGTGGCCAGGCCCGCGGGGCCCCCGCCGACGACGAGCAGATCCATGTGTGCCTCCTCAGGCCAGCCGTGTCAGGGCGGCATCCTCGGCGCGGACGCGGGTGGCGAGCAGGAGCCCGTTGAGCGCGGTGAAGACGACCGCCGTGATCCAGGCCGAGTGCACGAGCGGAAGCGCGAGCCCCTCGACCACTACGGCGACGTAATTCGGGTGCGGGATCCAGCGGTAGGGTCCGCCGGTCACCCGCGCGGCGCCGGGTACGACGATCACCCGGGTGTTCCACTGCCGGCCCAGTGTGGCGATGCACCACCAGCGCAGCCCCTGCGCGAGCAGGACTAGAGCGAGCATCGACCAGGCCAGCAGTGGTACGACGTCCGGCCGGCGCAGCCACACCTCCGCGAGCGCGCCGACGAGCAGGCCGGTGTGCAGCACCACCATGAACGGGTAGTGCCCCCGCCCGGACTCCACGCCTCCCCGCGCGAGGCTCCAGGCGGCGTTGCGCTGGGACACGGCCAGTTCGGCGACCCGCTCCAGGCCCACGGCCAGCACCAGGACGGTGAACCAGGCCTCGCTGCTCACCGTCCACCACCCGGGGCGCGGAGGAGTACGAGTTCGGAGCAGAATCCCGGGCCCATGGCGAGCATGAGCCCGTAGGAGCCGGGTGGGGGCGGGCGGTCGGCGAGCGTGTCCGCCAGGACGTGCAGCACCGACGCGGAGGACAGGTTGCCGATCCGGCGCAGCGAGTCCCAGGTCACGCCCAGCGCCTCCCGCTCGACACCGAGGGCGTCCTGCAACGCCTCGAGGACCTTGGGACCGCCGGGGTGCGCGACGTACCAGCCGAGGTCGCGGCTGGTCAGTCCGTGATCGGCGAGGAAGCCGCGGACGTCGTCGCCGACGTACCGGCGCACCAGGTCGGGGACCGCGGAGTCCAGGACGACTCGGAAGCCGCCGGAGCCGACGTCCCAGCCCATCATGCGTTCGGAGTCGGGGTAGAGGCGGCTGCGCGAGGCGAGCACTCCGGGAGCGGCGGGGTCGTCGGTCCGTGCGAGGGGGTGCTCGCCCCCGACGGCGACCACGGCGGCGGCACCGTCGCCGAACAGGCCGCTCGCCACGGCGTTGGCGACCGAGGTGTCGTCGCGCTGGAGCGTGAGCGAGCACAACTCGACCGACATCAGCACCGCCACGGCGTCGGGGCGGCCGCGCAGCAGGTCGTTGAGGCGGGCGATGCCGGCCGCGCCGGCGACGCAGCCGAGGCCGACGAGGGGCAGGCGCACCACGTCGGGGCGCAGCCCGATCTCCGCCGCGACCCGGGCCTCAAGGGAGGGCACGGCCAGGCCGGTCACCGTGCAGGAGACGATGTAGTCGACGTCGGCCGGTGTGAGGCCGACGCTCTTGAGCGCGTCGACGACCGCGCGGCCGCCGAGTTCGACGCCGGCCCGGATGAAGACGTCGTTCGACTGGCCGAAGTCCTCGATCCGGCCGTACTCCTCCAGCGGCAGCACGGTGTGCCGGGTCTCGACGCACACGTTGCGGTGGAGCCGCTCGACGACACCGCGATCGACCGTGTTCCCGACCAGCGTGGTGGTGAAGGACTCGGTGATCTCCTCCTGTCGGTGGCGGTGCTCGGGCAGGGTGCCGCGGACGCTGAGGACGCGCATGGTCATGCTGGCTCCTGGGACGGGGCGGTGGGGCGCGGGGAGCACCCGGCCGAGGCCGAGCGCGAGGTCGACCGTGACGGTGAGCGCAGGACTTGGGGCGGGAGTGCGGGGGCGGTCGTGGCGCGAGACGGGCCGGCGCCGGCCTGAGCGGTGTCTGCCGGTGCCATCAGGCGACCGTCAGCAGCACGACGTCGAGCAGGGCGATGGTCACCGCGGCACGGAAGGGAGCGCGCCCTCGGCCGGACCAGGTGAGCACCGCGAGGCCCGTGACCAGTGCCAGGGCCGCCCATGCCCACGCCGGAGGGGACCCGGCGGGACCGGTCACGGCGAGCGCCGAGGCGGCGGTGAGCAGAACGGCGGCCAGGGCGCGCGAGGGACGTTCGCCGATCCGGTGCGGCAGGCCGCGGACCCCGGTGGCTTCGTCGTCGGCGAGGTCGGGCAGCACGTTGAGCAGATGCGCTCCGACGCCGAGCGCGGCGCCGGCGGCGGTCATCCACCAGGGCGCCCAGTGAGGGGGCGAGGCGGCGAGGGTGACGACCGAGGGCAGCATCCCGAAGCCGCACGTGTACGGCACCCATGACCAGGGGGTCGCCTTGAGCCCGGCGTTGTAGGCGTGGCCCGCGCCGGTGGCGAGGACGACGTTGACCAGGGCACTGCGCCAGCCGGCGAGCGCGGACAGCACGAGGGAGGCGAGAGCGGCCACGACGAGGGCGCGTGCCACCCAGCCGGCCGGGAGGGTACCGACGGCCAACGGCTTGTCGGTGCGGCCCACGGCGCGATCGCGCGCGAGGTCGAGCAGGTCGTTGCCCCAGCCGATCGTGAGCTGGCCGGTGAACACCGCCGCGGTGACGGCGGCGGCGTCCAGCGGGTGCAGGCCGCCGCGGAACGCCAGCAGGCCCGTGACGGCGGTGACGGCCAGAGCGGGCCCGCCGTGGGCGGCGGCGAGCAGCGCGAGCCCACGCGGTGGTCCGGGGCGCGCCTGGGCCGTGCCGGCGGTCACGGGCATCGCCTCTCCGCGTCCAGCGCCTGGCAGATCGCGTCACCGAGGGCGCGGGACACCGTGCGGGGGTGCGGCACGGTGTCTGTGCCGCACCCCTCCGCTCTGTCTCCGGTCACCCAGGACCACGGCCCGTCGTCACCGGTGATCACGTTGCGCATGCAGCATCGGTGCCACGTTGCCCGCCCGCTCACACGGGGTGGTCCGGCATCCGGTGGAATGGCCATGCCGCCCCCGGCGAGGAGTGGACGACGCAGTCGCACGGCGGGTTGGTGTCCACGTGCCGCTCCAGAGGCGGGAGGTGTCACCCCGGAGCCGTGACTCCGGTCCAGGTCTCCCCCGCGCGCTCGGCCCACTCGCGGGCCGCCTCCGGACGGCCGGTGAGCAGCAGGAGCAGGGCCGCGATGGGGCCGCGCACCTCCGGGCCGTCCCCGCGCGTGAACTCGATGTCGGTGGCGACGAGCCGGGCCTTCGGCAGGGGCCAAGGGCGGGGCGGGAAGCGCATGGTCCATACGCGGTCGGCGGCGTCGCGGGCGGCGGCCCGGGGCATCTCGCGTGTCCGGCCGAGCGCGAGGGCGATGTCCTGGCCGTGGACGAGGAGGTCGAGGAGCGGCTCGCGGGGTGAGGTGGTCGGGGCGAGACGGCGGGAGCCGACGATCGAGCGGAGGTCCGCGACGATCTCGGAGACGGGCCGCTCCCCCTCGCGCACCGCCGAGTCGTGGATCATCTTGTTCCAGTTCCCGCGGGCCCGGAGCATCTCCCGTACGACCTGCCCGTACGAGAAGCGCGCCGCGAGGGTCAGATGCGCGGCAACGTCCCGTACCCGCCAGTCCCCGCACCGCGTGCGCGCCTCCCACTCCTGTGAACTCAGGCCCTCCAGCAGGTCGGCCAGGCTCGTCCGCTCCTGGTCGACGATCTGCCAGAGCTCGTCGGTCTCCAGCACTGCACCCACGACCATCACCCACCCCAAATGGTAAGCTTCTCTGACCAAATTAGTCAGCGAATCTGACCAATGTCAAGAATGGGGACAGGAACGACGATGGTGCGGGAAGTGAGCCGGCGATGGTGACGGAAAGCGAGCTCAACACGGGCGTGCTCCTGTTCCTGCCTTACCGGGCCCTGGAGAACCGCGTCTTCGCCGCGCTCGCCGAGGCCGGTTTCGACGATTTCACGCCCGCCCAGGCCCGGGTCATGCAGCGCATCGGACCTCACGGCACTCGCCTCACCGAACTCGCCGAACAGGCCCAGATCACCAAACAGACCGCGGGCTTCCTCGTCGACCAGCTGGAGAAGGCGGGCTACGTCACGCGCGTACCCGATCCGACCGACAAGCGGGCCCGCCTGGTGCGCGGCGCGGAGAAGGCCAGGGCGGCCAAGGAGGTCGCCGACGCGGTGGTCGCCGAGGTGGAGAAGGAGTGGGAGCAGCACATCGGCAAGCGGCGGATGAAGCAGCTGCGCGAGGCACTGACTCTGCTGAGGCAGATCACCGACCCCTGGGAGTAGCCGTTGAGTGGGTATGCCTGCGGCGGCGGACCCTCACCTCGGTGGTCTTCGCGGCCAGGATCACTCCAGGCCGTTGCGGTCGACTGCCGCTCTGATCCGGCCCAGCCACTCCCTGCCCAGCCGGCGCCCGTTCGGGAACTGGTCGCCTCGGTCCCAGCGCCACGTTGTGATCATCGCCAGCACCAGGAGCCGGCACTCGCGCAGCACGTCCTGATCGACTCCCGGATAGTGCTCGCCGACCTCTTCGGGCGCATGGGCGAGGTCGAATTCGACGGGCCCGCGGCAACACGTCTCAAGGTCTATGAACAGCAGCCCGTTCTCGGTGGTGAGCAGATTGCCCGGGTGCGGCTCGCCGTGCAGCAGCTGCTCGGCGCCGCAGCGCTCGCCGATCACTCGTCTCAGGCTTCTCAGCGTGTCGCCGAGCAGCTCCCGGTCCACGTCGGCGAGCGCCGGAGTGCGGTCGCGGTTCGCCACCAGCTGTTGAGCCTGCTCGACTCGATCCGTGAAGTGCGGTGTCGGGACGTCGAGCTCGCGCATGCCGGCGTGCAGCAGCTCGAGCGCATGGGCGTAGTCGGCTGGTGAGACCTCGCGAGATGTCACGGGCTCGTAGTAGGTCCACAGCGTGACCACGAAGCCGTCACGCTCATGGACGCCTGGCTCCACTCGGGGATCGAGAGCAGCCACAGGGCACCCGGATTCGGCGAGCCGCTGAGCAAGCTCCACTTCGAACCGCGCGACCTGATCCGCTTCAGGTGCCACCCGGGCCAGGACGTCACAAGGCAGCAGCCGCAGAGTGAGTTTGTTCGAGTCATGAAGAACGACCGCGTCGTCGGCTGTCAGGCCAAGTGATGAGGCGGTCGACATGGCCGCGGCCACCGCACGCGGGACTTCCGACGCCTGCATCGTCGCCTGGCCTCTCTCCCTGAGCGCTGCGCTGCCCTGACTCTCCAAGCGGTGAACTCGCGGCACCTTACCAAGGGTCGGCGATCTCCCCGGGTGGAACGTGGGGGTGGGCTGCGAGGCGGCGGGCTTCGGCCGTGACCTCGGCATCGACCTGGTCCACGGTTCCGTTGTCGTATTCGAGGACGTCGTACTCGTCGTCGAGTTCGGCGAGCCGCTCGGTGAGGGGCAGTTCGTGTCCGAAGCGCTGGTGCGTACGGGAGGTGAGCTCCCGGGGTGTCAGCTCGCCGGCGAGCATGCGGCGTGCGAGCGCTCGGGCGGCGTGCTCTCGGCCGGCATCGCTGGTGGCCGGGTAGAAGGTGAGGCCGAGTTCGTCGAGCGCTTCGGGAAGCAACTCGTGGACGTCGTAGTCCGCTTCGGCGCGCGTGCAGGCGGCGAGGGTCCGAAGGCCGGGGGTGTCGAGTCCGGCGACGAGCGCATCACAGGCGGCATGGACGACATCGAACGCACGGATCTCTCCCACGCTCCAGAGGGCGGCATGGTCCTGTAGAGCGATTGCTGCCGCTTCGGTCGACGTCACGCGCCCATGATTCCCTCCACGGTGCGTCCCGGTCGACCGGGTTTCACCCCGGCCCTCCGAGAGAGGGCCGGGGTACCGGGGCCGAGCCCCGGACGTCCTTGATCGCACGACTCCCGAGTGGGTCAGGCCGCCCAGACACCGGACTTGGCTGCGGTCCCCGCGAAGTCGAAGATGAAACGAGTGCCGTCCCTCACGTCGGTGGCGACCACGGTCCACTGGCCTGCCGGTGCGGTCTTGAAGGAAGGCTGGCACTGGGAGCCGCCCGAGGACGGGTAGAAGCAGACGGCGATCTGAGTGGTCTGGTTGGGCTTGATGTTGATGTCCGCGCAATTGCTCGTCGTGGTGAGCCGGCCGGTCCCGTTGGCCGGGTACCAGCGGTCGCCCGCCGGCTTGGAGTACGACTTCGCGCTGCCGTAGCAGGACGTGGCCGCGGCCTGCGCGGTCGGCGCGAGCATCAGGCTGCCGCCGATGGCGGCGATCGAGAACGCGCCTGCGGCGATACGCGTGACTGCCTTCACGAATTCCCCCTCAACTGACGGACCGGCACTCCTGTGCCGGTCCTGCAAGGTGGCTCCTGTGTGTTTCCGGTCGACGGAGCCGCAGAAACGATGCTGCCCATCCACCGGTGCACCAGTAAGGCGCCTTCAGGCCATTGGGCGACATCTGGCGTTCGGCGGTTTGTACGCTGTACCCCCGCCTCGTGCCCCTGGCGACCCGGGGAATGCGGAAGCACGTCAGGTGGACGGGCCCCCTCGGGTCCTCGCGACTTCCCCACCGAGCATCGGATTCCATTGCGCGCCACGAACCCCATCCAGCGGTGGCGGGCCGTGAATGCGCCCCACCTCGCCGAACACCCCGCGGCGGTCGTGGCGTGAGCACCTTCGCGGCCCAGGCCATCAGCACTCGGCGACTGGACCTGCTGCCGCTTCGCGTCGAGCACGCCGGGGAGATGGCCGGGGTGCTGTCCGATCCGGCGCTGCACGCCTTCATCGGCGGCGCTCCGGACACCCCGCAAGCTCTGCGCTCGCGCTACCGGCGCATGACCGCGGGCTCTCCCGATCCGGCCGCCTCCTGGCTGAACTGGGTGATCAGCCTCCGTGAGGAGGCATGCCTGACGGGAACGGTCCAGGCGACGATCAGACACTCCGGCCACGGCTCCCACGCCGAGATCGCCTGGGTGACGGGAACTCCGTGGCAGGGAAGAGGCATCGCCACCGAAGCCGCCCGAGGACTCGTCGGCTGGCTCAGCCGGCAGCCGGTGCGGACCGTCATCGCCCATATCCACCCCGACCACCAGGCATCCGCCGCTGTCGCCACCGCCGCCGGGCTCACACCCACCGACGAATGGCACGAAGGCGAGATTCGATGGCACCGGAGCATCAGGTGATGACCGCACCGCACCACGGGTCTTGACCATCACTGCCCCAGGTGGCCGGGGCGTCGAAGACGGAGTTGGCAGCTTGGGGCAACAGCGATCCGCACAGTCGTGCGACGTGATCACTCGATGGTGAGTTGCCGCTCTCTCGCGCCCGGTTCGCCCCGATGCTCGGAAGGACGGCGCGTGACCGGCGCCGCCCGGATGCGTGTGGGTGGGGGAGCATGACACGAGAAGCGGGACGTCGGGACGGGTTGGACCGGCAGGCGGTGCTGCTGGTGGCTGGGCTTGCCGATCTGGCGGTGAGCACGCTGGGTTCCGCCGTGGGGTCGGTGCGGGGGCTGTTGCGTCGCTCGGACACCGCGGAGCTGGCGGCGGAGGCCGAGAGCGAGCTGCTGGCGCGTGGGCGCCTGGTGCTGGACCGGTACACGGCCGTGCCCCCGGCCCATCTGGAGATCCTCGCCCGGCACGCCCTGGACCGGAAGGCCGCCGATGGCGTCTGACCGGTGGGAGCCGGCCGCGTTCAAGACCCGCGTCGACGAGGTGCTGCACCGGTTCGTCGCGCAGGAGGCCGACCGGTTCGCGGCGATCGATCCGCTCCTGGGCCCGGTGGCCGAGCAGCTGGAGATGGCCGTCGCGGACGGTAAACGGCTGCGGGCCGCGTTCTGCTACTGGGGCTGGCGCGCGGTAGGGCAGCCGGACAGCGACGCGCTGGTTCGGGCCGCGGCCTCGATGGAGCTGGTGCACGCCGCCGCGGTCGTGCACGACGACCTCATCGACGACAGCTCCTTGCGGCACGGACGGGCCACGGTCCACGTCGCCCTGCGTGGCGCCGTGCGGCGGCGTCCGCGCGCCGACGCCGCCGCGAGGTCGCTGGCCATGCTGGTGGGCGACCTGCTGATGTCGATGGCCGGGCAACTGTTCACCACCAGCGGTCTGCCTGCCGCATACCTGGCCCGGGCTCGCCCTTTGTGGTCGGTCATGGCCCGCGAGCTCGTCGCCGGCGAGTGCCTGGACATTCTGAGCACCGGAGCCGGTCCGGACACGACAGCGTCGCTGAAGGTGGTCCGCTACAAGACCGCCAAGTACACCGTTGAGCAGCCCCTGCTGATCGGCGGCGCCCTGGCGGGCGCGGGCGGGCGGCTTCGCGAGGGCTACTCCGCGTACGGGCTGCCGCTGGGCGAGGCGTTCCAGCTGCGGGACGACCTGCTCGGCCTGTTCGGAGACCCGGAACGCACCGGCAAGGCCAACGCCGACGACGTGTGCGGCAACCGGCCCACGGCCCTGCTGGCGGAGACCTGGCGCCTCGCTGACGACGCCGACCGCGAACGGCTGCGCGCCCTGCTCGGCCGGCGCCGCCTGGACGCGGAGGAGCTGGACGCGGTGCGCGAGGTGATGCGCGGGCTGAAGGCACCCGACCGCATCGAGGGCATGATCAGCGCACGCGTGGAGCAGGCGCTCGGTGCCCTGCACGAACTGGACGCACCGGCACCTGCCACCAGCGCCCTGACCGCACTGGCGCACTCCGCGGCGAACCGCCCGTCCTGAGCCTTCGCACCCCCGAGTGGGTGCGGACCCGCGCCGTGTCCGGCCGCCGGCCCTCCGCCGGCCGTCGATGGTCCGACAAGACAAGGAGCCCCGCCGTGACCTACACCGAGGCGTCGATGGACGCCCTGCGGCACGCTGGTGACGAGCTCGCCGACGCCACCGTCGCCGCCCTCTTCGAGCGCGGCCAGGTGGGCACGTTCAACACCCTGATGCGCTACGTCTCCACCGCCGGCGCTCCCCTGCCGGACGGGCTGCCCGATGTCGCCCGCGAGTACCTGGAGGCCACGGCCGCTCCGCCCTCCTGGGTCGACTGGGCGGAGATGGAAAAGGCCCGGCTGTTCTTCATCGACAACAACGTGCACATCTCCACCGCGCTGTCGTTCGCCTCCATGCCCGCCTGCTACGTCGTCCCGCACGTGGCGAAGCTGTTGTCGGCCACCCACGGACTGAAGTACCCGTCCAAACGGATGGCGGAGACGGGTCAGTTCACCGTCTACCTGATGCAGCCCGACGCCTTCGAGGCCGGCAGCCGCTTCATCCCCGCCGCCCAGAAGGTGCGCCTCCTGCACGCCTCCATCCGCCACCATCTCAAGCGGGAGAACCGGTGGGACACCACCGCGCTGGGCACGCCGATCTGCCAGGAGGACATGATCGGCGGGCAGATGTTCTTCTCGCTACTCGTCCTGGACAGCCTGCACCGCCTCGGCATCCACATGTCGCAGGAAGGCGCCGAAGCCTACTACTACGCCTGGCGCGTGGTCGGTGCCATGCTCGGCGTCGACCAGCACGCCGTCCCCGAGACCCTGGAGGAGGCCCGTACCTTCCTCGACCTGTACATGATCCGGCACATGGGGCCATCCGAGGAGGGCGCGCACCTGACCCGGCAGCTCATCGACCTCTACGAAGACGTGGTGCCCGGCACCTTCTTCGACCCGATCGTCTCCGCTCTCATCCGCCACCTCGTCGGCGACACCTGCGCCGACTGGCTCGACGTGCCGCAGACCCGGTGGGACACCGTCGTCAAGGCCGTGCCCCACCTCCTCGGCATTCTCGAAACCATCGAAGACCGCTCCCCGTTCGGCGCCTGGGCCCTGGACCGCCTCGGCCACCTCACCACCGTCCTGGAGCTGTCCTCCCTGACCCGAGGACGCGTCATGCACTACGCCATTCCCGAGCAGCTCAAGAAGGACTACGGCATCTCCAGCACGGCACCCCGCAGCCACCGATGGACGCCACCGGCCGCCACGGTTTCCTGACCGCCGCTCCGCCACTGTCCCGCGCCTACAGGGGGCAGTTGTTCGCGAGGGTCACGGGGTTCGTCCCGGCGGGCAGGGCGACCGTGCGGGAGACGGGCGGCCGTCGGCCGGACCCGAGCCAGGCCTCCAGCGCCGTGAAGGCCGTACGGTGGCACGGCGTCAGCGGACGGAGCCGGTCCGGGTACGTGTCGGCCAGGGCGTCGGTGTGGGTGCCGCCCTCGATGCGGTAGTAACGGTGCAGGTGGCCGCGGCCGGTCCGGCGCACCATCCGGGCATAGACGTCGGAGTCCTGGCTGATCGGCAGCAGGACGTCCAGGGTGCCGTGCAGGGTGATCAGCGGCTTGCCGATCCGCCCGGTCAGTCCGATCTTCTTCACGGCCCCTCTGACCTCGGCGGGACGGGACGCGTAGTCGTAGTCGGCGTCACAGGCCGGTGTACCCGTCGCGCAGAAGGGCGTGCCCGCCTCGGTCGGCCCGTCGAAGCCGGGGTCCAGTTCCTCGCGGTAGACGCGCTGGGTCAGGTCCCAGTAGACCTTGTGGTGGTACGGCCAGAGGAACTCGGACCCGGCCGGGAATCCGGCGGCGTGCAGGGCTCGGCGCGCCTTGCCGGCTCCCTCGCCCCCGGCTGCGTACACGGGGTAGGTGCGCAGTGCCTCGGGCAGGAAGTCCAGCAGGGTGGGGCCGTCGGAGCGCCACAGGGTGCCCTCCCAGTCGACTCCCCCGTCGTAGAGCTCGGGGTGGTTCTCCAGCTGCCAGCGCACCAGGTATCCGCCGTTGGACATGCCGGTCACCAGAGTGCGTGACGGAGGCCGGTCGTAACGCCGGGCGACCGTCGCCCGGGCGGCTCGGGTGAGCTGGGTGAGACGGTCGTTCCACTCGGCGACGGCGTCTCCCGGCGTCCTGCCGTCCCGGTAGAAGGCGAGGCCGGTGTTGCCCTTGTCGGTGGCGGCGTAGGCGTAGCCGCGGGACAGCACCCAGTCGGCGACGGCCCGGTCGTTGGCGTACTGCTCGCGGTTGCCGGGGGTGCCCGCGACCACCAGACCGCCGTTCCACCGGTCGGGCAGGCGGACGACGAACTGGGCGTCGTGCCCCCAGCCGTGGTTGGTGTTGGTGGTGGACGTGTCGGGGAAGTAGCCGTCGATCTGGATGCCGGGGACCCCGCTGGGGACGGCCAGGTCCTTCGGCGTCAGCCCTGCCCAGTCGGCCGGGTCGGTGTGCCCCGAGGCGATCGTGCCGGCCGTGGTCAACTCGTCCAGGCAGGCGGCCTGCTGGTGCTGGGCCCCCGGTACACGCACCTCGGTCAGGCGTGCGCAGTGGCCGCCCGGGATCGCCGGTGCCGCCGTGACGGGCGCTTGGGTGAGCGTGAGGGCGGCCACGGCGAGGACCGCTGGGGCGCTTCGCCGCCAGGAGCGCGGCAGGGGACGGACGGTGGGGCGCATGGTGTGCCTCCGCGACGGCGTACAAGGACGCGCTGGAAGCTACGACGCCCGTTCGCCGCGGCATATGGGCCCGGGGACCACCATCGGCCGCTTGGCGGTGGCTGCCGACACCACCCGGTCGGCTGGGCCGGGAGAGGCCTCGTCCGGTGGTTCCGGCCTTACCGATCCCTCACGAACGGGGCCATGTAGCGCCGTCACACAGCTCGTCGCCAAGCGTGGCCGTCCCACCCATGCCGACGCCGGCGAGCGCGCCCCGATGATGCTCGCCACGCCGGTCTCCGGATCCCCCGTCCGGCATCGGCGACACGAAGCATCCCTCCCCCACATCAGGAGGCATTCGTCATGGGACAGTCGCACCCTCCGTTCCGCCGCACGAGAAGCCGCCGCATCCTCGGAGGCATCCGCCGCTGGGTCACCGCCGCCGCGGGGGCTCTGGCCCTCACCGGCGGCCTGATCGCCGCGAGCCCCCCGGCATCCGCCGCGGGTCTGACCCAGGTCACCGGCTTCGGCACCAACCCCGGCAACCTGTCCATGTACGCCTACGCGCCCGAAGCGCTGCCGGCCGGTGCCCCGCTCGTGATCGCCCTGCACGGCTGCACGCAGAGCGCGAGTGACTACTACGCGCACTCCGGCTGGCCGAAGTTCGCCGACACCTACGGTTTCGCCCTGGTCTTCCCCCAGACGAGCAGCGCCAACAACGCCAACTCCTGCTTCAACTGGTTCGAACCGGGCGACAGTGCGCGCGGTCAGGGCGAGGCGCTGTCGATCAAGCAGATGGTCGACAGAGCCGTCTCCCTGTACGGCAGCGACACCCGGCGGGTCCACATCACCGGCCTGTCCGCCGGCGGCGCCATGACCGCGAACATGCTCGCCGCCTACCCGGACGTCTTCGCGGGCGGCGCCATCGCCTCCGGACTGCCCGCGCGGTGCGCGAACGGCGTGGCCGCGGCGTACACCTGTATGTACAGCCCGCCCGACAGGAGCCCGGCCCAATGGGGGGACCTGGTGCGCTCCGCCGCTCCGGCCGGCACGACCTCCTGGCCGCGCGTCGCGATCTGGCAGGGCACCGCCGACACCACCGTCAAGCCCGCCAACGCCGCCGAGTTGCGCGACCAGTGGACGAACGTCTGGGGCATCGGCCAGACGCCTTCCCGCACCGAGAGCCTCGGCGCGGGCACCACACGGAGCGTCTACGACGACGCCTCCGGCAGGCCCGCCGTCGAGGTCTACTCCGTCTCCGGGATGGGGCACGGGCTGGCCGTCGACCCGGGCAGCGGCCCCGAACAGTGCGGCAGTACGGGCACCTACTACCTCGACACCGTCTGCTCCGGCTACCACACCGCCCGCTTCTGGGGGCTCGACGACGGCGGCACCGGCTCCCTGCCCGCGCCCACGGGGCTGACGGTCACCGGGACCACCGACACCACCGTCTCCCTGAACTGGAAGGCGGTCGACGGGGCGACCTCGTACATCGTCTATCGCGGCGGTACGAAGGTGGGCACTACGACGTCGACCTCTTACACCGACACCGGCCTGGCGACGGGCACGACGTACACCTACACCGCGGCGGCCGTGGACACAGCGGGCGCGGCAGGCGTCGTCTCCTCACCCGCGACCGCGACCACCACCGGGTTCACACCCACGTGCCACACGGCCGGCAACTACGACCACACGGTCGCCGGACGCGCCTACCAGAGCGGCGGTCACACCTACGCCAAGGGCTCCGGTCAGGCGATGGGGCTGTGGAACACCTTCACCATCCGCACCCTCAAGCAGACCGCGCCCGCCTACTACGTGATCGCCGACTCCGGCTGCCCGGCCTGAGCCCGCCTGCCTCGAACTCGTCGGGTCAGAGACTGCGGTTGATCTTCTCTTCCCGCAGCAGTTTCTCCAGTTCCTCGTCCGAGAGCGGGTGAAGCGTGTCCAGGAGACGACGCAGCCCGGGTTCGCCGAGGGTCTGGCTGGTCACCTCGACCTCCGCCTTCCGGTGACGGCGGACGAGGGTGACGGCGTGATCGCCACTGGGGAGGTCGCGGACCATGCGCATCTCACCGCGCGCGTCCACCGCGCAGGTCACGCCCTTCTCCCGGAGGTCGGGGCACCGTGGGGTGGGTGTGAGCGGCGAGCGCACCGTGAGCGCCGCGTAGGAGAAGACGTCCTCCCGGACACCGCGGTACTCGACGCTGAAGGAGGCGGGGCCGGCCTCGGCACGGGACAGTTGCATCCCGGGCGGCGTAGCGCCCAGGTACAGCAGTTCCGCGTGCTCCCGGTACCGCACGACCTCCGCTTCGCGCTGGCGCTGCTCCGCCTGCGCCGGCCCGACGAAACCTCCGTAGACCACCCCGGCCGCCAGCACGGTCACCGCGCCCACCCGCACCCAGCGGTTCGGCACGAAGAACGCCGCGGCCACGGCGTACGGCACCCCCGTCAGCGCGATACGGGTCCTGGCGCCGCCCAGGTCGACGTCCCCACCGTAGGCGGCCACACCCGCCAGGACGCCCAGCGTGCCGAGGACGAAGACCGACGCCGCCCAGCCGAGCCGCTGGGGCACGGAGCCGCACAGCGGCACCACGGTCCGCACCGGTGTGGCCGTCGCGGCCAGCAGACCCACCGTCAGCGGCACGCCCAGCAAGAACACCGGCGCCGTCGCTCCTTCCCCGCCGCCCCAGGCCGCCATCACCAGCCCGAAGCCGAGCACCGGCACCGCGGCCGCCATCATCACCCAGACCAGGAGGAGGTGCAGGGCCGTCAGCGCCCGTCTGCCACTCGTCATGCCGGGGATCTTGTCAGCCAGGCCCCGGGCGCACATGAGTACTTGTACTCAGTCCCGGACCGAGCGGCCCGGCCGCTCGGTCCGGGACGATCTCAAGGGCATCCAGGTGGTGCCGCACGCGTCAGTCCACGATCACCTCGGCACGCGCCGCCGGGGCCCGCCCGACCCGTAGGTCGCCGAAGTTCCCCTCGACCTCCGCCTTTTCCGCCGCGTTCGGATACGGGTTCGTGCACGCGGTGCCCGCGCTGGAACCGGACATCAGGCTCGAGCACGGCCCGGGCTTGCGATCGGGCAGCCCCAGGATGTGGCCGAGCTCGTGGGCGGAGATACGCACCGTGTTGTAGCCCTGGTCCACGGCCTGACGCCCGATGTAGACGGTTCCGTTGCCCAGGGTCGTGGGCAGGGCGCGCGGCCAGCCGTTGTCCGCCAGTACCCGTATGTTCGCGCGTTGCCCGGCCGCGGCCGGGCGCAGCTCGACGGCGTCGACACTCTCGTTCCAGATCGCCGCGCCCCGGTCGACGGCGCTTCTGAACTCCGCGGAGCCGCCGGCGTCGTAGGTGAGGACACGGGGGGCCAGGGGGGCGGCAGCCGTTTGCGGGGCGGCAGCCGCGGCCTGGACGCCCGTCAGGGACAAGGACACCAGACAGGCAGCGGCCAGGCCGCCGCTCAGCATGCGGACGTGCATGATCGACCTCCTTGTGGGGGAAGGACAGTCGTGCAGTCGTGCTCATGACATTCTCTGGGGCCATTCCCCAACCGCGGAGGATATGAATCCGTCATTCCTCAGGTATTCCGAGGGACTCCGGACTGAACGCAGGGGCCATGCCTGCCTGTCGCCGCTTCCCGGTATCCGGTCAGGCGCTGGCGTGGCGACGCCAGGCCGTCCTCCGCGGAGCGGCATGGTGCACGGGCTCACCCGAACGGGCGGCCTGCTGACGCCACAGCCACAGGGACGTCATGGACAGCAGGGCGGCGAAGACCACCAGGAGGACGACCGATACCCACATCTGCCGGCTTCCAGGCTCGTCCCATCCCGCCGATGCGGCCACAGCACCCCACAAGACCGAACCCCCGGCGTAGAAGGTTCGCATCCTGCGCAGCTGCCGCAGGGCTCGGACGGACTCAGCGTGATCGTTTTCCGGTGCCATGCCGACGCAGGTACCCCGATACGCGGACTCCATCACCGGGGCCTCCAACCGGAGATGTTGATGGTCGAGAATCCAGGTCGGATCACCCGGCGTCTTGTACAGAAGGGGCAGCTTGATGAAGCGAGGACGTACCGAGAACGGACTGCGCTGGATAGCCGACGCCTACGGCACCAGCTTCACGCTCACACTCAGCGAGGGGCTCTCGCCGTACGAGCTGCTGCGCGGCATCGGCGCCGAGGAGCACCACCTCGTCCCGCTTTCCCGCTCCGCGGCGTACGAGCTGCTCCTCCGGAGCGAGGATGACCACATCAGTGACCTGGACTTTCTGGACTGGGAGGACGAAGCGGCGGTCACCCGGCTGACGCGCGCGGGCTTTCTGCCTGCTCCGCCGGACGTCATCGTCAGGGCCGGCTCGGTCGCGGGTTGGGCGTACGCGCTGGAGGAATTCAGCTCCTACACGGGGAACCACCTTGCCGCGCTGTCCGAGCGGGGACGGGCCTTTTGCGTGCATCGCAACGCGAAGGGCTTCAGCAGCGTCGACTACGCAGTCCACGGCGAGACGGTGACATCTTTCGAGCCTGGTCTGCCGCATCTTACGAACGGGATACCGGCCGAAGAGGCGCTCGGCTTTGTTCCTGGCGACGACGAGGTGGCTGATGTGGCGTTCCTTCAATTCCTGGAGCGCGACCTCGACATCTGCCTCCCTTGGGAGGAGACCGAGGCGGAGCTACCCGCAGCCGCGTTCGCCTGACGCCGTTCGCGATCAGCACCGTGTCCCGGCGGAACCGCTCGCGCTGCCGCGCTGACGCGTGCGTGGACGGTCAGTCCGGCGACCGCATCCCAGCAAGCCGTTCCAGGTCGCCGATATCCCTGCTGGTCAGCGTCCGTTCCATCATTCCGGCGTCCCGTAGTGGGCGCCTTCTGTGGCAGGCGGGACGGATCGGCGAACAAGCTGTGGTCGTCCAAGCAGTCCGCTGGGCAACCCACTTCCGCACCATGGAGATCTTGATGCGTTCGCGCTTTGCCGCCCGCCCCGCCCGCCTCGCCCTCGCCGCAGTCGCGGCGGTGGCCCTCACTGCCACAGCGACCGCCACCGCCGCTGCCGACAGCCGGAGTGACACCGCGCGGGCCTGTGGAACCAACGACCTGGACTTCAGGGTCAGTTCCGAGACGCAGGCCGGTGGATACCTCCTCGTCACCGCCAAGGCGAAGTCCGGTGTCACCTGCTCCCTGAAGGGCGTCCTCCCTTCCGCCTCCTTCGGCTCCTCCATCGACACCGAGGTGTCGCCGGCCGAGCAGGGCGTCAGCGAGAGCATCACCCTGTCCGGCTCCACCGCCGCCTATGCCGGCATCAGCCCCAAGACCACCGGCGGCAACCAGGGCAGGCAGTTCGACCAGCTCCACCTCTCCGTCGCAGGCGACGAAGCCGACTCCGTCACCCTCGACCTCCCCGAGGCCGTCACGGTCGACAAGCCCGTCGCCACCAACTGGCACGCCGATCCGGCCGACGCGGTGCCCTTCGCCGGATGACATCCGTGCCCATCGTCTCCACCGGGACCGGTGACGGCAGGGTCACCTGCCCGCCGGCCGGCGCTCTCCGCCCCCTGTCCCGGTGACAGGCGGCAGCAACCGCCCCCGGCCGACAGACACACCGTCGGCCGGGGGCACACGCACACTTCGACGTCTCGATGCTCCGGGAACCGAGCGGGACGACCGGCCGCTGATCCCTCCTACGAGGTCCGCGAGGCGAGGTACTCCTTGACCCCCGGCGCGGTGTGCGCCTCCTCCACGTTCACCGCGGCGCCGACCGCCTTGGCGTCCGGCTTGTGCACGTACGTCGAGGTGTTGGCCGGCTGTGCCTTGTCGGAGAAGTTCTGCGCGGTGCCGAGGCCGACGTCGACGTTGGACTGGGAGCGGTGGGCCTTGACGACGTCCTCGCGAGCGAGGCTGCCGTTCTCGCAGGCCCGCTTGAGGTCGGTACCCATCAACTGGGCGGCGTTGTAGCCGGAGAGGACACCGGAGTCGATCAGGGACCCCGGGTACTTCTTCTTGTAGGAGGCGACCATCTTGCGCACCCCGGCCAGGTCGGAGCTGACGGCAGGCGCGGCGCTGACCACGTTCAGCAGGGCGGCGAGGGCGGGTGCGGCCGGCGTCTTCATCAGCTGCGGGGCATAGCCGGGGGCGCTGCTGACGACGGGCACCTTCAGGCCGCGGGAGGCCGCGACCCCGACCAGGGAGGCGGTCTGGGCCGGTCCGGCGCTAATCAGGACCGCCTTGACGCCCTCCTTGCGCAGCGCCGAGACCTGCGCGGACAGGTCGGTGTCGGTGGCCTTGATCTTCTGTCCGACGACCTTCAGGCCCGCCTTCTTCGCGGCCCACTTCGAGCCCTCGAGCGCGTTCGCGCCGTAGTCGCCCTCGAAGTAGACGTGGCCGATCGTGTCGCCCTTGTCCAACCCCTTGGTGCGGGTGAGGAAGTCGACCGCGGCGATCATGTCGATGTCGTAGGTGGTGCCGAGGACCTGCACGGAGTCCCGGCCGAGCAGGGAGGCGGCCCAGGCCTGCGGGAAGGTCAGCACCTTGTCCCGCTCGATGTCGTCGAGCAGCGCGGCCATCACGGGCGAACCGATGACCTGGGGCAGCGCCACGACGTCCGAGGAGATGTCGGCGTAGGCGGTGACGGCCTTCTGGACGTCGTAGCCGTGGTCCTTGACGACGATCTCGACGCGCCGGTCGCAGATGCCGCCGCGGGCGTTGACCTCGTCCGCCCACATCTGCTGGGCCTGCACGATGCTCTTGCCCAGGGTCGCGTAGGGGCCGGTCAGATCGGTGAGGGCGCCGAGCTTGATCGTCTTGTCGGTCACTCCGGGGCCGGTCTTGACGCCGTCGGCGCCCTCACCGGCGCTCCCGGAGGAGTCCGCCTTGGAGCTGCAGCCGGTGCCCGCGAGCAACAGGGCCGCGACGGCCGCGGCCAGGAGTGACGTGGTGCGCGGAACACGGGGCGTGTGGTGCGTGTGGTGCGAGGACTTCACGGGGTGGGCTCCTTGGCTCGTACGGCTGACGCGGGTGGCTGGGACGGGGAGGCGGCATCGGCGGGCGGTGGGGCGGTCCGACGGCGGCGCAGGCGGGCGCGCAGGCGCCGGACCAGACCGTGCAGCCCGTCGGGGGCGAACAGCAGGATCAGGACGATCGCCGCTCCGTAGAGGTAGCGGGCCGCCTCGGTGGGACCGACCGCGCCGTCGGTGGTGCCGGGGGCGGCCACCAGCGGCAGTTGGTCGGCGTAGCGGGTCATCAGCAGGGGCAGCGCGGTGACGAAGACGGCACCGGCGGTGGCTCCGGCCACCGACCCCAGCCCGCCGATGACGATCATGGCGAGGTAGTCGACCGACAGGACGAGGCCGAAGTAGTCGGGCACGACGCGGCGGAAGGCGAGGGCGAGCATCACCCCTGCGAGGCCCGCGTACATCGACGAGACCACGAAGGCCGCCGAGCGGTAGCGGGAGACGTCGACGCCCATCACGGCGGCCGCCGTCTCGCTGTCGCGCAGGGCCACCAGGGCGCGTCCGGGACGGCCGCGGAGCAGTCCTCGGGCGGTGAACCAGGTGATCGCGAACAGTGCGAGCCCCAGGTACCACAGCCGTTCCTCGGCACCGAACGGCACGCCCAGCAAGGACAGTTCGGAGTCGGCCGCGAAGGAGAAGCCGCCCACGTCCAGGGGTGGCACCGAGCGGCCGTTGAAGCCGCCGGTGACGGAGTCCGCCGTGAGGAGGACGTGGTGCCCCAGGAAGACCAGGGCCAGGGTGGCGACGCCGAGGTAGACACCGCGCACCCGGCCGGCGACAGGGCTGAACAGCCCGCCCGCCGCCCCGGCCAACAGCACCGCGAGCACGGCGGCGAGGGCGGTCGGCAGTCCAGGTCCGGGCTCACCGGCCAGCCATACGTAGCCGTAGGCGCCCACGGCCAGGAAGAAGGCGTGGCCGAGGGAGAGTTGGCCGGCGGTGCCGGACAGCAGGCCCAGGCCCACCGCGCCGACGGCCGCCGCCATCGAGAACAGTCCGATGCGCAGCCAGAACGCGTCGAGGTAGAAGGGCAGGGCGCACAGCACCACGACGGCCGTGAAGGTCCAGCCGAGACGGACGGCGCGGGTGCGGGAGAGTCGCTCAGACACGGACCGCCGCCTTTCCGCCGAACAGCCCGGTGGGCCGCACGAGCAGCACCAGCACCATCACCGCGTAGGGAGCGACGTCACCGAACCCCTCCCCCAGGATGTGCAGGTCGGACTGGTAGCCCGCGACGAGCGCCTCGGTCAGGCCGATCAGCAGGCTGCCCGCGAGGGCGCCGGGCGGCGAGGCCATTCCGCCGAGGATCGCCGCCGGGAACGCCTTCAGGGCGATCTGCCCCGTGGTGCGCTCCAGGCCGGGTGCGGGGAACGCGGCGAGGAAGACCGCCGCGAGGGCCGCGAGCGCGCCGGCCAGGCACCAGGCGAGGGTGCGGATGCGCACCAGCCGTACGCCCATCAGGGCGGCCGCCTCGACGTCCTCGGCCGAGGCGCGCAGCGACAGGCCCCAGGACGTGTACCGGAACAGGGCGAAGACACCGGCGATGACCACGGTGGAGACGACGATCGCGGCGATCCGGCTGTCCGCGACGGTCACCGGCCCCAGCCCGCTGACCGAGTCGCCCCAGGGATCGCCGAGCGAGAGCAGGTCGCCGCCGATGCGCCGCGAGAGGTCGGTGAGGATGACGATGTCGACGCCGATGGTGACGATGGTCTGCACGTGAGCGGCGTGCGGGTCGGTCCCGCCGGCGTGGAGCAGGAAGCGGTCCATGGCGCCGGCCACGGCCGCGGTCACCAGGACGGCCACGGCCAGGGCTCCGGCGAAGCCGAGGTCGTCGTGGAGTACGGCAGTGAGGTAGCCGCCGAGCAGCAGCAGCGAGCCGTGGGCGAAGTTCATGACGCCGGACGCCTTGAAGATGATGACGAAGCCGAGGGCGACGAGGGCGTAGACCGCGCCCAGGGCGAGGCCGTTGAAGATGTTGTCCAGGAAAGTGGTCATGCGGCGTCCTCCGCTTCAGCCCCGGTGCCCAGGTAGGCGCGCAGCACCTCCGGGTCGCGGCGGACCTCGTCCGGGGTGCCGTGCGCGATGACACGGCCGAAGTCGAGGACGGTGACCTCGTCGGCCAGGCGCATCACCAGACCCATGTCGTGCTCCACCAGCACCACGGACAGGCCGAGTTCCGCGCGTACGGCGTGCACGACCTCGACCGTGCGGGCGCGTTCGGCCGCGTTCATCCCGGCGACCGGTTCGTCCAGCAGCAGGACGCTGGGCTCCAGGCACAGGGCGCGGGCGAACTCCACGCGCTTGCGGTCGCCGTAGGAGAGCAGGGCGACGGGGCTGTCGAAGTGCGCTCCCAGGCCGGTGAGTTCGGCTGCCTCACGGGCCCGGGCGAGTTGTTCGCGCTGTTCGCGCCGCGCGTGCGGCAGGCGCAGCGCGCTGGCGGTGAAGCCGGCCCGGGACAGGGCGTGGCGGCCGAGCAGCAGGTTGTCGGCGACCGTGCCCTGGGTGGTGACGATGTTCTGGAACGTGCGGGCGACGCCGAGGGCGGCTATGCGGTGGGGGGCGAGCCGGGTGAGGTCGGCGTCACCGAGCCGTACGGTGCCCGTGGCCGGGCGGCACAGGCCCGACAGGACGTTGAAGCAGGTTGACTTGCCCGCTCCGTTGGGTCCGATGATCGCGTGGACGGAGCCCGGGGTGACGGTCAAGGACACCGCGTCCAGGGCGGTGAGTCCGGCGAACCGGACGGTCACGTCCGTCACGGTGAGCGGGGGTGGTGCGGTGGTGCGGGTGGTCACGCGGCTCCCTGCCCCTCGGTGGTTCCGGCGGTTCTGGAGATGTCGCCGGCTTCCGTGGTCTGTGTGGTGTTCGTGTTCTGTGCGGTCTCTGTGCTCTGTGTGGTGTCTGTCTCTGTTGTCTCTGTTGTCTCTGTTGTCTCTGTGGTGTCTGTGGTCTCGCCCAGGTACAGGCGTCGTACGGCGTCCGTGCGGGCCAGTTCGTCGGCGGGCCCGGACAGCCGGACCTCGCCGACCTCCAGGACGTGGGCGGTGTCGGCGAGGGACAGCGCCATGCCCGCGTTCTGCTCGACGAGCAGGACGGCGGTGCCCTGGGCGTTGATCTCGCGGACGACCTCGGCGATCCGGTAGACCATCTGCGGGGCGAGGCCGAGGGAGGGTTCGTCGAGCAGGAGCAGGCGGGGCGCGGCCATCAGTGCCCGGCCGATGGCGAGCATCTGCTGCTCACCGCCGGAGAGGAGACCGGCGGCCTGCCTGGTGCGTTCGGCCAGGCGCGGGAAGAGCGTGAAGACCCGGTCCCGGGCCTCGGCGACCTGTGCCGGGCGGCGCCGTCCGAGGCCGAGGCCGCCGGAGCGTAGATTCTCGTCGACGGTGAGCCCGGCGAAGACCCGGCGGCCCTCGGGGACCTGGACGACTCCGGCGCGCACCGCGGCGACCGGGTCGCGCCCGTCGAGCTCTGTGGCGCCGTAGCGGATACTGCCGGCCGTGACAGCGCCGCGGTGCAGGCGCAGGGTGCCCGACACCGCCCGCAGCAGGGTCGTCTTGCCCGCGCCGTTGGCGCCGAGCAGGGCGACGACCGTGCCGTGCGGGACGGTCAGGGATACGGAACGAAGGGCGGACAGGGCGCGGCCGTAGGTCACGTCGAGGCCCTCCACGCGCAGGGCGCGCTCTTCGTCCGGTGGTGCTTCGGGCATCACGGCTCCTCGGGTCCGTGCCTGGGGCACGGGAGCTTCGGGGGAAGGGCAGCCCACGACAGCACGGGCGCGGGCGTGCGGTACAGGTGTTCGGGCGGGGTGGCTGCGTGGTCCCAACGGGGGTCGGCGGGGATTGTGCGGCTGCCCAGGGGGACGAGCCGGGGGCAGCGCCGGGGACGGAACGCAGGTCGGTGGGTGGCGGCGCTGGGCACCGCTATGAGAGGGGTGTGCGCCGCCGTGTGGGGGGGGTGGGCACCGCCATGCGGAAGGGCCTGGGCCCGCCACGCGGAGAGGTAGGCGCCACCATGCGGAAGGGCCTGCACCCGCCACGCGGAGAGGTAGGCGCCACCATGCGGAAGGGCCTGCACCCGCCACGCGGAGAGGTAGGCGCGGTGCCAGGTTGTTTTGGGAGCGCTGTGAGGTGGCACGAGGACCGTACGCGGCGTGCGCCGTGGCCCCGGGCGGGGCGCGGAAGCCGGGAGCCCCGGTAGTCCGCGCGGCAGCGGCGGCCGGACGCCGGTCAGCCGCGCGGCAGCCGGCGCGCCGTCAAGGCGAGGCTGATCTCCACCACGTCGAGCGGGCGGGCCAGGGAACGGCCGATGAGCTGCTCGCAGCGGCGCAGCCGGTTCAGGACGGTGTTGCGGTGGCAGTAGAGCCGTTCGCCGGCACGCTGGGCCGACCCCTCGGACGCGAACCAGGCGACCAGCGTGTCCAGCAGTACGTCCCGGTCGGCCGGTTCCAGCCGCAGCAGGGGGCCGAGCACCTGCTCGGTGAGCGACGCCCCGAGCCCCGGGCAGGAGGCGACCAGTGCCTCGGGCAGGTGATCGGTGAGCCGGACGGTGCCGCCCTCGGGCGGGCAGATGCTCAGGGCCAGGTCGGCAAGGCGCCGGGCGTCGCCGACGGCGGCGAGCCCCGTCACGGCGCTGCCGATGCCGATCCGGTACCCGGCCGCAGCATCGGCGGGCAGGGCCAGCGCTGCCACGGCGTCCCGGTCGTCCTCGTCGCCGACCAGGACGATGCCGTAGTCCACTTCCGCTCCTGAGTGCCAGTACGCGCTCGTGCCGGGTGGGACGGCGGTGGCCAGGACGTCCGCGGAGTCCTCCGGCCGGCCACCGGCGACCGCGACGACGATGTACCGGCCGTGCTCCGGCAGGCCCAGCCCTTCGGCGGTCTCCGGCAGGTCGGCGATCCGGCTCGTGCCGTCCAGGAGGGCCGCCGCGAGCAGCCGCACCCGGTTCTCGCGCCGCCACGCCAGCTGCCGCTCGGCCTGCCGGTAGGCGTCCGCGACGAGGGTGCAGTGCTCGTCGACGAAGTTCCACACGTCGGTGGCCACGTGGACCAGGAGCCGGACGTCCTCGGGCTCCGAGCGGGAGGTCTCCTCGACCAGCCGCTGCCACACCAGGGACCCGCCCAGCCGGAACGCGTGCAGCAGCGCGTCCAGCGGCAGGCCCTGCTCGGCCCGGGCGACGCCGATCCGCCAGGTGCAGCGGTGGGCGGCCTCGCGGGTGCCGCGCGGGTCGAGCAGCGAGGTCACGCTGTGCCGCAACGAGCGGTACACCTCCTGCCAGGTGCCCGCGTGGTCGTTCTCCAGCGCGCTCCGGTACGCCGGCTCCTGCTCGCGCAGGACCGCCAGCAGCCGGTCGGTCAGCTCGGGCAGGTCGTCGAGCAGGACGCGGGCCGCCCGGTGCAGGACGCGCAGGGCGTCGGCGTCGATCAGCGACCGGATGCGTCGTGTCCGCGGTCGCGGAACGGGCATCGGCCCGGTGCGGAACGTCGCGCGTGTGCGTGCGGCAGGATGCATCGCGGTCCTCCCCCAACTCGGCTTCCCGGCTGTGCTCCGACGCCGGGTGGCCTCGGCGGCGTCCGGCGGGTGCGCTGCCCGTGCGGCCCTCGCCACCCAAATCGTCCTGCATCGAAGAATGGCATACCGTCCGGTCGGTCCCCAGAGGCGTGCGGCGGTCTTTTCCGTGCGGACCGCCGGGAACGCCTCTGGGCAGACCGCCGGGGCTCCCTCCGGCGGACCGCCAAGGTCCCCGCTTGGCGGACCGCAGGGAACGCTCTGGGCAGACCGCCGGGGCTTCCTCCGGCGGACCGCAAGGTCCCCGCTTGGCGGACCGCAGGGAACGTCTCCGGGCGACCGCCAAGACTTCCGCCGGTCGGACCGCCGGCATTCCCCCCGGGCGGGCCGCCGGGCCATCCTCGGCACGGACGGCTGGGCTCCTCCGGGCGGACCCCGCGAAAACCCCCGACCGGCAGACCACTGAGAACCCAGCCAGGCGGACCACCGGGATCCCTCGGCAGGCAGCCGGGCCTCCTCAGCGTGGACCGGCGGACCCCCGCCGGGCAGACCACTGAGACCCCCTCCGGGCAGGCCACCGGGAGCGCCTCCAGGCAGAGCACCGAGATCCCCGCCGGGCGGACCACAGGGATTCCTCCGGGCGGGCCGCCGGGCCCTCCTCGGCGCGGACCGCTAGGCCCCTCCAGGCGGACCCCGCCAAAACCCCCGCCCGGCAGACCACTGAGGCCCCCGCCAGGCTGACCACCGGAATCCCCCGGCAGGCCACCGGGCCCTCCTCAGCACGGACCGGCAAGGCCCCCGCCGGGCAGACCACTGAGATCCCCGCCAGGCACACCACCGAGCCCTCTCCGGGCAAACCACCGGAAACGCCTCCTGGCAGACCACTGGGAAGCCCGCCGGGCGGACCACCGGGAGTCTCGCCCCCGGGCGGACCACCAGGCCCTCCTCAGCACGGACCGGCAAGGCCCCCGCCGGGCAGACCACTGAGATCCCCGCCAGGCACACCACCGAGCCCTCTCCGGGCAGACCACCGGAAACGCCTCCTGGCAGACCACTGGGAAGCCCGCCGGGCGGACCACCGGGAGTCTCGCCCCCGGGCGGACCACCGGGATTTCCTCAGCACGGACCGCTGGGGCCCGCCTCCCGGCGAGGGCTCAGCGGCTCTCCTGGTCGACCATGCGGGCCAGTTCCATGCGGGAGCGTACGCCGAGGGCGGCGAAGACGTTGCGCAGGTGGTAGTCGACCGTGCGGGTGCTGACGGCCAGCCGCTGGGCCACCTCCCGGTTGGTGGCTCCCTCGGCCACGTAGCGTGCGATACGCAGTTGCTGGGGCGTCAGCCGCGACAGCCCTCCGGCCGCCTCCGTCACGGACGCGGCTCCGTTGGCGCGCAGCTCGCCCCTGGTCTGGTCGGCCCAGGCGCCGGCGCCGCAGCGCTCGAAGCCGACCAGGGCGGCTCCGAGCCGGCTCCGGGCCTCCCTCAAGCGGCGGCGGCGCCGCAGCCACCGGCCGTAGAGGAGCTCGGTGCGGGCACGTTCGAAGTCGCCGCCCCTCTCGTCGTGCAGGGCCAGCGCCCGCAGGTAGAGGTCGTCGGCGCGGTCATCGGGGGCGAGCAGGGCGCGGCAGCGGGCGAGCTGGGCCGGCGCGTGCGGGTCGACGCCGAAGGCCGCCCACCGGGCGAGGTCGGCGAGGACCGTACTCGCGTCCTGGGGGTGTCCGGCCAGCACCGCGGCCTCCACGTAGCAGGGCAGGGCCAGCATCCACACGGCGAAGTGGCCGCGCCGGGGCCCGGGCCCGACGAGCGGGCCGAGCCGGTCGTAGGCGTCCAGGGGACGGCCGCGGGCCAGGTCGGCTCGGGCGGTGGCCCACTCCGCGAGGGTCGCCGTCTGGGCCAAGCCGTGACGGCGGGCGGTGGTCAGGGCCACCGAGGCGTGACGCGCGACCATGGCGGTGTCCCCCTCGATGGAGGCCGCCAGGGCGAGCATGGCGTGGTGGCTGGCGGCCGTGTTGCGGTACCCGGCCGCCAGCGCGGCCCGGACACCCTCCTCGGCATGGGTGCGTGCCTGCGCGTGGCAGCCGGCGCGCAGTTCGCCGTAGGCCAGGTATTCGAGGGCCCGGGCCTCGGCCGCGGGGCAGTCCGCGTCGCGGGCGGCCGCGAGGGCGCGGGCACCGGCGGAGCGGGCCGCGCGGACGTCCCCGAGCAGCAGGGCAGCCGCCGCCGCGCGCAGCAGGCGGTCCGTCCGGCCGTCGGTGCGCGCCTGGTCCAGCACGCGCCGCAGCGGTCCGGCGGCGCGGTCGGGGGTCCGGGCGAGCAGGGCCCGCATGCCGTCGCGGTAGTCCCGCACGAATGCGTCGCGTGCCCACCCCGGTCCCGGCCCGCCGGACGGCTCGGGCGGGCCGCTCCCAGCCGGAGGAACAGCGGCGTCCGTGGGGTCGGGCGAGGCCGGGCGGTCGGTGTCTCGTCCTGTCGTCGGGGCACCGTCCTGGCCCGCGGCGGCCCTGTCGGTGGCGGCGGCGGTGACCAGTCCTGCGTACCCGCCCGCGCGCCCTGCCGTGTCCGTGCCGTCGAGAGTGGTCAGACAGAGCATGACGTCACCCGTCGCCCAGGCGGCGTCCGCGGCGGCGAGGCGTGCGGCCTCGGCACTGTCCGGGGCGTCGGCGGCCAGCAAGGACGCGGCCAGCAGCAGGGACGCGCGGGCGTCGCCCACCGGCCCGTCGAACAGCTGCCGCCTCCCGCGCGCGAGTGCGGCACGGCCGCGGTCCGCGGCCGCCGGCCCGGCGCTGTCTCCTCCGATCCGGCCCCCGATGGGGGGAGCCGTCCGCACACGGCTTCCGTCTCCGTTCATTCCCGGGAGGTTACTTGCGCGTAGTGAAGACCGGAAGGCTGACGTCCGCGCATCCTCGCGCGCACATCCGCGGGTTCACCTGCGCGTTGACCGGACACGGCCGGTGGACGGATTGTGCCGGCGCCCAACGGCCGGTCGTCTCGGCCGTGCCCCGGCACGACCCGGCTGCGGACGCGTCGCACGCGCCCGCAGCCGGTCCCCTCGTCACCGAGGCCGCGCATCCCGGGGCTCGGGTGTCAGGAACCGTGCGGGCAGTTGCCGCGGTACTCCTCGATGGTCAGGCTCGGCCGGGGCAGCGGGCACAGGAACTGCTCGTAGCGGGTGTCGTTGTCGATGAACCGCTTGAGCCAGGAAATGCTGTACTTCGCGATCGTCGTGTTCGACGAGTTGGGCGTGAAGTGCGTCGCCGAGTTCAGCTCCAGATAGCCCCGGTCGAGCGAGGAGGACAGGCTCGAGTAGAAGGGTTCGGCGTGGGACGAGACGGGCGCGATGGAGTCCCCGTCGGCTCCGAAGATGAGGGTCGGAGTGGTGACCTCGGGCCAGGTCTTGTCGAGGTTCCACGGCGTCAGCGGGATCGCCGCCTGGAGGCCGGGACGCGACTTGGCGGCCTCCAGGCTGCCGCCACCGCCCATCGAGTGGCCCATCACGCCGAGGCGGGAGGCGTCGACGCGGCCGCGCACCGAGCTGCGCTCGGTGAGGTGGTCCAGGGCGGCCAGGAGCTGACGTCCGCGGGAGTCGGGCTGGTCGACCGTGGTGAGCGTGTCGATGGTGAACACCACGAAGCCCTGCGAGGCCAGGCGCGGTCCCAGCCAGGCGATCGACGACTCGTAGGCGGTGTAGCCGGGAGAGATGGCCACCGCGCCGAACGTGCCGTCGCTGGTGCTCGTCGGGTAGTAGATGGTGCCGCCGCCGAATCCCGTGACGGACAGCGAGGAGACGGACGTCTGCGACACGGCGTACGGGCCGCGCGGCGCCTCGATGCTGGATGTGGTGGGGGCGGGGCCGCGCTCGTAGGGGTTGTCGGCGGCGTGGGCTCCCGGGCCGGCCAGGGGCCCCAGGCCGACGAGGACGGCGAGCGCCGCGGCGGTGCCGGCCAGTCGCCCGGTCCGGTGCCGGAGGGAGCCGGAGGGATGGGTGGGTGGGTCGGTGTGGGGGCGGAGTCGCACGACGAGTCGTCCTCTCTGTCATGGCGGCGACTCGTGCCACGGGCACGCGGGACCTGGGGAGTCCGCAGCGTGCCCGCGGAGGGCACCGCCATCGGGCTGGCCGTGCCACTGTCGAGGACCGGCACCCGCGCGCGGACCGGCAATGTCACCGGTCACCTCGGGCTGCGGGAAGTCGCCCCGCTGCCCGGCGTGATCGCGAGGGATCCGGAAGCGCGCTAACTCAAGGCCACGTCGGTGTGAAACATATGGTGGTCCGAGTACGCGCTGGGTTGCACGCGGTGCCTGAGCGGGGCGATGCCTCGCAGGAAGACGTAGTCGAACTTGAGGTGCCAGTCGGTGGTCACCTCACACGTGCCCGCGGGCGAGGGACGGCACTGAGGGTCCGCATCCGTGCCCAGTGCCCACATCCGGGCGAGTTCGGGAGCATCCGGTACGGCGTTGAAATCGCCGAGCACGATCGCGCGGTCGTGCCGGGCGACTTCGGTTGCCAGTACCGCCGTCTGGTCCGCGCGGACTTCTTCCTGACGTCGTTGGGCGAGGTGCGTGTTGAAGACGCGGACCCGCTGGCCGCCCACCGTGGTCGTGACTGCCATGTACCCACGGTCCTCGGATCCGCCGTCGGGGTATTCCACGTGGACGCGGTCCGTCATGGGTGCCGCCGAGAGAACCGCCTGGCCGAAGGACCCCGGACTCCACGGCAGTCCCCCGCAGCGGCCCCAGTTCTGAAGAACCATCCCGTACTCGACGTGGTAAACCAGCCCGTGAAGGCTCTCCAGATAGTCCCGGATCCTCTCGACGTCACGCACGCACGCTTCCTGAAGACCGATGACCTGCGGCGCGTAGGCGGCGATCTCCGCCGCCCGGTCGACGTTGCTCACCTCGCAGGGATTGCAGATGTTCCACGTCATGACCCGGTTCGGCACGGCATCCCTGACGGCAGCGATGGGCAGTGACCTGCCGAAGACGGGACCGCCTGGTGCGCTGGGGCCGAGGAGCATCATGCAGACCACGGTCATGGCGCCCGCGAACAACCGCGTGGCCCTTCCGAACACCGTCGCCTCCTCAGTGTCCCTGCACATGGCATCCGTCGTCCCCCAGGCACGAGGTTATGGGACGGGAGCGACAGCAGTACATGCTTCACCCATTACAGGCCGGGGCAGGCACGAACTCATATCCGCTTACTGCCGCGTTGGCACGCTGACACCAACACATCGAGGACCACGACGGGCGCCTGACACAACACGGTGCGAACAACCGGCTCCACCTGTCCGTACTATCTCTACACGAAGGCACCCTGCGGCACGCGCGATGTCCTGCCAGGCCGGCCGAGACCTCGCCCCCGGAGAAGCCCGGAGAAGCTTCGCCCGCAGCACGGCCACCCGCCGAGGAAAGGTCAGCACCATGCCCGAGACAACAACTCCCGCCACCGAACTGGCATCGCAGTACATCGCCCAGGTGACCGGAGACCTGGAGGCGAACCTCAAGGAGCAGGAACGGATCAGTGCGGAGATCGCCTCATTGCAGGAGCAGCTCGTCGCCCTGCAGCGTGACCACTCCGTGCTGGTGAACATGCGGCAGGCACTCGGCATCGAAGCGGCCCCGGCCGAGCCCGCTGCCGAGACTCAGAGCGCCACGGTGCCCTCGCCACGGCGGGGGAAGGCCGGCGCCACGCCCGACGGGAAGCAGAAGGCACGCAAGTCCACCACCACCCGTCCTCGGAAGAAGGCAGCCGGAAAGCCCGAGGCCAAGACTGCGGGTGCCACGAAGGCAGCCGGAAAGCCCGAGACCAAGACTGCGGGTACCGCGAAGGCAGCCGGAAAGCCCGAGACCAAGGCCGCGGGTGCCACGAAGGCGGCTCAGCCCACCCTGGTCGAGCTCATTCGCCACCACCTCGCCGAGCAGAAGGAACCGCGCTCCGCTGCGGAGGTCTCCGCGGCGCTCAACCAGGCTCACCCCGATCGCGACATCGCGACCAAGGTCGTGCGCGTCACGCTCGAGGCACTGGTCGCCAAGAGCCAGGCCGAGCGCACCAAGCAGGGTCGGTCCGTCTTCTACACCGCCTCCGCGTCGGAGCCGACGACCGCGTCCGACAACGAGGCACAGCCGGAGAACTCCGAGAACTGACAGAGCGTCAGCAGTGTGCACGCACGCTGAATGACATCGCGGCGATGCCGGGGCGTCAGTGCGGCCGGCAGGCCAGTCAGGCCCACGAGGCCTGCTTGCCGACGCAGGACGCGGTGGACGGCCGTCGGCGCCCCTGGGTGCCGACGGCGTCGCACAACTCGCTCTCGCTCACTGCCTTACTCGTCGCCCCCCTCGCGGAGGCGCCGGGATCAGCTGCCGCGGGTGAAGAGCTTGTCCTGGGTGGAACCGGTGGTGCACAGCTTCTTTTCCTCGCTCGTCATCTTGCGGGACTTGACCACGACCGCGCTGTGCTTGCCGTCCGTGCCGTTCGGGGCCGGGCCGGTGACCACGTCGGGGACGAACCAGTAGTAGTGGCCCCACTTGGGGTCGTCGTAGTGGGTCTGCCAGGTGCCGGTTATCCGCTGCATCACCTGGGCGCGGGAGATCCAGCCGACTTCTCCGGGCCGCACGTTCACGGTGAAGGAACTCGTCTCCGTGTGCGTGCTCTGCCACGTGTAGTTGTACGTCGCGGTCACACTGGCCGTGATGATGCCTTCGATGCCTCCGCCCGCCGTGACCGAGCCGCCCACCGAATGGGAGGAGCCGACGGTGTCGGCCCAGGACATCGACTGGGAGGCGGGCGAGTCGGTGCAGTTGTAGAGCAGTTCGGAGACCTGGCGGGGCTCGCCGAGGTAGGCCTGGCCGATGCCTGGGGAGTTGAAGGTGCACTTGCCTTCCCCGGACGCGCAGTCGGCCATGATCTGCTCCGCGGTGGGCTGTTCCTCAGCCGCCGCGGGGACGGCCGTCGCGATCACTCCGAGCGCGGTCGCCGTCAACGCCAGCGTGCGGCTGCCGTAGCGCAGTGTGCGGTTCTTCGTCATGGTTGGTGCCTCTCACCCTTGCATGGGGGGACAGTGACCACACCCTCCCTTTTACAGGAGGGTGTTCAGTCACCGCCTGGTGCCCATGAGGCTCACGTAAACCGCAGTCCATCTACACCAAGGAAAAGCAAAGTTGTAATTGATTTCCAGAAATGATGAAGAGTCAACAGAGCGATTTGAGCCCGGAGTTGGGGAGCAGGGCGCAGATCAGTTGAGGGGATCGAGGGTGAGGTAGGCCTGGCGCGGGTTGCCGTCGTGCACGAGGGACTCGTGGTGGCCCACGTCGTCGAAGGCGAAGGCGTACGCCTTCCCGTCGGCCATCTGGGCGTGGGTCTTGCGGGCGTAGTGGTTGGTGACGTTGTCCTTGTAGAAGGCGTCGGCGCTGGAGTCGGGCTGGTTGGGGTTGGTCAGCAGGGTGGAGCGGTTGAAGCCGGCGCACAGGGTGCGTGAGATCGGGCCGCGGACCTGGTCGTTGGGTGCGTCGAGCTTTCTGTGGCAGCCGAAGACCGATGAGGCGTCCGGCTTTTCGAAGCTGGTGACGGTGGTGCCGGCGCCGTCGGTGAAGCGCATGACGTTGCCGAAGACGCGGCCGTAGTACCTCGTGCCCGGCCGGTCGGCGAACGGGGTGACCGTCAGGGTCGAGGTGGAGTACTTCTGCCAGACGCGGTTGACGTAGTCGTCCATGACGGTGGCCGGCAGTGCCCCGGTCTCCAGGCCGTACAGCGGGGACAGGGCGCGCAGTACGGTGCCGTCGGGGCGGGTCTGGATCAGGTTGGCCCAGCCTCCGGGCTGTCCTCTGAGGGCGTTGAAGAAGCCCTGGTAGCCGCCGGGCTTGAGGCGCCCGGTGGATGCCGTGGTTCCGTCGGCTCGCTGCACTCCCACCGCGTACGGTGCGGAGAACATGTCGACCTGTGTGCTGTTGATCCACAGACCGGCGTCGTTGAGGGTGTACTCCGACCAGTTGAACAGGATGTTCCTGTTGGGGTCGGTCGGGTTCTGCACGGCGGGCTGGACCAGGCCGCCGGTGGTGAGTCTGAACACCAGCTTCTGGCCGTAGGAGAAATACACGCGGCCGGAGAACTTCGGCATGCGGATCGTTGTCGACTGGCCCGCTGCCGGGCCCGGGATCGACGCGTCGGGGGCGGGAGTCGGCGGGTTGCCGCCTGCCGGCCAGGGGTGGAACGTGCCGTTCGCGTCGGCCCAGCCCTGCCGTCCGGTCGACAGTTCGGTGCCGAGGTTGTAGATGTATACCTGCTCGCCGCGGGCCGAGTTGTTGGTGATCTTCAGGGGGATCGTCGCCGGGACGGCGGCGTGGGCCGGTGTACTCGCTGCGGTCGCGAGAAGTGAGCCGGTCAGGGCCGTGGCGAGGGACAGCCCGACAGCCGCGAGGCTGCGTCTGAGAGTGCGTAACATGCTCTGTCTCCGTTCGACAGGTGGCCGATCCGGGAAGGGGTGAGAGCGCTCTCAGAGCGTGCCGCTTTGGTCCGGACCTGTCAATGCGCCGGGACAGATGCGCGGTTGTGCGTCCGTCCCATGGTCCGGCATGGCTGTCCGTGACGCCGACCGCCTGGGGGCGGCGTCACGGACAGGGGGTCAGCGCCCGAGTGCCCGGTCGGTCTCCTCGCGGAGGAGGTCGACGTAGTCGCGGGTCCAGGCCTCGATCGTGGTGCGGTCCCACAGGTCGGCCGAGTACTCGACGAAGCCCTTCAGTTCGTCGCCGGCCGGGACGAGACCGAAGGTGAGCAACGTGCGGGACGCGGCGGGGGCCAGGTCCTCCACCGCTGTGGTCAGGCCGGGCAGTTCCACCTCGGCGTCCAGGGAGCTCTGGTACGCGAAGCCGACGTCCAGCCGGTCCGGTACCTCGACGCCCGTGCGCTCCTGCAACGCGGGGGCGATCCGGCGCACCGGCATGGCCTGGTCCATGCACTCCACCGCCGTACGGGCGACGCGGTCCGTCAGGGCGGCGAAGGCACCGGCCGCGCCGCCCCGCACCGGAAGCGCGAAGCCGGAGATCGTGCAGGCCAGCAAGGATTCGAACGCGCGGCGCTCACGGTTGGCGTAGGAGATGTTGAACACCACGTCGGACTGCCCGGACTTCTGCGCGAGCAGCCGGCCGAGGGCGGCCGCGGTGACGACGAACGGCGTCGTGCCCCGCTGCCGCGCGAGGTGTTCGACGGCAGAGCGCACATCGGCGGGGACCGTGAACATCACGGCGCCGCCCCGGCCGCTCGGGTGCTCGGGCCGGGGCCGGTCCACGGGCAGGCCGACCGTGAACGGCACGCCGTCGAGCTCGCGCAGCCAGAAGTCCAGCTTGCGTTCGTCGGTCGCCCCGTCGGCCTGTTCCCGCTGCCAACGGGCGTACTGGGCCGGCTGGCACTGCACGGGTGGCAGGGTGTGGGGTTCTCCCCGCAGGGCGGAGCCGTAGAGCGCGGCCAGTTCCTTCAGCAGCAGGCTGACGGACCATCCGTCGCACGCGGAGTGGTGCAGGACGAGGAGCAGCACCCAGGTGTGCTCGCCGGTGCGCAGCAGCCGCAGGGCCATCGGTGTGCCGCGGGTGGGGTCGACGGGAGTTTCGGCGGCCCGGGTGCTCGCCTGGTCCAGGGCCCGTTGCCGCTCGGACTCGGGGCGTGCGGTGAGGTCCTCGATCGGCAACTGGACCGGGCCGGGCCGCAGGACCTGCTGTTCCCAGCCGTTCCCGCTGCGGGACAGGCGGGTCCGCAGTCCCTCGTGCCGTTCGACGAGCCGGGTCAGGGCGGTGCGCAGGGCCGCGACGTCCAGGTCTCCGGAGAGGGTGATCCGCAGGGCGACGTTGAAGACCTGCGGGAGGGGGTGTTCGGCGTGCACCGTGGCGAAGCGGGTCTGCTGGGCGGTGGCGGGTGCGCTGTGCTCCACCGTGCCGGGGGCGTCTTTGGCCTCGGCGGCCGGGCCCGGTGTCATCTCCGTGAGCGTTTCGGCCAGGTGGGTCGTCATGGCCCGCAGCGTCGGCTCCTGGTAGAAGCTCAGCATCGGGTACTCGGTGCCGAACTCCTCCCGGACCTGGTTGACCAGCCGCATCGCGGTGATCGAGTGGCCCCCCAGGTCGAAGAAGGAGGTGTCGGCCGTGACGGTGTCGGCGTCGATGCCGAACTCGGCTGCCCACAGGCGTCGTACGCGCCGTTCGATGTCCGAGTGATGGCCGGACGCCCGGTCCCCGCCGGTGCCGCTCTGCCTGCGGGAGGGTGCCGTGGTGACGAGGTCGGGCGCCGGCAGCGCGGTGCGGTCCAGCTTGCCGTTGCCCGTCAGGGGCAGGGCGGTCGGGATCCGCCAGGCGCGCGGCACCAGGTACTCCGGGAGCCGTGTGGCCAGTTCCTCGGCCAGGAGGTCGGCGAGCGCCTGCCGGTCGTCGGCCGAGGCGCCGATCGGGTCGGCGGGGACGGCGTAGGCCGCCAGATACGCCTCTCCCCGGTCGTTGCGGCGGGCCAGCACGGCCGCCTCGCGCACGCCGTCCAGGGCGTTGAGCACGCGGGAGACCTCCTCCGGCTCGACCCGGAAGCCACGGATCTTGACCTGGTCGTCGGCCCGGCCGCAGAACTCCAGTTTTCCGTCGCCCGTCCAGCGGACCAGGTCGCCGGTGCGGTACCTGCGGGCGTCCGGGCCGCCGTCGGGGTCCGGCAGGAAACGCTCCTCGGTGAGTTCGGGGCGGTGCAGATAGCCGCGCGCGACGCCGGGGCCGCCGACGTACAACTCCCCCGTCGTGCCCACGGCCACCGGGCTGCCGGCGGCGTCGACCACGCTCAGCGTCACGTTGTCGGCGGGGCGCCCCAGCGCGATGGGACGGGCGGGGTCCTGCTCGCGCGGGGACACGGTCTCGGTGGTGCACAGGACGGTGACCTCGGTGGGCCCGTACACGTTCACCGTCTCGTACGGCGCCTCGGGCCGCGGGCGGGTGCGCAGGACGTCGCCACCGAGCAGCAGGTGACGCAGTGGCGGCTGGTCTGCCGGGGGCAGGCGGAGTACTTGTTCGCCCAGGGCGGTGGGGAGGATGGAGAAGGTGACTCCTTGCTCGGCGTACCACCGGGCCAGGGCGAGCGGATCCCTGCGCGGTTCCTCGCCGGCGATCGTGACCGACGCTCCCGCGGTCAGCGCCGGCCATATCTCCAGAACCGAGGCGTCGAAGCTCTGGCTGCACACCACGGCACTGCGGTCGGCCGGGGTGAAGGCGAAGCGCCGGTGCTGCCACTCGCACAGGTCGACCACGCCGCGGTGCGTCAGCACGACGCCCTTGGGAGTGCCGGTGCTGCCCGAGGTGTACAGGACGCAGCACGGGGACCGGGTGTCGGAGGCGGGCATGGTGGCAGGCGGGTCAGTGCGGCCGGTCGCATCGGCCGGTACGACAGTCACGTGCCCGGGCAGGTTCAGCGCGGCGGCCTCGTCGTGCGTGGACACCACGGTCCGGGCCCCGCACTCGGCGACGACCTGCTCGGCGCGTGCCCGCCCCAGGGACGGATCGAGCGGCACATAGGCGCGGCCCGCCTTGAGCGCGGCGAGCATGGCGACGACGAGGTCGGCGGAGCGTGGCAGCCACAGCGCCACCACGTCGGCGTCACCGTCGGCTGTGCTGTGCTGCCCGCGCAGGACTGCGGCCAACTGTCCTGCGCGCTCGTCCAGTTCGCGATAGGTGAGGCGGCTGCCGCCGCTGATCACGGCCGTACTGTCCGGTCGCACGGCTGCCTGCCGGGCGACGAGGGCGTGCACGGTGGTGTCCGCGGGCGGGCGGGCCGGGCCGCGTTGCCAGGACCGCGGTACGGACTCCCCCACGGTGGCGGTCTCGACGGCGGCCGGGGCGAGCCGCGACAGGGGGGCCTCGGGAGTGGCGACCGCGGCGGTGAGCAGGTCCCGGAAGGTGGCGAAGAACCCCTCGACGGTGTGCTGGTCGAACAGGTCGGTGTTGTACTCCAGATGGCACCGGATGCCCTGCGGCTGGTCGGTGAAGTAGACGGTGAGGTCCGTCAGCGCCTTGTCCGGACCCACGTCCAGCGGTGTGGCCTCGATACCGGGCAGGTCGAAACGGAACGGCTCGGCACGCTGGAACTCGGCGAACGTCTGGAACACCGGCGTCCGGTCGACCGCCCTGGCCGGGGCGAGTTCCCGCACGACCTTCTCGAACGGCACCCGCGCATGGTCGTACGCGTCGAGGGCGACCGAACGCACCCGGTCCAGCAGCGCGGTGAACGCCGGATCGCCGGACAGGTCGAAGCGCAGCGCGAGGGTGTTCACGAAGAACCCGAGCACGTGCTCGGCCCGCTCGGTCCGGTCCGAGAACGGGGTTCCGACGACGATGTCCGTCTGCCCGGTGATCCTGTGCAGCGTCGCCGCGTACCCGGCGAGCAGCGTCATGAACAGGGTGGTGCGGCGGCCCCGGCTCAGCTCGCGCAGCCTGCCGGAGAGTCCGGGGTCGAGTGTGTGGAACGCCGCCCGGCCGTTGGAGGTCATCGGCGACGGGCGCGGCCGGTCGGTGGGCAGGGCGAGGACGGGCAGGTCGCCGCCGAGGGTGCGGCGCCAGTGGGCCAGGTTCGCTTCGGCCTCGGGGCTGTTCGCCGACGCCGTCTGTTCCCTCGCGTGCTGGGCACAGCTCCAGGTGAGGGCCGGAAGGTCGGGGGTGGTGCCGTCGCGTTCGGCCCGGTAGAGGGCGGACAGGTCGCGGGCGAGGACGGTGGCCGAGGCCGCGTCGACCACGATGTGGTGCAGGGACAGGACGAGGACGTGCTCCGCCTCGGCGAGCCTGACGAGCCGGGTGACGAACAGCGGGCCTTCCGCCAGGTCGAAGCGGCGAGCGCTCTCGGCCGCCAGGACGTCCTGGACGGTGGTCCGGGGGTTGCCGGTGCCGTCCACGACCTCGAAGTCGGGCTCGGCGGATGCCCGTACCAGCTGACGCGGCTCACCGCCGGTCTCCCGGAAGACGGTGCGCAGCCCCTCGTGCCGGGCCACGAGCCCGCGGAGTGCCGCGTGCAGGGCGGGTACGTCGAGGGGGCCGTCGAGACGCACCGCCTTGACCTCGTTG
The DNA here is from genome assembly GCF_039532725.1 of Streptomyces coeruleofuscus. NCBI lineage: Bacteria > Bacillati > Actinomycetota > Actinomycetes > Kitasatosporales > Streptomycetaceae > Streptomyces > Streptomyces coeruleofuscus. Next base: position 174,753 of record NZ_BAAASE010000009.1, read on the forward strand.
TAGGCGGTACGCCCCGGGAGCAGGCGCTCCAGGAACCAGATCCGCTCCTGGCCGGGCGACAAGGGGGCGTCGCTGGGGGCCGGCTCGGCGGTGGACGGCCGGCGGTGGCGGCGGCGCAGTGCGTCCAGGCGGGGCAGGCCCGAGCGCAGCTCGTCGGGTGCGACACCGAAGTCGACGAGTGCCACGATCTCGTCGGCACCCGCCGCGGTCACCGCGTCCACGACCGGGCGGACCGTGTCCACCGTGCCGATCAGGGCGCGCTGGTCGCAGTAGCGGCCGTAGGCCCGGTGGAACACGGCCTCGAGATCGTCCTCGCTGAGCGCGGCCAGATCGACGCTGTGCCCGAGGCTGTTGGTGACGCCGCTGAACAGGGACAGGGACGCGCGCATGTAGCGGGACAGCGGTTCGTACGCCTCCGTCCTCGCGGTGTCGTGGTCCTCCGCGAGGTAGGTGTGCAGCAGGACGGCCACCCGCCCGGCGTCCGGGTCCAGGCCGTGCCGGGCCCGTGCGCTCCGGTAGCGGGCGATGTTCTCCGTGAGCTGTTCGACGCTCTGGGTCATCAGGTTGGTGACGATGCCCAGGCCGTGGCGGGCGGCCAGTTCGTACGAGGCGGGGTTGCCGACCACCGCGGTGTACATGGGCGGATCGTCCTGCACCGGCCGTGGGAAGAGCCGCAGGTCGGCGGCCTCGCCGTCACCGGTGGTGCGGCGCACCGCCTCTCCGCGCCAGAACCTGCGCACCTCCTCCAGCTGTTCGAACATCAGCTCCTTGTGCCGGCCGAAACGGTCCGGGAAGAAGGCGAAGTCCTTGGAGCTCCAGCCGCTGGCGACACCGATACCGACGCGCCCGCCGGAGAGGTTGTCGACCATCGACCACTCCTCCGCGACCCGGATGGGGTCGTGGAGGGGCAGGACGACGGACCCGGCGTTGAGACGGATGCGCTCGGTCTCACGGGACAGCGCGGCCGCGAGCACCGCCGGGTTGGGGAACAGGCCGCCGAAGGAGTGGAAGTGGCGCTCGGGCATCCACAGCGCGTGGAAACCCTGCCGGTCGGCGAACCGGGCGACCTCCATCAGGAGCTCGTACTGGCCGTGTCGGGGCGCCGAGGCGTCCTGCGGGTAGTCGCCGAAGAAGTAGACGCTGAAGTCGGCGGTACGTGGGCCGGTTTCGGCGGTACGTGGGGCGGCTTCGACCACGCGCGCCGTGCGGGAGCCGGTGACCGCCGCGGTGTTCCAGGCCATGGACGCCAAGGGGGCGGCGGATGTCCGCGCCGGCGCCACGGTGGGTGCCGGGTCCGGAGATGAAGTCGGAGCCGGGTCCGGAGACAGCCCCGGAGCCGGGGACGGAGGCGCGGCCTTGGGCACCACGGGCCGCCCGCCCGGGAAGAACCCCGCCGACCGCAGCTCGCGCAGCGAGTCCCGTACGGCGTCGGCCACGAACTCGATGTCACCGTCCGAGTGGGCCGTGGACAGGAAGAAGTTGCGCCACTCCCAGACGTGCACGCCGCGCAGCATCAGGTGGTGGTAGAGGAGCTCCATGTCGGCCCGGTGCTCGAAGCGGAACTGGGAGCCGAAGTGGGTCATCCGCAGCGGGTACTCCTCGGCCTCGAAGAAGCCGTTGAGCGTCGCGGCCAGTTCCGCGGTCCGCGCGTTCAGGCGCTCCTGGAGGTGCGGACTGTGCTCCTTGAGGTGCGTGAGGACAGCGCGGGCGGCGACCATCGACACCGGGTGCTGGATGTACGTACCGCCGAAGAACGTCGTGTCGGCGGGCGGGTAACTGTCGTCGCCGTACGACCAGTAGCCGCCGTCGACACCGTCCATGATGTCGGCGCGGCCCGCGATGGCACCGATGGGGAAGCCGCCGCCGAGGAGCTTGCCGAACGTGGCGAGGTCCGGAGTCACGCCGTACAGCTCCTGCGCGCCGCGCGGGGCGGGGCGGAAACCGGTCAGCATCTCGTCGAAGAGCAGCACGATGCCGTGGCGGCGGGTCAGCTCCCGCAGCTTGCGGACGAACTCGGCCGGTTGGAGTGAGGGGTGCCTGCTCTGCACCGGCTCCACGACGACCGCTGCGATGTCGCCGGCGTGCCGGGTGATCGCCTCCAGGGCGGCGTCGCTGCCGTAGTCGAGGACCAGCAGATCCGAGACGGAGGCCTGCGGGATGCCCCGGGAGACGGGCACGGTGATCTGGTCGGCGCCGCTGCCCGAGGCGCGGCCGAGGACGTTGTCGGCGTGGCCGTGGTACGCGCCCAGGAAGGTGACGATCTTGTCGCGGCCGGTGGCGGCGCGGGCCAGGCGGATGGCCGCCGAGTTCGCCTCCGTGCCGGAGTTGGCGAAGGCCACGCGCTCCAGTCCGGTGAGTTCGGCGAGGAGTTCGGCCGCCTCGCCGGTCTCGATGGTGCGGGGGCCGAGCTGGATACCGCGGGACAGGTGCTCGCGTACGGCCTCGGTGACGAAGTCCGGCTCGTGGCCGAAGAGGAGGACGCCGAAGCCCATGGTGATGTCGACGTACTCGTTGCCGTCGACGTCCTCCAGCCGCGCCCCGCTCGCCCGGCGGCCCGCGATCGGGTACAGCATCTCCTTCGTGCCGCTGCGGAATCCGACCACGGCACGGCTGTCGGCCAGGACGCGGCGGTAGCGCTGGGCGATCTGCTTGGAGGTGGGAGTCCTGGCGGTGTAGCGGCGGACCAGGTCGTCCAGATGCTTCTGCTGGGTGTGCGGGGAGGCGTCCCGCACCATGCCGGAGTTCCTCGCGACCGACACCCGAGGGCCGTGGACGCGTGCCGGTTCGGGGGACCGCTGCTCCGGGCCGGGGGTTCCGTCGCCGATCTGCCGGGCGATCCGCTGGGAGAGCTCCTCCATCGCGGCCAGGTCACGGTCCAGTGCGGCGGATATGCCGTTCAGCCCGCTCACTTGGCCACCCTGCCGTTGAGCCGATCCGTCACCGAGGCCGTCTGGAGCGCGAGCAGCTGGGAGAGCTGGGACATCATCTGGAGCTGTATCCGGGACATCTGCTGGATCTTGTCGGCCAGGTCCTCCAGCTCCTCGCGGGTCGCGTACTCCGGAGCCGGGGCACCGGCGGCCGGGGCGGGAGCGGGAGGCGCCGCGGGAGTCGGGGCGGGAGCAGGAGGCGCGGCGGGAGCTGGTGCGGGAGCAGGCGCCGGCGCCGGTGGGGCAACCGCGGGCTCGGGGTCGGCTGCGGCGCGTGGTTGCGATGCGCCCACCCCGGTGGAGCCCGCGCCCGCGGCGTCCACCGCCGTGCTGCCCGCGTCCGGCATACGGGCCACGATGAACTCCGCGAGCCGCCGCGGCGTGCCCGTCTCCTCCAGCAGCTGCCGCATGGTCACCTTGACCTGGTGCTCCTGTTCCAGTTCCCGCAGCACGCTGATCATCTGCAAGGAGTCGGCGCCGAGGTCGAAGAAGTTCGCGTCGCCGACGATCGCCGACGGATCCCCGCCGAGATGCCGGGCGGTCGCCTCGACGATGCTGTGCAGTACTCGTGCGACCGCTGCCTCTTGCTGAACCACTTCGGCTCCCTTGCTCGCTGATGTTCCCGTGCTGAGGGCCGTCGGCGCCGGCCCCGTCCAGTGGTCCTGATGCTGGAATCGGTATCCGGGCAGCGGGACGCGTCTGCCGCCGCTGCCGGCCAGGAGCGTCTCCCAGGCGACGTCCGCTCCCGCGCAGAGCAGCCCCGCGGCCGCACCCCAGAGGGCGCCGAGCCCGGTGCCACGCCGCAGGGACGGCAGGGCCCGTACGCCCGGCAGGGCCCGGCGCGCCAGACCGCTGAGAGTGGTGTGCGGCCCGATCTCCAGCAGTAGGTCGGGCTGCTCGGCGCCGATCTCGCGCAACGCCTCGTCGAACCGGACGGGCTCGCGGGTGTGCCGGAGGAGGCGGTCCGTGTCGGGGATCCAGCCGGGCGGGCGGGTCACACCGTCCAGGGCGCTGACGAACGGGAGCAGCACCGGGCGGAAGTCCACATCGTCGAGGACCTTCCGGAACTCCTCCAGCATCGGTTCCATCGAGGCGGTGTGGAAGGCGCGGGTCACCGGCAGCCGTTGACCCGGTGTGCCGCGGTCGTCCAGCAGTTCGCACGCCCGATCGACGGCGGCCACGGGACCGGCGAGGACCTGGGCACGGTCCCCGTTGGACACGGCCGCCTCCAGTCCGGGAACCTCCGCGGCCAGGGCGAGGGCGCTCGCCCGGTCGAGCGGCGCGGCCACCATCGCGCCGGGCGCGCAGCGCTGCCGCATCAGCCGGCCGCGTTCGGTGGTCAGGCGCAGACCGTCCTCGAGCGACAGGGCTCCGGCCGTGTGCAGCGCGGCGTACTCCCCGACGCTGTGCCCGGTCACGGCGTACGGTTCGACACCGCAGTCGCGCCACAGCCGGACGAGGGCGCATTGCAGGGCGAACAGCGCGGGCTGAGCGGTGTCCGTGCCCACGAGTGGCGCCTCCCCCGAGTCCTCCCCGCACAGCGCCGCGAGCAGGGAGTCACCGGTGAGGTCGCGGTAGTGCTGGTCGCAGGTGTCGAGCACCTCGCGCACGGCGGGGAAACGCGCGTAGAGGGCGGCGGCCATGCCGGGGTAGTGGCTGCCCTGGCCGGTGAACTGGAACGCCACGCGCGGGGCGCCCTCCGCGGGGGTCGTCCCCGTGGTCACCGCCGCTCCGGGGGTTCCGGCGAGCCAGGCGTCGAGGGCGTCGGCGAGGGCTGCCGGGGTGGAGCCTCGGGCCGCGAGACGGTGGCGGCCGTGAGTGCGGCCGAGGGCAGCGGTCGTGACCAGGTCCGACAGGTGCGGTGCGGGTGGCTGCCGTAACCGGTCGCGGAAGGCCCGGGCGTTGTCCGCGAGGGCCTGCGGGCTGCTTCCGGAGACGAGCAGCACGTCGGGAGGAGCGGCCGAGCCGGTCCTGGGCGCGGGTTCCGGGGCCTGTTCCAGGATCAGGTGGACGTTGGTGCCGCCGACGCCGAGTGAGGTGAGGCCCGCGCGGCGGGGTGTGTCGCCCGCGGGCCAGGGCCGGGCGGTCCGGGGGATGTAGAAGGGGCTGCCGTCGAGGTCGATGAGGGGGTTGGGCTCGCTGAAGTTCGCCATCGGCGGGATCACGCCGTGCCGCAGGACCAGCAGGACCTTGACGAGTCCGGCCAGTCCCGAGGCGGCGTCGAGGTGGCCGATGTTGGCCTTGGCCGAGCCGAGGGCGCAGTAGCCGGCGCGGTCGGTGTCCTCGCGGTAGGCACCGGCCGCGCCCTCGAACTCGATCGGGTCGCCCTTGAGCGTGCCGGTGCCGTGCGTCTCCAGGTAGCCGATGGTGTCCGCGCCGACGTCCGCGCGTCGCAGCGCCTGGCGGATGGCGGCGTGCTGGCCCTGGGCGCTCGGCGCGGTGAACGCCGACTTGCCCGCGCCGTCGTTGCTGACGCCCCAGCCGCGGATGACACCGTGGATCGTGTCGCCGTCGACGACCGCCCGGGCCAGCCGCTTCAGTACGACGGCCAGGACGCCGGTGCCTCCCACGGTGCCGTCGGCGCCGGCGTCGAAGGCCCGCAGGCGGCCGGACCTGGACAGAATCGAGCCCTTGACGTGGCGGTAGCCCAGGACCTGCGGCACGTGGACGGCGGTGGCGCCGACGAGGGCGATGTCGCAGTCGCCCATGAGCAGCGACTGGGCGGCCGCCTGCACGCCGACCAGCGAACTGGAGCACCCCGTCTGGAGGTTGACGGCGGGGCCGGTCAGGCCCAGCCGGTAGGCGACGCGGGTGGCGGCGAAGTCGGCGTAGTTGCCGACGGTGATCTGCATGTTCGCCGCCCAGTCGGACGTGGGATGGCTGGGCAGGACGTTGTTGAGCAGGTAGTTCTGGAAGGTGTACAGGTGGTATCCGGTGCTGGCGTAGACGCCGACGCGGGAACCGCCGCGTTCGTCCGGGTAGCCGGCGTTCTCCAGGGCGTGCTGGGCGCACTCCAGGAACAGGCGTTGCTGCGGGTCGGTGAGCCGGGCCTCGCGGGGGCTCATCCCGAAGTGCTGCGCGTCAAAGCCGGCGATGTCGTCCAGCAGGCCGGAGGCGCCGACGAAGTCCTCCGCCTCGTACTCCTCGGCGGGGACACCGGCGGCGGCGAGTTCCTCGTCGGTGAAGCGGGTGATGCGGTCGGTGCCGTCCCGGATGATGCGCCAGAAGTCCTCGGGCGTGTCGGCGCCGGGCAGCCGGAAGGCCATGCCGATGACGGCCATCCGCGGGTCCGGGTCGCTGGCGTTCATCAGCCGCGTTCCTCCGTCATGGTCGGTGTGTCGCGGCCGGCGGGTTCCGCCGCGGGCGGGGCGGGTGTCGTCCTGCCCCGGCTGACCAGCCACAGGAGCAGTGCCGCGCACAGGGCGATCGCGAGGCCGTGGAAGGCGGCCACCACCTGGAGCGGCGAGAAGGTCTCCAGGAGCGCGCCGCTGACCAGCATGCCCAGTCCGAAGCCGGCGTTCTCGGCGGAGGCGGTGAGCCCGAAGAGGCGGCCGCGCTGGTCGTCGGGGGCGGTCTGGAGCCTCGACACGTAGACGATCTCGGTGAATCCGTCGGCGGCTCCGGCGACGAGCGCCGCGATGACGGCCGGCACGGTCGGCAGCCCGCTGAAGACCACGATGAACCCGGCGGACATCACACAGGCGCCGAGCGCGAACGCCCGCTCCCCCGGTGTCCGCCCGGTCTTCTTGGTGACCCGGCCGATCACCTGCTGGGCGACGATGTTGCCGATGGCCCAGGTGGCCCAGAACTGGCTGATGAACGTGGCCGGATGGTCAGGGTCGAGGCTGCTGGAGTAGATGGGGAGGGCGACGTTGTGGGAGGACGAGCCCAGCCCGTCGACCGCCCGGATGGCGATCATCGCCATCAGCAGCGGTGCCGTGCCCAGCAGCATCCGGGCCGTCCAGCGTGCGGCGCCGGAGTCCTTCGCGGAGCCGCCGCCCGCGGCGTCGGTGGCCGCCCTGGTGCGGACGGGAAGCAGGGACAGCACGGTCGCGGAGACCAGGAAGGTCCCGGCGTCCAGCGCGAACGCCGCCGTGTAGCCGAGCTCCGCGACCACCACGCCCGAGGAGGCGAACCCGGCGATCATGGCGAGTGAACGCCCCGTCACCAGCAGCCCGTTGGCCCGGACCCGGTGCTCGGCGCCGACGATCTCGGGGATGCTGCTGCGCAGGGCGACCTGGGAGAGCGTCGAGCAGCCGCCCGTGACCACGGCCAGGACGTACAGCAGCCCCGGGCGGGTGCCGTCGGGGGCGAGCAGCAGCGACAGCAGGGCCACGGCCTGGCACAGGTCGGCGCCGACCATCAGGCGCTTGCGGTCGTGGACGGAGACGAGCCGCCCGCTCACCCAGCCGGACACGACACTGGTCGCCAGGCGTACGGCCATGAAGAGGCCGGCGGCCAGCGCGCTGCCGGTGGCGTCGTAGACGAAGACGTTCAGCGCCACCATGTTCAGGTAACTGCCGTACGCCGAAATGCCGTTGCCCAGGACGAGCAGACGGAAGTACCTCATGCACCTTCCCCTGGTCTGCATGAAGGGTGTGACTGGAGTGAGACCGCGATCGCCCTGCCCGCCTGCTCAGGGGCGATACGGGATCCAGGCGGACGGCGGTCGCGGGCGTATTCGCCCGTCGCGGCCGCCGGTCATGCCCCCTCGCAGGCCCAGCACAGAAACCATTCCCCCCAAGAGGCCGCCGGACGGCGGCCATCGGTCCGCAACCCAAGCAGATCCGGACTGACGCGTTCAAGACTCCGAGACTGGTCTAGACGACTTTCGGTCCGGATTTGGCGATTTCGGAACGCTCGGGAGCGGACCTGTCCTCACCTGGCGTTCAGCGGCACAGGTCCGCCGGCGTTCAGCGGCGCAGGTCCGCCTCGTTCGCCGCCGCGATGACGCGGTCGTGTTCGGTGCGGGTGAACAGGTTCTCGGACAGCCAGCGGCCCGCGAGCGTGCGTACGGCGCGTACGAAGTGCGCGGAGGCCGGGAAGGGGGCCTGCTGCCACAGGACGTCGAGGAAGGTCCGGCCGTCGGCGCGGGCGTGGTTCGGCACGCCCGAGTCGGACCCGCCGAACACGATCGCGGGTTCGGAGCGTCTGAAGTAGGCGTGGTAGGGGGCGTCGTCGCCGATGTGGAAGGGCGCGAGGGTCAGGTCGTGCGTGGTGAAGTGCAGGGGGCGGTTCGTGGGCCTGATCGCGTCGGCCAGGTCGCCGCGGAGGGTGAAGTCCTTGAAGAACGAGAAGGTGCGGAACTGCTGTTCCGGGCTCTGGGCCGTCAGGAGGAGCGGGCCGTAGAAAAGTGACTGGACGGTCGGATCGTCCAGGGCGCGTTCGATGCGCAGGCGGTAGGGCGTCGAGATGCGGACGCGGTCCCCCCGGCGCCAGTTCCTGTTCAGGGTGAGGTAGGTGCCGGGCTCGGCTTCGGCCCGGTGCGGGGCTCCGTTGACGGTGACCGTGACGCCTGCCGTGGCCCAGGACGGGACGCGGAGTTTCAGGGCGAGCGGGCCTCCCCCCTCGCGGAAGGTCAGGGTGCGTACACCCTCCGCCGGGTAGTCGCTCGTCTGCTCGATGACCAGGCCGCGTTCCGGCCAGCGCAGGGTGGAGGCCAGGTAGAGGTTGACGTACAGGGCGCTGCCGTCGGCGGAGCGGAAGTAGACCGAGTCCTGGTACTTGGTGTGGTTCTCCATGCCGGTGCCGCCGCAGCAGGTGCCGGTGTTGCCGTACTGGCGTCGTACGCCCGGGCCCATGCCGACGAAGTAGGTGACCTCGGGGCTGTCGGTGCCGGGGGCGTCCCGGCGCGAGGCGAGGATGTGATTGGTCAGGCCCCGCTCGTAGTAGTCCATGTAGGCGGGATCGGGGTCGTGGAAGAAGAGCTGCCGGCTCAGCTTGAGCATGTTGTACGTCGCGCAGGTCTCGGCGTTCTTGTCGTCCAGGGTGGCCGCGATGGCGCCGCGGGCGCGGAACATCTCGCCCTGCCCGGTGCCGCCCAGGGCGTACGTGCGGGGGCCCGCGACCATGCCCCAGAAGTTGCGGGCCGCGGCGGCGTAGCTCTCCTCGCCCGTGTGGTCGAACAGGCGGAGGTAGCCGGTGAACTGAGGGATGTGCTGGTTGGCGTGTCTGCCCTCCAGGATGTCGCGGTTCTCCGCGCAGGCGGTCAGCAGCGCGGTGTTGTCGAAGCAGCGGGCGGCGGCGAGGTGTTCCGCCCGGCCGGTGAGGGCGTACAGGTCCGTCATGACCTCGTTCATGCCGCCGTACTCACCGGCGATGTAGATCGACCACATGCGCTCCAGTTGGGTCTTGGGGAGGTGGCCCAGCCGGCTGTGCACCCAGTCGCCCATCTTCGCGGCGATGGTCAGCGCCTGTCGGTTGCCGGCCAGGGTGTGGGCGTCCAGGAGCCCGCGCATGATCTTGTGGCAGGTGTAGTACGGCGCCCAGATGGTGGGGTACGTCGTGTAGCTCTCCAGCAAGATGAACTGGGTTTCCGGGTAGGCCGCCAGATAGCCGGGATGACTGGGCTTCGGGCTGCCGTGTTCGGCGAGGGCCTGCTGGCATTCGCCGAGGGCGGTGACCAGGTGGTCGAGCTTGGACTTGAGGGCGGCCTCGCGTGTGTCGGCGTATGCCTGGGCGACGAGGGTGAGGAAGTGGCCGCCGTAGTGGCCGCGCAGGTTGCCGTCGGCCGTTTCCCAGCCGCCCGGCGGGCGCGCGCCCCGGGTGTCGAGTCCGGCGTTGGCGCGGAAGACCGCCAGGATGCGGTCGGCCGGGTACGTGCGGGCGTAGTCGAGCATCAGGTCGCGCTTGGTGCGGAAGACGCCTCCGCCGAGGCTGACCTCGTGCAGGGCGAAGGGCCGCACCGGCCAGGCGGGCTGGGCGGGCAGCGCTCCCCCGGCCTTCGCCGTGGAGGTCGCCGGGGCGGCGTGGGCGGCTTCGGCCAGGGGCCCGGAGGCCAGGAGCGGGGTGGCCGCGGCACCGGCGGTCAGGCTCAGCACGCGGCGCCGGGTGGGTGGCTGGGACATGGCGCACTCCGATCGTCATGGATGGTCAGCGGATGGAGAGGGCCCCTCCAGGGCGAGGGTCATCCGGGGGCGTCACGGTGACCGTGGCCGTGGCGCGTTGCGAGGTGCCCGGCACGGTTCCCCCGACCTCGAAGGTTCCGGGACCGGCGTACTGGTCCGGGTCCACCGGGTCCCAGGTCACCTGTGTGCGGCTGTCCTTGGAGCCGTCGTTGTACGTGGCGACCACCGTGGCGGGGAGCGTGGGGGGCCTGCCCGGGCGGGTGGTGACGCGTTCCCCGGCGATGCTGGTGATCTCCACCGCACCGTTGAGCCGGACCCATACGGTGGCGGTGACCGGCCGCGCGGTGCGGTCGGCGAGGCCGGTCACCGTCACGCTGGTGCCGCCCTCGGCGACCTGGTCCTCGGTCAGGGCCGGCCAGGCCACCGGGGAGCGCGCCGTGGAGCCGTCGGCGTACACCAGCGTCACCTGCTCGGGCAGGTCGGGGACGGTGCCGCGGAGGGTGGGGATGTGGGTCTCGCGCACCGACTCCGGTGTCTCGGCGTAGACCTTCCACTCCTGTACGCCGAGGGCGAGGTTCGGGTGTCCGGTGAGCTTCGCCCGCAGGGCGGTGGTGGTGACCGGGGTGAAGGTGGTCCGGTTGTAGCGGTCCTCGGCGGTGCCGTAGCCGCTGGGGCCGGGGACCTCGCGCCAGGTGTCGCCGTCGCGGTACTCGATGACCCAGGACTCGGGCACGCCCACGCCGTCGGCCGCGCCGGGCTGCGCGTCGCGGAAGAAGTACAGGTCGGAGCCGGCCACGCGGACGGGGTCGTCCCACGTGTACTGGACCCACTGGGTGCCCTTCTGCGGCCAGCTCCCCCAGCGCGGGGCGTCCGAGGACGAAGCGGGTTCGCGGCCGTCGTTGACCGCGGTCACCGACTCCCAGCCGGAGGTGTGGGACGCGGTGGGGGTCGCGGACGGTGCCAGGTTCACCTGGCCGTCCCCCAGCTCCCCGACCTTCACCACGACCCGCTTCGACGACGTCGACCGGCCGTCGTCGGCGGTGAGTTCCAGGGCATAGGTGCCCGCCTCGGTGAACCGGGCGACGGTCGTGGCGGCGCGCGGGTCGTCGAAGATGACGGTGCCGCCGTCCGGGCCGTCGGCCGCCTTCCAGGAGGCGGACAGGGTGCCCTGCGGCAGCCCGTCGTCCTCGACGACGCCCGTCAGCCTGACCTGGCCCGGACGCGTGTACGTCCTGTCCCGCCAGGCCTCGACGTAGGGCGGCCGGTTGCGGGCCGCCGGCGGGCGCGCGCCGGTGTCGTGGGCCTGGATCTCCTTCAGGCCGCTGGTGTGGCCGTCGCGATGGCGCAGCAGCACCCGCAGCTTGGCCGTGGTCACCTCCTTGAAGCGCACCTGGTTGAGGTTGGCCCGCGGGTAGGGCGGTGACTTGGCGGGGCCGGCCACGGCCTGCCACTCGCCGTTCCCGTCCTGGTACTGCACGGTGTAGAGGGCGGGTTCGGCGTATCCGCCGGGCCGTTTGTCGCTGTAGAAGTGGAGCCGGACGTCGTCGACCGTGCGTCGGCGGCCGAAGTCGAGCTCGTACCAGTCCTCGGTGTTGCCCGAGCCGCGGGCGCCCCAGTAGGGCTCGTTGACGGTGAAGCCGTCGACGGCACCGGCCACGCCGTGGCCGTCGGCCTCGTGGGAGGCGCGGGCGGTGGCGCCGGCGGCGAGGTTGTCCCCGGCCCTGCCGGTGAGGTCCCGGCCGGCCTTGGCGAACAGGTCGGTGACGCGGTCCTTCGGACCGTAGGCGACGTCCTGCGGGCTCGCGACCGCCGTACGCAGGCCGGTGGTCTTCGCCTTGGCCCCTCCCCCGTCGGGGAAGCTGACCTTGCGGGTGGCGGGGTCGTAGACGAGGTGGGCGAGGCGGTCGGCGGTGAGGGCGAGCTTCCCGTCGAGGTAGACGGAGTACCCCTCGGGGACCTGGCGGCCGTACGGCCGTTTCCCGTCGCCCGGTTCGTCCCACACGACGGCGACGTCCGTGCCGCGGTAGTTGATGTCGGTGACCGCGAAGTGCGGCCAGTCGATGTCGATCGGCGACAGCTCGATCTTCCGGTCGGTGCGCGGCCGGAAGCCCATCGCGTCCTCGATCACCGTCCAGTTGGTGGTGCCGAGGATGGTGTGGTGGATCCAGGAGCGGTAGCCGATCTTCTGCGGGTCGGCGGTGCCGTCGGCCCAGAACTCGTTCTGGTCGGGCCAGCGGTTGTCGCCGCCGATGTAGTGGGCCCAGGCGTTCCAGGACAGCAGTTTCTTGTACCAGGTGCTGTCGACGTACTTGTTCGGGTACTTCCGTAGCACCGAGGACAGGAAGCGGAAGGTGACGGTGGAGTTGATGACGGAGAAGTTGTTGCTCCCCGGGTGCCCCTGTTCCGCCGCCTCGGCCTTGTCCGCCTGGTTGGCGGTGAAGAACGGGAAGACGGGGTACTGCTTCGCGTCCGCCCACAGGCGCAGCGCTTCGAGGTACTGCGGGTCCTCGTCCGGGGTGGGCATCAGGCCCACGCTGTACGGGTAGTAGTTGTTGATCTCCTTCCAGGGCACCAGGCTGTCGCTGTCGACATGCCGGTGCTTGAGCAGCTTGTCCTTGGGGTCCCAGAGGTGTTCGAGGACGGCTTTCCGCACGCGGTTCGCCGTCGCGCGCATCTCGTCGGCCTTCGCGCTCTCGCCGAGCAGGTCGTAGGCGCGGGCCGCCGCTGTCGCGTTGCTGTAGACGTACGCGGATTCGGCGCGGTCCAGGTTCCCGGGTTTCCAGTCGAACGACACGGCGTCGGCGTCGTTGCCGGTCATGGCGCCCCAGTCGTACTCGATCAGGCCGTTGCCGTCCTCGTCGTAGTTCTCCAACTGGCCGCGGACGTCCTTCTCCGCGTAGCGGGCGAGGTTGCGCACGATGCCGTCGGGGCCGCCGTGCACCTGGTAGGAGCGCCAGGCCGCCTCGGAGATGTACTGGGTGTAGCTGTTGGACCAGTTCTCCGGGTCGCCGGGGTTGTCGGTGTACTTGCCGTTCTTCGAGACCTCTCCGGCGGACACCCACGGGCCGTAGGAGTAGGCCGGGTCGCGCAGGTACTTGAGGTCGTCGACGAACATGCCGACCGTGAGTGCGATCGCGTTGTTGTAGCCGAGCACGCCCTCCATGGAGGTCGGGAACTGGTAGTCGTTGCCCGGGATGTCGGCGTCGAGGTAGTTGTAACGCAGCAGCCACCAGCGGTAGTACAGCGTCTTCTCGATGTTGTCGTCGGGGATGTCGAGGTACGGCAGGTTCTCGGCCCACCAGCGGTTGTACGTCTGCACGTGCCGGCGGAAGGCCGTGGCCGGGGAGGCGGTGCGCACGGAGTCGTACGCGGGCCGGGAGTCGTTGATCTCCTCGGTGACGAAGCCCAGTTGCACCTTGGTGGTGAGAGTGCGGCCCGCGGGCAGGGTGAGCGCGCGCGTCAGGGACTCGTCCTCGGGGGCGAAGCCGTCACCGCTGAGGCGGGGGAAGACGGTCGTGAGGTTGTTCTTCGCGGGCACCGCGCCGGTGAGCTCCCGTCCCTCGGCGGTCGTCGCGTACGGGGACGTGGCGCGCAGCCGGACCTCGCGGCTCTCGGCCCCTGTGTTGGTGAGGGCCAGGTTGGTGACGGCGACGTTGGCCTCGGTGATGAATTTGGTCTGGGTCACCTTCAGGCCGGTCGCCTCGTGCGTGAACTCGCTCCTCCAGTAGCTGGGCGTCTGTGTACGGGTGCCGGTGTCCTCCCGGAGGGTGAGATTCTCTCCGTCGGCGTTCAGGGTGAGCGTGTACGCGGAGCGGTTGTCGATGCTCTCCCAGTAGGCGACCTTGCCGGCGAAGCCCAGCCTCGCGGGCTCGTGTTCCTTCATGAACACGGCGCGTCCCCGGGTGAACAGCCAGTCGCCTGCCGGGTCCTGGCCCTTGCGGGCCAGCATCCGGTCCATCCAGAAGTCGGTGCCGTCCCCCGCCTTCCGGTCGGCCTCGTACTGGGCGCGCAGGGTGCGGTGGACGGTGAAGCCGGCCGGGAGGGCGGGGACGGGGTCGTCCGTTCCGGAGTAGACCGGGTAACCGATCGCCGAGTTGTCCGCCGCGGCCGGGGTGGTCGCGGCGAGCGGGGCGAGCAGGCCCAGGGCCAGCGCTGCGGCCAGGGCGCCGCGGCGGTGTCGTCTTCGCGGTGCGGGCACGACTACCTCCGGGTGGGCGTCGTCGGGGGCGGGGGCGGGGTCGGGGACTGGGTGGTCGGCAGCCACACGCGCATGGTCGAGGGGCCGCGGTTCGCCCAGGAGTGGTACGGGACGAGCGTGATCCCGGTGCGGTCGGCCGTCGGTGCGGTGGCCCGGTCGAGCGGGCGGTACGGCCATGGGGTGTCGTGCGGGTCGGCGGGTGCGGCGAGTTCGCCGGGGGCGACGACCGTGCCGTCCGGGCCGTCCTCCGGTTCGGCGGACGGATCCACGCGGAGCGCGTCGACGTCGTGTCCGTCGGGCAGGTCGGTGGACTCGGCGCAGTAGACGAGGGGGCCGCGCTGGACGGCCAGGGTGCCTCGGGTCGCGTCGATGCGGGGGTCGGACCCGATCCAGCGCGGTGTGACGGGCAGTTCGAGGCGTATCTCGTCGCCGGGCCGGAAGATCCGGGTGAGCCGCGCCGTGCCCGGGGCGACCGTACGGCGTCGCCCGTCCGGGTCGACCAGCCAGGCGGTCGCGCCCGCCGCCCACGCGGGGACGCGCAGGGACAGGGTCCAGGGGCGGACCGGGGAACGGCTGATCCGTACGGCGACGGTCCCGCCGGACGGGTAGTCGGTGCGGACCCGCAGCGCCACGCCCTGCCCGTCGGCGAAGGACGTGGCGAGCTCCGCGTCGGCGTACTGGTGCAGCTGAACGCCGCTGTCGTCCGTGGTCGCCAGGTACGCGGGCAGTTGGGCCAGGATGCGCGCCACGTTGGTCGGGCAGCACGACACGGCGAACCAGGGGGCACGCAGGCCCGAGTCGGCGCGCGGGCTGACGCGGTCCGCCGGAGGCATGGTGCCGCGGTGGCGGCGGTGCAGGGTGTTGGCGTAGAAGAAGGCCCGGCCGTCCTCGGACGGGGACGTCGCGATCACGTTGAACAGGGTCCGCTCGGCCAGGTCGGCGAAGCGCGGTTCGCCGGTGGCGAGCAGCAGCCGCCAGGCGAGCAGCACGGAGGCGACACCGGCGCAGGTCTCCGAGTAGGCACGGTCCGGTGGCAGGACGAAGTCGTCGCCGAAGGACTCGTCGCGGTGGTGCGAGCCCATCCCGCCGGTCAGATAGGTCCGCCGGGCGACCGTGGCCTCCCACTGCCGTACGACGGCGGCGAGCAGGGCGTCGTCGCCGGTCTCCACGGCCACGTCGACGGCGCCGGCCGCGAGGTAGAGGGCCCGGACGGCGTGGCCCCGCAGTACTTCGGCCCGGCGGACGGGCAGGTCGTCCTGGAAGTAGGCGCGGCCGAACTCGATGTCGGCCAGTGTGCCGTGGCCGCGCCGGTCGACGAACAGCGCGGCCTGGTCGAGATAGCGCTGCTCCCCTGTCAGCCGGGCGAGTTCCACGAGGGCCGTCTCGATCTCCGGGTGTCCGCAGATGCCCGGGTTGCCTCCCGGGCCGAAGGAGGCGCAGACGTGGTCGGCGGCCCGGCGGGCGATCTTCACCAGCTCGCCCTCGCCCCGGGCGCGGGCCTGGGCGACTCCCGCCTGGATGAGGTGGCCATGACAGTAGAGTTCGTGTCCCCATTCGAGGTCGCTGTAGCGGGACTGCTGACCGGGGCGGCCGAAGGCGGTGTTCAGATAGCCGTCCGGGGCCTGGGCGGGGGCGATCACGTCGGTGAGTGCGGTGATCTCCGCATCGTGGGAACCGCCCTCCCACGCCATGGCTTCGAGCAGCTTGTACGTCTCGGAGTCGGCGAACTCCCGGCCGCGCCGGTCCCGTTGGATCCGGCCCTCGGCGGCGGCCCGGAAGTTGCCGGTCCAGCCCTCGCGTTCCATCCAGTCGCGGCAGTGTCCGAGCGTCGCGGTCGCGTTGGTGTGGCGGCGCCGGGCCCAGAAGCCCCCGGTGATCCTCACCTCGTCGAGGCCGAGCG
Organism: Streptomyces coeruleofuscus; assembly: GCF_039532725.1. Lineage (NCBI taxonomy): Bacteria > Bacillati > Actinomycetota > Actinomycetes > Kitasatosporales > Streptomycetaceae > Streptomyces > Streptomyces coeruleofuscus. The sequence goes on from NZ_BAAASE010000009.1 coordinate 190,845, forward strand.
GGCGCAGTCGGCCGCGGGTCGGCGCCACCGGCAGGACGGGCGAGTGTGCCGTGTTCCCCTTCACCGGTTCATGCCTTCGGTACGTCCCTTCGGTCATGGTCGGATTCCCTGCGCCTCAGCCCTTGAGCGCGCCGGACATGAAGCCCCTGATGTAGTGCCGTTGCAGAAGCAGGAACAGCAGCAGGCAGGGCACGGCGAGGACCACCACGCCCGCCTCGGTCGCGCCGTAGTCGACGGCTCCCATGCTCTGCTGCCGCAGGTTGGCGACGGCCAGGGGCAGGGGTGCCTTCTCGCTGTCGGAGATGAGGATCAGCGGTGCGATGAAGTCGTTCCAGGCCGCGAGGAACGCGAAGAGCCCCACGGTGATCAGCCCCGGCCGCACCGCCGGGAGCAGGACCCGGCGCAGCGCGCCCGCCGTGCCGCAGCCGTCGACGAGTGCCGACTCCTCCAGCTCGCGCGGTACGGCCTCGAAGGAGATCCGCATCATGAAGGTGGCGAACGGCAGCTGGAACATCGCGAGGACCAGGCTCAGCCCGATCAGCGAGTTCTCCAGGTGCAGCCGGCCCAGCAGGACGTACAGGGGGATGAGGAGCGTCGCGTACGGGACCATGAGGATGGCCAGGGTGAGCAGGAACAGCAGGTTCTTGCCGGGGAAGTCGAAGCGGGCGAAGGCGTAGCCGCCGAGCAGGGACACGCCGAGGGTCAGGGCGACGGTCAGCGCCGACACGATGGTGCTGTTGAGGAGGTACCGCCACAGGCCCGCGTCGTAGTCGAGCAGGGTCCGGTAGTTGCCGAGGCCGTAGCCGGACTGCTGGGCGGTGCCGGGCTGGCCGCTGACCGACGCCCAGGCGTTCCACAGCAGGGGGAAGAGGAAGATGACGGCGAGGCTCGCGGCGACGACGTAGTGGGGCGTGCGGCCGAGGGCGCGGGTGAGCACCGTGGTGTCCCTTCTGCGTGCGGCGGGGTTCATGAGTCGTCGGCGTTGCGCAGGCCGCGGAACTGGAGGGCGTTCAGCAGGAGCAGCACGGCCAGGACGACGATCGACAGGGCGGCCGCGGTGCCGAGGTTCAGCCGCTGGAAGGCCTCCCGGTAGATCAACTGGACGACGGTGACGGTGCTGTTGTCCGGTCCGCCCTTGGTGAGGATGAAGAACTGGTCGAAGGCGAGCAGGGACCCGGTCACGCACAGCAGCAGGCACAGGGCGAGGGAGGGCCGCAGCAGCGGCAGGGTGATGGAGCGGAAGATCTGGCCGCGGCTCGCGCCGTCCATCCGGGCCGCCTCGTACACCTCGTGCGGGATGCGCTGGAGGCCGACGAGCAGGATCAGCATGTAGAAGCCGGCGAACTTCCAGACGATGAGGAAGACCGTCGACAGCAGGGCCGAGTTCGGGGTGCCGAGGAAGGACACCGGGTCGTCGACCAGGCCGAGCTTCTCCAGCAGGCGGCTGAGAGGGCCGGTGGTGGGGCTGTACAGGCCCCAGAACAGCAGGGAGGCGGAGGCCAGCCCGAGGGCGCTGGGCAGGAAGTAGACCGTGCGGAAGAAGCCGGCTCCGGGGCGGGATTCCTGCACGAGCAGGGCGAGGCCCAGCGCCAGGGCGAGGAGTGCGGCCGTGACGATGACGGTGTAGAGGAGGGTGAAGCGGATCGCGGGCCAGAACAGGGTGCTGCCGGTGATGTCGGTGTAGTTCTCGGGCGCGTTGACGCCGCGGTCTCCCGCCAGCAGCGGCCAGTCGCTGAGCGACATCTGCCCCACCAGCAGCAGCGGCAGCAGGAAGAAGACCGCGACGAAGACGGCCGTGGGGGCCGCGTAGGCCAGGCCCTTGGCCCTGCGGGACCGCCACCAGGGCGGTGCGGCCGCCGGAGCCGGGCGTCGGGCTGGTACTCGGGGTTCGGCGGCCGTTCGGTCGGGCGCCTTGACCTGCATGGCTCTCCTCTGCCGGACGACGTGGGAGGGGCGGGGCCGGTCGCTCAGTCCGCGAGTGAGGCGGTGACCGCCTCGTTGTCCTTCGCGACGGACGTCCCGTCGCCGAAGACCGCGTTGCGCATCAGGGTCAGCCAGGGCCCGTTGGGGTCGTTGAAGGTCTGGCCGAACTTCAGGGCGTACGGGGTGCGGCCGTGGGCGACGAGTTCGTTGATGGTGACCAGCCTCGGGTCCGCCTTCGAGTGCTTGTTGGACGCCAGGTCTGTACGGGCCACCACGTCCTTGTGCGCGGCGACCACGTCGACCTGGGCCTTGTCGCCCAGGGACCAGGCGAGGAAGTTCCAGGCCTGGTCGGCCGATTCGCTGGTGGCGGAGATGCCGATGGCGTCGCCGCCGACGAACGTGGACTTGCCGCCGTCGGGTCCGGGGATGGGTGCGACACCGAGGTCCAGGTCCTCGGGCATGAGGCCGAGCGTGGTGGACGGCATGGGCATCACGCCGACCTTGCCCTTGGGGAAGACGCCGGTCCAGGTCGTGCCCGTCTCGTCGCGAGCGCCGGGGGCGACGATGTCGTCGCGCACCCAGCCGCGGTAGGTGTCGTAGACCTTCTTGGCGGTGCCGGAGGCGAGGTCCGCCTCGGTGCCCTCCTCGTTCAGGACGTCCTCGTCGGCCGCCCAGACGGACGGCCACCAGGTGAAGACGCCGCAGCCGCCGCAGTTGCCGCCGAAGAAGGTGCCGTCGACGCCACCGCCCAGGGCGTCCACGGCCCGGGCCTGCCGGTCCCACTCGCGCAGGGTGGTGGGCGGCTTCTCGGGATCGAGCTTCGCCTTCCGGTAGAGGTCCTTGTTGTAGAAGAGCACCGACAGGTCGAGGGTGTGCGGGACCACGTACTTCTTGTCCTCGTACGTGCCGGCCTTGATGTGCGACTGGGCGAGGTGCTCGGCGAAGGGCAGGGCGTCGACGCGTTCGGTGAGGTCGGCGAAGAGGCCGCTGGAGGTGTAGTTGGGCACGAACACGACGTCGGAGGCGAACAGGTCGGGCAGGTCCTTGGATCCGGCTGCCGCGCCGACCTTGGCCTGGTAGTCGTCGGTGGGGACGACGGTCAGCTCGATCTTGTTCTTGTGGCTCGCGTTGTACGCCTCGACCAGGGCCTCGCTCTGCGGCCGGGTCGCCGCACGCGTCCACATCGTCAGCTTCGTGCCGTCGTCGACACCCTTGGCATCCGCCGCTCCCCCTCCTCCCCCGCCGCCCGGGCCGCCGTCCCCCGACCCGCAGGCCGTCACCAGGCTCGCGGCGGCGAGCAGCGCGGTGATGCCGGTGACAAGGCGGCGCAGGTGTCCACGTGGTCCTGCCGTGCTCCCCATGGTCGATCCCCCTCGTGTCGCGGCGGACCGTGCGCGGGCCTGCCGGTCGGGACGATGGCTGTGGTGGCACTGAACTTGACGACGAAAGAAACAGAAAAGGCTTTCTGAGACGCTAGGACCCGACTCACCACCCGTCAATCCCCTTGTAACAGAAGGCGCTTGGCCAATCACCGAAACCGCTGAGAGCCTCTCGACCGAAAACCTTCGCGTAGTGTGTGACGCGAGACGAGACAGGAGAACCCTCATGGCAGAGGCCACCCGCCCCGCTCGTTCGCAGCCCGCCACGCTCAGCGATGTCGCCCGGCTGGCGGGCGTGTCGATCGCCACGGCGTCCAAGGCTCTCAACGGCCGCAGCCAGGTACGGGCGGAGACCAGGGAACGGGTCATCGAGGCGGCCGAGCGGCTGGCGTTCCGGCCCAACCAGGTGGCCCGGGGCCTGCTGGCCGGGCGGACGGGCACGGTGGGGCTGCTCACCAGCGACCTGGAGGGCCGGTTCGGGATCCCGATACTGATGGGCGCCGAGGACGCCTTCGGAGCGGGCGAGGTCGCGGTGTTCCTGTGTGACGCCCGGGGGGACGCGATCCGCGAGCAGCACCATGTCCGCGCGTTGCTGGGCCGCCGGGTCGACGGCCTCATCGTGGTCGGCAGCCGGACCGATCCGCGTCCGTCCCTCGGGCGCGAGCTGCCCGTCCCCGTCGTCTACGCGTACGCGCCGTCGGAGGATCCGGAGGACCTGTCCATCGTCCCGGACAGCGTCGGCGCGGGCCGCATCGCCGTGGAGCATCTGCTGGCCTGCGGCCGTACCCGCATCGCGCACATCACCGGCGACCCCGGCTACGGCGCGGCGCGGGAGCGGGCCGAGGGCGCCCGGGCCGCGCTCGCCGACGCCGGTCTGACGCTGGTCGGCGAGCCGCGGTTCGGGGCGTGGTCGGAGGGCTGGGGCCGGGCGGCCACCGCGATGCTGCTCGACCGGCACCCGGACGTGGACGCGGTGCTGTGCGGCAGCGACCAGATCGCCCGGGGCGTCATGGACGTCCTGCGCGAGCGCTGCCACCGGGTGCCCGAGGACGTGGCGGTGATGGGCTTCGACAACTGGCGGGTCCTGACGTCGGCGTCCCGGCCGCCGCTGACCAGCGTCGACATGAACCTCGAACAGGTCGGCCGCGCGGCGGCGCACGCCCTGTTCACGGCGATCGCCGGCACGCGGCGGTCGGGGGTCGAGACCCTGCCCTGCCGGGTGGTGATCAGGGGGTCGACGGTGCCGCTGTCGTGAGCCGGCAGCCGGTCACGGCGCGAGGCGGTCGAGCGCGGCCAGCACCGGTGCCACGCCGTCCTCCCGGGCCAGTCGGCGTGCCAGGGCCTGGGCGCGGTGGCGGTATGCGGGGTCGCTCGTGGCGTGGCGCAGGGCGGGGGCGAGGGCTTCGGCGGTGAGGCGGCGCAGCGGGACGGCGCGGGGCGCGGTGCCCAGCGCGACGAGACGGGACGCCCAGAAGCCGCCGTCGAACTGCACGGGCACCGGCACGGTGGGGACTCCCGCGCGCAGTACGGCGGCGGTGGTGCCGGCCCCGGCGTGGTGGACCACGGCGGCCATCCGGGGAAACAGCGACGCGTGCGGCACGTCGCCGACCGTGATCACATCGTCGGCGTCGGCGGCGAGGCCCGCCCACCCCTGCTGGATCACACCGCGCAGTCCCGCCGCACGCAGGGCGCGCACGATCTCGCCGCTGAGGTGTTCCGGGTCCGGCACGGTGGCGCTGCCCAGTCCGACGAAGACCGGGGCGGGCCCGGCGGCGAGGAACTCCTCCAGTTCCCCGGGCAGCGTGCGGGTGTCGTACGGCCACCAGTACCCGGCGATCTCCAGTCCGGGCCGCCAGTCCCGGGGGCGGGGCACCACCAGCTCGCTGAATCCGTGCAGCACGGGCCACCGCGCCCGCTCATGGGTACGGCGGAGCACGGACGCGCCAGGCAGGGCCATCCCGTGCCGGGTGCGCAGCCGGCGCATGGCCTGGGTGAAGACCCGGTCGACGGCGGCGGTGACGGCCACTCCGCCCAGGCGGTTGCCCACGGTGCCGAGCGGGCGTCCGCCGAGCATGGGTGCGCCGAACTCGCGTGTCGGATGCTGGGGTTGGAGGAACAGTCCCAGGCTGGGCAGAGCCAGGCCCGCGGCGATGGCGCGGCCCAGCGGAGCCACGGCACCGGCGGCCAGGACGGCGTCCGCGCCGCGGGCCGCCTGTACCAGGGCGTCGGTCATCTCCTCGGCCGCGGACCGTGCCATCGACACCGCGCGCAGCAGTTTGCCGAGTCCTGTGGTGCTGGCGTGCAGGCTGCGGCCGCTGTCGGAGCGCGACACGGCGTGCGGGTCGACCGGGGTCGGACGGAACCGCACTCCGGAACCGGCGGTCAGCGACTCGAACAGGCCGTGTGTGACGAGCGTGACCTCGTGCCCGCTCCGCACCAGCCCCGCGCCCAGGCCGGTGTAGGGCGCGACGTCGCCGCGCGACCCCGCCGTCATGATCACCACGCGCATGGTCCCAGTGTGGCCCGGCCGGGCGGGCGACACGCGGTGTACGGCGGCCGGTGTCCGGGAATCGCCGGTGCGGGTGATGCCTGGGACGTGGGCGAACGGGCTTCTGTGCGGTTTTCGACTTCCAGCCCATACAGCGCGTCGTCGCTGTCGACCGTCCGGGACTTGTCCTGCTTCGGCAGCGGCTTCTCGGAGACGAGGGCCTTGAGGACGTTCTCGGCGACGGGGCCGGGGGGCTTGGCGCGGCCGTCGGCGACCAGGACCACCACGCTCCCTACGCAGGAGGCCCCACATTGGGAGGGGACTCAGGTGGGCAACGCCGAACAGCTTCGCGCCGGAGCCGTGGAACCATCTGCTCTCCCATCCGGTGTTCACATCGACCGTGGTAACTCACCGCCCCGCGGGGCCGCCCGCCGCCACCGGTGCGGGGAGCGCTCAACAGGCCCTCGAAGTAGCGGCGTTCGCGGTTGCCGTGGGGTTCGTACCGTTCCTCCAGACCATCGCCGCCCAGGCTGCTCAGCGCACGCTCGATGCGGCACGCGCCACGATCCGAGCCCGTTTTCTTCGCGGTGACGGCCAAGTCTCCGGACCGCACCTGGTGATCGAGGAGCAGGACGGGCGCATGGAATTCCGTGTACCGAGCGACATCCCTGACGCGGCACTGGAAGCGCTCGTCGCGCTCGGCGAGCACGGCCTTGAATCGCTGGCCGAGCCCGACCCGCGGGGCCGGGCCGTCACGGTAGCGTGGAACACCGAACGCCAGAGCTGGGAACGGATCGTCCACCGGCGCTGAGCGAAACCGCCAAGGCGGCGTGGTGGATGACCGGTTTGAACTCTGCGAGGGACCGCCACGCCGGTGCAGCTCTACTTCTTCTTCCGGAACGCTCGCCGCAGCACGCCCTCACCGGTGTCGGGTTCCTGCGCTTCGACTTCCACCGCCGCCTCTTCCGTGTGGACCAACTCACCGACAGTCACGCGAAAGCTGACTTTTCTCCGGTCCTTCTGCAGGACAACTATCAGCGCATTCTCATCGATACGGAATACAGACCTCTGGTAGTCAGCATACCGAGTGGAATCCGGATATTTTTTGGCAATCTCGAGAGCCATCTCCCTGGCACGCGCACGCCCCCCATCGACATACTCAACCTCGGAGACGCTGAAAACATCACCTACCCCGTGATATCCGTTCTCCTCCACCAGGACATACCAAGACTCTCCGCTCGGCATGAGACATTCCTTTCTGCCTGGCCGCCCGACCTCTGTGTCGCACTGGCCGCCGTCATCAATCTAAAAGGTAAACTCCGGAGCAGGCCGCTCCCGTGGCGCGACCCTCACGCCGGCCGGGACTGCAGGCCTCAGCGGGCCCTTTTCTAACGCCGCGCACGGCCTCCGTACCGCTGAGCCTCCATGCGCCCCGGCCACAAGGGTGCCGAGGGCGGCCTGCTCAGCGACGGGCAGGTACGGGGCGATGACGTCGACGAGACCGCAGTACCAGCCGATGCCCGCCGGGAAGAATCAGTCGGTGTCCAGTGCTTCGAGCAGACCGGCGGCGGCGTGGCGCAGCCGATGGGAGGCGTCCGTGGTGAGGGCGGTCAGTCGGCTGTGCCCTTCCTCGCTTCCGGGTGGCAGCGTGCCGGTCGCCGCGACCCAGCGTCCGAGACCGAGCACGGCCTCGTAGCGGACCGGCTCGTGCGGGTCGTCCAGGCCGCACAGGAAGCGCCGTACGTCGTCGTGGGTGTGCTCGTCGGTCTCGTCGTCCCCGTCGAGCAGCGACAGGGCGGCGGCCCGGACCTCGCCGGAGGCCGCGCCGTCCGCGAGGCGCCGTACGGCGGGCAGGGCCTGGGTGAGGCCGTCGAGGGCGTTGCGTGCGCCCCAGGTGTGCGGTCCGCCGGCAGCGAGGCGGGCGACCAGGGCCCGGGCCACGGGACGGCGTTCCCACGGGCGAAGCCCGTTCTCGACGAGTTCTCCGAGACCGTCGATCGCGCCGGCGCGCACCCCGTCGTCGGGGTCGTCCAGCAGGGGCAGCAGCAGCCAGACGGCGTCCCATCCTCCGCCGGCCCCGACGGCCGTGGCCGCGGCGGCCCTTGGGCGGGGGTGGACCGTGCGGTCGGCCATGACCGTGCGCAGGTGTGCGGCGGCCGTCGACGGGGCCGCTTCCGCCAAGGCGCGCGCGGCCGGTGCTCCGGCCTCGGGATCGCGCAGCCATCGCACCGCCGGTCCGGTCACCCGCTCATCGCCCAGACCTCCGAGACGGCGCAGCAGGTATGCGGCCACCCCGGGATCCCGCTCGGTCCCCAGCGCCGCGGCCAGCGCGTCCCGCGCCTCGGGCCGTGCCACGTCGAACAACCTCCGGGCCACGGCTTTCCGGACCTCGGCGGAAGGATCGCTCAGTCCCGTGAGCAGGGACTCCAGGAGCTGCTCGGTGCAGCGGTCCGGCAGCAGGTCCAGGGCCCGCACGCGGGCGGCGGCCGGGCCCTCGCGGGCGGTGCGGATCACCTCCGCCCGTACAGCCGCGTCGTCCCTGAAGCGGTGCACCAGACTCCGGGCCCGCCCCCACACGGTGAAGTCCGGGTCACCGAGCAGCCCGACGAGGGAAGTGACGTCCCCGGGTACGCCCAGGGCCTCCAAACCGTCCAGGGCGTTGATCCGCAGGTGGTGGTCCGGGTCGGACAGCAGCCGTGCGAAGGCCTGTGTCACCGCGGGTCCTTGGAGTCCCAGTCGGATGGCGGCGACGGATGCCCTGCGCCGTACGCGGGGGTCCGTGTCCTCCATCAACGGGACCAGCACCTCGCCGCCCGCCTCGGGATCCCCGAGCCGGCCGAGGGCCAGGGCGGCGGCCGCGCGCACGGTGGACGCGGGGTCGCCGGCCGCCTCGGTGAGGACGCGGACGTACCTGGCCCCGCCCGTCCTCCCGAGCCCCTTCACCGCCGCCGCGCGCCGCGCCGGGTCCGGCGCCTCCGACTCGCGCAGGAGGAAAGCGATCTGATGGTCCGCCCCCATGGCCACCTCCGGGAAGGAAGACCTCCGAGCCGGGAGAAGGTTGCCCGGTGACCGCGGCGGGACCGGTCCCGCCGCTGCCCGGTGGCGTCAACTGCCGGACGGTGTGGGCCTGGTGTCCGGGCCGGCTTCCGCCATCCGGCGGTGTCCGGGTGGGCGTCGCCGTCCGCGATCGTGGCGAGCCCGTCGCCGAAGAAGACACGCAGAAGTCGATGATCTTCCCGCCCTTGGCGTAGTGCGCGGCGTCGGTCACCCGGACCTTGCGGGTCAGGGCGGGATCGGTGACGACGTAGGCCGGGGCGGGGCCTGTCCGGATGCGCACCACGGGTCCGTGGTGGAACTCCCTCGCTCGGTGATCAGTGCGTCTCATCCGGTTCGCGGAACAGCGGGTGGGTAGGTGCTCCCCCTCGCATCGCGGAGGTGGAGATGGACATCGGTATAGGCCTTCCCAACACGGTTCCCGGGACCGAGGGTTCGGTTCTCGTGGAGTGGTCCCGGCGGGCCGAGGAGGCGGGGTTCAGCACGCTCGGGACGATCGGGCGGCTGGTCTACCCGGGGTACGAGGAGCTGGTCGCGCTGAGTGCGGCCGCCGCGGTCACCAGCCGGATCCGGCTGACCACGAGTGTGCTGCTGGGGCCGCTGTACACGAACAGCGCGCTGCTGGCGAAGCAGGCGGCCTCGGTCGACCGGCTCTCCGGGGGGCGGTTCGTGCTCGGTGTGGGGCTGGGCGGGCGTGACGACGACTTCGCCGCGAGCGGTCTGCCCACCGAGGGCAGGGGGCGCCGGCTGGAGGAACAGCTGACGGAGATGAAACGCGTCTGGTCGGGCGAGGAGCGGGGGTTCGCCGGTGCGATCGGGCCGGCACCCGTGCGCGAGGGTGGTCCCGAACTCGTCCTGGGCGGGTCGACGCCGGCGAGTTTCCGGCGGGTGGCCCGGCTGGCCGACGGCTGGATCATGGGCGGTGGCACGCCGGAGATGTTCGCGGAGGCGTCGGCCGGCGTCGATGCCGCGTGGAAGGAGGCGGGGCGTACCGGTGCGCCGCGCAAGCTGGCACTGGTGTACTTCGCGCTCGGCCCGGACGCCCGGGCGCACGCGGACGGCTATCTCCAGGACTACTACGGCTTCCTCGGCGACGCCGCCGCGCAGATCGCGGCGAGTGCCGCGGTGAGCGCGGAGATGGTGACGTCCTACGCCGACTCGTTCGCCGCGGCCGGCTGTGACGAGCTCATCTTCGTGCCGGCGGCGTCGGGACTCGAACAGGTGGGGCTGCTCGCCGAGGCGACCGCCTGAACGGCCGGTGCTCGCCACTCACCTCTCGGCGGCACCGCCTTCCGGGAGCGTGATTCCCGCCTGCTCGGCGCGGAGTCCGGAACGGACGAGTTCCAGGAGGCGGCCCGTCCAGTTCCGGCCGCGGCCGCCGTTGTCGCCCCAGAAGCCGGAGTCGGAGTCGTCGTAGACGAGTGTCGCGTCGTGCGTGTCCAGGAGGATCCGGGCGAGGGCCGGGTGCCTGGTGTACTTGGCCCTCAGCAGGGCGGTCATGACGGCGGTCCGGGCCTGTTCCCACCCGTCGCGGCGGGGAGCGCCTGCTGCGATGTCCCGGGCGGCGTACACGGTGTTCGCGTCCCTGATGGCGGCCCGGGCGTCGGGGTCCGTGGTGGACAGGGCCCAGTACGCGTGGGCGACGGAGGGGTAGGTGATGCCGTCGGCCGGGACGGGGGCGGGGAAGTCGTTGCGCAGTGCAGTGGTGCCCGGGTCGTCCGGGACCTTGCGGAAATGGCTCTGGTACAGGTGGATCGCGGGGGCGAACGGTGTCGCGGGCCCGTCTGCCGGGACTCGGGCGGGCCGTTCCGCGATCCACTTCGCCCGCTCCTCGAAGTAGGCGATCGCGTCGTCGTACTCCTCCTGCGTGACCGGTTCGCCGGCCGGGGCGCCGTCCAGCTGCTCGCCGGGTCCGGTCACCAGGACCTGGAGCGGCCAGTCCTTACGGTCCATGTCGCCGAGCGCGTAGTGGCGTTGGGTCTCGGGGATGGCCAGGTAGGCGGCGCGGGCGGCGGTCCGGTTCTCCTCGGTGCGGTCGGCGAGGAACGCGTCGACGGCGGCGAGGCAGCGGTCCGTGGAGTCCGGGCGTCCGTTGAGCTGGTCGATGGTGTCCCGGACCTCGGCCAGCAGCAGCTCGGGCGTGAGCCAGGTGCGCGGCTCGCTGAACCGCCACGCGGCCAGCTCATGGGCGGACACCCTGGCGCCGTCGGGGAGTTCGGTGGCGACCCAGCCGCAGCGCAGCTTCTCCGCGAACTCCTCCAGGGTGACCAGGCCCCAGCAGTCGATCAGCCCGTCCGCGTAGATGAAGAGGTCGGTCAGGAAGTAGTCGCCGTTGCGGATGAAGGCGTGTCGCCAGGTCCCGGGGACGCGTACGCCGTCCGCCGTGCGGTAGGTGATGCGGTTGCCGATCATCCCGGCATTCTGTCGGAACCGCTGGTCGGCGCAACGAGTTTGCCGCCTGCCGACGACGCCCGGACCCCTTGGCGGCGACGCCGGGGCTCTTCGCGGCGACGCCGGGAGCCGGTCCTCCCCCACCGTCCGGAGGAGGGTCCGACTCCCGGCCGACCGGTGGCTCAGGACGACTGGGCGCTCTGGTACAGGTTCTGTGCGTCCGCGCCGAAGTACGGGCCGTACATGGCGTTGGGCAGGAAGTTGTACTTGAAGCTGTTCACCGAGGACTGCAGCCCGGCCCCGGTGGCCTCGTTGAACTGGGTGAACCACGGGCCGCCGCTGGAACCGCCGGTCATGTTGCAGGTCAGGCCGTGGTCGCTGGAGAGCAGGAAGTCGCGGTAGGTGGTGCCGCTGCAGTAGATGAACTTCTCGCCGTCGTAGGGAGCGGCAGCGGGGAAGCCGAAGGCGTACATGGCCTTGCTGTAGCCGGTGTTGAAGGCCAGGCCCTGGCCGCCGACGACGTCGGTCAGCTTCTTGCCGTCCAGCGGGGCGACCACGGCGGCGCCGATGTCGTAGTTGATGTCCTCACTGGCCGTCCACTGCGGCGTGGAGAGGATCTTGGACGCGGTCCAGGTGCCGTACGGGCGCTGCCCGTCGTGGTAGCCGGGCACGAAAACCCAGTTGGTGTGCCAGGCGCCCTCCATCTTCACGCAGTGGCCCGCGGTGATCACGGTGCTCTTGTTGGCGCTGGTGACGGCGTTGCCGGAGCAGGAGGCGGTGCGCCCCTGGAAGGTGAAGAACACCCGTCCGGCGGTCTTGGTCACCGCTCCGCCCCCGGTCCAGGGGCCGCCGCCGTGGGGTATCGCCAGGGGGCCGACGTCGGAGGCGGGCGTGCTGGGTGCCACGACGGTCGCCTTGCCCTTGCGTATGTCCGAGCCCCGCACGTCGGAGCGGTCGACGGACAGGACGTCGAGCGGGGTGGCCGCGCGCATCCGCTGGGGGGTCCAGAAGTCGAGGGCGCGTTCCCGCGCCGAGGGCGCCACCGTTCCCGGGTCCGGCGCGGCGCTCGCCGGTGTGGCGGTGACGCCGGTCGCCAGCAGTGCGGCGACGCCGGCGAGTGCGCCGAGGACGGTGCGACGAACGCGGGTGCCGCTGCCGGAGGAGCGAAGGCTACGAGGTGTGCCTGTCACGCGGTCTCCTTCTGCTGTGGGGGCCGGGTGGTGGGGCATCCACCCGGTCAGGCAGTGGTGTCGCTGCGAACCAGAGGGCAGCGTGCCACCAGGAGACCGATATGGACAGGTGCATGTCACCGAGATGACCGAAACACCACACATTCCCCGCGTCGGGGACACGGACGCGTCAGGAATACGGGCTCGGGGAGAAGGGCGGGGCACAAAAGAACCCGGCCTCCACCGGGTCTGTGGTGGAGGCCGGGGCCGGAAGCGCCGGTGCTCTGGGCGTCAGAGGGGGGTGGGGCCGGTGTCGCCGCCCGGCTGGATGCGTCCGCGCCAGGCGCCGGACTCGCCGCCGCGCTTCTCGATGTACTGCTTGAAGCGCTTCATGTCGCCCTTGATCTGGCGGTCGATCGTGCCGAGCATGTCCCCGGCCTTCTCCACGGCCCCGCTGGGCTCGACGTCCATCACGAGCTCCACCCGGGTGTGGGTGTCGTCCAGGCGCTGGAACCGGACACTGCCCCTCTGATGGGTGTCTCCGCTCGTCGTGCGCCAGGTGACCCGCTCGTCGGGGAGCTGGTCGACGATCTCGGTGTCGAACTCGCGCCGCACTCCGGCGACCTTGGTCGTCCAGTGGTTGTGACGGTCGTCGAGCTGCCTTACCTCCTCGACGCCCTCCATGAAGTTCGGGAACTCCTCGAACTGCGTCCACTGGTTGTAGGCAGTGTGGATAGGGACGTCGACTTCCACGGTTTCCTTGACGGTGCTCATCTTTTCGCCTCCGTTTTCCTGATCGACTGCTGGAGGCCCATCGGCCCACACAGAGGTCCGGGCCCGTGGCGGGACGAGTACCCGGGATCTTGCGGTTGCCACACGGGTTTCGTCGTGCCGTCCGGGAAAGGAAACGGAACCGGCCCGGCCGCGGTCGAACACGGATACGATCCCGGGCGTGCAACTCCCACTCCCCCGCTCGGCCTCCGGCTGGACCATGGCCGTCTTCGGTGTCCTCGCCGCCGCCCTCGGGGCGGTGGGCCTGGCCTCACCGGCCACGCAGTTGTCGCTGCTGGGTCTGGCCGCCCCGGGCGAGCGTGCCGCCGGGGACTTCACGCCCGCGTTCCTGACGGCGTCGTCCATGGCGGCGCTCAACATGGGCGTGTACTACGTGCTGGCGGCGCTGGCCGACTGGCGGGCCTTCTTCCGGTGGACCGTTCCGTTCCGGCTGCTCACCTGCACGGTCTTCACCATCGCGGCGCTCACGGGGAGAGCGCCGGGCGTCTTCGTCGGTGTCGGCCTGTGGGAGGGCGCCGGGGCGGTCGCCACGGGTGCGGCGTTGCTGCGGGAACGGCGCCGCCGGACGGACGGGCCGGCGCCCGCACCGTGACCGGACGGGACGGGACCCGCTCATCGGTCACGGCGCGAGCGGGTCAGGCGGCGGGGGCCGTGGCCCTGGCCGTCTCCGAACGGAAGCCGTGACCGAGCTCGGGGGCCAGGCCGTGGTAGTGGCGGAAGTTGTAGATGAGCGGGCTCCAGACGGCCGGGTCGATGTGGTGGGTTCCGGGTAGGACGACGCGGTCGGCGGCGTGGACGCGCAGGACCTCGCACTCGACGCTGAAGAAGAGGCCCGCTCCCCCGGGTGTCAGCGCGCGTGCCCGGGCCTCCAACTGGAGGGCGCATTCGGCGACGCGCGGCGGCTTCACGAGGTCGGCGGCGGCCGGAGTGAGCCCGGCCGCGGCGAACTTGTCCGGCTCGTAGCGGTACAGCGCCCGCTTGGCCTCCGGCACGGGGTGGGCCCCGGTGAGCGGTGCGAGGCGTTCCACGTGCTCCCACAGCTCCGGCGAGGCGATGTTGATCACGAGCTCCGGGCGCTCGGCGAGGTTGCGCACGGTCCGGCTCTCGCTGCCGATGCCCAGGACGACGTGCTGTCCCAGGGCCCACGCGGAGGAGATCGGGGCGAGATTGCAGGAGCCGTCGTCGTTCTCGGTGGTCAGCAGCACGACGGGCGTGCCGAAGTAGAGGACGCTGGGCTGGATCACACGGTGGGTGTCGGTCGTCATGGCCCAGGACGCTACGGGCGGGACGTTTCGATGCGCGTCGAAGTGTCGGGCGGGGACAATCGGTCGGTGACCAGCCCCGACGTCCATGCCGAAGAACCGGATCTCGCCTCGCTGGCGGCGCTGCTCGCCGATCGCACGCGTGCCGCGATCTGTCTCGCCCTGCTCGACGGCCGGGCCTGGACGGCCTCGGAGGTGGCCCGCCTCGCCGGTGTCGCGCCGTCCACGGCCACGAGCCATCTGAACCGGCTGGTGGCCGGTGGTCTGCTGGCTCAGGAGCGCCGGGGCCGGCACCGCCACGTGCGTCTGGCGGACGCCGGCATAGCGGAGATGATCGAGGCGCTGGCGGCCAGGGCGCCCCGTCGGCCGGTTCCGGTCCGTTCGCTCACCGCTGCCCGCCGGCACCGCGCCGTGGGCTTCGCCCGCGTCTGCTACGACCATCTCGGCGGCTCCCTCGCCGTGGCGATGACCGATGCCATGACCGCTCGTGGGCTGTTGTCCTGGGAGTCCGGCCCGGCCCTCACCGCGTCCGGCGCGGCATGGCTGACGGACCTCGGGATCGCGGACGAGGCGGTGGGGACGGCGGGCCGTCAACATGTGCGTACCTGCCTGGACTGGACGGAGCGGCGCCCGCATCTGGCGGGAGCGGTGGCCGCGGCCGTGTTCCACCGCGCACTGGAGGCGTCCTGGCTCGTGCACGGCGACGGCTCCCGCGTCGTGCGGCTGACGGATCAGGGGCGCGACGCCTTCCGACGGCACCTGGGCCTGGCGGACGAGGTGCTCACGACCGGCTGAGCACCTCCCCGCCCCGGGACGGCCGACCGGCTCAGAACCGGTGCTGCTGCTGCGGGTGCCCGTACGTCTGGCCGCCGTCGCCGCTCGCGCTCTGGGTCTGCAACTGTTCCGCCTGTTCCTTGGTCACCTTCTGTTCCGCGCCGCAGAAGGTGCACTGCGTGAGGTACTTCGTCGAGATCGGGAACAGCGGCACGAAGAACAGCGTGAACTTCGTGACGCGCTTCCTGAGCGTGTGCGCGGCGGGGTTGCCGCACTGACCGCAGACCAGCGTCAGTATCGCCAGCTGGTACAGGTACCCCTTGGTGCCGAAGATGATCACGTGACGGTCCTTCCCGGGTCGGATCTTCCCCCAGTGTCCTGTATCGCGTTCCACCTCGGCCAACCGGTACCCGCGGGAGATGTGCCCTCTTTGGTGGGGTAGAGCCTGGCGGGGCGCGGTCCAGTCGGATGAGAGCGGGCCGGGTGCCTCCCGGGTGCGCCGATACGGTTCCGCGGTGACCTCGCGGCGCATGTCGTCCTGCCCGCCCGCAGCCTGCGGAGCTGAAGCCCGCCCGGCCCGGGCCACCGTGATGTGGCCCGGGCCGTGGCGTGCCGGTGCTCAGCTGGAAAGCGCCGTCAGCACCACGGTCTTGGCCTCCTCCTGCACCTGGCGGAGGTGGTCGGGGCCGCGGAAGGACTCGGCGTAGATCTTGTAGACGTCCTCGGTGCCCGAGGGGCGGGCCGCGAACCAGGCTTTGTCGGTGGTCACCTTGATGCCGCCGATGGGTGCGCCGTTGCCGGGAGCCTCGGTGAGCACCGCGGTGACGGCGTCCCCGGCCAGGGTGTCCGCGCTGACCTGTGCCGGGGAGAGCTTGGCGAGCAGGGCCTTCTCCTCGCGGGACGCCGGGGCGTCGATCCGCGCGTACGCCGGTTCGCCGAAGCGGGCGGTGAGTGCGGCGTAGTGCTCCGACGGGGTCTTCCCGGTGACCGCCGTGATCTCGGAGGCGAGCAGCGCCAGGATGATGCCGTCCTTGTCGGTGGTCCACACGGAGCCGTCCCGGCGCAGGAAGGACGCCCCGGCCGACTCCTCCCCGCCGAAGCCGATGGTGCCGTCGACCAGCCCGTCCACGAACCACTTGAACCCGACGGGCACCTCGGCCAGTTCGCGGCCGAGGTCGGCGGCGACCCGGTCGATCATGGCGGAGGACACCAGGGTCTTGCCGACACCGGCGGCGGCGGGCCAGCGATCGCGGTGGGCGTACAGGTAGGAGATGGCGACGGCGAGGTAGTGGTTGGGGTTCATCAGGCCCGCGTCCGGGGTGACGATGCCGTGCCGGTCGGCGTCGGCGTCGTTGCCGGTGGCTACGTCGAAGCGGTCGCGCTGCTCGATGAGCGAGGCCATCGCGTACGGCGACGAGCAGTCCATCCGGATCTTGCCGTCCCAGTCCAGCGTCATGAACCGCCAGGTCGGGTCCGTGTGCGGGTTGACCACGGTGAGGTCGAGGCCGTGCTGTTCGGCGATCCGGCCCCAGTAGGCGACGGACGCCCCGCCCAGCGGGTCCGCCCCGATGCGCACCCCGGCCGCGCGGATCGCGTCCAGGTCGAGCACGCCGGGCAGGTCGGTGACGTAGGTGCCCAGGAAGTCGTAGCGGCCGGTGGTGGCCGCGGCGAGGGCCCGGGCGTGGGGGATGCGCCGGACGTCCTTCAGGCCGCCGCGGATGATCTCGTTCGCCCGGTCCTGGATCCAGGAGGTCGCGTCGGATGCGGCCGGGCCGCCGCTGGGCGGGTTGTACTTGAACCCCCCGTCGGCGGGCGGGTTGTGGGACGGGGTGACCACGACGCCGTCCGCGAGACCGGTGGTGCGGCCGCGGTTGTGGGTGAGGATGGCGTGCGAGACGGCCGGGGTCGGCGTGTAGCCGTCCGCGTCGTCGATCAGCACCGTCACCTCGTTGGCGGCGAACACCTCCAGCGCGGTGACCCGCGCGGGCTCCGACAGGGCGTGGGTGTCGGCGCCCAGGAACAGCGGGCCGTCGATGCCCTGGGCCGCGCGGTACTCGCAGATGGCCTGGCTGGTCGCGGCGATGTGGTCGTCGTTGAACGCGCCGCCCAGTGAGGTTCCGCGGTGTCCGGAGGTCCCGAACGTGACGCGCTGCCCCGGGTCGTCCAGGTCGGGGTGGAGCGCGTAGTACGCGGTGACCAGCCGGGCGACATCGACGAGATCTTCGGGACCGGCCGGACTGCCCGCTCGCTCGTGCTGCATGGGCCCGCTCCTCCACATGGATGTGATCCTTCGCTTGCGCTCTCATCCTTCCTCGTCACAGCCGTGACACGCGAGAGGGGCACCGCGGTGAGAGTCGGATGTGTGCCAAGCCACGCGGTGGACCGCCGGACCACACCACGCACCACAAGGAGGCGGCGCAGCGCACACAAGGAGGCGGCGCCGCGTGCCACCGGGACGCCCGGTGATGCGCCGCGCCGCCTTCCGGCCTTGTGGGCGTCCTGCCCAGGGGGTGTCCGTGGAGTCCCGCCTCGGGTCAGATCCGTCCGCCGGTGAGCCGGGTGAGCGGGCCGTGCGTGTGGCGTCCCGCGCGGCGTCCCACGGCGTACGACGCGGCGCTCAGGGCGGTCAGGCCCGCCCCGACGCCCGCGGCGACGGCCTTGCGGTGGGCGATCACCGTCCAGGCCGTCTTCGCCGTGGCGGCGACCTGGCCGGAGGCCGTGACGACGGCCTGGCGGCCCGCCTCGACACCCCTGGCCGCGGTCTGCACGGCCGCCGTCGTCGTCTCCGCGGAACGTTCGGCGCCTGCCTTGACGGCTGACGCCGCGTCATCGGCCTTGGCCGACGCGCGCTTCGCGGCCTGGGCCGTCGGCGCGGTCGCCTTGTCCGCGGCGCCGCGGGCCTTGGACTCCGTGGTCCGTATGGTGGTCGGCTTCTGATTCGTGCGCTTGTTCTCTTCAGTCATGGACTGCGACTTGCCTCTGACTCCGGCGGCAAACACGTTCGGTCGCGCACCGTCCGGGCGGGCGGAGGGCTGAGCCCCTCGTCGAAGGGGTAAGCGAGCTACAGGCAAGACGACGTCAGAACACGAAGGAAGTGCATCATGGCCGGCATCCTGAATCGCATCAAGCAGTTCGCCCGGAGCCCGCAGGGGCGGCAGGCCGTCGAGCAGGCACGGCGGGCCGCCGCCGATCCGCGCAAGCGGGCCCAGGCCCAGCGGCTGCTGGGCAAGCTCCGCGGGCGCCGCTGACCGGGCCCGCGCCGGCCGCACCGGCCGGGGAGGGAATCCTCCCGGAAACCAACTCTTCGAGCACGCAAGTGTGTTCATGCCCGGCATGGGCACTTGTGCCGCATCACACTGAGAGGAGCTGGTTCGATGAGCACGGCAGGCAAGGGCCGGAAGGCCTGCGCGTTATGCGTCGCCGGTGTGCTGGCCGGCACGGTGCTGGTCGGCTGCGGCGACGACGACGGCACGGGTGACGGCGCACGGGGTTCCTCGGCGCAGGGCGACACACAGGAGCAGGGCACCCAGGCGGTGCGCTCCGCCTACGACAGGACGGCCGAGGAGGACACCGCCAAGGTGAGGCTGCGGGTGCAGACCTCGGCCCAGGGCGCCTCGGAGTCCGCGAACGGCCAGGGCGCCGTGGACCTGGACGACGGCGACAGCGTCATGACGCTCACAGTGCAGGGGCAGCGGATCGAGCAGCGTGTGGTCGATCAGGTGCTGTACCAGAAGATGCCCAAGGGGCAGGCGCCGGGCGGCAAGCCCTGGATCAAGATCGACCTGGGGAAGGTCTCCGCACAGCAGGGCGCTGGCGACCGGTCCATGAGCGATCCGGCGCAGTCCGCGGCGTACGCGAAGGCGATCAACGACAAGGACGTGACGAAGAAGGGCACGGCCACGATCGACGGCGTCGAGACCACGCACTACCGCGTCTCCGTCGACGTCGCCGAACTGCCGGGCGGCGACGCGCTGCGGCAGCAGGTCGGCCCGACGCTGCCGATGGACGTGTGGCTCGACGAAGAGGGCCGCATGCGCCGTCAGCAGGTCGACATGACCCTCAAGTCCGCGCCGGGGTCCACGGAACGGTCCTCCACCGACGCCTCGCCGTCGCCTCAGCGGGTCACGGTGCGCACGGTCATGGACTTCACCGACTTCGGCACCGAGGTGGAGGCGGACGCGCCCCCGGCCGGACAGGTCACCGACATGACCGGCAAGGCCCTGGAGCAGGGCAAGAAGCAGGGCTGACCCGAGCTCATCGCACGCCACGGCTGCGGAGCCGCCGTACGAGGTCGTCCGCGGCCGTCGGCCAGTCGGGGTGTCCGAACGTGAAGCCCGCGTCCAGGAGGCGGCCGGGGACGACGCGGCGGCTCTTGAGCAGCAGTTCGGTGTCCGAGCGCAGGACGAAGGCGCCGGCCTCGGCCATCCAGCGCGTCGCGGGCAGGCCCACCGGGACACCCCACGCCGTACGCAGGGCGCGCATGAAGTCGCGGTGCGGCAGGGGCGCGGGAGCGGCGAGATTGACCGGGCCCGCGATGTCGTCCCGGGCGACCAGGAACTCGACCGCCCGGACGAAGTCCTGGTCGTGGATCCACGACACGTACTGCGCGCCGCCGGCGACAGGGCCGCCGAGGCCCAGGCGGGCCAGCCGCAGCAGGACGTCGAAGACGCCGCCGCGGTCCGGGCTCATGACCATGGCGGCACGCAGAGCCACCTTCCGGGTGTGCGGGGTGCCGGCCGTCTCCTGTTCCCGCTCCCAGGCCTTGGCGATGTCGACGCTGTAGGCCCAGTAGCCGGGGGCGTCGGGTTCGGTGCCGCCGATGACGCCGCTGGCCTCGTCGTTGGGCGCGTCGAAGCGGTGGGAGTAGACGGTCGCGGTGCTCATCTGGAGCCAGACCCGGGGCGGCCGGGCGGCCGCGGCGATCGCCTCGCCGACGACCCGGGCGGAGTGGACCCGTGAGTCCATCATCTCGCGGAGGTTGGCGGGGGTGTAGCGGCAGTTGACGCTCCGGCCGGCCAGGTTGACCACGACATCGCTGCCGTCGATCTCCCCCGCCCACGGGCCCAGGGTCGTGCCGTCCCAGTGCACGTCGTCCGGCTGCCGCGGACGCCTGCTGAACACCACGACGTCGTGTCCGGCCGCGCTCAGCGCGCGCTTCAGGACCGTACCGACCTGCCCGGTGCCGCCGGGTATCACGATCTTCATGTCACTCCCCCTTGACGTGTGAGAGTGACCCTAGCTCATATTTGAACGCGTTCAAAACCCTCGACGGCTTGGGCCTTAGCCTGCGCAGATGTGCCATCGGGCAAGATGGGGGCCATGAGCGTAGTCAAGATCAATGTGCTGACCGTGCCCGCCGAGCAGCGGGAGACGCTGGAGAAGCGGTTCGCTTCCCGCGCGCACGCCGTGGAGAGCTCGGACGGCTTCGAGTGGTTCGAGCTCCTCCGCCCGGTAGAGGGCACCGACACCTACCTCGTCTACACCCGGTGGCGTGACGAGGCGTCGTTCCAGGCCTGGATGGAAGGACCGATGAAGGCCGCGCACCAGGGCGGCGGCGAGGGCGGCGAGCGCCCCAAGCCCGCGGCGAGCGACTCGACACTCTGGTCGTTCGAGGTGGTGCAGCAGGCGGGGCCGAAGGGCGCCTCGTGATGTGATGAAACGCCTTAGCCGTCGCCCTGTTCCGTCGCGGGTTCGGTCGCGAGCACGAGGATCGCGATCTGTACGCGGTTCTCCAGTCCGAGCCTGGTCAGGATGCGGTTGACGGTGCTCTTCACGCCGGCTTCGCTGAGGCCGAGCGACCCGGCGATCCGCGCATTCGAGAGTCCGCGGGCGACCAGTTCCGCGACATCCCGTTCGCGCCGGGTGAGCGCGTCCAGCGGGTCGCCCGGGCCGCCGGGCGGCCCGTCGGCCGGTGACGGGCGGGGCCGCACGCCGGACAGCAGTGGCGGCGGCAAGTCGGAGAACGCCCGGATCAGCCGCCGCGTGACCGTCGGCGCGAGCATCGCCTCGCCCGCCGCGACCACTCCGATCGCCTCGGCCAGCAGCTCCGGCGTGGTGTTCTTCAGCAGGAACCCGCTGGCCCCGGCGCGCAGCGCGGCGTGCACGTACTCGTCCAGGTCGAAGGTCGTCAGCACCAGCACGCGCGGTCGCGGCCCGGGGTGCGGCCAGCCCCGGAGGATCCGCGCGGTCGCCTCCACCCCGGTCATGCCCGGCATCCGTACGTCCATCAGCACCACGTCCGGGCGGAGTTCGTACGCCGCCTCGACGGCCCGCGCGCCGTCCGCCGCCTCGCCCACCACCTCAACGTCCGTACGCCGCCGGAGCATCATCCGCAGCGCCGTCCTGACCAGCTCCTGGTCGTCCACGGTCAGCACCCGCACCGGCGGCGTCATCAGCGCTCCTCCGCCGCGTACGCGCCGTCGGCGAGCACGTACGGGCTGCCGTCCTGCGGCCGGAACGTGGCCTCGACCCGCCAGCCGCCGTCCGGGACGGGTTCCGCGCGGAGCGTGCCGCCGAACAGCGCGGTGCGCTCGCGCATGCCGATCAGCCCGAGCCCGGAACCGGGCATCGGGCGGCGGTCCGGGGTGGGCGCGGCGTTCTCCACGGTGACGGTCAACCGGCCGTCTGGGCAAGCCAGTCCGACGCGTACGGGGACGGCGCCGGCGTGCTTGCGCACGTTCGACAGCGCCTCCTGTACGACGCGGTACGCCGAGACCTGCACAGCGAGCGGCAGCTCCGTGACCGGCCCGGTCACCGTGAGCGTGACCGGGCAGCCCGCCGCCTCCGACTCCCCGGTCAGCCGTTCCAGGTGGCGCAGCGACGGCTGCGGGAGCGGCGCGGCGCCACTCTCCGGCGGCGGGTCCGCGAGCAGCCGGACCAGGCCGCGCATCTCGTCCAGCGCGGTGTCCGCCGCCTCGCTGATCGCCGCCACCCCCTGACCGGCGGCGCGCGAGTCGTCCGGCAGAACGACGGTGACCGCGCGTGCCTGCAAGGCGATCGCGCTGACGTGGTGGGCCACCAGGTCGTGCAGATCGCGAGCGATCCGGGCGCGTTCGGCGGCCACCGCGCGCCGGGCGCTGACCCGCTGCTCGGCACGGAGGCGTTCGGCCAGGTCGCGCAGGCGCGCGGCGTCCGCGTACAGCCGGCGCCGTGACGCGCCCAGCAGCCATACGGCGGCGGCCATAGCGGCGGCCACCAGGTAGTCGGCGGGGCCGAGCGGGACGGCGGTGTCGGCCGGGGAGATCACGTTCAGCCGGCCGTCGACCGCCTCCGGGACGAACAGCGTCGTGGTGAGCGCGACGGGAGCCAGGAGGCTGCGCGGCGCGGGCGTGTGCCGTGCCACCGAGTAGCAGGCCAGGAACACGGACTGGGCGTTGTCACCGAAGGGTTCGAGCAGTTCCCCCGTCAGATAACAGACCGCTGTGGCGGCCAGCACGAGCCCCGGACGCGAACGCCGCCACACCAGCGGCAGGCCCGCCCCGACGAGCGGTGCCATGACGGCGGCGGTCGGGCCTGCGCCGTCGGGCATCGGCAGGCGCAGCCGGAGCAGCACGGCGATGCCGGTGAGGACGGCGGCGACGAGCACGTCCGCGGGGCGCCCGGCGAGCCTGCGGCGCAGCGTGGCGGCGGACGCCCGTACGGAACCGGCGGATACCCGTACGGAACCGGTCGACGCCTGTAAGGCACCGCGCCGCGCCGGTGAGGACCGTACGGACCGATCCGTTCCGTGCCGCCGCCACGAACCCCCCGTCATGCCCAACCCCGTCCCCGCCCCCGGTCCCGCCCGCTCACCGCTCACCGAGTGGTCTTCGCCCCCGGTGGCCCTGCCGGCATCGTATGACCGGCGATCACAGGAGACGCAGGGCACGGAACGAAAGTTGCCCCGCCCGCCCCTCCCGGCGGACGACGCCCTCCCAGGGGTCCCGCTCCTAGCGTCGGTGGTGCTTGCTCACACAGCGTCCGCACACAGCGTCCGTACCCCTGGAGGATCCCGTGTCAGCCAACCCGTCCCGACGGCCTTCCCACTCGCGCCGCCGCCACGTCACGCCGGCGATCGCCGCCGCCCTCGTCATGGCGGTCGCCGTGCCGACGGCCGTCACCGACGCCGTCGCCCGGGTGAACGACGACGGTTCCGCCTCCGCCGCCGCGCGGCACACGCCGTTCCAGCGGGACGCCGACGCCGTACGCGACGCCGGCGCGATCGGCGTGCAGGCCCGGGTGAGCGGCGGCCGTCACGATGCCGCCACCGTGACGAGCGGCACCGCCGACATCCGTACGGGCCGCCCCGTGCCCGACGGCGGCCACTTCCGGATCGCCAGCAACACCAAGACCTTCGTGGCCGCCGTCGTGCTCCAACTCGTCGGCGAGCGGAAGGTGGCTCTGGAGGACACCGTCGAGAAGTGGCTGCCGGGCGTGGTGCGCGGCAACGGCAACGACGGCCGGAAGATCACTGTCCGCCAACTGCTCCAGCACACCAGCGGAATCCACGACGACTACCCCGCCATCGAGACGGCGAAGAAGTACTACGAGGTCCGCTTCCACCCGTTCACCCCCGGGCAACTGGTCGAACGGGCCATGCGGCACCGCCCGGACTTCCCGCCCGGCAAGGGCTGGAGCTACTCGAACGTCGGCTACATCCTGCTCGGCATGGTCATCGAGAAGGCCACCGGCCACACCTGGCACGACCAGGTACGGCAACGGCTGCTGAAGCCGCTCGGGCTTCGGCACACGTACTACCCGGGCGGCTCGCCCGCCGTCCGGAACCCGCACGCGCGCGGCTACCAGCGGTTCGGCACGAGACCGAAGCTCGTCGACGTGACCCTGTACGAGGACCCCAACGCGTCCGGCGGCCTCATCGGCACCACGGCCGATCTGAACCGCTTCTTCCGCGACCTCCTCGGCGGCAAGGTCCTCAAGCCCGCCCAGCTCAGGGAGATGAAGCGCACGGTCCCTTTGAACGACGAGTTCCAGGTGCCGTACCCGGGCGCGCGGTACGGACTCGGGCTGATGAAGACCGGACTGCCGTGCGGCGGCTGGGCCTGGGGCCACGGCGGGGACGAGATCGGCTACATGAGCCGGAACGCGGTGAGCGACGACGGCCGGGTCGCCGTCACCGCCTCGATGTCCACCGGGTGGGCCACCTCCGTCGAGGACGTGCTGAGGCAGCACCGGGCGGGTGTGCGGCTGGTCGCGAACGCGTTGTGCCGCGAAGGGAGGCAGACCGTACGGCCCTGGTGACGGGGTCCGGTGACACCTCCCCCGGGGACGGCGGCGGGATCGTGCTCAGGGGCGCCAGGAGCGTGACGGTGCGGCGGTACGGCCGACCGCCGCCGCCAGCTTGCGGAGCCGGCGCCAGTCCAGACGGGGTGGCGCCTCGGGGACCCCGGGGCGGTCGCGGGGCACCCGGACACGCAGGGCCCGGCGGGCGATGCGGCAGTGGACGGGGGAGGGCAGGGTGAGGGCCTCGCCGTCGAGGCCGACTTCCAGGTGCGGTGCGTCGGCTTCGACGACCACGTGCTGGGCGGTGAGCACCGTGAGCCCCTCCGGGCGCGGGGCCAGCAGGAGTTCGGCCGCTTCCACCGCACTGTCGACGCGGACGGCGAGCACGCCCAGCTTCCCGGAGTCGAGCCGCTGGCGCCGGCCGAAGCCGAACGGATCGTCCATGCGGTACGGGTTGTTGCTCACCAGCACGGCCTGCGGGTCGGCGATGGTGGTGCCGTCGGCGCCGGCCGTCAGCCGCGGGCCGCTCTGCCGGGTGAGCAGCTCCGGCAGCCGCTCCAGCGCCGCGCCCACCTTGTCCTCGCGATAGCCCGGGCTCTGGACGACGGCCCCGTACGCGCCGAACGACGCGTTGTTGACGAAGGGGCGGTCGTCGGCGAAGCCGAGGTCGACGCGGAGTTCCACCCCGTCGGTGAGGGCGTCGAGGCATGTGGACGGATCGTCGCGGTCCAGGCCCAGGTCCATGGCGAAGTGGTTGCGCGTGCCGGCCGAGATGACGAGGAACGGCAGGCCGTGCTCCGCCGCGACGGCGGCGACCAGCGCCTGCGTGCCGTCGCCGCCCGCGACGCCGAGCAGGTCGGCTCCCTCGGCCACGGCGGCCTTGGCCAGGGCGGTGACGTCCTGGTGCTGGTCCGGGTCGAGGAGGACGACTCGGGCGCCCAGCGCCTCGGCCTTCTCCTTGATGCCGAACTTCCCGACCTTGCCGCCGCCGGAGCGGGGGTTGAGCAGGAAGAAGGGGCGTTTCGGCGGTGGGGTGCGGTATTCCTTGACCCGTACCGGCCGCAGGCCCGTGCTGCGCAGGGCGTAGCGGCCGCTCCAGACCGCGAGGCACCACAGCAGCAGGGACGCGAAGACCACCCAGAGCAGATTCGCGACCGCGAAGAGGGTGATGACGGCGACGGGGGCGACGACGGCCAGCGCGGCCGCCGCCGTGCGGGCCGGTCCCCGGCGGGACAGGACCCACCAGACCGCGGCCGCGGTCAGGGCGAGTCCCACCAGGCCGGCCGCGAGCAGCAGCAGTCCGTTCAGACCGCCGGTCACGAGGGGCAGCGACGCAGCCAGCGCCACCGAGGCCAGGGCTCCCCTGGCCGCCCATCTCTGCCGGCGGTGATTCCGCTCGCTCATCGCCGATCCCATGTGGTTCCTCCGCTCGAAGGCGCGGGCGGACCTTCCGGACCGCGCCCGGCCGTGAAACATCGTGCCCGCCGACGGATCGGCATGGCTACCGCCATCCCTGATGGCTCCCCCGCCGTGAGTCATGTCAGACGTGACGATCTTCCGGGGCGGAGCCATCGGTAGCGTACGCGGCCCCGTGAGTGCGGTTCCGCGCACCGGGGCACGTCGGCGCACACTCGCGCCGCCGCTGCCGGCCGCGGGTCCGCACTCCCCCTTGACCCGGTGAGTCTTATTACGCAACTCTGCTGGCACAGTCCCTGTCGACGAGGAGGCCGGCACGCGATGGAGTGGACGGGCGCGCGCTACGCGGACAGACCGACGGTCGAGGTGACGACGTGGATCGCCGCTCCGCCGGAGCGGGTGTGGGCGCTGGTGTCGGACGTGACGCGGATGCCCGAGATGAGCGAGGAGGTGCAGTCGGTGCGGTGGGTCGACGGGGCCGCCGGTCCCGCGGTCGGAGCCCGGTTCGTCGGGTGCAACAGGCACGAGGCGTTCGGCGAGTGGGAGACGACCTCCACGGTCGTCACGTACGAGCCCGGGCGGGTGTTCTCCTGGGCGGTCGGGGATCCGGACGAGCCCAGTGCCGTGTGGCGGTTCGGCCTCGCACCCAGGAACGGCGGGACCGAGCTGTCGCAGTGGATGCGGATGGGACCCGGGCGCTCCGGGCTCTCCTTCGCGATCGACGCCATGCCGGAGAAGGAGCAGAAGATCGTGTTCGTGAGGTTGCGGGAGTTCGAGCGCGGCATGACCGCCACGCTGGAGCACGTCCGGCAGTGGGCGGAGGCGTGATGCGGGCGGCGACGACCGTCGAGGCGTCGGGCCTCGGCTCCTGGTCCCGGCAGGCCGACTTCGTCGCCGAGGCCGAGAGACTGGGGCTCGACATCTGCTGGGTGGCCGAGGCGTGGGGCTCCGACGCCCCGTCCGCCCTCGGCTTCTACGCGGCCCGTACGGAACGGATGCTGCTGGGCTCCGCCGTCATGCAGGTCGGGACGCGCACGCCGGTGGCTCTCGCGCAGACGGCGATCACTCTGTCCAACCTCTCCGGCGGACGTTTCCTGCTCGGCCTCGGCCCGTCCGGTCCGCAGGTGATGGAGGGCCTGCACGGGGTGCCGTTCGCCCGTCCCCTGGCGCGTATGCGCGAGACGGTGGAGATCGTGCGGCAGGTGCTCGCGGGCGGCAAGATCTCCTACTCGGGCTCGGAGTTCAGAATTCCGCTGCCCGGCGGGGAGGCGGTGCCG
Source organism: Streptomyces coeruleofuscus (assembly GCF_039532725.1). Lineage (NCBI taxonomy): Bacteria > Bacillati > Actinomycetota > Actinomycetes > Kitasatosporales > Streptomycetaceae > Streptomyces > Streptomyces coeruleofuscus. The sequence continues at coordinate 217,989 of NZ_BAAASE010000009.1, forward strand.
ATGCGCCTGTCCCTGCGGGCCGAGCACGCCGTGCCCGTCTATCTGGCCGCGCTGTCACCCGCCATGCTGCGGCTGACCGGCCAGGTCGCGGACGGCTGGCTCGGCACCAGTTTCGTACCGGAGGGCGCGGCGGACGCCTACTTCGCTCCGCTGGACGAGGGGCTGGCCGCCGCCAGCCGCAGCCGCGCCGGCTTCGACGTCTGCCAAGGGGCCGAGGTCGCCTTCGCCCGGGACGAGGAGGCGCTGGACGCCATGGTCGCGGGCCGGAAGAAGGAACTCGCCTTCAGCTTGGGCGGCATGGGCTCCGCGTCGGCGAACTTCTACAACCGGGCCTACAGCCGGCAGGGCTGGGCCGAGGTCGCGGCGGAGGTACGGGAGCGCTGGCAGGCGGGCGACCGGGACGGTGCGGCCGGTCTGGTCACCGACGAGATGGTGCTGGCCACCACGCTCATCGGCACGGAGGAGATGGTGCGGCGGCGGCTGCGCGTCTGGCGCGACGCCGGGGTGGACACGGTCCGTCTCTACCCGGCCGGGGAGACCTTCGAGGACCGGCTCGACACCCTTGGCAGGGCGATCGAGTTGGTCCATGAGACCGGCGAGATCGGCGGCGCGTCCTGAACCCGGCGGCGGGTAAGCTCCGGTGCTGATCACCGGACGAACGACCAACGGGGGACACGTGCGGGCCAGGGCCACCGTGACGACGACCGCACTCGCAAGCCTGCTGGCGGGCGCCGCCCTGACCGGGTGCGGCGCCGGCGGCACCGGCGAGGAGAAGTCCGCCGGTGACATCCTCGACGAGGCCAACGCGACAATGCGGAAGCTGAACTCCGTCACGGTCGACATCAGCAACCGCACGACGAGCGGCGGTTCGGTCACCAACCGCCTCGTGACCGACCTCGACAGCCGGTGCAGATCCAGGACCACGTGGTCCGGGGGCAGCGCCCTGGAGCAGATCCGGCTCGGCGAGACCGACTACGTCCGGCCGAACCGGGCCTACTTGCAGAAGTGGAAGAACTATCCGGGCCTCACCGACGAGCAGAAGCTGTGGGTGAAGACGCCGGTGGACCCGGCCGGCGCCGGACGCGACGGTCTCGCCTCCTGCGAACGGCCCTTCGACTCGTTCGGCACGGCGCGCAAGGGCGGCTCCGCCCGCGTCGAGGGTACGAAGGCCGTCAAGTTGGTCGTCACCGACAAGGCGGACAAGGCGGGGACGTACACCTTCTACGTGGCTGCCGAGGGCAAGCCGTACGTGCTCAGGACGGTCTACAAGAGCGCCGCGCAGCACACCACCACCTCCTTCAGCTCCTTCGACGAGCCGCTCGACGTCCGGGCGCCGAAGGCGGGCGAGGTGCTGAGCGTGCCGGGCGGCAACTGACCCGCCGTCACGGGAGAGCGAGCGATTGTCGACAGCGCTTTCCGTTGGAATTCGGCAGCAATTGGCCGAGCGGGGCGAATCGGCCCACAAGGGCTTGACGGGGCGGGATGTCCTCGGCCTACTGGAAGGCGCAGCCGGCCGTGTCGGGGGTCTGGTCCGGCGCCGGCCCGGCGGGCCGAACAGCTCCGTCCTCCCCCACCGGCACGCGGGTCAGGGGTCTGATGGTGCGGCGACGATGGGCAGCGGCGGTGGGCCTGGTGGCGTGCCTGCTGTTGCTGCATCTCGTCGTGCCGGGGTTGGCGCGGGGCGGGCACCCGGCGGAGACCGCGGCCACGGCGGCGGTGGATGCGGTGGATGCCGCGGATGCGCTGGAGCCGGGGGCGACTTGGGGCACCGAGGCCCACGGAACCGGGGGCGAGAGGGCCGGTGCCGAAACGGCCGGAGAGCCCTGCCCCTGCGGGGAGGAGCCGTCGGTCCGGCAGCCGGTGGCGCGGACGCCGAGGGCGGCGGGAGCGGCCCGGGCCGGTGCCGTGGTAGGCGGACAGCCCATGGTGGACCGGGGTGGCACGGACGTCCGAGCGGCGGGAACGGCCCGGCGTCCGGAGACGGTCGCACCCGCCCCGAACGCCGTTGAGTTACAGACGTTTCGCTGCTGAGCGACGGCGGTACCGACAGGGCCTGCGCCGTGCGGCCCGAGTACTGCCTGGTGCCGGTACGCGGTGATGTGCAGGCCTTCGCGTGTCCCCATGCCGATGACACAGGAGGCGGAGTTGCCCGGAAAGCGTGTTCTGATTCTGAAGCCGGACGAACTGAGCCCGACCGACCAGAAGATGTGGCGGGAGATACGGACGGAGTCCGGAGCCCCGGCGAATCCTTTTCTCGACCCGGCGTTCACCACGGCGGTGGGGCGGGTCAGGCCCGCGGCCAGAGTGGCGGTGCTCCAGGACGACGGCTCCCCGGTCGGGTTCTTCCCGTACGAGAGGGGACCGCTGGGGCAGGGCCGCGCCATCGGGCTCGGGGTGTCCGACAGCCAGGGGGCCGTGTTACGCCCCGGGATCCGGGTCGACGCCCGCAGGTTACTGCGGTCCTGCGCGCTGTCGTCCTGGGAGTTCGACAACCTCGAAGCCGGCCAGGGGGCCTTCGCGCCGCACGCGGTCGAGGAGCTCGCGTCCCCGGTCGTCGACATCGGCGAGGGGTTCGAGCGGTACGCGGAGCGGCTGCGCGCGAAGTCGCCGAGCTTCCTCAGACAGACCCTGGCCAAGGAGCGCAGGCTCGCCCGGCAGGTCGGCGAGGTGCGGTTCGCGTACGACGCCCGGGACCCGGGTGCCTTGCGGGCGCTGATGGAATGGAAGTCGGCACAGTACCGGCGGACCGGCCGGCGCGACCGGTTCGCGCAGGAGTGGATCACGCGCCTGGTGCGGTTGCTCGGGGAGAGCGAGGAACCGGAGTGCCGTGGCGTGCTGTCCGTGCTGTACGCGGCGGACCGGCCCGTGGCCGCGCACTTCGGTCTGCGCTCGCGCACGGTGCTGTCCTGGTGGTTCCCGGCGTACGACCGCGACTACGCCAAGTACTCCCCTGGCCTCGTGCTCCAGCTGAAGATGCTTCAGGCCGCAGCGGCCGACGGCGTCGAGACGGTCGACCTGGGGAGCGGTCCGGCCCGCTACAAGGAGTCGCTCAAGACCCGTGATCTGCGGGTGTACGAGGGGGTGGTGCTACGGCCGGTGCCGGGCGGGGCCGTCCACTGGCTGGGCCGGGAGCCCGCGCGGGCCGCCCGTCGTTTCGTCCGCAACCGGCCCCGCCTGGCCGGCGCGGCGGCGCGGACGCTGGAGGAGGTGGGGCGGCTGCGCGGTCACTGAGACCGGACCGCCCGGGCGCCCGGCTCCGGGGAACCGGGCGCACCGCGATCACCTCGTGGCGGTCCAGCTGTGGGCGACGTCCACGATCACGCGGCCGTCGAGCTGCAACACCCGGAAGGGCAGCCGGGCGCGGACGCCGAGCCCGATCTGGGTCTCGCCCTCGAAGCTGCCGGCGAACCGGGTGTCCCGGAAGGTGCGGTAGCCGGTGAGGTCCACGCCCGGCAGCGGGCGCGCCACCCGGCCGGGATACGTGGCGGCGCCGGTCTCCGGGTCGTAGGCGGGCGCTGTGACCCGCACCTCGAGGACGGCTCCGCCGGCCACGGGCACCTCCCGGCCCGAGCCGTCCTGGTAGAGCCGGTCGACGTAGCGGACCGAGTAGCCGACGTCGCTGCCCCCGCCGGGCACGTCGATGACCATCCGGTCGAAGCAGGTGTGCCGGCCGGTCCGGATGTCCTCCACCGGCGCGATCGTGCCACTGGTGTCGGTCTTGGGAAGGCTCCCCCAGCCGGTCGGGCAGGCCGTGGCCTGAGTGGCGGCCTGGGCTGCGACGGGTGCGGCACCGGCCGGGACCGCCGCCACGCCCACCGTGGCGCCCACGAGCGCGAGAGTCGCGCATGCTGTTCTGATTCGTACCATTTCGGCCCCCGAGGCTCGCTTGTTGCTGGTATCGGGTGAGACGACCGATGGCACCGAAAGGTTGCACCCACCGCGCCGGACCGCCGACCATGGCACATCCTGGTGGGGAGCGATGGGGTCCGGTGCGTCCGTACCGGGAGGACGCGAGATGGATGAGTCAGCCGCCGTACCGGACGGGCCGCGGTCACCCGGGGGCCGGAGCCGGGGCGGTGGTGACGGCCGGGTCCGGACCGGGGACACCGGCCGGATCGAGGATGCCCTGACCGCTCCGCTGATCGATGCCGTGCGGGACCTCGGTGGCTACGGCGGGCTGGTCTACCTGCGTTCCCGCGACCGGCGTTCGCTCGTGCTCGCGCTGGTGACCGGGGTGCCCCGGTCGCTCCTGAAGACCTGGTGGCGGGTGCCGGTGGGCGGTGCGCTGCCCATGGCGGAGGCCTACCGGCGCGACGAGACCCTGTGGCTGCCGGACGAGCGCGCCACCATGGTGCGCTTCCCGCACTTCACCGCCGGGCTGCCGTACTCCTTCGGCTCGGCCTACCGGCCCGTCCGGGCCGGCGGCGAGGTCGTGGGTGTCCTGGTCGTGCTGCGTTCGGCCGCCCGGTCGCCGCTGGACGCCGACGCGGTGGAGCCGGCGCTGCGCCCCGCCGGACAGGTCATGGAGGAGCGTCTCACCCGCCTCGCCACCGGCCCGCCGGTCACGGGCTCCGCCGTGTACCGGATCGAGTACGACGGCGAACCGGTCGGCGTGCGGCTGCCCACGCCCGCCGTCCAGCCCGTCCGGGTCGGGCTCATCGACTGGGACCTGGACACCGACCGGTGCACGGCGGACGACGAGGCCCTCGCTCTCCTGGGCATCGGCCGGGCGGACTTCGGCGGCACGATGGCGGACATCGAGGCCCGCGTCAGCCCCGACGACCTGCACGAACTGCGGGCGAGCCGGCACGACGCGCTCACGCTCGGCCGGGTCAGATGCCGTCACTTCCGGGTGCGGGACGACTCCGCGGGCGACGAGGAGGCCGGCTACCGGCCCGTCGAGCTGTGGGGGCATCTCGTGCGCGGCGGCACGGGTGCCGACCGGATCCTGGTGGGGGCACTCGTCGACGCGGGCAGCGGGTTCACCGCCGCCGAGGCCGCCGAGCGGCTGCCCGACGGTCTCTTCTCGCTGGACCAGGACGGCCGCCTGACGTACGCCAACCGCGGCTGCGAGGAACTGCTGGGCGGCGGCCGGGAGGCGCTCCTGGGCCGCTATCCGTGGGAGGTGATCACCTGGCTCCGGGATCCCGCGTACGAGGACCGCTACCGGGCGGCGATGCTGTCGCAGGAGCAGGTGTCCTTCCTCGTGCGGCATCCCGCCGGGAACTGGCTGAGCTTCGTGCTGTACCCGGACGTGCACGGGCTGACGGGCCGGGTCCATCCGACCGGCCCGCCCACCGGGGCCGAGGCGGGGCGCGAGGCCGGGTCCGCCGCCGGTCCCGTGCCGGAGACCGCGGCCGTGGCGCCGCCCGGGCCGGTCGCCGCGGCGCGTGCCGGGGCGCTCTACCACGTGGTGCAGATGGCGAGCGTGCTCACCCAGGCGGTCACCGTCGAGGACGTCTGCCGGGCCGTGTCCGAGCAGCTGCTGCCCGCGTTCGGCGTCCGGGAGCTCGCCCTGTACACGGTCCGCGAGGGCCGGATGTACCTGCTGTGGGAGTCGGGCTACCCGGAGGGCTTCCTCGCGCCGTTCGAGGGTGTCACCCTCGACACGCAGCTTCCCGGTGTGCACGCGCTGACCACGCGCCTGCCGCTCTTCTTCGAGTCGCCCGAGGACCTCTCCCTCGCCTACCCGGGCATCACCCTGGACCGGATGAGTGCCTGGTCGTTCCTGCCGCTGATCGCCTCCGGGCATCCCGTCGGCTCGTGCATCCTCGGCTGGGACACCCCGCACCGGTTCACCGCCGACGAGCGTTCCGCGCTCACCGCGCTGAGCGGTCTGGCCGCGCAGGCACTGGAGCGGGCGCGGCTCTACGACGCCGAGTCCGCCGTCGCCCGCGGTCTCCAGGAGGGGCTGCTGCCGCACCGGCTGCCCGCCGTGGAAGGGCTGCGCACCACCGGCCGCTATCTGCCCGGCACCCAGGGCATGGCCATCGGCGGCGACTGGTACGACGTGATCACCACGGGGCGCGGGGTGGCCCTGGTCATCGGGGACGTCGAGGGCCACAGCGTGGGCGCCGCGGCCGTGATGGGCCAGCTGCGCAGTGCCGTGCACGCCTTCGCGGCGAGCGAGTGGCCGCCGCAGGAGGTCATCACGCACACCAACCGGCACCTGGCCGAACTGGAGGCGGACGTCTGCGCCACCTGCTGCTACATCGAGCTGGACCCGCGTACGGGGCGGGCGTTCGCCGTACGGGCCGGGCATCCCCCGCCGCTGCTGCGCCACCCCGACGGGCACGCCGAGATGCTGGACCTCGTGGGCGGCGTCATGCTGGGCGTGCAGACAGACGCGGTCTACCCCGTCACGGCGCTCACGCTGGCTCCGGGCAGTGTCCTCGCCCTGTACACCGACGGTCTGGTGGAGCAGCCCGGCAGCGACATCGAGACCGGCATCGAGGAGGTCCGCCGCTGTCTCGCCGACACCCCGGCGGACTCCGTGGACCATCTGGCCGACCGGCTGGTGCGGACGGCACGCCGCGCCCGGGAGCGGCCTGACGACGTGGCACTGCTGCTGACGGCGTATCGCTGAGCGAGCGGGCTGCCGGGACGTCCTCCGTCTCGCGCGATCGGCGTAGACGGCGGCGTGCGGGGTACGGTGGGCGGGACCGGTGAGCGAGGCGGTGATGGCGGTGGAGTGGCAGCAGTACGCCGAGCAGATGGCGATGCTCGCCCGGGACCTGGTGGCGCAGGACTCGGTGCAGGCGACGCTGGACGAGATCTCGGCAGCCGCTGTGAAACTGGTCGAGGGCTGTGACGCGGCCGGGATCCTGGCGGTGTCCAAGGGCCGGGCCGTGACGCTCTCCGTGTGCGGTGACATGGTCGAGGAGTCCGACCGGTTGCAGGGCGAGCTGGGCGAGGGACCGTGCTTCGACGCGGCCCGGCGCGTGGACGGCGAGCGGCTGTTCCGCATCGCCGACATGACGAAGCCGCAGCCGTCCTGGCCGCGGTTCTCACAGGCTGCCCGTGACCTCGGGATCGGCAGCATGACCGGTGTGCTGCTCTACACCGGCCAGGAGGACTTCGGCGCGCTCAACCTGTACTCGCGCCGGCCGGGGGCTTTCGGCAAGGACATCGAGGCCGCGGGCTGGCTGCTCGCCTCCCACGCCGCCGTCGCGCTGGCCACCGCCCGCACCGTCGACCAGCTGGAGCACGCCCTGGAGACCCGGCATGCCATCGGGGAGGCCATGGGGATCCTCATGGAGCGCCACCGGATGAGCGAGGACGAGGCCTTCGACGTGCTGCGGCGCATCTCCCAGCACCACAACGTCAAGCTGCGCGACGTCGCCCAGCACGTCCGCGTCGAAGTCCCCGGCCAGGCCTGACCGGAGCGACCGGGGTGTCGGCCTCAGGCCGGGCCGCCGTCGGGCCGGGTGGTGCGCAGGAGCAGCACCGTGATGTCGTCGGCGTGCTGTCCGGTGGGGGTCGTGTGGCGGACGAGCCGGTCGATGAGCCGTTCCAGGTCGTGGCCGTCGCCGGTGTCCAGCTGCCCGGCCAGGTCGGAGGTGGTCCGGGTCGCGTCGGTGCCGGGGAGCTCGACGAGTCCGTCGGTGTACAGGGCGAGGGTGGTGCCGGGGATCAGGGGCGTGGTGGTGACCGGGTAGTGGGTGCCGGTCTCGATGCCCAGCAGCGGGCCGGGTTCGACGTCGAGGACGCCGGCGGCGGCGTGGGCGGGGCGCAGCAGCGGGGGCACGTGACCCGCGCTGGCGAAGGCCGCCTGGTGGCGTGCCAGGTCGAGGTGGGCGTAGAGGCAGGAGACGAGCAGTTCGGAGTCGAGGTCGGCCAGCAGCCGGTTGGTGCGGGCGAGGACCTGGCCTGGTGCGGCACCGGCGGTGGCGTGGGCGTGGATGGCGGTGCGGACCTGGCCCATGAGGGCGGCGGCGGCGATGCTGTGGCCTTCCACGTCGCCGATGACGGCGGCCGCGGTCGTGTCGTCCAGGCGCAGGACGTCGAAGAAGTCGCCGCCGACCTCGACGCCGTGGCCGGCGGGCAGATAGCGGGCCGCGACGTCGAGTCCCGGCAGGCGCGGCAGTGCCCGGGGCAGCAGGGCGCGTTGCAGTTCGTGGACGAGTCGCTGCTTGGCGTCGTAGAGGCGGGCGCGGTCCAGGGCCTGGGCGATCAGGCCGGACAGCGAGGTGAGGACGGCGCGTTCGTCGGCGGTGAAGGTGTGCGGGTGGTCGTAGGACAGGATGCAGCAGCCGACCGGCCGGCCGGAGATGATCAGCGGGAGGAACGCCCAGGCCTGTTTGCCGCTGATCTGGGGTGCCCTGGGGTAGTTGCCGGCCATCTCGGCCGGGTCGGCGAAGAAGGCGGGGGCGCCGCTGGCGAGGACCTGGCCGGCGGGGGTGAGGCCGGTGTCGAGTGACAGGGCGTCGAGGCGTTCCACGACGTCGGCCGGGTAGCCGTGGTAGCCGATGATCTTCAGACGGCCGGCCTCGGCGGCGGACAGCACCAAGGCCTGGGCGCCGAAGGCGGGCAGGATCTGCTGGGCGATCAGCGTCAGGAGGTCGCGGACGGTCACCGTCTCGGTGAGCGCGGCGGCGAGGTGCACGAGTTGGTAGAGGCGTCCCGTCGGCGCGGCCGCGGGGGGCCTTGCGGCGGCGGGCGGCGGGTCCTCGGTCCGTTCTCCTCCCGGGACGACGCGGACGCTGATGCCGCTGGTGTCGGGGTAGAGCTGGAAGGTCAGCCACTGGTCCGGCGGGCGGAGCGCGGTGAAGGACACGGGGGCGCGGCTGACGACCGCCGTGCGGTAGTTGTCCTCGTGGACGGGGTTGTCCAGCCATGCCAGGGACTGCCAGGGGCGGGTGCCCAGCAGCCGGTCGGCGCGGCGGCCGAGCAGGCGGGCGGCGGTGGCCGTGGCGAAGGTGATGCGGCCCTCCAGGTCGAGGGCGAGGGCGCCCTCGGGGAGGCGTTCGAGGTAGTCGGCGGCGGCCAGGCCGGTCTGCACCGGGTGGTGCGCGGCGTCGACGGGGACGACGCGCGGCTGGTCGGGCACGGTGGGCGGCGAGGATGCCTCGTCGAGGAGGCGGGCCATGCGCCGGGCGCTGGAGGTGATGTGGCCCCGTTCGCGGGGCGTGACCGTGCGGGGACGCACGGCGGGCCACATCAGCACGATGCCGCCCCAGCAGCGCCGTACGCCGCTCAGCGGGACCGCGGCCAGGGCGAAGGGGTACGGCAGGACGGCGGCGGCCCGCGGGTATCGGCGGGCCATCTCGTCCTGGCTGCCGACGCAGACCAGGGCGTCGTCGCGGATCGCGTCGGCGACCGGGACGGGTGCGGTCAGCGGCAGGCGCTGCCACGGGGCGCTGAACGCCACCGGCAGACCGCACAGCGCCACCAGGCGCAGTACCGGCTCCGCCTCCTCGATGATGTAGAGGCCGCCGATCGAGGCGCCGGTGCCGCGCACGGTGTCGGCCAGGGCCACCCCCAGGGCGTCGTCCAGCGATCCGGCGCCCCCGGGTGGCTCGTTGCTCCCGGGCATGGTGTCCTCCCGCTCTTACCCGGACGCTACGCCTCACGGGGCGTGGGGGCACGTCATCGGGCCGGGCCGCGGAAGGATGCGTGGTGCCGGAAGGCATGGCCGGGCGGTGTGCCGGAAGGCATGGCCGGGCGGTGTGCCCAATCGCATGGCCGGGGCGGGTGCCGTGCTGGCAGAATCGGAGCCCTCGACGGCGACCGGGAGGCCGGCCTTGCAGACGCTCACATCGCAGGATCCCCTGGCCGTCGCCGTCACCGAGGCGATCCGGGGCGGCGATCTGCCCCGGCTGCGGCACCTACTGGCCGAGCATCCCGGTCTGGCCACCGTCCGCGTGACCGAGCACGGCGAGGACGGCAAGGGCACGCGCAGTCTGCTGCACATCGCGACCGACTGGCCCGGGCACTATCCCCATGGTCCCGAGGTGGTCGCCGCCCTCGTCGCCGCCGGGGCGGACCCCGGCGCCCGGTTCGGCGGTGCGCACGAGGAGACGCCGCTGCACTGGGCGGCCAGCAGCAACGACGTGCCCGTCCTGGACGCGCTCATCGCCGCCGGGGCCGACATCGAGGCCCCGGGTGCGGTGATCGCCGGCGGCACACCGCTCGCCGATGCCCGCGCCTTCGGCCAGTGGCGTGCCGCGCACCGGCTCGTCGAGCACGGCGCCCGCACCACCCTCCAGGACGCCGCCACGCTCGGCCTGCTGGACCGGGTGCAGGCGTACGTCGAGGCCGGTGAGCCGCCCTCGTCCGACGAGATCACCAGCGCTTTCCGGGGCGCCTGCCAGGGCGGTCAGCTGGCCACCGCGCAGTACCTCCGCCGGCACGGCGCCGACGTCGACTGGTGCGGCTACGACGACCGGACCCCGCTCGACATCGCCCGCGCCCAGGACGCCGACGATGTCGTGCGGTGGCTGCGCGGCCTCGGGGCGCGGAGCCGCTCGTAGTGTCCGCGAGGTCTCACAAGCAGTAGCGCACGAGCCACTCGTCCTGGTTGTACGCGGTGCGCGCGGGGTCCAGCGTGCTGGCCGCGCGCTCCTCGACCATGTCCTCCAGGCGCACCGGCTCCGGCAGCGTCCCGAAGCGGGCCTGGCGTGCTGCCGAGGCCTCCGTCTCGCTGCTCCGCTGCGCCATAGCGTCCTCCATGGCGATTCCCCTCTCCGGTTGGTCTCCTGGACCGATCGGCCTCCCTGGGCAATGAGTTGACGTACGGGGCGGACGCATGGTTCCCCGGGGGGATCGCTTGGTCGACCCTACGAACTTTCCGCTCGGCTGTTTCCCTTGCGGCGCACGAGTGATAGTAAACCTTCCTATCAGTTCTGCACGGCCGGCTCTTCCAACCCCCCACCCTGCTTGGAGGCACCGTGAGACACCCCTCGACCCCGGCAGCGCGCCGCACCGTTCTGGCGCTGTTCGGCGCCGCTCTCGCCACCGCCCCGTTCCTGAAGCCACCGCACGCCACGGCCTCCGTCCGTGCGGCCGGGCTCGACGACCCGGCGAAGAAGGAGATCGCCATGCAGCTCGTGTCGAGCGCGGAGAACTCCTCGCTCGACTGGAAGGCGCAGTACCAGTACATCGAGGACATCGGCGACGGCCGCGGCTACACCGCCGGCATCATCGGCTTCTGCTCCGGCACCGGCGACATGCTCGACCTCGTCGAGCTCTACGCGGACCGCAAGCCCGGCAACGTCCTGTCGAAGTACCTGCCGGCGTTGCGCCGGGTCGACGGCACCGACTCGCACGACGGGCTCGACCCCGGCTTCCCCGGCGACTGGCGCAGGGCGGCCCGCGACGCCGAGTTCCGGCGGGCACAGGACCACGAGCGCGACCGGGTGTACTTCGGCCCGGCGGTGCGGCAGGGGAAGGCGGACGGGCTGCGCGTGCTGGGCCAGTTCGCGTACTACGACGCCATCGTCATGCACGGCGACGGCAACGACCCCCTGAGCTTCCGCAACATCCGCAAGCGGGCGCTGCGCACGGCGAACCCGCCGGCATGGGGCGGTGACGAGGTGACGTACCTCGACGCCTTCCTGGACGCGCGCGTGTGGGCCATGAAGCAGGAGGAAGCACACAGCGACACCAGCAGGGTCGACACGGCGCAGCGGGTCTTCCTGCGCAAGCGCAACCTCGATCTCGACCCGCCGCTGGACTGGAAGGTCTACGGCGACAGCTACCACATCGGCTGACCCGCCGCGGCCCGGGCGGGGATTGGTCCACCAAGCAGGCACAGAAGTGGACCCCTTCCCGGGCCGCCCGGCTGCCTAGCGTCGCCCGTATGAACGCCACCACCACGCGCGGAGCCCTTCTCGCCGCGCTCGCCTGCGTCCTTGTCGGAGGCTCCTTCACGGCCAACAGCCTTCTGGGCGACTACCCGTACGCGGGCGGTCAGTTCCTGCGCTACGGGCTGGCCTGTCTGCTGCTCGTGCCGCTGGCCGGAAAGGGCGCGACCGCCCGGCTGCGGGCGCTGACAACCCGTCAGTGGGTCCGGCTCGCCCTGCTCGCCGCCGTCGGCATGGTCGGTTTCAACCTGGCCGTCATCGCCGCGGAACGCACGGCGGAGCCGGCGGTCCCGGGCGTGTTCGTGGGCTGTGCTCCGGTGGTGGTAGCCGTGCTCGTGCCCCTCCTGGACGGGCGCGGGCCCCAACGGGAGGTGCTGTACGGGGCGTTGCTCGTGGCCGTCGGTGCCTGCACCGTCCAGGGCTGGGGGCGCACCGACGGGGCGGGCATCACCTTCTCCGTGTGCGCCCTGGCGGGGGAGGTCGGGTTCGCCGTGCTCGCCGTACCCGTACTGCGGCCCCTCGGCCCCCGGCTGCTGTCCGCCACGGTGTGCGCGGTCGCCGCGCTGGAGTCGGCGGCGGCCGGGCTGCTCGCCGACGGCGCCGGGTGGCTGCGGCGTCCGGACGCCGTCGAGACCTCCGCGCTGCTGTGGCAGGCGGTGGTGGTCACGGTGGTCGGCTTCGTGTGCTGGTACATGGGCATGCAGCGGATCGGCGCGGAACGCGCCACCCTCTTCTCCGGTCTCATCCCGGTCGCGGCGGCCTGCACCGCACCGCTCGTCGACACGGGCTCCTACGGTCTCGCGCAGGCGGCGGGCAGCGCGCTGGTCGGCCTCGGCGTCGCCCTGGGGTCCGGGGCGCTGACGCGGACGGGCGGAGGCGGGCCGTCGGTGGTCCGGGCGGACGGCCGTACTCCCCCGGCCGCCGCCTTCCGGGGGAACGGCCGCCCTGAGGGGCGTGGCGACGCCGCGTCCGGCAGGCCGGAGTGATCCCGCGCGCATCTAATGGACGGCGTCGAACGTCCCGGCCCACAGGAGTCCAGGTCCATGCCGCACACCCGCACCGGTGAAGGGGACGAGAAGGCCGCGCGTGCCGGTCTGCTGCGGAGGCTGGGCGAGTGGTGCGCTCGCCACTTCGTGGTCGTCGTCATCGCCTGGCTCGTGGCGCTGGTGGCTCTCCAGGTCGTCAGCCGCTCGGTCGGGGGGACGTACTCCGACAACTTCACCCTGCCCCAGGCGCAGTCGCAGAAGGGTCTGGACGTGCTCCAGCAGCACGATCCGCAGGCCGGCGGCTACAGCAGCCAGATCGTGCTGCACGACGACGGGCAGTCCCTGTCCTCTCTGAGTTCCCAGATGTCCACCACCGTCGCCGACCTGGAGAAGCTGCCGCACGTCCTGTCGGCCCAGAACCCGCTCTCCGGCTCCGGCTCGTCCTCGGGTCAGTCGCAGCAGAACGTCGGGCCGTTGTCGGACGACGGGAAGACGGCTTACATCACCGTCCGCTTCGACGTGCAGCCGTCGACCCTCGGCGACGACTACCTGAACGGGGTCGACGACGCCGTACAGCCGCTGCGTTCGGCCGGAGCGGAGGCGGAGTACGGCGGGCCGCTCGGCGAGCTCGCCCGGCCGGCCGCCGACGACCGGGTGAGCGAGCTGATCGGCTTCGGCGTGGCCGTCGTCGTGCTGCTGGTCGGGTTCGGGAGCGTGCTCGCCGCCGGTGTGCCGCTGCTGACCGCGCTGATCAGCGTCGTCGGCGGCCTGGCCGTCCTCGGGCTGCTGGCCGCCGCGTTCACCTTCGCGACCGTTTCACCGACCCTGGCCACGATGATCGGCCTCGGTGTCGGGATCGACTACGCCCTGTTCCTGATCACCCGTCACCGGCAGAACGTCCTCGACGGAGCGGACCCGGTGCGGGCCGCCGGGCAGGCGGCCGCCACCAGCGGACGCGCCGTCCTCGTCTCCGGCTGCACCGTGATCATCGCGCTGGCGGGCCTGTCCGCGTCCGGGGTCTCCTTCATCGCCAAGCTCGGGCTCGCCGCCGCCGTCACCGTCGTCTCGGCCGTCGTCGGCGCGCTCACCCTGGTCCCGGCCCTGCTCGGGCTCCTCGGCCGGCACATCGACCGCTACCGGGTGCGCCGCCCCGTCGCCGAGACCGACCCCGAGGCGCTTGACGCGCCGCAGGGCACCTGGCACCGGTACGCGCAGCGGGTGGAGCGCAGGCCGCTGTGGTTCCTGGCGGCGGGTGTCGCCGTGATCGTCGTCCTCGCGATCCCGGTGCTGTCCATCCGGCTCGGCCACATCGGTGACGGTGCCGACCCGACGTCCTTCACCGACCGGCGGGCGTACGACCTGATGACCGACGCGTTCGGGCCCGGATCCAACGGTCCGCTGACGGTCGTCATCGACCAGACGGGAGTACCGGACTCGCAGCGCTCCGATCTGGCCTCGAAGGCCCAGCAGACGCTCGGCTCGGTCGAAGACGCAGCGGTCGTCACCCCCCTGACGCCCACCCAGGACGGGGACGTCCTGATCGGCACCGTCTACTCGACCCAATCCCCGCAGAGCGCGACGACCACGGACCTGACCAACCGTCTGGTCGACGACACGCTGCCGGACGTGGTTCAGGGCACGGACGCCAAGGGTTACGTCACCGGCACGACGGCGGCGCAGGTCGACTTCCGCGACATCGTCGCCTCCCGGCTGCCCTTGATCATCGCCGTCGTGGTCGCCCTGGCCTTCGTCATCATCCTGGCCGTGTTCCGGGGGCTGCTCGTCGCCGTGAAGGCCGCCGTCCTCAACGTCCTGTCGATCACCGCCTCGTACGGCGTGGTCGTCGCGGTGTTCCAGTGGGGCTGGGGTGGTTCCGCCCTCGGCGTCAACGGCACGGTGCCCATCGAGAGTTACGTGCCGATGATGATGTTCGCCATCATCTTCGGCCTCAGCATGGACTACGAGATCTTCCTGCTGTCCCGGATCCACGAGGCGTGGCTGCGCACCGGGGACGCCAAGGCCTCGGTCGCGCACGCCCTGGAGATCACGGCCCGGGTCATCACGTGTGCCGCGTTGATCATGGTGAGCGTGTTCGCGGCGTTCATCGTCAGTGACAACATCGTGGTCAAGATGCTCGGACTGGGGCTGGCCGTCAGCGTGCTCATCGACGCCACCGTCGTACGCCTGCTCATGGTGCCGGCCGTGATGACGTTGCTGGGGCGGCACGCCTGGTGGGCTCCGCGGTGGCTGGAGCGGGTGCTGCCGCACATCGACGCCGAGGGGCGGCCCGCATAGGCGTCGGCTGTCAGCGGAGCACCAGGTGGACCAGGGCGACGGTGCCGACCGACACGATCAGGGTGCGCAGGACGGCCGGGCTGAAGCGGCGGCCCGTCCTGGCTCCGATCAGGCCGCCCAGGGCGGAACCCACGGCGATGAGCAGGACGGCCGTCCAGTCGAAATCGGCGAAGAAGACGAACAGCACGGCGGCGACGGTGTTGACGACGGCGGCCAGCACGTTCTTGACGGCGTTGAGCCGCTGGAGGGTGTCGTCGAGCAGCATGCCCATCAGGGAGACGTAGATGATGCCCTGGGCGGCGGAGAAGTAGCCGCCGTAGACGCTGGCGAGCGTCAGGCCGGTGAACAGCAGCGGGCCGCCGTCACGGCGCGCGGGACCGTCTGCCGGGCGACGGCGGCGGACCCTCTTGGCGATCAGCGGCTGACAGGCGACCAGGACCAGGGCGAGACTCACGAGGACCGGCACGATCCGCTCGAAGGCAGATTCGGGCAGGGTCAGCAGCAGGACGGCGCCCGTGAGGCCGCCCAGCACGGCGCCGATGCCCAGCAGCAGGACGCGGCGCCGCTGCCCGCGGAGTTCCTCGCGGTAGCCGATGGCCGCGCTGATGGAGCCGGGGACCAGGCCGAGCCCGTTGGACACCGTAGCGGTGACCGGGGACAGGCCGGTGGCGAGCAGTACCGGGAAGGTGATCAGCGTTCCCGAGCCGACGACGGCGTTGACGGCGCCCGCGCCCATACCGGCCGCGAACACGGCGGCCATCTCGCCCGGCGTCACAGTGCCGCTCCGCTTACGGCAGCACCGCGTCCGGTGTTCCTGGTGAGGTTCATGGGATCACGCTAGAGGGTGGGCGGTTCGGCGGGCGTCGAAGGGTCACGGATGACCGGGGACGGGCAACGGCGGCAGGATCCGGTGGTGATCCTGCCGCCGTTCGCCGGTCGTGGCGGTGCCGTCTCTCAGCCTCGCCTGACGCGGCGCAGGACGACGAAGCCCGCGATGACCAGGACTGCGCCCGCAGCGGCCGGCCAGAGCTGGGCGCCGGTGTCGGCGAGGCCGCCGCTGCCGACCGCCTGGGGCTCGGTCCGGGACGGGAGCGACGGGGTCGGCGCGGCGCTGGTCGCCGTTCCGACGGCCTGGGACTGGCCGAGGCCGTCCGCGTCCTCGCCCGCGTCGTCCTTCGAGCCGCCCTGCTCACCGGCGTTCGCGGTGCCCCGTCCGGGCGTGGGCGTCGCGAACACCTCCGGTTCGTCGGCGCCCGGCGCGGCCGTGGGCGAACCGACCTGCTCCGGCTGCTCCGGCTCGGGAGCCGGCTTGTTCGTCACCGGGGGCTCGGCGGCCTGGTCCTTCCCGCCGTTGCCGTCGCCCTTCCCACCGTCACCGTCACCGGTGTCGCCGGGCTTTCCGCCCGCGTCGCCGTCCTGCGGGGCGCCCGGGGTGCGCGTGGGCTGCTCCTGCGGGGCCTCGGGGGCCTTCGTCGGCTCTTCGGGGGCCTTCGTCGGCTCTTGGGGGGCCTTCGTCGGCTGCTCCTGCGGCTCCTCCTCCGGCTTGTCGCCCGGCTCGGCGCCTGCTCCGGCGCCGCACTTGCGGCCGTCGTTGATGCAGTCGGCCATCTCCCGCATCAGGTCCTCGTCGAAGACGTTGATGAAGTCGCCGTGGTCCGTGACCGGCTTGTGGAGCTGCTCCGGGAAGGAGTCCACCGCGAACAGCGGTGTCGTACGGCCGCCGTCCTCCAGGCTCGGCGCGTCGACGTCGTAGACGATGCGCTGGACCAGCTGCGGAATGGGCCGGAAGCCGGACGGGCAGTTGCCGGCGGCGTCCGCGAAGGCCACGTGGGTGCGGTGGTTGGCGCTGTCGATGTTGCGGCCGTCCCAGCAGCTCTGGAACTTGAAGGTGCGCACCACGTCGCTGCCCTGCGGGCACAGCGGGTACTTGTCCTTCAGCTGCCGGTCCTCGAAGCCCGTGCAGCTCCAGGAGGCGTTGGCGTTGGCCGGGCCGTTGACGAACGACTTGGCGTCGCCGGTGATGATGCGCAGCAGCCGAGGCATCTCGGTGACCTTGCCCTGCGGGTTCCCCACGAAGTTCAGCGTGACCTGCTTCGGCGTGACGATCTCGCCGGCGTTGCCCTCGATGCCGCCGCCGGGCGACTTGGCGTCCTGCTCCTGGGTTCCGTTCTGAAGGCGCAGCACGGGCCAGTAGTAGGACGACTTGTCGCCCTGGTCTGCGCAGCTCGTCTCGGCGTTCGCGAGGTCCTGGTCGCTGGCGAAGGCGTTGTTGGCCTGGTTGCCGATGTAGTCGTGGAAGTGATGGGCGCCGTTGGTGACGCCCGGGGCGGCGATGATGTTGTCGGAGTTGAACAGGCCGTTCTCGTTCACGCCGCAGTCGGTGGTGAAGGAGCCCCGGGAGGCTTTCGTCCCCTGGCGGGGGCTGCCGGCGCCGGGCTGGACGCTGGTGATGGGCGCGAAGTCGGCGGCGACGGGACCGTTGCCCGCCTGTCCGCCGTTTGCGCCCTGGCCCTGGCCGTCGCCCTGCTCCTGGCCGTCCTGTCCCTGCTCCT
This sequence comes from Streptomyces coeruleofuscus, assembly GCF_039532725.1. Taxonomy (NCBI): domain Bacteria; kingdom Bacillati; phylum Actinomycetota; class Actinomycetes; order Kitasatosporales; family Streptomycetaceae; genus Streptomyces; species Streptomyces coeruleofuscus. The sequence continues at coordinate 235,626 of NZ_BAAASE010000009.1, forward strand.
GGCCGGGCTGTTGGCCGCCGTCGCCGTCCTGGCCTTCGCTCTGCGCGGGGGCCTGGTTGCCGGAGTCCCGTACGGTGCAGGCGGCGAGGGCATCGAGCCCTTCGGGACGGTCCCCCACCCGGTCGATGGCGATCGCGATGCGTTCGAGGGCCGCGCCCCGCTTCTCCTTCAGCGGGTTCATGATCGCGTTGTCGGCGAAGCCGGAGTCCTGCCGCACCTGCTGCGCGGACTCGCTCAGGCGCTGATAGGCCTTGGCGATCTGCTCGTCCAGGAGGGCGAGTTCCTTGTCGACCTCCCCCCGCGCCTGCTCGGGCACCGAAGTCAGTTTGGTGCCGACGTCCGGGCAGTCGATCGTGGCGCCCGCGGTCCGGACCCCCGTACCGGACCGCGTCTGGGCGGAGTCACCGCCCGAACCGCCGTCGGTCGCGGAGGCGTAGACGTTGGCGGCCATCAGGCCGCCTCCGCCCAGGATCAGTGCGAATGCGGCGAAGGTCGCGCGTCGTGGTCCGGTAGGGCGTCTTCGCGTGTTGCGTCCCAAGGGTGCTCTCCTGCGCTTGTGGCGAACCGGGCATGAAAATCCCCTCGCCCCATACGTACGGGAGCACCGGTGTGTTCAAGTGTCTCGAAAATTTTCGGAGAACTCTCATGAAGCCGCGAAACACCCGAGCCCCGCCGGACACACGGCCCGGCGGGGACGCGCAGGTCAGCGGAAGTTCACGTCACTGCACAGGAAGTAGGTCTGGTCCATGTGCGACGCCTGCCAGATCGTGTAGACGACGTGCCGGCCGCTCAGGCCCGAAGTGCTCACGGGAATCTCGTAGTTCTGGCTGGGCGCGTACTTGCCGGTGCGCGCGACGAGCCGGAGGTCGTTCCACGTGAGCGGCTGGGTGGCGGGGTCGAAGCCCTGCCGCGTGACGTACACCAGGAAGTAGTCGGCGCCGTGGCTGGCCTGGTCGTACAGCTTCACGGTGAAGTTGCCCGTGATGTCGGTCGTCTTCCAGGCGCCCACCGTGTCCAGGGAGTTGTACCGGCCGCCCTCGGTGCGTCCGCCGCTGCACAGCTGGCCGTCGGGGACCACGGCCTGGAAATTGCCGCCCGAGCCGTTGCGGTACAGGCCGTTCCAGTTCCACATGGCGTTGGGGTTGTCCTGCCACGCCTGCCAGCACATGGGGTCCTGCTGGGCCATCGCGGGGTTCTGGAAGTCGCTCCCCCAGCGCAGCCAGCAGCCGTAGTTGCGGGATGCCGGGTCGACGACCGAACCGTGCGCGACGGCGGTGCCGCTCCAGGGGATGAGGCTGAGCAGGGCGGCGACCAGGACGCTCAGGGCGAGCGTCAGGCGCGACCGGACCTTGAGGGCGCGCCCTCTAAGAACATGACCATGACAATCCATGATCTCCTTCTTTCGGATGTGGGGGTTGCCGTACTTTCGGTGTGTCTTTCGTGGGGAGTGCGACAGCGCGTGGGAGCGCTCCCGCAAGGCACAGGCTGCGCCCGATGAAGCAAGCGGGCAACGTTCGATTGCGCCACTTCCGCACCGCCTGGCGCGTTCGATTCGTTCGACGCTGCACAGCGTCCGCTCCTGCGCGGGTCTTCGGGAAAACACCCGGGTGTAGCCCTGGGTCCACCCGACCGTCAGATCGCTCCGGCACTTTTCATCTGTCTGAGCCCCCAACTCACCTGAGCCCCCAACCCATCAGGAGTCACATGTCTGCCCTCAACCGCCGAGGCGTCCTCATTGGCGCTGCCGGCGCTGCCACCGGGCTCACGATGGCCCCGGCCACGGCGTCTGCCGCCTCGCAGAGCCCCGAGCGGCGCGAGCCTCTGGCCGCCGGGCCCGGCAAGAAGTGGGACCTCGACGGCAACGCGCAGCGCTTCCGTGGCAACACGTTCGTCTGCCCCGTGCCCCAGGACTCGGCCTTCTTCCACGCCGAGACCGAGGCGATGGAGATCATGAAGCGGTCCTCCCTCGCCGATCAGTACGTCTGCCTGCCGCATCAGAGCATGCACATGACGGTGTTCGACGCCACGACACAGGACACCGTCATCGACAAGCAACTCCCGGCGTGGCTCGCTGACTGCGCGGATGTCTCCGAGGTGTCCCAGCGGATCCTCGCGCGTCTCCAGGAGTCGGCGCTGACCCCGGTGGGCCCGATCACGATGAAGGTCAAGGGGTTCGGCCCCTTCGACGCCGGCTTCACGATGAACCTCACCCCGGCCGACGATGCCACCTTCGACGGACTCTGGACGATCCGACGGGAGCTGAGCGCCCTGCTGGAACTCCGGGCGCCGGACTTCGAGACCTACCAGTTCCACTCGACCATCGGTTACCGCCTGGTCAAGCCGTTGGCATCCGACGTGCCTCCCATGGAGCGACTGGCAGCGAAGTGCTCCGCACTCTTCGCCGGCGACGCCGCCACCGTGACCCTGGAGCGCCCGGCGTTCAACCTCTTCGACGACATGCTCGCGTTCCCGCAGTTGTGGCGGCTGCCGCAGGCGTGATCCGCCGTTACCGACCGGCTTTCAGTGGTGCGGAATGGGGGCCGTGCCAGTCCAGGCACAGGACGGTGGCGTCGTCTTCCGGGTGGCCGTTGCAGGCGTCGGTGACTGTTGTGGCCAGATGGCGCGCGACTTCGCGCGGGTGCTCGCCGGCGGTGTCACGGATGAGGCCGGGGAGGTCGACTTTCTGCGCTTGGCGCTCTTGCATGCCGTCGGTGTACAGCACGAGGCGGTCACCGGGGCGAAGGTCGAGGTTCTGCACCTTGTAGGGGCCCTTGTGCGCGGCGACGCCGAAGGGCAGGTTCACTTCGAGGCGCAGTTCGTCGACCGTGCCGTCGCGCAGCCGTAGGGGCCAGGGGTGGCCCGCGTTGACGAGCTGGGCGCCGGTCCCGTCCAGGGCGATGCGCAGCAGCTGGCCGGTGGCGAAGGTCCGTCTGCCGTGGTCGAGGAGGGCCTGGTGGGTCCGGCGGGCCTGTTCGGCGAGATCGGTCCCGGCGCGGCGGGCACCGCGGGAGGCATTGACCAGGAGGGTGGCCATGAGGGCGGCGTCGACGTCGTGGCCCATGGCGTCGGTGATGGACAGGTGCAGGGTGTCGGGGTCGACGGCGTAGTCGTAGGTGTCACCGGCGATGTCGGCGGCCGGGACGAGGGCGCCGGCGAGGGCGAACTCGGCGGCCTCGCACGAAGGGGCCGAGGGCAGCAACTGGCGCTGGATCTCCGCGGCCAGGCTGACCGAGGTGGTGCGGTTGCCCCAGTGGTAGAGGTCGGTGAACCGGCGGTCGGTGACGATGATGTACGCCAGCGCGTGCGCGGCCTCTTCCACTTGCTCCAGCACATCCTGTGTGACCTGCGGAAGGAGCAGTTCCAGGACACCGACGGCGTCGCCGCGGTTGGTGACGGGGGCGAGCACCCGCTGCCCGCGCTCGCCCTCCGGAGCCTGCACCAGTTCCTGGGCGCGCAGGACCTCGTCGTAGATGCTGTCGTCGAAGGGAACCTTTTCGGCGCGGCGCTCCTGTCGCGTAGCCGCCTCCTCACTGACCCGCAGCAGGCGCTGGCCTACGACGTCGACGCACAGGAACGACACGTGCCGCGCGCCGAACCGGTCGCGCAGGTCGCGCGCCACGACATCGAGGGAGCCCACCGGTGCGGCGTCCTCCGCCGTTGCCAGCACCTCGGCCAGTCCGATCCGATCGCGTGCCACGTAAGCCTCCTTCTGGGTTGCCCATTCGTTTTCCCGCAGACGCGACAGGCACAGCACGGCTGTGACACATGCCTCAGCCTGTAGACGCCGGAACAGGAAGGACCCCCGGATACGTCACCCCCCTGACTGCTTCCGCACGCCTGATGCGAAAGTTCGGGGGTAAACGGGTCGCAGCATGTTCGGGTACAGGGGGGGTGGGCCGACATGGAGCAGACGGCGGGCGCTGAGGGCGAGCAGTCTCTGGTGGAGAACCTCGTATCGGTGTCGGGGGCGTTCGAGAACAGCGAGGACATCGCCGTCGCCCGAGATCTGGCCCGCAAGTTCCTCACCGACGTCCAGGCCGTGCACGGGCTGCCGGTGTCCGGGCGCGCGATGGGCATGGTGCAGCTCGTGGTCAGCGAGCTGGTGACCAACGCCCGCAAGTACGCACCCGGGCCGTGCCTGCTGACCCTGGAAGTCAACGGCGGCGTGGTGGAGGTGACCGTGTGGGACAGCAACCCGACGCCGCCGACGATCCTCGCGCCCGACCCGATGCGGATCGGCCAGCACGGGCTGGAGATCGTCATGGCGGTCGGCCAGAGTTTCGCGGTCCACCGCGAACCCGTGGGAAAACGGATCACCACGGCCATCGCGCTGGCCGACGATCCGGGCGGGGACGTCACCGGCCGACGGCTGTGACCGGACACTGAGCCGGTGCGGCATGAGACCAGGGCGGGCGGGTAAACGTCCGGAGCCGGCTGGGGAAGGGCCATGAAGCCTGGGGAGGTCGAAGGGCCCTTCCCTACCGACGGAGTCCGGCGCGCCCCTCAGCCGTCGGGGTCGGATCATTGTGAGCCCAGCTGTCAGAGCCGGTCGAGTTCCTTCGTGGTGCGGCCGAGGTAGGTGGCCGAGCCGGGCTCGGGGACGTCGAGCTCGTGGAAGCCCACGCGGTCGTAGAAGGCCCTGGCCCGGGTGTTGGCGGTCGCCATGGCCAGGTGGACGGCCGGCACTCCCCTGTCCTGGAGTGTGGCCAGGAACGTCCGCATCAGGCGGCGGCCGTGGCCGCGCCCCTGCCACTCGGGCAGCAGGTCGATGTGCAGGTGGGCGGGGTAGCCCGCGAGTTCGGGCAGCACCATCCGCTCGGGGTCGTGCAGCAGTCCCGCCATCGCCTCGTCCGGCGTGCGGGGCGGCTGCGGCGGCTTCCGGTAGCGGTCGGCGACCAGCGGCAGCCAAGTGGCGCGGAACGCCTGGACGAAGCGGGGGGTGTCGGCCGTGCCGAGGATGTAGCCGACCGCCCGCCCGCGCCCGTCGTCCAGCACGAAGGCCAGGTCCGGCTCCAGATGGACGTACGGAGCCGCGAACGTGGCCGGGAAGATGCCCGGGTCCGTGTAGTGGGGGCGGCTGTCCTGGCCGTTGTGCGCGGTGCGGACGCAGATCTCGTCGAGGGCCGGACGGTCCTCGGGGCGGTACGGGCGGATGGCGGGGAGCTTGGTCATGGCGGCATCGTGCCCGTGCTGGGAGCGCTCCCTCAACTCGATTCGGGGAGCTTCCGAAGGCCCTGGGACCGGCCGATGGCTGTGCGAGACTCCGGCCATGACCACCGTGGCCCAGTTGCGCAAGGCCGCGCTCGCCCTCCCTGAGGCGGAGGAGGGGACGCACTTCGGCATGGTCGCCTTCTCCGTGCGGGGCAGGGGTTTCGCCTCGGTGACGAAGGACGGCCGGGTGCAGCTGCACCTGCCGCAGGAGGAGACCGACGCCGCCCTGGCCGCGCATCCGGCCGGTGAGCGCCTCGTGCGCCGGGGCGCGCCGATCGGTTTCCGCGTACCGCTCGCCGACATCGACGGCAAGGACCTCAACGCCCTGGTCCGGGCGGCCTGGTTCAGCCGCGCCCCGAAGCGACTCGCCGCGGCGGAGGCGGGGGCCGGCGGTCCCGGTGACGGCCTGCCCACCGGAATCGGCAGGCCCGCCACGCAGGCCCTGCGCGGTGCCGGCGTGACCACGCTGGAGCAGGTGGCACAGCACTCGCGGGCGGAACTCCTCGCGCTGCACGGGGTGGGGCCCAAGGCGGTGCGTGTGCTGTCGGAGGCGCTGGAGCAACGGGGGCTCGCCCTGCGGGGGTGAATGACTCACGGATGACCGACGCCGTGGTCCGAGCGCGGCTTAACTGCCCAGCTCGGGGTTACCCGGTCCACATGGTGAAACTGCATATTCCAGGACGAAAAGAACATCACGACTCCGAGGCTCCGCCGCAGGACGCCGCCCCTGCCCGGGCTCCCGCTGCGGCTGGGAAAGAGCCCGGTCCGGCCGCGGAGAGGCCCGCTCCGAGGTCGGACGAGGAGCCCGGCCCGGGGCCCGAAGTGGAGCGGGCGGCACCGGACAGCCCGAGTGACCTCCCCCGGAAGTCGTGGGGGGCGGTGCTGAAGGGGAGCATCCGGGAGTTCAAGGACGACGAGCTGACCGACCGGGCGGCCGCGCTCACGTACTACGGGGTGCTCGCGCTGTTCCCGGCGCTGCTGGTGCTGGTGTCGCTGCTGGGCATCACCGGCAGGTCGACCACCGACAAGGTGCTCGACAACGTCCAGCAGCTCGCCCCCGGCTCGGCCCGCGACATCATCACCCGGGCCGTCGAGCAGTTGCAGGGCAACGCCGGTATCGGCTCGCTGATGGCGATCGTCGGTCTCGTCCTCGCGGTGTGGTCGGCGTCCGGCTACGTGGCGGCGTTCATGCGCTCGGCCAACGCCGTCTACGACATGCCCGAGGGCCGGCCGGTGTGGAAGCTGCTCCCGGTGCGGGTGGCCGTGACGGTCGTGCTGATGGTGCTGGCCGTGATCAGCGCGCTGATCGTGGTCTTCACGGGCGGACTGGCCCGGCAGGTCGGAACCACGCTCGGGATCGGGGACACCGCGCTGACGGTCTGGTCGATCGCGAAGTGGCCCGCTCTGGTGGTGCTGGTCACGATCATGATCGCGATCCTGTACTGGGCGACCCCGAACGCCAAGGTGAAGGGGTTCCGCTGGATCACGCCGGGCAGTCTGCTGGCGCTGCTGATCTGGATGATCGCGTCGGCCGGCTTCGCGGTCTACGTGGCCAACTTCGCCTCGTACAACAAGACCTACGGCACGATGGCCGGCGTCATCGTCTTCCTGGTGTGGCTGTGGATCACCAACCTGGCGATCCTGCTGGGCCTGGAGTTCGACGCGGAGACGGTCCGGCAGCGGGCCGTCGCCGGGGGTCATCCGCCCGAGGCCGAGCCGTACACGCAGCCGCGTGACACCCGTGCGTGGGACGAACAGGACCGGCGCCGCATGGAAGAAACCTGATCCGTTCAGCCCATGAGTCCGGCGGCGACCGTCGCGCCCAGTTCCCAGCACCTCTCGACGTCGCCCTTGCCGGGCTCGCCGGTCACGGTCACGGCCTCGGCGGCGCGGCGCCAGCCGAGGCCCGTCGTGATCGACTCGATGCCCCGCACGGCTCCGGTGACGTCGTTCCCGCCGTGCACCCAGTAACCGAACGGCCGGCCGCGGGTCGCGTCCAGGCAGGGGTAGTAGACCTGGTCGAAGAAGTGCTTCAAGGCGCCGGACATGTAGCCGAGGTTCGCGGGGGTGCCGAGCAGGTAGCCGTCGGCGGCGAGGACGTCGGAGGCTGTCGCGGACAGCGCGGGCACCCGGACGACCCGGACGTCCTCGATCTCCGGGTCCGTCGCCCCGGAGACGACGGCTTCGAACATCGCCTGGCAGTTGGGCGACGGCGTGTGATGGACGATCAGCAAGGTGGCCACGTCACCCGACCTTACAAGTCGTGACGACCATGCGTGCCCGGCGCGAGATCTGGTACTCGTCCGTCGCTCTCCGTACGAGAAAGGGAGGTATTCGCCTTGTCACAGGTCGAGACATCCATCGAGGTCCGGGTCCCGGTGCACACCGCGTACAACCAGTGGACGCAGTTCGAGGACTTTCCCCAGTTCATGGACGGCGTCGAGCGCATCGAGCAGCGCACCGACACCCTGACCCACTGGGTGACGAAGGTCGGCGGCCAGGAGCGGGAGTTCGACGCGGAGATCACCGAGCAGATCCCCGACGAGCGCGTCGCCTGGACCACCGTGAACGGCGAGGCCAGGCAGGCCGGGGTGGTCACGTTCCACCGCATCCAGGACGACACGACGAAGGTCATGCTCCAGATGGAGTTCGACCCCAGTGGCGTGGCCGAGACCGTGGGCGACAAGCTCGGGTTCGTCAAGCGGCAGGTCTCCGGTGACCTGCGGCGGTTCAAGCAGTTCATGGAGGCCCGTGGGACGGAGACGGGGGCCTGGCGCGGCGAGGTCTGACCCGGCGGACGACAGAAGGCGGCCGCCACCACGTGCAGTGGTGGCGGCCGCTTCTGTCGTCGACCGTGTCTCGTCGCCCGCTACGCCCGCACCGGTCGGCCCACCCCGCTCTGGAGCCGCTCCCGGGCCTGCTGACCCAGGTCGTTGAGCCGCAGGGCGAGTCGTGCCGCGGCGTCGTAGAGGGCGTGGACCGCCTGGAGGTGTTCCAGGCGCGGGGCCAGGGCCGAGAGGGCGATGGCCAGGGCCACTCCGGCCCAGCCGACGGGACCCAGCGGGGTGCAGCCGAAGAAGTGGCTGACGCCGGGCGTCTGGACGAGGGCGACGAGCACGGCGGCCGAGCCGAGGGCGGTCGCCCACACCAGCGGGCTGTGGCGCCTGCCGGAGAGGGTCTGCACGAGCTGGGCGCCGACCACGCCGCACAGGGCCATGGTGGTGGACCGGCGTTCGGTGCCGGGCGTGAGGCGGCCGATGAGGTACGCCGTGACCGCGCCGAGGCAGGTGGTGACGCCCCGGCGCCGGATGGAACGCAGCAGCGGCGCGCCGAGGGCGTTGAGGCCCATCGGGCCGGTCGCGGCGTGCTCCGCCGTCGAGGGGTCGTCGCTCGGCGTGACCGCCACCGCCATGGCCGGGAACATGTCGGTGAGCAGGTTGACCAGCAGCAGCTGACGCGTCGACAGGGGCGAGGCGCCGGCCAGCAGGGTGCCGAGGACGCTGAAGCCGACCTCGCCGGCGTTGCCGCCGATGAGGATGCTCACCGCGTCGGCGACGCTGCGCCACAGGGCACGGCCCTCGGCGACCGCGTCCACCAGGACGGACAGGTCGCCGGAGGTGAGCACGAGGTCGGCGGCGTTGCGGGCGGCCGCGGAGCCGCGGGACTCGATGCCGACCCCGACGTCGGCGGCGCGGATGGCGGCGGCGTCGTTGGCTCCGTCGCCGGCCATCGCCACGACCCGCCCGGCCTGTTGCAGGGCCTCCACGACGTGCAGCTTCTGCTCGGGTGCGACCCGGGCGATGACGCCCGCGCCGCGCAGCACCCGGACGCGTTCGCGGCGCTCCATGGCCACGAGTTCGTCGCCGGTCACCGCCTCGGTCTCCTCCGGCCAGCCCAGTTGCAGGGCGATGGCGCGGGCGGTCTCCGGGTGGTCGCCGGTGAGCATGACGGGCAGGATGCCGGAGCGGCGCAGTTCCGCGAGCAGGGCGTGCGAGGTCTCGCGCGGGACGTCGGCCAGGGCGACGAAACCGCTGAACTCCAGGTCCCCGAGCGGCGCGTCCAGTTCGGTGTCGGCGTCGTCGGCCCGGCAGCGGCGCCGGGCGACGGCGAGGACGCGCAGTCCCTGTCCCGCCAGCTCGTGGGCGGTGTCGGTCGCGTGGTCGGGGAGGTCCCGGCAGGCCGGCAGGATCGTCTCCGGGGCGCCCTTGACGACGAGGAGTTCGCCGAAGTCCGGGTCGCCGTCGCGGCCGACAGCCGCGGCGTAGCCCCGCCGTGTCTCGAAGGGCAGCTCGCCGGTCGGTGTCCAGCCCTCGTCGGGCGGGGCGACATCGAGGACGGCCTCGTCGGTGGCGTGCGCGACGCGGCGGCCCTGGCCCGTCTCCTCCTGCGGGCAGGCCCGCGCGGCCAGGCGCACGATCGGCTCGGCCTGTTCGGCGTCCACGGGCAGCACGGTGCCGTCGGCGGTGGCGACGCGGACCAGGCGCAGTTTGTTCTCGGTGAGGGTGCCGGTCTTGTCGAAGCAGACGGTGTCGACCCGCCCGAGCGCCTCCAGGGTGCGCGGGGTGCGGACCAGGACGCCGCGCCGGGAGAGCCGGCGGGCGGCCGCCATCTGCGCGACCGTGGCTACGAGCGGCAGTCCCTCCGGTACGGCGGCGACCGCGACCGCGACACCACCGCTGACGGCGCGCCGTACGGGGCTGCCGCGCAACAGGGACAGCCCGGTCACGGCGGCGCCGCCCGTGAAGGTCACCGGCAGGGCCTTGCGGGTCAGTTCCTGGAGCCGGGCCTGTACGCCGGCGGGCGGCGGGGTGCGGGCGGCGAGCGTGACGGCGCGGCCCGCCTCGGTCTGGTCGCCGGTGTTCACGACGAGCGCGGTGGCGCGTCCGGCCACGACGGTCGTGCCCTCGAACACCATGCAGGCGCGCTGGGCCACCGGCAGACCGGGGGTGGCCTCGACGGACTTGGTGACCGGCAGGGACTCGCCGGTCAGCGCCGACTCGTCGACCTCCAGGCCGTCGGCGTCGAGCAGCCGGGCGTCGGCCGGTACGACGTCGCCGGCGCCGAGGGTGATCTCGTCGCCGGGGCGCAGCCGGGCGGCGTCGACGGTGACGGTGCGCCTGCGGCCGTCGCGCCTGCGGGCCTTGGGCTGCTGCCGGGCGGCCAGCCGGGCCAGCGCCTGTTCGGCGCGCATCCGCTGGAGTCCGCCGGTCACGGCGTTGAGGTCCATGGCGCCGACGACCAGCAGCGCGTCGACGAGCGAGCCGAGCAGTGCGGAGGCGACGGCGCCGGTGGCCAGGACGGGCGTGAGCGGATCGTCGAGTTCGCGGCGTACGGCGCCTGCCGCCTGCCAGGTCCAGCGGACGGGGGCCATGGCCGGGTGTCGGCCGACGCGAGCGGCGTGTTGCCGTGAGCGGTCGGTGAGGAGGGCGAGTCCGGTGGGCTCGTCGTCGTGGTCGGGGCTCCCCAGCCGGTCGCGGGCCTCGTGGGGTTCCAGGGCGTGCCAGGGGATGTGCAGCCGGGGCGGGGGCGGGGTGGCCCGGGCCACGCGGACGGCTTCGAGCCAGCCCGTGAGCAGGGCGTTCGCGGCGGCGATGTTGACGGGGGCGTGGCGGGTGAGGGGCCACAGGAGGCGGCCCGGGGGCTGCCCGCCACGCGCGACGAGGAGCCCCGACAGGGCGGCGCCCGCGCGGGCCAGGGTCTGCGAACGACGTCCGACGCGCCGGGCCGCCGGGATCGCGGTGAGCAGCCGCCACACGTCGGCGAGTCCGCCCGAGGCCAGCGCGTCGGCGCCCCAGGAGACGGCCGCGCGGCCGTCGGTGAGGGCGATGGCCACGTCACCGGCGGGCAGTCCGGCCGCCACGTGTCCGTCGCCGGACCCGTCCAGGCGTGCGACGGTCACCACCACGTGTCCGTCGTCCTGGAGGGCCCGTACGACGTCTCCGAACGGTTTGGTGCCCGGGGCGACCTCGTCGGCGAGCCGGACGATGTCCTTCAGGTCGGAGCCGCCCGCGATCACGACGTGCAGTCCTGCCCGGCGGGCGGCGTCGAGGACGGCCTCGGCGAAGGGATGGACCGGGTCGTCGGGCAGCCCGTCGAGGTCGCCTTCGGCGTTCTGCCGTCGGCTGCGCAGGGCGTCGGCGTGCAGGACGAGGGCGTCGGCGATCTCGAGCTGGCGCAGGCGCTCCCCGCTGCGCACGAGGATCCCGGCCTGCGCGAGGAAGGTGCCGAGGGTCGCGGCGAAGGCTGCCGGACCGTAGCGGGCCGCCTTCGGGGATCCGGCGAGGACGGCTTCGGCCGCTTCCCTCGCGGAGTGCGTGACGAGGAGGGTGGCGGCGGCGCCGGCGAGACTGCCGGTGCTGGCGTGGGAGGCGTACTCCTGGGCGGGCGTCACCTTGAGCGGCGGCCGGGTGTCCGAGGGGTAGGGCAGGCTGGTGCGCTGTTCGTGACAGACGTCGTCGTGCAGTGCCTCGAAGGCCGCGGCCCTGGCCACCGCCTCGGTCAGCTGGGTGCTACGCAGCACGCCGTCGAGCACGAGCGCCAGCGGGGTCTGCCCGACGCCGTGTGTGGCGGCGTTGGCGGCGGCGAGGACGAGTTCCATGCCGTGGGTGCCGAACCGCTGCCGGAGCAGGGCCCGGAAGCGGGGGTTCTCCCGCAGCAGGGTGACGGTGGCGGTGACGATGCGTGAGGTGGGCGGCAGGCGCAGGGACCGGCCGGCGAGGGCACCGGCGGCGCCGGCGGCGTCCAGCAGGATCGCCGCCGCGGTGGCGCGCACCTCGCCGGGGTCGCCGGGGTGAGTGGCCTCCTCGGCCTCCGGGTCGGCGCCCTCGGTCAGGCCGAGGCGGGCGGCGAGCGCGGTGGCCCGCTCGCTGACGCGGTCGGTGACGGCGTCCTCGACCACGGTGATCACCAGGCGGGACAGTCCCTCGTCCCAGTACGCCGCGAGCACGTCCGGGTGGTCGAGCAGTTCCCCGGCGACCTTGTGGGCGAGGCCGCCGATGTCGCCGTCGGGCCGCCGCAGGGCGAGGTGGACGCGCTGTCCCGCCCGCCAGTGCTGTCCGCCGGCCAGGGCGTTGCGCGCGACGTTGCGGACGCGCCGCGTGGTGTCGTAGACGGACGTCACGCCCTGGGCGGTGCCGCGGGCGGCGCCTGCCGCCGCCCCAGCCATGGCCCCGACGAGCGGGGCGACGTCGAAACGTGTGAGCATCTCCTGTTTCCCGACTCAGCCGGTGGGCCGGCTGTCGTGTCCTTGCCGGACGGCCTGCTCCCGGTCCGGCTCCTCCCCGTGCGGGTCGTGGTGCGCGGTGGCCTCGGCGACCTGCTTCAGCGCGGAGGCGGTGGCGGTGTCGCCCACTTTCGCGGGCTGTTCGTGGACGTGGTGCTCCGGCGGGTCGTGCCGGTAGTGGGACGAGGCGAGTTTGTCGCCGGGGCCGTAGGACGAGAGGTCCTGATCGTCCGGACCGCCCTCGCCGCCGGCTCCGGGACGGCCCTGTCCGGCCTGACCGGTCCGTGACCCGCCGTTCCCCGGTGCGACGTCGGGCCGCTCTCCGGGCTTCGGCTGCGTCAGCCAGGCGACGGCCGCGCCGGTCAGCGCCACCGGCCACTCCACCACTCCGGCCACGCCGAGCACTCCGGCACCGGCGTAGACGGCCATCCGGCGGCCGCGCGGCGACACCGCGCCGATCCGGTCCAGGGTGTCTCCGGCCACCTTGCCCACCTGCTCCGCACCCGGCAGGTGCCTCAGACCCGAGGCGACGGCCCGCAAAGGCTGCGGAAGATCGGGCGAACGTGATGTCTCCTGGTTCATGGCGACCTCCACAAGCGCGTTGTCCAGCGGCTACAACCGGTTTCCCAGCTCTTTGCCCCATATTCCGACTTTGCTGGAGCTAGCGCTTGTCTTGCTCAGCCGAGGACTCGGCCGGGGTCTCAGCCGGGGTCCCGCAGGACGGTCTCGCCGTCGTGGACGCCGCCCACGCAGCGCTTGGTGTACGACTGCCATCCGTCGCCCACGGCGGAGATGACGATGGAGCCGCCCCCGGCGATGCACTGGCTCGCGGTGACGCCCGCCGGGCGGGCCGCGGCGTGTGCGGGCGCGGCGAGCTCCACCACGGCCAGGGCGGTGAGCAGGGCGTACGGCAGCTTGTTCACGGGGGGTCCTTCCTGCGGGGGGACGTGCCATGCCAGCCTCACCAGGGCGGGTCCGGGCTGCCACCGGACGTGGTCCGCCCGGGCCGCCGCGGGGCGGAGGGCCGGGTCGTCCGGTGGATCCATCGGTGATCATGTCGACGAGACGGCGCACGTGGTGCGGGTCCGGAACGAGCGTGGCTGGACACTCGCGGTCGCCGACCCCCGGCAGACGGTGCGGCTGACGCGCCGGAGGGCGGGCAGCGGCGGAGTCCGTACGGGCCGGAGGTGGACGGCCGCGACCTGGTGCGCACCGCCGCTCAGCTGCGCGACACGTCCAGGGGTGTGCCGTGGTGGAGCACCGCCCTCGGGCGATGACAGGGCCGGACGCGCCGGTCGGGCAGCCGTCCCGGTTCGTCGCGGTCGGCTCGGCCTCGGCCTCGGCGGAAACCGGCCCTCGGCTCGGTGCTCTTCGAGGGCCTCCCGTGTCGGTGTGACGGCTCAGGGTACTCAGAGCGGGCACGCAGCAGGCCGTCACGGGTCCGGCATCGCGCGGCGGCGGGGTGCCCTTTCGGCGAATGGAGTGGTCATGACGCAGAACGGTGATGACGCGACGCTCGTCCGGCGACCGGGAATCCCCGATTTCCGGCTGCCCCCGGACCAGCCCGAGCCCGCGCCACCACAGGACCCCCAGGCCGACGAGCCGCCGCAGGAGCTGCCTCTGGACCGCAACCAGGCGATCCTGGAGGCGGCCAAGCAGGTCGGCGCCCTGCTGAAGCGCAAGGGGCACCTCTTCGCGCTGGCCGGGAGCGTGGCCGCCTACGCCCACGGCGGCGAGAAGAACCTCCAGCACGACGTCGACTTCGCCATCCGCCCCGAGGACGCGGACGCGGTGGCGGCCACACTGCGGGAGGCCGGGCTGACGGTCTACACCCCGCCGGAGGACTGGCTGATCAAGGCCACGTGTTTCGGCCAGCCGGTGGACATCATCTTCGAGCTGGCGCACCGGCCGGTCGGCGCGGACATGCTGGAGCGGGCGGAGGAGGTCTCGGTCGACTCGGTGCGCATGCCCGTGCTGGCCCCGACCGACCTGCTGTGGAGCCTGATCGCCGCCTTCTCCGAGCACCACTGCGACTTCGGCGCGGCCCTGCCCATCGCGCGCGCCCTGCGCGAGAAGGTCGACTGGGAGCGGGTGCGGCGCGAGTGCGGGGACGAGCCCATGCCTGCCGCGTTCTTCTTCCTCCTGGAGCGCCTGAACGTCATCTGATGCGGAAGGAACACCCATGACTACCCACGGCTCACAGCCCCCGGGCGGCGGGGAGCCGGAGCAGAACCTGGAGTACCGGATCGCCCACCTCCAGGACCGCCTCGCCTCCGGTGAACTCGGCGAACTGGGCGTACGGGTCGAGGCCCGCGGCCGGACGGTGCTGCTCACCGGCACCGTGCCCTCGGCGCCCTGCCGCGACGAGATCGTCCGCACCGTCCAGGAGGAACTCGCCGGGGTCCCCGTGCACAGCGACCTCGTGGTGACCGAGACGTCCTCCCCCGACCACGCGGAGGAACTCGCATGATCCGCATCGCAGCCGTCGGAGACATCCACATGGGGCCCGACAGCCAGGGCCTGCTCCGGCCCGCCTTCGAGACCCTGCCCGAGTGCGCCGACCTCCTGCTACTGGCTGGGGACCTGACCCGGCACGGCACCCCCGAGGAGGCGCGGGTGGTGGCCCGGGAGGTCCGGGACCTCGGGGTTCCGGTGGTCGCCGTGCTGGGCAACCACGACCATCACGACGACCGGCCCGACGAGGTCACGGCCATCCTCCGGGACGCCGGTGCCCATGTCCTGGAGGGACAGGGCACGGTCCTGACGAGCGGCGGGGCGCGGATCGGCGTGGCCGGCACCAAGGGGTTCGGCGGCGGTTTCGTCGGCCGCTGCGCCGGGGAGTTCGGCGAGCCGGTCATGAAGGAGTTCGTCAGGTACTCGCGCCGGTGCGCGGACAGTCTGCGCACGTCCCTGGAGCAGTTGGGCGAGGAGGGCTGTGACGCGCGGATCGCCCTGACCCACTTCTCCCCCGTCCCGGACACGCTGGCGGGCGAGCCGCTGGAGATCTATCCGTTCCTGGGCAGCTACCTGCTGGCCGAGGCGATCGACACCGCCGGCGCCGACCTCGCGGTGCACGGGCACGCGCACGCCGGCACGGAACACGGCATGACGAGCGGCGGCGTGCGGGTGCGCAACGTCGCCCAGCCGGTCATCGGGCGGGCGTTCCACGTCTACCATCTGCCCGTCCGCGACCACGTGACCACCGGGGCCGCCGCACAAGCGGCCCGCTAGACAGCCCAGTCCCCCATCCGCCGCCGGCTCCCGCCGGCGGCGTTCTCGTGTCCCGGTCGTGTCCCGCTCGTGTCCCGCGACACGCGGCGCCCGCCAACGGTCCGCCGCTGACGGCTGCGTGACGTGACGAGCCGCTCCCGTACCGCCTCTGGTGTGAACGCCCCGCAAGTCGTGCCGCTATCAGGCATTTTGTCTGCTTAGCATGCTTGCTCCGCGCCCCGCACGAGAGGACACCAGATGGCGCTGACGGGTCGTCAAAGACCACCGTCCGAGCATGCCTTCTCCCCGCACGACACCGTACTGCGCACCGCGGCACCGCATGTCGCCCGCCGTCGCTTCCTGACCGTCACCGCGGCGGCCGCGATGCTCGCCTTCTCCACCAACCGGCCGGCCCGCGGTGTCACCGCCGCTCCCGAGCTCGACGCGGCGCGGATCACCAACGACCCGTTCACCCTCGGCGTGGCATCCGGGGACCCGCTGCCCGACTCGGTGCTGATCTGGACCCGGCTCGCTCCCGAGCCGTTCGCGGAGGACGGCGGCCTGGGCCAGCAGCGGGTCGTCGTCCAGTGGGAAGTGGCCATGGACGAGTGGTTCGCCCTCGTCGTGCACCAGGGGGTCGCCACGGCCCACCCCGAGTACGCCCACAGCGTGCACGTCGACGTCAAGGGCATGATGCCGGACAGCCACTACTACTACCGGTTCCGGGTGGGCACCTGGATCAGCCCCGTCGGCCGCACCCGGACGGCGCCGGCCGAGGGCAGTGCGGCGGACAGCCTGCGACTGGCCGCTGTCGCCTGCCAGGCCTACCAGGACGGCTACTACACCGCCCATCGTCATCTGGCGCGGGAGGACGTCGACGTGGTCTTCCACCTCGGCGACTACCTGTACGAGTACCCGGTGGACTCCGCCGGCGGGGACCGCCGCTACACCGACCGCAAGCTGCCCGACGTGTTCAACCGCGAGACCACCACGCTGGCGGACTACCGGCTGCGCTACGCGCTCTACAAGAGCGACCCGGACCTCCAGGCCGCGCACGCCCGGCACCCGTTCGTCGTCACCTGGGACGATCACGAGACCGAGAACAACTACGCGGGCGCCATCGACGAGAAGGGCGGTCCTGCTGAGCAATTCCTGGTACGGCGTGCCGCCGCCTACCGGGCGTACTGGGAGAACCAGCCGCTGCGTGCCGAGCAGCTGCCGCAGGGGCCCGACGCCCGGTTGTACCGCCGGCTGGCCTGGGGCTCGCTCGCCCAGTTCGACATCCTCGACACCCGCCAGTACCGCTCCGACCAGGCCTACAACGACCGGCCGCACGCGCCGGGCCCCGAGTCCGACGATCCGGCCCGCACCCTCACCGGCGCCGCGCAGGAGCGCTGGCTGCTGGACGGCTGGCGGGACTCCGCCGCGCTGTGGCACGTGATGCCCCAGCAGGTGTGCTTCTCCCAGCGCAAGTTCGACCTGGCCGCGCCGGCCCGGGTCTCCATGGACGCCTGGGACGGCTACCGCGCCTCCCGCGACCGCGTCATGGCGGGCGCGAAGGCCGCGGGCGTCGACAACTGGATGGTCCTCACCGGCGACGTCCACGTCGGGTACGCCTTCGACATCAAGGACGACTTCGACGACCCGTCGTCCAGGACGGTGGGCACGGAATTCACCTGCACCTCCATCGCCAGCGGCGGGAACGGCTCCCGGAAGCCGACCGAGTGGGACACGTACATGAAGGTCAACCCTCACATGAAGTTCTTCGACGGCCGGCGCGGCTACATCCGGGTCGCGCTGGGTCGCGAGAACGCCCAGGCCGACTTCCGGACCGTCTCGGCCATCACGACGCCCGGGGGCACCGTCTCGACGGCTGCGTCCTTCGTCACGGAGGTGGGATCGCCCGGTCTGAAGCCCGCGTGACTCGCCCGGCGTCCGCAGTACTGCACTTGGCGCCCCTCCCCCGCGCCCAAGCGCGAAACGGGGCGGCCCGGGACATCACTCCGGGCCGTTCCGGCAAGGCCTGTGTCCTTGCGACAGTTCCAACGTGAGCGAAGGAGACACACCGAATGGTCCACAGACATACCGTGACCGGACGCCGGGCGGCCCTGACCGCGCTCGGCGCACTCGTCGCCACCGGGATCCCCTCGGCCGTGGCGGCCGAGCCGGCGCCCCCCGCGGGATCTCTGCCCTCGTCCGCCCAGACCCTCGGCGCCGACCGGCCGTCGGCTCCGGTACTGCGTGCTTTGCAGCGCGACCTCGGGCTCACCCCGGCCCAGGCGTCCCGGCGGCTGGTCAACGAGGCGGAGGCGGGCACCCGGGCGGGGCGACTGCGGAACGCGCTGGGCAACCGTTTCGCGGGGGCCTGGCTGCGCGGCGCGACGTCACAGGAGCTGGTCGTGGCGACCACCCAGGCGACGGATGTGCCCGTCATCAGGGCCCAGGGCGCCAAGGCGGCCGTCGTGAAGAAGACGCTCCGCGAGCTCCAGGCCGCGAAGCGGAAGCTGGACGCGGCGGCGGGTCGCGCCAGCACGCGTGACACGCCCCTGTGGTACGTCGACATTCCGGCGAACCGAGTCGCGGTGGAGGCCACGAACAAGGCTGCGGCCGCCGCCTTCGTCAAGGCCGCGGGCCTCGACGGCAAGAGCGTGGGCGTCAAGGTGACGGCGGACCGGCCGCGCCTTCTGGCGGAGATCACGGGCGGCGACGCCTACTACATCGACGGCTCCGCCCGCTGCTCCGTCGGCTTCTCCGTCACCAAGGGCGCCCAGCAGGGCTTCGCCTCGGCGGGGCACTGCGGCAGGAGCGGCGCCAGGACGACCGGGTTCAACAACGCGGAGCAAGGCACGATCCAGGCTTCCACGTTCCCCGGCAAGGACATGTCCTGGGTGGCCGTCAACGACCAGTGGACGACCACCCCGAACGTGAGGGTCGAGGGCGAGCAGAAGGTGCAGGTCACCGGCTCGGTCCAGGCGCTCGTCGGGGCCGCTGTCTGCCGCTCCGGTTCCACCACCGGGTGGCACTGCGGCCAGATCGAGCAGCACGACACCAGTGTCAGCTACGCCGAGGGCAGGGTGGACGGGCTGACCCGGACCACGGTGTGCGCCGAGCCGGGCGACTCCGGCGGGCCCTTCGTCGCGGGCGTCCAGGCGCAGGGCGTGACCTCCGGCGGCACGGGCGACTGCAGGAGCGGGGGGACCACCTTCTACCAGCCGATCAATCCCCTGCTCAGGGACTTCGGCCTCACGCTCAGGACCGCCGCCGTCCAGGCCTCGGCACCGGGGGACAACGTCACGCAGTCGTGGGCCGCCGGACGGGTCTATGAGGCCGGTGCGACGGTGAGCCACGCCGGTGTGCGCTACCGGTGCCTGCAGACCCACCAGGCCCAGGGCGTGTGGGCGCCCAGCCTCACTCCGGCCCTCTGGCAGCGGGTGTGACGAAGGGTCAGGGCTGTCCGGCGCCGGAGCGGCAGGTGCCGTCGGTGCCGGACGGGCCCCGCTACTCCTCCTCCGCCAGCAGCGCGTACGCGGTGGCCAGGAACGGGTCGTGGGCGCGGAAGCGGCGGGTGCACAGCGCCGCCAGGGCCGTGCCGGTGTCGGGGCGGAAGCCCAGGAACGCCTGCTGGCCGAGGGTCGCGCCGCTGTGGAAGTACATCGGTCCACCGCCGGTCGGGTGACAGAACCAGGCGATGGTGTGGACGTGCCGGTGCCCGATGCCCCGGCGGAGCACGGGGCGGCGCACCGCGCGCAGGGCGGCGGCCAGCTGCGTTGGCGCTCCGGTCGGGTCCAGGTGAGCCTCGATGAAGGTGAGCAGGTCGTGCGGCGTGGCCCGCACGGCCCCCGCCGCCTGGAAGCCCCCGGCGTCGAAGGGGGGCACGGGCGACTCGCCGTCCTTGCCGTGCCCGGGGGCGTCGAACCCGGAGTCGTCCGCCCGCAGAGTCGTGCCGTCGAGGCCGAGCGGGCTCAGGACCTGGTCGGTGAGCAGGTCCTCCCACGGTGTGCGGGTCGCTGCGGCCAGTGCGTGTCCGAGTACCGCGACGCCGTAGTTGGAGTAGCGCCAGCGGGTGCCGGGGCGGTGGCGGGGCCGGTGACGCAGGAAGGCGTCGACGACCCGGGCGGCGGGGAAGCGGGCGTAGGGGTTGGTGTGCCAGGCGGGCAGGCCCCGGAGATAGAAGCCGGCCGGCAGGGCGGGCAGCCCGGAGGTATGGGTGATCAGGTGGGCGAGCGTCACCGGGTTCGCACCGGCCGGCCGCCCCCTGGCCAGGAAGGCGGCGGCCGGTTCACCGCCGGACAACTCGCCGCTGTGGATCAGCCGGGCCAGCAGCAGGCCGGTGAACGTCTTGGCGGCCGAGCCGGTCTCGTAGCGGAGGTCCTCGCGGGGAAGCGGCGGGGGCGGGGCGGTACCGCCGCTCAGGACGGTGCGGCGGCCGTGCCGGGAGAGGGCGAAGACGACGTCGGGGGCGTCGGATGCGGCGACGGCGTCCGCGAGCCGCTCGGCGAGCGGGCCGTCGACCGGGGGCACGGCCGAGCGAGGGACGCGCCCGGCCGTGGTCGCGGCCGCGGGCTCCGCACGGGGGGCCGGGGGCTCATCCGCCGCCGTGTCACGCCTCGGCGGGGACTCGTCCGCCGACCGGGAACGCAGAGCCGGGGTCCGACCCGCCGGTGTGTCGCGCGGAACCCCCGGGCCCCCGTCCGTCGCCGTGTCCCACAGGGGCGGAAAGCCGTCCGCCAGTCTGGCACGCGGAGCCGGAGTCTCGGCGCCGTCGAGCGGTTCGCCGGGCCACGGAGTGTGCCGACGGGCCGTCATGAGGCCTGGACCAGCCGGGACAGGGACCGGGACGTGGCCAGGACAGAGGCGTAGGCGGCGACCAGGGTCGGGTGGTAGACGATGTCGAACACCTCGTCGGGGGCGCCCTGGGGCATCGTCCGCAGGGCGGGCATGGCCCCGTCGGGCTGCTGTGCGGCGGCGAAGCCCTCCCACGCCCGTTCGTCCAGGGTGGGCCGGGGCAGGCAGGCGTCGACCACCAGCAGTTCGCCGAGCAGGTCCCAGCGTTCCAGGTCCAGCCAGTCGTCGATCCAGACCGGCAGCCAGGTCGCGAGGTACTCCGCGGTGCCGGGCGGCAGGCCGTCCGGCCTCTCCCCCCAGTCGGTCAGGTGGAAGACGTTGTGCGTGACGTCGTAGGCGATGTGCCCTTCCACGGTCCAGGGCTCGGGGGTGCGGGCCAGCCAGGTGGTGTCCCGCAGTTCGGCTTCCGGAGGCCGGGGCGGGAGGCCGAACCGGCGCTGGAACGCGGACAGGCCGAGCCGCCGGGTGGGGGTCGCCTCGAACGCCACCCAGCTGTCCAGCCGGTGGTTCAGGCGGGCCGCCCGCTCGATCTCCGGCTGGCTGTAGCCGAGTTCCTTGAAGGGCAGGTACACCTCGAACGGGATGGGGGAGAGCGGCTCCGTGAGCTGCCCCCGCACCAGCATGCGGCCGCCGTCCAGCGTCTCGCGCCAGGCGTGGTCGAGGAGTTGCCGGGCCAGCTGCGCCTGGCGCGATCCGGCGACACCCTCGCGGAACAGCACCTTGCAGATCATGGCGAGTTCGCCGATGGGTTTGAAGCGTTCCAGGAAGCCGATCTCCGGGTCGACGTCGGGTTCCAGCTGGAATCCGTCGCGGTGGGCCCACAGCCATTCCAGCGCGCCGGCTCCGACGTTGTGGATCAGGCGGGTGTCGGTCATCCCAGCACTCCTTGTCCGCCGGGCCGGTGGTGCGTGCCCGCCCGGGCTCCGTCGTCGAGCCGCCCGGTGGTCAGGGTTGCGGCGAAGGCGGCCATGAGGGTGGGGTGGTAGTGGGAGAGGAAGTCCGGGCCGATGTCGTGGTCCGTGCCGCCCCCCTGCTCCGGGATCGCGCCGGAGGGGTGCTGTACGGCCGCGATCCGCGCCCAGGCGTCCTGGAGGACATACCGTTCGGGCAGCAGGGGCAGGCTCGCCGCCACGGCCAGCAGCTCGCAGCCGAGGTCCCACATCCCGGCGTCCAGACAGGTGTCGAGCCAGGGCGGCAGCCAGTCGGCGAGGTAGTCGGCCACGTCCGGGGGGACGCCCCCGGGCCCGGCGCGTCCCCAGTCGGTCAGGTGGAAGACCACGTGGGTGAGGGAGTAGCCCGAGGACGCCTCGAAGGTCCAGGGCTCGGGCAGCCCGGCCAGCCAGGTGCGCCGCAGTGCCTGCGGCATCGCGTCGGATTCCCGGATGCCGCTGCGGATCTCGGCGTTCAGGACACCGAGCCGCCGCGTGGGCTCCTGCTCGGTCAGCTGCCAGCCGCGGGTGCGGGCCACCGTGGCGGTGGCCGCCTCGTACCCGGAGTGCCGCAGGCCCGCCGCGGCCATGGCGGCGTACACCTCCAACGGGTAGGTGGCGAAGGGCTCCAGCCGTTGCAGGCGCAGGAACAGCTCTCCCTGGCCGGTCTGCTGCCACGCGAAGGCCATCAGGTCCGCGGCGCACGCGTGGAGCGGATCCGGCGGCGCGGTGTGCCGGGACACGGTGGCGCACACCTGGGCCAGTTCCCCCAGCGGCTTCCAGCTGCGGTTCACCTGTCCGTCGGCGGCCAGCGCGTCCTCGCCCAGCGCGAACTGCTCACGATGAGCGGACACCCATGCCAGGGCGTCCTCGGCCACCTGCCGTGTCCCCCGTGACTCCCTCACACGAACGCTCCCGCCCGTGCCATCCGTGCCGCCCCTACCTGCAGCGCCACGAGTGGGTCCTGACCGCCCATCAGCTCCACGAAGTCCAGGCCGTTCTCGAGTCCCAGCGTCTGCGGTACGCCCTCCAGCAGGGTCAGCCAGCGTCCGGCGCCGGCCGCCTGCCGCCAGTCCCTGCGGCGTACCGCGCGCACGAAGCCACGGGCGACGTCGACCGGACGCTGACCGGCCGCGCGGGCGACCGCGCAGTCCTCGCCGGGCAGGGCGAGGGCGGCCAGCACCGCGAGCTGGTGCGTGAGGACTTGCCAGGTGGCGCCCTCCAGCCAGGCGGCGTCGGGTTCGCCGTCCGGGCCGTCGGCGTGGCCCGGGTCGAGCCGCCGCAGCGTACGCCGCATGGCCCAATGGCTCCACACGACGGCGGGGGCGGCGCCGGGGCCGGGCGGGTAGGCCTCCACGGCCTTCCGGAACACGGCGAGTTCGCCGGGCAGGGGCGTGGCGTGCAGAAGGGTGCCCGGCAGCAACGCGTCGGCTCCCAGCACGCGTACGGCCGCAAGGGTGAGGCCCTCCGCTTCCACGTCGGCCACCGCCGGGGCGGCCGCACGAGCGTGGTCTCCGCTCCGAAGAGCGGAGACCACGCCGGAAGCGAGTTCCTGCACCGCGCCCTGCAAGAGGGACGAAGTGCCTGACTGCTCCATGGTCACTCCTGTCGATCCACTCAACCCTTCTTGGGGCGCGGGGTGGGCGGCGACAGAAGCAGACCGTATCCGCCCTTGAACAGCGCGAGTGCGGCGCACTCACGGCTGTCGCGGTAGATGCCGTCGGTTTCTGCCGGGTCGAGTGCCGCCTCGATGTCGGCACTCTGGATGCCCGTCAGTTCCTCGGTGAACTTCTCGGTGGAAGTCATTGCACCATCTCCTTGGGGAAGCGGATGCTTTCTCCTCTAGTGCACCCGATATGGACATTTCATGCCAACTTACCCAAGAGTTTATTTTCGTAACATATTCAACATATGTCACATAAGTTACAGCGATGCCGGTACTTGACGCCGGGACGACCCGTGTCGGCATGCAGCGCCCGCACCTGACAAGGTGTCGGGGGACGGCCGCGGCGAGCGACCGTCCCCGTGGTGCGCCCGGTCAGGGCCAACTCCCCGCCGGCCACGCCGTGGAGACCACCTGCTCAGCCTCGCGCCACGACCCGCAGGGTGCGGACGGAGGAGTCCGCCGCGTCGGGGATGAGGACGCCGTGCTCGACGCCGCTGCGCAGGTAGTCCAGGACCTCGTCGGTGACGACCTCACCGGGTGCCACCACGGGAACGCCCGGCGGGTAGGGGCTGATCATCTCCGCGGAGATCCGTCCGGCGGCCCGCTCGGCGGGCACGTGCTCGACCGGGGCGAAGAACGCCTCGCGGGGCAGCATCGCCTGCTCCAGCTCCAGCGCCGAGGGCTCGGGCAGATGGACCGGCGGCCGCCGCTCGATGGTGTCCGCCCGCTCGACGAGCGCGGCGAGGGCGTCCACCAGGACCGTCTCCGTCTCGTCGTCGTCCGCGTAGGTGATGGAGGCGCTGATGCGGCAGGTGTCCGAGCCACCGACGTCCACGTGGCGGTGGGTGCGCAGCCACTCCGCGGCCTGCATCCCGCTGATGCCGAGCTTGCGTACGTCGATGACGAGCTTGAGCGGATCGAGGTCGGCGGTGAGCCCCTCCTCCACGACCTCACGGCCCATGGGCCGCAGACCCGGCAGGTCGGCGACCACCGCCCGGATGCGTTCGGCGCGGCGGATGGCGGCTTCCAGGAGCTCGTGCCCCTGTTCGACCATTTGGCGGCGCCAGCCGTCGAGCGTGGCGTAGACGAGGGAGGAAGCGCTGGTCGTGCCGAGCAGGTCCTCCCGCTGTTTGAGGGCCTCGGGCGAGACGCGGTCGTACTGGAGGTGGAAGACGGAGCTCTGTTCGACGGCCCCGCCCATCTTGTGCACGCTGGTCACCACCAAGTCGGCCTCGGCGTCCATGCCCCAGGCGGGCAGGGCAGGGTGGAACGGCAGGTGTGCGCCCCATGCCTCGTCGACGATGACGGGGACGTCGAACTCGTGGCACACCCGGGCCACTCCCCCGATGTCCGCGCAGGAGCCCCAGTCGGTGGGCGTGATGAGCAGCATGCCCTTGGCGTCCGGGTGTTCCCGGAGCCGTCGGCGGACGTCGTCGGGCTCGGGCGGGTGGGCCAGGTGCCGTTCGGCGTCGAACTTCGGATGCACCCAGATCGGCTCGACGCCGTTGACGACGACGGCAGCGATGACGGACTTGTGGGCGTTGCGCGACAGCAGCAGCTTCTCGCCCGGGCCGGCCGCGGCGATCATGGCCGTCTTCACGGACAGGGAGCTGCCGCAGGTGGAGAAGAACGCGTGCTCGGCACCGACCGCGTCCGCCATCAGCTCCTGGGCCCGGCTGAGGACGCCCTGCGACTGGCGGCGGTCGTCGAGGCCGTTGAGGGAGAGCACGTCGGAACGGAACACGTCGAGCCCGACGATCTCCGCGACCCGGGGGTCCACTCCCCTGCCCTGCTTGTGGCCCGGCGGGCCGTAGGCGATGTCGCCGCGGCGCCGGAAGTCCTCCAGCGCCTCCAGGACGGGCACGCGCGAGTGGTCCATGGTTCCTCCCGGATCCGCCCGCCGGCCGCCGCCGCGGCGTCCACGCTGTCGTGGCCCGGCGGGTACACCGACCGTGTTGCACTCGGGCACCGGTCGAAACGCGGCGGGTGCGAGGGCAACGGGCTGGGCCTGTTCAGGGCACGGCCGCCCGGGTCGAAGCGCGGCGGGTGACGCAGGCACCCGGCGTGAACCCGCCAAGAGGCACGACCGCACCGGCCGAAAGGCGGCGAGTACCGCGGCAGGGCGGAACCGGCCCGGGACACGGCGGTGCCACCGCGGCCGCCGGCGGAGACCCTGCCCACAGGCACCGCACCAGAAGAAACACAGCTGGCATCACGGCAGGGCGGACACAGCCGCACCGAGGAATCACCGCGGGTGCCGCCCGCACCCGGGGCGGACCAGCCCATAGGCACGACCGCACCAGACGAAGCACAGCGAGTACCACCGGGGAACCCCCAGCGGCACATCCGCACCGAAGACAACACGGGCGTGCCTCCGCACCCGGCAGAGACCCTGCCCACAGGCACAACCGCACCAGAGGACACAGCGAGTATGGCGGGAGGAAGAGACCCGCCAAGAGTCACGCGCCGCCCGGTGGGAGCGCGGCGGGTGTCGCCGCACCGGGCGGTGAAACCCGGTCGGGGACACACCGCAGCCGACGCCGGGGAGGCCCCTGTGGACCGCACGCGTGAGGACGTACACCAAGCCGTCCGGGAGGAGGTGGCGGTCCGGGCCGACGCGCTGTGGGGTGTGGCCTCACGGCTGCACGCCGACCCCGAGTACGCCTTCGCCGAGCACCGGGCGGCGGCCCTGCTGTCCGGTGAGCTGGAACGAGCCGGTTTCGCCGTGGAGCGTGGCGTGGCGGGGATGCCGACCGCGTTCACCGCGCGCTCGGGCCGGGGCCGGCCCGCGGTGGCGCTGCTGCTGGAGTACGACGCCCTGCCCGGCCTCGGCCACGCGTGCGGCCACAACCTCATCGCGGCGGCGGGCCTGGGAGCCGCGCTGGCGGTGGGGGCCGTGGCGGAGGAGTCCGCCGGGTCGGTGCTGGCGGTGGGCACGCCCGCCGAGGAGGGCGGAGGTGGCAAGGCCCTGGAGGTGGAGGCGGGGGTGTTCGACGGCGTCGACGCGGCACTGATGTTCCATCCGGGCGTCTACAGCTGGGCGCGGGCGCCGCTGACCGCGCAGGTGCAGTACCGGGTGGCCTTCCACGGCCGGGCCGCGCACCCCACGGGGAACCCGACGGAGGGCATCGACGCGCTCGCGGCGCTGGTGGAGCTGTTCAACGTGCTGGCCGTGCTGGGGCGGCGGCTGCCGGAGGGCTCGCACGTGCAGGGCATCGTCACCCAGGGCGGCACCGCCACGAACATCGTCCCGGAGTACGCCGAGGGCCTGTTCGGTCTGCGCGCGGCCACGACGCCGGCGCTGGAGGACCTCACGGACCGGCTGCGGGAGTGTGCCGACGGCGTGGCCCGGGCCACGGGCACCACTGCCGAGGTGGAGCGGGCCACCGTGCGCTACGAGCACTTCCGGGACAGCGAGGCGCTGTCCGAGCGGTTCGCCGCGCATCTGTCGCGGGCCGGGATCCCGCTGTCCCCGCCCGTGCCCGGCGTGTACCTGGGGTCGTCCGACATCGGGAACGTCAGCACGCGAGTGCCCGCCATCCACCCGTTCGTCGCGATCATGGACGAGGACGGTTCCGACCACACCCCGGAGTTCGCCGAGGCCGCCGCCTCTCCCCGGGCCCGCGAGGTGCTGGTCGCCGCGACGGGGGCCCTCGCGTGCACCGCCGTGGACGTCCTGCTGTCCGAGGAGCTGCGCGAGGAGGCCTGGGCGCGGCACCGGGCGGCGCGAACGGGGTGAGTGCTTCCGCCCCCGGTGGGGAACCCGGCGAACGCCGTACCCACCGACACCCTGGAGAGGGCCATGAGTCTGTTGCGCGTCCTCGGCCGTCCCATGCTGGCCTCGATGTTCCTCACGGGCGGCCTGAACTCCGTCCGCGACCCGAAGGAGGTCGCCCCGGTCGCCGAGCCCGTCGTACAACCGGTCACCGAACGCGTCTCGGCGCTGCCGGACCGCACCGAGCAGGTCGTACGGCTGAACGGCGCCGTGCAGGTCGTGGCCGGGCTGATGCTGGCCACCGGGCGCATGCCGCGTCCGGCCGCGCTGGCCATCGCGGCCACGCTGGTGCCGACGACGCTGGCGGGGCACCGCTTCTGGGAGACGGAGGATCCTTCGGAGCGGGCCCAGCAGCGGATCCACTTCTTCAAGAACATGTCCATGCTCGGCGGGCTGCTGATCGCCGCGGACGACACCGGCGCCCGCCCCTCGGTGCTGTGGCGTGGCAGCCACGCCGCCCGTG
The DNA here is from genome assembly GCF_039532725.1 of Streptomyces coeruleofuscus. Classification (NCBI taxonomy): domain Bacteria; kingdom Bacillati; phylum Actinomycetota; class Actinomycetes; order Kitasatosporales; family Streptomycetaceae; genus Streptomyces; species Streptomyces coeruleofuscus. Next base: position 262,947 of record NZ_BAAASE010000009.1, read on the forward strand.
GCCTGCGACGGGACGCGGGCCTGGTGCGGCGCTCCGTCCGCGCCACCACGGGCCCGGCCGCGGCGGCCGGGCGTGTCCGGGCCAAGCTCCCGGTCTGAGCCATCGATGGGGCCTCGCCCCCGGACCGCGCGTTAGCCCCCTGGGGCCTTGGGGACCCGGGGGCTGGAGGTGAAGGACATGGGACACGGAGGAAACGTCATCGACGAGCTGGTGACCGATCACCGCGAAGTCGAGGAGATGTTCGGCAAGATCGAGGCACTGCCGTCCGGCCACAAGGACCGCAAGACGTACGCGGACCAGGTCACGATCGAGCTGGTGCGGCACTCGGTGGCCGAGGAGGCCTACCTCTATCCGGCCGTACGCGAGCACGTGGCCAACGGTGACGCTCTCGCCGACCAGGAGCTCGAGGACCACGCCACGGCCGAGCGGATCATGAAGGACCTGGAGGGCTGTGACCCGGGCGACGCCGACTTCGACCGGCTGATGGGCATGCTGATGAGCGAGATCCGCTCGCACATCGCCGACGAGGAGGGCAACCTCTTCCCAGCCCTGCGGCAGGCCTGCCCGATGGACGCGCTCAACGAGCTGGGCGAGAAGGTCCGGAAGGCGAAGAAGACCGCCCCGACCCGGCCCCACCCGGCCGCCCCCGACAAGCCTCCGGCCAACAAGCTCCTGGCTCCGGGCACCGGGATGATCGACCGGCTGCGCGACGCGCTGACCGGTCGCGGCAAGTCCGAGTAGAGCGGCCGCTGCCGCACACCGCGGTACAGGAGAAGGGCCCGTCGCCCCGGCGACGGGCCCTTCTCTGTCCGCTGTGGCCGCCGTCACGTGCCGCGGCCCGGGCGAGGTTCATGATCGACAACTGTGATCAACCACACTCGCGACCTCAAATGCCTGGAGGCTGGAGGCGGTTGGGACGCGTGGGGGCGGTGGACGAGGTACGGATGGATCCGACTCGGGGGTCTGCTCTGCCACGATGGTCGGCGCCGTATCCGGCGAGGGGAACCACCGCGCAGCGCAGCCGGTGCTTCTCGTTCCCCCCGCCCTCCTCCTCCTGAGTCCTCCGACTCGTCTTGCGAGTACAGCACTGTGTCTTCGTCGCCCTCCCCTGCCCTGCCCGCCTCGCGCTCGCCCTGGCGGTCGCTGCGGTACCGCAGCATGCGCTGGTGGTCCGTCGCGAACTTCGTGTCGAACGCCGGTACGTGGATGCAGCTCACGGTCCAGAACCTGCTGGTCCTCGAGATCACCGGGTCCGCCGCCGCGACGGGGCTGTCCATGTCCGTCCAGGCAGCCCCTGCCCTGCTGATGAGCGTCCTCGGCGGCGCGGCCGTCGACCGGTGGCCCCGCAAGCTGACCGCGACCGTGAGCCAGGCACTGCTCGGCGCGATCGCCTTCACGACGGCCGTACTCGTGGCGCTGGACCGGCTCGACATGACCTCCCTGATGGTGCTGGCCGCCGTCACGGGCGTCGTCGCGACCGTCGACAACCCGGCGTGTGCGCTGCTGGGCAACGATCTCGTCCCGCCGGAGGACGTGCCCTCGGCCATCGGGGTCGGGGCGCTGGTGCACCAGTCGGGCCGGCTCGTGGGAGCGGCCATGGCCGGTGTCGCGGTGGGGTTCCTCGGCACGTCCGCGGCGTACTTCGCGAACGGTGTGTCGTTCCTGTTCGTGGCCTCGGTCATTCCGTTCCTGCGGCCGGCTGCCGGGGCGGTGCGGGAGGTCGCCGTGGGCCCGAAGCGCACCGGCTCGGACATGTCCGTACGCGAGGGGCTGGCCTTCTTCGCGCGCCGACCGCGTCTGATGGCGCTCGCCGGGGTGACCGGGATCAGCGCGGTGTTCGGCCGCAACTACGGGCTCACCCTGGCCGTGCTCGTCACCGGGCCGCTCGCGGGCGGTGCCGGTTCGTTCGGCACGGTGTCGACCGTGCTCGCCGTCGGCGGCATCGTCGGCGCGGTCCTCGGCGCCCGGCTGCGCCGGCCGTCCGTGCGGCTCGTGGGGGCGCTGGCGGCGGCCGGGGCACTGCTCCAGGTGGTGGCGGGGCTGTCGCCGTCCCTCGCGGTGCTGATCGTGCTCGTACTGCCGATGGCCGTGGTGGAGTCCGTCTCCGACACCGCCGGCACGGCCGTCCTCCAGACCGACCCGCCCGCCCACCTGCGGGGGCGCGTGCTGGGCGTGTGGGGCAGCATCGGCACGGTGTGGAGCCTGGGCGGCCCGCCCGCGCTCGGCCTCCTCATGGAACTGGCCGGCGCCCGCGGCGCCCTCGTCACCGGCGGCCTGCTCATCGCCGGCTCGATCGGCGCGGGCTGCCTGCTGCGACAGCGCCGCACCACGACACCGGTGGTCATCCGGACGGAGGAGGGCGACGTCCAGGGCCGGCCGGCGCTGAGCACGGCGGCCTGAGCGGGCGCGTGGCGGGGGCGCAGGGGCTGGTGGCGGCGACCGGCTGAGGCGGATTCCGGGGCCCGCACGGCGGCCGGACGCGGCTGCCGGAGGGCCGGGGCAGCCTGAGCGGTCGTCGGCGCTGCCGCCGACGGGCCGGGAGGGCCGCACGGCTGATCGGCCGCCACAGCATGGAGAGACCCGGCCAGGTCGCGGAGATCGACCGACCGAGCTGCCGCCGAGCGGGGCGCCGCAGGGTCCGAGCAACTGATCGGCCGAGCTGCCCCGACAGGGCCGCAGGGTCCCATGATCGGTCGGCCGGACCGCCCCGGCAGGGCCCCAGAGCCACACGACTGCCCCGACAGGACCAAGCGCCCCACAACCGATCGGCCCGACTGCCCCAGGCGGGGCGCCTCAGCGGCAGATCAGTCGTTATGTCGTCATGTTGTCATGTCGTCACGAACCCGACGGCCGCAGAGCCACCGTCGCCGCCTTCGCCGCCCGGCGGGTCAGCAACGTCGTGGAGCGGCCGTCGAGGTAGGGCAGGACCACGGCCTGGCCGCCCCAGGTGCGGAGTGCCTCCGCCTCGGGCAGGTCCTGGACGGAGTAGTCGCCGCCCTTGACCCAGACGTCCGGGCGCAGCCGGGCCAGTACCGCTTCGGGGGTGTCCTCCTCGAAGACCACGACGGCGTCGACGCTGCCGAGCGCGGCGAGGACGCGGGCGCGGTCCGCCGCCGGGTTGAGGGGGCGGCCCGGGCCCTTGCGGCGGGTGACGGACGCGTCGGAGTTCAGGCACACGATGAGGCAGTCGCCGATGCGCCGGGCGCTCTCCAGCAGGCCGACGTGACCCGCGTGCACCAGGTCGAAGCAGCCGCCGGTGGCGACCACGGTGCCGCCCCGGGCCCGGACGCTCTCCGCGAGGGCGAACGCGTCGGTCGCGGCGTCGTCCGCGGGGCCGGGCGGCGGCTCGGTCCGCCACAGGTCGGGGTTGCCCGCGCCGCCGGCCGCGACGAACGCGGCGGCCTCGGCGACGGCCCGTTGCAGCGCCTCCTCGGGGAGCAGGCCGTCGGCGAGGGCCGCCGCCGTCGTCGCGGCGAAGCAGTCGCCCGCGCCGCACGGGTCCCCGGCGGCCCGGTAGGGCACGGGCACGAGCATCGGCGTACCGGAGCCGGGCCGGGCCAGCAGCACCCCGCGGTCACCGAGGGTGACGGCTACTCCCGCCGCGCGCCACCGCTCCGCGAGCCGCGTCCCGCGCTCGGCGTACGCGCCCAGCGACGTCCCTCCGGAGCCGGGGTGCATGGCTCGTGCCTCCGCCGCGTTCGGGGTGACGAGCCGGGCTCCGTGCACGGGCGGGTCGCCCTTGGGGTGCGGGTCCCAGACCAGGGGTGTGCGGCGGGCGGCGTCCTCCAGGTACGGCCGCAGGGCGCCCGCGGTGTGGCGCCCGTAGTCGGCGACGAGGATCGCGCGGGCGTTCGCCAGTGCCTCCCGGACCGCGTCGTCGGGTTCGCCGGGGGTGCCGCCGCCCCGGTCGATGCGGACGACGGGCCGGCCGCCCGCGAGGACGCGGGTCTTGACCGGCAGGGTGCCCTTGAGCGGCAGCTCCAGCAGCCGGACCCGGCCGCGCAGGTCACGCCGCACGGCCTCGCTGGCGTCGTCGTCGCCGAGCGCGGTCACCAGGACCACGTCCCGGCCGCCGCGCGCGGCGAGGGCGGCGGCCAGTCCGGCTCCCCCCGGGTGCCGCCGGTCGCCGGTGACGTCGACGACGGGGGCGGGGGCGTCCGGGGAGAGCCGGGTGGAGACGCCTTCGATGTCCTCGTCGAGGAGGACGTCTCCGACGACCGCGAGCGGTTCCGGTCCGGTCATGGCGTGCTCCCGTGGGTGATGACCGTGCGCCGTGCGAGCGGTGTCGACACGGCCGTGTCGAAGCACTCGCAGAGCAGGTGGACGGCGACGAGGTGGATCTCCTGGACGTTCGCGGTGCTGCCGGCGTCGACGCACAGGGCTTCGTGGGCGGCTTCCGCGAGGGGGTTAGGGCCGCGCCCGGTGAGCGCCCAGACGTGCAGTCCGGCCTGCCGGGCGGTCACGGCCGCGGCGATGAGGTTGGCGCTGCGGCCGGAGGTGGACAGCAGCATCAGGATGTCGCCGGGGCGGCCGTGGGCGCTGACCTGCCGGGCGTAGACGTGGTCGAAGCCGTAGTCGTTGCCGATGGCGGTCACGCTGGAGGTCTCGGCGTGCAGGGCGAGAGCGGAGTAGGCGCGGCGTTCCTGGCGGTAGCGGCCGACCAGTTCGGCGGTGAGGTGCTGGGCCTGGGCGGCGCTGCCGCCGTTGCCCGCGGCGAGCAGGCGGCCGCCGCCGGTGAGGACACCGGCGAGCCGGCTGCCCCAGTCCGCGATCCGTTCGAGGCCGTGCCCGCGGAACCGGCCGAGTGCCTCGTCCAGTGACCGGCAGTGCAGGCGGGCGGCATCGAGCGCGGGGTGTGCAGGGTGTTCGCTCATGCTGTTCGGGCGTGCCGCCGCCCCGTGGACGGTGGCGGACCCGCACCTCCTTCGGTCTTCGGGCGTCGGCGGCTTGTCGGACGGATCGGGTCAGCCGGCGCCCGTCGCGGCGGGCTCGGCGTCGAGGACCTCGCAGTAGGCGGCCTCGGTGGCCGCGGCGACCTGGCCCCAGCCGTAACGGCCCAGGACCCGGCGGCGGCCGGCCGCCCCGCACGCGGCGCGGGCCGCCGGGTCGGCGAGCAGGCCGGCGACGGCGCGGGCCAGGGCCTCGGGGTCGCGGGGCGGCACCAGCCGTCCGGTGCCGGGGTCGGCGACGGTGTCGAGCTGCCCGCCGACCGCGCTGGCCACGACGGGCACGCCGCAGGCCATGGCTTCGAGCGGGACGATGCCGAAGGGTTCGTAGTCGGCGGGGCACACCACGACGTCGGCGGAGCGCAGCAGCGGCGGCACCTCCTCGCTGGGCACGGCGCCGGTGAAGCGGACCCGGTCGGCGACGCCGGCGTCCCGGGCGATGCGCCGCAGCCGCCGCACCTCCGGGTCGTCGTCGAGCCGGTCCGCGGGCGGCCCGCCGACCACGACGAGCTCGGTGCCGGGCAGCCGGGCCAGCGCGGCGACGGCCACCGCGGCGCCCTTGCGCGGCACCAGCCGGCCCAGCTGGAGCAGCCGGTGCGGGTACGGTCCGCGTGGCGCGGCCGGGCCCTTGGGGCTGAACCGGTCGGGGTCGACGCCGCACGGCACGATGCCGATCTTGTGCGGGGGTATGCCCATGCGGGTCAGCTCGGCGGCCTCGTCGCGGCAGGTGGCGACGATGCGGTCGCAGCCCAGCCCGATCTCGGTCTCGCCGGGGATCCGCTCCGGCGGGCTGGTGTCGGCGTGGCCCTGGTGCCGTCGCTTCACGGTGCCGAGGGCGTGGTACGTGTGCAGCAGGGGCAGTCCGTGTGCGCGGGTCGCGCGCAGCGCGGCCAGACCCGACATCCAGTAGTGCGAGTGCACGAGGTCGGGGGCCCGGGTGCGCCAGCCGCGTGCCAGGTAGCGGCCGAACTCGCCCATGTACGGCAGGAGCTCGTCCTTGGGCAGCGGCTCGGCCGGTCCGGCGGGGACGTGGTGCACCTCGACGCCGTCGCGCAGTTCCACCCGGCAGGGCAGGTCGGGCGCGTCACGGCGGGTGTAGACGGTGACGCGGTGGCCGCGGTCGGCGAGCGCCCCGGCGAGGCAGGCGACGTGGACGTTCTGGCCGCCGGCGTCGACCCCGCCGAGCGCGGCGAGGGGGCTCGCGTGCTCCGAGACGAGCGCGATCGCGAGGACGCCCGGGTCGAGGGGGTCGCCGCCGAGGGGTCCGGTGGGGAAGGGGCTGAGGGACGGGGTCATGAGCACACCTCCGTGATCAGGCGCTCCCAGTCGGCCAGGAAGCGCTTGAGCCCGTAGCGTTCGAGGGCCGCCTGCCGGGCCCGGGCCCCGTCCGCGGCCGCGGCCTCGGGTTCGTGGAGGTAGCGGCGGGCGGCGCGGGCCAGGACCTCGGGGCGGGTGGAGAGGGCGCCCGTGCCGCGCGGTACCGCCTCGACGGCCTCGGTGGTGGCGAGGGCCAGGACGGGCAGGCCGAGGTGCATCGCCTCCAGCAGGGACAGGCCGAGGGAGGTCCAGCGCACCGGATGCAGGTACATGCGGCGTTCGGCCATGGCCGTGTGCAGCTCGCTCTGGGGCAGGTCGGCGGCGCGGCACCGGTCCGGTGGCAGGCCGAGGTGGCCGGTCAGGCCCTCGGTGCCCATGCCGAACACGTCGAGCGGCACCGCCTCGGCCAGAACGGGCAGCAGGTCCGTACCGGTGTACCGGGCGCGCCGCACGGGCTCGTTGACGACGACCGCGGCGCGCGCGAGCCGGCCGGTGTAGCGGTGGCCCGGGTCGACGATGCCGTGTTCGACGACCTCAGTGCGGGTGGTTCCGCAGTCCCAGAACAGCCGGTTGAAGTGCGTGACGTGCACGATCGTCAGATCGGCGCGGTCGGCGCACGGGTGCCGGGTGTCCGGTACGTCGCCGTCGGGCGCGTTGTGCTCCAGGTACAGCGCGGGCACGTCCCGGCCGGGGCGGCGTCCGCCGAGCCGGCGTTCGGCCAGCTCCGGTTCGTGCGGCCGTTGCAGGAGGACCAGGTCGACGGGCGTGTCGCGGAGTTCCTCGGGCGTGACCTCGCGCACCGAGGCGGGCCAGGAGAAGGTGCGGGCCCGCCCCAGGCCGTCCGGGTCGCGGCCCGGGGTGACGGGGACGAGGTAGGTGTGCGGGCCCTGGACGAACGCGGTCGTCCAGGAGCCGTGCACGTGCCACAGCAGGATGTTCATACGGCCGCTCCTCGCTCCGTCTGTTCTCCCTGGTCCGCCGGGTCGTCCGTGAGGGCCGCCACGGCGGCGAGCACCTCGGCGTCGGCGATGCCGTCCAGGCAGGGGTGTCCCGGCACGGGGCAGTGCCGTGCCCGGGTGTCCGCGCAGGCGGCGTACCGCTCGCCGAGCAGCACGTGCGGTACTCCGTAGGGGGCCCACCGTTCGGCCGGCACGACCGGTGCGAAGAGGCTGACGACGGGGGTGCCGACGGCGGCGGCGAGATGGGCCGGGCCGGTGTTCCCGGCCACGACGACCCGCGCCCCGGCGAGGACTCCGGCCAGGTGCGGCAGGTCGGTGGCGCCGCCGAGGTCCAGTGCGTGCCGCCCGGCGACCCGCGCGGTCAGCTCCCGCTCGGCGCGGCCTCCGGTGACGACGACCCGGTATCCCGCGGCGGACAGGGCGGCGACGGCCCGTGCCGCCCGGCCGGGGGTCCAGGCGCGGGCGGGGACGGCGGCACCGGGGTGGACGACGACGTACGGCTCGGGCCCGGTGAGGTGGGTGGTGGGGGGCGGCGGTGTGACGCGCAGTCCGCCGTCGTCGCCGGGCGGCAGGGCGTAGCCGGCGGCGCGGGCCAGGTCGAGGGCGGCCAGGGCCTCGTGGCGGTGCGGCGGTCTGCGGTGCCGCAGGTCGAGCAGCGCGCCCGGGTAGTCCTCGCTGTCGGCGGCGGTCCATCCGATTCCGGCGAGCCTCAGCAGCAGGGCGATCGGCAGCGGGCTTTGGTGGTACGACACGAGGACGAGCGCCCGGTCGAAGCGGCCCGCGGTGAGCGTGTCCATCAGCTGCCGGGTGGCCGCCCGCGTGACCGGCGGCGGCTCCAGCCCGACCCAGGGGGCGTCGTACGTCAGCACGTCGTCCGCCCCGGGCAGCATCCGCGCCGCCGGGGCGCCCTGCGGCCCGCACAGCAGCGCGGTGTACGAGGACCCGGCCGCGACGGCCCGCACGGCGGGTCCTGCCAGGAGCACGTCGCCGGCGCTGTCGAGGCGGACGACGAGGGTCCGGGGCAGGCGGCCGCGGGAACGGAAGGGGGTCATCGCGCCTCCCCCGTCGGCAGGGCGGGGTGACCGCGCGGTACCGCCGCCGGCGCGGCCCGGTGACGGCGCGGTTCGCCGGCCGGCCCGGCCGGTCTGTTCCGCCACTCCCCCGTCGCCGCACCGGGGTCCCGTCGTGGCTGTCCCGCCGGCTCAGCGACGGGTGCCGAGTCGAGGACGATACGGACGGCGGCGAGCAGGTCGGCCACCGTGGTGTCGGCCGCCGCGGTCTCCCCGGGGCGGGTGGCGGCCGTGGGGACCAGGACGCCGCGGGCCCCGGCGGCGCGCGCGGCCTCCACGTCGGCCCCGATGTCGCCGATGACGACGGTGCGTTCGGGCGGGACGGCAAGCCTGCGGCACGCGGCCAGGACCAGGCCGGGTGCGGGTTTGCGGCAGCCGCAGCCCTCCCCCGGCCCGTGCGGGCACACGGCCCAGACGGCGAACGGCCCGAGCAGTTCCTCCACCCTCAGGCGTACGTCCTCGACCTGGCGGGGGGTCAGCAGGCCACGGGCCACGCCCGACTGGTTCGTCACGATGCCGACGGGAATCCCGGCGGCGCGCACCGCTTCGACGGCCTCCCGGGCCCGCGGCATGGGTGTGACCCGAGCCGGGTCCCCGTTGTAGGGGACGTCGGCGACGAGCGTGCCGTCGCGGTCGAAGAGGACAGCGTCGGGGAACGGGCCGCCGGGGTCGTGCGCGTGCGGGGGCTGCCGCACGCCGGTGGGCCCGTACGGCCCGGGCAGCCCGTACCCGGAAAGGAGCCACGGACCGGTGGGCCGGGTCATGACCGCAGCCGTTCCCTGACCGCCGGGCGCAGCGCGGGCGCCGGCCCGCCGGTCCCGAGCGGGGTGAGCGGCCGGGCCGTACGGTGGGCGAGTCGCCCGCGCAGCCAGTGCCAGGTCGCGGCCGGCGGGATGAGCGCGCTGGTCACGACCATGGTGAGCACCTCGTCGCGGGTGCGCGGCCCGGGCAGGATCCGGGCCAGGGCGAACTCGGTCGTGCCGGCCAGCCATGCGGCGGCACAGACCCCGGCCGGCCGGTGCCGGCCGAGCAGGGCGCAGCCGAGCGCGGTCACCCCCGCCCCGGTGACGGCCAGGTGGACGGGCAGCCGCCCGCGGTGCGCCTCCGCCCGGCGCCACCAGTGGCGGCCGTGCAGCCGGGTCATCAGCACGTCGTCGGCGTTGCCGGCCTGGAGACGGACGGAGGTCCAGCGCCCGGCCGGCCGCACGGGGTGGGTGGTCGTGCGCCGGCCCCCGGTGAGCGTCCAGCCGGCGTCGAGGATGCGCAGGGCGAGGTCGGCGTCCTCCCGGAAGGCCCGCCGGAAGCGCTCGTCGAATCCGCCGACGGCGGCCAGCGCGGCCCGGCGGTAGGCCATGTCCGCGGTGATCCAGCGGGCGGCGGCGAGTCCGGCCGTGTTGCGTTCCCAGTCGGTCGGGCGGCGGTCGGCGGGCAGCGGCACCTCGATCCGGGCGGTGATCCCGGCGGTCCGCTCCGTCGCCGCGGACAGGTCGAGCGTCAGGTCGTCGCCCCAGGTGGGCCCGGGTACGACGTCGTCGTCGAGGAAGACGATCCAGGGCACGTCACCGGCCGCCCGCCAGCCGAGGTTGCGTGCGGCGGCGGGTCCGCGCGCCCCGCCGGGTACGACGATGGTGCGCGAGCGCAGGGAGGGCGGGACGTCGGCGGTGAGGGGCGGGCGGGCCGCGCCGGGCCGGTCGTCCACGAGGACCACCCGGACCGGCCCCGGTCCGCTCGCCTCGGCCAGGGCGTGCAGGCACACGCGCAGGCTGGGCCGTCCGAGGGTCGGGACGACGACGGCGTACTCGGCGTCCCGTGCACGGGCTCCGGGCTCGGTCATCGCAGGCCTCCGGCGTCCTCGGTACGGAACAGGTCACCGCGGCGGATGGCGTACGGGCCGATGGCGAGCAGATCGACGGGCGAGGAGCCGAAGCACTCCAGGGCGTCTCGCGGGTCGTCGACCATGGGCCGCCCGGCGGTGTTGAGGCTGGTGTTGACGACCACGGGCAGCCCGGTGAGCCGCTCGAACTCGCCGAGCACGCGGGCCACCAGCGGCTCGCGGCCCGGGTCGACGGTCTGGATTCGGGCGGTGCCGTCGACGTGCACGACGGCGGGGATGCGGTCCCGCCACTCCTGGGCGACGTCGTGCACGAACAGCATGTACGGGCTGGGCAGCGGGCCGTCGAAGATCTCGGCGGCGCGGTCTGCGAGGACCATGGGCGCGACGGGCCGGAACTGCTCGCGGCCCTTGACGTCGTTGAGCCGTTCCAGGTTGCCCGCGTGCCCGGGATGGGCCAGCAGGGAGCGGTGGCCGAGCGCCCGGGGGCCGTACTCGGAGCGGCCCTGGAACCAGGCGACGATCGCGTTGTCCGCGAGGGCCCGGGCGACGGTGGCGGCGATGTCCGGGGGCCGTTCGAAGGGGACGGCGGCCGTCTTCAGCCAGGCTCCGAGCTCCGCGTCGGACCAGTCCCGGCCGAGGTCGGCGCCGGTCATGGGCTCCGGCTCGTCGCCCTCGCCGGCGGACAGCAGCAGGGCACCGCCCAGGGCGGTGCCGGCGTCCCCGGCGGCGGGCTGCACCCACACCCGGGAGAAGGGGCCCTCGCGTGCGATACGGGAGTTGGCGACGCAGTTGAGCGCGACGCCACCGGCGAGGGTGAGCACCTGGTCGTGGGTACGGCCGTGCAGCCAGCGCACGAGGTCGAGCAGGGTCTCCTCCAGCACGGCCTGGGCGCTGGCGGCGACGTCGGCGTGTTCCTGCGTCCACGGCTCGTCGGGCCTGCGCGGCGCGCACAGCTCCTGCCACGGCACGCCGGTGGCGTGGAAACCGCCGTCGCCGGTCGGGTACACGTGGCGGCGGATTTCGGTGATCATGCGCGGGGTGCCGTGGGAGGCGAGCGCCATCACCTTGAACTCGTCGGAGGAGCGCAGGAAGCCGAGGTGTCCGGTGAGTTCCTCGTAGACGAGGCCGAGCGAGTGCGGCAGGTCCTGGGCGTGCAGCGCCTCCAGCCGGTCCCCCACGCGGCGTGCGGCCAGGTGGGAGGCGCGTTCGCCGCGGCCGTCCAGGACCAGCACGGAGGAGTCGCCGGCGTCCGGTGCGGCGAAGGCGCTGGAGGCGGCGTGGGCCATGTGGTGCGGCACGAAGCGGACGATGCCGGGATCGAGGCCGGGCAGGGCCGTCCGCAGGAACCCGGGTGCCTCGCGGGCGTAGGTCAGCCGCAGGTGGTCCCACGGGTCGTCCAGGCCCATGTCCTCGGCGGGCCGGGCCAGTGCCGGGTCGAAGGAGTAGGTGACCGCGTCGAGGTCCTGCGGGCGCAGCCCGGCCCGCTTCAGGCACCAGGCGGCGGCCTTCTCGGGCAGCTCCCAGGCGGAGAACGGCAGGGGTCGCTTCCCGTGCTTGCGCCGGGAGAACCGCTCCTCCTCCGCGGCGGCGACGGTCCGCCCGTCGATCACCAGGGCGGCGGCGGGGTCGTGGAAGAGGGCGTTGATTCCGAGGATGCGCATGGGGGTGGCGGCCCTTTCGGCGGTCGGAAAGAAAACCGGACGCGGTAGTGCCGGGTGGTGCCCGGGCTGGTCGGTCGTGGTCAGTCGTCGGTTCCGTCCTCGCGGAACCAGGCGATCGTGCGCCGCAGCCCCTCCTCGGCGCGCACCTGCGGTTCCCAGCCGAGCTTGTCGCGGGCCAGGGTGATGTCCGGGCAGCGCACGGCCGGGTCGTCCACCGGGCGTTCGATGAAGCGGATCTCCGACGCGGAGCCGGCGAGTTCCACGACCAGCCGGGCCAGGTCGAGCATGGTGATCTCGGTCGGGTTGCCGATGTTGACGGGGCCGCGCATGCCGTGGGCGGCCGCCGCGAGGATGCCGCGGACGGTGTCGTCGACGTAGCACAGCGACCGGGTCTGCCGGCCGTCGCCGGTCACGGTGAGGGGCTCGCCGGCCAGGGCCTGCCGAACGAACGTCGGCACCGCGCGTCCGTCGTGGCCGCGCATCCGCGGGCCGTAGGTGTTGAACAGCCGCACGATGCAGGTGTCGGTGCCGTGGGTGTCGGCGTGGGCGGTGGTCAGCGCCTCGCCGAAGCGTTTGGCCTCGTCGTAGACGCTGCGCGGGCCGACCGGGTTGACGTTGCCCCAGTAGCGCTCGTCCTGGGGGTTCTGCTGCGGGTCGCCGTAGACCTCGGAGGTCGAGGCGAGGACGAAGCGGGCTCGGGAGGACCGTGCGAGTTCCAGGGCGTTGCGGGTGCCCAGGCTGCCCGTCTCCATGGTGTGCAGCGGCAGTCGCAGATAGTCCGCCGGGGACGCCGGGGAGGCGAAGTGCAGGACGAGGTCGGGCCGTCGCTTGATCCGCAGGCGCTCGGCGACGTTGGCCTGCACGAGCGTGAAACCGGGTCGTTCGAGCAGCGGGGATATGTTCTCGGGCCGGCCGGTGCAGAAGTCGTCCACGCAGGTGACGGCCGCGCCCGCGTCCAGCAGGGCGGCGCACAGGTGGGAGCCGACGAACCCGGCGCCGCCCGTGACGACGGCGTGTTCCCAGCTCCGTGAGAGGGCGGTGGTCATCTCGGTCTCTCCTCCGTCAGCGGCGTACGGCCCGGCACGACGGTGCGCCTCGGACCGCTGAGGGTGGCCGGAGGCCGTCGAGCCCACGATCAGCGTCCGCCGACGCTGCGCACACGGCACGGTCGCGTACGGCAAACCGGTGAGTCACGGAGGGTGAGGGGGTGGGGCTACCGGCTGTTCGCGCAGGTCGGGGGGCGGGTCGAGAGAGTTGGGAGCGGAGGTGCTCGCGCAGCCTGCGGGGGGCGATGGGGGCAGGGCTCGGACCGGTGGGCGGAACCCAGCGGGCCGACGGATCAAGGCCCCCGCAGGCCTGTGGGCAGACGACCGTCGCGGACGGGGGAACGCCTTGGCGGGGCGGGACCCAGCTCGGTCGGAGACGGGCCGGCCAGCGCAGACGCGGGTCGGGGAGTCAGCGCGGGTCGCGCCGGGGCCGGGTCGGTCGCAGGGAAACCCACGCCGTCACGGACAGCGGTCCGCGAACGGGGCCCAGCCCGGTCGCGGACCGGGGAACCCACACCGTCGCGGGCCCGGGGCCCGGCATGGATCACGGATCGGGTGGCGGGCGTCATCACAGGACGGGGAATCAGCACGTCCGTGGACGAGCGGCCCAGACCGGTCGCGGGCCGGCCCAACCCACGCCGTCGCAGACCCAAGCCCAGCGCGAGTCGCGGATCGGATGACCAGCGCCGTCGTGGACCGACAGACGGACACCGCCGAAGCTCGACTGGCCGAGGCCGCCGTGAGCCGGTCAGGGCCGGCCCCGTCAGCGTTTCAGGGCCCGCGTCAGGCGATCAGTGTGCGGCCCGGGAGCAGGCGGTCGAGGAGTTGGGTGTGGTGCAGTTCTGCCACGGGGGCGAGCAGGTCGGGGTGGCGCAGCAGGGCCGCGGCGCGCTGGTCGCTGTCGTCGGGCGCGACGAGCCGGCGGAACTCGGCCGGTGCGCCGGTGCTGTGGCTGCCCTCGGCGAGCGCGGCCACCGCCAGGGCGGCCAGCTCCGGGTCGGTGAGCAGACTCGCCGCCCAACTGGCCACGACCTCGTCCACCCAGGTGCGCCAGGCGTGCGCGTCCACGTCGTCGCCCAGGGACGCGTCGGCGCCGGTGAGCCAGTCCAGCCGGGCGGAGCCGCCCGGGCCCGCCACGTCGACCAGGGCGGCGTCCATCGCCGTCGGGTACCTGAGCCATGCCGCGACCGTCACGGCCTGCCGGGCCTGCACCTCGCACAGCGCGGAGGCGAGCGCTCCGCCGGAGGCGGGGAAGGCGCGGGTCAGCCACTGGGCGGTCGCCGCGATGACAGGAGAGAGGTCTGCTTGCACTGCCGGGCCGTCCGAAAGGGGTGGGGAAGCGGGGAATCTGCCCGTAGACGGTAGCCGCCGCTCCTCGTCCCCGGACGTGATCGGGACCTCTTCCGGGCTGTGGCCTCGGCCACACCAACAAGGCTCGTACAACAAGGCCCGCACGCAGGGAGCTGATCCCGTTTCGCCGGGAAGGTCCCGGGCACCCGCCCCGCGTAGCCTTCCGCAAGCCGGAAAAGTCCGGTGAATCCCCTGTTCCCGGCCGCCGCCCGGGGCAGGGCCGGAGCAGGACAGGAGCAGTGTCATGACGGAACAGCGAACGGATCCGCCGGACGCCCACCGTGCTCCGGCCACCGACATGTCGCTGCTGGGCATCTACCTCAACGACCATCTCGCCGGCGCCACCGCCGGAACCGCGCGGATTCGCTATCTGCTGCGCTCGTGCCGGGGTACGGCGCTCGGTGACGCCCTGGCCCCGGTCGCCGCCGAGATCGCCGAGGACCGGGCGAGCCTGCTCCACATCATGCGGCGGCTCGACGTGCCGGTGCGGCGCTACAAGGTCTACGCGGGCCGGGCGGCCGAGCAGATGGGCCGGCTGAAGAGCAACGGCAGCCTGGTGCGGCGGTCCCCGCTGAGCACGCTGTGGGAGCTGGAGGCGATGGGTCTGGGGGTGGAGGGCAAGACGGCCGGCTGGCAGACGCTCCGCGACCTGGCCGCCACGGACCCTCGCCTGGACGCCCGGCAGCTCGACGACCTCATCGAACGGGCCCGGCGGCAGCGCGCCACGCTGGAGGAACTGCGCCGCAAGCAGGTCGATGTCGCCTTCCGCGAGACCTGAGGCACAGGCCCCGCCGCCCTCCCCGCCTTACCAGAACCTGCTGCTGAGAGCCGGCTGGTGCGAGAGCTCCACGGCGTCCCGCAGCCGCAGCGCGACGCTGATCGTGGCGCGCAGGGCGGAGGGACGTACGGTCTGGGCGGTCTCCGTGGCCAGGACCAGCAGGCAGGCCGCCGCCTGCTCGACGATCGGCGCGGGGAGGATGAAGTCGTTGTCGGCGGCCGCGCGGAACGCCTTCAGGGGGATCTCGGCCCCGTCGATGGCCCGGTGCGCGGCCTGCTCCAGGTGCTGTGCGGCCTGTTCGCACACAGGGGCGGGCAGGGCGATGGTGCGCTGGAACGATGAACTCGTCATGCTCCGACTGGTCCCCCGGCGGCGGCCGGTTCTGTCGGCACGCGGCGGGATTTCACCGTCCCGCGTGACCGGGTCGTGGCGAATGTCCCGGAATCGAAACGGCCGCGGAGCGGCGCGCAACGGCGGCACGGTACGACAGGTCTACTCCAGCGATCGGCTCCCGGGCGAACGGTCCGCCGCGGCCCGGGGAGCACGGAGAGAAGACCACAACGGGGGTACCAGAATGTTCCGCACCACTACCCGTCCGGGCCGCCGCCGCGCGTTCGCCGTCGGCTGCCTCGCCGCCCTCGGCATCGCCGCCGCGGCTGTACCGGCCGGCGCCGCGTCCGACGCCGGCGACCGGTACACCGCCGAGGAGATCCACACCTTCCTCGAGGACTTCTACGGCGAGCACGGCCCCGGCGACTTCGCCCGCAAGTACGGCATCTCGCCGCACCTCAAGGAGAAGGTCGCCGCCAGCCCGGAGTTCGACGTCCTGCTGTGCGCGCAGAACCTCCCCGCGTCCATCGACATCGGTCCGGTCACCACGGCCCAGTCCGCCGGGGTCGGCTGGGCGACCGTGAGCACGTACTGGAACGGCGGGTCCGACAAGGCGGACTTCACGGCGTACGTCGACCTGGACGCGACGCGGCCGATCCAGCTACTGGACGTCGATTGCGGGTCCGAGGGCTGAGTGCCGGGCCACCGGGGGCGCGGTCGTACTCTGGGTGGTTCGATCAAGCGCGGACCCGAGGGAGGAGCGCGTATGACCGCCCCTGCGGATGTCGTGGCCCGGCTCACAGGGCGGGCGGTCACGGGGGAACGGCCGCTGTCCGGAGACCTCGCCGAGGTCACGCTCGACGACGGGCGGGTGGTGATCGCCAAGCGTGCCAACGACCCGGGGGCGACGCGGGCCGAGGCTGCCGGGCTGCGCTGGCTGGCCTGCGCCGGCACGGTGCGGGTACCGGCCGTGCACGGCCACGACGGGAACTGGCTGGTCGTCGACCGGGTCACGCAGGGGCGGCCGAGCCGGGAGGCGGCGATCCGCTTCGGCCGTGACCTGGCCGCCCTGCACGCCGCCGGGGCGCCCGCGTTCGGCGCGCCGCCCCCGGACGGTCCGGCGGACGCGTACATCGGGCTCGCCCCGATGCGCAATGAGCCCGGCGCCGACTGGCCGGGCTGGTACGCCGAGCATCGCGTGCTGCCGTATCTGCGGCGCGCTGTCGACCAGGGCACCGTTCAGCCCGGTGAGGCGACCGACGTGGAACGACTGTGCGAGCGACTGCCGGAGCTGGCGGGGCCCGCCGAGCCGCCCGCGCGGCTGCACGGCGACCTGTGGAACGGCAACGTGCTGTGGGCGGCCGACGGACATGTCCGGCTGATCGACCCGGCCGCGCACGGCGGACACCGCGAGACCGACCTGGCGATGCTGCGTCTGTTCGGCTGCCCGCACCTGGAGCAGGTGCTGGACGGCTACCAGGAGGAGGCGCCGCTCGCCGCCGGCTGGGCGGACCGCGTCGGCGTGCACCAGCTGTTCCCGCTGCTGGTGCACGCCGTGCTGTTCGGCCGGAGCTACGCGGACCAGGCCCTCGCGGTGGCCCGTGGCGCCCTGACAGGGTGACCGGTCACCGGGTCACGACGTGCCGCTCGTCCGGCACGCAGTGGGTCATGGTGAGGCCCTCGACGTCGCGCGGCGGGTTCTTGCCCAGGTTGGCCAGGCGCTCGCGGTCCTCGTCCGTGAGGTCCTGGCTCGCCAGCGGCTCCAGCCCGGCCACGTCCTCGGGGCCGATGCCCAGCCCCTCGCCGACCCGCAGGCCGAGGTCGTTCTCGACCAGCAGGAAGTGCCAGACCATGCGCTCCTGCACGGGCCGGTCGCACTGGGACAGCAGGTCGGTGAAGTTCTTCACCAGGTCGTCGCGCTCCCAGTCCTCCAGGAGCAGGTAGCGCTGGCCCGCCTGCATGTAGTCGTTGGTGCGGGGGATGCGCTTGCGGGTGAGCCGCCCCTCGATCACGGGTCCCTGCTCGTCGTGGGTCGGGTAGCGGGCCTCGCGCAGCCCGCCGGTGATCGACGGCTCGTAGTTGACCTGCGGGTTCTCGCCGCCGCCGTCCACGTGGTACGCCATCTGGCCGTCGCGCTGGTTGGTGCGCACGTCCGCGTTCTTGGCCTGGTTGACGGGCAGTTGCAGGTAGTTCGGGCCGACCCGGTAGCGCTGGGTGTCGCTGTAGGAGAAGGTCCGGCCGACGAGCATCTTGTCGTCGGAGAAGTCCAGGCCGTCGACGAGGACGCCGGTGCCGAAGGAGATCTGCTCGTTCTCGGCGAAGAAGTCCTCCGGCATCCGGTCGAGCACCATCCGGCCGACCGGCTTCGGCGGGAAGTCCTGCTCGGGCCAGGTCTTGGTGTCGTCCAGCGGGTCGAAGTCGAGCTCGGGGTGGTCGTGGTCGTCCATCATCTGGACGAGCAGCTCCCACTCCGGGTGGTCGCCGCGCCCGACGGCCTCGTACAGGTCCTTGGTGGCGTGGCCGAGGGAGTCGGCCTGGACGTTGGCCGCGTCCTCCTCGGTCATGCTGCGCACGCCCTGCTTGGGCATCCAGTGGTACTTGACGAGCTTGGTGTCGCCGTCGGCGTTGACCCACTTGTAGGTGTTGACGCCGAAGCCCTGCATGTGGCGGTAGTCCGCGGGGATGCCGCGCGGGCTGAACAGGTTGACGAGCATGTGCATGGACTCGGGCGTCTGCGACATGAAGTCGAAGATGCGGCGGGGCTGCTGCTCGAAGGTCACCGGGTCCGGCTTGAGGGCGTGGATGACGTCCGGGAACTTGATGGCGTCACGGATGAAGAAGACGCCGAGGTTGTTGCCGACCAGGTCCCAGTTGCCGTCCTCCGTGTAGAACTTCACCGCGAAACCACGCGGGTCGCGGGCGGCCTCGGAGGAGTCGCGTCCGCCGATGACGGTCGAGAAGCGGACGGCCAGGTCCGTGCGTTTGCCGCGCTCCTGGAAGAGTTTGGCCCGGGTGTAGCGGCTGATCGGCTCGTCGCCCCAGGTGCCGTAGGCCTCGAAGTGCCCGTAGGCGGTGACGCCGCGGGCGTGCACGACGCGCTCGGGGATGCGTTCCCGGTCGAAGTGGCTGATCTTCTCCAGGAACTGGTAGTTCTCCAGCGTGGCGGGGCCGCGGGGGCCGACGGTGCGCTGGTTCTGGTTGTCGTAGACCGGATGGCCCTGGCGGTTGGTGAGGACCCTGCGGTCGTCGCCCGGAGCGGGACCGGTACCGGATACGTCCGTCATATGCATGGGCTCCTTCGGCTCATGACCGGCGGCCGACCGGGTCGGCGCCGCGAGCGGCCGCCCGGCCGGTCCTGGCGGAACGCCCGGGTACCCGGCGGAGCGGGGTCAGTCACGTGCCGCTGCCGTACGTGCCGCACTTGCGCGCCGCGACCAGTTGTGCTGGCACGGCCGCCGCGATCCTCGTTTCCAGGGCGCTGCCGGCCTTGGTCGGAGTGCGTGAACCGGGGCCCCGGTCGGGCCCCGACTACCCGTGCCGCCCCTCGCACACGGACCAAACCTCCGCGAGGAGGACCGGGTGGTCCTCGCCGTACGTGACGACGGCCGCGAACACCGCGTCGAGGGCTGCCCGGAGCGGGTCGGGTTCGGCAGCACCGGTCACCGCGGGGAGGGCCATGTGCGGCTGCGACATCCGCAGGGACGGGTCCGGTCGGCCGATGGTGAACGCCCCGGCGCGCATGGCGGAGTCGGCGGCCGCCGCTTCCACCACGGCGGCCGCCGGGCCCACCACAGTCCGTGCCGCATCGTGGGGCTGCGGGACGGGATCGTCCGCAGACGCGGGCGGCCGGAAGGGAGGCCGCTCGGGTGGGACGGCCCGGCCGACGGTCCGGTCCGGGACACGCGGGTCGGTGGCAAGCCTCTGCCACATGCGGGCTTCGTCGTCGAACGGCGGCGGCAGCGGGCGGCCTTCGGCCAGGGCCGTGAGCGCGTCCGCGACCCAGTCGAGGGCGGTGAGACCGGCCCCCTCACACGCCCGGCGGGCCGCGAACACGGCCACCGCGCGCTGGGTGGCGGGGCCGCAGGCGTCGATCGCGTGGACCAGGGCGGGGTCGAATTCGAGCAGGCCGCGGACGTTGCCGCCGACGTCGCGCAGGGCCTGGCTCGGTGGCTGTCCGCCCCATTGCCACCGTTCGAAGGCGAGCCGGCGTTCCCGTTGCGCCGTCTCCTGCGCGAGGCGGGCCTGGCGTTCGGCTTCGGCGCGTTCGGCGGGCGTGGGCGGCGGCGGCAGTTCGCGGGCGTAGCGGTGCCAGTAGGCGGCGGCCTGCGAGGTCTGCTTCAGAACACGGTCCGGCTCGGGCGGAGCGGGCCAGAACTGGAGGAGGTAGCAGTCGAGCGGGGGCTCGCCGTCCAGGCGGACGTCCCGCTCGCTCGCCCGGTCCATGCCCTCGGCGCAGTACCGCACCCGGTAGTCGGTCTCCTCCAGGCCGAGCTGCCAGGAGGCTCCCCCTCCCCATTCCACCAGCGCGCTGTCCGCCGACACCGGACGGAAGGACACCTCCACCACGTCCTCCCAGGCCGGGTCCAGCGGCGGCGCCTGCTCGTGCACCTCGACCGTGAAGCCCACGTCGCCCGTGTGCAGCCCGGTGTTCAGCCACAGGGTGCCCGGTATCGCCGCCCCGCACAGTCCCGCACGCTGCCCGGCGAACGCCTCCGAGAGGCCCAGCTCGAAATTGTCCGGATCTGTCTCGACGTAGATCTGGCCGTAATGCACATGGACCTCTCCCTCGACCGGCCTGCGCACGATCAGCTCCTCCTCGTCCGGGGATGGGATGGTGAGCTGTCGGCATCGTGGCACCCACCACTGACAGTCAGAGCGCGATCAGGGGAGAGCACAGGCATGCGGCACGTCTACTGGGTCGGGGGCGGGAGCGGCGGGGGCAAGTCCACGATCGCCCGCAGGCTCGCCGAACGGCAGGGCTGGCGTGTGTACTCGACCGACGATGTGATGGGGGATCACGCCCGCCGTACCATTCCCGACGAGGCCCCGCTGCTGCACGAGTTCATGGCCATGGACATGGACGAGCGCTGGGTGAAGCGGTCTCCGGAGACCATGCTCGAGACGTTCCACTGGTTTCGCGGTGAGGGCTTCGGGCTGATCGTCGAGGACCTGCTGCGCATGCCGCGGGAGACGTGTGTCGTCGTCGAGGGCTTCCGCCTGCTGCCGCACCTCGTGCGGCCCCTGCTCACCGAGCCCGGACACGCGGTCTGGCTCCTGCCCACACCGCAGTTCCGGCAGGCCGCGCTCACGAGCCGGGCCACGCCGGGAGGGAGCTTCACGGCGAGGACCAGTGACCCGGAGAGGGCGAACCGCAACACCGCCGCACGGGACCACATGTTCACGGAACGCCTCCGCGAGGAGACCGCACGCCTCCGGCTGCCCACCGTCACCGTCGACCTCACGATCTCGGAGGACGAACTCGCCGAGCGGGTGAGCCAGGTCTTCCGGCTCTGACCTCACGGAAGATCGGGCACCAAAAGGGCCCGGACCCGCCGACCGGCGGTGTCCGGGCCCGGTGACCCCGGTGGGGCCTCAGCCGCCGTTGAGGCGTGCGCGCAGCAGGTTCTTGCCCAGTTCGGCACCCTTGCGGCTGTCCGCCTGGGCCTTGCGGAACAGGTCCGCTACCTCGGTGTCCTTGGCGCGCTCCGCGTCCTGGATGTAGCTCTCCAGGCGCAGGGCGTTGTTCAGGCACGCCTCGACGTACCAGATCAGGTTGTAGTCCTTGTCCTGCGTACCGGTCACGCCGCCGGTCTCCGTCTCGCTGGTCATTCGGACCTCCTTCTCGCGGAGCGGACCTCTCTTCAGGCGCCGGACGGGTACCCGCCCTCAGGACGGACACACAGCCCGACCGCATCACTTTCAGTGACCATCCGATCACGCCCTCCCGGAGCGAGCCGCCGACCAGGGAGTCAGATCCGTACGCACCACCAACTCCCCTCCCCCGTAAGGCAATCCCGACAGTTGCCACAGAAGCGAACAGACGCCGGTCACTTTCCGAAGGAAGTGCCGATCCACCGTGCGAGATCGGTCGATGACGGTGTGTACTGTGCTGCGGGTGGCTCGTCAGACCACCTCGGACTCCGCCATGCCCGACTCCCCCTGGACTCGACTCGATGATCGACATACCGGACCTGGTCGTCGGCGGTCTCGCCGTCGGCACACTGTCCGCGTTCGCCCTCGGCGGCGGGTGGCTGCGCTCACGACGGCAACTGGCCGCGCAGCGCGCCAAGACGGCCGCACTGCGGGCTCAACTCGACGGCACCACGAGGACGTTCACGGCCGAGGTCGAGCACCTGGCGGCGCGGCGTGTGCCCGCCGCGGCCCGGCAGGCGGCCCATCCGCACGTCACCGTGCCCGGCCCGCTCAACCCGCAGCTCGCCGGTTCGCCCCTGGGCGTCGCGCTGGAGCAGGTACTGAAGGGGCTGCACGCCGAACTCGCCGCGCAGCGCACCCGGATCGACGCCGCCGCGCAGGCCGGGATGCGCGGGGCCACGCGGGAGATCCAGGCGGCGCTGTACCGGTTGCAGGACGCCCTGCGCGGTCTGCAACAGCGCTATGACGACCCCGAGTTGGCACAGACCCTGTTCGAGCTGGACCACGAGAACGAGCAGTCGCTGCGGCGCGCACAGATCGCCGCGGTGGTGTGCGGGGCCTGGGTGGGACTCGCCCGGGAGGAGTCCCACCTCGTGGACGCGGTGACGGGCGGTCAGGCCCGGCTCGCGGGCTACCGGCGCGTCCGGGTCCACAACCACCTGGCGGCCGGCACCGCCCTGGTGTCCCACGCCGTCGAACCGGTCGCCATCATCGTCGCCGAGCTCCTCGACAACGCGCTGCGGCACTCCGCGCCCGACACCGAGGTCGTGGTCAACCTCGAGGACGTCCACCACGGTGTCTGTGTCACCGTGGACGACGCCGGGCTGGGCATGACGCAGGACGAACGGGCCCGTGCCCAGTGGTTGGTGGCCGGCTCCGAACCGATCCTGCTCACCGAGCTCGGCGATCCGCCGCGCATGGGACTCGCCGCCATCGGCCAGCTGACCCGGCAGTTCGATCTGAGCGTGGACCTGTCCTCCCCCTCCCCGTACGGCGGTGTGCGGGCGGTGCTGCGGGTCGACAGTCACCTGCTGACCCGTATCGACCCCGCCGAACTGCCCCCGGCGGCCAGCGCCCCGCGTCCGACGCGCAGGGCGGAGCGCGAGACGGCGGGCGGTGCCGCCTCGTCCGTCAGTGGCGTCCCGGCCGCCGGCGGCGCCCCGTCCCTCAGTGCCGAGCCGGACGCCTCCGCCCGAGCCACCCCTGCCACCCCAGCCGCCCCTTCCGGCCCGGCCCGTGAACCCGAGCCGGCCACGGACACCGCGTCCCGGAGGCCCGAGCAGCCGTCCACCACCACCGCCACCCATCCCACCCCGTCCGACGATCACGGCTACGGAACGGACCAGGACGACCAGGCCACCGCCCCGGCCCCCGGCCACCACGGCCCCCGTGACAGCGGTGGCCTCCCCCAGCGGCGCCGCCGCAGCCGGGCCACGTCCCTGCCGAACACCCCGGCCTCCGAACCCGCACCCGCACCGCAGCACCGGCCCCGGCGCCCCGAAGAGTCCGCCGCCGCCCTCGGCGCCCTCCAGTCCGGCACGGCTGCCGCACGTTTCGCCGCCCGGCCGAACAACGGCGCCGTTCCAGCCGTACCTGATGATGCCCCGGCCGCGACCACGGCCGACGGAGCGACCGACGACACCGGCCGAGACCGGAACGACCACGAAGGGGGAACGGCTCGATGACCAGCCGCGCAACGGGGGACACGGCCTGGGTGCTCGAACCGGTCTTGGAGGTGCCCCACGTCGTGGCGGCCGTCCTGCTCACCCGGGACGGGCTCGTGAAGGGCTACACCGACGCGCTGTCGCAGCCGTCGGCCGAGCGGGTCGCCGCCATCACCAGCACCGTGCAGGGCGCGTGCCGTACCGCGGCGGCGGCGTTCGCGGACACCGACCGGGCCGACATCCGGCAGGTCGTGATCGAGTCGGACCACGGCTATGTGCTCATCGTGCCGACGGACCACGGCACGTGTGTGGCCGCGTACGGCGACCCCGAGGTGCGACTGGACCTGCTCGCGCACCGGGTGCACTCGCAGGTGGCGCGGCTGGGTGAGAAGGCGATGGCCGCCGGGCCCCGAGGTGCCGACGGCGACACGCCGGCATGACCGGCCGCCGAGGCGGCCGTCCCCTGGTTCCCGCGTACCTGTCGACCGGCGGGGTGGCCCGGCCCAGCCGTGCCCATCTGGAGCGGCTCTCGGTCCTCACCGGCAGCGGCGAGCCGGCTCCCGCCGATCTGCCCGCCGCGCAGGCGGCCCTGCTGGAGGAACTGGAGCACGGGTCGCTGACGGTGGTGGAGGCCGCGGCCCTCCTGCGGCTGCCCGTCTCCGCCGTGCTGGTGCTGGCCGCCGGCCTCATCGACCGCGACCTGGTGCTGGCCCGCGCGCCGATCCCGCCCGCCCGGCGCTTCGACCCCGACCTGCTGAAGAGAGTGGCCGATGGCCTCCGCGACCTCAAGCACCGTTGACACCACCGCCGGCGGTGGTGGCATCCACCTCCCGGACACCGCCCGCGACCTGGTGAAGATCCTGGTCACCGGGCCTTTCGGGGTGGGCAAGACCACCCTGATCGGCTCCGTCTCGGAGATCCGCCCGCTGCACACGGAGGAGCAGCTCACCGAGGCGTCCGCGCCGGTCGACGATCTCGCCGGGGTCCGGGACAAGTCGACCACCACGGTCGCCATCGACTTCGGCCGGATCAGCCTGCCGGGCGGAATCGTGCTGTATCTGTTCGGCACGCCCGGGCAGGAGCGGTTCCGGTCGCTGTGGGACGACATCGCCCACGGGGCGCTCGGCGCGCTCGTGCTGGTCGACGCCCGCCGGATCGACGCCTCGTTCGACGTGCTCGGGCTGGTGGAGGAGAGCGGGCTGCCGTACGCGGTCGCCTTCAACACCTTTCCGGACGCGCCCCGCCACCACACGCCCGAGCAGTTGCGCGCCGCCCTGGACCTGGAACCGACGACCCCGATGGTGACCTGCGACGCGCGCGAGGCGGACTCCTCGATCGACTCCCTGCTCGCCCTCGTCCAGCACCTGATCGACCGACCCGCGGAGCACCGGTGACCCACCCGTCCCCTGCCGAGCAGGCCTTCTCCCTCGCGGCGCCCGTCCGCCTGTGGGAGGACGGCTTCGCCCGCGACCCCCGTCCGTACTACGCCGCCCTGCGCGCCCAGGGCCCGGTCGGCTGGGCGGAACTCGCGCCCGGTGTGCCGGCGTACGTCGTCACGGACCGGCGGGCGGCGCTTGACCTGCTGCACGACACGAAGACGTTCTCGCACGATCCCCGGCCGTGGCAGGCGACCGTCCCCGACGACTCCCCGGTGCTCGGGATGATGCGCTGGCGGCCCAACACCCTGTTCGCCGACGGGGCCGCCCACATCCGCTACCGCACCACGCTGATCGACGCCTTCGACCTGGTGGAGCCGCACGACCTGCGGGCCCGGGTACACCGGGCGGTGCACCTGCTGGTGAGCCGGATCGGACCGCGGGGCGAGGCCGACCTGGTCGGCGAGTTCACCCGGCCGCTGATGGCGCTGGTGTTCAACAGCCTGTTCGGGTTGCCGGACAGCGCGAGCGACCGGCTCGACGCCGCGCTCGGCAAGCTGATCGAGGGCGGCGCGCAGGCGGCACAGGGCGAGGCGGAGTACGCCGGGTACGTCCTGGAGCTGATCGCGGCCAAGACCGAGCGGCGCGGCGACGACCTGCCGAGCTGGCTGCTGGACCATCCGGCGGGGCTGACCCCCGAGGAGGTCACCTGGCAGGTGTTCCTCACGCTCGGCGCGGGCCACGAGCCGACGGCCAACCTGGTGTCCAACGCGCTGTCCAGGGTCCTCGGCAACCCGGCCTACTACTCGACGCTCACCAGCGGCGCGCGGCCGGTGACGGACGCGGTGCTGGAGGTGCTGCACCACGAGACGCCGCTCGCCAACTACGGCATCCACTACGCCCGCACGCCCGTCACCTTCCACGGCGTGTGGATCAGGGCCGCGGTGCCGGTGGTGATCTCCTACGGGGCGCTGGCGCAGGCCACCGAGCAGGAACGCGGCGCGGACCGGCACCCGGGCGACGCCTCCCACCTGTCCTGGTCGGCGGGCCCGCACGCCTGCCCGGTCAAGCAGCACACCCTGCTCATCGCCACCGAGGCGATCGAACGGCTCACCCAGTGGCTGCCCGACCTCGAACCCGTCCTGCCCCGCGAGCGACTGACCTGGCGGCCCGGCCCGTTCCACCGCTCGCTGACGGCGCTGCCCGTCCGTTTCAGTCCCCGCTCCCCCGACCAGCCAGGAGGACGACCGTGACCGTCACCGACCGCATCACTCTCGACCCGTTGGGCGCCGACATCGCCGCCGAGAGCGCCCGGCTGCGCGCCCTCGGCCCGATCGTGCCCGTGGAGCTGCCCGGCGGCATCCCTGCCTGGGCGCCCACGCGCTACGGCACTCTCAAGGAACTCATCCTCGACCCGCGGGTGAGCAAGGACCCGCGGCTGCACTGGCGGCTGTGGCCCGAGATCGGCGAACATCCGTCCTGGGGCTGGATCCTGGGCTGGGTGGGCGTGGTCAACATGCTCTCCACCTACGGCGCGGACCACACGCGGCTGCGCAAGCTGGTGGCGCCCAGCTTCACGCACCGGCGCACCGAGGCGATGCGGCCCCGGGTGGAGGCGATCACCGCGGAGCTGCTGGACGCGCTCGACGCGGCCGACGGCGAGGTCGTGGACCTCAAGGAGGGGTTCGCCCATCCGCTGCCGATGCGGATCATCTGCGAACTGTTCGGCGTGCCGGACGAGTTGTGGGAGGACACCGGTCGGCTCGTCGCGGCCATCATGGACACCTCCGACCCGAGCCCGGAGCACGCGGCGTCCGTGCAGCGGCAGATCGGCACGGTGCTGCCCGCGCTGATCGCGTACAAGGCCGCGCATCCCGGTGACGACATGACCACCGAGCTGATCCGGGTCCGGGACGAGGACGGCGACCGGCTCAGCGACGAGGAGCTGCTGTACACGCTGCTGCTGGTCATCGGGGCCGGCTTCGAGACCACCGTCAACCTGATCGGCAACGCGGCCGTCGCCCTGCTCCGCCGCCCCGAGCAGCTCGCCGCCGTACGGTCCGGGGAGATCGGCTGGGACGCCGTCGTCGACGAGACGCTGCGCGCGCACCCGTCGATCGCGTCGCTGCCGCTCCGGTTCGCCGTCAGCGACCTCACCGTCGGCGGCGTCACGATCCCGGCCGGTGACGCCATCATCACGACGTACGCCGCCGCGGGGCTCGACCCCGAGCACTACGGGCCGGACGCCGACGTCTTCGACGCCACCCGCGCCGCCGACGACCATCTGGCGTTCGGGATCGGGGTCCACCGCTGCATCGGGGCACCCCTGGCCCGTCTGGAGGCGCTGACCGCGCTGCCGGCGCTGTTCGAACGGTTCCCCGGCCTGAGCCTGGCCACCGGTGACGAGGGCCTGCGGCAGGTGCCGTCCTTCATCGCCTTCGGCTGGCAGGAGATCCCGGTGCGGCTGCGGGGCTGAGGCCACCGGCAGACGGGCCTCACGGGGCGGCTCGCGGGAGCGCGACCGGTCCCCCGTTCCGGTCGAGCCCCCGCGGCTCGTCGAAACTACGTGCATGGCGGAGGCCTTGTGAATCGCGTCGATGCCCGTTGCGCGCTCAACAGGGCTCACCCGTGCACAGCTGAGTCCGGATAGCCCTGTTTCGTCCCGCCCCGACCTGGTCGGCCGGTTGCCTCCGAGGCAAACCGGTCAGTCGTGGCGGTGGAGAACCGGCAGGTCGAGGTCGCCGACGGCCAGGTGCGCCAGCACGACCTCGTACAGGTCGGTGCCCGCGGCGAGCAGCTGGCGTTCCAGGACGGGTTCGGCGCTGCGGACGTGCTCGCGCACGGTCTGCGCGTGCATGCCCAGGGCCTGCGCGGCCCGTTCGGCGTTGCCGCCGGCGGCGATCCAGGTGCGCAGCGTCCGCCGCGGGTTCCTGGCGTCCGCGTCCAGCCGGCCCAGCAGGTTCTGGGCCCAGTTGCGTACGGCGGGTCCGGACAGCAGGTCGGAGAGCCGGAGCGTGGAGTCCGCGGTGGTGTCGCTGAACTGGGCGTCGGTCAGGCCGATCTGGGTGTTGAGCGCCAGGTGGACCACGGTCCGGACGGTGAGGTCGGCGAAGTCGGTGCCGAGCAGGGCCTCCACGCGTTCCATGCGGGCGCGGACGGTGTTGCGGCTGACGCCGAGGACCTTGGCGGCGTTGACGGCGGTGAATTCCAGGCCGAGGCGGGTGGTGGCGAGGAGTTCGGCGCGGGTGTGGTGCGGCAGGGTGTCGAGCGGGCGCAGCACCCGGGCGGTCCAGCCGCGCAGCGCCTGCGGGTCCATGAGGCGTTCGGGGTGGGTGCGCTCGGCGTAGACAGCGGTCTTGTCGGGCCGGAAGTGGGCGACGGCGAGGGCGCTGACGGCCTGTCCGTAGGCGGTGGCGGTCCGGGCGAGGCTCTGCCGGGCGCTGCCGCCGAGGAAGATGTCCGGGTGCCGGCCGACCAGTGACCGCAGGGCCTCGCCGGCGGCTTCGCGGGGGCTGACGACGATCACGTGGCCGTCCATGGCCGGGCAGCGCACGACCAGGGCGTCCTCCCTGGTGCTGTCCAGGCACTCCTCGGCGATCCGGTCGCGTACGGCGGGGTCGGACTCGACGACATACACGCACGCCGTGTCGGCGTCGAGCAGTCCGGGCCAGAGTCCGGCGGCGACGCGGCGGGCTGCGATGGTGTCCTCGACCATCAGCAGTTGGAGGATCGCCAGGCGCAGGTCGGAGGTGGCCCGCCGGAGCCGGTGTCCGGCGGCGGTCGACTCGCGCGCGGTCAGCAGGAGCTCGATCACCTGGGCGGTGTGCGTGACGACGTCGGCGGCCCGGCGGTCGAAGGGGGCCTCGCGGGAGACGGCCAGGACGCAGGTGTGGGACGGGTGCTCCACCCTGACCAGGCGCAGATGACGCTCCCGGCTCTCCCAGGCGGCGGAGGCGATCCGGCCGGCCGTGATGTCCGTGACGAGGTCCTCGTCCAGCGGGATCCGGGTTCCGGCCATGAGGTTCCCGGCGGCGTCCTGAAGGGCCACGGACCCGCGCACGGCACCGGAGAGCCAGCCCACGACCCTGCGCACGTCCCGTCCCGCCGGGCGCAGGTGCTCGAGCAGTTCCTCCGCCCACGCCGGACCCTGCCCGGCCTGCGTCTCCCGCTGCCGGTTCCCGTCCTCTCGGCCAGTCACCTCGGCCTTCCCCTCGCTCCTCGCACCGCCTCCGGCGCACCGGTCGGGGACGTTACCTCACCCGTCCCGCGCTCTCACCCCGGGCGAACGCGCCCCGGCGCCCGCCCGCAGGCCCGACACCCCACCCTGCGCCGCCGCGCCCCGCGGGCGGCATAAGCTCGACGGATGGCGAAGTACTACGACGTGCACCCCGACAACCCCCAGCCCCGCACCATCGGCCAGATCGCCGACAGCATCCGCGCGGACGCTCTCGTCGCGTACCCCACGGACTCCTGTTACGCACTGGGCTGCCGCCTGGGCAGCCGTGACGGCATCGAGCGGATCCGGACGATCCGCAAGCTGGACGACCGGCACCACTTCACCCTGGTGTGTCAGGACTTCGCGCAGCTCGGCCAGTTCGTGCGGATCGACAACGACGTGTTCCGCGCGATCAAGGCGTCGACGCCCGGCAGCTACACGTTCATCCTGCCCGCGACGAAGGAGGTGCCGCGCATGCTCCAGCACCCCAAGAAGAAGACGGTCGGTGTGCGGATCCCCGACCACGTCGTCACCCAGGCCCTGCTCGCCGAGCTCGGTGAGCCGCTGCTGTCCAGCACCCTGCTG
The DNA here is from genome assembly GCF_039532725.1 of Streptomyces coeruleofuscus. NCBI lineage: Bacteria > Bacillati > Actinomycetota > Actinomycetes > Kitasatosporales > Streptomycetaceae > Streptomyces > Streptomyces coeruleofuscus. The sequence continues at coordinate 292,232 of NZ_BAAASE010000009.1, forward strand.
CTGCCCGGCGAGGAGGAGCCGATGACGCAGGGCTGGGAGATCAAGGACCTGCTAGACCATGTGCTGGACGGGGTGGTCGACTCCGGTGACTGCGGCACCGAACCGACGACGGTGATCGACTTCTCCGGCGGTGAGGCCGAGATCGTGCGGCACGGCGCGGGCGACACGACACGGTTCGAGTAAAGGGCGCGCCAAGGGGCGTTCACGGTTGCACCGCCTGCGAGGGGTGGGCGAAATGCCCCGGGAAGCGGCGTGTCACGATGCCCGTGATCCGCCCGGTCACGCGGACGGGTCCCTGGCCGAGACCCCGCAGAGAGGCAGCACAGCCATGACCGCCGTACAGGGAACCGCTGTCGACATCCCCACCGAGGACGGCACCGCCGACGCGTATCTGACCCACCCCGCCGACGGGGCCGCCCACCCGGCGGTCCTGCTCTACATGGACGCCTTCGGACTGCGTCCCCGACTGCGGTCGATGGCCGACCGGCTGGCCGGCGAGGGCTACACGGTGCTGGTGCCCAACGTGTTCTACCGGCACGGCCGCGCCCCGCTGTTCGATCTGCCCGAGTTCATCGACCCGGGTGCCCGGCCGGAGATATTCGAGCGCATCATGCCGGTCATGCGGGCCCTGACGCCCGAGCTGGCGATGCGGGACGCCGGTGCCTATCTGCGCCGGCTGGCCGAGTCGCCCGCGGTGGCCGACGGTCCGGTCGCGGTGACCGGTTACTGCATGGGGGCGCGCCTGTCGCTGTTCACGGCAGGGACCTACCCGGAGCGGGTCGCGGCCGCGGCCGGCTTCCACGGCGGGCGGCTGGCGACGGACACGCCGGACAGCCCGCACCTGGTGGCCGGCGAGGTCACCGCCGAGCTGTACTTCGGCCACGCCGACCAGGACCCCTCGCTGCCCGAGGAGCAGATCGAGCGCCTGGAGGAGGCCCTGACCGCGGCGGGCGTCCGCCACCGGTGCGAGGTGTACACCGGCGCGCCCCACGGTTTCACGCAGGCCGACACCGCGTCGTACGACAAGGAGGCCGACGAGCGGCACTGGTCGGCTCTGCTCGACCTGCTGAAGCGTACATTCTGACCTCAATCGACTCCTGCTGAACAGAAGTTGCCGTCCTACCGACGGTAAGGGCTTGCTTTCCCTCGATCACTGCGCGTAGACCTTGCTGAAAACCAGCCATGACTCGGGGGGAGTTGGCTCATGGACGGCACGGTCGACGGGTTCCGCTACGGTGCGGTGACTCCGGTGGCGGCGTATCTGATGGCCTGTCTGGGAGGGGCGCTGGGGCTGCGGTGCATCGTGCGCTCGCTGCCCGACGCGCGGTCGTGGAAGCCCGGCTGGCTTGCGTTAGGCGCTGCCTCCATCGGGTGCGGCATCTGGACGATGCACTTCATCGCCATGATCGGCTTCCACGTGGAGGAGACCCGGGTCCGTTATGACGCGGCCACGACGGTGCTCAGTCTCGTCGTGGCCGTCGCCGTTGTGGGCATCGGCGTGTTCATCGTCGGCTACCGCGGCACGGGGGGTGTCACCCTGGCGGTCGCGGGTGTCGTCACCGGACTGGGGGTGGCGGCCATGCACTACCTGGGCATGGCCGCGATGCGGCTGCACGGCGACATCGGCTACGACCCGGTCGGCGTCGCCCTGTCCGTGCTGATCGCCATCGCCGCCGCGACGGCCGCGCTGTGGTCGGCCGTCACGATCCGCGGCTTCCTGACGAGCGTCGGGGCGAGCCTGGTGATGGGCGTGGCGGTGTCCGGGATGCACTACACGGGCATGGCCGCCGTCAGCGTCCATGTGCACGACACGACCGGCGGGACCTGGGAGGGCGACTCGCCCCTGTCCCTGCTGCTGCCGATGCTGCTGGGGCCGGTCGTCTTCCTGCTGCTGGCCGGGGTCGTGGTCATGTTCGACCCGATGCTGGTACAAGGCGAGCGGCCCGGGAAGCGGAGCCCCGCCCCGCACCCGGGGGCCTCCGCCAGGGACCGGGCCGCCAACTCGATTCCCTCCCCGCGCACTTCGTGGCACGACACGGACTCACCCAGTCGCAGCCGGTGAACGACCCGCCCGCGGACGGCGCGTAGATCATTGTTACGGTGCAGCGGTGTCCGACTCCTCACGCGATACCGCCGAGGGCGCCGGCTGGGGTACCGACGAACGCGGCGCGTACCAGCAGTTGATGCCTCCGAAGGCCGAGAAGATCTCCTGGCTGGACCCGAAGATGCTGTGGGCCGCCCGCAACGGCGTGCTGGCCTCATGGTTCGGGGACCCGACCGGCCGCACCCGCGGCCGGTGGGTGGCGCAACGCGCGGCCGCCGGCGCCCCGGGCGACAAGGTGATCCGGCGCGACGACCCGGACCGGTTCTCCTTCCTGGTCATCGGTGACACCGGCGAGGGCGACGACCCCCAGTACGCCGTCGTGCCGGGCTTTCTGAAGACCGGTCAGGACACCAGCTTCGCCGTGCTGGCCAGTGACGTGATCTACCCGGTGGGCAGCGCGGACGACTACGGCACCAAGTTCTTCCGCCCGTACCGGGACTACCGGGCGCCGATCTACGCGATACCCGGCAACCACGACTGGTACGAGGACCTCGGCGGCTTCATGCGCGTCTTCTGCGACGACGCCCCGCCGCTGCCGCCCGAACCCCGGCCGCGCCCCCTGACCCGCGCCTGGCTGCGGTCCCTGCTGTGGCACCGGCCGCGTCCCGACGACGGCCGGCACCTCGCAGAGGCACGCGAGTTGCGCTCCGCACCCGCCCAGCAGTCCGTCCAGCCGGGCCCGTACTGGGCGATCGACGCCGGGCCGGTACGGATCATAGGCATCGACACGGGCCTGCTGGGCACCCTCGACGCCGAGCAGGGCGCCTGGCTGCGCGAGGTCTCCCGGGGATCCCGCCCGAAGATCCTGGTCACCGGCTCCCCCCTGTACGTGGACGGCAGGCACGAGCCGTGCGCCATCGCAGGGGGCGGCACCGTCGACGACATCGTCCGCGACCCGGCGCACCACTACGTGGCGGCGATCGGCGGCGACATCCACAACTACCAGCGGTACCCGGTCCGGCTGGACGACGGACGCACCCTCCAGTACGTGGTAGCGGGCGGCGGCGGGGCGTTCATGCACGCCACCCACACCATCCCCCGCGTCGACGTCGCGAACGTGACCGAGCGGGACTTCCGCTGCTATCCGCTGCGCGGCGACTCCCTCGCCTTCTACAGCCGGCTCTACGGCCGCCGACTGCGCATGCCCCGCTTCTTCACGCTCACCGAGGCGGAGGCGACGGCCGTGATCGCCGAGCGCCTCGGCATCCCGCCGACCCGGGTGCCGGGCGCGGCCACCCGCGTCACCCGGCGCGTCCGGCTGGTCGCCGGGCTGCTCGGCACCGGCCGCCGGCCCGACCGGGCCAAGCGGTTCCGGCTGCCCGTGCGCAAGATCTACACGTCGCTGTTCTCGCCGAGCTCGGCGACCTACAGCCCGCCGTTCTTCAAGTGCTTCCTGCGCCTGGACGTCTCCCCGGAGGCGATCCGGCTGCGCTGCTTCGCGGCCACCGGCAACCGGGCCCAGGAGCTCGACCCGCCGGTCGAGGACGAGGTGACGATTCCGCTGCGCTGACCCGGTCCCCCGGGAACATCGCGGTCCGCCGCCGGGGCGCACAGGTGCACAGGTGCACACCACTGACCTGTGTCCCCACCGGTCCCGAGCCACCCCGACGGCACCGCTCCCCCGTCCGACCCGCCGGACCGGCGCAGGTCACCAGCGCCCGGGCGCAGTCCCGGTGATCGGCTCCGACGCCCTGCCGTCCACCCCGACCGGCACGTCCCCGGCGAGCATCACCCGGTGCATGATCCGCGGGTGGTCGAGGTGCGCGGTGTCGCCGGGCGCCAGATGCATCGTCGCGCGGTTGTCCCAGAACGCCACGCTGCCCGGCTCCCAGCGGAACCGGACCGTGTACTCGGGCCGTACCGCCTGCTCCAGCAGCATGTCCAGGATCGCGCCGCTCTCGGGCCGGGAGAGGCCGGCGATCTGCTCGACGTAGTAGCCGTTGACGTAGAGGATCCGTTCGCCCGTCTCCGGGTGGACGCGCACCAGGGGGTGCAGCGAGGCGACCTGGCGGTCCAGCAGGTGGCGGACGTACGCGTCGTCGCCGGGCCGGGGCTGGTAGCCGACGCCGAGCCGGTGCTCGGCCCGCAGGCCGTCGACGAACTCCCGCAGCGGCGCGGAGAGTCCGGCGTAGGCCGCCGCGAGGTTCGACCAGGTGGTGTCGCCGCCGTAGGGCGGCACGGTCTCGGCGCGCAGGATCGTCGCGGCGGGCGGGTCGACGCGGGCGCCGTGGTCGCAGTGCCAGCCGCGCAGCAGGGTGTGGCGGCGGCGCCGCAGCCACTCGTCGTGCTCCATGCCGAACCGCCCGCCGAGCTCCAGCCGGTCGGCGGTCGTCTCGATCTCCGGGAAGTCCGGGGGCGAGGCCTTGCCGCGTCGCGGCAGCACGACCGGTCCCCCGAACCTGCGCGCGAACGCCACATGCCCGGCGTGGTCCAGCCGCTGCCCCCGGAAGAACACCACCTTCCACCGCAGCGCCACCGCCCTGATCGCGGCGATCACGGTGTCGTCGAGGTCGGCGGCCAGGTCGACCCCGCCGATCTCGGCGCCGATGTGCCCCGCGACCGGCTTCACCTCCACCCCGGCGTCCCGCACCGCCTCGTCCGTCATCGGGCTGTCCGTCGTCATGCGCACTCCGCTGGTCGTGGGCGTGGTCGTGCCTACCGGAAGATCGTGACAGCGATCCCCGCCCAGGGCGACACCGCACCAGCGCCCGCGCCCCTCACACCTCGAACTCCCGGATCACGGTGTTCCGGAACACCGCCCTCCCGTCGACCGTGAACAGGGCGAGCCCGGTGTCGACCAGGTACGGGAAGACCTCCGACGCGTGCGCGTACCGGCCGTCGTCGATGAACAGCTCCACGGATGTCCGGTCGACCAGGATGCGCAGCCTCACCGTCCGCCGGGCCGGGTCGAAGGGGCTCCGGCTCTCCTGCCATCTGCCCGACAGGTCGGGTGACACGGTGGGGCGGCGGTTGAGGTAGGCGTAGTCGCGGTGGACGCCGGCGTCGATGTGCCGGACGCCGTCCGGGGAGCGCCGCAGCTGCACTCCCGCGCCCGTGAGCTGGTCCCAGGTGATCTCGCAGGTCAGCTCGTAGGCGGTGCCCCGGTAGTCGAGGACGCGGGTGCCCTCGACCACCAGGTCGCCGAGCGGCACCGTGCGGGAGACGTACCGGTCGAGCGCGGCGACCGGCCGGGACGCCAGGTGGTACGTGCCGTCGGCCGCGCGCTTCAGCGTGATCTCGCGGACGATCGAGTCGGTGCCGTTGAAGCCGTCGCTGTCGATGGTGGGCGTGATGTGGGCGTAGTCCCAGTTGTTCAGCCAGCCGATCGCGTAGCGCGTCCGCTCGTCGAGGGCGCCGTTCGCCGTCCGCTTCTCGAAGGTGACGGCCCCGTACCAGTCCCAGCCGTGGTCGAGCCACTGCGGCTCTTCGGCGTCGGCCGTGAAGGCGCTGCCGTCGAAGGAGCCCGTCCAGTACGCGTACGTGTTGGGCAGCCCGGCTCCCTTGCCGTTGGCGCTCACCCCGAGCACCCACTTGGCCGTGCCGTCCCCGGCGCGGATCCGGAACAGGTCCGGGCACTCCAGCACGCCGATGCCGCTCTTGACGAAGCCGCCCACGTACGTCCAGGACTTGAGGTCGGCGGAGTGGTAGAAGCCCACCTTGTCGTTCTCGGCGAGGGTCATCACCCACCGGCCGCGTTCCTCGTCGCGGATCACCTTCGGGTCGCGGAAGTCGCGCACGCCCGGATTGGGCAGCACCGGGTCGGTGCCGTGCGGGGTGAACGTCCGGCCGCCGTCGGTGGAGTAGTACAGGTACTGCGCCTGGTCGCTCGGGCCGTCGTGCGGCGACATCGTGGCCAGGACGACGACCGCCCCCGCCCCGAAACCCGCCGTGTTCTCCGTGTCGACCACCGCGGAGCCCGACCAGACATCGCCGTTGGGGGTGGTGTCCTTGGGCACGGCGATCCCCCGGTCGGTGAAGGAGACCAGGTCGGTGCTGGTGGCCAGCCGCCAGGCGGTGCCGATCGCGCCGGACAGGTAGTCGGCGTTGTGCAGGTAGTAGTAGTGGTACGCGCCGTCGATCCAGACGGGGCGCTGCGGGTCGTTCTTCCACTGCTCGGGGACGGTGAAGTGGTAGGCCGCGCGGTAGCTCGCGCAGCCGTTCCGCGGCCTGGCCTCGGCCGTGCCCGCCGCGGCGGGCAGCAACGCGCCGGCCGTGCCCAGGGCCGACCCGGCGAACAGGGCCCTCCTCGTGATCCCGCTCATCACACCTGGTTCCTCTCGTCGGAAACGGTGGCTCATGTGCATCAGGACTGTGGGACCTAACTCGTTAAAGGTCAAGCGGTCACGCGCTCTTGACACGTCCGGGCGGCGCTCACATCATCTGGGGCATCAGTCCTCAACTAACACGAGTTAGGCCCCACGATGACCGACTCGCACCTCACCCGCCGCAGGCTGTTGCGGTACGGCGCCTACGGCGCGGGTGCCGCCGCCCTGGGCAGCACCGCCGCGAGCTGGGAGCGGCTCACCGGAGCCGACATCCCCGGACGTGACGACGGTTCCCTCGTCGTCGCCACCCTCGGCCCCGCCTACGGGCCGGAGGCCATCCGCACGCTCCGCGAGGGCTTCCGCGAGCTGCACCCCGACATCAAGCTCGAGATCAACGCGGTGCAGGCCGTGGACTGGTCGGACTTCTTCGCGAAGATCCTCACGCAGGTGGCCGCGGGCACCGCCCCGGACCTGGTGTATGTGGCCACCGAGGGCGTGCAGTTGTTCGCGCAGCGGCTCGGCGTGGCCCTGGACAAGTGGGTGAAGCGGGACGCGGCCGAGCTGAAGGAGTACTTCGCCGACGTCCACCCGTCGCTGGTGGAGTCGATGATGTACGAAGGCAGCCTCTACCAGCTGCCGGTGGAGTTCAACGCGGCCGACATGTACCTCAACCGCCAGGTGCTGCGGCGGGCAGGTGCGGAGTACCCGCCGGCCGACTGGACCCGCGACGACTTCACGTCGCTGCTGCGGGACATGAAGCAGGCGAGCGGCTCCCGCTTCACTCCCTACTTCTGGACCAACCGGCTGTGGGGCGGTGTGGTGCCCTGGCTCTTCGCGAACGGCACCAATCTGCTCGCGGAGTCCAAGGCGCCCGGCGGCGAGTGGCTGTGGGACTCCTTCTACCCGGCCGGCCGGCGCAGGGGCCGCGGGGGCGGCTTCCGGTGGACGACTCCGCAGGCCACGCACGACCGGGTGGAGGAGGTCTACGACTATCTCGCCTCGCTCGTGCGGGACGGCCTGTGCACCCGCCCCGAGGGCGGCAACGGCCAGAACCTCATCGGCGTGTTCTCCACCGGCCGGGTCGGTGTCACCCCGGCGGGCGGCTTCTGGGCGGGCGGCCTGCACCTGGCGGGGATGGAGCGGGACGGGTTCGACGTGCAGTACTTCCCGCGCTGGCGCACCCAGCGCATGCAGTACGGCGCGGCGGGCTACGCGCTGCTGCGCACCTCGAAGAGGCAGGAAGAGGCCTGGGAGTTCATCAAGTACGCGGCCCGCAAGGACACCCTGACCCAGCTGTTCACGACGAACCAGACCACCCCGGCCCGGCGCTCGATGCTGACCGCCGGACGCTACGAGGAGACCGGCCCGGCGAACTGGCAGGTCTTCTACGACACCCTCGACCGGTTCCCCGACACGGGGCCGATCCCGGCGCCACCGCAGGTCGCCGAGGTCGAGCAGCTGCTGCTCAAGCACACCGGCACGGCCCTGGCCTCCTCGCGCTCGGTGCGTCCCGCGCTGCGCCGGTTGCAGGGCGACCTGGAGAAGGCCATGGGGCGTGACGCATGACGGACACCCGGATACCGCCCGCCCGAGCCGAACGGCCCGAGGCCCCACCCGCCGAGAAGGCACCGCGTCCCTCGGCCCGCGACCGCGGCACCCGCCTGCTGGCCACGCTGTTCCTGGCCCCGACGATCGTCGGCATCGTCGTCTTCACGGTCGTCCCCATCGTCGGCTCGGTGGTGCTGAGCCTCTTCCACTGGAACGTGATCGACTCGCCGCGCTTCGCCGGCGGTTCCAACTACGGCGCGGTGTTCGGTGACGAGACCGTGCTGGTGTCCTTCCGCAACACCCTCGTCTTCATGGTGCTCGCGGTGGCCCTGCAACTGCTCGTCGCGCTGGCGCTCGCCCTGACGCTGACCGGGCGGATGCCCGTGTGGCTGCGGTCGGTGTTCCGCTCGGCGTTCTTCTTCCCGCTGGTGCTGTCCGCCGCGTCGATCTCGGTGGTGATGAAGTACCTGTTCAACCAGGACTTCGGGGTGATCAACTGGCTGCTCGGCTTCGTCGGGATCGCGCCGGTGCCGTGGCTGACGTCGGAGAACGCGGCCATGGCGACCGTGGTGCTGGTCTACGTCTGGCAGCAGTTCGGCTTCTCGTTCCTGCTGTTCGTCGGCGGTCTGAACAACATCCCCAAGGAGATCCACGAGGCCGCCGCCCTGGACGGCGCGACCGGCCTGCGCAAGCACCTCTCCGTCACGCTGCCGCTGCTGTCGCCGACGCTGCTGGTCGCCTCGGTGGTCGGCATCATCAACGCGCTCCAGGTCTTCGAGCAGCCGTACGTCCTGACCAACGGCGGTCCCGGCGACTCGACCCGCACGGTCGTGATGGTGATCTACGAGACCGCGTTCGAGCAGCTCCGCTTCGGCGAGGCGTCCGCCGTGGGTGTGCTGCTGTTCGTGCTGATCATGGCGGTCACGGCCCTCCAGTTCCGGCTCAGCCGGCGTTTCGTCCACTACCAGTGAGCCGGGTGAGTCCCTTGAGCCAAGCAACCCTGTCCTTCAGCCGCGCGCGCCACGGGCTGGCGCCGTGGGCGCGGATCGCCGGGCTGACGGTGTGCGCCCTGCTCACGCTCGGCCCGGTGGTGTGGACGGTGTCCACCTCGCTCCGCACACCCGCCGAGGCGTTCGACCTGCCGCCGCAGCTCATCCCGTCCGACCCGTCGACGGAGGCGTACCGGGGGGTGTTCGGCCAGATCGACGTGTGGCTGCTCGCCCTCAACTCCACGCTGGTCACGGGTCTGATCGCGGTCGGCCAGATGATCACGGCTGGGCTGGCCGGATACGCCTTCGCCCGCCTGGAGTTCCGCTTCAAGAAGTCGCTGTTCGCCCTGGTCCTGGCGACGATGATGGTGCCCTTGCAGGTCACGATCGTGCCGGTGTTCCTGGTCCTGAAGTCGATGAGCCTGACCGACACCCTGCTCGGGCTGATCATCCCGGCGTTCCCGACGGCGTTCGGCACGTTCCTGATGCGGCAGTACTTCCTGGGCATGCCCAAGGATCTCGGCGAGGCGGCGATGCTGGACGGTGCCGGCCCCTGGCGGACGTTCCGGTCGGTGTACGCCCCGCTGGCCGCGCCCGGCCTCGCGATCGTCGGCGTCCTGGCCTTCAACTACCACTGGAACGAGTTCTTCCGGCCGCTGATCCTCGAAACGTCCGGGCAGAACTACACGTTGCCGCTGGGTCTGGTCTCCCTCCAGGGCAACCTGGGCACCGGCTCCGTCTCCGTGGTGCTCGCCGGTGTCGTCCTCTCCATGATTCCCGCCGTCGCCGTGTTCGTCGTCGGCCAGCGCCCTCTGCGTGAGGGCATCACGTCCGCAGGAGTCAACCGTTGAGCCTCGCCGCTCCCCCGCAGGACCCGCACGCCCCGCGCTTCAGGGTCCGCCCGCCCGCCAACTGGATGAACGACCCCAACGGGCCGTTCCGCTGGCGCGGCCGCTACCACCTCTTCTACCAGCACAACCCGGACGCCCCGGTGCACGCCAACGTCCACTGGGGCCACGCCTCCAGCCTCGACCTAGCCCGCTGGGAGCACCATCCGATCGCCCTCACCCCGACCCCGGGCGGCCCGGACGAGGCGGGCTGCTGGTCCGGTTGCGTGGTCGACGACGGGGGCGTGCCGACGGCCGTCTACACCGGGGTCGACCGTGACCACAGCGGGCTCGGCACGATCTGCCTGGCCCGGGCGGCGGATCCGGACGACCCGGCGCTGACCGACTGGACTCCCCTGCCCACGCCGGTGGTGACGGGCCCGCCCGAGGGCCTGGACGTGGTGATGTTCCGCGACCCGTTCGTCTTCCGGCACGACGGCCGGCGCCGGGCGCTGGTCGGCGCGGGGCACGGCGACGGCACGCCGTCGGTCCTGCTGTACGACTGCGACGACTTGGCCGACTGGCGTTTCGCGGGTGTGCTCCTGGACGGCCGGGACCCGGCCGCCGCGGCGGTGTTCGGCGACCGGGCGACCGGCTGGGAGTGCCCCCAGCTGTTCGCGACGCGGGGCGGCGAGTGGGTGCTGGTCGTGTCCCTGTGGGACGGCGACCCGTGGACCACCGGCTATCTGACGGGACGTCTGGATGCGGACCTGTGCTTCTCCGCCCGGGCGGGCGGTCTGCTCGACCACGGCCGTGACTTCTACGCGCCCGCCGTGCTCCAGGAGCCGGACCGGGCCCTGATGTGGGGCTGGTCCTGGGAGGCCCGCGAGCAGGACAGGGCCGGCTGGGCCGGCGTCCTGACCGCGCCCCGGGTCGTCGACGTCCATCCGGACGGGGCGCTGCGGGTGACCCCGGCCCCGGAGCTGCGCCGGCTGCGCGCCGCCGAACCGTTCGTCACCGCCCCGGGCCGGGCCGCGCTGCCGGCGGCCTACGACCTGACGGTCGGCGCCCGCGGTCACACCACCGTGAGTCTGCTGCGGTCGGCCTCGGGCGCCGAGCTGACGGTCCGGCTGGACCCGGGCGAGGGCCTCGTGACCCTGGACCGTGGCGACTGGCCCCGTGCGGAGGCCGGGGCGCCGGTCTCCGTCCATGTGCCGCCCGGCGAGGAGCTCACGGTACGCGTTCTCGTCGACGGCTCGCTGTACGAGCTGTTCGTCGGTGACCGGGCCATGGTCACCGAGCGGGTCTACCACCGGCCCGACGACCTACGGGAGTTGAGCGTGACGCCCGGCGCGACGGTCACCGGATGGGAGCTGGTCCCACCGACGCACGGCTGATCACCGGGCAGGCCAGGCGCCGCACGGTGGCGGGCGGGGTCCGGCCGGTGACGATGGAGTCCAGCAGGAGCCGGGCGGCGGCCTCGCCCATCTCCCGGTGGGGCAGCGCGACGGTGGTGAGGGGCGGCGTGAGGTACGCGGCCATGTGCTCCTGGTCGTCGTAGCCCACCACCGACAGGTCGCCGGGTACGGCGATCCCGAGCCGGGTCGCGGCGTGCAGGACGCCCGCCGCGACCCGGTCGTTGTAGGTGAAGATCCCGGTGGGCCGGAGGTCGGCCGGGGCGCCGTCGAGGAGGCGGACGGCACCCTCGTAGCCGCTGGAGATCTCGCCTCCGGTCCGTACGACCCAGTCCTTGGGCACGGTGATGCCCTCGGCGCGCAGCGCGTCGCGGAAGCCGCGCAGCCGCTCCGCCGAGGCGATGTCGTCCTGCCCGCCGACGACCGCGACCCGCCGGTGCCCTTGTTCCAGCAGCAGCCGGGCCGCCGTACGGCCGCCGGCGCGCTCGGCGGGGATGACGGCGGGCAGCGAACCGTCCTCGGGCAGGCAGTTGGCCAGCACGGAGTGGGTGCGGTGCAGGCCCTCGGGGACGCGGACGCGGCGCAGGGACATGGCCGCGTAGATGATGCCGTCGACGCGCCGGTCGAGGAGTTCGGCGACCGCCGCGTCTTCCTTGGCCGGGTCGCCGCCGGAGTCGACGGTGAGGACCAGGTGCTCGCCGGCCCAGGCGGTGTCCATGGCGCCGCGCAGCAGCCGCCCGGCGAACGGTGAGGAGGCGATCTCGTCGGTGACCAGGCCGATCACGGCCGTACGGCTGCGGCGCAGACCGCGGGCGACGGGGTCGGGCCGGTAGCCGAGCTGGACCGCGGCCTGCCGGATGCGCTCCTGCGTGGCGGGCGAGAGGTTGCCCTCGGCGCGGCCGTTGAAGACGAAGGACACCGCGGTGTGCGACACGCCGGCGAGCCGGGCGACGTCCCGCGAGGTGGGACGCCCCGGTCGTGTCGCCGGTTTCTCCTCGGCGCTGCCCATGCCGTCCGCCGTCCTCATCCCCCACCCGTCCGGTTGATCATTGCTCACCCTATCCGTGACGCTGGAGGGACGACACAGTCAACGGGAAGGTCCGACGGTGATCAGCATCCCGACGCACACGCTCAACGACGGCACGACACTCCCCGCACTGGGCCTGGGCACCTGGCCGCTCGGCGACGACGAGGCGCAGCAGGCGGTGCTCTCGGCTCTGGAAGCGGGCTACCGCCTGATCGACACGGCGACGAACTACCGCAACGAGACGGGGGTCGGCCGGGCCGTGGCCTCCGGCGTGGTGCCGCGCGAGGAGATCGTCGTGACGACGAAGCTCCCGGGCCGGCACCACGGCTACGAGGAGACCCTCGCCTCTTTCGAGGAGTCCCGGGCGCGTCTGGGGCTGGAGTACGTCGACCTGTACCTGATCCACTGGCCGCTGCCGCGGGTGGACCGGTACGTCGACTCGTGGAAGGCCATGATCAAGCTGCGCGAGGAGGGGCTCGTGCGGTCCGTCGGCGTCTCGAACTTCACGGCCGGGCACATCGAGCGGCTGGAGAAGGAGACCGGGGTGCTGCCCTCCGTCAACCAGATCGAGCTGCACCCGTTCCTGCCGCAGGAGGACCTGCGGGCCTTCCACGCGGGCAAGGGCGTGCTCACCGAGAGCTGGACCCCGCTGGGCCGGGGCACGTCCCTGCTTCAGGACGCCGCCGTGGCGCGGATCGCCGAGGCGCACGGGGTGACGCCCGGGCAGGTCGTGCTGCGCTGGCACACGCAGCTCGGCGCGGTGCCCATCCCGAAGTCGGCGAACCCCGAGCGGCAGCGCGAGAACCTCGACGTGTTCGGCTTCGAGCTGAGCGAGGACGAGGTGACCGCCGTCGCGGACCGGACGCACCGGCGCGTCGGCGGGGACCCCGAGGTGCACGAGGAGTTCTGACGGGTACCCGGGGCCCGCGCGGCAGGAAGGAGCCGCAGGTGACTGAGCGGGACCGGCTGCGGGACTACCGCGGCAAGCGCGATTTCGACCGGACCGGCGAGCCCCGGGGCAGCGGGGAGTCCGCCGGGGACCGGCCCCGGTTCGTGGTGCAGATCCATGACGCGAGCACGATGCACTTCGACTTCCGGTTGCAGGTGGACGACGTCCTGAAGTCCTGGTCGATCCCCAAGGGCCCGTCGGCGGACCCGAAGGACAAGCGGCTGGCCGTGCCCACGGAGGACCATCCGCTGGAGTACGAGGAGTTCGAGGGCGTGATCCCCCGCGGCGAGTACGGCGGCGGCACGGTGATCGTCTGGGACCACGGCACGTACGAGCCGCTGAGCCACGACCGCAAGGGGCGGCCCGTCGACTTCGCGGAGTCACTGGAGCGCGGGCACGCCACGTTCCGGCTGAGCGGGGCGAAACTGCGCGGCGAGTACGCCCTCACCCGGTTCCGCGGTGGTCAGGGCGGTGACGGCGAGGAGGCCTGGCTGCTGGTGAAGCGGGCCGGCGGCGCCCGTACGCACGGGGCTCCCGATCCGCGCCGGGCGCGTTCGGCCATGTCCGGCCGGACCCTCGCCCAGGTCGCCTCGGACGCGGCCGGGGAGTGAAGGGTGATGGCCGGTCTCCTCGACGCGCTGCCCGACGGACAGCGGCGGCTGCTGGGCCGGGCACGTCCGGGGGCGGAACTGGCCGCGCGTCCGATGCTCGCCACGCTGAGCGACCGGCGGGACTTCTCGGACGCGGACGAGGAGTGGATGTTCGAGCGGAAGCTGGACGGCATCCGGGTGCTGGCGGTCCGGGAGGGCGAGCGGGTAACGCTGCTGTCCCGGTCGGGCCGTCGGCTGAACGACACCTACCCGGAGATCGTGGAGGCGCTCGCGGCGCAGTCGTGTGCGGACTTCGTGCTCGACGGGGAGATCGTCGCCTTCTCGGGCGGGCGCACGGACTTCGGGCGGCTCCAGCAGCGCATGGGGCTGACCCGCCGTCAGGACGTGGCGGCGAGCGGGGTGGCCGTGACGTACTACGTGTTCGACCTGCTCCGGCTGGACGGGGCCGACACCAGGGAACTGCCGCTGCGGGCCCGCAAGTCGCTGTTGCGCCGGGCGCTGGCGTACCGCTCCCCGCTCCGGCTGACCCCGCATCGCAACGCGGGCGGTGCCGGGTTGCTGGCGGACGTCTGCGCCCGGGGCTGGGAGGGTCTGATCGCCAAGCGCGCCGACGGTGTCTACGAGCCGCGCCGGTCGGCGGGCTGGCTGAAGCTCAAGTGCTCCTTGGGCCAGGAGTTCGTCGTCGGCGGTTTCACCGAGCCGGCCGGGAGCCGCCTGGGGCTGGGCGCGCTGCTTCTGGGCCACTACGAGGGCGGGCGGCTGCGGTACGCGGGCAAGGTCGGCACCGGTTTCGGCCGGCGCACGCTGCTCGACCTGCGCGAGCGGCTCGACGGGCTGCGGGAGTCCGGCTCGCCGTTCGACGGGCCGGTGCGGGAGGCGGGCGCGCGATGGGTGCGGCCGGAGCTGGTGGCGCAGATCGCGTTCGCCGAGTGGACCCGTGACGGCATGCTGCGCCACCCGCGGTACCTGGGGCTGCGGGACGACAAGAAGCCGCGGGACGTGGTGCGGGAACGCCCGTCGGGGCGCGCTGCCGCGTGAGCGGTCCGGTCAGAACAGCGGCGTGAGCGGCTGTTCGCACCAGATGGTCTTGCCCCGGGTGGTCTGCCGGCTGCCCCAGCGCTGGGTGAGCTGGGCGACCAGCAGCAGTCCGCGTCCGCCCTCGTCGTCCTGGTGGGCCCGCCGCAGGTGCGGGGAGGTCGAACTGCCGTCGGACACCTCACAGATGAGGGTCTGGTCGCGGATCAGACGGAGCTCGATGGGCGTGGAGCCGTACCGGATGGCGTTGGTGACCAGTTCGCTGACGACGAGTTCGGTGACGAAGGCCGTCTCGTCCAGCCCCCACGCGGTGAGCTGTTCGGTGGCGGCCTGGCGGGTGGCGGCCACCTGCGCCGGGTCCGGGTCCACGTCCCAGGTGGCGACCTGGTCGGCGCCCAGCGCCCGGGTGCGGGCGAGCAGCAGGGCCACGTCGTCGCTGGGTTCCTCCGGCAGTACGGCCTTCAGCACGATGTCGCACTGGGCGTCGAGCGATTCGGCGGGCACGGTCAGCGCGCGGCACAGCTCGTCGGTGGCGTGGTCGACGTCGCGGTCGCGGTCCTCGACGAGTCCGTCGGTGTAGAGGGCGACGACGGAGCCCTCGGGCAGCTGGAGCTCCGTCGCCTCGAAGGGCAGCCCCCCGACGCCCAGCGGCGGCCCCGCACTCATGGGGATCAGCCGCGCGGACCCGTCGGGCAGCACCAGGGCGGGGGCGGGGTGCCCGGCGGCGGCCAGGTTCAGCCGGCGCGTGACGGGGTCGTAGACGGCGTACAGGCAGGTCGCGCCGAGTTCGGCGACCTCGTCGCCGTCGTCGTCCGACGCGAGATGGGTGACCAGGTCGTCGAGGTGGGTGAGGAGTTCGTCCGGTGGCAGGTCCACGTCGGCGAGGGTGCGTACGGCCGTGACCAGCCGGCCCATGGTCGCCGTGGAGGGGATGCCGTGGCCCACGACGTCACCGACGACGAGCGCGACCCGGCTGCCGGACAGCGGGATCACGTCGAACCAGTCGCCGCCGATGCCGGCCGCCGAGCCGGAGGGCAGATAGCGGTGGGCGACCTGGACGGCGGCCTGGCCGGGCAGTCCCCTCGGCAGCAGGCTGTGCTGGAGGGCCAGTGCGGTGGTGCGTTCGCGGGCGAAGCGGCGGGCGTTGTCGACGCAGACCGCGGCGCGGCTGGCGAGTTCCTCGGCGAACACGGCGTCGTCGGCGGCGTAGTCGTCCACCTGCCGGATGCGCACGGCCACGGCGACACCGAGGGTGGTGCCGCGGGCCCGCAGCGGCACCGCCATCATCGAGTGGACGCCCTGGCGGTAGGGGCGGCCCTGGGGAGCGCGTGTGTTGCGCTCCGCGACCCAGCGCATGAAGGACGGCTCCCCCGCCTGGCTGACGATCGCCCGGCCCTCCCGCATCGCCCGCGCGATGGGCGAGAACGCGGGGTAGACGTCCACTTCTCCCAGGTGGACGGCCGCTTCGGGGGTGCCCTCGCTGACGGAGCCGTGGGCGACACGGCGCAACACGATCTCCTCGGTGGACACGGTCGGCGACTCCTCCGCGCCGAGGACCCAGTCGAACAGGTCCACGCTGGCGAAGTCGGCGAACCGGGGCACCACGACCTCGATCAGCTCCTCGGCCGTGCGCACCACGTCCAGGGTGGTGCCGATGACCGCCGCGGCCTCGTTCAGCAGGGCCAGCCGCTGCCGCGCCCAGTACTGCTCGGTGCTGTCGATCGCGGCCAGGGCGGTGCCCAGGAGGTCGCCGGAGGGGTGGCGGACCGGCCACATCTCGGTGACCCAGGCGTGCTCCCGGTTCAGGGCCGGGGCACCCGTGTAGCTCTCGTAGCGGAGCGGGCGGCCGGTCTCGACGACGTGGCGGAGGTGCCAGTTGAAGCCGCGGCTGTGCTCGGCCTCCTCGACGGTCTCCGGGAAGTGCCGCCCCAGCAGGGTCTCCTCCGGCACGCCCATCACATGGCAGGCCGCGTCGTTGAGCCGCAGGTAGCGCTGGTCGGTGTCGAACACGGACATCGATATGGACGCCTGCTGGAAGGCCTGTCCGGCCAGGGACGTCTCGGCGCTGCCGGGCGGCTCGGCGGTGATCACGTAGCCGTCCGGTGTCCCGTCCCGGCCGGTCACGACGCAGGCTCTGATGCGGAGGCCCACCAGATAGCCGTCGTGGTGCCGCACCATGACGGTGCCCGACCGCGCGGACACCGCCCCGGACGGCACGTCCTCGGCGAGCAGTCCCCGTACGGACCGGCCCACGGCCTCCTCGGCCGAGTAGCCGGTCAGTCGCCGGGCACCCTCGCTCCACCCCGTCACGGTGCCGCGGGCGTCGATGATCGCAGCAGCGGAGGCGTCCTCCATATCATCCAGGATCATCCCTTTGCCGCCCTGTATCAACCGCGACGGAGTATTCGTGACAGTGTCAGGCCCGGTGAGCCCGCAGGACGGCGAGCGCCCGGTCGGCGTGCGCGTTCATGCGCAGCTCGCTGCGTACGACGTCGAGCACGGTGTGGTCGCGCGCTATGACGAACGTGGTGCGCTTGGTCGGCGCCAGGGAGAAGCCGCGCTTCACACCGAACCGCTCGCGGACCGTGCCGTCGGCGTCGGACAGCAGGGGCATGCCGAGGGCGTGCTGTCCGACGAACTCCTGCTGGCGCTCGACGGTGTCCCCGCTGATGCCGACGGGGCGTGCGCCGACGGCGGCGAACTCGGCGGCGAGATCGCGGAAGTGACAGGCCTGTGCGGTGCAGCCGGGGGTCAGGGCGGCCGGGTAGAAGAACAGCACGACCGGCCCTTCGGCGAGCAGTCCGGACAGGCTGCGGACGGTGCCGGTCTCGTCGGGCAGGGAGAAGTCCTCGACCTTGTCCCCGGCCTCCACGCGCGCGGTCACGACCGGCCCTCGGCGTTCCGTGCGACGCCGCGCGCCCAGAGCACGAGGGGGACTTGGAGGGGCAGGCGTCCGAAGGCCGCGGCCTTCTGCGGCGCGGGGCGGTGGCGCCAGTCGGCCGCCATCTTCACGTTGGCGGGGAAGACCCCGACGAAGAAGGCCGCCGTGGCCAGCGCCGCCGCCTTGCGGGTACGCGGCAGCGCCAGTCCCGCGGCCAGCGCGAGCTCGGCGGCGCCGCTGGCGTAGGTCCAGGTCCTGGGCGTGCCCGGCAGGCCGCGCGGGATGGTCGCGTCGAACGGGCGTGGGGCGGCGAAGTGGGCGACGCCCGCTGCGGCCAGCAGGCCGGCGAGCAGCAGGGGCGAGCGTTCGGACCGGGACACGGTTTTCTCCTCTGATGGCCTGCCGCGCGATATTACTGGACGGTAAAGGGGTGGCCGCGGCGGGGGTTTCGACGGGTCAGGCGCGGCTCTTGTGCGTGCCCGGGGTGTAGCCGAACGAGCGGCGGAAGACGTCGATGAAGGCGCTGGCGGAGGACCAGCCGCAGCGGTGGGCGACGGTCGTGACGGGCAGGCCGTCTGCCAGCATCCGCAGGGCGTGGTAGAGCCGCGACTGGGTGCGCCACTGCGGGAACGTCATGCCGAACTCGCTGCGGAAGAGCCGGCTGAGGGTGCGCTCCCCCACCCCGGTCGCGGCGCCGAGGGCAGCGAGGGTGCGCGCGTCGGCCGGGTCGGCGTGCACGAGCGCGCAGACGGCGGCCAGGCGCGGGTCGGCGGGCGTGGGCAGGCGCAGCGGCTGCTGAGGCGAGTGCCGCAGCTGGTCGCGGAGGACGGCACGCAGCCTGCGGCGCTCGGGGCTGTCGTCGCCGGGGTCGCGGGTGTAGGCGAGGATCAGCTCGCGCAGCAGCGGGCTGACGGCGACGACGGCCGGGTGGTGCAGGCCGAGGGGGTTGTCCTCGGCGGGCAGGCCGACCAGGTGCAGGTCGAGCCGGCCGTGTGCGCGGTGGGCGTGCACGGTACCGGCCGGGACCCAGATGGCGCGGGTGCCGGGCGCGAACCAGGTGCCTGCGTCGGTGGTGACGGCGACGACGCCGGAGCCCGCGTAGACGATCTGGTGGTCGTCGTGCCGGTGTGCGTCGATGCGGCCGCCCGCGGTCAGCCGCTGCGCCCGGGTCGGCGCCGTGGGGGTGTGGCGGATGTTCGGCACAGTCCGGCAGATTATCGGAAGCGGGCCGGCCGCCCCGGCGGCGACGATCGCCGGGTGACCGCTTCCCGCCGCAACCGGCCCGTCGCTCTGCTGTCCCTGGGACACGCCTGCGTGGACGTGTACCAGGGCGCCGTGGCCGCTCTGGTGCCGTACTTCGTCGCCGAGCGCGCCTACTCCTACGCCGCCGCCTCCGGCGTCGTGCTGGCCGCTTCCCTGCTCTCGTCGCTGGTGCAGCCGCTGTTCGGGGTGCTCACCGACCGGTGGGCGATGCCGTGGCTGCTGCCGCTCAGCGCGCTGACGGCCGGGGCGGGCGTCGCCCTGAGCGGCGTGACCGGCTCGTACGCGTCGACGCTGACGGTGGTCGCCGTGTCGGGGGTCGGCGTGGCCGCCTACCATCCGGAGGCCGCCCGGGTGGCCCGGGCCGTCGCGCACGGCCGGCACTCGGCGATGGGCTGGTTCTCCTTCGGCGGCAACGCCGGTTTCGCCCTGGCACCGCTGCTGGTCTTCGCCGTGGTGGCGACGGGCGGGCTACGGGCCTCTCCCCTGCTGGCCGTCCCGGCGGTGGCGGGAGCGGCACTGTGTGCGGCGGCGGTACGCGCGGCCGCGCCCGGGGCGGCGGGGGCCGGTGCGTCCGTCGCCGAGGGCCGGGACGACTGGGTGTCCTTTCTGCGGCTGTCCGGGGCCGTGGTCTGCCGCTCGGTCGTGTTCGTCGGCCTGAGCGCGTTCGTCTCGCTGTACGTGCGGAACCGGACCGGTGGCGGTGAGGTGGCCGGTACGGCGGCGTTGTTCATGCTCTACGCCGGTGGTGCGGTGGGCACGCTGGCCGGGGGACGGCTGGCCGAGCGGTACGGGCGGCTGGCGGTGGTGCGCCGGTCGTACGCCCTGACAGTGCTCGCCGTGGCCGGTCTGGTCCTGGTGCCCGGGCCGCCGGTGTACCTGTTCGTCGCGTTGACGTCGGCGGGCCTTTATGTGCCGTTCTCGCTGCACATCACGCTGGGCCAGGACTGTCTGCCCCGGCGGGTGGGCACCGCGAGCGGGGTCACGCTGGGGCTGACGGTGAGCGTCGGCGGCCTCGCCGCTCCCCTGCTCGGGGCGCTGGCCGACGCGACGTCCCTGCGGACGGCCCTGCTGCCGCTCATCGCCCTGCCCGCGGTGGGCCGGCTGCTGCTGTGCCGGCTGCGCGAGCCCGGACCGCCGGGACCCGCTGTCGCCGAGCGGGCGGATCCGCGTGACCCGGCCGCACGGTGACCGGGGGATCAGGATCGGCCCGCCGGGGCGGACTGGGGCTCGGGCATCTCGTCGACGGAGTGGGCGAGGAAGTCGTCGACCATGCGGTGGAAGAGCGTGGCGAGCTGCCGCAGCTCCTCGGGGGACCAGTCGGACAGGGCCATCTGCATGCCGCGGACTCCGACCTCGCGGATCTTGGTGATGGCCTGCCGGCCCGCGTCGGTGAGCTCGATGCGCTGGGCGCGCCGGTCGTCGGGGTCGGGGACGCGGGTGACGTAGCCCGACTTCTGCAACTGCTGCACCGTCCGCGTGACGTGCGAGGCCTCCACTCCCAGCCGGGCGGCGAGCTCCCCCGGCCGCAGCGGCTCGGAGTCGGCGACCTGCCGCAGCAGCGCGACGGCGGCACGGTCGAGCGGCACTCCCGCCAGGGCCATCAGCCGGTCGTGCTGGCGGGCGCGCGTGCTCAGGTAGGTGATGCGGGTGAGCGCACGCTCGATCTCGGTGACTTCCGGGGAGGGGACGTCGGGGAGCGGGGGTGTGGACATACGAGCCACTTTACCATCTCGTTGCCTAACTCAAGCAATGTAGCTTCCGAGTCAGGTCGAGCACCCGCCCGCGGCGGCGTGCCGGTGAGGCCGGCGCCCACATCGACGCCGTTCAGGGGAAAGACCCGCAGAACGCGCGTGAGCGAACCCCGGGACGTCCACAACTCACCCGTGGACCTGCCCCTGATCCCGCCCATGCTCGCCACGCCGGGCACCCTGCCGCCCGCCGCGCAGGACGCGCGCTGGGCCTATGAGACCAAGCAGGACGGCCAGCGCGTGGTGGCCTACCTCCCCGGGGACGGCAGCGTGCTGCTGCGCGCCCGGTCCGGGGAGGACATCACGGCCGCGTACCCAGAACTGCGGCCGCTGGGCGCCGCCTCGGGCCCCGTGCCGGCCGTGCTGGACGGCGAGGTCCTGGCCCTGGACGAACAAGGCCGGGCGAGCTTCCAGTTGCTCCAGTCCCGCATGGGGCTGGCGCACGCGCCCGCGAGGGCGGCGCGGCGTGCGGCCGAGGTGCCGGTCCATCTCGTGCTGTTCGACCTGATGCATCTGGAGGGCCGGTCACTGATCCGGCTCCCCTACGCACGACGCCGCGCGGCGCTGGAGGACCTCGGCCTCGCCGGGCCCTCCTGGTCGACCCCGGCCGCGATCGTCGGCCACGGCGCCGAGGCCCTGGCCGCCACACGCGAGCACGGACTGGAGGGCCTGGTCTGCAAGCGGCTGGACTCGGTGTACGAACCGGGGGTGCGCTCCCGGGCCTGGATCAAGATCCGCAACATGCGCACCGAGGACGTCCTGGTCGGCGGCTGGCAGCCCGGCAAGGGACGGCTCACCGGCCTGCCCGGAGCGGTGCTGGTCGGGCAGCGTGCCGCGGGGCGGCTGCGCTACGTCGGAAGTGTGGGCACGGGCTGGAGCGAGGCCGAGCGGACGGAACTCGCCGGGCTGCTGCGGGCCGCCGCGACCGACGTCTGCCCCTTCGACCCCGCCCCGCGCGCCCCGGGTGCGCACTGGGTCGTCCCCCGGCTGGTCGGCGAGGTCCGCTACAGCACCCGCACCCGGGAGGGCCTGCTGCGGCAGCCGTCCTGGCTGCGGCTCCGGCCGGATCTCGCGCCCGAGGAGGCCGCGGCCGACATCCCGGACGACACGGTCTGAAACGGCGTCCGGACGCCGGTTGTTGGACCGCGATTCACCTCTGAGATCACTCCTCCCTCTTGGCATGGACGCGTTCAGCCAGGAAGCTGAACCTCCCTTTCCCCCCACAGCCGTTGGGCTGCGCCCAAGAGGAGGACGCAGTGTCGTCACGCCCGTTCGTACCCCCCAGGAGATGGCTCACCGGACTGGCCGGTGCCGCCGCCCTCGTCCTCGCCTTCCCCGCCACGGCCTTCGCCGCCCCGCCGCGGGCGCTGCCCGCCAACGCGGAGACGCTGGAGCAGACGTTCCAGCCCGCCTACGACTACGACACCGACGGCTGTTACTCCACTCCCGCCGTCGGCGCGGACGGCACCGTCAACGGCGGGCTCAACCCGACCGGCGCCCTCAACGGCGACTGCCGCGACGCCTCGGACCTGGACAACACCAACGGCTACTCGCGCTACAAGTGCAACAACGGCTGGTGCGCCATCCTGTACGCCCTCTACTTCGAGAAGGACCAGGCGGTGGCCGGCAGCGGCATCGGCGGCCACCGGCACGACTTCGAGCACGTCGCGGTGTTCGTACAGGACAACCAGGTCAAGTACGTGTCGGCGTCCGCCCACGGTTCGTTCAGCGTGCACGCGGCGTCGCAGGTCCGCTTCGACGGCACGCACCCGAAGATCGTCTACCACAAGGACGGCGTGAGCACCCACTGCTTCCGTCTCGCCAACTCGAACGACGAGCCGCCGGAGAACCACGAGCGCACCTGGCAGTACCCGCCGCTGGTCGGCTGGAACGGCTACCCCGCCGGAGTGCGCGACAAGCTCACGTCCTACAACTTCGGCAGCGCCAACTTCGGCCTCAAGGACGGCAACTTCGCGAACCACCTCGCGTCGGCGAAGCCCTCCGGCATCGCCTTCGACCCCTACGCCTGATCCGGGCCAACTCCTGCCGGGGGCTTAGGTCCCCGGCCGGGTCCGGTTTCCGCCCCGCGTCCGATCCGTCGGCGCGGGGCGGCCGCATAGCGTCCCCTCATGGACACGCACGACACGACAGGGACACTCGAAGAAGCCCTCGAACGGCTCCACGCCTCGGGGCCGGAGCGGCTCGGCCGGCTCACCAACCACGCCCCCATGGTCGTGGAGGCGCTCACCGCGCACGGGCAGGCGGGCGCCGTGCACCGCTGGCTGGATCTGTACCGGCCCAAGCTGGAGGACTTCCCCACGCCCGTGGCACCCGTGACCGACGCCAACTGGCGCGAGGCGCTGGGAGATCCACGCCGGGCCGCCGACTGGATCGGGCATTTCGGCCGGGCACTCGCCGAAGAGCCGTGGCGGGACGTCCTCGCGACATGGTGGCCACGGCTGCTGCCCGGGCTGTACGGCGGCTCCACGCACCCCGTCATCCGCGTCGGCCACGCCGTACGGGCCCTGGAAGCCGGCGAGAGCGCGCCGCGGCTCGCCGAACTCGCCCACGGGCTGGGCTACTGGGCCGCCCGGCACCGCCCCGTGTCCGGCATCACCGCGCTGCCCGCCGCGCCGGGTGCGGCACGGTCCCTGGACGCCGTGCCGCCGATCACCGATCCCCGAGGGGGATTCCCCGACCGGCTGGCGGCCGTACGGCGGTTGCCGCTGTGGGCGGGCGACGTGACCGACCCGGACACGGCACGGGCACGCCTGACCGAGCTGGTCCGGGCCGCGACCCATCGGTACGCCACTCATGGCCACGGGGAGGAGACCATGCTGGTGCACGCGGCGACGGCGCCCAACGCCGTGCTGCGCGCCCTCGGTTCCCTGCCCCGCGAGCTGTGGGCACCGAGCCTGCACGCGGCGTGGACCGCGTCCGCCGCGGTCACCGCCATGTACGCCCCCGCCGAGCCCGTCACCCATGTCCCCGCACCCGGCCGCACCGCCCAGGAGGTGCTGGAACGAGCCCTCGCCCACGGCGACGAACACGTCATCAAACTCACCGACACCGCCCTCGACGTCGGCGACGAGCGGGCCCTGGCCGCGGCCCTGCGCGCGGTCGAACTCAGCGAGCCCCTCGTCCCGAACTGACGTACGTCGACGGGCGGTCGGGGGAGGAACGGCACGGGCGGACCCCCGGGAGGGACTATCGTGTCCGCATGTCCGTCCCCGAACTGATCCGCATCGTCTCCCGCGACTCCCCCATGGCGCTCGCCCAGGTGGAGCGAGTCCGGGCCGAGCTGGCCGCCGCCCATCCCGGAGTGCGCACCGAGGTCGTACCGGTGAAGACCACCGGCGACAAGTGGATGGGCGACCTGTCCAAGGTCGAGGGCAAGGGCGCGTTCACCAAGGAGGTCGACGCGGCGCTGCTGGCCGGTGAGGCCGATCTCGCCGTGCACTGCGTGAAGGACGTGCCCGCCGACCGGCCGCTGCCGGCGGGGACGGTGTTCGCCGCGTTCCTCAAGCGGGACGACGTCCGGGACGCCCTCATCCACCCGGGCGGCCTCACCCTGGACGAGCTGCCGGCCGGGACCCGGATCGGCACCTCCTCGGTGCGCCGGGTCGCCCAACTGGCCGCCACGCATCCGCATCTGGAGTGCGTGCCGTTCCGGGGCAACGCCAACCGGCGCCTGGCGAAGCTGGCCGCCGGAGAGGCCGACGCGCTGCTGCTCGCGGTCTCCGGTCTGGAGCGCATCGGCCGGCAGGACGTGATCAGCGAGATCCTCTCCACCGAGACGATGATGCCGCCCATCGGCGCGGGCGTACTGGCGCTGCAATGCCGTGAGGACGACGCCGACCTGATCGACGCGGTGAGCGGTCTCGGCGACCCGGACACCCACCGGGAGACCACCGCCGAGCGCATGTTCCTGCACGTGCTCCAGGGGCACTGCAACAGCCCGATCGCCGGGTTCGCGCAGGTGGACCGCAGCGGTGAACTGTCCCTCCGGGCCTGTGTGTTCACCCCGGACGGCAAGACCCGGCTGAACGCCCACGAGTGGGCGGGCCGGCTCGACCCGGCCACGCTCGGCACGTCGGTGGCCGTGGCGCTGCTGCGCCAGGGTGCCCGCGAGATCATCGACGGCATCCCGCACTGACCGGCCGGGCGACGCCCTGACGCGGGATCAGGCGGTGCCTTCCCCCGCCTGATCCTGGAGGAAGACGCTCACCTGGTGGGCGAGGCTGTCGCGCACCGCGCCCTGCTGGGCCCCCGCGGGTCCCTCGTGCGCACCGATGCCGCCCGACCACAGCCGGCGGTCGGCCCACTCCTCCTCGACGCGCAGCTGGACCTGGACGTCCACGAGGCTCAGGGACGCCTCGGCGCCGGCTGCGTACAGCACGGCGGTGGCCCGGCGCAGCGGGTAGACGTCGAAGCCCTCGATGAACTGCGAGTTGCGCCAGTCGAGGAAGGCACTCTCCCCCTCCGGCCCGATCCGCACGTCGATCTGGCCGTCCTCGAGGTGGATGCCGAGATGCCGGCTGCCGCGGTTCTCGACGGTCACGCGGAGGCTGAAGTACGTCAGCCCCTCTGCGGCGTCGTCGCGGCCGCGGGGCGGCTCGGTCAGTTCCAGACGGTGGACGCGGACGCGCAGACCGGCATGCTCGTCGTACTCCTGCCAGTCCCCGACCACGTTCGGCTCGTACACGCTGCACCTCTCGACCTCTGGAAGCTGCTTCCTATCTGTGCTCTCAGCGCACTGTCAAATGAGCAGAATGCGCTGTGGCCAGGCAGTTCATCCCTTTTGATCGGTGATCAAGCCGTGCCCAGCGGTTATCCGGAAACAGTTCGCGAAAGCGCTTGCCCCGGCGTGCCGCACATCACTTCCACGAGTGAAGATCAACGGGCCAGACGGCCCAGCAGGGCCGAGGCCGCGGTGACGCCGAGGGCGGCGGCCACGAGCAGCACCGCGACGTCGGAGGCCAAGCGGTGGGGCGTGCCGAGGAGGAGCCCGCGCAGGGCGTCCACCTCGTAGCTGAGCGGGTTGGCCTTGCTGACCGCCTGGAGCCAGCCCGGCATCACGGAGACCGGGTACAGGGCGTTGGAACCGGAGAACAGCGGCATGGGGATCGCCTGGTGAGGCAGCGGATGGCCGTGGTCTTGCCGGCGCTGTTGGGGCCGAGCAGCCCGGAGACCTCGCCCTGCCGGACGGTGAGATCGAGCCCGTCCACGGCCCGGGTCTCGCCGAAGGCGTGGACGAGCCCGGCGCAGGCGACGGCGTCGGCCTGTGGTCGGTCGGTGCCGGGGGTCATGTCTCCTCGGCCTCCTCGTGCAGGGTGCCGGCCAGCCTAAGCAGGGCCGGGATCGCCGCGTGCAGCGCTTGGCGGTCCGTCTCGTCGAGCCGCGACACATGGCGTCGTACGAGATCGGCGCGGCGGCGGCGCCACTCGCGCAGCCGTGTCCCGGCGGCGGGCGTGGGCAGCAGCCGGGCGGCCCGCCGGTCGGCCAGGTCGGTCTCGCGGACCAGACAGCCCGCCTGCACCAGCTGGTTGACCAGGGTGGACACCGAGTTGGCCGCCAGTCCGAGGTCCTTGGCCGCGTCGGAGATGCCGATGCCGGGCCGCGTCACGACCAGGCGCAGCAGCTCCACCTCGGCGCCGCGCAGCCGGGGGTCGGGCATCTCGCGGCGCAGGCGCCGCCGCATCAGCCGCTGGACCCCGACGAGCGCGTCGGCCAGGTCTTCGGGGAAGGTCTCCGGCTCCATGCGGCGAGATTAGCTCTGCTAAAGAGGTAAGCGGCCCAAGGCGGGGTCAAGAGACGCACTCGAAACGGCAGCCGCCCTCAGGGACGCCTGGGATCACAAATGAGCGTATTGTCGGAAATGTTTCGTAGTCTCCCCGCCCGGGAATGGGCGATGAAGTGCTTCGGACAGGAGGCACGTCCGTGGGAGCCGCCCCGGCCCGCGGTGCCCTCCGTGAGGTCCGAGTCCGCGCTTCCCACGGTGTCTGTCCTTTCGGCACCTGCTCAGGGAGGTGCGCACCATGCGTATCGCCGGCAGCACCAGAACGCACCCCCACGACGACGCCCCCGACACCGCAGAGGCGTTCGAACGTCTCGCGCGGCTGCCCGAGGGGCCCGAGCGCAAGACCCTGCGCGACGAACTGGTCGAGGCCTGGCTGCCCATGGCCGAGCGGATCGCCGTCCGCTTCCGGGGCCGTGGCGAGGCCCTGGAGGACCTCTACCAGGTGGCGGCCCTCGGTCTCGTCAAGGCCGTCGACCACTACGACCCGGCGCGCGGCAACGCCTTCGAGGCCTACGCCGTGCCGACGGTCACCGGCGAGATCAAACGCCACTTCCGCGACCACATGTGGACGCTGCACGTCCCCCGCCGGGTCCAGGACCTGCGCAACCGGGTGCGGCACGCCGCCAAGGAACTGTCGCAGACCACCCCCGGCCGCTCCCCCACGGTCGCCGAGATCGCCGAGTACGCCCACCTCACCGAAGGGGAGGTGCGCACCGGCATGGAGGCCCTGGAGTGCTTCTCCGCCCTGTCGCTGGAGGCGGAGATGCCCGGCACGGACGGCTACGCCCTCGGGGACGCGATCGGCGGGCCGGATCCGGCCTTCGACACCGTCGTCAACCGCGTGGCCGTCAAGCCCTGTCTGGAGGCGCTGCCGGAACGCGAGCGGATCATCCTCTACCTGCGGTTCTTCAAGGGCATGACGCAGAGCCGCATCGCGGAGCAGCTCGGGATCTCGCAGATGCACGTCTCGCGGCTGCTCAGCAGCTGCTTCGCCCATCTGCGTGAGGAGCTGCTGACCGAGGCCGGGTGAGGCCACAACCCCAGGCCGGCGCCGCCGGGCAGGTCACTGCTCCGGCGGCGCTTCGGGGATCTGGGTCGGTCCGGCACGGTCGAGGGCGTCCTCCAGCTCGGCCCGTATCTCCCGGGGCATCACACCGGTGCGTCCCCAGACGAGGATCAGTTCCGCGACGTTGCGCAGCTTGGTGTTGGTGTGCTGGGAGACCTCCTTCAGCACGGCCCAGCCCTGGTCCGGCGAGATCCGGCCGAGCACGACGACCATCCCGATCGCCTGGTCCACGACCGCGTGGGAGACGACCGCCTCCTTCAGCTGCCGGACCTCTTCCTGCAACTCGAAGATCCGCTCCGAGCCCCCGTCCGTGGGCATGGTCACCTCCGGGTCCGGTGCGCCGCTGTCCCCATGGCCTCGTGGGGTGCTTGAGTGCCTTGACGCAGTGTCCGACGCCTCCATCGTCGTCACTCGGCCCGCCCGGTGCCACCGGGGCGGTCCAGGCCGGTCCACCACACCGTTTCGGCGCCGTCGCCGGGGTACTCGGCAGGCGCCCACAGCGGTTCCGGTTGGACACTGGTGTCATTCCTCCGGTGGCTGCCAGGCCGACGAGATCAGGACGCGACTGCCATGAACCACGACACCCCCATCCCCTCCGGCACGAAGGACGTCGTCTCATCACACTCCGTATTCGGCGCGCCCTGTTGGGTGAGTCTGACCAGCAGGGACGTGAAGGCGACCGAGGAGTTCTACGGCGCCGTGCTGGGCTGGCAATGGCGGCCGGCCAAGCTGGGCGACCGGTTCCGGATCGCGCTGGCGGACGGCTCGCCCGTGGCCGGGATCGCGGGGGTGGCCACCATGTGGCAGATGGCGGTGGCGTGGACGCCGTACTTCGCCGTGCGGAGCGCGGACGACGCGGTGGCGCGGGTGCAGGAGCGCATGGGAACGGTCGCGGTCGGGCCGATCTCGCTGCCGCCGGGGCGGGCGGCGCTGCTGGCCGACCGGGACGGGGCGACCTTCGGGATCTGGGAGGGCGACCTGTTCACCGACTGGGAGACCTGGCGCAACGCGCAGCCGGCCTTCATCACGCTGCACACGCGTGACGCCTTCGACGCCGCCATCTTCTACGGCGAGGTCCTCGACTGGGCGTCGGAGAGTCCCGGTTGCTGCGAGGTCCACTACGAGGGCGGCGAGGTCGTCCTGCGCAGCCGCGGCGACGTGGTGGCGCGGATCGAGTCAGGAGCGCTGGAAGCGGCCCCCGACCCGACGATCCGGCCGCACTGGCAGGTCCACTTCACCGTCGACGACGT
Source organism: Streptomyces coeruleofuscus (assembly GCF_039532725.1). Taxonomy (NCBI): domain Bacteria; kingdom Bacillati; phylum Actinomycetota; class Actinomycetes; order Kitasatosporales; family Streptomycetaceae; genus Streptomyces; species Streptomyces coeruleofuscus. The sequence continues at coordinate 321,010 of NZ_BAAASE010000009.1, forward strand.
CGAGGCCTGCACCAGGGCCGCGGAACTGCACGGCGGCAGCGTGCTGTCCAAGGGCAGCGATGAGGCCGTGCTGCGCGACCACGACGGCGCACAGTTCACGGTGACGAGCCGCCGGGAACGGTGACGGCCCCGCCGGGAACGGCGACCCGCCCCCCAGGAACGGTGACGCGCCCGCCTGGAGCGGTGGCTCGCGCGACGGGACGGTGACTCGCCCACCGGGAGCGGCGACGGCCCCGCCGGGAGCCGTGACTCGCCCACCAGGAACGTGGCTCGCCCACCGGGAACGGTGACGGCCCACCGGTGACCGCCCGCCAGGAACGGCGGCTCGCCCGCCGGGGACGGTGACGGTCCCACTGGGAACGGCGGCTCGCCCACCAGGAATGGTGACGCGCCCGCCGGGGGTGACTCGCGCGCCGGGACGGTGGCTCGCCCACCGGGAGCGGCGACGGCCCACCGGTGACCACCCGCCAAGAACGGCGGCTCGCCCGCCGGGAACGGTGACGGCCCCGCCGGGAACGGCGACCCGCCCACCAGGAACGGTGACGCGCCCGCCGGGGGTGACTCGCGCGCCGGGTGGCTCGCCCACCGGGAGCGGTGACGGCCCACCGGTGACCGCCCGTAGGAACGGCGACAGCCCACCCGTGACCGCCCGCCAGGAACAGCGGCTCGCCCACCGGGGACGGTGACGGTGACGGGCCCGCCGGCCCACCAGGAACAGTGACGCGCCCGCCAGGAGCGGCGACAGCCCGTCGGGAACGGCGGCTCGGGCGTCGGTGTCCGTGTCGGGTCGGCTGCCCCTCTCACTCCGCCTCGTCTCGGGCGCGTCGGGACGGCCGGGACAGCAGGACCATGCTGCGGGGCCCGACCGTCAGGGCCGTGCCCGCCTTGTGTTCCGATTCGTCGGGGGTGCCCTCCGGTTCGGCGGTGTCGATCAGGGCCGTCCAGCGTTCGCCGTAGGTGGCGTCCGGGAGACGGAAGGCGACCGGCTCCCAGTGGCTGTTGAACAGCAGGAGGAACGAGTCGTCGATCACGGGGCGGCCGCGCGGGTCGGGCTCGGCGATGGCGTCGCCGTTGAGGAAGACGCCGACGCAGTGCGCGTCGCCGCGCTGCCAGTCCTCGTCGGTCATCTCCTGGGCGTCCGGCGCCAGCCACACCAGGTCCGGCAGCGGCTGGTCCGCACGGGTCAGGGTCTCGCCGAGGAAGAAACGGCGCCGGCGCAGCACGGGGTGACCGGTGCGCAGCCGGATGACGTACCGGGTGAACTCCAGCAGGTCGCGCTGTTCCTCGGTGAGCCGCCAGTCGATCCAGGAGATCTCGTTGTCCTGGCAGTAGGCGTTGTTGTTGCCGCGCTGGGTGCGACCCAGTTCGTCGCCGTGGCAGAGCATCGGGATGCCCTGGGAGAGCAGCAGCGTGGCGAGGAGGTTGCGCTGCTGGCGGATGCGCAGCTCCAGCACGGCCGGGTCCCGGGTCGCGCCCTCGGCGCCGCAGTTCCACGACCGGTTGGTGCTCTCGCCGTCCTGGTTGTCCTCGCCGTTGGCGTCGTTGTGCTTGTCGTTGTAGGAGACGAGGTCGCGCAGGGTGAATCCGTCGTGCGCGGTGACGAAGTTGACGCTGGCCCGGGGCCGGCGCCTGCTGTGCTGGTACAGGTCGGAGGACCCGGTCAGCCGGGAGGCGAACTCGCCCAGCGTGTGGTCCTCACCGCGCCAGAAGTCCCGCACCGCGTCGCGGTACATGCCGTTCCACTCCGACCACAGCGGCGGGAAGTTGCCCACCTGGTAGCCGCCCTCGCCGACGTCCCACGGCTCCGCGATCAGCTTCACGCGGCTGATCACCGGGTCCTGCTGGATCAGGTCGAAGAACGCCGACAGCCGGTCCACCTCGTGGAACTGCCGTGCCAGGGTGGCCGCGAGGTCGAAGCGGAAGCCGTCGACGTGCATCTCGGTGACCCAGTACCGCAGCGAGTCCATGATCAGCTGAAGCACGTAGGGGTGGCGCATCAGCAGGCTGTTGCCGGTGCCGGTGGTGTCGTAGTAGTGCTCCCAGTCGCCGTCGACCAGGCGGTAGTACGAGGAGTTGTCGATGCCGCGGAAGGACAGGGTGGGGCCCTTCTCATTGCCCTCGGCGGTGTGGTTGTAGACCACGTCGAGGATCACCTCGAGCCCGGCCGCGTGCAGGGTCTTCACCATCGACTTGAACTCGGCGACCTGCTGGCCGCGGGTGCCGTGGGCGGCGTAGCCGTTGTGCGGCGCGAAGAAGCCGATCGTGTTGTAGCCCCAGTAGTTGGCCAGGCCGCGGTCGTGCAGCACGCCGTCGTGCACGAACTGGTGCACCGGCATCAGCTCCACCGCGGTGACACCCAGCGAGGTGAGGTGCTCGACGGCCGCGGGGTGCGCCAGTCCGGCGTAGGTGCCGCGGAGTTCGGCGGGGACGTCGGGGTGGGTGCGGGTCAGGCCCTTGACGTGTGCCTCGTAGATCACCGTGTCGGCGTAGGGCCGGCCGGGCCGGGTGTCGTCGCCCCAGTCGAAAGCCGGGTCGGTCACGACCCCGAGCATGGTGTGCCCGGCGCTGTCGGCCGGGTCGGGGCCGTCCGGGTTCCGTTCGTAGAGCGAGGGGTGGTTGTCGATCTGCCCGTAGACCGCGCGTGCGTAGGGGTCGAGGAGCAGCTTCGCCGGGTTGCAGCGGTGGCCGGCGGCCGGGGCCCACGGCCCGTGCACGCGGTAGCCGTAGCGCTGGCCGGGGCCGACGCCGGGGAGGTAGCCGTGCCAGACGAAGCCGTCGACCTCGGTCAGCGGCACCTGGGTGTGGGTGCCGTCGTCGTCGACGAGGACCAGCTCGACACGTTCGGCCACCTCGCTGAAGAGGGCGAAGTTCGTGCCCTCCCCGTCGTACTCCGCACCCAGCGGGTAGGGGCGTCCGCTCCACGCGGACACCCCTTTCCGGGTCCGCCGCCGGGTCACCGGGCGTCCTCCAGGACCTCGTCCGGGGTACTGGCCGGACCGGCCAGCTGGGCGATCCGCACTTCGCGGGGCACGTCGAGACCCTCGCGCAGGTGCGGGGCGGGCGCGGTCGGCACCAGCGGGACGCGCTCGCCGGCCCGGGCGCGCTGCGAGAACCAGATGACCTTGCTGCCGGTCTCGGTGGCGCAGCACCCCCAGCCGTCGCTCATCGCCGCGAGGTGCTCCAGGCACCCACGCAGTTCCTGGTCCGGGCGCAGGGCGCGGTCGTTGTCCCCGATGGCGGTGATCAGGTGCTGGCCGTTCCACCACATCTCGATCGACGTGTTCTTGTCCGTGGCGTGTTCGTCGATGGCCTTGAGCAGCATCTCGGTACCGCCGCAGACGGGCTGGACCAGGTTGTCCAGGTCCCAGAACTTCAGGTGAGCGGCCAGAATGCGGCTGACCTGTCCCACCCGTTCCGGGCTGACTTCCACATCGAGGTGGTAGTAGCAGGGCACTGCGGTCTTCATCGGTCGGCTCCTCACCGCGAAGCTCAGCTCCTCCTCGCTCCCGCGGTCCTGCGGGACGAGCCCCGAACACGGAACGTGAGCGTGTATCGCTTCTGAGTCACCCTCAGCCTGAGGGTGCTAGCCCGTTCGTGCAACACGAGCGCACAGTTGAGGCGCGTGAACACCCAAGTGAGCATTCCCGGATCGCCTCAACGGCTCAGTCGAGCCGCCATTGGTTGAGCATCCAACAAGACGCTGCGTCGTCACACGTGCACCATGTGTGAAGAACTCGATCGCCGTTACGGGTCCGTGCCGCTGTGGGCACGGCCGCCGTCCGACCGTCGGGAGACCGTGCCCCTCGAGCCCGAAAGGTGATCGGCGCCATGCTGCTACCCGCCAAAGCCGAAGTCGCCCGGCAGTTGCGGCGTTACCGGGCCTGGGAACGCGTGATGCTCGCGGCACCGAACGACCGCACGGTGCGGACCACGTTCGAGGACTCCGGCTACACGCTCTGCGTGCTGATGGGCAAGCGCTGCGCGCGGGAGGCGGCGGACGCGGCCGAGCGGTACCTGCGCACGAACCAGGTCACCTATCTGGAGGAACAGCAGGTCACCTGTCTCCAGGAACAGCACGTCACCTGTCTGCAGGACCAGAACGAACGGCCCCGTCCGGCCACCGCGGTCCGGCGAAGACCGCCGGCGGCGGAGCGGCGCTCCCCCGCGGGACGGTAGCCGCCCCGCACATCTCGTCCCCTGAACCGGGCCCGTGGGCCCGGCTTCCGAGCACGGTGGAGGTGAGGACCATGAGTAGGACCCGGGCCATCGGCCGCATCCCGGTACGGGACGTCCGCCCGGCCGTGGAGTGCGGCAACCGGCCGGCCAAGGCGGTCGTGGGAGAGACGTTCGAGGTCACCGCCACCGTGTTCCGGGAGGGGCACGACGCGGTCGCCGCCAATGTCGTCCTGAAGGATCCCGAGGGCCGCCCCGGGCCGTGGACGCCGATGCGTGAACTGGCCCCGGGCAGCGACCGCTGGGGCGCCGAGGTCACCGCGGACGCCGTCGGCCGCTGGACGTACCGGGTGGAGGCCTGGAGCGATCCGGTGGCCACCTGGCGCCACACGGCGGGCATAAAGGTGCCGGCCGGCATCGACCCCGGTCTGGTCCTCGAAGAGGGCGCCGATCTCTACGAGCGAGCGGCGGCCGGCGTTCCCAGGGAAGCCGGCCGCGGCGTGCTGCTCGACGCGGCGAAGGCGCTGCGCGACGACTCGCTGGCCCCGGCGGCGCGGCTGGCGGCGGCGCTGACGCCTCAGGTGGACGAGGTGCTGGCCCGGCATCCGCTGCGGGACCTGGTCACCACCTCAGAGCCGCTGCCCCTGCTCGTCGAGCGGGAGCGGGCCCTGTACGGCTCCTGGTACGAGTTCTTCCCCCGCTCGGA
>NZ_BAAASE010000010.1:0-307552 GCF_039532725.1 Streptomyces coeruleofuscus
AAGCCGTAACGCGGCCGTTCGGCGATCAGCGACAGCAGGCACAGATCGAGCACTCCGCGCAGCAGCTGACTACGACGCTGGTCACCGGTAGCGGGCAGCCCCTTTGTCATGCGGTACAAGATAGTCAGTCATTGTCATGCGCCGCAAGATACTTGCGGCGCATGACAAGGCTCCGACGGTGCAGGTACTCGTGACAGGTCTGGCTCCGCACATGATCGGCCGGACAAGTCCTAGGGCTCGGGCTCGACCCAGGCCAGCCCGTCCTCCGACGCCACCAGACCGCCGGGCCGCAGCGGCGCCTCCGACTCCAACGGCCCGCCGAACAGCCCGCGTTCCTGTAGGACGGTTCCCTCCTGGAACACCTGCCGGAAGGTCTCGGACTCGTAGAGGGGATTGCGCAGGTCGTCGGCGTCGGGGAGGCGGCGCACGGCTCGCTCGAAGTCGTCGGCGGCCGCGGTGAGCCGTTCGCCCGCGGGCCCGGCGCCGGTGAGCGACGCGTCGCCGGAGGCCAGACCGCCCACCAGCTCGACGAATGCCTGGAGTTCCGTCGTGCCGACGTTGGTGACCTTGCGGGCCTTCCAGAAGTACGACCGTTCGTCCTGGTGCATGTCGTAGAAGGAGACCAGGAACTCGTGGAACAGGCCGTACTCGTGCCGGTAACGGGCCTCGAACTCGGCGAACAGCCGGGTCTCGTCCGCGCTTCCGGCGAGGCAGCTGTTGATGGACCGGGCGGCGAGCAGCCCGCCGTAGGTCGCGAGATGGACTCCGCTGGACAGTACCGGGTCGACGAAGCACGCCGCGTCTCCGACGAGTGCCATGCCGGGCCGCCACAGCCGTGACTTCCAGTACGACCAGTCCTTGCGGACGCGGACCTGGTCGTAGGGCGCCTCGGTGGCCTGTGGGACGCCGTCGAGGAAGCCGCGTACCTCCGGGCAGGCGTCGATCAGGCGGCGCCAGGCGGTCGCCGGGTCCCGCTGGACGGCCTCGGCGTTCTCGCGGGCGACCACGGCTCCGACGCTGGTCAGGTCGTCCCGGAGGGGGATGTACCAGAGCCAGCCCTCGTCGAAGGCGGCGCAGAAGATGTTGCCGTCGTTCGGTGCAGGGAGCCGCTCGCCGCCGGCGAAGTAGCCGAACACGGCGATGTTGCGGAAGAAGTCGGAGTAGATCCGCTTTCCGCCGACGTGCGGGTGGATCCTGCTGCCGTTGCCGGAGGCGTCCACGACGTACCGGGCGGCGGCCTCACGGGGCTCACCGTCGGGGCCGGTCCAGCGCACCCCGCGGATCCGCTCCTCGTCGGCGAGTACGCCGGTCACCCGGCAGCCTTCCCGTACGTCGACGCCGACCCGGCGGGCGTTGTCCAGGAGGATCGCGTCGAACCGCGACCGCTCGACCTGGTAGGCGAACGACGTCGGGTCGGCCAGCCGGGGCGACAACGCGAAGGAGAACTGCCAGGGGTCCCGGTTGCGGCCCCAGCGGAACGTGCCGCCGCGCTTCGGCTTGAAGCCCGCACGCGCCATCTCCTCCTCGACGCCGAGGATCCGGCACACTCCGTGCACCGTGGAGGGGAGCAGGGACTCGCCGATCTGATACCTGGGGAACGTCTCCTTCTCGACGAGGAGGACGCGATGGCCGTGCAGGGCGACGGCCGCCGAGACGGTGGCCCCGGCCGGGCCGCCGCCGACCACGATGACGTCGAAGTCCTGCGTAGGCTCGGTGTAACTCACCGGACTCCCTTCGCCGTTCGGGCGTCGATCCACGTGCGGATCGCTGACACGGTTGTCTCCGCGTGTTCCCGCATCATCGTCAGATGGTCTCCGGGGACGTCCACGACATCGTGAGCCGCGGGCCAGGACGTCCGCCAGCCGTCCGCGTCCGCGGCGGCCGCCATGGCGGGCGTGGGCCGCTGCGCGCGCACGAGGAGCGCGGGCGTGACGATCGGCTCGGGGGACCAGCCGAGGAAGATCCGGTTGTAGGCGCCGATCGCGGCCAGAGTGCCGTCGTCGTCCCCGGTGACGAGGGGTTGTCCGGTGTCCTGCGGCGGTGGAGCGGCCAGGGACAGCAGCCAGTCCTTGTCGCTGTTGTCCGGCGTGATGTGGTAGGTGTCCAGCAACACCAGACCGGTCGGTGCCCGGCCCGTGTTCTCCAACTGGTGCGCCACCAGATGCGCCACATTGCCGCCCGCCGACCGTCCTACGACCACGAAGGGCCGGTCCCCTACGTGCCGCAGCACGTTCTCGGCCTGCGTACGCGCCAGCGCAGCGGGGTTCTGCGGTATGGAGGACCCGGCGCCGATACCGGGGTGCGGGAACTCCAGGACTTCCAAGGGCTCGGGGTTGTCCTGGAAGGCGCGGTGGAACCGGGGGAAGTCTCCGCCCTCCGACATGGGCGACGGATGGTAGGCCGGGAAGTAGACAACCGTCGGCCTTCCGGAGCCGGAGCCAGAACCGGAGCCGGAGCGGCCGGGGGAACGGCGGATCGGGGGCAGCGCGTGCTCGCGGCCCCGAGCGGCGGTGAAGGTGGGCAGCGCCCAGGACGCGGTGACGAGCAGGTGCATCGCCGCCACCGGTTGTCCGGCGGCACTGACCGATCGGAACAGCGACGAGAGGGTGTATGCGGGCCGCTCGGGCTCCGTGGCCCCTGCGCCCTCGGCGGCGCTTGTGGCCTCGGGGGCCGCCGCGGTGGCCGGTTCGCCGTCCAGCAGGCCGAGCAGGTGGCGTGCCAGTTCCTCGGCCGTGCGATGCTCGAACACCACCGCGGCCGACAGCCGGAGCTTCAGCGCCATGCTCAGCCGGTTGCGGATCTGCACGGCCGTGAGGGAGTCGAACCCCAGGTCGGCGAGGGACTTGCCGGCCGGGAGCGCGTCGGCGTGTGGGTAGCCGAGTACCGCCGCCACGTCGGCCCGCAGCAACTCCACGAGCGCCGCCTCATGTTCTCCCGGGGGCATGGCGGCCAACCGCTTCCGCCAGGCTCCCGGCTCCAGCATCTGCCCAGGGGAGCCGGCGGAGCCGCCGGAGGCCGCGGTCGCGGCGGGTGGCCGGTATTGCCGGACGAGTCCGCGCAACGGCGGTGGCAGGTACCCCGCACCGGATCGAAGCGCCGCCCGGTCCAGCGGTATCGGTGCCAGGACCGGCTCCGTCGAGCGCAGCGCGGCGTCGAACAGGGCCATGCCTTGCTGTGTGGACACCGGCACCAGCACCTCACGCGACGGGCGCTGCGGGTTCTGCCCCGCCGCCATGCCGCCCGTGTGCTCCCACGGGCCCCAGGCCAGCGAGAGCGCGGGCAGCCCCTCGGCGGCGCGGCGGTGGGCGAGGGCGTCGAGGAACGAGTTCGCGGCCGCGTAATTGCCCTGGCCCGGCCGGCCCAGCAGTCCGGAGACGGACGAGAACAGGACGAACGCCGAAAGATCCATGTCCCGGGTCAGTTCGTGCAGGGCCCAGGCCGCGTCGGCCTTCGGACGCAACACGGCCGCCATCCGTTCGGGGGTCAGCGAGTCCAGCACGCCGTCGTCCAGGATCCCGGCGGCGTGCACCACAGCGGTCAGTGGCGGCTCGCAGCGCTCGATCACCTCGGCCAGCGCGGCACGGTCGGCCGCGTCACAGGCGACGATGCCGACCCGTGCCCCCAACTCCTCCAGATCGCCGCGCAGTTCCGCCGCTCCGGGTGCCTGCGGACCACGGCGTCCGGTCAGCAGCAGATGCCGTACGCCGTGTTCGGCGACGAGGTGGCGTGCCAGCTCCGCGCCCAGCGCGCCCGTGCCTCCGGTGATCAGAACCGTGCCCTCCGTGTCGAAGGCAGCCCCCGCGCCAGAGGTACCTCCGGCGGCGGCCAGTCGCGGAACCGTCACCCGTCCGCCCCGCACCCGGAGTTGCGGCTCACCGGTGGCGACGGCCGACGGCAGCACCCGAAGCGACTCGGGCCGCCCGTCGACATCCACCAGGACGACACGACCGGGCAGCTCCGACTGCGCCGTCCGCACCAGCCCCCAGACCGCCGCGCCCGCCAGGTCCGGCACCGGCCCGGTGGCGTCCCGCGTCACCACGACCAGCCGTGAGCCCGCCGTGCCCGGATCGTCCTGCCAGTCCTGGAGCGTCTTGAGTACGCGGCCCGTCAGCTCGTGAGTGGCGGAGAGCGGATCGGACCCACGGGCGATGGCGGTGACGGCGACGACTTCGGGATTCACGCCGCCGGGCAGGAACTCGGCGAGGTTCAGCTCGTCCGGCCCGTGCAGCGTCCAGGCGCGCTCACGGGCGTCACCGGAGCCGTCTCCGGGGAGGTGGAGGGCGGCCCACTCCGGGTACAGCAGGGCCTTTCGTACGATGTCCTCCGTCGTGTCTGCCCGGTCGGCCGGGAGCTCCCGGGTGGCCAGCGAGTCCACGCGTGCCACGAGCCGGCCCGACGGGTCGGCGAGGGACACCGAGACCGTGTCCGGGCCCGACGAGGTCACCCTGACCCGCAACTCCGTGGCTCCCGAGGCATACAGGCTCACCCCGCTCCACGCGAACGGCACCCGGACCGTGCTCGTGTCGGTGGACCCGGACAGCAGCGGCGCGTGCAACGCGGCGTCGAACAGCGCCGGGTGGAGTCCGAAGCGGCCCGCTTCCGATGTGTGCGAGGCGGGCAGCCGGACCTCCGCGAAGACGTCGTCGCCGCGCCGCCAGACCGCGCCGACCCCCTGGAAGGCAGGCCCGTAGGCGAGCCCGGCGTCGGCGAGGGCGGCGTACGCGCCGGTGAGGTCCACCGCCTCGGCGCCCTCAGGCGGCCAGTGGGTCAGTTCGTCCTGCCGGGTCTGGTCGTCATGTACGGTGCGACGACCTCGGCCCAGTTGCCCGGAGGCATTCCGGATCCACGAGGCGTCCTCGGCGGACTCCTCCGGCTTCTCCGGCTCGTCCGGTCGGGAGTAGACGTCGACGGGCCGCCGACCCGAGTCGTCGTCCCGCGCACCCACCACGACCTGTACCCGCACCCCCGCGGAACCGCGCAGGGCGAGCGGCGACAGCATCACGAGTTCGTCGACCGCGTCGCAGCCCACCTCCTCGCCCGCCCGCAAGGCCATCTCCACGAACACCGTCGCCGGCACGACGACCCTCCCGGCGACGACATGGTCGGCGAGCCACGGGTGGGCCGCGAGGGACAACACCCCGGTCAGCAGCGTCCGCTCGGTGCCCGGCACCGGGAACGCCGGGCCCAGCAAGGCACCGGCGCCGGTCGCTGTCGGCCGCGGCGCGTCCAGCCAGTAACGCTGCCGCTGGAAGGCGTACGTCGGCAGGTCCACGCGGCGCGCGCCGGAACCCGCGTACACCGCCGCCCAGTCGACCGCGGCCCCGGCAACGTGCAGCCGCGCCACGGCCGACAGGAGCGTCTCCGGTTCGTACGCACCGCCTCGTGTGGCCACGGCGAGAACGGGGCCCCTCGTGGGCGCGTCGGCCAGACAGTCGGTGGCAGCCGCGGTGAGAACGGGTCCGGGACCGAGCTCCAGGTAGGCGGAGACCCCGTCGTCCGCCAGCCGGCGCACGGCGTCGGCGAAGCGCACGGGCATCCGGGCGTGCCGGGCCCAGTAGTCGGGCGAGCACAGTTCCGACGGCTCGGCGACTCGGCCCGTCACGGTGGAGACGATCGGTATGCGCGGCGGCCGGAAGTTCAACTCTCGTGCTATGGAGAGGAATTCTCCGAGCATCGGCGCCACCAGAGGCGAGTGGAAAGCGTGACTCACCCGCAGTCGTACGGCCCTGCGCCCACGCGCCTCGAAGTCGGCCGCGACCGCGAGCACCGCGTCCTCAGCGCCCGAGATCACCACCGAACGGGGCCCGTTGACGGACGCGACGGCCATGTCCGCCGCCTGCGCCTCGGACTTCGCCAGCGCCGCGACGACTTCCTCTTCGGTCCCGTCCAACGCCACCATCGCTCCACCGTCGGGCAAGGCCTGCATCAGCCGGCCGCGTGCGGCGACGAGCGCGGCAGCGTCGGGCAGATCGAGTACGCCGGCGACGTGCGCGGCCGTCAGCTCGCCGACGGAGTGGCCCACGAGGCGGTCGGCTCGCACGCCCCACGACTCGAGCAGCCGGAACAACGCCACCTCGAAGGCGAACAGTCCGGCCTGGGTGAAGTCCGTACGGTCGACCAGAGCCGCTTCCGGCGAGCCCGGCTCGGCGGACAACACCTCTCTCAGCGGCCGGGGGAGACGGTCGTCCAAGTGCCCGCAGACCTCGTCGAAGGCGTCGGCGAAGACGGGGAAGGCGGCGCGCAGTTCGGCGCCCATCCGGTGGCGCTGGGCGCCTTGTCCGGTGAACAGGAAGGCCGTACGGACCTCCGGGTCCGCAAGTCCTCGAACGACTCCCGGTGCATCCCGGCCCTGCGCGAACGCGTTCAGCGCGTTCAGCATGCGGGTCCGGTCACCGGCGGGGACGAGTGCGCGATGGGTGAGGGTGGAGCGCGACACCGCCAACGAGTAGGCGACGTCGGTGGGGGACAGGCCCGGCCGGTTCACCGCCTCGGCCGCGAGCCGTCGGGCCTGGGCGCGCAGGGCGGTTTCGTCGGCGGCGGAGAGCAGCCACGGAAAGGGCGGAGCCGCGGGTGTCTTCCGGGAGCGCGCCACATCCGGGGAGCCCGTCGCATCCTGGGAGATCGCCGCTTCCTGGGAGATCGAAGTGAAGCCCGCCGTCTCCGTGGAGCCCACGGCTTCCGGCCAGCCCGTGGCCTCCTGCGAGTCTGCCACTTCCGGGGAGTCTGCCGTCTCCGTGGAGCCCGCCGTCTCCGTGGAGCCCACCGTTTCCGGCGAGTCCGCCGCCTCCTGCGAGTCTGCCGTCTCCGTGGAGCCCGCCGCCTCCTGCGAGTCTGCCGTCTCCGTGGAGCCCGACGACTCCGTGGAGCCCACCGCTTCCGGCGAGTCCGCCGCCTCCTGCGAGTCTGCCGTCTCCGTGGAGCCCGCCGTCTCCGTGGAGCCCACCGTTTCCGGCGAGTCCGCCGCCTCCTGCGAGTCTGCCGTCTCCGTGGAGCCCGACGACTCCGTGGAGCCCACCGCTTCCGGCGAGCCCGCGGCCTCCCGCGGGTCTGCCGCCTCCGGAGAGACCGCCGACCCCCGTGAGGCCACACTTCCCTTCTCCGGCGCCTCTTCCAGAACCACATGCGCGTTGGTCCCGCCGATCCCGAAGGCCGAGACCCCCGCCCTCCTGGGCCGGTCCGAGGCCGGCCAGGGCCGTGGGGTGGTCAGCAGTTCCACGCGGCCGGCGGACCAGTCGACGTGCGGTGTCGGCGAGTCGGCGTGCAGCGTTCGGGGCAGTTCGCCGTGCCGCATGGCCTGCACCATCTTGATGACCCCGGCGACACCGGCCGCCGCCTGCGTGTGTCCCAGGTTGGACTTGACCGATCCCAGCCACAGCGGCTGCTCCCGGCCCTGTCCGTATGTGGCCAGGAGGGCCTGCGCCTCGATGGGGTCGCCCAGCCGCGTGCCCGTACCGTGGGCCTCCACCACGTCCACGTCACCGGGGCGCAGCCCTGCGTCCGCCAGCGCCCGTGTGATCAGCCGCCGCTGTGCCGGCCCGTGGGGCGCGGCGAGCCCGTTGGACGCGCCGTCGGAGTTCACGGCGGAGCCGCGGAGAACCGCCAGGACCGGATGGCCGTTGCGCCGAGCGTCGGACAACCGCTCCAGAAGGACGAGGCCCACACCCTCGCCCCAGGCCGTACCGTCGGCCGCCGCCGAGAACGACTTGCAGCGCCCGTCCGGCGACAGCCCGCGCTGCCGACTGAACGCCAGGAACGGCTTGGGCGTCGCCATCACCGTGACCCCGCCGGCCAGGGCCAGCGAGCACTCGCCGGAGCGCAGTGCCCGCGCCGCCCAGTGCAGCGCCACCAGCGAGGAGGAGCACGCGGTGTCGACCGTGATCGCGGGACCGCGCAGGCCGTACACGTACGAGATCCGCCCGGAGGCCACGCTGCCCGCCGAGCCCAGCCCCAGGTGCGCCTCCAGCTCGTGGTAGCCGGTGAAGCGGGCGGAGTAGTCGGCGTACATCACGCCCACGAACACGCCGGTGTCGCTCTCGCGCACCGACGCCGGGTCGATCCCGGCCCGCTCCCACACCTCCCAGGACGTCTCCAGGAGCAGCCGCTGCTGCGGATCCATCGCGAGTGCCTCGCGCGGCGAGATCCCGAACAGCCCGGCGTCGAACTCCGCGGCCCGGTGCAGGAATCCGCCGTGTCGCGTGTACGACGTGCCGATCCGGTCGGGATCGGAGTCGTAGAGGGCGTCCAGGTCCCAGCCGCGGTCGGCCGGGAACTCCGAGATGGCGTCCCGTCCCCGCGACACCAACTCCCACAAGTCCTCAGCAGAGTTGACGTCACCGGGATACCGGCAGCCCATGGCGACGATGGCGACGGGATCGTCCTCGGCGGACGGGGCCTGTCCGCCGTATGCCTGCGGCCGCCGTACGGGCTCGCGCTCGAAGAGCGCCGTGCGCAGGTAGCGGGCCACCTCGGCCGGCGTCGGGTGGTCGAAGACCAGCGTCGACGGCAGGCTCAGACCGGTCTGCGCGGCGAGCCGGTCCACCAGTTCGACGACGCCGACCGATGTCATGCCGAGGTCGACGAACGGGCTGTCCGCGCCGGGCGGATCGCCCGGGGTGTGCCGGCAGACCTCGGCCGTTTCGCTGAGCACCGTTTCGCGTAGCGCGCGCTCCTGGCCGGCGCGCGAGAGGGGCAGGAGCCGCTCACGCAGGCTGGTACCCGCGGCGTCGGCCGCGGCCGGGGCGGGGGCGACCAGCTGATGCCGGGCGATCTTGCCGGACGCGGTGCGCGGGACGGCGGCGATCTCGCGGATCTCGGTCGGCACCTTGTAGTCGGCCAGCCGGGTCCGGCACTCGGCGAGCACCTGCCGTGCGTCGATCCCGTCCGGACCCGGTACGACGAAGGCGACCGGCACCTCGCCGAGCACGTCGTGCGGCACACCCACGACCACGGCCTCGGACACGCCGGGACACTGCGCCAGGACCTGCTCGATCTCCGTCGGGTGGATGTTCTCGCCGCCGCGGATGATCAGCTCACTGACCCGGCCGGTGAGCCGGAGATGGCCGTGCTCGACGCGGCGGCCGAGGTCGCCGGTGCGGTACCAGCCGCCCCGCAGCGCGGCCGCCGTCGCCTCGGGCTGCTCGTGGTACCCGGTCATCAGGCTCGGCCCCCGCACCCAGACCTCGCCCTCGGCGCCGTCCGGGACGGTCTCGCCGCTCCCCGGGTCGACGACGCGCACGTCCATGCCGGGAACGGGCGGACCGCAGGAACCGTCGACCCTGGGCCCCCCGGGACGGTTCACCGCGATCATGCCGCAGGTCTCGGTACTGCCGTACGCGTCCAGCAGCGGCGCCCCGAGGGTCTCCTCCACGGCCGCGCGCAGTGCGGGGCCGCTCGGGGCCCCGGCCACGACGCACATCCGCAGTGCCGGCGCGGTCTCGCCGTCCGAGTCGAGCATGTGGTGATACGTCGCGGGCACGCCGGCCATCATGGTGAAGGGCCCGCCGAGCCCCGCGTGCGCGGTGCGCAACTCCCGCCGCAGACCGCCCGGCGGCAGCAGTTCACCGGCGATCCGGGCGCTCGCCCCCACGGCCGTCACGCCCAGGATCGCCAGCGAGTGGCTGAAGCTGTGGAAGAGCGGTAGCGGCCAGAGCAGCCGGTCGTCGGGCGAGAGGCCGAAGATCGGGGCGTAGCAGGCGGCCACGGACCACAGCGCGGCCCGCTGCGTGGACAGCACGCCCTTGGGCCGGTGCGTGGTGCCGGAGGTGTAGAGCATCCAGGCCGGATCGTCGAGGCCGAGCATGTCGATCTCCGCGGGCCCGTCGCTCTCGGCCGCCCTCCGAAACAGCTGGGCGCCCTCCGGCACCGGGCCTCTCCCGGTGACCAGGACACCCAGGCGGTCGTACGACGGTCCCAGGCGTCGTAACTGTGCGAGGTGCGGGGCGTCCGTGATGACGAACGCGGCACCGCTGTCCTGGAGGAAGTGGGCCAGCTCGCTGTCGGAGGACCGTGGATTGAGCGGCACGCCGACCATCCCGGCCCGCAGGACGGCGAGGCAGCTCTCCACCATCTCCACGCAGTTGCCGAGGCAGATCGCGACGCGGTCGCCGCGGCGCAGTCCTGTCCGGGTGAGGTATCCGGCCAGCGAGCGCGTGCGCCGCTCCAACTCGGCGTAGGTGACGCTCCGCGCGGAGTCGGAGTAGGCGACCCGGTGCGCGGCCACCTCGGCGTGCCGCCGTAAGTGCTCCGGCACCGGCCGGACGAGCTCGTTACGCCTCATGTCTCCGCCTTCCACGTCCATCGGGCCGTAATGATGTTGAGCGTAGAGGTTGCCGACCGTCGAGGGGGCTACCCGTACGACCCGCCGCAGCGGCCTACGGCAGCAAGGAGGTACCACCATGGCCGTCAACGGAGCACACGTGACCACCGTCCGGAGTCCTGTCCCCGAGCAGGAGCTCTCCGGGATCGTCGGCCACCGCTTCATCTACACGTACGCCAACGGCTGGCAGTACGAGATGTACGTGAAGAACCCGACCACGATCGACTACCGGATCCACTCCGGCATGGTGGGCGGCCGCTGGGTCAAGGACCAGCGGGTCGACCTCGTCCAGCTGGACGACGACCACTACAAGGTCTCCTGGAACGAGCCCACCGGCACGTCGGTCTCCGTCAACGTCATGCCGGGCAAGCGCCGCCTGCACGGCGTGATCTTCTTCCCGCGCTGGGTCGAGGAACACGGCGAGCTCACCGTCCTCTACCAGAACGACCACCTCGACGAGATGCGCAGGTACCGCGACGAGGGCCCGACCTATCCGGTCTACGTAGTCCCGGAGTTCGCGGAGATCACCCTCTTCGAATACGTGGGCCCCGACGACGAGACGGTCATCGCCACGGCCCCCGGAGACCTGCCGCAGGGCTGGTCCGACCGCACCAACTGACCGAGGCCCGCACCGACTGACCGAAGCCGCACCGACTGACTGAGGCGAACGGGTCGGCTTCCCCGTCACCACGTCACACGCGAGGAGGAGCGCGCCGCCCGGGAAGTCCTGGCGCGCTCGCGCTCGGATCAGACCTGGCCTAGATCAGGACGAGGAGGCCGTCGCCGCCGAGGTGAACCCGCCTCAGTGGTGGTGGCCGTGCCGACCGAGGGTCTCCACGGGGGTCGCGCCGGGGCGCGTCCACTGCGGTACGGGGCGGCTGGTCGGACCCCAGGTGGGGTTACCGTCCGCGTCCGAGCGCCAGGACCAGCACGGGCCGCGCCCCTCGGGCCGGCCCTCGGGGTTGTCCTCCCACGCCTCGCCGCGGCCGTAGGGCGTCATGTCGAGCAGGCCGAGGGAGCCGTTGACCCGCTCGTTGCCACGGCCCGTCGTGGAGTAGGTGAGGAACACGCGGTCGCCGTCGCGCAGGAAGCAGGTGAGGTAACCCATGTCGCCCCCGACCGGCGCGTCGACGTCGCGCACCGAGTACCAGGGCTGCGTGTAGCCCATGAACTCGACGTAGGAGGCCACCTCCGCCCACCGGCCCGTGGTCAGGACGGCGAACGAGACGCCGCGGGCGTTGAGGTAGACGGCGTCCTTCAGATGCCAGGCCGTGGTGGTACAGCCCTCGCACTGCCCCTGGTGCGGCGCGCCGTCGTACCACATGTGCTTGTAGACCACGAGCTCGTCGCGGCCCTGGAACAGGTCGAGGAACGGGACCGGCCCGTCGGGCCCGACGACCTCGACCGTCCCGTCGAACTCCACCATCGGCAGCCGGCGGCGGGCCGCGGCGAGGGCGTCGCCCTCGCGGGTGTGGGCCTTCTCGCGGACCAGGAGCTCGTCCCGCGCGGCCTGCCAGGTGGCCAGGTCGGCGACGGGCGGACGGCCGCGCCGTGCGGTGGTGGGGTCACTCGGCGTGGTGGCCATGGCGTCCTCCGGGTGGCTCGTGCGGGGCAGCGTCGTACGGCGTCGTACGACGCTCACCAGAACAGACTCAAGACGCGGCCGGAACTCATCGCGGCACTGGCGCGTAGCGCGCGGCCCGTCATTCCTTCGGGTGGCTATTTTGCTCCGGACGCGGGAAATGCCCTGGTAGCTGTCACGATGAGTGATCTGCGAAGGCCGGTCGTGATCAGGGGGCGCCGGCACCACAGGAGGTTCCTCGTTGTCCCGTCGTCAGCTTCCCGCACAGCATGTCGATGACCAGACGCAGACCCCGGACCAGACACCTGATACGCCGACGGAGATCCTTCCGGTGACCGCGGGACAGCGCGAGGTCTGGCTCGCCGAGCAGCACTCCCCGGACGTGAGCCCGGCCTTGCGCCTGGGCGAGTACCTGGAGATCCACGGACCGGTCGATCCACCCCTCTTCGAGGCGGCACTGCGTCAGGTCGTCGCCGAGACCGACGCGCTGCGGGTACGCCTCGTGCCCGGCGAAGACGGCCCGGTGCAGATCCTGGAGCGCGAACTGCCCTGGTCGCTCTCGTTCGTCGACGTCTGCGACGAGCCCGACCCGGAGGCGGCCGGCCGCGCGTGGATCACCGCCGACCTGGCCCGGCCCATGGACCTGGCCTCCGGACCACTGTTCAGCTACGCGCTGGTCCGGCTGGCCCCTGACCGGTTCTGGTGGTACCACACCTACCACCACGCCGCCGTGGACGCCTTCGGCTACGCGCTCGTGGCCCGGCGGGTCGCCGAGGTCTACACGGCCCTGGCCCTGGGGGACGAGGCCGGCCCCTGTCCCTTCGGCCCGTTGTCCGCGCTGGTCCAGGCCGACCGGGACTACCGCGAGTCCCGGGAGCGTGCCGAGGATCGTGCGTACTGGATGCGGGAGCTGGCGGGATGGACGCGCCCGCAAGCGGCGTCCCCCACCGATTCGGCGCACGGGCCCGTTCCGCGGACGGACCTGCTTCCGCTGCCGCGCCCGCAGGTGCTGAAGGCGGCGGCCGCGCGCGCGGGAGTCTCCCGCTTCCGTTTCGTGTTCGCCGCCGTGGCGCTGTACGCGCATCGTCTGACGGGCGCGCGGGACGTCGTGGTCGGCCTGACCGTGGCCGGTCGGGTGGGGGAGGCCTCCCGTGCCACGCCGGGGATGCTGGCCAACAGCGTTCCCGTACGCCTCACCGTCCGGCCCGACATGCCGCTGCGGGAGCTGCTCGCCCAGGTCGACGAGCGGATGCGCGAAGCGGTGGAGCACCAGCGCTACCGCGCCGAGGACCTGCACCGCGACCTCGACCTGACCCGTGGTCCGGGCGTGGCGTTCTCGCCGATGGTCAACCTCATCGGGTTCGACTACGACATCTCCTTCGCGGGCCACACGTGCACGGCGCACAACCTCTCCTTCCCGCTGGCCGCCGACCTGATGATCATGGTGTGGGACCGCCGGGACGGCTCCGGTCCGCACATGAGACTGCACGCACCACCCGGCGCGCCCGGCGCGGCCGAACTCGCGGAAACCCAGCGGCGGTTGCTCGACTTCCTCGCGGACATGGCCGATTCGGACCCCGATCTCCCGGTCGGCAGGCTCGATGTTCTGACGGCCGGCGAGCGACATGACCTGCTCGCGATGGGGGACGCCACCGCCGCGGGCGTGCCCGCCGTCTCGATTCCGGCGCTGTTCGAGGAGCAGGTGCGCCGGGCACCGGAGGCGACCGCGGTGGTGTCCGGCGGCATGACCGTGACGTACGGGGAGCTGAACGCGCGCGCGAACCGGCTCGCGCACGCGCTGACGGCCCGTGGGATCGGCGTGGAGGACATCGTCGCCCTCGTCCTGCCGCGCTCGGTGGATCTGATCGTGGCCGAGCTCGCCGTGCTCAAGGCCGGGGCAGCCTACCTGCCGGTGGACCCCGAATACCCGGCGGCACGCAGGGAGTTCATGCTCGCCGACGCCGGCCCGGCCTTCGTCCTGGACGATCCGCGGACCGTGGCCGAGCTGTCGGAGGGACAGCCGGGCACCGACCCCGGCATCACCGTGGACCCGCGACACCCGGCGTACGTCATCTACACGTCTGGCTCGACCGGGCGGCCCAAGGGCGTGATGGTGCCGCACACGGGCATCGCCTCCCTGGTCGCCTTCCACACGGAGCGTCTGGAGATCACACCCGGCAGCAGGTTCTCGCAACTGGCCTCGCCCGGCTTCGACGCCTCCACGTGGGAGATGTGCGTCAGCCTGCTGACCGGGGCGACCCTCGTACTCGCCCCCAGAACCGATCCGCTGTCGGTCCTCACCGACCCCGACGCCCGTATCACCCATGCCTTCGCGCCGCCGTCGGCCCTGGCGGTCGTGGCCGAGAGGGACAGCGCCGTTTCGACGCTCGTGGTGGGCGGAGAGCCGGTGCCGCCGGCGCTGGTGCAGCGGTGGGCTCCGGGCCGTCGCTTCATGAACGTCTACGGACCGACGGAAACGACCGCGATCGTGACCACGAGCCGGCCGCTGCCGCCCGCCGGCACGACCCCGCCGATCGGGGAGCCGCACTCCGGCAGTCGTGCCTACGTGCTGAACGGCAGCCTGCAACCCGTACCCGTGGGGACGGCCGGAGAGCTGTACCTCTCCGGTGTGTCCCTGGCACGCGGCTATCTGCGCCGGCCGGCGCTGACGGCCGAGCGGTTCGTCGCCGACCCGTACGGGCCTCCCGGGACACGGATGTACCGGACGGGTGACGTGGTGCGCTGGCGGGCGGACGGGCAGCTGGAATACGTCGGCCGCGCCGACCGCCAGGTCAAGATCCGCGGCTTCCGCATCGAGCAGGACGAGGTCGAGGCCGCGCTGATCGCGTGCCCGGGCGTGGCGCAGGGCGCGGTGCTCGCCCGCCGCCACCGGCAGCAGGGCGATCTCAGGCTCGTCGCCTACGTCGTGGCGGACGGGAACGGGACCCGGCCGCAGTCGCTGCGTGAGCACCTGCGCGAGCGGCTGCCCGACTTCATGGTGCCGTCGGCGTTCGTGATGCTCGACGAGCTGCCGCTGACCCCGAACGGAAAGACCGACCGCGACGCCCTGCCGGACCCGGACGACGACACCGGCCCGTCGACCGGGCGGGCACCGCGCACACCGCGGGAACAACTGCTGTGCGAGCTGTTCGCGGAGGCGCTCGGCCTGCCGCGGGCCGGGGTGGACACGAACTTCTTCGACGCGGGCGGGCACTCGCTGCTGGCGCTCCGCCTGGTGTCCCGGATCCGCGCCGTGCTCGGGGCGGAACTGAACCTGGGCGAGCTGTTCGAGGCGCCCACGGTCGCCCTCCTGGCAGCGCGGCTGGACCGAGCGGACGGGGCACGCCCGGCGCTGACCGTCCAGCAACGGCCGGACCTCACCCCCCTGTCGTTCGCGCAGCGGCGGCTGTGGTTCCTGCACCGAGTCGAGGGACCCAGTGCCACCTACAACATTCCCCTGGTGCAGCGCCTGACCGGCGAGCTCGACCGAGGAGCGCTGGAGCGCGCGCTGGGGGATGTGGTGGGCCGGCACGAGAGCCTGCGCACGGTCTACTCCGACGTCGGCGGTGAGCCCTTCCAGCGCATCCTGGACACGTCCGCGGTGCGTACGCCGCTGCCCGTCACCGAGGTGGACGACGAGGAGGCGCTGCACGCGCGGTTGCTGGACGCCGTCCGCTACCCGTTCGACCTGGCCGTCGAGACGCCACTGCACGCCGAGCTGTTCGCGCTGGGGCCCGCCGAGCACGTCCTGGTGATCGCGGTCCACCACATCGCCGCCGACGGCTGGTCCATGGCCCCGCTGGCCCGCGACCTGGCGACCGCCTACACAGCCAGGAGCCACGGCGAGGAGCCGGCCTGGGAGCCACTGCCCGTCAGGTACACCGACTACGCACTGTGGCAGCGTCGGCTCCTGGGTGACCACGACGAGTCCGACAGCCTCCTCAGCCGCCAACTGTCCCACTGGACCACCACGTTGGCGGGACTCCCCGAGGAGCTCACGCTTCCCTGCGACCGGCCCCGCCCGGCCGTCCCGTCCCACAGCGGCGCCCGGGTCCGCCTGCGCATCGACGCGGAACTGCACACGGCGCTGAGCGAGCTGGCGCGCCGGTCGGGCGCGAGCCTCTTCATGGTGCTGCACGCGGGACTGGCGGCGCTGCTGACGAAGCTGGGCGCGGGCACCGACGTGCCGGTCGGCACCGTGATCGCCGGCCGTACGGATCAGGCCCTGGACGACCTGGTGGGCTTCTTCGTCAACACGCTGGTGCTGCGGACCGACACCTCGGGCGATCCCGCCTTCACCCGGCTGCTGGACCGTGTCCGCACCGCCGCACTGGCCGCCTACGCGCACCAGGAGGCGCCGTTCGAGCAGGTCGTGGAGGCGCTGAACCCGACCCGGTCACCAGCCCGCCACCCGCTGTTCCAGGTCGCGCTCTCCCTCGACGCCGACGAGGCCGCGGTGTTCGGGCTGCCGGGACTGGAGAGCTCCAGAATGCCGGTGCCGACCGGGACCGCCAAGTTCGACCTGGACATCGGCGTCTACGAGAAGCGCTCCGCGCAGGGCGATTGCCTCGGCCTGGACGGCACCGTCGACTACGCCACCGACCTGTTCGACCACGGCACGGTCGAGGACCTCGCGGCACGCTGGGTGCGCCTGCTGGAAGCGGTCGTCCGGGACCCGGACCGACCGATCAGCCGCATCGACGTCCTGTCCGGCAGCGAACGCCGCGACCTCCTCGGCGACACCGGCCGGCCCGTGGCGGAGGGCACGATTCCGGAGCTCTTCCAGGCACAGGTGCGTGCCACGCCCGACGCGGTCGCCGTCGTGGCGGACGGCGCCACCCTGACATACGGGGAGTTGAACGCGCGGGCGAACCGGCTCGCTCACGCACTGGGCGCCCGCGGCGTCGGCCCGGAGGACGTGGTCGCCCTCGCCCTGCCCCGCTCGCACGATCTCGTCGTGGCCGTGCTCGCCGTGCTCAAGGCGGGGGCCGCCTACCTGCCGCTCGACCCGGAGTACCCGGCCCCGCGTCTCGCGGCCATGGCCGAGGACGCACGGCCCGCGCTGCTGCTCGCGAACACCACCACCGCCCGGATTCCGGGTACTCCGTCCCTGCTGCTGGACGCGCCGGAGACCGCGGAAGAGGTGAACGGCCTGCCGGACAGTGATCCGGTGACCCGGCTGTCGCCCGACCATCCGGCCTACGTGATCTACACCTCGGGATCGACCGGGGTGCCCAAGGGTGTCGTCGCGTGCCACGCGAGCCTGGTCAACGTCGCGGCCCAGTACGGGGGCCAGGTCTTCGGACCGGCGGCCGAACGCCTCGGAAACCGGCGTCTGCGGGTCGCGCTGACCGCCTCGGTGTCCTTCGACGCCTCGTGGAGCCAGCTCGCCGCCCTGACGGCCGGTCACGAGCTGCATGTGCCCGACGCCGCCACCTGGGTGGATGCCGACCGGTTCATGGCCTGGCTGATCCAGCGCCGGATCGACTCGGTCGACGTCACGCCCTCGTACATGCGCGTCCTGTACGACCGCGGCCTGTTCACCGAGCGGCGATGGCGACCGAGCGTGGCCGTGCTCGGCGGCGAGGAGCTGCCGGACCGGCTCTGGAGAGAACTGCGGGCGGTGGACGGGCTGGCGGCCCACAACATGTACGGGCCGACCGAGTGCACCGTCGACTCGCTCCAGGCGCGGCTCGACGCCGCCGCGCACCCGGTCCTCGGCCGGCCGGTCCCCGGCACCCGCGCGTACGTCCTGGACGCGGCGCTGCGACCGGTGCCGCCCGGGGTGACCGGCGAGCTGTACGTGGCCGGCGCCGGACTGGCGCGCGGTTATCTGCGCCGCCCGGGCCTGACGGCCCAGCGGTTCGTCGCCGATCCTTACGGCCCGCCGGGGGCGAGGATGTACCGCACCGGCGACCGGGCCCGATGGCGCCGCGACGGACAACTCGTCTTCGCCGGGCGGGCGGACGACCAGGTCAAGATCCGCGGCCACCGCATCGAACCCGGTGAGATCGAGTCCGTCCTCTCCTCGCACCCCCGGGTCGCCCACGCGGCCGTCCTCGCCCGCGACGACCACCGCGGAGAGACCCGCCTGGCCGCCTACGTCGTACCCGTCGCCGGCACCGGGATCGATCCGGCCGAGCTGCGGTCCTTCCTCCGGGAGCGCGTGCCCGTCCACATGGTGCCGTCCGCGTTCACGGTGCTCGACGCCCTGCCGCTGACCTCGAACGGCAAGCTCGACCGCCGTGCCCTCCCCGCGCCGGACTTCACCACCGGCGCCGGCGGCGGCCGTGCCCCCGACACCTCCGAGGAGCGGGCCCTGTGCGACCTGTTCGCCGAGGTACTGGCCGTGCCCGCGGTCGGCGTCGACGACGACTTCTTCGCCCTGGGCGGCCACTCCCTGCTAGCCACCCGCCTGGCGAGCCGGATCGGCGAGACCCTGGCCGTCCCCTTCAGCCTGTCGGCGCTCCTGGAGGCACCGACCCCCGCGGGCCTGGCCAGGCGTCTCCGTGCGGGCGGCCCGGACACCACGACGTCGTGGGTGCCCGACACAGAGGCGAAACTCGCTCCCGCCCTGCGCTTCGCCCCCGCCCCGCGCGTCACCTCCGACCCCCGGCGAGCCGGTGACCCACGCGAGGTCCTGCTGACCGGAGCCACCGGATTCGTCGGAGCCTTCCTCCTGTCCGAACTCCTGCGGAGGACAACCGCACATGTGCACTGCCTCGTCCGCGCGCGGACCGACGCCGAGGCGCGCGAGCGGCTGGCCGGAGTCCTGCGGACCTACGGCATCACGGCGACGGTGGACGATCCACGCCTGCACATCGTGCGCGGGGACCTGGCCGCCGCCGGTCTCGGTATCGGCCGGACACACTGGGCGCGGCTGCGCGAGACGATCGACACGATCGTCCACAGCGGCGCGTACGTCCACCACCTCTCGCCCTACGCACGGCTGAAGCCCGCCAACGTGGAGGGCACCCGGACCCTGCTGCACCTGGCGGGCGAAGGCCGTCCGAAGGCGTTCCACCACCTCTCCACCCTCGGAGTGTTCCGACCCGGCCAGGAGTCCCGGCTGGTCACGGAAGACTCGCCGATCGACGGTGAACGGCACCCGTTCGGGAAGGGCTATGCGGCGAGCAAGTGGGTGGCCGACCGGCTGGTGGAGCGTGCCTTCGAGCGGGGAGCCGGCGGTGGCATCCACCGCCTCGGCCGCATCTGGGCCCATTCCTCGACCGGTGCGGTCAACCGGGACGACATGTTCTCCCGGCTGCTCACCAGCTGCGCGGCGCTCGGCTGTCATCCGGTGGATCCCGCACTGGAGGAGACCCTGCTGCCCGTCGACGTCCTCGCCGCCGCTCTCGTGGAGCTGCTGCGCGACAGCGACGGGACCGGCCGCGTCCACCACCTTCACGACACGCGCAGGATCGGACCGGGCGCCTTCATGGCCGCCTACGACCGCACGCACGGGACGCGCTCGGAACAACTCCCGCTGACCGACTGGCTGCGACGCCTGCGTCGCGCGACCGAACGGGGACAGGAGCTGCCGATCCTGCCCTACCAGGCCTACCTGGAGGAGCATGCCGGGAAGGAGCAGGCCGCACAGGGGCCGACCCTGGAGTTCGGGAACGACAGGACGGTCCGGCGGCTGCGGAAACTGGGCGTGGTGATCCCCGAGATCGGCGATGCCGCGATCTCCGGCTACTGGAGCTTCATGGAGAGCAGTGACTGACGCGATGGCCTTGCTCGAAAGTCCCCCGGGCGACCGCCCGACGACACGACGTACCCCCACCAGAGCGAGGATGCGGCCACGCTCGATCGTTCCCGGCCGTCAGCGCTGGGAGGTGGACCTCCTGCGCGGCAGACCCGCCTCGGCGCGGTTGACCGAGACGTCACTCCTCGAGACCCCGGGCATCGAGGAAGTGCACGCCAGCCCGGTCACCGGCCGGGTGCTGGTGAGGCACGACCGCACCCTCACTCCGCGCGAGGCCGCTCGGTTGCTGCGGCAGGCGATCGCCCGGACGCTGGCAGCCCTGCGCGCCACCGCGGCGAACCTGCCGTGGCCCGACACCACCGCACGGCCCGGCGTGGGCGTGCCGGAGGACCGGGGTGACGGCGCGGGCGCCGGACGCTGGCTGCCGAGGATCCTCGGGGCCTCGGGTGCCGTGGCGGCGGCCATCGTCGGCGGGCCCTTCCTCCTGACGCTGCTCAGCAAACCCCTGCTCACCCTCGGACTGACCGCCGTCGCCACGACAGCCGTGGTCCGAAGAGCGTGGCGCAGGTCCGACAGCGCGAAACAGCCGGCGGACGAGGCCGCGGCGCGCCGCCGCCCTTTGCGCCGCATCATCGGCCCGCACAAGCGCAAGTTCGCTCTCGCGGCACTGCTCTCGGGACTCTCCCAACTGGCGGAGATGGCGCTGTTCGCCCTCAGCCCCTCGATCGTGCTGCTGGTCGCCAAGGGCGGCAGCGCGACTCTCGCCAAGTACGGGGTGGCCGGAGTCACCGCCCAGTTGTCGCTTCTGGTGGGCGCCGCCGGAACGGCCTGCCTCGCCATGGCGGCCTTCGGCTACGGGGCCAGTGTCGTCTGGCGCCAACTGGCGCAGACCATCGAGGACGACTGGCGCACCCGTACCTACGAGCACGTCCAGCGCGTGGCACCGGCCGACCTGGAGAAGGAACGCGTCAGCAGGGTCAACGCCGTCCTGTCCGAGGACATCGGCCAGATCAGCACCTTCGTCGGCACCAACATGAACGACGTCGTCCAGATGTGCGTCAGCCTGGCGCTCCTCATCCCGGCCTTCCTGCTGCTCGCTCCGCAGATCGCCTGGATCGCCCTCGCACCGATCCCGCTCGTCGCCTGGCTGTCCTTCCGCTTCCACGAACGCGCGGTGGCCGGCCACGCCGCCTCCGACGCCCGTCGAGCACGGTTGAACGGCCGCGTGACCGAGAACCTCCACGCCCACACCACCATCAAGTCCGCCGTCACCGAAGAGCACGAGATCGCCCGTATCACCGAGCTGAACCGCGAGTGCAGCGAGGCCGACCGCGCCGGCGGACGCAGCTCGGCGATCCCGCCGCAGATCCTGCGGCTGGCCGGTGGCTCGGCACTGGTCGGCACGGTGCTCCTGGGCGGCAGGGCCGTCCTGCGGGGCACCCTGTCGACCGCGGCCTTCGGCCCGCTCATCGAGATGCCGGGCATGGCCATGCTGAAGCTGTCCCGACTGGGCAGCACCACCGACCAGTACCAGCGCGCGGTCACCGCCCTGGACCGGGTGGAGCGGCTGCACGACCTCCCCCTCGAACCGTTCGCCGAGGGGCGCCCGATGCCCAGACAGCAGGTCAAGGGTGAGATCGAACTGCGGAACGTGACCTTCGCCTACCCCGGTCGGCCGCCGGCCCTGCGCGACACGTCCCTGGTCGTCCCACCCGGCCGCACCACCGGAATCGTCGGTACCAGCGGCGCCGGCAAGACCACCATCGCCAAACTGCTGATGCGCTTCCACCACCCCGACCACGGACGGGTGTTGCTCGACGGCGCCGATGTGCGCACCCTCGCGCTGCCCGACCTGCGCCGCGCCATCGGATACGTCACCCAGGAGCCCTTCCTGTTCGACGCGACGATCGCGGAGAACATCCGCTACGGCACCTTCGACGCCACCGACGAGCAACTCGTCACCGCTGCCCGCACAGCAGGCGCCGACGCGTTCATCGACAGCCTGCCCGACGGCTACGCGACCCGCGTCGGCGAACGGGGCGCCGCGCTGTCCGGCGGGCAGAAGCAGCGCATCGCGCTGGCCCGGACCATCCTGCGCGACCCCCCGGTCATCATCCTCGACGAGGCCACCTCCGCCGTCGACAACGAGACCGAGGCCATCATCCAGCAGGCCCTCCAGGTGTTCGGGACGGACCGGACGATGGTCGTCATCGCCCACCGGCTGTCCACCGTGCAGCACGCCGACCAGATCTACGTGATGGGACCCGGGGGAGTGGTGGCCGAACACGGCACGCACGAGGGGCTCGTGACACGCGGCGGCACCTACACCACCCTGTGGCAGCTCCAGGCCGGCAGTCCCGCACCCGCCTGACGGACGGCCATCAGCCGCTTGTCATTCGTTCGGGTGGCAGCGGCGGACAGCGTCCCGAAAACCGCCACTGACCTGGCAGGATGGCTGTCTGATTCCCCGCCTGTCCGATGATCGGCGCCAACCGGTCACTCGACATCGCTGATGTGCGGGTGACCGACCCCAGGCCCTCGCCGTGCCCGCTCCGATCGAGGAGCGGGCACGCCGAGCCCTGTACCGCGCGGGCGCGCTCATGACGCCCTTCCGTTCCTCCCCACTCGACCCGCCGACGCCTCGCTCACCCGGACCCGGCCACGAGAACCAGGAGAACCGACATGACGCATGCGACCAACCCGTTCGAGGACGACGACGCCCGTTTCCTGGTGCTCGTCAACGACGAGGGCCAGCACTCGCTGTGGCCGGTCTTCGCCGACGTACCCGAAGGATGGGCCGTCGCGCACCCGGAGGACACACGTCGGGCGTGCCTCGACCACGTCGACCGGGTGTGGACCGACATGCGGCCGCGCAGCCTCGCCGAAGCGACGGACGGCGGAGCGTGAGACCCACCGGGCGGCACCCGTCCGCGCCCCGGCGGGCGAGTGCCGCGTCCGCGTCCCCACCGCGCACGACCGGGGAGCCCGCCCCCGGACTCCGCCAGGTGAACCCCCCTCATCCCACGAGCCGTTAGGACACCGCACGTGTTTCTCTCGGAATCCTGCGCCGTTCTCGCCCGCCATCCCGCCCTGAAGGACTTCGCCTCCTCCGTCACCGACTTCCTCGACATGCACCTGCCCGAGCCGGTCACGGAGGAGGCGGCCCGGCCGCCGTGGCTCGATCTGCGCAAGCGCGCCGCCCAGGCCGGACTGACGGGGTTCGACCTACCGCGCGCCAAGACCGGGCCGGCGCACGCGTGCGGTGTCGCGGGGGACCGGGCGACCCGGACTGTTCCCCCGCACCTCGAACGAGTGGCCCAGGGGCTGGCCATGTTCCTCGCCGGGCGCCGGGACTGTGACGCGCGGGAGATCTTCAGCTCGGGACACGGCGCCATGGCCGTGCGGTACGGCAGGCCCCTCGTCGCCCGCACGGTCCATGACAGGATCGTGGGCTGCGGAGAGCTGGCGGGCGTGGCGTCGAGCGAACCGCACTCCGGTTCCGATCTGCGCGGCTTGCGCACCGTAGCGGTCGACCAGGGCGACCATCTGCTGCTCTCCGGCACGAAGGGTCTGGTGAATCGCGTCGAGGAGGCCACCGGGTTCGTCGTCTTCTGCAAGGTGGTCGGAACCGAACAGGCCGCCGGGCAGGACGCCGACGGGGCGTGGCTGCGCGAAGTCCCGCTGTCAGCGCTGTGGTTGCCGACCGCGACCGCCGGCGTCCTCACGGAGACCACCGTGCCCCTCGGGCTACGCGGCTGGAGCCTGGGCCATCTGCACTTCGACAACGTGCGCGTCGGCAAGGAACTGCTGCTCGGCAGGCCCGGCGACGGCCGCCGCATCTTCGACAGCCACTTCTCCGGCTGGCGTCTGATGATGGCGATGGTCTGCCTGGGTGCGGCGACCGCGGCGATCGAGGAGACGATGGCCCGGGCCCGCCGCCGCAGCGTAGGCCGCACGTCCCTGGCGAACGTCCCGTCCGTCGTGTCCCGGCTCGGCACGGCCGCGGCCGAGGTCCAGGCGGCCACGGCCTGGTGCTTCTCCCTGCTGGAGCGGATCGAGCGGGACGGAGAGGATGTCGACGTGGCGGCCTGCTCCGCCGCCAAGGCCCTCGCCACGGACGTGTCCTACCGAGCTGTCGACATCGGCCTCCAACTGCACGGCAGCGAGGGCTACACCCGCCGCACCCCCATGGAGAAGCGCCTCCGCGACATTCGTGGCCTCCGTATCGCCGACGGCCCCAACGACACCCTCTACGGCGTCCTGGCCCACTCCCTGCTCACCGACTCCCGGCCGGCCGTGCCCCTGGTGGCCCAGCGGCAGGCATGACGCCTTTCGCGCCTTTCAGGAAAGCTTGCTCCTGAGCATCGCGAGATAGAAGGGGAGTTTCTTCACGGCCGCTTTCGGCACCACGTAAACTTCCACATCGCCGTGCAGGTGATCGCTGATGGTGAGAGTGCATTTCCCGTTCGCATGGCGTACTTCAGCGGAATACAGCACTTCCTCTGATGTGGGCTCAGCCCCAGCAACGGCCTCGTCAGTTGCTGTCTTTTCCACATTCACTCCCGGCTCAGTTTTCTCACGTGGAGGCGGACAATTACAGCGTGCCTGTCTCGCACGGTAGGTCACGGGGAGACGGAAAAGATCAACGTCGGGCAGTGTGCACACGAACGGGTGAACGTCATGAGATGCCCTGGTGAGAGAGTTTCTGGGGGGCTAAGCTCGGATT
This sequence comes from Streptomyces coeruleofuscus, assembly GCF_039532725.1. Lineage (NCBI taxonomy): Bacteria > Bacillati > Actinomycetota > Actinomycetes > Kitasatosporales > Streptomycetaceae > Streptomyces > Streptomyces coeruleofuscus. The sequence continues at coordinate 24,332 of NZ_BAAASE010000010.1, forward strand.
TCCAGAACACTGTCCGATAATTCCGGCAAGCTGCGAGAAGGGCTGTACTGACAATGCTTCCTGTGATTCCCGTATTCCTGGTGGGGGTAGCGTCGGCGCCTCTCCTGAAGAAGCTGATCAGGCCGGTCGTCCGAGGAACTGTGAAGTCCTCCGTAAAGCTGGCGATGGACGCCAAGCGAGTCGCCCACGAGATCAACGAAGACCTGAGCGACATTGCCGCGGAGGCGACGGCCGAGGCGTTCGCCGCCGATCTTCAGGACGGGTCGGACGTGCCGCGCCAGACCACGAAAAAGGCCCGCCCGAGCAGCGCCGCGACCGCGTGAGAGAAACGGGCGATCGACAATTGATGCGCTGACCTACAAGGACGAGGCAACCACGCAGCAGCAGGCGGCGACATGGGGCTTCGGCCGGGTGTGGACTGGCGCACGGCACGGCACCGCCGAGTCCCTGGACTCGATCTACCCGGACGTCCTGGCCGTGCTGGAGGAGCCGCGTCTGACAGCGGACGGTGTCTACACCTTCCGGACCCACCGCATCGTCAACAACGACGTCGTGCCGCAGCTCCCGCCGGAGCCCTGGGAGACCGGGCTGGACCGGGCCCCGGCCGGGCGGGGCCTGCTGCTGCACGGGGCACCCGACCGGACCTGGGCGGCGACCGGCACGCTCTGCTGTCGCTGCCGGTGGGGCAGCGCGAGGCGGACCTGTTCGCCCTGTCGGGCAGGGCGCGCGGTTTGCGCTCCAGCAGCAGCGCCAGCTCGCCAACGGAGTGCGGGGCCTCGCCGTCGTAGTCGGGGTTGTTAAGCGTGAACTCCCGCTCGACGTCGCCGCGCACCGGCGTCCTGGCCGCGCTGGTCCCTCCGGGCGGCGGCTACGCGGATGAGCCCGACGAACCTTTCGTACAGCTCCCACACTTTCAGCAACACCTCGGCGAGACCGATGCCGTGCTCGGCCGCCACCGCGGCGACCAGGTTGACGTGCCCCTGGCCGTTCGCTTGCTCCTTCAGCAGGCTGCCCAGCTCGTTGATGATGGTGCATCCCGTCCGGGCCGGGGCACTCCTCCGTCATGCGGCGGATGTCGCGCAGCGCGACGGCCGCCTCACGGCTGAAGAACGGCATGCGTGGGTGGTCCGACCAGCCGAATCCGACACTCCGGCACATCCGGCCACAAGCCCTGAAGCGGGGCGCATCGGATCACACGGAGCACTCCTGTCGCTGCCGTCGCCACCTCGGTGGTCAACGCGCCTGTCCCGTAACGTTTTTGCGCACTGGCGCGACAAGGCATCAGCACCTGGTCTGCCGGGCAGGGGAGACGTTGTTCCGGTCCGTGTCGAACACCTCAGGGAGCTTTCGTGTCCGCAACCGGCAGGGATGCAGCCGCCACATCGGAGAGAGGGGACGACGACACCCCGCTGAGGCGGGTTATAGGCCCCAAACTGCTGATTCTGTTCGTGATCGGTGACATCCTCGGCACCGGCATCTACGCGACCACCGGTCAGGTCGCCGGCAAGGTCGGCGGGGCGCTGTGGCTGCCGTTCGTCATCGGGTTCGTCGTGGCGATCCTGACAGCCGCCTCGTACGTCGAGCTCGTCGGCAAGTACCCGAAGGCGGCCGGAGCCGCGCTCTACACCCAGAAGGCGTTCCAGGTCCCGTTTCTGACGTTCATCGTCGCCTTCATGGTCATGTGCTCGGGTCTTTCCTCGGCGAGCGCGGCGGCCCGCGCCTTCAGCGGCGACTACCTGTCCGAGTTCACGGACTTCTTCCCGCCCACCCTCGTCGCGATCCTGTTCATCCTCGCCCTGGCGGCCCTGAACCTGCGCGGCGTGTCGGAGTCCGTGAAGACCAACGTGGTCCTCACCGTGGTCGAACTGACCGGTCTGCTCGTCATCCTCACGATCGGCGCCTGGGCCGTCCTGACCGGTGACGGCGAACCCTCCCGGCTCGGTGAGTTCCAGGCGGAGGGCAGCGGTTACGCGCTGCTCACCAGCGTGCTGGGGGCCACGGCCCTCGGCTTCTTCGCCTTCGTCGGTTTCGAGGACTCCGTCAACATGGCCGAGGAGACCAAGGATCCGGTGCGGACGTTCCCGCGCGCCATCTTCATCGGCGTCGCCGTCACCGGCACCATCTACGTCCTGGTCGCCCTGGTCTCCTCGCTGCTCGTCGACTACCGCGTGCTGGAGGACTCCAGCGGCCCGCTGCTGGAGGTCGTCAAGGCCGGCGGGATCGACTTCCCGCCCAAGCTCTTCGCCCTGATCGCGCTCTTCGCGGTCACCAACTCGGCACTGATCAACATCATGATGGCGTCCCGCCTGTGCTACGGCATGGCGAACGAGCGCATCCTGCCGCGTGCCCTGGGCCGCGTACTGCCCCGGCGCCGCACCCCGGTCGTCGGTATCGTCTTCGTCTCGCTCCTCGCCATCGGCCTGGTCTCCACCGGGGAGATCGAGGGCCTCGGCGACACCACGGCCTTCCTCCTGCTGTGCGTCTTCGCCGTGGTCAACGTCGCCGTCCTCGTCCTGCGCCGCGACCGCGTCGACCATCAGCACTTCCGTACGCCGACCGCCCTGCCGGTGCTCGGTGCGATCACCGCCCTGATCCTGGCCAGCCCGTTGTCCGACCGGCCCGCGGAGGTCTACATCCGGGCGGGCGTGCTGGTGGCCATCGGCATCGGGCTGTGGGTGCTCAACAAGGTGGTGCTGAAAGTACGCGGCGAGGCGTGAGCAGGACGACGCCGGGCGGTGCGCCCGAGCACGGGCACCGGGCCACCACGGCTCCCGCGCGACGGCGGCGGGATCGTGATGGCCCGGCAGGGGGGTGTTTCGCGGTGGTTCAGCGGAAGCGGCCGGTCAGCGGGTGAACGTGACCCGGTGTTCCTTCAGGGCGCCGCAGTTGGAGCCGTACACCTGCACGTACACGTTCTTGATGCTGCCGCCCCAGTCGACGCAGTGGCCCTTGCCGTAGACGTAGGTCGGTCCGGCGAAGGACGAGAAGCGCCCGACGTCCTCGTGGCTTTCCTCGGTGTCGGGGACGTAGATCCACGCGCCCATGTCCACGGCGGTACCGGGGTTGTTGCGGATGGTCGTGACGCAGTTCTGCCCGTTGGCGGCGTTGTACGTCAGGTAGACGGTGCCCAGGGAACCGACGGCCGCGGAGTTCACCGTCTTGTAGGCGCTGCCGCAGACCTTCTGCGGAGTGGTGTTGGGCGCGGCGGAGGCGGGTGACGCCAGGGCGGTCGTGGTCCCCACCGTCAGCGCCGCCAAGGCCGACGCGGCCAGGACGGAACGGGTGAATCTCATATTTCCCCCTTGCAACTCTTCGAGGTGGTTGCTCCTGCATGATGTGACCCGTTGGGCATTCAAAGGGTTGTGCGTCAGTTCGCAGGAAAATTCGGTGAGTTGGGGCGCGAAAGCGTGAGATTCCCGTTCGTGGCGGCCGCCTGAGGCGGGAACACGGGCCGGGCTCCTGGTCCCGCCTCGGCAAGGGCCCCAGGATGCCCACGCCCCGTCACCTTTACTCACGGGTCGCTCATGGCACACGTGAGATGCAGAGGATCTGCTCAGGGGTGTCACACATGCTGCACATCCCCCTTCCAAAGTCTCGTTAGCGTTACGGCTCGATCCCACGTGCGAACGTGACCAGGCCGCGGTCGGCAAGCCGTCGGCACAGCAAGATCGGGAAGGCCACATGGACTACTGCTCCTCGTGCCGTAGGCACCTCAACGGCGCCTTGGTCTGCCCGGGGTGCGGCGCCTACGCCCCGGACATCGACCCCTCCGCCGCCGACGGCCGTACCGGCCCGGCCGCATGGGAGCACCCGGCCGCCTCCGGCGCATGGCGCGACGGGAACGTGTGGGACGACGGGAGCGTGTGGGACACCCACCGCGCCGGCACGCGTGAGCTCCCCCTCGCGTACACCGGCTCGTCCGGCGGCCACGAGTCCCTGGGCACCGACCCGTCCGACGGTCACGAGAGCCCGGACACGGACCCGTCCGACGGACACGAGGCCGCCGGCGTCAACGGGTCCGACGGCTACCAGGCACCACAGCAAGGGCGTGCGGCGCGGCGTCGTCAGATGGCCCGCTGGAAGAAGAGCCAGCGCCGGGCCGTGGTGGCGACCGCCGTCGCGCTCGTCGGAGGCGGTCTCACCGTCGCCGCCATGAAGGGCGACTCGACGAACGGCGTCCAGTCGGCCACGGCGCCCGAGGACACGACCATGGGCGGCACCGGGGGACAGGCGCCGACGTACACCGAACCGACGTCGCCCCGGCGCGACACCCCGCGGTCCTCGCCCACGCCCACCGATCCGCCGCACACCGACCGCACCTCGCGGCGCGCGCAGCAGCCCCGGACCACCGCTCCCCGCAGCACCCCGGCGGACCCCCGGACGGACGCGGCCGCCGAGCCCCGCGAGCTGCCGAAGACGACGCAGCCGAGGACCACCGTCCCGAACACCGTCGGCACGGTCACAGGCAACTCCGGCAAGTCCACGTCGACGGAGACCGAGCAGACGACCCCGCCCGCCGCCGACACCGGCTCGGACACGCAGCCCGCGTCCCCCGAGACACCGCCGTCCGAGGCGAGCACCACTCCGCCTCCCTCGAACTCCGAGTCCGGCTCCGGATCCGACTCCAAGGAGCTCTGCCTGCTCGTCATCTGCCTGGGCTGAGACGCGCGCGGGCGGAAGTCGAAAACCGGAGGCCGAAAACCCGTGGCCCGCACCGCGGCCCCCTCGTACCTTCGGGCGCATGGCAGACGAGTGCTTCCGGCATCCGAGGCTCGCCGCGGTGTACGACCCGCTCGACCCCGACCGCGCCGATCTCGAACCGTACCTGCGCATGGCGGAGGAGTTCGGGGCGCGCCGGGTGCTCGACATCGGCTGTGGCACGGGCGTGTTCGCGCTGCTGCTGGCGGAACGCGGCGTCGACGTCGTCGGCGTCGATCCCGCCGGGGCATCCCTGGAGGTGGCGCGCGGCAAGCCCGGCAGTGAGCGGGTGCGGTGGATCCACGGCGATGCGACGACCCTGCCGCCCCTGACCGCCGACCTGGCGACGATGACCGGCAACGCCGTCCAGGAGGTCGTCGATCCCGAGGACTGGGGGAGGACCCTGCGAGGGGCCCGTGAAGCGCTGCGGCCCGGCGGCCGTTTCGTGTTCGAGACCCGGATTCCCGCCCGCCGCGCCTGGGAGGAGTGGAACCGCGAGGCCACGCACACCGTGACGGACGTCCCCGGTGCCGGCGCCGTCGAGTCCTGGGCCGATCTGCTCGACGTGAGCGGGCCGCTGGTGACGTTCCGGTGGACCTACGTCTTCGCTTCGGACGGGCAGGTGCTGACGTCGGAGTCGACGCTGCGCTTCCGCGAGCGGGACGAGGTCGAGGCGGAACTCGCCGCGCAGGGCTATGTGGTGGAGGACGTGCGCGACGCGCCCGACCGGCCGGGCCGGGAGTTCGTGTTCGTCGCACGGCGTCCGAGAACAGCCGGCTGACGCGGGCCCTGCCGCCTCCGCGCAAGCGGAATCCGCCCGTACAATCCTCGCGACCAAATCGGGGGCGTCATCAGCGGGGGAGTCCGCGTGGAAACCATCATCGTGCAGTTGCCCGGACCCACACAGTGGGGTGCGGACGAGACGGGCAGGCCCGACCTGATCCATCTGGGGCCCGGGGACATCGCCGACTTCGGCCGCGGCACGCCCGGCGGCGCGGGGGTGCGCATCGTGCTGACCGACCCCGGGATCTCGCGCCGGGCCGGGCAGCTGGAGGCGGCCGGGGACTACTGGCGGCTGTCCAACTTCAGCCGCAGCGTGTCGTACGTCGTGGAGAACCTGGAGGGAGCCGGCGAGTACCTGACCGTCGCCCCGGGGCGGCTCGGCGCGCCCGTGCCGTTCGAGTTCTCGCGCGTGGTGCTCCCGGCCCTGTCCGGCACCGCGACCTTCAAGGTGTTCGCGCCCCAGCACGCCTACCTCGGTGAGCAGTCCGCGGAGGGCGGCGGTGAACAGACCGTCCACCCCTTCGCCCTGGACCCGACGTCGAAGTACTTCCTCGTACTGGTGGCCCTGTGCGAACCCCGGCTGCGCGACCCCTCCGACACGGCGCTGCCCGGAGTCGGGCAGATCGTGGAGCGGCTGCGGCCGCTGGAGTCCTGCCGGGACCTGACCCGCTCCGCCGTCAACTACCACATCGACTACCTGGCCTTCGCCAAACTGCGCCTGGACCTCGGCGAGGAGACCGCGACCGGAGCCGACGGCGGCCGCACCGGAGCCAAGCGCACCCGGCTCGCCTCCGTCGCCCTGCGCTTCGGCCTGGTGCGCGAGGAACACCTCGGCCTGCTGCCGTCCCGCGGCGCCGGCCGCCTCACGCCGCAGGAGGCAGACGCATGACGGGATCCGACGCCCCGGACGACCTGGAGATACCCGGGCCGCCCCGCCTTCCGGAGGGTTTCCGGATCGAGGGCTGGGAGGTGGGCGCGGTCGTCGGCTCCGGCGGCTGGGGGACCGTCTACGAGGCCCGTACCGTCGCCGACGGCACGCCCGCGGCCGTGAAGGTGCTCCCGACCGGTGCCCTGGGGCCAGGGCAGCGCGCCGCGCTCGGCGAACTCGTCGAACGTGAGGTCCGGTTCAGTGCCGAGGCCGATCACCCCCACCTCGTGCGCACCCACGCCGTGTGCACCGTCGAGGCACCGGAACTGCCCGCCCTGGACGGTGCCATCGCGCTGGTCATGGACCGCGCCGAGGCCAGCCTGAAGGACGTCCTGGACGCGGCCCGAACCGGCGGGCCGATCGACGGCGCCGACCGCGTCCTGCGCGGAGTCGCCGCCGGACTCGCCCACATGCACGACGCCGGCTGGGTGCACGGCGACCTCAAACCCGCCAACGTCCTGCTGGGCCCGGGCGGGCAGGTGTGGCTGGCGGACTTCGGGCTGGCCGCCGAACTCGACGGCACGCACGCCCATCTGCCGCCACTCGGTACCCTCGACCACCTGCCGCCCGAGTGGTGGTCCCAGCGCACCGGTACCCAGGGCGCCGTGGTCCGGCCCACCGCCGACATCTGGGCCTTCGGCGTCCTCGCCCACCAGGTGCTCACCGGCGGACTCCACCCCTTCCCGGGGGCCACGGCCCGGGCCCGCTCCCTCGCAGCCCAGGCCTACGCACGCGGCACCGCACCCCTGCGGCTCGACGGCGGCCTCGGCGACGACATGCGCCGGCTGATCGCCGACTGCCTGGCGCCGGACCACACCACCCGGCTCCCGCACACGGCCCGTGACATCGCCGCCCGGGTCGAGGACCTCACCGGCGGTCCGCGCCCCGGTCGGCGACGCCTGGTGCCGGCCGTGGCGGCCGGGCTCGTCGTCCTGACCGCCGCCGCACTCGCCGGGACGGCACTCCTCGGCGGAGGCGGCGACACCCGGGACGACGACCGTGACCGAGGGGCCTCCGCCGCCGTCACCGGCGCGCAGAAACCGGTGCCCGGTGAGATCCCGGAGGACTCCGACGTACCCGAGGCGCTGCGCCCCGTCATCGCCCGCGCCGCCCACCGCTGCACCGACGAGGAGATCACCCCCGCCCTGCTCGCCGCACTGCTCAAGGCCGAGAGCGGCTTCGACGCCGACGCCGCCCGCCCGGAGAGCGAGGAGTACGGCATCGCCATGTGGACGCCGTCGGTGTTCCGGGCCTGGGCGGTGGACGGGGACGGCGACGGCGACAAGGACCACATGTCGCCGCCGGACGCGATCGCCACCATGAGCCTGTACGTGTGCTGGCTCGACCAGCGCTTCAAACAGGCCGGACTGCCGAAGAAGGACCTGCCCGCACTGGTCGCGGCCGGCTACCGCACCAGCGACCGCACGGTCATCGAGGAGGGCGGCGTCCCCGCACGGGTACGCCCGCACGTGGACAAGGTGCTGGGCTATCTCGCCGAGTACGAGCGCTGATCTCCGGATGTACGCGAGCGGTGGGCCGGACCCGTCAGGGCCCCGCCCACCGCTCGTCCCCCGTTCCCGTCACGGCCGCGGCGAGCCGCACTCCGGGACGTTCGGCAGCCGGTTGTCCGGCGAGCTGATGTAGATGTTGGAGATGTAGCCCCCGTACTGGGGCAGATAGGCCCACCACTCGTTGGTGTAGGGCGGCACGCTGACCACCTGGCCCCGGGTCTGGCAGCCCACCAGCACCTCGACCCCGGCAGGGAGTTGCGTGACCCGGGCGTCGCCCGTGGCCGGGCCCTTCCGTACGTTCACGAACTCGCCCCAGGTGCCGAACCAGGTCCCCGCCGGCCGCACCCCGCCCGGCACGTTCAGCGAGCGGGTCAGCCGGCCGAGATCGGTGTACGCCTTCCCGTACGACGTGCCGACCGGATGCAGCGTCAGTACGGCCACGATCGTGCGGTCGTCCGCGCCCACCGTGCCGGTGGTGTGCAGTGCCGGACGGGTGAGGTCCACGCCGGCGGCGACCCGGGCGGCGGGAGCGGCGGCCGGTTCCGCCTCGGCCGCGGCCCCCGAGGCGCCGCACGTCCCCTTCGCGTACTCCCCGGACCAGCCCTGCTTCACCGCCCAGGGGCGGTCGAACGAGCCCGCGATGCCGAAGTGCTGGTCGAAGCGGTCCGAGGCACAGCGCGTGGAGCGGCGCAGGTTGTCCATGACGAAGTCGCGGACGGGTGCGGGCGCCTTGTCCAGCATGTAGCGGTAGATCGCCACGGTGTCCCGGGCCGAGAGGGCGGTGTAGCCCCAGTAGCCCTCGTACCCGGCGGGCGGCGGCGCGGTGTCCCGCAGACCGAGCCGGGTGGTCATCCGGTCGATGATCGCCGAGCCGCCGTACTCCGACCAGTAGTGGTTCGCGGCATCGTCGTCGCTGCCGCGCAGCATCGGCTCCAGCCGCGCCCGGTCGGCCTCGGGGATCGTGTAGCCGGGCCCGCGGTTCCACAGGAAGTCCAGGGTCAGCAGCAGTTTGACGACCGAGGCGGAGCGGAACCGCGCGCTCTCGTCGACCTGTTCGGTGAACGTGCCGGTGCGGCGGTCGAAGACCGCGACGCCGGCGGTGACGCCGTCCGGGATCTGAGCGCTGGGGGCGGCCTGGGCGGCCTGGGCGGCCGTCCCCGGCCGGGGGAGTGCCGCCGCGCCGCCCGGCAGCGCAGCGACCGTGACGACGGTCGCGAGCGCCGCGGCGCCGCGCAGGAGAATGCGCATGGTTGCCCTTCCTGGTCGCGGGTGGCCCGGTGCCCGGTCGCACGGTCGTCCGGCGAAGTCGTTGGTCCCGCGCCGACACTCTAGGAGCCCGCGCGGGGCGGCCGGTCCTGACGAATGTCAGGGCTCGCCGTAACGCGACGACCTGTGGCTTTCGACCCTGATAAGTGTCAGGTGTCGCAGGTGTGGTGACGCCCGTACGGTCACGACCGGAACACCCGCCGACACACGAAAGAGGGCTCATGAGCCGCCGATCGCTCAGGACACTGCTGGCCGCCGGGGGCGCCGCCGCGGTGATGGCGCTTCTCCCCACCTCCGCCCAGGCCGCGCCGCACTCGGGCGGCAACTACGGGGCCTACGGGAACGAGGGGCAGTACCCCACGACCTCCTACTGCTCGGGCACCTTCCGGCAGATCGGGCCCACCAAGTACGCCGAAGGCATGGCCCTGAAGTACTTCTACTCCGACAAGTGCGGCTCCTTCGCCCGGATCGAGAACTCCCGGCCCGGCTGCGTCGCCGTACTCCACCGTTCCAACAACGGCGTGGGACGTGTCGACGGCTGGGTCTCCGAAAGCGTCGACCCGGGCATCAACTACGCCTACACGCAGATGGGCAACAACCTCAACGGCCGTGTCTCGCGCGCCGTGCTCTCGTGCGAGGGCCACGACCTGACCCAGACCGGCTGGTACTGAGCCGCATACACGCCACAGGGGGCGGCCGGGGTTCCGGTCGCCCCCTTCGCGCACCCATCCCACGCAGGACGACAAGAAGGAGTCAGCCATGCGCACACACATCCGGCGCGCAGCGTGTCTCGCCCTGGCGGGCGCGGCCCTGGCCCTGGCACCCGTCACCGCCCACGCCCAGGGGCAGACGCCCGCTTCCGTGGCGGACACGCAGCAAGTGCAGTCCCGGGGCGGGTACTTCCTCGGTGACGGCGTCAACATCCGCAGCCGGCCGGTGGACGGCACGATCCACGGCCAGGGCTACTTCCGCGAGACGTTCACCGCGCACTGCTGGAACGCCGACGGCCACTGGATCTACCTGACGGCCCACCGGGGCAACGTCACCGGGTGGGTCAGCGTCGACTACGTCTACTACACGGACATGGGCCCGATGGGTTACTGCTGACCGGCGACGCGCCTGCGGCGGGCCACCAGGGAGATCTGGTGGCCCGCCGCAGGCGCGTCGCCGGTCAGCAGTCCGGGACGCCGGCGATCTTCTGGCCGCCCCGGATGTACAGGTTGTTCACCCAGGCGACGTCGCTGCCCGAGAGCTCCATGACGGCGGTCCACCAGTTGTTCGTGCCGACGGCCGGGTCGTGCACCGTCTGGCCCTGCTTCTGGCAGATCGCGTCCGCCCACCACTGCGAACGGACCGCGAGCCGCGGCGAGTTGGTGGTCGGCTCCTGGCGCAGGTTGACGTCGGTGGCCCAGATGTAGACGTCGGTGAGGGTCGGGTCGCCGCCGTTGGCGACGGCCGGAGCAGCCTGGGCCGTGGTGGCGAGGCCGCCGACGGCGAGCGCGGTCACGGCGAGGCCCAGGGCGGTACGGCTGATCATTCGCTTCATGTGTCTGTCCCCCGTAGGACGATGGTGAGGATGGTGTGGCCGGAAGTGGTCATGGTCCGGGTCAGCAGCGCGCCGAGGCCGGCAGGTTGCCGTACTCGTTGCCCTTGAGGTACACGGCGCTGACGTAGCCCTCGAGGAGCTTCACCCAGACGTCGTTGCTGTAGCCGTTGTCGGTGATGCGCTCGCCGCGGGTCCAGCAGTAGGCGCCGAGCGGCTGGCCCGCCGAGACAGTGGCGAGGATCCCGTAGGAAGTGCCCGGCCCGTAGCGGACGTTGACGTTCTCGTACGGTACGACCGCGTACGGCGCGGCCATGACGCGGGCGGTGCCCTCCTCACCGGCGGCGGAGGCTGCTGCGGTCCCCGCGGTGAGCGGGCCGAGCAGCGCGAGCGCCCCGGCGCCGACGAGCGCGGCCCTGGCGAAGATGCGAGTGGACATGTCGAGTTCCCCCTGAGGTGTGGCCGACGCTCAGAACTGTAGGGAGAGCGGGGGCGACGCGGTCCCTGACAATTGTCAGGGTCGTGCGGGACAACAGGGGCGCGGGCGAGGGTACTTGGCCCTGATCGGCGTGGGCAGCGCGATACGGCCGAAAACCGCTCGACGACCGCGACCACCTCTGCCTACGATCCACCGCGCGGCATCGCGTGCCGGTCACCGGCCGGGTGAGGCATGGAGGCGCCGCGGAGATGCCCGTGGAGGCATTCAACCGTGTCAGTCGAGTTCAATCACACCATCGTCCTGTCCCGTGACCGGGAGAAGTCCGCTCGTTTCCTGGCGGAGATCCTTGGTCTGGAGGTCGGGGCACCGGCCGGGGTGTTCCTGCCGGTGACGACCGCCAACGGCGTCACGCTGGACTTCCTCACCATCGACGCCGACATCCCCATGCAGCACTACGCGTTCCTCGTCTCCGAGGACGAGTTCGACGAGGCCCTCGCCCGGCTCGTCGCGGCCCGGATCCCCATCCAGGCCGACCCGCACGGCAACCACCCGCGCAAGATCAACCGCAATGACGGCGGCCGGGGCGTGTACTTCCTCGACCCGGCGGGCCACGGCCTGGAGATCCTCACCCGTCCGTACGGCACGGATCCGTCCTCGCCGCTGAACGGCGTCACGGAGGACGTGCCCGGGGCCGTCTGAGCCGGCCGGGCCGGGGGCGGGGGCGACGCCGCTCCCGGCCCCGGCCCGGCGGACCGGGGCGTTCAGCCGCCGTCCTTCAGCGCCAGGGGAGCCGGCTCGGGGCCGGGGCCCGGTGTGTGGTCGCGGCGGGGGAGCAGGGCGGGGGTGAAGAGCAGGAAGACGCCGGCGAGGGCGATGGCCGTACGGGGGCCGGCCAGGTGGGCCAGCAGGCCCCACAGGGCGGTCACGGCCGCCGTGGTGGCCTTGCCGGTGGCCGACCAGGCGGACAGGGTGCGGATGACCCGGTCCGCGGGGGTCCGTTCGAGGCGGTACGTGGCGAACACCGGGTTGAACACGGCACAGCAGGTGATCAGCCCGAACTCGACCACCATGACCAGCGCCAGCCCGGCCGCACCTGGGCCGACGAAGGCCAGCCCGAGCGACCAGCCCGCCCGCAGCACCCCCGCGCCGAGCATGACCCGGTGCCGTCCGAACCGCGTGACGAGCCGTGGTGCCAGGCGCGAGCCGAGCAGACCGCCCGTGCAGGGCACCGCGAAGGCGAGCGCGTACTGCCAGGGGGCGAAGCGCAGATCATCGACCATCAGGACCATGAGCGGGGGAGAGGCCGCCATGATCAGGGAGTTGGCGAGGACCGTGTTGAAGAAGAGCGGGCGCAGCGCCGGGTCGGCCAGGATGTACCGCCAGCCGTCGAGCAGGTCGCCCACCCGGGGCCGGGCGGAGCCGGACGCGGGCCGCACCGGGAGTTTCTCGTCGCCGCCGATCGCCCGGAGGCCGAACGCCGAGAGCAGATAGCTCACCGCGTCGGCCACCACGGTCGTCACCGGACCGAACAGCCCGATCGCGGCCCCGCCCAGCGGCGGCCCGACCATGCTGGCCGTCCAGGTCGTCGCCTCGAACCGCCCGTTCGCGAGGAGCAGGTCCTGCCGCGGCACCAGCCCCTTCAGGAACGCCCCGGCCGCCGCGTTGAAGGTGATGTCGGACGCCGCGACGGCCACCGACACCAGCAGCAGATGGCCGAAGCTCAGCCGGCCGAGGGCGTACGCCACGGGGATGCTCAGCAGCACCGCGCACCGGACCAGGTCCGTCGCGATCATCACCGGCCGTTTGCGGCGGACCTCCACCCACGGCCCGAGCGGCACCGACACGGCCGCGCCGACCGCCGGCCCCACCGCGGCCAGCAGCGACACCTGCGTCGGTCCCGCGTCCAGCACCAGGACCGCCATCAGCGCGAAGGCGTCGAACGCGAGCCAGGTGCCGGCCGTGCTGACCGCGTACGCGCCCCACAACCACCCGAACCGCCGCCCCAGCGACCGCCTGCCCGCCATACCCGGCGCACACTCCCAGCTCCCGCGGACAACCCGGTGTTGACCGGCAGCCATCCAAGCGGGGACCGGGACGCCCGGGCAAACAACCGTCCGTCACCCGCGCCACAACCAACCGTTGTGACACGAAGGCACGGGCGGTCCACCCGTAAGCCGTCTCAGCGCTGGTAGAGGCCCACCAGCGTGCCGTCCGCGATGCGGCGCTTCCCGACCTCCTCGTGCACCTGGTCCGCGCGGGGCGCGTCGGGCAGGACGCACGGTTCGGACAAGGCGTAGAGCCGGAAGAAGTAGTGGTGTGCGTCGTCCCCGGGCGGGGGATGCGGACCGCCCCAGCCGTGCTGCCCGTAGCCGTTCACGAGTTCCGTGCCGCCCGGTGGGCAGTGCCCGGCCTCGACGCCGTCGCTGTGCGGGTCGATGCCGACCACGACCCAGTGCGCGAAGGTGCCCGACGGGGCGTCGGGATCCTCGCAGAGCAGGACCAGTTCGGCCGCGTCGTCCGGTACGCCGCTCCAGGTCAGCGGCGGAGAGACGTTCGGTCCCTCGTACGCGTACCGGCGCGCGATGAAGGAGTGGTCGTTGAACGCGTCGCTGCGCAGTTCGATGCCGGTCATGCGCCCCGGAGTACCCCCGCGGGACCCGGACATGCGGTTCGGGACCGATCGCCTCGGGTACCCGTGAGCCGTCGGAGATAGGGGATGGAGGATCATGAGGATGTCTCCCCTGGCAGAGGACTCAGCGGCACAGCCCCGGGAGGACCGCCGCGCCCCCGCTCGCACCGCACGGCTGCGCAACCGCATCCCCGAACCCGACGAGGAACCCGACCTCCTCGGCCAGTACCTCACGCAGATCGCGGCGACACCGCTGCTCACGGCGGAGGACGAGGTCCGGCTGGCGCGGCGGATGCAGGCCGGCGTACGGGCGCTGGAGGAACTGGAACGAGCCGACGCCGGTGAACTCGATCTGACGCCGGAGCGGCGCCGGGAGCTGGAGGAGGCCGCCCGGGACGGGCAGGCCGCCAAGGACCACATGGTCCGAGCCAACCTCCGGCTCGTCGTGTCGATGGCCAAACGGCACGCCCACCGGGGGCTGCCCCTGCTGGACGTCATCCAGGAGGGCAATCTGGGACTGATCCGGGCCGTGGAGAAGTTCGACCACACCAAGGGCTTCAAGTTCTCCACGTACGCGACCTGGTGGATACGCCAGGCGATCGAGCGGGGCCTGGCCGCGCACGCGCGCACCGTGCGCCTGCCGATGCACGTCGTCGAGCAGCTCCAGAAGGTGGCCAAGATCGAACGGCGTCTGCGACTCGACCTGGAACGCGAACCGAGCATCGAGGAGGTGGCCCGGGAGAGCGGCCTCGCCGCCGACAGGATCGGCTGGCTGCGTCGCGTCGGCCGGCAGGCCGTCAGCCTCGACACGCCCGTGGACGAGACCGGCGAGACCGTGGTCGGCGACCTCATCCCCGACACCGAGGTGCTCCAGGCCCCGGAGGTCGCCGAGTACCAGGCCCTCGCCGAGGAACTGCGCGAGGCCGTCGGCACGCTGGCGCCCCGCGAGTCCATGATCCTCAGCCTCCGCTACGGCCTGCACGACGGCCACACCCGCACCCGCGAGGAGGTCGCCCGCCGCGTCGGCCTGACCCGCGAGCGGGTACGCCAGCTGGAGAAGCAGTCCCTCGCCCGGCTGCGGGCGCCCGAGAACCGGGAGCGGCTGGTGGCCTGGGCGGGCTGACCTCCTGACTCATGCGGCGCTGCCGGACCGGCAGACCGAGTCGCCACCGGTTCCACTGGTTCCACCGGCTCATCCGCGCGTCACCGCCAGTGAGCCGTCCGTCTCCAGCGTCACCCCCACCCCGCCGCTGATCCGGTCGAGCGTCGTCCGCAGCCACGCGCGGTCCGCCCGGGACGCGGGCTCCAGGCGCATCCGGCGCGCCCGCAGCGGCACCATGCGCAGCCCCGCCAGCCGGCCGCTGTCCGCCTCGACCGAGGCGAGGAACGCCAGCCGCAGGTCGTCGCGGTACTCCTCGTAACCGGAGATGCCTTCGTAGTCGTCGACGAAGTCGCCGCAGCCGTACAGGATCAGCCGGTCCCGGTACACCTCCAGCGGGCGCGGGTGGTGCGAGGAGTGGCCGTGGACGACGTCGACCCCGCCGTCCACCAGGGCGTGCGCGAAACGGACTTGCTCCCGGGGCACGCGGAACCCCCAGTTCGTGCCCCAGTGCACGGACACGACGACCACGTCACCGGCCTGTCGGGCCCGCCTCACGTGCCGCAGCACGGTGTCGGCCGCGGCGGGCGAGAGCTCGGGCACGTACCCCACACCGGGCAGGTCCGCCGTCGCCGCCCAGCCGGGCGGGATGCCGCTGGTGCGCGCCCCGAGGGCGAGGACCAGCAGCCGGCGGCCGCCGGGGAGGGGGACGGCGGCGGGTGCGTACGCCTCCCCGGTGTCACGTCCCGCACCCGCCGTCCGCAGTCCCGCCCGGGCCAGCGCGTCCAGGGTCTCCAGCAGGCCCGGGCGGCCGAAGTCCAGGACGTGGTTGTTGGCGAGGACGGTCACGTCCGGCCGGGCCACGGCCAGGGCCGGCAGGTTGGCCGGGTGCATCCGGTAGTGGATCTCCTTGTCCGGGGCGAACGTGTCCCTGGACGTCACCGACGTCTCCAGGTTCACGATCCGGGCGTCCGGGGCTGCCTCGTCCAGCACCCGCAGCGCCTCGCCCCACGGCCAGGACGGCTCGACGGGCGCCGGCACCGGGCCGTGCGCCGACTCCGCCAGCCGGACGTAGGACCGCGCGTCCTCGACGTACGCCTCCCGCAGTGCCGGATCACCGGGGTGCGCCAGGATCTGGTCGACGCCGCGCCCGAGCATCACGTCACCGCACAGGAACAGCGTCACGATGCCGCCGCCCACACCCCCACGGTAGGCGCACCCCGGCCGGCGGGGTCACGCGTCGACCGTCACCTCACACGACCACCCGTACGGACCCGGCCCGATCCGCATCTCGTTCCACACGACGGCCGTCGGAACCGCCCCGGTGATCTCCACGTCCGCCAGGCCGGTGACCGCCAGCCGTACGTCCAGGCCACCGTCGGCTTCGTCCGCTTCCACGTCCACGGGCACCTGGCCGTACTCCTCCAGCCGGAAGATGATCTCATCCAGCAGCGAGGCGAGCAGGTCGTCGTCGCTGGCTTCGGCCAGCCGCACCCGGTCCACGGCGGTCGGACGCACTCCCGAGACGTCCGTGAAGCACTCCACCATCGCCAGGACGGCCTCCGCCAGACAGTGCTCCCGGCACGCCGCCCACGCCTCGATCCGGATGTACTCCGGATGCGGCACCGCCCGGTGCCCGCACTCGCCCGCCTGCCGTCCCTGCCCGTCGTCGCCCCTGTCACCGCCCATGAACATCGACTGCCCGAGGCTCGCGCCCCCATGCAGCGACCGGCCCGGCTCGTGGATCAGACGGGCTCGTCCGCGAGGTACGGCGGCGCCGGGTCGTACTGGATGTAGCGCCGTACGGCCCGCGCGTGGTCCCGCCCGTGCAGCCGCCCGACCAGCCACAGCGCGCTGTCGATGCCGGCCGAGACGCCCTGGCTGGTGATCAGGTTGCCGTCCACGACGTAGCGGGCGTCCCGGACGACCGTCACGTCGCCGAGTGCCTGGAGAGTGTCCTCGTGGCTCCAGTGGGTGGCCACCCGGCGTCCGCGTGCGGGCCCGGCGGCGTGCAGGAGGAACGTGCCCGTGCACACGCCGTGCACCCACGCGGTCTGTCCGGCCGTCTTCCCGATCCAGTCGGTGACCACCGGGTTGTGCGGCTGGACGTCCCGCGCTCCCAGGCCGCCCGGCACGTGCAGCACGTCCAGGGGAGGATGGTCGTCGAGGGTGTGGTCGGGCAGGACGCGCAGGCCCTTGTTGCAGCGCACGGGCCCGGGGTGCTCGGCGATGAGCACGGCCGAGTCGACGCCGTCACGGAGCCGGGCGGAGACGGTGAAGACCTCCCAGGGCCCCACGAAGTCGAGCTCCTCGGCGTCCTCGAAGACCAGCAGGCCGTATGTCGTCATACGGGTTCCCCTTTATGTGAGACGTGGGTGAGCGTTTCTACGAGGCGTGGTGCGCGTCGGCGGGCTCGGCCGTGGAGCGGAAGCGGGCGCGGTAGTCCGACGGCGCGATGCCGAGCCGGCGGTGGAACGTGCGGCGCAGGGTCTCCGCGGTGGCGAAGCCGTAGCGGCGGGCGATGGCCTCGACCGGTTCGTCGCCCTCGGTGAGGGCGCGCTGGGCCGCCTCGACGCGCACCCGCTCGACGTACGCGGCCGGCGGCACGCCCAGTTCGGCGGTGAAGCGGCGCTGGAGGTGGCGCGGGCTCAGCCCGGCGTGCGCGGCGAGCCCGGCGATGTCGTGCCTGCCGCCCGGATCGGCGTGGATGGCGGTGACGGCGGCCCGCACCGGGTCCGTCGCCGGCTGCCGCGACCACAACGCCACACTGAACTGCGACTGGCCGCCCGGCCGGCGCAGGAACAGCACCAGCTGCCGGGCCACCGCGTGCGCGACGTCCCGGCCCAGGTCGTCCTCCACCAGGGCGAGCGCCAGATCCATCCCGGCCGTCACACCGGCCGACGTCCACACCCGCCCGTCCCGGACGAAGATCGGCTCGCAGTCCACCCGCACCTCGGGGTGCTCCCGGGCCAGCTGCTCCTCACGGGCCCAGTGCGTGGTGACCCGGCGCCCGTCCAGCAGTCCCGCCGCCGCCAGCAGGAACACCCCGCTGCACACCGAGGCCACGCGCCGGGCACCGGCCGCCGCGGCGGCGATCCAGGAGACCAGCGCCTCGTCCTGCCGGGCCCGGTCGACACCCCCTCCGCCGACCACGACGAGCGTGTCGATCCCGGCCGGGCCCAGGTCCGCCACGCCGTGCTCGGCGTGGACGAGCAGCCCGCTGCCCGACCTGACCGGCCCCGCAAGGGGCGCCACGACCTCGCAGCCGTAGGTGTCACCCGCGCTGCGGAACACCTCGTGCGGGCCGGTGAGGTCGAGCGGCTGGAAACCGTCGAAGACGACGAAGACGATGCGGCGATCGGTCACGTCTCCACGCTCCTCCGGCCCGCCGTATGGCGTCAACGACACACATCCCACGGATCGCGCCATGCCGGAGCCGGGACGGCTGCCGAAGTGTGGGTAGCCGGGCGGAAGGACCCGGCAACCGCGGTGCGAACGGCCCCGGAAGTCCGGGAATTGGAGGAGAGGAGGCCTCCGATGATCTCCCAGACGGTCACCGTGCCCGCCGACGGCGCCGCGCTCACCGGCGATCTGACCGTGCCGTCGGCCGCCCGCGCCGTCGTGCTGTTCGCGCACGGCAGCGGCAGCTCCCGGCACAGCCCCCGCAACCGCGAGGTCGCCGCCGGCCTGCGCACCGCCGGACTCGGCACCCTGCTGATCGACCTGCTCACCGAGGAGGAGGAACGGCTGGACGTCCGCACCGCCGAACTCCGCTTCGACATCCCCCTGCTGGGCCGCAGGCTGGTGGCCGCGATCGACTGGCTGGCACAGTCGCCCGGCACCCAGCGCCTGCCCGTCGTCCTGTTCGGCGCCAGCACCGGCGCGGGCGCGGCCCTGGTCGCCGCCGCCGAACGCCCCGACCGGGTGCCGGCGGTCGTCTCCCGCGGCGGGCGGCCCGACCTCGCGGGCGACGCCCTGGACGCCGTCCGGGCTCCGGTACTGCTGATCGTGGGCGGCCGGGACCAGCAGGTGCTGCGGCTCAACGAGGAAGCGGCCCGGCGGCTGCACGTCCCGCACACCCTCCACGTGGTGCCCGGTGCCACGCATCTGTTCGAGGAGTCGGGCGCGCTCGACCAGGTCACCGAGGTGGCCCGGCAGTGGTGCCACGACCAGCTGAGGACCGCGGCGGGCTGACGCGGCCCGCGTCAGCCCGCCACCGGCAGATCGATACGCAGCCGGGCGCCCTGCCGCAGCAGTTCCCGCTGCACGAGCCGGTACGGCACACCCCGCGGCCCGTGCCCGTGGCGCACGGTCAGCGCGGCGCACACGCCGGCCGCCTGCCCGGTCGCCATCGCGATCGGCATGACCCGGTACGACGAGTGCGCCACGTGCGTCCCCGAGATGCAGCGGCCCGCCACCAGCAGCCGCTCCGTGCCCTGCGGCACGAGGCAGCGCAGCGGGATGTCGTAGAAGCTGCCCGCGGGCACCCGCTTCAGGACCGTTCCGGAGCCGCGCGGGTTGTGGATGTCGACCGGGTAGGCGCCGTGCGCGACGACGTCCGGGAAGCGCCGGGCGGCCAGGATGTCGTGGCCGGTGAGGTGGTAGTCGCCGACGACGCGCCGGGTCTCCCGGACACCGATGTGGGTGCCGCTCTGCACCACGTACGACTCCTCGAAGCCGGGCACGCGGGTGCGCAGGAAACGGTCGATCTCCGCGAGCTGGCGCCGGGCGGTGTGCTCGGCCCGGGTCAGGTCCCACACGCTGGTGCCGAGCACCCTGTTCACACGGGTGCTGTTGACACTGACCTCGCGCGGGTGCGGCGTCGCGAAGAACAGGATGTCCTCGCGCGGCAGCCGCAGATCACCGTCGGCCCGGGCCTCCTCGACCAGGTCCCACAGACCGTGCACCCCGCGCCACTGGTCGGGATGCTCCCGCACGTACTCCGCGAAGTCCGGCCGCTCGAAGTCCGCGACCCGGAACATCAGCGTCATCGGCTGCATCAGCCCGTCCTCCGGCCGGCCGATCTCGTACGGCGCCCCGCAGGCCGCCGCGACGTCACCGTCGCCCGTGCCGTCCACCACCACGTCGGCGTCGATCACCACCGGCCCCGACTTGGTCTCGAACACCACACGCCAGCCGTCGTCGAGGCGAAGCGCGGTGGAGGCGAAGGCGTGGAACAGCATCCGCACGCCCGCCTCGTCCATCATCTCGAGCAGGACGAGCTTGAAGAGCTCCGGGTCGAAGGGAACCGTGTACCCGGTCCTGGGGGAGGGCTTCAGGCAGCCGCCGCGCCCCATGAGCCGGTCCAGCAGCCGCCACAGCACGCCCTGGACGACCGGCTCGCCCTCGCCGTGGTCGGTGGGCAGCAGCCGGGCCTCGTCCCCGGACTCGGTGAACGTGGCCTGCTTGTGCTCGTTGTGGAACGACATCAGCGGCATGACCAGTGCCGCGGTCGCGTTGCCGCCGACGAATCCGTAGCGCTCCACCAGGACGACCTCAACCCCGGCGTCGGCCGCCGCGACCGCGGCGGCGAACCCGGCCGGGCCGCCGCCGACCACCAGGACCTGCGTCCGGCCGCCGTGCTGGGCAGGCCGTTCGGGCAGGGTGACCGTGCGGGGCTCGGGCGGTTCTTGCAGGATCGGCATCGGTGTCCTCCCGCGGGCGGGGCCTCGGCGTCGGCGTCACACGCCCAGCGGACGGGGATCGGCAGTGGGCGGATGCGGTGGTTCTGCCTGGGGATCCAGGAGGGGAGCGGTGTCGACGGCCGTCCCGGTGCCGCCGTCGACCTCGTCCAGCAGGACTCCGCAGCGGGCGCAGGTCTCCAGCGCCTGCGTGGACAGGTCCCGGACGCGGGAGTGCAGCTCCTCCCGGCGCTCCGGGTATTCGTCCCACAGGCGGTCCACCTCCGCCAGCAGCAGGCCGGCCTGCTCCCGTGCCACGCCCACCAGGGCCGGAGCCCCCATCCGGCGTGCGAAGTCGAAGACCTTGCCGGAGTAGGGCAGCGGCAGCACGGGCAGCCCGGAGAGAGCCGCGAAGATCACGAAGTGCAGACGCATGCCGACCGCCAGGTCCAGGTGGCGCATGAAGCCCAGGACCTGCCCCGGGCTGTACGAGCCGTGCAGGATCCGCCCCTTGTCGGGAGCGGTCATGTGGGACAGCACGGCGTGTGCGTGCCGCACGTCGTGCCGCTCCATCGGCAGGAACACCACGTGCGCGTCCAGTCGGCGGACGAGGAAGTCGGCGACGTCGGCGAGCAGCGCGTGGTAGTCGCCCTCGTCCAGCTTCTCGGCCGCCCGGCCCGGCTCCCGCACCGACATCCCCACCAGACGCGAGTCGGTGGGCACGCCCTCGTGGCGCATCATCTCGTCGGTGAACGGCTCCGGCTCCAGCAGCAGTGCCGGATCGGCGGTGACGACGACGTCGCGTTCGACGCCGACCTCCTCCAGCACCAGCTTGGACTCCTCGTCGCGCACCACGACGTCGTCCATGTCCGCCAGCACGTTGCGCACGGCCTCCCGGTCGTCGGCCTCGCGCAGCGGGCCGGCACCGATGGCGTAGGCGAAGGTACGGATGCCGCGCTCCTGGGCGGCCCGGACGAGGCGCAGATAGCGGCGTGCCTCACCGTCGAAGAGGAGCCCGCCGCCGCCCAGGACCAGCACGTCCAAAGAGGTCAGCGCGTCCAGGACATGGTCGCGGCTGACGCCCTCCCAGTCCACCACCTCGTCGGCGGACGGATGATGCACCCGGGTGTGCTCGGCGTTCCGGCTGAAGACGACCAGCCGGGCCTCGGGCCGCTGGGCACGCAGACAGTGCAGAACACAGGTCAGGATCGACTCGTCGCCGATGTTGAAGCCGCCGTACGAACCCAGCACGCCGATGCGCGGGCCCGGCCGGGCGGGCTGCGGATGAGAAGGGGCAGTGGTCATCCGGGTGCTCCCGTCGCGTCGGAGTCTGCTCAGTGGCCTGGTGTCCGGCCGTGCGGAAAGGACCGTGCCGTACGCACGGTTCGTGCCGTGCGCACGGTCCCGGGTTGCCTGCGCCGCACCGCCGGAAACACCCCGCGTTCCGAGTGTGACGGAGGTCCGTAAGGTGCGCATTGTCCGGTAGGCGAGGTGTGCATTGTCCGGTGGACTGGGGGTACGCGGGAGCCGGACCGGCCGAGGGCCCTCTCCGTGCGGGAAGCAGAGGTGACCGTCATGCGGTTCCGTGATCGCCGGCAGGCAGGCGGGGAACTGGCCGAAACGCTGCGCGTCCGGCAGCGCGAGGGGGCGCTGCCCGATCCCCTCGTCCTCGCTCTGCCCCGCGGCGGGGTCGCCGTGGCGCGGGAGGTCGCCGAGGCGCTGGACGCCCCGCTCGACGTGCTCGTCGTACGGAAGATCGGGGCGCCCTTCCAGGAGGAGCTCGGCGTCGGCGCGATGGCCGGGGACGAGGTGCCGCTCCTCGACGAGGACGCCATGCGCCACCTGGGCCTCCGGGAGGCGGCGCTGGGGCCCGTCATCGAGCGGGAGCGCGCCGAACTGCGACGCCGCGAGGCGCTGTACCGGCAGGGCCGTCCCGCACCCGAACTGCGCGGACGCACCGTGATCGTGGTCGACGACGGCCTGGCGACCGGTTCCACGGCCCGGGCCGCGCTGCGATTCGTCCGCCGTCAGGCGCCCGAACGGGTGGTGCTGGCCGCGCCGGTGTGCTCCCCGGAGGCGGCCGATCTGATGCGCGCCGAGGCCGACGAGGTGATCTGCCTGCACCAGCCCGCCGCGTTCATGGCCGTGGGCCTCTGGTACGAGAACTTCGACCAGTTGACGGACTGGGACGTCCTGGAAGCCCTGCACGCGCAGCTGTGACCAAGTGTTCACCTTACGGGTGTGGCGGAAATCAGCCACGTCGGACAACGATGTGCCATCCCCACACCTGTAACAGGAGCACCAGTGAACGTCTCGCTTTCCGTGTGGCTGCTGACCGTGGCAGCTCTGTGCCTGCTCGTCGCCGTCGACTTCTTCGTCGGCCGCAAGCCCCACGACGTGTCCGTCAAGGAAGCCGGGACGTGGACGGTGGTGTGGATCGTCCTCGCCGTGCTGTTCGGGCTGGGACTCTGGTACTTCGGTGGGAGCGGGCCCACGGGTGAGTTCTTCGCCGGTTACATCACCGAGAAGTCGCTGAGCGTCGACAACCTCTTCGTGTTCGTCCTGATCATGGGCAAGTTCGCGGTGCCCTCGCAGTACCAGCAGCGGGTGCTGATGGTCGGCGTCCTGATGGCCCTGGTGCTGCGGGCCGGTTTCATCGCGGCCGGCGCGGCCATCATCACCGCCTTCTCCTGGGTGTTCTACCTCTTCGGCGCCTTCCTCATCTGGACCGCCTGGAAGCTGATCCAGGACGCCCGCAAGCAGGACCACGAGGAGGAGTACCAGGAGAACAAGCTGCTGAAGATGGCGGAGCAGCGCTTCGGCGTGGCCGACCGCTACCACGGCACGAAGCTGTTCATCACCGAGAACGGCAAGCGGATCATGACCCCGATGCTGGTCGTGATGCTCGCGATCGGCTCCACGGACGTGCTGTTCGCCCTCGACTCCATCCCGGCGATCTACGGGCTGACGCAGGACCCGTACATCGTGTTCACCGCGAACGCCTTCGCCCTGATGGGCCTGCGCCAGCTGTACTTCCTCATCGGCGGCCTGCTGAAGAAGCTGGTCCACCTCTCCTACGGCCTGTCGATCATCCTCGGATTCATCGGCGTGAAGCTGGTGCTGCACGCCCTGCACGAGTCGGGCGTCCACGTGCCCGAGATCAGCATCCCCTTCTCGCTGACCTTCATCGTCCTGGTCCTGGCCGTCACCACGATCACGAGCCTGCGGGCTTCGAAGAAGCAGGAGGCCGAGGCAGAGGAGGCGAAGCGGGCCGCCGGGTCCCGGTAGGTCCGCCCAGTCGGGGACGTCAGACGACGCCGTCCGCGCGCAGGGCCGCCACCTCCTCCTCGGTGCGGCCCAGCTCGGCGAGGATCGACCCGGTGTGCTCGCCGACCGCCGGTACGGGGTCCATCCGGGCGGGCAGGCCCGCGAGGTCGGCCGGCGGGAGCAGAGCCTCCACCGTGGCGCCCGGCACCGCGATCTCGGTCCAGCGGCCGCGGGCGGCCAGCACTGGGTGGTCCAGGAACGCGGCGACGTCGTTGACCCCGGCGCAGGCGATGCCGATGGCCTCCAGGTCCTTGAGGATCTCCTCCGAGCCGGAACGGGCGATGCGGGCGGCGACGATCGTGTTGAGCTCCTCGCGGTGGGCGACGCGGTCGGAGGCGGTGGCGAAGCGCGGATCCCCGACCAGCTCCGGCCCGCCGAGGAACTCGGTGCACAAGGCCGCCCACTCCCGCTCGTTCTGGATGGAGAACAGCACCTCCTTGCCGTCGGCGGCCTCGTACGTCCCGTACGGCGCGATGGTGGCGTGCTGGGTGCCGAGGCGCGGGGGCTGGGTGCCGCCGTGCCGGGTGTAGTAGGCGGGCTGGCCCATCCACTCCGCCAGCGCCTCGAACAGGGAGACCTCCACCGGGTGGGCCTCGCCGGTGACGGCGCGGGTGTACAGGGCCGTGAGGACGCCGCTGTACGCGTACATCCCGGCGGCGATGTCGGCGACGGAGATCCCGGTCCGGGCGGTCCCTTCGGGGGTTCCCGTCAGGGACACCAGACCGGTCTGGCACTGCACGAGCAGGTCGTAAGCCTTGCGGTCGGCCCAGGGACCGGTCGTGCCCCAGCCGGATATCGTGCACGGGATCAGACCGGGGCGGCGGCTGGTGACGGTGGCGGCGTCCAGGCCGAGGCGGCCGGCGGCGCCCGGGGCGAGGTTCTGTACGAACACGTCGGCTCCGTCGAGGAGTTCGTGCAGGATCTCGCGGCCCCGCGGATCCTTGAGATCCAGCGTGAGGGACTCCTTGGACCGGTTGAGCCACACGAAATAGCTGGAGTGGCCGTGCACGGTCGTGTCGTACCGGCGGGCGAAGTCGCCGCCGCCCGGCCGCTCCACCTTGATCACACGGGCGCCGAGGTCGGCGAGCTGCCGGGTGGCGTAGGGCGCGGCCACGGCCTGCTCCAGGCTGACCACCGTGACCCCGGCCAGGGGATACCGCTGCACGCTCATGCCTCATGCTCCTGAACCTCGTACCGGACGGCGCCCGGACAGTCTCCCCCAGCCGGACGGCGGCAGCATGGCATCACGTCTGCGGCGTGATCCAGACGACAGACGACGGACCCTATGGCCGGGCCAGCTGCCGCATGGCCAGCGCCAGTTGCAGCCGGAGCCGGCCCTGCGGGGTGCGCACCGGCCAGCCGAGCAGGTGCTCGGCGTGGGCCAGCCGGTCCTGGAGCGTCGAATGGTGGACGTTGATCTCGCCGGCCGCCGCCCGCAAGCTCGCCGTGTACGCGACCGCGTGCAGCGTCTCCGGCAGCCAGGGGGTGGTCGCCGCGGCCGTCTCCAGGGCCCGGACGTCGGGCGGCGGTTCGGCACCCGGTACGACGAGATCCGCGAGGAGGGCGATGCCGCCCAGCTCGTCGGCGTACACGACCCGCGGTCCGGGATCCTGCGGCGTGCCCTCGGCGGTGAAACGCAGGGCGGTACGCGCCTCGGCCCACGACCGGGGGAGCTCCAGCACGGGAACGGCGGGCCCGACGCCGAGCCGTCCGACGGCGTCGGCCTGCGCCCCGGCGGGTACGACTCGTGGCCGGTCGTTCAGCGGGGCGAGAGCCCGGGCGGGGGCCGCGGGATCCATGCCCAGGCGGCGAGCGGCATGCAGCCGGGCCGGTTCGGGGGCCGTGCTGTCGAGGAGCGTCTCGACCAGCGCCGGATCGTCGGCCGGGGCCCGCCCGCGAGTGCGGTCGAGAACGAGCCGTATGGCACCGGCGGCACGCTCGAGAATCACCGCGTCGACGACGCTGGGCGCGACCCGGACGTGCCCGGCTTGGCCGACGCGGGACGTCGCCCCGGCCCGGTCGGTGTCGACCACGCGAGACACCGCCCTGGCGCGGTCCGCGTCCACGGTGCCTGCTCCCGACCCGCCGGGAACCGCGTTCGTGAGGCGGGGCGCGTTCCTCGCGCGGCCGGGGTCCGCGGCGCCCGGGGCCGCCCCGCCAGGGGCGGGGTTCGCGACGGCGGACGCGGTTCCGGCATGGTCCGTGCCCAGGGGGTGGGGCGGTGCCTTGGCATGGTCGGTGACGCTGGATCCAGGCCTGGCGTGGTCGCGGGCCGCGGCGCCCGGAGCCGACCCGCCAGGCGGAGGGTTCGCGACGGCGGATGCGGTCCCGGCATGGACCGTGTCCACGGTGCAGGACGCCGTCCCGGCCCGGCCGATCTCGGCGACGCCGGATGCAGCCGTGGCGCGGTCCCGCCCCATGGCGCTCGCGGGCGACGCGGCAGGGGCAGCCTTCTCGGCGCCCGGCGCGGACCCCACAGAAGCAGCCGCCGCGCCCCCTGGCGCCCCCGCACGGCCCGTGTCCTCCACCTCGTGCGCCGCCCCGGCCCGCTCCAGCCACAGTGCCGCCGTGGCGTCCGGGGTCAGCCGGGCGGACGGCCAGGTGGGGTCGGGTGGCGCCTCGGTGTCCCGCCTCGTGCCGTCGGGCTCCACGCGGACGTGCACGCGCCGTTCGGGGTCCACCAGCCGGGCCGGGCAGCCGGCCAGTACGGCGGCACCGCGTACGAGTGCCTCCACACCGGCCCTGGACTCGGCGAGACGGTCGAAGTAGGCGATGACCCGGACCGCCGCACCGGCATCCGGATCAAGCGCGGTCAGGCGCCCGGCCAGCTCTTTCATAGGCCCATGGTGCGGCATGCGGCCGCCGAGCGGGCCTGGCATGTCGCAGGACAGGCCGCTGGGGACGGTCAGCCGGGCCCGTGCGGCAGGAGTCGGAGTGCAGGCAGGGCGAGCTGCGTGCGCGCCCCCGGCTGCTGCCGGACTCCGCGTCCGTCACGCGCTCAGCAACCTCCGCAGCCAGTTGACATGCGCCGCCCGTGCCGACTGGGAGAGCGCCGCCTGAGGCGCGAAGCCGTCGAAGCCGTGGAAGCCGCCGGGCCACACGTGCAGCTCCGCCACGCCACCGGCCTGCCAGATGCGGGAGGCGTAGCCCACGACCTCGTCGCGGAAGGTCTCCGCGGAGCCGACGTCGAGGAACGCCGGGGGCAGCCCGGACAGGTCCTCGGCACGGGCCGGAGCCGCGTACGCCGGTACGTCGGGGCCGCCGCGCCGTGGGCCCAGCAGCGCGGTCCAGCCGGTTTCGTTGGCGGTGCGGTCCCACACCCCGAGGCCCGCCATCTGGTACGTCGACGGCGTGTCGTTGCGGTCGTCGAGCATCGGGCACATCAGGACCTGCCCGATCGGCTGCGGCCCCTTGCGGTCCCGCGTGAGCAGGGCCAGGGCCGCGCACAGTCCGCCGCCCGCGCTGGCACCCGCGATGACGATCCGCTCGGGGTCGGCACCCAGCTCGGCGGCGTGATCCGCCGTCCACAGCAGCCCGGCGTACACGTCCTCGATCGGCGCGGGATGCGGATGCTCCGGCGCCAGCCGGTACTCCACGGACACCACCACCGCGTCCAGCGCCCGCGCCCACGCCAGCGGGACATCGACGCCCACCCGGCTGTTCCCGATGACCATGCCGCCACCGTGCACGTGGTAGATGACGGGCCGCGCCCCGGCGCTCGCCGGAGCGGCCGGCCGGCAGATCAGCAGCGAGATGTCGGGCTCACCCTGCGGCCCGGGCACCTGCCGGTCCTCCACCTCGAACGTCCCGCCCATCGTGAGGTCCAGATCGGCCAGCATCTGTATGCCCGGGCCCTGGCGCACCTCGGCGATCTCGTCCAGGGTGAGCCCCGGACTGATCATCTCCTTGATCAGTTCCAGCGCTCCGGCGAGTTCCGGGTCGAACGGGGGCGGAACATGCGTCATGACGTCTCCTCGTGTGAGGTCGCGGCGGCTCGTGCGGCCATGATCTGTCCCGTCGTGCCGGACCCGGGCGCCGCCGTCCGGCGGAACCTGCCCGCCGAACGGCGGGTGCCGCCCCAGTGGCCTGCGAGGGCCGCCCCCCCGATGACCGTGGCGACCCAAGATACGCGCAGGTCATGCGGGCGTGAGAGGCAGAAGCAGGGCCATGCAGCACCACGTCGTCGTGCAAGGTCGCCGCACCGCCAGGGCGTCGCCCGGCCCGGGCCGGTTCCGGGCCGGGCGGCCAGGGCGTCGTCGGCCCGCCGGGCCAGCCGCCGATCGCGCAGATCCCCTTTCCCGTCATCGCCCTGCCTCCCTACGGCCCGCCCATCGGCTGCGGGCACCGGTCGGCGTGCCGCTGGGCGTCAACGCCCCGGGCGGCGGCGGGGTGCCGTTCGAGGAGGTGACCCGGCCGCTGGCACCGGGCAGCACGCTCGTGCTCTGCACCGATGGACTGGTCGAGAGGCCCGGCACCGACATCGGGGCCCGGATCGATGTCCTCACCCACACCGTCGACGCCGCGCTGAAGGGCGCTCACACCGACCCCGACACCCTCGATCGGGCGGCGGAGCGGCTGATCAGGACCCTCATCGCGGACACGGCCGTCCATGACGACGACGTGACGCTGCTCATGATCGGTGTCCCCGCGCCGGACGGGACAGGCGCCGACGGGTGACCGGCTGGTCAACGAGGCGCATCGTGCCGTCGGCCGGCAACCGGGACCGAGGGCTGTCGCACCGCAACCGCAGTGGCTGAAAATGTGTCTCTCACCGCGCGGCCCGGTCGCTTCGCCAAGGGGTGGGGCTCGAACGGCACGGCGGCCTTGGGGGGCTGGGATGAACACATGGGCGGTGCCCGGATACACCGAGTCACTCGAGCTCGGATCGGGGGCGAGCGGGCGGGTCGTACTCGCCGTGCACGAGGAGACCGGCGTGCCGGTGGCCGTGAAGTATCTCAGCGAGTCCCTGCGCACCCGGCCGGGCTTCGTGCACGACTTCCGGGCGGAGGCGCGGCTGCTCGGCGGGCTGGAGAGCCCGTACGTCACGGGGTTGTACGAGTACGTGGAGAGCCCGGACGGCGCCGCCATCGTGATGGAACTGGTCGACGGGGTCTCGCTGCGTACGCTGCTGCGACGGGAGGGCCCGCTCGCGCCCGAGGCCGCGCTCGTCATCCTCAAGGGATCGCTGCTCGGTCTGGCCGCCGCGCACCGCGTCGGCGTCGTCCACCGCGACTACAAGCCGGAGAACGTCCTGGTCGTGCCGGACGGATCCTCCAAGCTGGTCGACTTCGGCATCGCGGTGGACGCCGGCGCCAGCGCGGGTGTGGCCGGAACCCCCTCGTACATGGCCCCGGAGCAGTGGACCGGCGCACCCGCCTCTCCCGCCGCCGACGTGTACGCGGCCACGGCCACCTTCTTCGAGTGCCTGACGGGTCGCAAACCGTACGCGGGCGACAACCTCGCGGAACTCGCGCTGCAGCACGTCGACGCGCCCGTCCCCGCGGAGGAGGCTCCCGAGCCGGTGCGGGAGCTGGTGCGCCGCGGTCTGGCCAAGGACCCGGAGGAACGGCCCGCACAGGCCGAGGCGTTCGTCAGGGCACTGGAGGCGGCCGCCGGCGCCGCCTACGGCCCCGACTGGGAGGAACGCGGCCGGGGCCGGCTCGCCGCGCTGGTGGCACTGCTGCCGCTGCTGCTGCCCACGGCCCGCAGCGCACCCCGGACCACCACGGACACCGCGCGCACGGTTCTGAGCCGGGAGACGGGCCAGGGCCGGGCGCAGGCGTGGCTGCCCGGCCGGGCCGGATGGCTCGTGTCGAGTGCCGCCGTACTCCTCGGTGCCCTCTTGACCTACGGACTCCCGTACGACCCGGAGGCTGCCGCGCAGCGGGCGGCGCAGGCCCTGGCCACCACCGGCGCGCGGCCCGGCGGCGCGGACCCGGCAGCGCCCACCGCCCCGACGCCCTCGTCCTCGTCCTCGTCCCCGTCCTCCACCCCCACCGCGTCAGCCGGCCTGTCGCCGTCACCCAGCCTGTCGCCCTCGGGTCCGGCGGCCACCGGCACCGGTGGGCCCTCGGCTTCCGCCGGCCCGGCCGGTGAAGAGGAGACGACGGCGCCCGGTGGGCCGACCACCGCGGCGACGCCGACGACCACCGCCCCCACCTCGCCTGCCGCTCCCGCCGTCAAGGACGTCGTGGTGTCGGACTTCCGGCAGACGGGGCCCACCACCGCGACGGCGACGATCGACATCACCACGGACGGCACCGGGCCGGTCTCCCTCACCCTCTCCTGGTTCACGGGCGACACCGCGGGAGAGCCGGGCACCCCGGACGGTGCGCCCCAGACCTTCGAGCGCGGCGGCGCCACCCAGTACACGCTCACCGTCGACCACACCTTCCAGAACGTCGGCTGCTACTGGGCAGTGCAGGCCATGACGACCCCGGCCGCCGCCGGCGGCGGAGCCTCCCAGCAACTTCTGACCAGGCGGTGCGACCTCCGATGACCGCCCGAGACGACGACCGGACTCCCGCGCCCGCCGACGAGCGGACCGAGGTGCCGGGGCCTGCCGCCGAGCGCACCGAGGTGCTTCCACCCGCCGAGGAGCCCGCCTCCACCCTCCACCTCGGCCCCACCGGCGACCATGCCCCGGGACGCGAACCCGGTTCAGCCGACGCCGAGTACAGCGCCACCGTGCTGGCCAGCCACTGGATCCAGAGACCGGGACCGGACGAGACCCGCGTCGAGCCGCCCGTCGAGGAGGCCTCGGCGACGTCGCGGCCTGCTGCGCCCGATCGCGTCGAAGGCACCGTGCTGCGCTTCGGCCCGGGCGTGACCGCGGCCGTCGCGCACCGCGCCCACCGGACACTCCCCGCCCCTCCGCCGCCTCCCGCGCCCCCGCGCCGACGCCTGCGCAGACACGCTCTGCCCGCGCTGGTCGTCATGTGCGTCCTGGCGTTCCTCGCCTGGCAGCGCCTCGGTCCCTCCCTCGCGGTCGGCACGGTGGCGGTCACGGCCAGGCCCACGGTGCTGGAGTGCGACGGCACCGCGCACATCGTCGGCCTCGTGACCACGAACGGCCGACCCGGCACCCTCTCCTATCGCTGGATCCGAAGCGACGGCACCTCCTCGGGCGTCCTGAACGAAGTGATGGCCCGGGGCCAGAGACAGGCACGCCTTCACCTGCTGTGGACCTTCCAGGGCAAGGGGCACCGCACGGCCCGGGCCGAACTGCGGATCCTTTCCGCGACTCCTCGCACGGTCACCACCCACTTCACGTACGCCTGCGCCTGACCGCGCAGACCAGCCGGTCGCTGCCTTCGCGCCCGTCTCATGAACCTCGCAGGCGAGGACCGCATGTTCGATTTGAGTGCGCCCGGAATGAGCAGGCCATAGCCCCCGACACGGCCGTCCAGGAGCTGTGACCGCATCGATGGCCCGGGCGGCAGGGGGCCGGCCAGGCGTCTCGGGCTGAGCCCGAGCGCCGTGTTCAGGCCATGTGACTTCCGCACGCGGCCTCAGCGGCACGCGGCCCCCGACCGAGCCGCCGGCCGGCCGCGGGAGATTACTCGCGTTCCGCCGCCGTCGACGACCCGGACCTGGAGCGAGCCGCATCCGCAGCGCGTCCACTCCGTGCGGCCCGTCGCGGTGGCGTGCCGGGACAGCACCTGGAACGGCTCGCCTCCGTCCGGCCAGCCGCAGTGCGGGCAGACGGTGCCGGTGGTGCTGATCATGTCTTGACTCCTCGTACGTCGTGGCTGGTTGACCGTCGCGACACAGCCAGGATGCGTCGAAGGATCCGTACACGTCCAGGTTGACTTTGTGGACGTGATTGTGAAGCGTGGGCTTCATGATTGACCTGCGCCGACTGCACGTCCTGAGGGCGGTCGCCCACTACGGCACGGTCACCGCGGCCGCCCGAGCCCTGCACTTCACCCCGTCCGCCGCCTCCCAGCAGATCCGGCAGCTCGCCCGTGACCTGGGCGTCGACCTGCTGGAGCCGCAGGGACGCGGGATCCGCCTCACTCCGGCCGCCGAGAGTCTGCTCGCGCACGCCGACGCCATCCAGGCCCGCTGGGACCAGGCGGAACTCGATCTGCGGGCGGACCACGGGGCGCCGTCCGGGGTGCTGCGGGTGACGGGCTTCCCCGTGGCCATCTCGGTCCTGCTGGCGCCGATGGCGGCCCGGCTGGGGGAGCGGCACCCGCGGCTGTCCGTACGGATCACCGAGGCGGGCGTCCCGGAGAGCTTCGACCTCCTCTTCGAGGGTGACATCGACCTGGCGATCGTCGAGTCCACCCCGCACAATCCGCCGCTGAGCGACACGCGGTTCGACCAGCAGCCGTTGCTCGACGACCCCTTCGACCTGGTCGTCCCCGACGGGCACCGGCTGGCCGGGCGGGCCCGGGTCGATCTCGCGGAAGCGGCCCATGAGCCGTGGATTGCGCCGGTGGAGGAGAGCGCCTGCCGCCCGCACGTCCTGTCCGCCTGCGGCGCGGCCGGTTTCACCCCCGGCGTCGTCCATCACGCCCTCGACTGGAACGTCGCCGCCCACCTCGTCGCCCACCGCCTGGGTGTCGCCCTCATCCCCCGTCTCGCCCATCTGACCCCGCATCTCCCGATCGCCCGCATCCGCTGCGAAGGCAACCCCCACCGCAAGCTCCTGACCTGCACCCGCGGCGGCGGCCACGCCCGCCCGGCGGTGGCGACGGCCCTCCGGGAACTACGGGAACTGGCCCCCACGGCAGTCGCCTGAAGCGACTCAGGGGCGCGGGGAAGTGGGCGAACAGCCCCCACGCACCCGCAGACGGCAGCGGTCAGGCCCCGGGCGCCCCCACCCGCAGCGCGTCCATGACGAGGTCCAGCAGGCGGTTGGCGCGTGGTTGCCAGTCGGTGTGCGGGTCGATCGTCCAGATGCCGCCCACGGCGAGGAAGAGGTCGTCCGCGGTGATGCCCGGGCGGATGGTGCCGGCCTTCTCGTTGGCGCGGAGGAGGAGTTCGGCCGCCTCGGTCAGCGGCGTAGGGGACGGCTTCGCCGGTTTCCCCGGCGCGCCGGTGGCCTGGCGGATCGCGTCGGCCAGACCGGCCTTCGTCATGGCGAACTGCGCGCAACGGTCCAGCCACTCGCGCAGCGCCTGGTCCGGTTCCCGGCTCTCCAGCAGCGGTGCCGCGGTGTCGGCCACCTGCTGCATCTCGTGCCGGTAGATCTCCATGACGAGCGCCTCGCGGCTGGGGAAATGGCGGTAGAAGGTCCCCTGCCCGACGCCCGCCTTCTTGGCGATCGCGCTCAGCGGAGCGTCCGCCGCACGCGTCAGTTCCACCAGTGCGACTTCCAGGATGCGCTCGCGGTTGCGCTGCGCGTCCGAGCGCAGAGGAGCGTCCTTCTTGTGCCGCACTCGCCCTCCTCGCGGTTCTTGGCCGAAACCCGGCCCTTGTTAAGCGGACAGTTGTCCGTTACGTTTCCGGGTAACGGACAAGTGTCCGCTTGCCTCATCGTACCGGCGGGACGCCCCTGCGGACAGCCCGAGACGGCCGTACCGCGGCAGGCCTGCCCGCATCCTGCACCGTTGCGAACCGGCCCCGCCACCACGACTCCCGCCTCCTGACCTTGCGACGTGAGAAAGAAGGCTTCCATGCCCCCATCGACGTCCAGCGACCTCACCCTGTCCGTCAACGGCGAGAAGTACACGCTGACCGTCGACCACCGCACCACCCTGCTCGACGCCCTACGCGAGCGCCTGGATCTGACCGGCACGAAGAAGGGCTGCGACCAGGGCCAGTGCGGTGCCTGCACGGTCCTGGTCGACGGCCGCCGGGCCGTGTCCTGTCTCCAGCTCGCGGTGGCGGCCGAGGGGCGTGAGATCACCACCATCGAGGGCGTGGCCGAAGGTGATCAACTGCATCCGGTGCAGCAGGCGTTCCTCGACCTCGACGGATTCCAGTGCGGTTACTGCACGCCGGGGCA
Source organism: Streptomyces coeruleofuscus (assembly GCF_039532725.1). NCBI lineage: Bacteria > Bacillati > Actinomycetota > Actinomycetes > Kitasatosporales > Streptomycetaceae > Streptomyces > Streptomyces coeruleofuscus. Next base: position 58,134 of record NZ_BAAASE010000010.1, read on the forward strand.
GATCTGCTCGGCCATCGCCCTGATCGAGGAGCACGCGGCGGGCTGGCCCAGCGCCGCCACCGACGACATACGGCCCGACGCGGGACCACCACCGCTGACCCCTGAGGAGATCCGGGAGCGGATGAGCGGCAACCTGTGCCGCTGCGGCGCGTACGTGTCGATCGTCCAGGCCGTGGCCCGCGCCGCCGAGGCCAAGGGGGCGGCGGCATGAGGGAGTTCGGCTACCAGCGCGCCTACGACGTCTCCGGCGCCGTGGCGCTGCTCGACGGCGACGGCGAAGCCCGTTTCCTGGGCGGCGGCACCAACCTCGTCGACCTGATGAAGACCGGCGTCGAGCGGCCCGCCCTGCTGGTCGACGTCCGTGAACTGCCCCTGGACCGCATCGAGCCGACCGGCGACGGCGGCCTGCGCATCGGCGCGACCGTCACCAACAGCGACCTCGCCGCCCACCCCGAAGTCCGGCGCCGCTACCCGGCGTTGGCCCAGGCAGTGCTGGCCGGCGCCTCCGGGCAGCTGCGCAACATGGCCACCGTCGGCGGCAACCTGCTCCAGCGCACCCGCTGCGGCTACTTCGCCGACGTCACCTCCGCCTGCAACAAGCGCAACCCCGGCAGCGGTTGTCCCGCCATCACCGGTGAGCACCACAATCACGCCATCCTGGGTGCCTCCGGCCACTGCGTGGCCACGCACCCCTCCGACATGGGCGTGGCGCTCGCCGCGTTCGACGCCGTCGTGTCCTACGAAACGGCCGACGGGCCGGGGGAGTTGCCGCTCGCCGACTTCTACCTGCCGGTGGGGGAGACCCCGCACCTGGAGACGGCCCTGCCGCCGGGAGCGCTGATCACCGGCCTCACCCTGCCGCCCACCCCGGTCGCGGCCAACTCCCGCTACCGCAAGGTGCGCGAACGCGCCTCGTACGCCTTCGCCATCGGCTCGATCGCCGCCGCGCTCGACGTCGAGGACGGTGTCGTACGTGATGTCCGCCTGGCCTTCGGAGCGGTCGCGTCCCGCCCCTGGCGGGCCCGCACGGCCGAACGCGCCCTGCTCGGCGCAGCGGCCGACGCCGAGAACTTCGCGGCCGCCGCGGACGCCGAACTGGCCCACGCGAAACCGCTGTCCCACAACGGATACAAGGTGACCCTGATGCGAAACCTCGTCGTGGCCGGCTTGAGCGAACTCGCCGAGGAGGCCACCCGATGACCACCGCCGCCAAGGGCTCCGTCGGCACCGCGCACACCCGTGTGGAAGGCCGTGACAAGGTCACCGGAGCGGCCCGCTACGCCGCCGAGATCCCCTTCGCCGAACTCGCCCACGGCTGGCTGGTCCTGTCCACCGTCGCCCGCGGCCGCATCCGCGCCCTGGACACCGAGGCCGTGCTCCGGATGCCCGGCGTGCTCACGGTGCTCCACCATCACAACGCCCCGCGCGTCGACAGCGACTACGTCGGCCTGCTGGGCGTCCCGCCGGACCCGAGCGTCGCCCTCTTCCAGCACGACCGGGTCATGCACATGGGCTGGCCGGTGGCGCTGGTCGTCGCCGAGACGTCCGAACAGGCAAGGGAGGCCGCCGAGGCCCTCGTCGTGACGTACGACGAGGAGCCGCACGACGTCGCGTTCTCCGCAGAGCGGCAGACCGAGGCGTACCCGGTCGACGGCCACGCGCCGGGCGTGACGGAGAAGGGCGACCTGGAGGCCCAACTCGCCTCCTCCGCCGTCGTGGTGGACGCGGAGTACACCACTCCGGAGGAGTACCACAACCCGATGGAGCCGCACGCCGCGACGGCCCTGTGGGAAGGCGGCCGGCTCGAGGTCGTCGACTCCAACCAGGGCACCACTTGGGTCGCCGGCGAACTAGCCAACCTGTTCTCCCTCGACCCCGCCTCCGTGCGGGTACGCTCCGAGCACGTCGGCGGCGGCTTCGGCAGCAAGGGTGTCCGATCGCACCAGGTGGCCGCCGTGATGGCCGCGACCGTCCTGCAACGCCCGGTCAGGGTCGTCATGACCCGCCGGCAGATGTTCTCGCTCGCCGGCTACCGCAGCCCCACGGCCCAGCGGGTCAGGCTCGGCGCCGACGCGGACGGACGGCTGCGCGCCCTGGAGCACCAGTCCCTGAACATGACCTCGTCCGTGCACGAGTTCGTGGAGCCGAGCGCCGCCGCGAGCCGCGCGATGTACGACGCCGACGCGCATCACACGGCCAGCCGGGTCGTACGGCTCGACGTACCGACCCCGACCTGGATGCGCGCCCCCGGGGAGGCGCCCGGCTCGTTCGCGCTGGAGTCGGCGTTCGACGAGCTCGCCGAGAGGTGCGGCATCGACCCGATCGAGCTGCGCCTGCGCAACGAGCCCGCGGTCGGCCCGGTGTCCGGGCTGCCGTTCAGCAGCCGGAACCTGATCGCCTGCTTCCAGGAAGGCGCCCGCAGGTTCGGCTGGGCCGACCGGGACCCGCGGCCCGGCGTGCGCCGCGACGGCCGCTGGCTGCTCGGCACCGGCACCGCCGCCGCCTCCTTCCCCGCGGGAGCCATGCCCTCCACGGCGGCCGTCACCGCGGAGGCGGACGGCACCTTCACGGTGGGGATCAACGCGGCGGACATCGGAACCGGCGCCCGGACCGCGCTCACCCTCGTCGCCGCCGACGCGCTGGGGGTGCCGACGGACCGCGTCCGGGTGCGCATCGGGGACAGCGACCTCGGTCCGGCGATGATCGCCGGCGGTTCGACGGGCACCCGCTCCTGGGCCTGGGCCGTCACGGCCGCCGCCGAGGAGCTGCGGCAGAGCCTCGCGCCGGGCGCCGACATCCCGCCGGAGGGCATCACCGTACGGTCGAACACGGCCGAGGCCATCGGTGCCCTCGCCCAGAAGGAACGGCACTCCTTCGGCGCGCAGTTCGCCGAGGTCGCCGTCGACCCGGCCACCGGCGAGGTCAGGGTGCGCCGCATGATGGGCATCTTCGCGGCCGGCCGGATCGTCAACCCGCTCACCGCCCGCAACCAGCTCGTCGGCGGCATGATCTGGGGCATCTCGATGGCCCTGCACGAGGAAGCAGTCCGGGACCGGGCCACAGGCGGTCTCTACGGCGCCGACCTCGCGGGCTACCACGTCGCCGCACACGCCGACATCCCGCACGTCGAGGCCGACTGGGTCGACGATCCCGACCCGGACGACCCGATCGGCATCAAGGGCATCGGCGAGATCGGCATCGTGGGCGCCGCCGCGGCGGTCGCCAACGCCGTGTGGCACGCCACCGGCGTCCGCCACCGCCACCTGCCCATACGGCCCGACCGTGTCCTGATGGCGGGCGGCGATGCTTGACCTCGCCGGGCACCTGCACGAGTGGATCGAGGAGGGCCGGGACTTCGCCGTCGCCACGGTCGTCGCCGTCGGCGGCAGCGCCCCGCGCCCTCCCGGCGCCGCCCTGGCCGTCTCCGCCGACGGCACGGCCATCGGCTCGGTCTCCGGCGGGTGCGTGGAGGGCGCGGTGTACGACCTGTGCCTCCAGGTCCTCCAGGACGGTCAGACGCGTGTCGAGCGGTTCGGCTACAGCGACGAGGACGCCTTCGCGGTCGGACTGACCTGCGGCGGAACCATCGACATCATGATCGCCCCGTACGGCGCCGACCGGACGGCCCGGGTCGCCGCACTGCCGGCCGCGCTGTCGGCCGCCGCCCACGGCGAAGCGGTGGCGCTCGCCCGAGTGGTCCACGGTCCGGCCGGCCTGCTCGGCCGGGCGGTGCTCGTACGCCCCGACGGTGCGCACGAGGGCGGTCTCGGCGGTCACCCGGACCTGGACCGCACGGCGATCGCCCAGGCCCGCGCGCTGCTGAAAGCCGGCCGCACCGGCACGGTCGAAATCTCCGCGAGCGGAGCGGGATGGGGGTCCCCCCGGACGGAGTCTGGGGGAGGCTCGCACTGCCCGGGCGGACTCACCCTGCTCGTCGAATCGGCCGTCCCGCCGCCCCGCATGATCGTCTTCGGCGCGATCGACTTCGCCGCAGCACTCGTGCGGGCGGGCAAGTTCCTCGGCTACCACGTCACCGTGTGCGACGCCCGCCCGGTCTTCGCCACCCGGGTCCGCTTCCCCGACGCCGACGAGATCGTCGTCGACTGGCCCCACCGCTACCTCGCGAGCACGGACACCGACGGGCGCACGGTGCTGTGCGTGCTCACCCACGACGCCAAGTTCGACATCCCCCTGCTGACCGAAGCCCTGCGGCTGCCGGTCGCCTACGTCGGAGCCATGGGCTCACGCCGCACCCACGAGGACCGCGACCGGCGGCTTCGGGAAGCGGGCGTGAGCGAGCGCGAGCTGGCCCGGCTCAGGTCACCCATCGGCCTCGACCTGGGCGCCCGTACGCCCGAGGAGACCGCCCTGTCGATCGCGGCGGAGATCGTCGCCGCGAGGCACGGCGGCACGGGCCGACCGCTCACCGGATCGGACACCCCGATCCACCGGGACGAGCGGACGGCCGGCCAGCTGCCGCAGCCGGTCTGAGCGGAGGCTTCCCGGACGACATGCCGGAGGGGCCGTGGCCGGTGACGGCCTCGGCCCCTCCGCGGCACCGCGCGTGAGCGGGTCAGGCAGCGGCCGGCTCCGAGGCGTGGCCGTGCAGACGGGCGATGACCTCGGTCAGCTGCGCGGCGACCTCGGCGTCGTCGGCCGGGTGCGTCTCGGCGAAGCGGGTCATCGAGCCGGGGATGGACAGCTTGACGTCCTCCAGCACCTTGCCGCCGGCCACGCCCACGGACTTGCGGGTCTCGTCGTGCGCCCAGACACCGCCGTACTGGCCGAACGCGGTGCCGACCACGGCGACCGGCTTGCCGCTGAGGGCACCGGCACCGAACGGGCGGGACAGCCAGTCGATGGCGTTCTTCAGGACGGCGGGGATGGTGCCGTTGTACTCGGGCGTGAACAGGATCAGGCCGTCGGCGGCGGAGGCGGCCTCACGCAGCCGCGCGGCGGCGGCCGGGACGCTGCCCTCCACGTCGATGTCCTCGTTGTAGAAGGGGATCTCGGCCAGCCCCTCGAACAGGTCCACCTCGGCGCCCTCGGGGGCGAGCTTGACGGTGGCCTCGGCGAGCTGGCGGTTGTGCGAACCGGCGCGAAGGCTGCCGACGAGCGCGAGGATACGAACAGACATGCTGACTCCCACGTAGTGAAGAACGGCCCCGAAACACTGCCGTTACGATCCGGACCGGGGTCCGTTTAATGTTCTAGCACCTAAGCGGACCGCGGTCCAGTTTTGTTCCCGATGCTTTACGCTGGCTTCATGTCCGCCGTCCCGCCACCCTTCCCGACGCCCCAGGAGTCCGTCGACCACCCCGAGCTGCTCCAGGTCGGCACCGCCCTGGAGCCGGATGAGCCGTGCCTGCGGGCCGACGCCGCGCGCAACCGTGCCCGGCTGCTGGAAGCCGCCGCGCGGCTGGTGGCGGAGCGGGGCGCGGACGCCGTCACGATGGAGGCGGTGGCCGCCGAGGCCTGTGTGGGCAAGGGCACGGTCTTCCGCAGGTTCGGCGACCGCACCGGTCTGCTGACGGCGCTGCTCGATCACTCGGAGAAGAAGTTCCAGGCCGCGTTCCTGTCCGGGCCGCCGCCGCTCGGCCCGGGAGCGCCCCCCGTGGAGCGGCTGCGGGCGTTCGGCTGTGCGTCGCTGCGCCGCTCCACGGACGAACTGGAGCTGCAACTGGCGGCCGAGCCGGGCGCCGGCCGCCGCTTCACCGTCCCGCCCCGCCGGGTGCGCCACCACCACGTGGCGATGCTGCTGCGGCAGGTCGTCCCGGAAGCGGACTGCGAACTGATCTCCCACACCCTGATGGGCCAGCTCGACCCTGCCCTGATCCACCACCTGACCAGGCAGTGCGGGATACCCCTGGCCCGCCTGGAGGACGCCTGGGTCGACCTCGTGAACCGGGTGACGGGCACGGCCCCGGCCCGCTGAGGTCCGCCCATGGATCTCCGTGACCGCTCACGGCTTCCTCACAACTCCCCCGCCTGACAAGCGCATTGGGGCTTCTGCCAAGATGCCGTACGTCATGGTGCAGATACCCAGAACGCCCGCGCCCCCGTCCCCCGTGCCGTCGCGCTCCGTGCCCACGAGCGCCGACGTCGCCCGCCTGGCCGGCGTCTCGCGCGCGACCGTCTCCTACGTCCTCAACAACACCAGCGCCGTACGGATCAGCGAGCCCACGCGCCGCCGGGTCCACCAGGCCGCGAAGGAACTCGGGTACGTCCCACACGCGGCGGCCCGCAGCCTGCGCGCCGGGCACAGCCGTATGGTCCTGATCCCCGCGCCGACCTTCCCCGTCGGCCCGCTCTACAGCCAGTTCCTCAGTGACCTCCAGGGTGCGCTCGGCAGCCTGGACTACACGGTCGTGCAGTACGGCACCGGTGGCCCGCACGGCGACGAAGCCGCCCGCGCCTGGGCCGAATTGCGGCCCGTGGCCGTGCTCGTACCCGGTTCCGGGCTCGGCCCGCGCGGAGTGGCGGTGCTCAAGCGCTCGGGAGCGCGGGCCGTGGTCACCCTCGGCCCCGAGACCATCGAGGGCGCACACGCCCTGCTCATGGACCACGACGTGGTCGGCCACAGCGCGGGCTCCCACCTCTACGACCGGGGCAGACGCCGCATCGGCGTCGTCGTCCCGCGGGAACCCGGCCTCGAGGCTTTCTCCGCGCCCCGGCTCGACGGGGTGCGTCAGTCCCTGCGGGGCACCGACGCCACCGTGACCGAACTGCCCCTCCCGTACGAGGAGGAGGCCGCCGCGCGCCTCGCCGCCCGCTGGCGTAGCCTCGGCCTGGATGCCGTGTTCACGTACAACGACGAGTACGCGATGCTGCTGATGCGGGCCCTCCAGGACGAGGGCATCCGCATCCCCGAGGAGACGGCCGTGATCGGCGCCGACGATCTGATGCTCGGACGGCTGCTGCGGCCGCGGCTCAGCACCGTCCGCCTGGAACTGCCCTCCGGCCGCGACCTCGCCGAACTGGTCGACCGCGCTGTGCGCAGGCCCGGGACCGAGCCCGAGACGCACAAGGTGCTGGGTGCCACGGTGCTGCACCGCGAGTCGAGCTGACCCGACTCGCTAGGGCGTGTCCGTAAAGTCCCGCCGGCCTCGCGACGCCCGCCCTCCGGGCGGACGACGGGATTTTACGGACACGCCCTAGCGGTTGATCCGGATGCCGCGGGCCGGAGCGGAGGGCGGTCGGCCGGGTCGTCGCCCCGCGGCATGACTAGGATGTTGCACGCTCAACAAAATGGGGACGCGTACGAACGCGGGCCACCGGCACGCACGGCTGCGTCCCGGTCGGCGCGTCCCGCCATATGACCGCCGAACCGGCCGCGCACTCACGGGAGTTCCGCCCACCCCGTCAGCCGGTGACCGATCGATCGGAGAGCCGTCATGCCGTTGCTCGACACCAGGACCTGGCAGCCCCAGACCCTGACGGGGCCCGGGTACACCGTCACCGAACCCGCCACCGGCCAAGCCCTCGGCACCCTCGCCCTCGCCACCCCCGAGGACGTCGGAACCGCCGCCGGGAGGGCCGCCGCCGCCCAGCCGGAGTGGGCCCGCACCCCGCACTTCGCCCGGGCCGCCGTGCTCCGCAGGGCCGGCGACCTGTTCACGGCACACGCCGCCGAACTGCGCGAATGGCTCGTCCGCGAATCCGGCTCCGTCCCCGGCAAGGCCGACTTCGAACTGCACGTCGCCGCCCAGGAGTGCTACGAGGCCGCCGCGCTCGCCTCCCGCCCGGCCGGCCAGGTCCTGCCCAGCGAGGCGCCGCGCCTGTCGTACACGCGCCGCGTCCCGGCCGGGGTGGTGGGCGTGATCTCCCCGTTCAACGCCCCGCTGATCCTGTCCATCCGCTCCGTCGCACCGGCCCTGGCCCTCGGCAACGCGGTCGTCCTCAAGCCGGATCCGCGCACCGCCGTCTGCGGAGGACTGTCCCTCGCCGCGGTCTTCGCCGCCGCGGGCCTGCCGCAGGACCTGCTGCACGTGCTCCCCGGCGGCCCGGACGCCGGACAGGCCCTGGTCGCCGACCCGCGCGTGCCGGTCATCTCCTTCACCGGCTCCACCCCCGCCGGGCGGGCCGTGGGCGAGGCCGCAGGCCGCCACCTCAAGCGGGCCCACCTGGAACTCGGCGGCAACTCGGCCATGATCGTGCTGCCGGACGCCGACCTCGACGCGGTGATCTCCACCGCCGCCTGGGGCTCGTTCTTCCACCAGGGCCAGATCTGCATGACGACCGGACGCCACCTGGTGCACGCGTCCCTGTACGACGAGTACGTGGAGCGGCTCGCCGCCAAGGCCGAGTCACTCGCCGTCGGCGACCCGTACCGCGAACAGGTCCACCTCGGCCCGATCATCGACTCGGGTCAGCTCGCCAAGATCAACGGCCTGGTCGAGTCCAGCACGGCGTCCGGCGCCAAGATCGCCGCGGGCGGCACCTACGACCGGCTCTACTACCGGCCCACGGTCCTCGCCCAGGTCGGCGACCACACCCCCGCGTACGCGGAGGAGGTCTTCGGCCCCGTCGCGCCCGTACGCTCCTTCGACACCGCCGACGAGGCGGCGGCCCTGGCCGCGCAGAGCCCCTACGGACTCTCCCTGGGCATCGTCACCCGCGACACGGCCCGCGGCCTGGACCTCGCCGAGCGCATCCCGACCGGCATCGTCCACATCAACGACCAGACGGTCAACGACGAGGCCGTGGCGCCCTTCGGCGGAGTGGCCGCCTCCGGCACCGGCGCCCGCTTCGGAGGCGAGGCCAACCTGGAGGCCTTCACCGAACTGCGCTGGACGACGGTACGCGGAGACGTGGCTCCGTACCCCTTCTAGCCCGCCTGCTGCCCCTCCTGGGCCTGCTGCTCGGCGACCGCCTTGCGGACCTCGTCCATGTCGAGGTTCCGGGCCTGCCCGATGACGTCCGTCAGGGCGGCCTCGGGCAGGGCGCCCGGCTGGGCGAACACGGCGACCTGGTCACGGACGATCATCAGCGTGGGAATCGACTGGATACCGAAGGCCGCGGCCAGCTCCGGCTGCGCCTCGGTGTCCACCTTGCCGAACACGAGGTCCGGGTTCTCCTCCGCCGCCTTCTCGTACACCGGGGCGAACTGCTTGCACGGCCCGCACCAGGACGCCCAGAAGTCGATCAGGACGAACTCGTTGTCCGTGACCGTCTGGTCGAAGTTCTCCTTGGTGAGCTCCACGGTGCTGCTCATGGCGTAAATCCCTCTTCCTGGTGTGGGTCAAGCCGTCGGCACAACACGGCCGACCTGGCACGTATTCCGCGCCCCTACCCGTGTGGCCGACGCGCACACCACCCACCAGACTGACCCCATGACGGAAACGGAAACCAACGCGTACGACGTCGTGGTGCTCGGGGCCGGGCCCGTGGGGGAGAACGTCGCCGACCGCACCCGCGCGGCCGGTCTGACCACCGCGGTCGTGGAGAGCGAACTGGTCGGAGGTGAGTGCTCGTACTGGGCGTGCATGCCCAGCAAGGCCCTGCTGCGGCCGGTCATCGCCCGCGCGGACGCCCGCCGCGTGCCGGGCCTGAGCCAGTCGGTGCAGGGCCCCCTCGACGCCTCCGCGGTCCTCGCCCACCGGGACTACTACACCTCCGACTGGAAGGACGACGGACAGGTCGGATGGCTCGACAGCATCGGCGCCGACCTGTACCGCGGCCACGGCCGCCTCACCGGCCCGCGCACAGTGACGGTCACCGGCCCGGACGGCGGTGAACGCGTCCTGACCGCCAGGCACGCCGTCGTCGTCTGCACCGGCAGCCGCGCCGCCCTGCCCGGGCTGCCCGGACTGGACGAGGTCCGGCCGTGGACCAGCCGGGAGGCCACCAGCGCCAAGGACGTGCCCGGCCGCCTGATCGTGGTCGGCGGCGGTGTCGTCGCCACGGAGATGGCCACCGTCTGGCAGGCCCTCGGCTCGAAGGTCACCATGCTGGTGCGCGGCAAGGGCCTGCTGCCCCGGATGGAACCCTTCGCCGGAGAACTCGTCGCCGAGGCCCTCACCGAGGCCGGCGCGGACGTCCGTACCGGCACGTCGGTGGAATCGGTGACCCGCGAGAACGGCAGCGTCGTCGCCGTCACGGACCACGGCGACCGCATCGAGGCCGGCGAGATCCTCTTCGCGACCGGCCGCGCGCCGCGCACCGACGACCTCGGCCTGGAGACGATCGGCCTGGAACCCGGCACCTGGCTCGACGTCGACGACAGCCTCCGCGTCACCGGCCACGACTGGCTCTACGCGGTCGGCGACGTCAACCAGCGCGCCCTCCTCACCCACCAGGGCAAGTACCAGGCCCGCATCGCGGGCGCCGCCATCGCCGCACGGGCCACCGGCGAGAACCTCCTCGCCGAGCCCTGGGGCGCCCATGCCGCGACCGCCGACCACGCCGCCGTCCCGCAGGTCGTCTTCACCGACCCGGAGGCGGCGGCCGTCGGCCTGTCACTCGCCGAGGCCGAACAGGCGGGGCACCGGGTGAAGGCCGTCGACGTGGACCTGTCCACCGTCGCGGGCGCGGGCCTGTACGCCGACGGCTACAAGGGCCGCGCCCGCATGGTCGTGGACCTCGAGGACGAGATCCTGCGCGGGGTGACCCTCGTCGGCCCCGGCGTCGGCGAGCTCATCCACTCCGCCACGATCGCCGTCGCCGGTCAGGTCCCCGTCGGCCGCCTGTGGCACGCCGTCCCCTCGTACCCGACGATCAGCGAGGTGTGGCTGCGGCTGCTGGAGGCCTACCGCGACGCCTGACCTCCGGCTCGTGCGGCCCCCGGGTCCGTCCCCGCTCGGCGCGGGACGGCCCCGGGCTTTCCCGCAGTCGACCCGGATCCGTCAGGATCAGGCGTGCGCGGGCACCACCAGCTCCCGGTAGTCGTCGCTCCACAGGTCCTCCTCCGCCTCCGGCAGCAGCAGCACCCGGTCCGGCCGCAGCGCGTCGACGGCGCCCTCGTCGTGCGTGACCATGACGATCGCGCCCGGGTACGTGCCCACCGCGGCCAGGACCTCGGCACGGGAGGCCGGGTCGAGGTTGTTGGTGGGCTCGTCGAGGAGCAGCACGTTCGCGCCCGAGTGCACCAGGCCCGCAAGGGCGAGCCGGGTCTTCTCGCCGCCGGAGAGGACGCCGACGCGCTTGCCGGTGTCGTCGCCGGAGAACAGGAACGCGCCCAGGACCTGGCGGACTTCGCCGTCGGCGAGGTGCGGGGCGGCACCCGCCAGATGCTCACGCACCGTCAGTTCGGGATCCAGCGTGTCCTGTTCCTGGGCGAAGTAGCCGAGGCGCAGCCCGTGCCCGTGGACCACCCGGCCGCCGTCCGGCTCGTCCTGCCCGGCGAGGATCCGCAACAGGGTCGTCTTTCCGGCGCCGTTGGGCCCGAGCACCACCAGACGGCTGCCCCGGTCGACGGCGAGGTCGACGCCCCGCAGGACGTGCTGACCGCCGTACGACCTGGTCAGGCTGACGGCGCCGAGCGGGATCCGGCCACAGGGTGCCGGCTCGGGCAGTCGGATCCTGGCCGTCTTCTCGGCGCGCCGGGCCGGTTCGAGGTCCGCGAGCATCCGGTCGGCGCGGCGGGCCATGTTCCGCGCGGCCACCGCGGTAGCCACCCGGGCCCGCATCTTGTCGGCCTGGGCGTGCAGCGCCGCCGCCTTGCGCTCGGCGTTCGCCCGCTCGCGGGTCCGACGCCGCTCGTCGGCCTCCCGCTGGGCCAGATACTCGTCCCAGCCGGTGTTGTGGACGTCGAGCGCGGCACGCCCCGGGTCCAGGTGGAAGACCCGGTTCACGGTGCCGGCCAGCAGGGACGTGTCGTGGCTGATCATCACGAGCCCGCCCTGGTGGCTGGTGAGGAACCCGCGCAGCCAGGCGACCGAGTCCGCGTCCAGATGGTTCGTCGGCTCGTCCAGCAGCAGCGTGCCGTGCCCGGCGAACAGGATGCGGGCCAGCTCGACGCGCCGTCGCTGACCACCCGACAGAGCGCTCAGCGGCCGGTCCATCAGCCCCGAAGCCAGTCCCACTCCGGCGGCGACCCGGGCGGCCTCCGCCTCGGCCGCGTATCCGCCGCGCGCCTGGAACTCGGCCTCGGCCCGCACATAGGCGTTCATCGACCGCTCCGTCCCGTCGGCCATCGCGGCCTCGGCGCGACGCAGCGCCCGTACGGCGTGGTCCAGGCCGCGCGCGGACAGGATCCGGTCGATGACGGTGACCGACTGGTCGGCCGCGCGCGAGTCCTGCGGGAGATGGCCGACGTCACCGGTGCGGGCGACGGTCCCGGCGGCGGGCCGCAGGGCGCCCGCCAGGGTGTGCAGCAGGGTCGTCTTTCCCGCGCCGTTGCGGCCGACCAGGCCGATGCGGTCGCCGGGGGAGACGTGGAAGGAGATGCCGGACAGCAGCAGACGCGCGCCCACGCGCACGTCGACGTCACGAACGGTGATCATGAGAAAACGCTCCGAACAAGCAAGAGGACACACGGGTGGCGTGGAAGTGGGTCCTCAGCTAGGAAATTCGGGGCGTAGACATGGACGTCACGGTAACGGAGGCGCCCGCCGGGCGCCTCCGGATTTCCGCGGCGGCCGGCGTTACGGCAGCTCGAAGCCGAGTGCCCGCGCGGCCTCCTCCGGTGTCGGCTGAGCCCAGCGCTCCGTCACCGCCCGGTTGGACGACAGCGAACGCGACTCGGCCCGGTCCAGGTACAGGACCCCGTCGAGATGGTCCGTCTCGTGCTGCACGATCCGCGCGGGCCAGCCCGTGAACACCTCGTCCAGCGCGCGCCCGTGCTCGTCCTGCCCGGTCAGCCGCACCTCGGCGGGCCGCGCCACCACCGCCTGCCAGCCCGGCACGCTCAGACAGCCCTCGAAGAACGCCGCCCGCGCGCCGCCGACGGGCTCGTAGGCGGGATTCACCAGCACCCGGAACGGCTGCGGCACCCGCCCGCGCGCCAGCCGCACCTCCTCCGGCACCGGCGCCGGGTCCTCGATCACCGCGATCCTCAGCGCCACACCGACCTGCGGCGCCGCCAGGCCCACCCCCGGCGCCGCGCGCATGGTGACCCGCAGGGCCTCCACGAACCGGGCCAGCAGCGCGGGCCCCAGCTGACCGTCGTACGGCTCGGCGCCGCGCCGCAGCACCGGATCGCCGGCCGTGACGATGGCCAACGGGCCGCCGCCCGCGAGGAGTTCCTCGACCCGCTCGGCCAGGGGTGCGCGATCGCCAGGAGTTCCCATCGCGTCAGGATGGCACGACACCCCCCACCCTCGTGTGTCGCACGTCACACGTGCTCGCCGGGAACTGGACGCCCCGCCGGACCGACTACTGCACCGCAACGGCCGCCGACCGCACCGCGACGGCCAAGACGACGTCCCCCGGAGAAGCCCGCCGATGACCACCGCTCCCTCGACCACCACGGACGAGGCCCCGCAACCCGCCACCCCCGCACCGTCGAAGAACGGCTGGACCCCACTGCGTCCGCTGATCCTCCGCCTGCACTTCTACGCCGGGGTGCTGGTGGCGCCGTTCCTCCTCGTCGCCGCCGTCACCGGCCTGCTGTACGCCGCCTCCTTCCAGGCCGAGAAAATCGTGTACGACCACGAGATGACCGTCCCCGCGGGCGAGCGGAAGCTGCCGGTCAGCGAGCAGGTGGCCGCCGCCCGCAAGGCCCACCCCGAGGGCACGATCTCGGCCGTACGCCCCTCGCCCGAGGCGGACGCCACGACCAGGGTGCTGCTGTCCGGTGTCCCGGGCGTCGACGAGGGACACACGCTCGCCGTGTTCGTCGACCCGTACACCGCCAAGGTGCGCGGCTCCCTCGAACAGTACGGCTCGACCGGCGCGCTGCCGCTGCGCACCTGGATCGACGAGTTCCACCGGGACCTGCACCTCGGCGAGTCCGGCCGGCTGTACAGCGAACTGGCGGCCAGCTGGCTGTGGGTGATCTCGGCGGGCGGACTCGTGCTGTGGTTCTCCCGCCGCCGCGCGCTGCGCAAGGTGCGCGGGACGAGCGGGCGGCGCCGCACCCTCGGACTGCACGGCAGCATCGGCGCGTGGGCGGCGGCCGGGTTCTTCTTCCTCTCGGCGACCGGTCTGACCTGGTCGGCCTACGCCGGGGCCAACATCGACGAGCTGCGGACCTCGCTGGATCAGGCCACCCCGTCGGTGTCGGCCTCGGCGGGCGGTGACCACGCCGGCCACGGCTCCGCCGCCGGGCAGGCGGGAGACGCCGCGCACGGGGTGGGCCTGGACAAGGTCCTGGCCGCGGCCCGGTCCGAGGGCCTGGGCGACCCGGTGGAGATCGTGCCGCCGGCGGACGCGAAGTCGGCGTACGTCGTCAAGCAGGTGCAGCGCAGCTGGCCCGAGAAGCAGGACTCCGTCGCGATCGACCCGGCCAGTGGCGAGGTCATGGACGTGGTGCGGTTCGCCGACTACCCGGTGCTCGCCAAGCTCACCCGGTGGGGCATCGACCTGCACACCGGCACCCTGTTCGGCCTGGCCAACCAGATCGCCCTGATGCTGCTCGCGCTCTGCCTGATCCTGCTGATCGTGTGGGGCTACCGCATGTGGTGGCAGCGCGGCCGCGGCACCGCCTTCGGCCGCCCGATCCCGCGCGGAGCCTGGCAGCAGGTGCCGCCACAGATCCTGGTCCCGCTGCTGGCGGGGATCGCCGTACTCGGGTATTTCCTGCCCCTGTTCGGCATCCCGCTGGCCGCCTTCCTTGCCGTCGACATCCTGCTGGGCGAGATCGCGTACCGGCGGGGACGGCGGACGTACGGAGCGGGCACGCCGGCGCAGTAGCGGCCCCCCCGCCCCCCTCGCGCGCAGGTGCCCGGCTCCACACGGAGCCGGGCACCGTCAGGTACGGACCGGTCAGCGCTCCTCGAAGTCACCCGCGAGTGCGGAGGCGATCCGCAGGTGCGACTCGGCCTCCTCGTGCCGGTTCTGCCGCTGGAGCGTGCGGCCGAGCATCAGCCGGGCGTAGTGCTCGACGGGGTCCCGCTCGACGATCGTCCGCAACTCGGCTTCCGCGCGCCCCAGTTGGGCCGAGTGGTAGTAGGAGCGCGCCAGCAGCAGCCGCGGCCCGGTCTGCTCGGGCACCTCCTCGACCAGCCCACCCAGGACCCGCGCGGCGGCGGCGTAGTCCTTGGCCTCGAAGAACATCCGCGCGCGCTCCCAGCGCTCCGCCGGTGTCCCGTGGGCGTAGTACGTGGTGTCGTAGGTCGTGTTCACTCGTGCCTCCTTCGAGGCCGACAACCGAACGGATTGGTTTAATATTCCACTACAGAGCGGACCGCTACTCGGCAAGGGCGGCCGGTCGACACGGGCGCCCGGGCGCGGCCCGAACGACGCGCGACGCGGGCCCTTCCACCGGACTAGGTTGTGAGCCATGAGCAATCTTGAGCGCGAGGCGGCTCCCTCCCTGTGCGGCGGCCGCGGCTTCGTCGTTGCCGAGCCGGTTCGCGAACTCCTCAGTCCTCGCCACGTCAAGCTGGGCGAGTCCAGCGAGGTCCGCAGGCTGCTGCCCAACCTCGGCCGCCGTATGGTCGGGGCCTGGTGCTTCGTCGACCACTACGGCCCCGACGACATCGCCGACGAACCCGGCATGCAGGTGCCGCCGCATCCCCACATGGGCCTCCAGACGGTGAGCTGGCTGCACGAGGGGGAGGTACTGCACCGCGACTCCACCGGCAGCCTCCAGACGATCCGGCCGCGTGAACTGGGCCTGATGACCTCCGGCCGGGCGATCAGCCACTCCGAGGAGAGCCCTCGCTCGCACGCCCGTTTCCTGCACGGCGCGCAGCTGTGGGTCGCCCTCCCGGACGGCCACCGCCACACCGACCCGCGCTTCGAACACCACGCCGACCTGCCGGTCGTCACGGCACCCGGCGTCAAGGCGACGCTGATCCTCGGCAACCTCGACGGCGCGACCTCGCCCGGCACGACGTACACCCCGATCGTCGGCGCCGACCTGTCCCTCACCCGAGGCGCGGACGTCCGCCTGCCCCTCGAACCGGACTTCGAGTACGCCGTCCTGTCCATGTCCGGCGAGGCCCATGTCGACGGCGTCCCGGTCCTGCCCGGCACGATGCTCTACCTCGGCTGCGGCCGCACCGAACTGCCGCTGCGGGCCGAGTCGGACGCGGGCCTGATGCTGCTGGGAGGTGAGCCGTTCGAGGAGGAACTGATCATGTTCTGGAACTGGATCGGGCGGACGCAGGAGGAGATCGAACAGGCGCGGCGGGACTGGATGGAAGGGTCGCGGTTCGGTGAGGTGAAGGGGTACGACGGTGATCCGCTAGCTGCTCCGGAGCTGCCGCCGGTGCCGTTGAAGCCGCGGGGAAGGGTGCGCTGACCTGCGGGACGCTTCTGCGTTGGTGGCCGCCGGACGGAAGGCGGTTGGGCAATTCCTGCCGCCTCCCAGCTGCCTGCCGGAAGACGCCGAACAGCCCGGCTGGCCCAGCCGGTGCGTTTGGCGGTTCCATAGTGTGGCTGTCTGTGGGCAGCTGTGGCAGGACTCTTGCTAACCCTTTGCTAACTCTACTGACGCGTCATCAGGCCGTCGGCGGCTCGTGTTCTACCTCTGCGGGGGTGGGGTAGTCATCGCCGGCTGAGTGGTCGCCGGATGGAATCCGACCTGGTGGGCGGCCGAGTCGCACCCTGGTTCAGGACCTGGCGCTCGGCCTGTCGTCTTGTAGCAGTTCGACAAGGCGTGAGTGCCGTAGTAGTGAGCGCTCTCGGTCCGGCTGCCGGTAGGGGGATGCCGTGTCGCATAGTTCCTGGCAGGTTCCTCGTCTGCTGGTGGTACGGCTCCTGCGAGCTCATGAGCTGCTGCGATGATGTCACGGTTAAGAACGAGCCGAAGATCGGCAAGTCGAAGGTGGCAGCTGGTCCGGTCTGCAGAAGGCCGTATGGCACACGCGCACACAGCTCGACTGGCTCGCGAGGGTGCCACCTCTAGAGTCTGCGTCAGCGCTCCGGTGACCCACCCATGTGCGGAAACCTGAGATCAGTCGGGAGCGCACAACGACCGACTGCGCTCGCGGCGTGGGGCGGGCGTGCGGAGAACTCAGGCCCTTCCATCCTGGACCGGGTGGGCTGCCAGGTCTCGGATCCCCAAGTCGACGAGTTGTTCGGCGAGCGCGTTGTCGAGCGGGCTGATCCCGAAGAGCAGATGCAGGTAGACCGGAGCGTAGAACAACTGGGCTGCCGCGCTCGGGTCCAGGTCCGGACGGAAGACGCCTTCCTCGATGCCCCGGCGCATCAGTTTCTCAACAGCTGCGGCACGTTCGTTCCAGAACCTGACGCGGAAGCTGGCCATGGTCTCGGAGTCGTACTGTCCTTCGGCGACAAGCTGGGCGACGAGTCTGCCCTGCGGGCCGGCGTAGTGAGTGATCAGCGACTTGAGGTGCGTCAGGAGGGCGTCGCGCACCGGTACCCCTTCGGGGATGCGGGTGTGCGCCAGGTGGTTCTCCATGAAGGCGTCGATGACGACCGCGGCCTTGCTGGGCCACCACCGGTAGATCGTCGCCTTGCTGACCTTGGCCCGCTTGGCGATCGCCTCCATGGTCAGTTTCTGCACCGTGATGGCACGCCGTCCATCACGGACGAGAAGGTCCATGGTCGCGTCGAGGATTGCACGACGGCTCGATTCGCTTCGTACAGCCACAGTAGAAATTCACCTCAGGCGCGACCGCAATCCCCATGCCAGCGCGACTGGCATGCTTGTACCAAAGGATACGACACGTATCGAATCGTTGGCGCCTATCAGGCGGTTGCTGCCGGGGGCGTCCGTGCCGACCGTCGTGGTTCGAGCGAGCCATGCAGGCGTGACCCTTCGTGCTCCTGAGCATTTCGCGCTCCACTGTTTTTCAGCCCGAACGGTTCGTATCGCCCGAGCGGAGAGTCCTGCGGCTGGTGTCACTCCGTCAGGGGTGAAGGCGTGAGTGATGAGCCGTAAGTCCAGTTCATGGGGTTTTTGTGGGTGGTGCGACTGGATCTTCGTTCCGCGAGGGGGGCCGGGTGAAAGCGCATGAGATGCGAAACGTATCGTTTCGCATGTAGTGTTGCGTTGCCTTTCGTAGGAAGGAGGGCGCCCGATGACGGTGTGCCTTCGACAGGCGGTGTTCGTTCCGCCTTCTGTCTGTGTCGTAGCTGACGAGCTGGGGATCTACGCCGATATGGGTGTGGACGTCGAGACGGTGCTCGTCGAGTCGTCGACGGATCAGAGAGACCGGTTGCTGAGCGGGAACGTCGACGTCGGCGTCACAGCCATGGACAACCTCTTGGTCTGGAACGCCGACGGCGGGGATCTTCGGATCGTCGCCCAGGTGGAGTCGACAACGCCTCTTGAGCTGGTTGCCCGGCCCTCGGTGACCGGGGTGCAGGGGCTGCGGGGTGCGGTGCTGGGCGTCGATGCCGTGAACAACGGGTTCGCTGTGGTGCTGCGTCATCTGCTCGCTCGGCGTGGTCTGTCGGCCGCCGACTACACGTTGCTGCCGGTGGGCGGGGTGCGTGAGCGGTGGGAGGCGCTGCGCGCGGGGTCGATCGATGCGACGTTGCTCGGACCGCCCCTGGATGAGCAGGCGACGGGGGAGGGCTTCGTGTCGCTGGCCTCTGTGCAGGCGGAGGTGCCGGACTTTCCCGGGCAGGGCGTGGTAGCCGGCTCAGAGGTGTTGAACGCGCACGACGACCGGCTTGTGCGGTATTTGGCGGCGTTGGAAGCCGCGCGGCAGTGGCTCCGCGAGGCGTCGCACGAGCAGGTGCTGGACCTGATGGTGCGGGGTGGTCACGGGCCGTCTTCGGCGCGGGCGGCGTTGCGGACGTGCCCGGAGTCGCTGGTTCCCGCGCGTGCGGGTCTGGAGCGGATCCTGTCGATGCGCGACGGGCTCGGCCTGCTGCCGCAACCCGTACCGGGTGCCGGGGATCTGTACGCCGATGGGCCTCTTGGCGCGGAGTTGCGGCCGTGACATCGGCCCGCACTGCCCACCTCCAACGTCTGCTGCCCCGCACAGCACACGACCGCGCGCAGAGCGGAAGGCCGGGCGGTGACGCGGGTTTCGTCACAGAGTTCTGCGGACTCGGCACCCACCACTCAAGCGCGAGATCGGAGCTCCGCTCGCGCCGGGGCGGACTCCGGGCCATCAGGAGGGCACAGCCGGGGCGGCCGGCAGGTCCGCCACAGGCCGGCGGAGTGCACAAGTAAGAGCGGTACTTCGAACAAGTACCAGAGAGAATCAGGGGAAATTTGGTGTCCCAAGACTGCGAAGTCCTGGTCGTCGGCGGTGGCCCCATCGGGGTGAAGATGCTGGCCGAGCTGGGCCATGCCGGCGTGCAGGCCGTGGGTATCGAGATGTGGCCCGAGATGTGGAAGCAGGCCCGGGCCGTGCACTTCGATGCCGAGGCGATGCGCTCCTTCCAGCCCATCGGTCTTGCGTCTCAGGTGTCCGCTGTGACAAGTCCGATGCGCCGTTACCGGATGGAGAACGAAGCCGGGGACACCCTCTTGTCCTTCGTTACCGGACAGTGGGGGCCGCAGGCGTGGCACGGCGAGAACCTGTTCCATCAGCCGGAGATCGACGCGCTGCTGCGCGCCGAGGTCGACCGGCTCCCTGGTGTGGAGCTCCGCCTCGGAACCACGCTCCTGGAGCTCGAGGAGGACGAGGAAGGCGTCCACTGCCATGTCGAGACGACCGAGGGAACGCGGCAGACGATCACGGCACGCTGGGTGGTCGCCTGCGACGGTGCCAACTCCACGGTCAGGGAGGCGCTCGGCATCCCCCTCGAGAACCTCGGCGTCGACGACCCGTGGCTCGTGGCCGATGGACACCTGCACGGGACCGCGGACATCGAGGGCGACATGGTGCTTCTGGGCCGGCACACGCGGCCCGCGCTCTGGCTCAGGTTGCCCGGCGACCGTGCGCGCATCGAGCTCAAAGTACTGCCGGGCGACGATCCGGACGAGATCATCACGCCCGAGGGGATCGCCCGGCTGAGCAAGGGCCTTCTCACACCTGAGAACTTCACCCCGGATCGTCGCTCGATCTACACCTTCCGCGCCCGCGTTGCCGAGAGGTGGCGGGTTGGCAACGTGTTCCTCGCGGGCGATGCCGCCCACCAGGCACCGCCCCTGTTCGGTCAGGGTTTGTGCGCCGGTATGCGGGACGTGACCAATCTGGTGTGGAAACTGCGGCTCGTCTCCAGCGGCAGGGCACCCGAATCCCTGCTCGACACCTACGAGTCCGAGCGCCGGCCCCACGCTTGGTACTGGGTCAACGAGGCGGCGACGATGGCCAACCTCGTGCAGACCACCGACGCTCATGTCGCTGCCAAGCGGGATGCTTATTTCCTCGCCGAGCCCGAGAAGGGCTTCCCGGAAGCCCCAGCGCTGGGGCCCGGGTTGCACACGGGGGACGTCGACGTGCACGCCGGGCGCCTGTCGATTCAGCCGCTGCTGCACGACGGGACACGTCTCGACGACGTAGTGGGGAATCGCTTCCTGCTCGCCGCCGAGCCCGATCTGCTGGCCGGGCTTCCCGTCTCCGTCCGTGCGGCCCTGGAGGACGAGCCCGAAATCACCGTGCTCACTTCGACGGAGCAGATCGGTGAGCTGCTCCATTCCGTGACCTCCCCAGCCGTTGTGGTCCGTCCCGACCGCTACGTGGTCGGGACTGCTCGGACGGCCCCAAGCCTCGAAGAGCTGCTCCGCATGCTGCCTCTCGGACTCGAGCGGGAGGCTCACCGCGAAATCACTCGGACCGAAGAGACGGCGGCCTTGAGCTGATCGTCGCGACCCCGTAATCACCCATCAACATCAATGGAGTTCGTCATGCCTGATCGTCCGATCACTCATCTGCGGCACGTGGACATCGCGGTGCAGGATTACGAGAAGCAGGTCGCTTTCTACGAGGAAAAGTGGGGGCTGACCAAGGTTGGCACCGACGGTGACGTCACGTACTTCGCTGCTGAAGGTTCGCCGGAGCAGTACGTGATCCGTGTCCGCCGCTCCCAGGACAAGCGTCTGGACCTGGTGGCCTACGGCGCCGCCGACCGTGAGACGGTGGACGCTCTGGCCGCGCGACTGGCCAGGGACGGCGTGAAGCTGGTGGGGGAGCCGGACACGCTGCAGACTCCGGGCGGCGGCTACGGCTTCCGGTTCTTCGACGTCGAGGGGCGCACCATCGAGATCTCCACGGAGGTCGCCGCCCGCACCCACCGCAAGGTCGAGGAGCGCGAGGACATTCCCGTGCGGTTGTCACACGTGGTCCTCAACTCGCCTGAACCGGAGCGACTGCAGGCCTTCTACGAGAAGTACCTGGACTTCCGGCTCACCGACACCAATGTGCATCCGAAGCTGGGCGGGATCATGTGGTTCATGCGGTGCAACCCGCAGCACCACAGCATGGCGATCGCCCGGTGTCCCCATGTGTCGCTGCACCACGCGTCGTTCGAGATGCGTGGGCTGGACGAGTACATGCGGGGCAGTGGCCGACTGATGCGCGATGGCGTCCACAAGGTGTGGGGCCCGGGCCGGCACCGCGCGGGGGACAACACGTTCACGTACTTCCACGACCCCAACGGCAACACCATGGAGTACACCACGGAGCTGGAGACGCTGGACGAGGACACCTGGCATCCCCACCTCTACAGCACCGAGGACCCGGAGACCTCGGACCAGTGGGGAACCTCCAACCCCATGAACGACTTCGTGTCCAGGGAGATGTTCAACGACCCCGACCGGGGACTGTTCATCGCACCCCCCGTATGAGACGAGGGCGGGCTGCCCATGCGTCGGCAGCCCGCCCCGCCATGACGAGTCGCCGGTCTTCCACGGCCGGTGACTCTCGACGGGATCCCCGCGCGTGCCTGGTGAGTCGGGCTGACACACGGGATCCCGCACATGAGTACCCAGACATGACCGAGCTCCCGGTCAGGCGCTCGCTCAAGCCAGCCTTCTGAGCGACGCCGCAGGCTTGGGGCCTCGGAGGACACCGAGGCCATTCCCGCCCGGCTGGTCCGCCCGCCATCACCAGAAACATGAGGACACCCATGCGCAGTACGCCCTTCTCCCTGGGAACGTTCGCCGAAGCGTCCGGCAGTCCGTTCCCCGGCATCGTCCTGGATGACAAGGTGTACGACACCCGGGCCGTTCTGCCCGAGGCCGCCACCACACGGGACCTGCTCGCTGATTGGGAGGCGGCCCTCGCAGCGCTCCAGGGTCTCGCCGACGCGCCCGTAGGCCCCGGGCTGCCGCTCGGTGACCTGCGGGTGCTGGCCCCGGTCCAGCGGCCCGGGCAGATCATCGCCGCAGGAGCCAACTATCGCGAGCACGTCATTCAGATCACGGTGGCGCACCGCCTGGGGAAGGCGGACGCCACCGAGGAGGAGCTGCGCGAGCAGGCAGCCCGGGAGATCGCCGAGCGCCGGGCGAACGGTGAGCCGTATGTCTGGATCGGCGTTCCCTCAGCCATCAGCGGCCCTTATGACGACATCGTCCTGCCCTCCATCGGTGAGAACCACGACTGGGAACTCGAGCTGGGCGTGATCATCGGCCGCGAGGCGCGAGAGGTGAGCCCTGCCGAGGCACTGGAATACGTCGCGGGCTACACCATCTGCAACGACCTCACCACGCGCAGTCTGGTGCCCCGCCCGGAGATCCCCATGATGGGCACGGACTGGATGCGGTCGAAGAACCAGCCCGGCTTCTACCCCACGGGGCCGTACGTCGTCCCGGCGCGGTTCGTGGCCGACCCGCACGATCTCGACATCACGCTGCGGCTCAACGGCAAGGTCATGCAGAAGGGCAACACGGGTGACATGGTCTTCGACATCCCCGCCCTCATCTCGTACGTCTCCCACCGGTTGGTCCTGCAGCCGGGCGACATGCTCATCACCGGCTCGCCGGAGGGCAACGGTTCCCACTACGGGCGGTTCCTGCGTGCCGGGGACGTGATGGAGAGTGAGATCTCCGGTCTCGGGTCGCAGCGCAACGTCTGCAGGTAGGCACGTTCGATTCGTCACTGCGGGACCGTCACATGGTTGAGGGGACCGCAGGGACGGTCCTGCCTACGGAGGCCCGTCGCCGGACACCCCGGCGAGGAGGCGGACTGTAGCGATTGCCGTGGGTGCCGCCGCGGTTGTCTGTCGACCGCGGCGGCACCCACGGACCACCTGATTCGGCCGGCGTCGTCCGAAGACCTGCTTCCCCCTTCGCGCCGGAACGGTGGCATGCCGGCCGCCGGGACTGCCCGGCGGTCTCAACTCCAAGGAGAATCATGTCTGTCGGTGTCAAGGCCGACTCGCTTCAACAGCACACGTCGCACAGGAGGAGAGGGGTCACCGGGCTCCTGGCCACGGCCACGGGGCTGTGCGTGGCCAATCTCTACTACGGGCAACCGCTACTCGACGCCATCGCGCGCGGGCTGCATACGTCCTCGTCCACGGCCGCACTCCTCATTACGCTGACGCAGGCGGGCTACGCGGCAGGACTGCTCCTTCTGCTGCCACTGGGTGACCTCGTCGATCGAGCGAAGTTCGTGCCGTTGATGTCGCTGACGACGGCGGTCGCCTTGGCGGTGATGGCGATCGCTCCTTCCGCCCCGCTCTTTCTGGCTGCCGCCGCCGTCGCCGGAACAGGTGCCTCGACCGCGCAGGTGCTGGTCCCGTTCGCCACCGAACTTGCGCCGGCGCATCATCGCGGCCGGGTCGTCGGCACGATGGCGATGGGGCTGCTGCTCGGCTCTGTGCTGGCCCGCACCGTGGCCGGTTACCTTGCCGATCTCGCCGGCTGGCGCACGGTCTACGGCGCTGCCGCTGTGGCCATGGGGGTGCTCGCCCTGGTCCTGCGGCTACGGATGCCGGTGGTGACGTCCTCCACGCGGATCGGCTACGGGGCGCTGCTGGCCTCCACGTTCCGAATCATCAGGCGAGAGCCGGTGCTTCGCGTGCGGATGGCGCTCGGCGGTCTCAGCTTCGCCGGGTTCTCGGTGCTGTGGACTGCCCTGACCATGCTGCTGAGCGGATCGCCTTACCACTACTCCATGGGAACCATCGGATTGTTCGGGCTGCTTGGAGTTGTAGGCAGTCTGGTGGCCCGACCGGTCGGATCACTCACCGACCGGGGACGTGGGGGTTTGCTGACCACCCTCAGTTGCCTGTTGCTCGCCCTGTCCTGGGTGGTCCTGTTCTTCGGGAACCACCACATCGCGCCGGTCATCATCGGAGCCGCGCTGTTCACTCTGGCAGTGCAAGGACTCCAGGTCGCCAACCAGAGCCGCATCTACCAGTTGGACAGCGGTGCGCTGAGCCGTGTCAACTCGGCCTACATGACCGCATACTTCATCGGCGGAGCAATGGGCTCCGGGCTCACGGGCGCGGTATATGGGCGGGGAGCCTGGACGGGGGTGTGTGTGCTCGGTCTGATCCTCGGCGTGCTGACTGTGGTGGCTTGGGCGTTCGGCAGCCGCGCCGACCGGCGGCGTCCTACGCCGGCGCACACCTGAGAGGCTCCGTACTTTCGGAGTCCAGAAACGCTCGTCGCCCGCATGTCGCGTCTCTGACCTCGCACCCGGCGAGCGAAACGCACCGAACGCGGAGCGTCTGCCCGTCGAGGTGCCGGTCTCGGCCGAGGCCGGCACTCACGAGCTCTCGGCGACGGTCACTTCGGCGAGTGCGGAGATGATCCGGCTCATCTGCTTCGCGTAGTGGCCAATGAACTCCGGTGAGCCGGGGTCCTGCTGGATGAGTTCACGGGCGAGCCGCGGGAAGGCAACCGGAGCGATCGAGGCGGCGAAGAAGACGAGGGCCACGGCTCCGACGTCGAGATCACTGCGGAATTCACCGCGCGTCTGTCGTTGACGCATGTCCTCGACGCTCTTGAACAACTCGGCGACCCGCGCGTCCTCGACGGGCGGGCGCCTGCCGGGCTCCTGGCGGGTCAGCGCGTGCACCCGCGCAGGGTTCTCACATGCCCAGTGCACGTAGCCTCGCACGGCCTCCGTGAAGCTGCGGGTCTGACCGACCCGGACGGACTCCTCGAGCCATCGCTCAGTGAGTGCCTCGTACAGCCCGAGTTTGCCTCCGAAGTAGTAGGTGATCAGGCTGTGGCTGACACCGGCCGCCTCGGCGATGCGGACGACCCGGGCCCCGTCGAATCCGTGGGCGCCGAACTCGGCGTCGGCCGCTGCGAGGATGGCGCGTCGGGTTCCTGCGCAATCGCGTTGGCGGTGCTGAGGGCGTCTCCGGCACTGTCGCTTCCCGGAAGATGCTGCGGGCTTCGGTGAACTGTTCTCGTGCGCTGCCTCAGGGGCGACCCCGCCGGCCGTCTCCTCGGCCGAGGCGAATACCCTGCCCTCCACTCCATTCACCTCCTCGTAGCTGCCGCGGCCTTGGGAGTGACCTTGCGACGCAGCAGCCGCGGACTGCACGCGGATCACGCTTCAGTCCGCTTTCGGAGCCCCCTCGGCTGCCCCCGGGGGTCGGGAGTCGACCGGCATCCGGGAGGGAGGCCACTGGGCCTGACCACTGGGCCCCTCTGCGTCGGCGTCTGCCATAGGCCTTCCGGCTGGTAGGTGACCCCAGGTCCGCGACGGGGTATTCAGCTGAGGCGTTCCAGCACCATGGCCATGCCCTGCCCGCCTCCGACGCACATGGTCTCCACGCCCCACTGTGCGTCGCGCGTACGCAGACCGTTGATCAACGTGGTCATGATGCGGGCGCCGGTCGCACCGAACGGATGGCCCAGCGCGATGGCCCCACCGTGCACGTTGAGCCTTTCCAGCGGGATGCGGAGTTCGCGCTGAGAGGCGATGACCTGAACGGCGAACGCCTCGTTCATCTCGAACAGGTCGATGTCCCCGATCGACAGGCCGGCGTGCGCGAGGGCCCGTCGTGTGGCCTCGACCGGTCCCAGGCCCATGATCTCCGGGGACAGGCCGGACACGCCGGTGGCCACGATCCTGGCCAGGGGCGTGATGCCGAGCTCTCGCGCCCTGACGTCGCTCATGATGACCACGGCGGCGGCTCCGTCGTTCAGCGGGCAGGAGTTTCCGGCGGTGACCGAGCCGTCTGGCCGGAAGGCCGGCTGGAGACCTTCCAGGGCCTCGTACGTCGTGCCGGGGCGCGGGCTGTCGTCGGTCGCGATCACCGTGCCGTCGGGCCTTCGGACAGGGATGATCTCCCGGGCGTGGAATCCGGACTCGGCGGCCTTGGCGTACAGCTGCTGGCTGCGCAGGGCGTAGTGATCCTGCTCCTGGCGGCTGATCTTGAAAAGGCCCGCGACGTTCTCCGCGGTCTGCCCCATGCCGATGTAGACGTCGGGCAGCAGGCCGTCGGAGCGGGGATCGGTCCACAGGCCGTTCGTTCGTGCGTCCTCCGCGGTACGGTCCCTGGCCTGATCGAATGCCGGGTTCAAGACGTCGTCGGCATCCGCTCCGGTGGGTCCGAAGTGCTGATACCGGGAGACGCACTCGACACCCGCGCTGACGAAGACGTGGCCTTCTCCTGCCTTGATGGCGTGGAAGGCCATCCGGGCGGTCTGCAAGGAGGACGAGCAGAAACGGTTGACCGTGGTGCCGGGCACCTCGTCCAGCCCCAGCTGTACGGCCACTCGCCGGGCGATGTTGGCACCGTGCTCGCCGCTCGGCTCGGCGCAGCCGAGATGCAGGTCATCGATCTCTGTCGGGTCCAGTCCGGGTAGCTGGTCGAGGGCCGCGCGGACCGCCGTCACCGCGAGGTCGTCGGGGCGGACATCTTTCAAGGAACCCTTGAAGGCGCGCCCGATGGGCGTGCGGGCGGCAGCGACTACGACGGCTTCAGGCATGTCATGCACCTCTCAGAATGGCGAACGGGTGCGTGGGGGCAGGCCGGTATGAAGGCGGCTCTCCAGCGAAGAAGATACTATACGTACCGTTTCGAATAGGAGCGTAGGAGTCTCAATTTCACCAGGTCATCGAAGCTGGTGCCCGCTGTCCTGAGTTCGCTCCCTAGTGCGCTATGCACAAGAAAAGATTACCGGCGGCGATCCTAGACGTTCCGTTTCGATTGACCTAGTGTGAGGCCACCTCGTGCAGAGAGGAGCACTCCAATGACGGCGTGCTTTCGACAGGCGGTGTTCGTTCCGCCACCCGTGTGTGTCGTGGCCCATGAGCTGGGTTTCTTCGCCTACGTCGGCCTTGAGGTCGAGACCGTGCTGATCGAGTCGTCGACGGACCAGCGTGACCGACTCCTGACCGACGACGTCGATGCGGGCGTCACGGCCATCGACAACCTGATCGTGTGGAACTCCGGCGGAGGCGACCTGCGGGTCGTCGCCCAGATCGAGTCGACGACACCGCTCCGTCTGGTCGCGCAGCCCTCGGTGAGAGGGCTGGAAGACCTGCGGGGCGCAACGCTCGGCGTCGATGCGCCGGACAACGGCTTCGCCGTCTTGCTCCGTCATCTTCTCGGTCACCATGGCCTCCCGTCCGACGCGTACGGGTTCGAGCCGGTGGGCGGAGTGCGCGAGCGCTTCGAGGCCCTGCGCTCACGGTCGATCGACGCGGCGTGGCTGGGGCCGCCGCTGGACGAGCTGGCGCAGCAGGAGGGGTTCGTCTCGCTGCTCGCGGTCGAGGACGAGGTGCCGGACTTCCCTGGGCAAGGTGTCGTGGCCGGCCCCACGACGCGGCAGGCGGGGCGGGAAAAGCTCTCGCTCTACCTCACGGCCCTCGATGCGGCGCGGATGTGGCTGCACGCCACTGAGGACGAACAGATCCTGGACGTGCTGACGAGAGGCGGCTACGGACCGGCCTCGGCGCGGGCCGCGCTGCGCACCCGCCCCGTTTCACTGGCTCCTGCTCGTGCCGGTCTGGAGTGTGTCCTGACGATGCGCGACAAGCTCGGCATGATGCCCGACCGGGCGCCTGGTGCCGATGACCTGTACGACGGCCGCCCGCTCGGTCTGGAGCTGCGTCCATGACGCCCGACCCGTTCACGTCCGACGGCCGTCGCGGTGACGCGGAGCGCGTTACGGACGGGCAGGTGGCGAAGAGCGTGCGTCATCTGCTCAGCGAGGACCGTACCTGCGAACTCCTGGGGATACAGGTCGAGTCGGCGGCCGACGGTCGGGCGCGCGCACGGATGCGGGTCCGGCCGGACATGGTCAACGGGCACGCGATCGTGCATGGCGGGCTCGTGTTCGCTTTGGCCGACACCACCTTCGCCTGCGCCGTCAACAGCTTCGGCCCGCCGGTCGTCACGGCGAGCGCGGACATCACCTTTTGGCGCCCAGGCCACCTCGGTGACGACCTGATCGCCGAAGCGGTGACCCGCTCCTGGGAGGGCCGCTCAGTGATCTGTGAGGTCACGGTGCGGCGCGGTGACGAGGTCATCGTCGAGTTCAGCGGGCGGGGGGCGCAGATCGTCCTGGCGGACCGTGTGCCGTCGGCGGGCAGCAATCCGGTCCCGAGCAGCCTGTCCGGACGAGCCGGCCATGAGGAGCACCGCGCCCGTCCGGCGGGCGCGGACACCGACGCGGTGGACGGACCCGCCGTGCCAGGACACACGACGGGCCGCTAGAGCCGCGGACGCCGAGCGCCCAGGTCGTCCGGCGGACGCGCGGGTGCAGAGATCAAACGGTACTTCCAAGTACCCGAGCCGCAAATGGAGTTCACGTGTCACAGGACTGCGAAGTCATCGTTGTGGGTGGTGGACCCGTCGGGGTGATGGCCCTTGCTTTGCTGGGCCATGCCGGTGTACGGGCTGTGGGGATCGAACGCGAGCCCGAGCTGTGGGGACAGGCGCGGGCCGTGCACTTCGACGGTGAGACCGTGCGTTCCTTCCAGTCCATGGGGCTGGGGGAGGAACTCTCCGCCCGGATCAAGCCGATGTGCGACTACCGCATGGAGAACGAGGCCGGCGAGACTCTGGTGGCCCATGCCACGGGGCAGATGGGACCCCAGGCATGGCACTCGGAGGTCCTGTTCCACCAGCCTGAGGTCGACGCGCTGCTGCGCGCCGAAGTCGAGCGGCTCGCCGATGTGGAACTCCGGCTCGGCACCACGCTGCTGGACATCCAGCAAGGTGACGGCTCAGTCCGCTGCACCGTCCGTACACCGGACGGAACGACACAGACGCTCACCGCGCGATGGGTCATCGCCTGTGACGGCGCCACCTCGACCGTCAGGCGCACGCTCGGAATATCCGGCGAGAACCTCGGCACCGACGATCCGTGGCTCGTCGTCGACGGACACCTGCGCGGGACGGCGGGCATCAAGGGTGACATGGTCTTCCTCGGCCGGCACACCCGTCCCGCGCTTTGGATCAGGCTCCCCGGTGACCGGGTGCGCATGGAGTTCAAGGTCCTCCCCGAGGACGACCGGGAGGAGATCGCCACACCGGCGGGCATCGCCCGGTTGAGCCGAGGGGTTCTCACACCGCAGAACTTCGAGCCCGACCGCATCGCCGTGTACACCTTCCGCGCGCGGTTGGCCATGTCGTGGCGGGTCGGCAATGTGTTCCTCGCGGGCGATGCCGCTCACCTGGCACCTCCGCTGTTCGGCCAGGGACTGTGCGCCGGCCTGCGGGATGTGGCCAACCTGGTGTGGAAGATCCGGCTCGTCTCACGTGGCAGAGCCCCCGAGTCCCTGCTCGACACCTACGAGTCCGAACGCAAGGACCACGCCAGATACTGGGTTCAGCAGGCGGCGACGATGGCCGGACTCGTCCAGACCACTGACCCCGTGATGGCCGCCCAGCGGGATGCGCACATCCGTGCCAACCCGGCCGATGGCTACCCGTCGGCACCCGCCCTGGGCCCGGGTGTGCACACAGGCCCGGCCGACCCGCACGCCGGACGTATTTCGATGCAGCCGATGCTGCCCGACGGGACACGGCTCGACGACCTCGTGGGACGCCGGTTCCTGCTCGCGGCCACGCCCGAACTGACGGCCGGGCTGCCCGATCCCGTACGCAAGGCGCTGGAGGAGGAGCCCGAGGTCGCCGTACTGACCTCCCCGCAGCACGTCGGCCAACTGCTCGCCTCGGTCGACGCCCCCGCGGTCCTGGTCCGTCCCGACCGCTATGTGCTCGGGACGGCACACACCCCCGAAGAGCTCGAAGCACTGCTCCGACTCCTGCCTCTCGCAGGCGCCCCGGAACCCCGGCGCGAGATGAGCCCGCCGCAGCAAGAGAACACCCTGCAGGCCTGACCCGCGCGCGTGCAAACACTTTTTCACCCCCAGGAGTTCACCATGCACGACCAACCCATCACCCACCTTCGGCACGTCGACATCGCCGTTCAGGACTACGACAAGCAGGTCGCCTTCTACGAGCAGCAATGGGGGCTGACCAAGGCCGGCACCGACGGCGATGTCACGTACTTCGCCGCCGAGGGCTCGCCCGAGCAGTACGTCGTCCGTGTCCGCCGCTCCCAGGACAAGCGCCTCGACCTGGTCTCCTTCGGCGCCGCCGACCGCGCCGCGGTGGACGGCCTCGCCACCCGCCTCGCCACCGACGGTGTGAAGCTGGTCAGCGAGCCGGACACGCTCCAGACGCCCGGCGGCGGCTACGGCTTCCGGTTCTTCGACGTCGAAGGGCGCACCATCGAGATCTCCACCGAGGTCGCCGCCCGCACCCACCGCAAGGTCGAGGAGCGCGAGGACATCCCGGTGCGGCTGTCCCACGTCGTCCTCAATTCCCCCGAGCCCGAGCGCATGATGGCCTTCTACGAGAAGTACCTGGACTTCCGGCTCACCGACACCAACGTGCACCCCCAGCTCGGCGGGATCATGTGGTTCCTGCGCTGCAACCCGCAGCACCACAGCATCGCGATCGCCCGCTGTCCCCATGTATCGCTGCACCACGCGTCCTTCGAGATGCGCGGCCTGGAGGAGTACATGCGCGGGAGTGGCCGCCTGATGCGCGATGGCGTCCACAAGGTCTGGGGCCCGGGTCGGCACCGCGCCGGCGACAACACCTTCACGTACTTCCACGACCCCAACGGCAACACCATGGAATACACCACAGAGCTGGAGATCCTCGACGAGGACACCTGGCACCCCCACCTGTACAGCACCGATGACCCGGAGACCTCGGACGTGTGGGGGACGTCCAACCCGATGAACGAGTTCGTGTCCAAGGAGATGTTCAACGACCCGGACCGGGGACTGTTCATCGCACCGCCGGTGTGACCCCGCTAGCGCCTGAGGCGCACTCGGGACGCCACCACGGGGGGAGGGCTCAGGATTCCCCGTCCGGTGACGGATGGGCTTCCAGGCCGCGGATCCCCAGCTCCACGAGCTGTTCCGCGAGCGCGTCGTCGAGCGGGCTGACGCCGAAGAGGAGATGGAAGTAGACCGGTGCGTAGAACAACTGGGCTGCCGACTTCGGATCGAGGTCGGACCGGAAGACGCCTTCGTCGATTCCCCTGCGCATCAGCTTCTCGACGGCCGCGGCGCGCTCCTGCCAGAACCGCTCGCGGAAGTTGGCCATCGTCTCGGGGTCGTACTGCCCCTCGGCGATGATCTGTGCGACCAGCTTGCCCTGCGGGCCGGCGTAGCGGGAGATCAGCGACTTGAGGTGTGCCAGGAGGGCGTCGCGCACCGGCACCCCTTCGGGGATGCGGGTGTGCGCCAGGTGGTTCTCCATGAAGGCGTCGATGACGACCGCGGCCTTGTTCGGCCACCACCGGTAGATCGTCGCCTTGCTGACCTTGGCCCGCTTGGCGATCGCCTCCATGGTCAGCTTCTGCACCGTGGTGGCGCGCCGGCCGTCGCGCACAAGGAGGTCCATGGTCGCGTCGAGGATCGCGCGACGACTCAATTCGCTTCGTACAGCCACGGAGCCAAGTTAACCCACGCACGGCCTCATTCCCCAATGTCAGCGCAGGATCGACAAGGGGACGAGCCTGCCATACGATACGAAACGTTTCGAATAGATGAAGGAGTTGTACACATGAAGCTCGGTCGGATCTCAGTACCTTCCCCCGACGGCGACCAGATCAGGATCGTCGCCGTGCGGCCCGACGAGGGCAGGGTCATCGACCTGGCCAGGGCCTACGCCCTGGGCAGGCAGGCGCAATACGCGACGCCGGACGCGGCCCGCCGACTGGCCGCGGCCCACTTCCCGTCGAGCATGGCCGCCGCCATCGCCGCCGGGTCGGCGTTCCTCGACGCCGCCCACTGGGCCGTGGACCAGGCCGCCGACGACGCCTCACTGCCGATCGACGGGCTGTCCTGGGTGGCGGCCGTCGACCCGCCGGTCATCCGCGACGGACTGACCTTCCCGGCACACATGAAGGGATTCCACGACAGGGTGGGCGGCGGACTGCCCAACCCCCAGCTGTTCAAGACGCCCGGCTACTTCAAGGGATCCACCGGAGTGGTCTACGGCCACGACGAGGAGATCCCCTACCCGAGCTACTCCGAATACGTCGACTATGAACTGGAGATGGGCCTCATCGTCGGAGCCGCGGGCAGCAATCTGACTCCCGACGGAGCCCGCGCCCACCTGTTCGGCGTCACGATCTTCAACGACTTCAGCGCGCGCGACGTCCAGGGCTACGAGATGGCCATGAGCATGGGCCCGCAGAAGTGCAAGGACTACGCGTACGGCATCGGTCCGTGGATCACGACCGTCGACGAGCTGCCCTCCACCGACGGGCTCAGGGGCGTTGTCCGCGTCAACGGTGAGGTCTGGAGTGAGACCACCGCCGAGGGAATGATCTACACGCCGGAAGAGATGCTCGCCTACGTCTCCATCAACGACAGGCTTCAGCCCGGCGACCTGATCGGCTCCGGCACCCTGCCCAACGGCTCCGGCCTGGAGCTCGACCGGCGGCTGTCGCTCGGAGACGTCATCGAACTCGAACTGGAAGGCGTCGGTGTCCTGCGCAACCGACTGAGCGCCGAGCCGGACAAGGCCCCCTGGTGGCCCGAGCCCCGCCCGTACCCCTTCGGTACGCCGGCGAACTGACGACGGGATCGACAAAGATGACCAACCCGCACGCCATCAAGCCGATACGGCGCATCGTCACCGGCCACACCGCCGACGGCCGCTCCACCGTCATCAGCGACGGCCCGGCTCCCAACGTCTTCGTGTCCGACTCCGTCAAAGGGTTCGGCGCGATCGTCCCCTGGCAGACCGAACCGGGCGATGTCAGCAACGACGGCAACCAGGACGCGGCATCCGCCGACGTCCAGGTGCCGATGCACCCCAAGCCCGGAGGAACGGTCTTCCGGATCGCCAGCTTCCCGCCCGACAGCGCCTACACCGACGCCGCCGCCGACTCCCTCTTCGACGACATCGACGGCGAACACGCCCGCGACGCCGCCCAACACACCGTCGGCGGCCGCCACTTCTGGTTCCACCGCACCGACAGCCTGGACTACGCCCTTGTCCTCGAGGGCGAGATATGGCTGCTGACGGACGAGGGAGAGACCCTCGCCAGGGCCGGTGACGTGATCATCCAGAGAGGCACCAGCCACGCCTGGTCCAACCGCAGTGACACGACCTGTCGCGTGGCCTTCATCCTCATCGGTGCCCTGCCCGTCGACACCGCTGTCTCATGAGCACCGCGCAGGACATTCTGTGGATGCCCAGCAGTGCCCGGCAGGAGGGCAGCGAACTGGCTCGCTACCGCCGTGGGCTGAAGGACTACGACGGCGGTGCCGACTACCTTGATCTCTGGCGCTGGTCGACGCGAGACCTGGGCCGGTTCTGGGAGTCCGTCGCCGAGTTCGAGGACGTACGACTCGGTGGTACCCCGACCGGTCCGGTGGCTCCGCAGGAGATGCCCGGAGGTACGTGGTTTCCCGGCCGTACCGTGAACTATGCCGAGCATGTGCTGCGCCGCTGCCCGGGCGAGGCGCTCGTCGTCGTGGACGACGACGGCATGTCCCACAAGTTCTCGCGAGCCGAACTCCGCGGCCAGGTCGCCGCCGTCTCCGCCGCGCTGCGCCGGATGGGTGTGGCCCACGGCGACCGAGTGGCCGCCGTCCTGCCCAACCGCGCGGAGGCCGTCGTAGGGCTCCTCGCCTGCGCGGCGGTGGGGGCCGTCTGGTCGGTCTGCTCACCGGAGTTCGGTGCGGACGGGGTGACCTCCCGGTTCGCCCAGCTGGAGCCCAAGGTGCTGCTGCTCACGGACGGCTACCACTATGGCGGACGGACGCACGAGCGCACGGACGAGATGCGCACCCTGCTCGACCGGCTGCCGTCGGTGGAGCACGTGCTCTGGGTCGATCACCTCCACCCCGGAAGCCTGCCCACGGCGGACCGTCCCGTGTCGCTCTGGGGCACGGTCGCCGGAGTAGGAGGCGAGCCGGAGTTCGACGAGCTGCCCTTCGACCACCCGCTGTGGGTGTTGTTCTCATCCGGTACCACCGGGGCACCCAAGGGCATCGTGCACGGCCACGGAGGTGTCCTCCTGGAGCACCTCAAGGTCCTGCGGCTGCACTCGGACCTTCGGGCCGGTGACCGCTATCTCACCGTCGCCAGCACCAGCTGGGTGGTGTGGAACATGCTGGTCTCCGGGCTCGCGGTCGGAGCCACGATCGTTCTGCTGGACGGGAACCCGGTCCGCCCCGACCTGGGGCGCGTCTTCCGCGTCGCGGACGAACACGACGTCGACACGCTCGGTGTCAGCGCCGGCTACCTGCACGCCTGCCTGAAGGCCGGCCTCGCCCCTGGAACCAGGGCGCTGCGGACGGTGCAGGTGACCGGGTCACCGCTTTCCACCGACGGTTTCCGCTGGGTCTACGACCGGCTCGGCGACGTGTGGCTGACGTCCATGAGCGGCGGCACCGACGTGTGCTCGATCTTCGTCGGCGGAGCCCCCACGCTGCCCGTCCGCGTGGGCCGCATACAGGCACCCGCCCTGGGCGTTTCCGTCGAAGCGTGGGACGAGGACGGCAACCCCGTGGTCGGCAAGCGGGGCGAGCTGGTGATCACGCAACCGATGCCCTCGATGCCGCTCCGCTTCTGGAACGACTCAGACGGCCGGCGCTATCGGCAGAGCTACTTCTCGGTGTATGCCGGAGCCTGGCGGCACGGGGACTTCATCGAGTTCGAGTCCGACGGCAGCAGTGTGATCCATGGCCGCTCGGACTCCACCCTGAACCGGCAGGGCGTACGCATGGGGCCCGCGGACATCTACCGGGTCGTCGAGGCGCTGCCCGAGGTGCGCGAAGCCCTCGTCGTGGGCGCCGAACTGGGCGAGGACGCCTACTACATGCCGCTGTTCGTCGCCCTCCAGGAGAACGCCGATCCCGAAGCGGTGGCCCAGCGCATCACCCAGGTGATCCGGGAGGAGCTGTCACCGCGGCACGTGCCCGACGAGGTCGTGCCCATGCGCGGGATCCCGCACACCCGCACGGGAAAGAAGATCGAGGTGCCGGTCAAGCGCTTGCTGCAGGGAGCTTCCCTGAACGACGTCGTGGACCTGGGCGCGGTGGACGACAGCGCACTGCTCCAGGAGTACGCGGAGTTCGCCCACGCCCGCCGGAAAGCATGAGGAAACCATGAGCCAGACCCCCTTCTCGCTGGGAACGTTCGCCGACGGACAGTCCGGTCCGTTCCCCGGCATCGTCGTGAACGACAGGGTGTACGACACCCGGACCGCCCTGCCCGCGGCCACGACCACATCCCTCCTGCTGGCCGACTGGGACGCATCGCTGGATGCGCTCCAGTCCCTGGCCGACGCACCCGAGGGCGAAGGGCGGCCGGTCGGGGAGCTCACGGTGCTCGCCCCCGTCCAGCCACCGGGCCAGATCTTCGGCGCCGGAGCCAACTATCGCGAGCACGTCATCCAGATCACGGTGGCGCACCGCCTGGGAAAGGCAGACGCCACGGAGGAGGAGCTGCGCGAGCAGGCCGCCCGGGAGATGGACGAGCGTGCCGCGCACGGCGAGCCGTACGTGTGGGTGGGCGTCCCGTCCGCGATCAGCGGCCCGTACGACGACGTGATCCTGCCTTCCCTCGGTGAGAACCATGACTGGGAACTCGAGCTGGGCGTGATCATCGGGCGCGAGACACGCGAGGTGAGCCGTGACGAGGCACTGGACCACGTCGCCGGGTACACCATCTGCAACGACCTGACGACGCGCAGCCTGGTGCCCCGCCCGGAGATCCCGATGATGGGCACCGACTGGATGCGGGCGAAGAACCAGCCCACGTTCTACCCCACGGGTCCCTACCTCGTGCCGGCGCGCTTCGTGCCCGACCCGCAGAACCTGGACATCACGCTCCGGCTCAATGGCAAGGTCATGCAGAAGGGCAACACCAACGACATGATCTTCGGAATCGCGGCCCTCATCTCGTACATCTCGCATCGGGTGACGCTGCAGCCGGGCGACATGATCATCACTGGTTCTCCGCAGGGCAACGGCTCGCATTACGGCCGCTTCCTGCAGGCGGGCGACGTGATGGAGAGCGGGATCACCGGACTCGGCGCGCAGCGGAACCTCTGCAGGTAGCAGCCGTCACGTCCGTTGCTTGACCTCGGAGTGCAGCGAGTGGGTGGTCAGCTTCTCCAGCAGTGCGATCAGCGTCCGCCGCTCGTCCGCGCTGAGCGAGCCCGCCCATTCCTGCTCACGTTCGT
Source organism: Streptomyces coeruleofuscus (assembly GCF_039532725.1). Taxonomy (NCBI): domain Bacteria; kingdom Bacillati; phylum Actinomycetota; class Actinomycetes; order Kitasatosporales; family Streptomycetaceae; genus Streptomyces; species Streptomyces coeruleofuscus. Next base: position 94,696 of record NZ_BAAASE010000010.1, read on the forward strand.
TGTGCGCCTGGAAAGCCGTGGTGATCGCGTGCAGACCACTCTCGGTGAGGCTGAGGTTGACCGCGCGTCCGTCGTGCGGGGCACGCGCCTTGGTGACGAGACCGTCCCGCTCCAGCGTGTTCACCAGCGCCGACACGGCCGCACGACTCATGCCGGACAGCTCCGCGACCTTCTTCGCCTCGACGGGGCTCGACAGCCAGATCGCGAACAGCACGCGGAAGCCGGGCCACGACCATCCGCGGGGCCGGTGGACGGTTGATTCCAGGTCGTAGACCAGCATGTTCGCGGCCCGGTGGAGGGTGAGCACCAACCGCATCGCCAGCGGATCGACGCCGGGGAGCTCACGGCTCGCGCGGCTGATCGCATGATCGATGAACGACCAGAAATGCAGGTCCTCGTTGTCCGGGTGCTCGTGGTCCACACCAGGAGTGTAGGCCGGACGGCCGCTCGGCCTCCGGCCCGCCTTCACGGCCGGAGTGTGCCGAGTACCGCGCCCCGATTCCGAAACGTATCGAATGTCCAGGGACAAGAGGAAAGCCTTATGAGCACCAAGACCGCACCCGCAGAAGCCCTCAGCGAGAAGTCGCTCTTCCAGGAGTCGGCCTACGTCGACGGACGCTGGGTCAGTCACGGGGAGTCCGGGCGGTTCTCCGTCGACAACCCTTCCACGGGCGCGACGATCGCGGATCTGCCGTCCATGAGCCGGGCCCAGGTGGCCGATGCCATCACGGCGGCCGAGCGCGCGCTCCCGGACTGGCGCGCCCGGTCCGGCAAGCAGCGGGCCCAGGTCCTGCGCCGTTGGTTCGAGCTCGTGACGGAGCACACGGAGGATCTCGCCCGCCTGATCACCCTGGAGGAAGGCAAGCCCCTCGCCGAAGCACGTGGCGAGGTGGCGTACGCGGCCTCGTTCATCGAGTGGTTCGCCGAGGAAGCCAAGCGCGTGCGCGGCGACATCTTCCCGGCCCCCGACCCGTCACGCCGTGTCCTCGTGCTCAAGGAGCCGGTCGGCGTGTGCGTCGCCATCACACCCTGGAACTTCCCGGCGGCCATGATCACTCGCAAGGCCGCGCCGGCCCTCGCCGCCGGATGCACGATGGTCGTCAAGCCGGCCGCCCAGACACCGCTGACCGCGCTCGCGCTCGCTGAGCTCGCCGAACGCGCCGGCGTCCCGGCGGGCGTCCTCAACGTCGTCCTGGGCAAGGCCCGTGAGATCGGCCCGGAGCTGACCGGCAACCCAGCTGTGCGCAAGGTGAGTTTCACCGGCTCGACCGAGGTGGGACGCGTCCTGCTCACGGAGTGCGCGCAGACGGTGAAGAAGGTCTCGATGGAGCTCGGGGGCAACGCGCCGGTCCTGGTCTTCGACGACGCCGACCTTGAGACGGCTGTCGAGGGAGTCCTCGCGAGCAAGTACCGCAACACCGGCCAGGCCTGCATCAGCGCGAACCGGGTCTACGTCCAGTCCCGCATCTACGACCGCTTCGCCGAGGAACTCGCCAAGCGGGTCAGCAAGTTGGCTGTCGGCGACGGTTTCGAACCCGGCGCCGAGCAGGGGCCGCTCATCGATGCCGCCGCCGTCGACAAGGTCCAGGAACACATCACCGATGCCACCGGTCACGGCGCACGCGTCCTGTGCGGCGGGTCGGGCCACGAACGTGGCGGGTTCTTCTTCCAGCCGACCGTGCTCGCCGATGTGGCTCCCGGAATGAAGATCACGCGGGAGGAGACGTTCGGGCCGGTCACCCCGCTCATCCGGTTCGTCGACGAGGCGGAGGCGATCCGCATGGCCAATGACACCGAGTTCGGTCTCGCGGCCTACGTCTACAGCCGCGACGCCGAGCGGATCTGGCGGGTCTCCGCTGCGATCGAGGCGGGCATGGTCGGCATCAACTCGGGGCTGATCTCCAACGAGGTCGCACCGTTCGGCGGCATTAAGCAGTCGGGCCTCGGGCGTGAGGGCTCGGTCCACGGCATCGACGAGTACCTGGAGATGAAGTACCTCTCCTGGGAAGGCGCGGGTGCCCGGTAGACCTCCACGGACTCAACGCACACGACGAACGAAAGGGACAGGCATGTCCGCATACACCCGTGCTGAGGCACGTGACTGGGCCCGCGAGAAGCTTGTCGGCGCGGTCAACTGCACCATCCCCTCGTTCACCGGCGACCTGCGGGCCGTCAATGAGCGAGCCGTCCGCCACGACATCCGCCTCGCCAAAGAACATGGCTTCATCGGTACCCTCGGTGTCTCCGAGATCAGCATCACCCTCGACGAGTACCTGGAGTTCCTCCGCATCTCCAAGGACGAGGCCGGCGACGGCTTCTACGTTGTCCACCACGCGAGCTGGAACGACCTCGAGCAGAACCTCGAAGCGGTCCGTGGTGCCGAAGCGGCGGGAGCGGACCTGGTGCTGCTGGCCTACCCGCCCAACTTCTACCCGGAGTCCGAGCAGGAGATCTACGACTACACCAAGGCGGTCTGTGAGGCCACGAACCTCGGGATCATCCTGTTCCCGATGACCATCTGGAACTTCGGTGCTCGCATCCACCCCTCCGATCTCCCGACCCGGCTGATCCGCCGTCTGATCGACGACATCCCCAACATCGCGGTCATCAAGGCCGAAGGCGGATACCCCAACATCCAGAGCGCCGTCGAGTGCAACCGGCTTTTCGGTGGCGAGGTGGTCATATCAGTGCCGATCGAGGGCGATCTGATCCCCCTGTCGCAGGTGATGCCTATTCAGTTGTCGGCGACCAGCGACCACGAGTACTACGGCCCGATGATCCCGCGCGTCATGCAACTGCTGCGCGACGAGAAGTACGACGAGGCAACGGCGATCTACTGGCAGCTGCACCCGGCCCGTCAGACGAAGGCGGGACTCTTCGGCGCCCTTCACGGCGGTTCCGTCCTCAACCGGCAGGCCTGGAAGTTCCAGGGGTGGCTTCAGGGCTACAACGGCGGCCCGCTCCGCCAGCCGACGATGCGTCTGCAGGACGGTCAGATGACCGCGCTGCGCAAGGGACTCCTGGACGCCGGCCTCGAGCCCAGCATGGATCCCTTCCGTGAGTTCTTCACCGGACGCAATCCGGCCTGAGCCGAGGGAACAACGAGGGGGCGGCCTTGACGGCCGCCCCCGAGGCATGAGCTCACTCAGGCGCGCGTGGGTGAAGATCCTAGCCGCGTCCTCACACCGGAGTCGGAGCTGGTCCGCGGCAGCCCGGCAAGGGTGGCCGCAGCCAGCACGAAGAACCCCGCGCACACCAGAAGCCCCGTACCGAGACCACCGGCGGACGCCAGGGACCCGAGCAGGAAGGGCGCACACGCCGACACACCCCGGCCCACGTTGAAGCAGAACCCGGCCCCGGTGGCCCTGACCTCGGTGGGGAAGAGGCCGGCGAGGAAGCCGCCGAAGAGACCGAAGAAGGAGGTGAAGATCCCGAAGACGGCGCCGGCCAGGAACAGCGGCGCCGTCGAGAACTGCGTCGCGCTCACGGCCAGGAGCACGCCGCTGCCGACGAGGGAGACCACGAGGACGCGACGGTACCCGTGCCGGTCCGCCAGGAAGCCGAAAACGTGGCAGCCGACGAAGTTGCCCAGGTTCAGGACGATCATGAATGTGGAGACGGCGGAGACGCTCAGGCCGCGTTCCTCTCCCAGGAAGGTGGGCAGCCAGGTCGAGGCACCCCACCAGCCGATCAGAGCGCAGGTCGCCAGCAGCGTTCCGACCGCGATGGGGCGGATCAGCCCGCGGGAGAACACCTGGCCGAGCCGGATCCTCTCTTCCCGCCGACCGGCCCCTCGGCGGCCGGCGAGCCACTCCTCGGACTCGCGGAAGAAGACACCGACGACCACGAGCGGCAGCACGGTTCCCAGGCCGCTGACGAGGAACAACAGCCGCCAGTCGGGCAGAAGCGCGGCGGCCAGGGCTGCCGCGGTCAGTCCGCCCACCGGGGAGGAGCTCAGTGCGAAGCACACGGCCCGGCCGCGCGACCCCGATGGCCACGACTCGACGACATAGGTGGACACGGCGCTCCAGACGCCGCCCAGCCCGAGGCCGGACAGGAACCTGAGCAGCAGGAACGTCCAGAGATCCGGAGCGGCTGCCAAGGCGGCCGTGAACACCCCGAATATCGCCAGCGAGAGCAGGAGCGCTCGCTTGCGGCCGTACGCGTCGGCGATCCACCCCAGCGTCACGCTGCTGATTCCGATGCCCACCAGGGTGGCGGTGGCCAGCAGCCCGCCTTGAGCCAGTGACAGACCGAGGTCCTCCCGGATGGAGGGCAGGGCGAGCGCCAGGATCGCCAGTTCGAGTGCGTCGAACATGTAGGCGAGGAAGGAACCGCCGAGCACGGTCCACCTGGTGGTCATGGGCGACATGTCGATCTCCTGAGGCAGGAACGGACAGGCACGTGCACAAACGGTCGAGCGGGCCGCCCCGGCATCACTCCTTGGGGCGGCCGTGGTGATCGGTCCGGCTGATCAGGCTCCGTGGAAGGCGCGGCTGATGTGGGCGTCCAGGGGAACTCCGACGCCACGTTCACCGGCGAGGCGGGCGCACAGCGCCGCGACGGTCAGATCCTGCAGAGCAGAACCAACCGACTTGTAGAGCACGATGTCATCGGTTCCGGTCCGGCCTGGTGTGCGACCGGAGACCACGTCGGCGAGGGGCACGAGCTTGTCGGTGAACTCCAGGCCCTCAGCCCGTGCGGCGATGAAGTCGCCGGTCTCGTGCGCGACTTCCTCGACAAGGTCGCACACCACGACGTCCGCGCGGTCGATGGCGAGAGGGTCGAGTTCACGCTGCTCGGGCAGCGTCGACCCGATGGACACGACTGTCGTACCCGCCTTGAGCCACGTGCCGCGAACGGTGGGCGTCTCGTCCCGGGACCGGGCGGCGCACAGCACGAGATCCGCGCCGTCGACCGCGTTCTCGGGTGTCTCGGCAGGGACCACTTCGGTCGCCAGGTCGCTGAACGACCCGGCGAACCGGACTCGGCTCGCCGGGCTCGGGCTGTAGACCCGTACGGACGTGAGCTCCCGCGTCGCGGCCAAGGCCCGAAGGTGATTCGTCGCCTCGAACCCCGAGCCGATGACGGCGACCGAGAGTGCCCTATGCGGTGCCAGGAACCGGACGGCGAGGGCCGAAGTCGCCGCGGTACGGAAGCCCGTGATCGACCGGCCGTCCAGTAGGGCGACGAGCTCCGTGGTCTCGAGGTCGAACAGCGCTACGAGGTAGGCGCCCCTGCGCTTGCCGTTCGACACGGCGATGAGCTTGGCTCCCATCACACCGCTGCTCGGCAGTATCCCGCTGAGGGTGCGCATCCACTCCTCCTCGCCCCTGGCCATCGTCCGCGGGGGAAAGTGCGCTTCGGACACCGGAGCGGCGTAGGCCCCGTGCAGAGCCTTCAGCGCGGACTCCCAGTCCAGTAGGGAACGGACGTCGTCGTCGGTGAGATACACGGCCATGGGCATGCTCCTTGCGGGTTTTGGGATGGTTCATCGGCGGGCCGCCCGTCTGCACTCTTCGGCCCGGCTCAACTCCGGATCCGCCGCCTGTGTGCCGGTCGACCGGAGGAGGAGGGGTGCCCGCGACAGGCCGGAGGCGCCGACGGCGAAGGTCGCGGCGAGTGCGGGCCGAGAGATGCCGGGGCACGCCAACTCATCGTGCCAATCGGCTCGTTGGCGAAGAGCCGCGCCGATCGCTCAGGATCTGCTGGAGATGAGCCGGACAGCCGACCCTCTCCATTACTATACGGTGCGTATCGTTTCCATTCGTGCCTCACCGTAAGCGGCGTGCGTACCGCCCGCACTTCCGCGCGCACCTTCGGCCTTACGCGATGGCGACCCCTCGCGCACACCGGGCGGGACGCCCTGACCCCACCTGGCGGACGAAGCGATGGTCCTGCGGACTCCTCGCCCGGCAAACACCGCGCCATGAGGCGCGCACAGAGTGCCCCCCTGTCGCAAGCGACTGGGGGAGACCGCTCCGGGTTCGATGGGGCGCGGCGGAGCCGCTCCGCTCAGCTTTGGGGTGCCTCGGGCGCGGTGGTGTTTGCCGGAGGCGCGGACGACTTGCGCTGATGCATCAGGATCCCTATGAAGCCTGCGAGGAATCCGCTGATCAGTCCCGAGGTCGCGTGATGGGCCGCGTTGGTGCCGGCGTCGCTGGGCATGCCGACGACTGCGTAGTTGACGAGAGCGCTCATCGCGGCGCCGACAGCTCCGCCGATGGTGCCGCCGACGGCTGCGGCACGGACGGCAGAGGGCTGGGCGATGGCTGGCCGTGACGTCTCGGTGTCGCCTGTCGGCTCAGGACCGGTGTGGCCATCGCCGTGTTCCAAGCCGATGGCACGGTCGGCCGCGAGCGGCCCCGGACCGGCGAGCACGACCACCAGCAGTGCCGCGATGACCATGAGGGGAAACTCCGCTCCGGAGCCGGAGGCCGGGCCTGACACCGGGGTGAGGAAGCCGACGTCCACGTTCACCATGGCGATGGCGGCACTGAGATGCACGGTGAGCACGGCTGCCGTGAGCCGCGAGACCAGGCCGATCAGGAGGAGGGCTCCCCCCACTGCCTCCAGCAGCGCCACGGCCCAGGCCATCAGCGCGGGAGCGGGCACATCGAGTTGGTACTGCAGGAACGTGGCGAAGCCGTCGGGCCCTTCGATGATCTTCTGCAGACCATGGACGAGCAGAACGAGCCCGCTCAGCGTACGGGCCACGAGCGGGGCTATGCCGTAGTGGCGCTTGATGCGGGCGAGCCCGAGAGTCGAGCGGAGCGGTCGGCCGAGGTGGGACAAGGTGTCTCGATGGTGCGATGCGGTCATGAGCGGCGCCTTCCGGGGCGGGATGGGGTGATGAGAGCGCTCAAAAGGCGCGGATACCGTGCCCATGGCTCAGTGATCGCCCCCGGTCAGTACGTGATGCGTCCGTGATGCGATGCGTCGGGCGTTTCGAGTTCAGGCGTTGTTCGGAGAGAGGGTTCTGCGGATCCCTCGATGCGGCCCGCGGGCAAAGTGACCGCCGAGCGATGTGGGTCACAGCGAGCAGGAAAGCATGACCGAAACGACACGTCTAGTATCGCGGCACGCCGAAAACTGACGATGCCGAGATGTCCCCGAAGCGGATCACGTGCGATCCTCGACCGCCGGCCGTACCGGTCCGTCCGCAAGGGCCCAGCGGCAGAAGTCGGCGAACGCCTTGGCTCGTCTGGTGAGGTTGGCGCGGGCGGGCCAGGCGAGCAGCACGGGCATGTCCGGCACCTCCTCCCGGATCTCGCATTCGGCCAGCGGTACGCCCTCGTGGCTGATGCCGGAGGCTGGCCGCTGGATCAGAAGCGAGTAGCCGAGGCCCCGCGCCACCAATGACCGCACCGTCTCGAAGCTGCTCGTCGTATGCCGGATCGCAGGCCGTATGCCGAGTGAAGCGAGCAGCTCCGTGAAGTAGTGCCGACTCGGCGGGTTGTCGAGCATGACCATCGGTTCGTCCGCGAGGTCGTGCAGGCTCACCGGCGCCTGTCCGGCCAGGGGGTGCGCGCGGGGCAGGAGCAGATGCGGCCGGGTGATGTACAGCGTCTCCTGCTGAATGCCCGGCTGCAGGTCGAGATCGTACAGCAGGGCCATCTCGCAGCTGCCGTCGAGAAGTTTCTCCTGCAGTTCCACCTGAGTGCCCTCCGTGAAACTCAGCCGCACCGTCGGATGCTCGGCGGCGAAACCCTCCAGGACGCCGGGCATCAGGAACGGGGCCAGGGTCGTGTAGCAGCCGACCGTCAGGTTCCCGGAGAGCTCCCCGCCCAGGTTGCGTGCGCTGGAGACCAGTTCGTCCGCGTGGGCGAGCAGTGGGCGCGCGTCGGCGAGCACGGCCAGGCCGGCCTGAGTGATCGTCAGCCCTTTGGCCTGGCGGCGCAGGAACAGCTGGACCCCGAGGGTGCGCTCGAGCTCGCTGACGGCCAGGGCGATCGTCGACTGGGAGATGTGCTCGCGTGCCGCGGCACCCGCGATGGTTCCGGCCTCGGCCGCCGCCACGAAGAACCGGAGCTGGCGCAGTGAGAGCGTCATGGTCCATACCTCAGGATTCCTGTGGTTGTTCTCGGCGCATTACTGGATTCCAGAGTATTCCGTGCTCAGGCGGCGTACCGCACAGTCGTTGCAGCCCGATGCGGCCGACATCCCCTGTCCGGATGTCGCCGACACGTGAGGAGCCGCCATGTCCATCGCACGCAATCTCACCAGCAAGGACCTTTATGCCGACCCGTATCCCGTCTACCGCGAACTCAGGGACGACGAGCCCTGGGCCTGGTCGGACGGACTCGGTCTGTGGCTCGTCAGCCGCTACGAGGACGTCGTCTTCGTCGACGAGCACCCCGAGATCTTCACCGCGCACCAGGAGAACTCCCTCGCCGAACGCACCATGGGTCTGGTCATGATCCGAACCGACGGCGACGCTCACCGCAGGCTGCGCTCGGCGGTGGACGGCCCGCTGAAGCGCCGCAACGTGCGTCAGCAGTGGTCGGCGGGGCTCACCTCGCACGCCACGGAACTCGCCGGGCGGTTGGCCGAGAAGCCGGAGTTCGATCTGGTGACGCACTTCGCGGCGCCGTTCGCCGCTCAGGCGCTGATGCGGACGGCGGGGCTCCCTGACGTGACCACCGAGCAGGTGGTCGAGTGGTCGCGTGCCTTCATCGCGGGTCTGGCCAACCATGACGACGACCCTGCGGTCTGGGAGCGGGCCGGACGCGCCAGGACCGAGGTGGGGGAGCTGGTCCGCGAGGCCGTCGCCCGCGTGACGGCCGCACCGGACCACACCGTGATCTCCGCGATGGTGCACGCCGAACTCGCCGAACCGCTGACGACCGAGGAGATTGCCACTCAGGTGCGTCTGATGATCTCCGGCGGCTTCAACGAGCCCTGGCACGCGCTGGCCACCCTGGTCTGGCAGCTGTGTGAACAGCCTCAGCTGCGCGACCGCGTGCTGGCCGACTCCGAGGCCCTCGACGCGGCCATCGAGGAGACGATGCGCTGGCTCACCCCCGTCGGAGCCTTTCCGCGTCAGCTCGCCGTCGACCACACAGTGGGGGACGTGACCTTGCGGGCCGGGGACAAGCTGCTCGCGCTCGCCGCGTCGGCCAACCGGGACGACCGGAAGTTCCCCGCCCCCGACGCCTTCGACATCGACCGCCCCGGACTGTCGGACCACCTCGCCTTCTCGCTCGGCGCTCACTACTGCCTCGGCACCTATCTGGCGCGGGAGCAACTCCGTACCGCGGTGCCCGCACTGTTCAACTCGCTCACCGGGCTGCGCGTCACCAGCACTCCGAACCTCGTCGGCTGGATGTTCCGCGGACCGGATTCGGTCCTGATGCGTCACGACGCCCAGGGCGTGAAGGGAGCGGCACAGTGATCGAGCTCTGTCCGATCGCGGATCTCACCCCCGGTGTGGTCACCCGGATCGCCAGGCCCGACGTGCCGGTTCCCCTGGCACTCGTCAGGGTCGGCGAGCGTGTCTTCTGCGTCGACGACACCTGCTCCCACGAGACCGCCTCGCTGTCCGACGGCTGGCTCGACGGCCATGAGATCGAATGCCCGCTGCACGAGTCCCGTTTCGACCTGCGCACCGGCAAGCCCGACTGCCCGCCCGCGCGGCGGCCCATCCGTACCCACGTCGTGCAGGTCGTCGACGGCATGGTGTGCGTCGAGGAGGCGTCGTTGGCGTTGACCGCGGAGACCGCGCGATGACCACGATCGCCGTCGTCGGCACCGGACTGGCCGGTGTCAGAGCCGCCGAAGCCCTCCGCGCCGACGGCTACGACGGGCGTCTCGTGCTGGTCGGCGAGGAAGCCGCGCAGCCCTATGACCGGCCTCCGTTGTCCAAGCAGGTGCTGCTGGGCAAGTGCGAGAGCCAGGACATCGCGCTGACGGACGAAGACCTGCGTGCCGTGCTCGACGCCGAATGGCTGCTCGGTAGCCGCGCCACCGCCCTCGATCCGGCCTCACGGGCGCTCACCCTCGCCGACGGGCGAAGCCTGAACGCGGACGGTGTGGTCATCGCTACGGGAGCCCGCGCTCGCACACTCCCCGGAATGCCGCGGCTGCCTGGGGTGCACACCCTCCGCACGCTCGAGGACGCACACCGATTGCGCGAGGACCTGTCCCGTCCCGGTCGGGTCGTCGTGGTGGGAGGCGGGTTCATCGGCGCGGAGGTCGCCTCCTCGGCGCGTGCACTTGGACACGAAGTGACCATCGTCGAGTACGAACAGAAGCCGCTGATGCGTCAGTTGGGGCCCGACGCCGCCGGCATCCTGGGTCGCCTGCACACGGACCACGGGGTCGTTCTGGTGACCGGCGTGGGTGTCACGGGCCTCGTCGGCGAGGACGGGGTGCGAGCGGTGGAGTTGTCCGACGGCCGCTTCCTTCCCGCGGACGTGGTGGTCGTCGGCGTGGGAGCCGTGCCCAACACCGAGTGGCTGACGGGTTCCGGTGTGGCCTGCGACAACGGCGTTCTCACGGACGAGCGGTGCCGGACCACCGTGCTCGGGGTCGTCGCGGCGGGCGACGTGGCCGCGTACCGCTGCCGCGGGGGGCGGCTGCGCATCGAGCACTGGACCAACGCGCGGGACATGCCGGTCATCGCAGCCGGATCGCTGCTGGCCACCTTGCGAGGGCAGGACCCCATGGCACAACCGGTCCACGACCCGCTGCCCTATGTGTGGTCGGACCAGTACGGCGTCCATCTCCAGATCGCCGGCCGACCCGGCGTCGACGACGTGCTCGAACTCGTCTCGGGCTCGTTCGACGACAGCTTCGCAGCCGTGTACCGGCGCGACGGCGAGATCTCCGGCGTCCTCGCGGTCGACAGCCCAAGGGAGTTCGGAAGGCTGCGGCGGGATCTCCGCAGCGCCTGGCGCATCCGGTAGCCCAGTCGACGCATCGCCGACCCACTCAACTTTCCAGAGGAACACAGACATGTCTCATGAAGTCCGCGCTGTCGTGGCCCGCAGCAAAGGTGCCCCTGTCTCGGTGGAGACCATCCTGGTGCCCGATCCCGGACCGGGGGAGGCCCTGGTGCGGGTGCAGGCCTGCGGGGTGTGCCACACCGACCTGCACTACCGGGAGGGCGCCATCGGGGACGACTTCCCCTTCCTGCTCGGCCACGAGGCCGCGGGAGTCGTCGAAGCGGTCGGTGAAGGCGTCACCGACGTCGTCCCCGGTGATTTCGTCATCCTCAACTGGCGGGCGGTGTGCGGGCGGTGCCGCGCCTGCCGGCGTGGGCAGCCCTGGTACTGCTTCGACACGCACAACGCACGGCAGAAGATGACGCTGAAGGACGGCACGGAGCTGGCGCCCGCCCTCGGTATCGGGGCCTTCGCGGAGAAGACCCTCGTGGCCGCCGGCCAGTGCACGAAAGTCCCCCAGGTCCGGCCCGAAGCGGCCGGCCTCCTCGGCTGCGGGCTCATGGCCGGGCTGGGAGCCGCGCTCAACACCGCACCGGTCACCAGGGGGCAGAGCGTCGCGGTGATCGGCTGCGGCGGCGTCGGCGACGCGGCGATCGCCGGTGCGCGCCTCGCCGGAGCGGCCAGGATCATCGCGGTGGACATCGACGACCGGAAGCTGGCCCTGGCCGAGACCTTCGGAGCCACACACACCGTCAACTCCCGCGATACCGACCCCGTGACGGCGATCCGCGAGCTCACCGGCGGGCACGGAGCGGACGTGGTGATCGATGCCGTCGGTCGTCCGGAGACGTACCAGCAGGCCTTCCACGCCCGTGACCTGGCCGGGACCGTCGTGCTGGTGGGGGTCCCGACGCCGGACATGAAGCTGGAGCTGCCGCTGCTGGACGTCTTCGGCCGCGGTGGGGCGCTGAAGTCCTCCTGGTACGGCGACTGCCTGCCCTCGAGGGACTTTCCGCTGCTGGTCGACCTGTACCGGCAAGGGCGACTGGACCTGGACGCCTTCGTCACCGAAACGATCGCCCTCGGCGAGGTGGAGAAGGCTTTCGAGAAGATGCACTCAGGTGAGGTGCTGCGGTCCGTGGTGGTGTTCTGAGTGGCCGCACGAGTCGAACACGTCGTCACCACGGGAGAGTTCACCCTTGACGGCGGTACGTGGGAAGTGGACAACAACGTCTGGATCGTCGGTGACGACGAGGAGGCCCTTGTCATCGACGCCTCCCACGACGCGGACGCGATCGCCGCAGCCGTCGGCGAGCGTCGACTGACCGCGATCGTGTGCACGCATGCGCACAACGACCACATCAACGCCGCCCCGGCGCTCGCCGCCCGCACGGGTGCACCGATCCTTCTCCACCTGGACGACCGCATCCTGTGGCGGAACGTCCACCCGGACCGATCCCCGGACGGTTACCTTTCCGACCGGCGTCGGTTCACAGTCGCCGGTACGGAACTCATCGTGCTGCACACGCCTGGCCATAGCCCCGGGGCCATCTGTCTGTACGCGCCGGACCTTGGCACCGTCTTCACCGGCGACACGCTCTTCGCCGGCGGCCCGGGTGCCACCGGGCGGTCGTTCTCGGACTTCCCCACCATCATCCGTTCGATCCGCAGCGAACTCCTGCCCCTGCCGCCGGACACCCGGGTGCTCACCGGGCACGGAGCGACCACGACCATCGGGGCCGAGGCTCCGCATCTGGAGGAGTGGATCGTCCGCGGGCACTGAATTCTCCGCTCCGGTCTTCCCAGGAGCGGTCGGCACAGGTACCGTCCAAATAATCAAAGATTTGATTACATGGTCTGATCAGGATTTCGTCCGCTTCGCCCCGGCCCTGTTGGGCTGGCGCCGCCCCTCTCCGGCCTCTCGCCAGTGGACACAGCCGACGATCGACTCAAGGAGTCCTCCTCATGTCCCGCTCCCTTGCCCCTCCCAGTCCTGGCGCCCTGCGCGCCTGCATGTCCCGGTTCGCCACCGGCGTCACCGTCGTGACGTACGCGGGCGAGGACGGTCCCCGGGGCGCGACCATGAACTCCTTCACGTCCGTCTCCGCCGATCCCGCGCTGGTCCTCGTCAGCGTCGCCCGACGCGCCCGCTGCCACGACCAGCTGATCGACAGCTCCTTTTGCGTCAACATCCTCGGCGCCGAACAGGAGCCGCTGGCCCGGCTGTTCGCCGGGGCACAGGGCGCCGCCGAGCCCCGCTGGGCGACCGCGGCCCGGGTGCCTCGCCTCACGAACCCCCTGGCCTGGGTGGAGTGCGAGCCGTGGCAGGCGTACGACGGCGGAGACCACACCCTCCTCGTCGGCCGCGTCACCGACCTCGGCCACCGCGACGGCGACGCCCTCACCTACGCCTGGAGCCGCTTCGGTACCGCGGCCGAGTCCACCGACGGCATCGAACACCTCATCTAAACCCGTCCCCCCCCCCGCTGATCACCTCCACAGGAGAACCACCATGGCCGCACGCACCGGCAAGGAATACCTGGAGCGCCTCGCCGCCTCCCGCCCCACCGTCCACATCCAGGGCGAGACCGTCACCGGCGGCATCCAGGACCACCCCGCGTTCCGCAACGTCGTCCAGACCTACGCCGAACTGTTCGACCTCCAGCACTCGGACGAGCACAAGGACGTCCTCACCTACACCTCGCCCACGTCCGGCGAGCCGGTCGGCACGTCCTTCCTCACCCCGCAGACCCAGGACGACCTGGTCAAGCGCCGCAAGGCGTTCAAGGTGTGGGCCGACCACAGCAACGGCATGCTCGGCCGCACCGGCGACTACATGAACAGCTCCCTGATGGCGCTCGCCTCGGCCGCCGACTGGTTCGCCCAGGCCAACCCCGCCTTCGGCGAGAACATCCGCCGCTACTACGAGAAGGTTCGCGAAGAGGACCTGCTGTGCACGCACACGCTGATCCCGCCGCAGGTCAACCGGTCCGTGGCCGGTACCCAGCAGGCCGGCGGCAAGCTGGCCGCGCGGATCGTGGGGGAGGACGACAACGGCGTCGTCATCAGCGGTGCGCGCATGCTCGCCACGATCGCCCCGTTCGCCGACGAGATGCTGGTGTTCCCCTCGACGGTGCTGCGCGGCACCCCCGAGGACAAGCCGTACTCGTACGCCTTCGCCATCCCGAACGACACCCCCGGCCTGCGCTACATCGCCCGCGAACCGCTGGACTACGACCGCCCCCGGCACGACCACCCCCTCGCCTCCCGCTTCGAGGAGTCCGACTGCGTGGTCGTCTTCGACGACGTGCACGTGCCCTACGAGCGCTGCTTCGCCCTCGGCGACGCGGAACTGTGCAACGGCTTCTACTCACAGACGTCGTCCGTGGTGCACATGACCCACCAGGTCGTCACCCGCACCACCGCCAAGACCGAGTACGTCCTCGGCCTGGTGTCCCTGCTCACCGAGGCCATCGGCATCGAGCAGTTCCAGCACGTCCAGGAGGACGTCGCCGAGATCATCACCACGCTGGAGATGCTCCGGGCCTTCCTGCGCGCCGCCGAGGCGGACGCCGAGGTCAACGAGTACGGGGTCCTCACCCCGGCGTTCGCCCCGTTGAACGCCGCCCGCAACCTCTACCCCAAGCTCTACCAGCGCTTCCCGCAGATCCTGCGCAAGCTCGGCGCCTCCGGCCTGATGGCCACCCCGACCGAACTCGACATCCAGGGGCCCGCCGCCGCCGACATCGAGGCGTACCTGCAGTCGGCCACCCTGTCGGGCCCCGAGCGCGTGAAGCTCTTCCGTTTGGTGTGGGACACCTGCATCTCGGCGTTCTCCAGCCGCCAGGCGCTGTACGAGTACTACTTCTTCGGCGACCCGGTGCGGATGGCCGGCGCGTACGTGAAGAGCTACGACCGCGAGCCGTACAAGGCCAGGGTCCAGGCCTTCCTCGACCGCGCCTGATCCCGGACGGACGACATGACGCACCCGCTCGGGAACTCCCCGTCGAAGATCATCGCTCTGCATCTCAACTACCCCAGCCGTGCCAAGGAGCGCGGCCGGATCCCCGCCCATCCGTCGTACTTCCTCAAGCCACCCTCGTCGCTGGCGGGCACCAAGGAGGCACTCGTCCGCCCCGAGGGATGCGAACTCCTCGGCTTCGAAGGCGAGATCGCCCTCGTCATCGGCTCGCGCGCGCAGCGGGTGAGGCCCGAGGACGGCTGGCAGTACGTGCGATGGGTGACCGCAGCCAACGACGCCGGTGTGTACGACCTGCGCTACGCCGATCGCGGCTCCAACCTCCGTTCCAAGGGCGGAGACGGCTTCACGCCGATCGGGCCGCGACTGCTGGACGCACGCCAACTCGACCCGAATGCCCTGCGGTTGCAGACCTGGATCAACGGCGAACTGGTCCAGGACGACACCACGGACACCCTGCTGTTCCCGTTCGGCGAGCTGATCGCGGACCTGTCGAGGCAGATCACCCTGGAGCCGGGGGACGTCATCCTCACCGGCACGCCGGCCGGCGCCTCCGTGGTCGCCCCCGGTGACGTGGTCGAGGTCGAGGTGACCGGAAACGGGCTGTCCACCGGCCGCCTCCGCAATCCCGTCGCCGCCGGGCCCGCCCTCGACCCGTACGGGGCGATGCCCAAGGCCGATCCGGCGGAGCAGGAGGCCGCGTACGGGACGGCGTACACTCCCGCGCCCCTGCTGGACAAGCGGTTGGAGGAGGGACTGCGCTCGGTCGCCGTCGCCACCCTCAGTGCACAGCTCCGTGCCCGCGGTCTGCCGCACATGTCCATCGACGGCGTCCGCCCCACGCTGCCGGACCGGAGCATGGTCGGCGTCGCGCACACCCTGCGCTACCTGCCGCTGCGCGAGGACCTCTTCAAGAAGTACGGCAACGGCATGAACGCCCAGAAGCGGGCGATCGAGGAGCTGAGGCCGGGCCACGTGCTCGTCATGGACGCACGCCGCGACACCTCGGCCGGGACACTCGGCGACATCCTCGCGCTGCGTGCGCAGACGCGTGGTGCGGCCGGGGTCGTCACCGACGGCGGCCTGCGCGACAGCGCCGCGGTCACCGAACTCGGCCTGCCGGTCTATCACGGCGGGGAGCACCCCTCCGTCCTGGGCCGCCGCCATGTCCCGTGGGACTCGGGCGTGCCCATCGCCTGCGGTGGCGCCCTGGTGCAGCCGGGCGACCTGATCGTCGGTGACGCGGACGGTGTCGTGGTCGTACCACCTGACCTGGCCGAGGAGCTGATCGCCGACTGCCGGGAGCAGGAGCTGCGAGAGCGCTACATCACCGAGCAGGTGCGTGCCGGGCACAGCGTCGACGGGCTGTACCCCCTCGGTCCCGACTGGCGCGAACCGTTCGAGCAGTGGCGCCGCAGCCACGTCCCTTCGCAAGATTCGCAAGGAGAAACCGCATGAAGTTCCGCAGTGATCCCTCCGCCATCCGCGGATCCATCGCCCCGGTCGTCACCCCGTTCACCGACGAGGGCGCCGTCGACCACGACAGCCTGCGCTCCCTGATCCGCTTCCAGCTGGAGTCCGGTTCGCACGGCATCTCGCTCGGCGGCTCCACCGGCGAGCCCAGCGCACAAACCGTCGCCGAGCGGATCGCCGCCATGCGTACGGCCGTCGAGGAGACCGGCGACCGGGTGCCCTTCCTGCCCGGAACCGGCTCGCACAAGCTGAACGAGACCCTGGAGCTGACGGCCGCCGCCCAGGACCTGGGAGCGGACGCGGCCCTGGTGATCACCCCCTACTACGCGCGCCCCACCCAGGAGGCGCTGTACCAGTGGTACGCCAGGGTGGCCCGCGAGTTCCCGGACCTGCCGATCGTCGCGTACAACGTGCCCTCCCGCACAGCGGTCGACATCGCTCCCGAGACGGTGAAGCGGCTGTTCACCGACTTCGACAACTTCGTCGGAGTCAAGGAGACGACCAAGGACTTCGAGCACTTCTCCCGCGTGCTGCACGCCTGCGGCCGCTCGCTGCTGGTGTGGTCCGGCATCGAGCTCCTCTGCCTGCCGCTGCTCGCCCTGGGTGGCGCCGGCTTCGTCAGCGCCGTGGCCAACCTGGCGCCGGGCGCCGTGGCAAGGATGTACGAGCTGTGGGAGTCGGGGGACTTCGACGGCGCACGGGACCTGCACTACCGCCTGCACCCGCTGGTGGACCTGCTGTTCGTGGAGACCAACCCGGCCCCGGCGAAGTGGGTCCTCGCCCAGCAGGGACGGATCGCCTCGCCTCACGTACGGCCGCCGCTCATCACGCCCACCGCCCCTGGCCTGGCCCGCATCCGCACACTCCTCGCCGAGGGCGGGGACCTGACACAGCAGCTCGCAACGCAAGCGAACGGAGCCGACAAGTGAGCACCGCCCCCGAGGGCCTGCCCTCGACCATCCGGCACTGGATCGGTGGCGAACTCGTCGACGCGGCCGACGGTCGCACCTTCGACGTCACCGACCCGGTGTCCAACACCGCCTACACACAGGCCGCACGGGGTGCGCGGGACGACGTCCAGCGGGCCGTCGAGGCAGCGCGGGCCGCCTTCCCCGGCTGGTCGTCCATATCCAACCGCGAACGCGCTCGCGTCCTGTACCGCATCGCCGACTCCGTCGAGGCCCGCCACGACCGCCTCGCCCAATTCGAGTCATACGACTCGGGCCTGCCGATCACCCAGGCCAAGGGCCAGGCCCGGCGCGCCGCGGAGAACTTCCGCTACTTCGCCGACGTCATCGTCGCGCTCGGCGAGGAGGCCTTCCGGCAGGGAGGTGAGCAGTTCAGCTACGTGGTCCGCACCGCGGTCGGGGTTGCCGGCCTGATCACCCCGTGGAACACCCCGTTCATGCTGGAGAGCTGGAAGCTCGCGCCGGCCCTCGCCTCCGGCTGCACGCTCATCCTCAAGCCCGCCGAGTGGACGCCCCTGTCGGCTTCGCTCTGGCCGGAGATCTTCGCCGAGGCGGGCGTGCCGGCCGGAGTCGTGAACATCGTCCACGGCATCGGCGAGGAGGCAGGGCAGGCCCTCGTCGACCACCCCGACGTGCCGCTGATCTCCTTCACGGGCTCGACCGACACGGGCCGCCACATCATCCGTTCCTCGGCCGAGCACCTCAAGACCACGTCGATGGAGCTGGGCGGCAAGTCCCCGGTCGTCGTCTTCGCCGACGCCGACATCGAGGCGGCCCTGGACTCCGTGGTCTTCGGCGTTTTCTCGCTCAACGGCGAACGCTGCACGGCGGGTTCCCGGGTGCTCGTCGAGCGCCCGCTGTACGAGGAGTTCACCCGCCGCCTCGCCGAACGAGCCGAGCGGGTCAGGGTCGGCCTGCCCTCCGACCCCGCCACCGAGGTGGGCGCGCTGGTCCACACGGAGCACTACGAGCGCGTCCTGAACTACGTCGAGATCGGCAAGAAGGAGGCCCGGCTGGTGGCGGGCGGCGCCCGCCCGGACCACCTCACCGAGGGCAACTACCTCCAGCCGACCGTGTTCGCCGACGTGCCCCGTGACGCCCGCATCTTCCAGGAGGAGATCTTCGGCCCCGTCGTGGCCGTCGCGCCCTTCGACGAGGAGACCGAGGCGATCGAGTTGGCCAACGCCACCCAGTTCGGCCTGGCCGCGTACATCTGGACCTCGGACCTCAAGCGCGGCCACCGCATCGCACACGCCGTCGAGTCCGGCATGGTCTGGATCAATTCGCACAACGTCCGTGACCTCCGCACCCCCTTCGGTGGTGTGAAGGCTTCCGGCGTCGGCCGGGAGGGCGGCGCCCACAGTATCGACTTCTACACCGAGTCCAAGATCGTCCACGTCGCGCTCGGTGACGTCCACACCCCACGATTCGGAGCCGTTTGATGACTGAAACAGCCGCACCGGACGTCGTGCGCTCCGCCTACGCCCAACTCGCCGTCACCGACCTGGCCAAGGCCCGCTGGTTCTGGGTGGACATGCTCGGATTCCACGTCCAGTACGAGGACGCCGACTCCCTCTACCTGCGCGGGACCGATGAGCTCACCCATCACTCGCTCGTACTGCGCAAGGGCGAGCTCGCCGCTCTCGACCACATCTCCTACCGCGTCCGCACCCCCGACGACGTCGACAAGGCGGAGAAGTTCTTCACCGAACTCGGCGGCCCCGTCAAGCGGTTGAAGAAGGGCGAGGGCACGGTCGGAGTCGGAGACGCCGTACGCGTCGTCGACCCGCTCGGCTTCCCGGTCGAGTTCTTCCACGAGATCGAGCGTGGCGAGCGCCTCATCCAGCGTTACGACCTCCACCGCGGCGCCCAGATCGCCCGCCTGGACCACTTCAACATCTGCACCCCCGACATTCCCGCCGCGTACGCCCACTACAGGTCCCTCGGCTTCGGCTGCTCGGAGACCATCGAGGGCGACGAGCACGAGCTGTACGCGGCCTGGATGTACCGCAAGCAGACCGTCCACGACGTGGCCTTCACCGGTGGCGCGGGCCCCCGCCTGCACCACCTCGGGGTGGCCACCCACGAGTCCCACCAGGTGCTGCGCACCGCCGACATCTTCGGCGCGCTGCACGAGGAGAAGCACATCGAGCGCGGGCCCGGCCGGCACGGTGTCTCCAACGCCTTCTACGTCTACCTGCGCGATCCCGACGGGCACCGGGTGGAGATCTACACCTCCGACTACTACACCGGCGACCCGGACCACGAGACGTACCGGTGGAGCGTCCACGACGACCGCCGCCGCGACTTCTGGGGCAACGCGGTGATCGAGTCCTGGTACAAGGAGGCGACCCCGGTTCTCGACCTCGACGGGCGGCAGCAGCCGGTGAGCAGCTCCCTGCTGGACGAGTCTGCCGTCCAGGTCGGGGCCGACGGACTCGGTTGACCGCGCGGAACAGCTCCGGTGCCGGATGTGGCACCGGAGTGTTCAGCAAGGCGGGGTCACAGCGTAAATCCGGCCCCCGCGGCCGTTAGAACCGGCATCCTCCCTGGTCAGCGCAGGTGACTAGACCTCGGAAACCGTTCGGTGGCTGCGTCGATTGCCGCGTATTCTGAAAAGGATCAAGGAGCCGTCCAAGGCTTCGACTCGTTGAGACAACTGCCCGACTCAACCGTTGCAGGATGAGTGTTCGGGCACGCAGCGAGATTGTCCACGTTGTAGAACGATGGGGTGCCATGTCCGAGCCGGCGGCACGGACCACGGCGGTCGCCCGCCCTGCCAAGAGGCTCTCGGCAAGCCGTGAGCGAACCATCCTACGAGTCGTCTACGAGATACTCGCTGAGTCCGGTTACCAGGGACTGCACTACGAGGCAGTGGCGACCCGCGCCAGGACGAGCAAGGCCACGCTGTACCGGCACTGGCCCACCAAGGCGGAACTGGTGACCACGGCTGTCAGCTTCCGCCCGGCCGAGGACCTGCAGGTGCCGGACACCGGCACGCTGCGCGGCGACCTCCTGGCATACCTCCAGTTGCTCGCCGAGTGGATGAGTGGCGAGCCAGGGGCCGTGATCAGCGGTCTTTTCGTCACCATGCGCAATGATGCTGAGCTCGCGGCGCTGCTGCGCCCCTTGTTGATCCCCGCTGTACCGCCCGTCCGTGCCGTCTGCGAGCGGGCAGAACGGCGCGGAGAAATCGCCCTGGACCAGGACGTGCGACTTATCGATGAGCTCTGTGCGCCTGCCCTGTTCATGCGCCACGCTCTGCTGGGCCTGCCGCTGGATGCGGAGTTCGTCGAGTATCTGGTCGACGGCGTTGTCATGCCGCTGCTGATCCGCGCCACGTGACGCCGACTGTCGTCCCGGTCTGCTCCGGCGGCCCTGAGCCCGGCCTCGTTCGGGTCACGTGATGAGCCTGAGGTTGTGAGAGGGCGGCATGTGTGGACAGCCTGTTCGGAACCGGCCGCGCCGAGGGCGGCCCCATGGTGCGGCTGATCGAGTGCGAGCGCCTACGGCGCCGGCCAGGCTCGGCTCCCTGACGCTCAATGGCATCGATCGATCTCCGTGACCGGCCATTGAGACCTCTCAAGAACATATGAGAGTGAGCGGAATTGATACCAAGGGAGTCGGCCGGACTCCGACATAGCCGTTGCCGGTTGGGTGATCCCTAGCGCGTACGAGAGAGCAGGCCACCCGGACTACGACCCGCTCGCTGAGCCGGGCAACTTCAGAGATCGTCTCAACTGGCTTGATCACTATGCTGGCGGCCGTGATGGCGATGGCGGGGCATCTGGTACCGGACGGATTGTGGGAGTTGTTGCAGAGAGTGGTCCCTGCTGCGCCGGTGCGTCCGCAGGGCGGTGGCCGACGCCGGTACGGTCATCGCGAAGTGCTGGCGGCGATCGTGTTCGTGGCCACGACCGGCTGCACTTGGCGGCAGCTGCCGCCAGGCTTCGGCCCGTCCGGGCCGACCGCGCACCGTCGCTTCACCGAATGGAGCCGGGCCCGGGTATGGGGCAAGCTCCACCGGCCGGTCCTGGACGAACTCGGCGCACGTGGAGAGTTGGACTGGTCCCGGTGCGCGATCGACTCGGTGAACATGCGGGCCCTCACAGGGAAGATCTGACGGGTTCGAATCCCGTAGATCGCGGCAAGAAGGGATCAAAGATCCACTTGATCACCGAACAGTCCGGCCTGCCGCTCTCGATCGGGATCTCCGCCGCGAACACCCACGACAGCCAGGGACTCGAACCCCCCGTGCGCGGCATCCCGCCCATCCGCTCCCGCCGCGGACCGCGTCGACGATACGCGAGCATCGGGTCGTTGGGGTTGCGCCGCCATCGCGGGTGACGGAGCAGCGCCAGCTGTGGTCGGTGTCCGCGGGCGGGTCGATCTGGTAGTGCAGGTCGCGCCAAGAGGCCGGCGTCGCGGTTCAGTTGGTGCAGTGCCGTGGTGAATGTCGAGGGCTCCGGCTACGCGTTGGGTGATGACTTCCTGAGTGTGTCGGAGCTCCTCGGCAGGCCGAGGACTTCAGCACTTCGCTGCCAGCCTCAGGTTCCAGGCAGCTCAGTGAAGTCGGGCGAGAACGTCTGAATTTGCGCAGTGCGCGAGTGGCTGGCCCTGCAGGAATCTTGCTACTTCCGAGGCCACGATGGAGGCGGCGTTGAAGGCGGTCTGTTTGCTGGCGCCGGCCAAATGAGGCGTCATGACGATGTTGGGGGTCGTCAGCAGGCGTGAGCCCGCGGGGATCGGCTCGCGGGGGAAGACGTCGAAGGCCGCGCCGAAGAGTTTTCCGGCGTCCAGGGCGTCGCAGATGGCGTCGTAGTCGACGAGGGACCCGCGGGCACAGTTGACCAGCACGCCGCCGGCGGGCATCAGGTCGATCAGCTGCCGGGAGATCAGGCCCTCGGTCTGCGGAGTCGCGCGGGCGTGGACGGTGACGAACGTGGAGCGCCGCATGAGGTCCGCCAGGTCGGTGACCTCGGCCGGTGACACGTCGTCCGGACGGACAAAGGGGTCGGCGACGAGTACGTGTGCGCCGAATCCGCGGAGGATCCGGGCGACCCGGGAGCCGATGGCGCCATATCCCACGATGCCGACGGTGCTGCCTTCGAGCTCCGGCCCGACCTTGTCGAACATGTAGTAGTCACCTCGCCAGGTGCCTGCGGCGAGGTCCGCGTGGGTGGCGGGGACCCGTCGGGCCGCGGCCATCATGAGGGCGACCGTGTGCTCGGCGGTGGCGGTGGCGTTGCGCCCGGGAGCGAAGGAGACCGCGACGCCGTGCCGGGTGGCTGCTTCGAGGTTGGCGTTGACGGGGCCGCCGCGGCTGACGCAGAACAGACGCAGATCGGGGCTCGCTTTGAGGATCCGTTCGGTGAGCGGTGCCATCTGGGTGACGCAGATGTCGACTCCGCTGAGGGCCTCGATGAGCTGCTCCTCGGTGCCCGATGCCTCCCGTACCTCGGCCACCTCCCCGAAGGGCTCGACCGGCCAGGGCAGGGTGAGTTCGCGGAAGGTCGCGCCGGGTGCGGCCGGCCGGAGCCTTTCGATGAGCAGGGAGTTGAGGACGAAGTGGTCACCGGCGGCGAGGATGGTGGTCACTTGAGTGCTCCTGGGGTCACGGGGCGGTTCAGCGTCAGCAGCGACGGCACGCCGTCGCTCAGGACGAGTTCGTTCAGGGCGCAGTTGGCCAGGAACGGGAAGGTCTGGCGGTACTGGCGCAGAGGCAGGCCGAGTGTGCGGCAGAGCGCGAGCCGGATCGCGGTGGAGTGGCCCACGACGAGGACGCGGCCTTCGCGGTGATCGGCCTGGAGGTCGGTGAGGAACTCCAGATAGCGGTCGCTGGCGGCCAGGGGGTCCTCTCCCTTGGGGAAGTGGTTCGTCACCGGGTCGGTCTTGAAGGCTGCGAGGTGGTCGGGAAACCGCTGTTGCATCTCCGCGCGCGTGAGGCCCTCGGCGATACCGAAGTCGAGTTCGCGCAGCCGTTCGTCCACGCTCACCGGCAGCCCGGTGCTCACCGCGCTCTCGCGTGCGGTTTCTTGCGATCGCGTGAGTGGGGAGGCGAAGATCGCGGTCAGGTCCGCCTGTTCCGCCCAGTCCGCGAGCGCGCGTGATTGTGCGTGGCCGCGCTCGGTGAGCGCGATGTCGGTGCTGCCGGCATACCGGTTCTCGGCGTGCCACAGGGTCTCCCCGTGTCGGACGAAGATGACATGGAGGCTCAATGCGCCGTCCTTTCTCGTGCGTGGGTCGCGACGACGCCGGGGAGCCAGCCGCGTTGGACAAGCAGATCGAGCATCCGGAAGTAACCCTCGTCGTGAGGGTCTTTCTCTGAACGGCGTGGTTCGAGGGTCCGGTCGAGTCGCACCATCGCGGCGGCGACGCTGTCCAGAGCGTCACGGCTCGATGCGGCCAGTACCGCCATGCCGAGCGCGGGTTGCGCGTAGCGCGGAAGGCTCACCGGGCGTTGCAGGACGTCGGCGCGCAACTGGTTCCACAGGGGGTTGCGGGTGGCCCCGCCGGTGAGGACGATCGCGCCGTCGGTCGGGGCGCCGAGCAGGTCCACGTAGTCGAAGCAGAGCCGTTCGACGTAGGCGGCGCCCTGCAGCAGTGCGGCGAAGGACTCGGCCCGGGTGGCCGGCTCGCGGCTGCCGAACGCCCGGGCGTCGGGGGCGACGAAGGGGAACCGTTCTCCCGGGGAGACCAGTGGATAGCGCAACAGGTCGGTGGGCAGCAGTGCCGCGGCCTCGCGGGTGAGCATGTCAAGGTCGGCGTCCGCGAATTCGCGTGCGACCAGGCCGGCTCCGACGCTGGAGGCTCCGCCGGGCAGCCAGTGGCCGGAGGGCGATCGGTGGGAGTAGACGACCCCGTGCGGATCATGGACCAGGTCTTTGGTGACGCCTTTGAGGACCAGGGTGGTGCCCATGACCGAGTTCCAACTGCCGACGGCCGTCGCGCCGGAGCCCAGTTGTGCCGCGCAGCCGTCGGTCATCCCGGCCACGACGGCGGTGCCTTCGCTGAGCCCGGTCTCCGCGGCGGCCGCGGCGCAGACCTGACCGATGACCGTGCCGGGCAGCACCAGGTCGGGCAGCATCGAGCGGGGGATCTCCAACGCGGCGAGAACGGGCTCGGGCCATGTCACCTGTGCGGCGTCGGCGCCGGTCTTGAGCGCATTGCTGGTGTCAGTGGGTACCTCGTGCCCGACGAGCTTGCTGTTGATGACATCGTTCTGATGCGCCAGTCGCCAGCCGTTCTCAGCAGCGTGGGGATAGTGGTTGAGCAGCCATCGGAGCTTGGGCAGAGCCCAGGATCGCTGCATCCGTTGGTAGCCGGCCTTGGCCCACTGCCGCTCCCCGGCGGCGTTGACCTGGTCCGTCTCCGCCGCGGCGCGGCCGTCGTCGTACATCAGGGCTGGTGTCACACAGAGGCCACGGCGGTCCACCATGGTGATGGTGCCGGAGGTCGCGTCGACGGCCACCGCCTGGACCCGGCGCAGGTCGGCACCCGCGGCGCGTGCCAGGTCGATCGCCGTGAGGATCGCGCGCCACCACTGCTCGGGGTGCTGCTCATGGCGATCGCCCTCCCGGCGGCTGGTCAGCGGGCACGAGCCCTCGCCCAGCAGACTGCCGTCGGACGCGACGACGACCACGCGTACGCCCTGAGTTCCCAGGTCTATGCCCAGCCAGGCATCGCTTCCCCCGGCGGTCATGCGCCGACTCCACCGGTCGGGGTCGGACGTGTCTGTCCGCGGTCGCGTGTCCACAGCGGCTGATTCAGCTCCCGCAGCCGCAGGAAGTCGTTGTACCGGTCGCTGAAGTCGTCGAACGCCTTCAGATCGGGCTGGTACGTGGCGGCCACCTCCGCGTACCGGGCTGCGGCGATCGGGAAGTCCGGCTCACGGCCGGTGGCGACCAGGCCGGTCAGCCAGGCGCCGCGGGCCCCGACCTCCGCGGAGGCGGGAATCGTCACAGGAAGGCCGGTCACGTCGGCGATCAGCCGCATCCAGAAGTCGCTTCTGGTGCCGCCGCCGCAGAGCGCCAGTCTGTCCGGGGAGCCCGGGGCCGCGGCCAGGCAGTCGCGGATGGTCATCGTGACTCCCTCCACCAGCGCTCGGGCCACGTCTTCGCGGCCGGCTTCCAGAGACAGGCCGGACAGGGAGCCGCGCGCCGCGGTGTCGAAGAACGGGGCCCGTTCTCCGGCAGGTGAGAGGTAGGGGATGAACCGCACCCCGGCTGTATCGCGTCTGCCCTGCGCTGCCAGAGCCATCAGATCGGCGACAGAGGTCAGTCCGAGCAGCCCTGCACCCCAGTCCAGGACATCGCCGCCGCTCATGGTGGGGAAGGCGCGAAGATAGCGACCGGGCACCCCGAGCGTCACGGTGATGCCCACCGGCTCGTCGGTGACCACCGCGTCCGTGATGACCTCGGTGGCCAAGGTGGTGCCGAGGATGCAGCACGCCTGTCCTGCGGTCACCGCGCCGGCGCCGATGGCGGTGGCGCAGATGTCGTACGGCGCCAGCACCACCGGGATTCCTGCGGGCAGGCCGGTTTCCGCGGCTGCCGAGGTGCTGATCGTGGTGACCCGGTGGTCGTCGTCGCGAAGCTCAGGCAGGAGTCGCCGAACCCACTGAAGGCCGTAGAGCTCGAACAGTCGGTCGGACCAGTCGCGCCGCCTGATGTCCATGAACGGTGCCGATGCGTCCGACTCATCGACGGCGGGCTCACCCGTCAGCTTCAGGTGAAGCCAGCCACCGCAGGTCAGCAGGTGGCTCGATCGGGCCACCCGGTCGGGGTCGTTCTCGCGCAGCCAGGCCAGTACGGCGTTGGGCATGCCGGTGGACACACGCGACCCGCTGATCCGGAATGCCTCCCGCGCCACCCCGTCGCGCTCCCACGCCGTGACCTGGGCGGTGGCCCGTCCGTCGTTCCACAGCACGGCGGGCCCGGTGGGACGACCCTGACCGTCGACCAGCCAGGCGCCGTCGCCCTGTGCGGTGACGGCGACCATGTCGGGTGCGTCGGGGAGCGCGGCGACGACTTCCCGGACGGCGTCGGCAACCGCGACCCAGACCTCGGACATGTCCTGCTCGGCCCACCCGGGACGGGGCCGCATCACCTGGGTCGGCCGGCGGCTCACCGCCAACTCCTTACCGTTGTCGGCGTATCCGACCACCTTGATGGTGGTGGTGCCCGCGTCGATGGCGATCGCAGTCACTCGCTTCACCCCCGACCGTGGGCCTGGCGCGAGCGCCGGGCGACGGAGTCAAGGCCGACAGCGATGAGCAGGACCGCGCCGGTGATGATGAACCGGTAGGAGGAGTCGAGGTTCAGCAGAGTCAGACCACTGGAGATCGACTGGATGACCAGGACCCCGAGCAGGGCGGCAATGGCCGAGCCGCGGCCGCCGAACAGGCTGGTCCCGCCGATCACCGCGGCGGCGATGGCGTTGAGGTTGACGTCTCCGGTACCGGTGCTCTGGTTCGCCGCGGCCAGTCGCGAGGCGGCCAGGATGCCGCCGACCGCGGCCAGGCCTGAACACAGGACGAACGCCGAGGTGTAGACCCGCCGCACGTTGATGCCGGCCCTGCGGGACGCCTCGGCATTGCCGCCGACCGCGTAGATCGATCGTCCGAACTTGGTGTGGGACAGCACGTAGTTCATCACCAGCACCAGCGCGACGAAGAACACGAACATCCAGGCGACACCGCGGGTGCGGTTCAGGTAGAAGACCGCGACAAGCAGCCCGGCCAGCAGCAGAAGCGACTGCATGACAAGCCACTGCGGCGACGAGGAAGACAGCCCGGCGCCGCGTCGGGTTCGGGCACGCACCCACCCGGTGGCAAGGAATCCACCCGCGGCCGCCACCGCCAGTGCGTAAGCCATCCAGTGGGGGACGAACCACAGCTGTGCGAACTTCACCAGGGTGGAGTCGTAGGGCAGATTGATCGCGTTCTGGCCTCGCAGCAGCCACAACTGCACGCCGAGGAAAGCCAGCAGCCCTCCCAGGGTGACCACGAAGCTGGGCACGCCGAAGCGGTTGAGTACCTGGCCGTAGATCCATCCGATCAGGCAGCCGAGGGCCACGGCCGCGAGGATCGCCAGTCCCATCGGCTGCTCGTTCTTGACCATGACGACGGCCGTGACCGCGGCCGACGCGCCGCTCACCGATCCCACGGAGAGGTCGATCTGGCCGACCAGCAGGACGCACACGATCCCCAGCGCGAGGACGCCCACCGGGACCATGTCGAAGGACAGGTTCACCAGGTTGGTGCTGGAGAGGAATGTCGGATTGAGCAGCTGGAAGATCGTCCAGATCACTACGATGCCGGCGACGACCGGCAGCACACCCAGGTCCCCGCCCCTAACGCGGCGGATCGTGGCCCGGATGCTGTCGGTGATGCCTTGCGGCGACACGAGACGCTCATCCTGCAGGTCGGTGGCCGTGGCCTCCGAGGTGTCGAGGATTGTCACAGCTCTTCCTTCTCTTCCTGCGGGGAAGTCACCCGGCCTGCGGCTCGCCGCGAGACCACGTTGTCGGTCGCGCCGGTGATCGCGGCGACGATGTCTTGGGAGGAGACGTCCTTGGCGTTGTACACACCGTTGTTGCGGCCCAGCCTCAGCACCGCGACGCGGTCGGCGACCGCCCGGACGTCCTCCATGTTGTGGCTGATCATCACCACGCCGAGCCCGTTGTCCTTGAGCCGCTCGACCAGGTTGAGGACCTCGGCTGTCTGAGCGACGCCCAGGGCGGCCGTCGGCTCGTCGAGCAGGACGATCTTCGGGTTGCTCAGCAGGGACCGGGCGATCGCGACCGTCTGCCGCTGGCCGCCCGAGAGGGCGGCCACCGGGACGCCGAGTGTGGGGATTTTCGCCGACAGCTGTCGCAGCAACTCCCAGGAGCGCTTCTCCATGGCGACGTCGTCCAGCATCCAGGGCCGAAGTTCCTGGCCCAGGAACAGGTTCGCCTTGACGTCGAGGTTCTCGCACAGGGCGAGGTCCTGGAAAACCGTGGCTATGCCCATCGCATGGGCACGGGACGGTGAGCCGAGAGACACCTCCTTGCCATGAACGAAGATCCTTCCTGCGTCGGGTGTGTACACCCCGGACAGGATCTTCACCAGCGTGGACTTGCCGGCGCCGTTGTCCCCGACGACGGCGACCACCTCACCGGCCGCGACGTCGAGCTCGATATCGGTCAGCGCGGCGACCGCGCCGAAGTTCTTGCAGATTCCGCTCAGCGACAACACGGTGTCCGTGCCCGCACCGGTAACCGCGGTGCCTGTCATCGTGACCCTCTTTTCCTCAAAGGCTTCAGACGGCTACTGGATGCCCAGGCGTCCGCAGTCGGCGGCGTACTGCGCGGTGCACACGTCCTTCGCCTTGAGCACTGCATCGGAGCCGAAGATGACCTTCTTGAGGTTCTTCTGTGTCACGACGGTCGGCTTGAACAGCTGCGACGGGGTGTTGAACAGCTCGGTGCCCGCCTTGGGCTTCTTGCCCTGCAGCAGCTGGTGGGTCACGTCTGCGGCCGCCTCGGCGACGATCTTGATCGGCTTGGAGATGGTGTTGTACTGATCTCCCGCGATGATGCGCTGGATCGCTGCCAGCTCCGCGTCGTTGCCGGTGATCGGCGGGACCTTCACATCCGCGCCCTTGAAGGCCGCGATCGCTCCACCGCCGGTGCCGTCGTTGGCAGCCACCACACCGGCGATCTTGCCGCGGTACTGGGCGATCTGCCCGCTCGACCACTGCTGGGCTTTCTCCGGCGACCATCCCGGTGTGTCGTACTCGGCAAGCAGCTTGAACCCGCTGTCGTCGAGTCCGTTGTGGATGCCCTTCTTGATCAGTGCTGCGGCAGCGTCGGTGGGAGACCCGTTGATCTGGAGCACACCGCCCTGGGCCTTGGTCTCCTTCAGGTGATCGACCAGTGACTGGGCGATGGCCTCGCCGATCGCCTCGTTGTCGAACGACACGTAGAAGTCCGCGGGCTTGTCCGGGATGGGACGGTCGTAGGCGACCACCTTGACGCCCTGGGACTGCGCCGTCTGCACGATCGTGGCCGCCCCGGCCGAGTCCACCGGGTCGATCACGATCACCTTGGCGCCCTGGGCCATCGCGGAATTCGCCTGCTGCTGCTGAAGAGAGGCGTCACCGTTGGCGTTCTGGTAGATGACCCCGCAGTCCGGGCACAGCTTGGCCATACGCTTCTTGAACAGCGGAGCGTCGTACTGCTCGTAGCGGGTGGAGGCCAGGTCGGGCATGAGGAACGCGACCTTGCCCGACCCTCCGTCCGCCTTGGCGGTCCCGGAGTTCCCGCCACTCGGTTCCTGAGCGCATGCGGTGAGGGCGCCCAGGGCGAGGATCCCGGCGAGAGCACCAATGGCCAGTTTTCTCATGTTCGACTCCTTGGTCCAGGACCGTGTAGCTGCCGGTTGGCCGCTATGACGTAACGCACAAGAAACGCGTGACTCCTGCGGGTGTCAACACATCCTGAGAACTGAACACCGATGTCTGATCCTTTGATCAGCTTGGCTGTTCTTTCTCCTGGCATGGATGAACATCGGTGTGCCATGCTCCTTCGGGGAGCGCGCCACAAACCCTGCCGTAACACGCTCGTTGCAGGTGAGAGCGCACGGCGGACGAGATGGAAGCCCGACACAACGCGTATGTGTTCTGTTAACAGAAAAGGAACAGGGGGACTTCATGGAGGAAGGTAAAGATCCGGCCACCGGCGAGGGCGGGCGAGGGCCGCGCGAGAGGCGGGAGCGGATCAAGAGCCGTGTCGTCGACGAAGGCTTCGTCCGCATCGAGCGGCTCGCCGACGAGCTGGGCGTGACACCGATGACCATCCGCCGGGATCTCGACTACCTGCAGGGCAAGGGGTGGCTGAGGAAAGTCCGCGGCGGGGCGACCGCACAACCGTCGACGGCGTTCCATGGCGACATCCGGCACCGCACCCAGTCCATGGCGTCGGCGAAGAGCGCACTCGCCCGTGCGGCACTTGGCCTCGTCAAGCCCGGGCAGTCCCTCATCGTCGACGACAGCACCACCGCCCTCGCCCTCGCCGGACTGCTCTCGCAGCGCGCACCGCTGACGATCATCACCAACTTCGTACCCGTGATCCAGGTTCTCGCCGGCAGTCCGGGAATCGAGCTCATCTCACTTGGCGGCGCGTACTACCCCGCCTACGACGCATTCCTCGGCATACGGACCATCGACGCGGCGAACACCCTGCGTGCCGACACGCTGTTCGCCTCGACGACCGCCATCACCCGCGGCCACTGCTACCACCAGTCCCAGGAGACGGTGGGAGTGAAACGAGCCCTGATGGAAGCCTGCGACCGCAAAATCCTTCTGGTCGACCACACCAAGTTCCAACGCCGCGGCCTCTATCAGCTCGCTCCCGTCACCGCGTTCGACCTCGTCATCGTCGACGCCGGCATCTCGGCGTCAGAGCTCGACACACTGCAGGCCAGCGGCGTGGAAGTCCTCGTTGTCGACACGGGGTGAAACCCGGTTCGCGTGCGGCGGGGAGCGGCCCGCGACCGCCACCGGCGTCGTGCGCGGGGTGCCGTCACGATGCCGTCTGTGCATGGTCATGGCTGCGATCTCGTCAGATCGGCTGGAGAGACCCATCGTGCCTGTGGTCCGGGCATCAGCACGGCGAATGTAAGGCCCGTTCCAACGCCAACCGATCAAGCTCATGGCTCGAGGAACGAAAGCGCCCTTGCGACGAAGTCCTCGTGGTGCTGGAAGATTCCTCCGTGTCCGGCGTCCGGGTAGAGGGGGACCAGTTCGCTCGAGATGTCCTTGTCGCGGTTGTCCGTGAACAACTCACCAACCGCTCCGACGTCGTGGTCCCACTGCCTCTCGCCCGCCGAGAGTGAGCCGATGAAGAGACGGGAAAGGCAGGCCCACGGACGTCCTGGGACGCCGGCACCGCCTGGCTGCGGATTACGTGCGGGCCCGTGCTTCGACGCGGGTGAGGCTTTGGCGGCGGAAGCCGCCGGTTATCGAAGGAAGAAGTTGAGGAGAGCGTCGGTGCGCTTGCTGAAGGGGGCATAGAGGAGGCGGACGGCGTTGAAGCGGCCTTGCACGTAGACGCCCTTGGGGTGGCTGAGCGTCCGGAAGCCCTCGATCCCGTGGTACTGGCCCATGCCGCTCGCGCCGACGCCGCCGAAGGGGAGGTCGTCCTGCCCGACGTGCATGACAGTGCCGTTGACGGTGACGTTGCCGGAGGTTGTGCGGTCGAGGACCCTGCGTCGGTCCGCGTCGTTGCTGCCGAAGTAGTAGAGCGCGAGCGGTCGTGGTCGTGCGTTGACGTAGTCGATGGCGTCGTCGATGTCGCGGTAGGGGAAGATCGGGAGGATGGGGCCGAAGATCTCCTCGTGGGCGATCCGCATCTCGTCGGTGACGCCGAGCACGACGGTCGGTGCGAGGGTGTGCGGGCGGTGGACGGCCTCGCCGGGCCGGTGACCGACCTCCATGATCCGTGCCCCCCGGCTACGGGCGTCTTCGATCAGATCGGTGAGGATCGCGTACTGCTTGTCGTTGATGATCGAGGTGTAGTCCTTGCTGGTCGGACCGTCGGGATAGGCGGCCTTCACCAGTCGGTCGTAGCTGTCGATGAAGGTGTCGATCTCGGATTCGTGCACCAGGGCGTAGTCGGGAGCTATGCAGGTCTGTCCGCCGCTGAGGAGTTTGCCGAAGACGATGTCGGCCACGGTCCGGTCGGTTACGTGTCCCTTGGCGACGATGGTCGGGGACTTGCCGCCCAGTTCCAGCGTGACGGGGACGAGGTTCTCGCTCGCCGCTTTCATCACGGCTCGTCCGACTTCGGTGCTGCCGGTGAAGACGAGATGGTCGAAGGGCAGGGAGGAGAACGCGGCACCGTCGCCGCTGACGATCGTGACCTGTTCTTGCGGGAAGAGCTCGCTCAGTATCGACGCGAGCACGGCGTTCGTCGCCGGGGTGAACTTCGACGGTTTGAGCATCACGCGGTTGCCGGCGGCGATCGCGGTGACGACCGGCATCAGCGACAGGTTGACGGGATAGTTCCAGGGTGAGATGACCCCGACCACTCCGAGCGGCTGGTATTCGATGCGGTTGGTGCCGGAACGCATGTGCCAGGCGGTGTGGCGGCCGGTCGGGCGCATGAATCTTCGGAGATTGCGCTCCAGGTAGTCGATGCCCTGGACGACGCCCCCGAGCTCCATCATCGCGGTCTCGTGTCGCGAGCGATTTCCGAAGTCGGCGTTGATCGCCTCCTCGATGGCGCTGCGCCGGGCGATCAGCGCTGCCTTGAACCTGCGCAGATCGCTGCGCCGCGCCGCCAGCGAGGGCGCTCCGTCGCGGAGATAGGCAGCGCGCTGAACGGCGAGGATGTGACCGAAGCGCTCGGCGTCGGTGGGCTGTGGGGTGACTTCTGTGATGGTCACGATGGTGGTCCTTTGCTGCTGGTGGGGACGACAAAGTCGTGCCGCCTGGGACGTGGAACTGGTCGCCGAGAGCGGCGGCCTCCGGTTAGCGGCGGGCCATGCGGCCCATGAACCGGACGATCAGGCGTCGCGGCAGGAACTTGCCGGCGAGTGCGATCGGGCGGCCGTTGGTGATCACCGACGGGGGCGCGGAGCGGCGGTCGAGCGTGTCGAGGGCGGTCCTGACGACGTGCTCGGGGGTGACTCGCTTCGCCCCGTAGTCGGCCGTCTCGCTGCCGGCGGCGTCGTAGAACTCGGTCTTCGTGGCGCCGGGGCACACGGCGAGGACGCGCAGGCCGGTGTCGTGGGTCTCCTCCCAGAGCGATTCGGTGAAGCTGAGGACGAAGGCCTTGGTGGCGCCGTACACGCTCAGGTACGGGGTCGGCTGGAAGCCCAGGAGGCTGGCGACGTTGATCAGGATGCCGGTGTCGGCGGAAGTCAGCGGGTCGATGTAGGCGCGGCTGAGGTCGACCAGCGCGCTGACGTTCAGCGCGATCATGCTCTGCAGGCGGTCCGGGTCCTCGTCGGCGAGGGCGTTGTGGCTGCCGAAGCCGGCGTTGTTGACCAGTCCGGTGGCGTGGATGCCGCGGGATTCGAGTTCGGCGCGCAGCGTGCGGCCGGCGTCGGGCTGGCCGAGGTCGCGGGCGACGACGTGCACCGTGACGCCGTGGGCGCGGGTGAGTTCGTCGGCCAGGTCCTTGAGCCGGTCCGCCCGGCGGGCGACGAGTACGAGATCCGCGCCGCGGCGGGCCAGCTGGTGGGCGAATTCCGCGCCGAGCCCGGAGCTGGCTCCGGTGACGATGACGGTCTGGCGGCGATAGTCGATTTTGTTCATGCCTTCACTCTACGCACATGCTTGCACTGAGTGCAAGTATTTGCATCTAGCGAAGAGATGTACCATCGGTGCATGGCTCAGAAACCGGCACCCCTCCGGGAACAGACCCGCTCGGTGGTTCGCGCGCTCCTCACCAAAACCGCCCTCGAACTGTTCGCGACCAAGGGGTACGACGACACGACACTCGAGGAGATCGCCGCCGCAGCGGGCGTCTCCAAACGGACCCTGTTCAACTACTTCCGCAACAAGGAAGACCTCGCGCTCAACGGCCTGTCCGAGCAGGGGGAATTGATCGCCGCGCGGCTCGCCGAGCGCCCGGCCGACGAGGACCCGTGGACGTCACTGCGCGCGGCGTTCCAGGTGCTCGAGGAGATGGACCTCACCGCCGAGCGCCGGCTCGAGATGACCACGCTGCTGTTCGGCAATGAAACCCTGCGCGCCGGCCACGCCGAGAAGCAGGCCCGCTGGCAGGACCTGTTCGCACCGCTGATCGAGCCGCGACTGCCCGACTCCGACCGCCGCACCCTGCAGGCACGCGCGATCGCGGCCGCGGCGATCACCTGCCTCCAGGCAGCAACAGAAGAGTGGATGGGCCTGGGCGGGCAGGCCGACATCTTCGACCTCTACGACACGGCCGTACAGGCCATCCGCCGCCCCGCCTCACAACCAGAGAAGACAACGACATGAGCAAGCGCCTGCCCCCCGCCGACCTGCACAACATGGCCGCCGCCCTGCGCGCCGAACGCGCCGAGATGCTGAACTTCACCAGCGGCCTCACCGACGACGAATGGACCGCGCCCAGCGCCGCAGCCGGCTGGCGCATCGCCGACGTCGTCGCCCACATCGGTGCGACGGCGCGGGGCGTCTACACACCCGCCGGCCTGCGCACGAGCTTCGCCGCCAGCCTTGAACAGGCGAACGAAGACCCCGTCGACCGACGGCGAGACTGGAGCCGCGCCAAGGTAATGGCCGAGTATCAGCGCGCCAGCCGGCGAGCCTCCACGCTCCTCGACGTCGTCAGACGCACGCCCGCAGCCCGAGTGCGGGTACGGCTGGCCGATCTCGGCCGCCACCCCATGGGACTGATGATCGGCGGCGCACTCGTCTTCGACCACCACACGCACCTGCGCCACGACATGGCCCCAGCGCTCGGCCGGCCCGTGCCGTCCACCGATGCGGACAGGATGCGCGCGGTCCTGACGTGGATGATCGCCGTACTGAGCAATCAGGTCGCGCAGGCACCGGTCGCCGGGCTCGACGCCCGCGTCGCACTGACTCTCACCGGACCTGGCGGCGGGACCTGGTGGTTCGACGAGGCGGGCGGCCTGGCTCCATCCAACGGCGCGGTCGCCGCGCACGTCACCGCTCCCACGCTGACCTTCCCCGACTGGGGCACGCAGCGGTCGTCCTGGCGCGACAGCGACGTGGCGGTCACCGGCGACACCGAGCTCGCCGACCGCTTCCTCGACGCCGTCAACATCATCTGACCGGGGCACGGAAGCCCGCCTCCCAGGCAGCCCCGGACCCCTTGTCCGCTCCTTCTGGTGGCGGCGAGTTCCGGCCGGGGCGCCACGGTTTCGAGGGCCGCGACGGCTTGTGATCGCCGGCCGACACCTCGCGCCGCCGTCTCACCTGAGCAAAGTGAGTCTCCGTAGGCTTGTCCGATTGCTCTGCTCTGGCGGCTGCCACATTGTCAGCCCAATCACCCCGGCCCTGCGGCAGGTTGGAAGGATCTTATGTGCTTCCCCGCCCCTCCCGACCAACACCCGTTCGCTCCCGGTAAAGGTCAACAACCGGTGAATGCTTCAGACCCGCACGTCGACGCCTTCGCCGAGATCTTCGGCGATCCGCCAGCCGACTACGCCGTACCTGTCGACTGGGGTCGCCAGCACGTCATGCCCGAGCCGAAACCGAGTTGCTTCGGCAGGTACTCCCACTGGATCCCGGTGTGCAGTACGTAGAGGATCCCGCACAGCACATCCCGGTCCGGCAGAGGCTTGCGGCCCGGGTACCCGAAGCGCCGCTCGCGCTGCGGCGGCAGCGGCTCCAAGCAGTCCCACAGCTCATCCGACACCATCCACGGCGAACTCTCCACACCCGACCGAACGCTCAACTCCCGTGTCGGCAGCGGCCGTCACGGTCGATCCGCCTCATTGTGTCAGCCGTTGTAAGGCGTAGATCGCGAGCGTCGTCGACACTGGCCGGGCTTGATCACGGCGAAGACCTCCGGGACTGCGCCGCACGAAGGTCTTCGTGTCCCACCGTGATGCCCGGTTCACCGTTCACTGCGGGCGGCTGCTGGTCGAACGTGTCCACGCGGGCCGCCCCATCGCCCATGCTGCTGTCCCCGACGTGTCGTGGGGACATGGCAGAACTGGTGCGCGCAACCCTGATTCCGGGTCGTGCACTCCCGTGCACAGGAAGAGGGCGGGCAGCTGACTGGCCCCGGGAGAGAGCGGGGCAGCAGGACACGGTTCGCCTGAAGGCGAGCGGCAGGCGCCCTGGTGGTCAGTCGTCGTACCGCTTGAGGTACAGCTGCTTGCCGTATTCCTGGCCCAGCCACAGACGCCGGTCTTCCCCGAAGTCGGCGAGGTTCGGATTGTCGAAGCTGTGTGGATGGTCGGTGTCGGCGTTGACGTTGACGACGACGCGTTCGAGGCACCACGCGGGGTCGGGGCCCACGGGCTCGAACCTCACGTAGACGGGGTAGCGGTCGAGGTCGTCGGTGTCCAGCTGCGGCCTTCTCGGATCGTTGTAGGCGGGGTTCTCGACGTTGGCGTCC
Organism: Streptomyces coeruleofuscus; assembly: GCF_039532725.1. Classification (NCBI taxonomy): domain Bacteria; kingdom Bacillati; phylum Actinomycetota; class Actinomycetes; order Kitasatosporales; family Streptomycetaceae; genus Streptomyces; species Streptomyces coeruleofuscus. Next base: position 131,088 of record NZ_BAAASE010000010.1, read on the forward strand.
TCACCGAGCACGAAGGTCCAGTTGTCACCGGTCCGGGTGCCGCTGGCGGTTCCGGAGGCGTTGAGCACGAACTCGCGGCCGGCGATGCCCAGGTAGACCCACCCCTGGGTTCCCCCGTGCGGTACGTCGGCGGTGCGGACATGCGCCTCGATCCTCGTGATCCTTGCCATTGGAAGTGCCCTCCTTTCTCCCGCCGAATTTCCCCGGCGGCTCTCTGAGTCTTTCTGCATTAATCCCCCCGGGGCGGGCCGCTGAATCCCCTTGGGCTGCAATGACTTTTTGATCGTGTTTGAGTCGAGAGTGAGGGCGGGGCTGCGTCCGCTAAGCCTTTCCGGCGGTATGTAGATAGCAATTACAGAACCAGGATGCCGGGTCTCCAGGTAGCGGGCACAGGTGCATCGGCGGCTCTCCCCGCCCGGCGGTCGTTTGCGCCCCCACCCGTATCCCGGCGCGCGACGGCGCACGGAGCCTGCGGGGAGAGCGCTTCGCTCAATTGAATGAACCGTTGAGGGGGGCATGTTTCCATGTGGCGCCACAGGTCAGAATGAAGAAAGTCGGCAGGAAACAACCTGCGCTTTCGTGCAGGCGAGTGCGGGCCCGAATCAGCGCATTCACTGGGCCTGCGAGGGTAATTCCTCGTCTCTCTTTTCCGGAAAGGGTGCATAACATGTCCCGTCGCCGTTCCCGTACGTCGTTCAGTCATGCGCTGCGAAATATCGTGCGTGCCACGGAGGATCTGGTGGACGACGCCCTGGACAGGGCGGGTGATTTTGAATGCGGTCTGCGGAGATCGGTCAGCCGGGCGTTGGATGACGACGACTACGACGACCATCGCGACCGCCGCGGCCACGACTACTACGACTGCGACTACGACGATGATGACTGGGGCGGACCCCGCGACCGTCAGCACCGCCGCGGTCGCCGCCCAGGTGACGGGCCCCGCCGTCGGCTCGGACCGGACGAGGGTGAGCCCTACGCGTCCGCTCCCCGGCCGGGTTCGCGTCTCCGCTCGGACGACGACCACTCCGACGGGGACCCGGACGAGCTCACGGCGCTCAAGGATCAGCTGGAGCTGCTGCGGGGGCGGATGGGCAGGCGGTTGGGCGAGGGGGACCACCCGGGGGGCAGGGGGAGGGTGCCGCGGGCCCGGGGGGCGGAGGACGCGGAAGCCCTGAAAGACGAGCTGGCGCGATTGGCCGATCGCATCGACCGTTTCCGCGATGCGCGCTGACCCTGTGCCGGGCCGCTGTGTGCCGTCCCAGGCCCGTCCGTCCCCCGGGCGGGCCGGGGGCGGACGGGGCGGCCCGGTCCGGGAGCACGAGCGATGAGCGCGGGCCGGGGGCGTGTGCTGATGCGGGTGCTCACTCACCTGGTCCGCCAGGAGGCGGCGCTCGCGGCCACGCCCGTGCCCGGAGCGGCAGAGGGAGGGGGCGCCCGGGCCGTACGCCGGGCCCGCAACGTCCGCCGTGCGTTGGAGAGTCTCGGGCCCTTCTACGTGAAGGTCGGCCAGATGCTGGCCACCCGGCCCGACATCGTGACCCCCGAGATGATCGGCGAGTTCGAAAAGCTGCAGGACGAGGTATCGCCCGCTCCCTTCGGTGACTTCGAGCCAGTCCTCCGGCAGGAGCTCGGAGCCGGCTGGGCAGCGCGGTTCCGTGACATCGACACCCAGCACCCCCTGGGCACGGCCTCGCTGTCCCAGGTGTACCGGGCGGAACTGCCGGACGGCCGGCCGGTTGCGGTGAAAGTCCAGCGTCCCGGTGTGCGCGAGACGGTCGAGGCGGACATGCAGCTCATGGGCTCCCTGTCCCGCTTTGTCTCCCGGCGGGCATGGCGTTTCAACGAGGTCATCGACGTCGAGGCCATGCTCAACGTGGTCTTCGACGCGATGCGGCCCGAACTCGACTTCGTGATGGAAGCCCGGAACATGACCGAGGCGTCCAAGGCCGCGGAGGACTTCGACTACGTCCAGGTCCCCGAGGTGGTCGAAGCCACCGGGCGGGTCCTGGTGCAGGGACTCGCTCCGGGGACGCCGATCCGGGAGGCGGACAAGGACCGGTTCGACGCCGAGGAACGCAAGGCCATCGGGCAGGACCTGCTGGCCTTCATGTACCGGGGCTACTTCGTGGACCGCATCTTCCACGCGGACCCGCACCCGGGCAACATCTTCGTCGCCCCCGGCCACCCGGCCACCCTGATCGACTGGGGCATGGTCGGACGCATCGACCGGCCCATGAGCACCAGCATCCTGCTGCTGCTTCTCAACCTGGCGATGAACGACGGAGCCGGTACCGCCCGGGCCTGGATCGACATGGGGAGCGCCACCTCGTGGGCGAACACCCCAGCGTTCGCCGGGGACATGGCTTCGCTGGTGCCGCAGATCGCCACGGCCTCCCTGGAGGAGCTCAACTTCGGAGTGACCCTCACTGCCGTGCTGCAGCACTCCACCCGTCGTGGCATCCGCACCAGTCCCATGGTCTCCATCCTGGGCAAGTCCTTCGCCAACATCGAGGGGTCCATCCGGCACTTGTGCCCGGAGCTCTCGCTCATCGACGTCTTCTCCGAGGAACTGGTCGGCATCGTCACCGACCTGGTCAAGGAGTCGCTCTCTCCCCAGCAGGCCGTCAGGACAGCCCTGGAGGTGATCACGGCAGGAGCCGCGGCGCCACAGCAGCTGCGCGGAATCACCAAGGACCTGTCCAACCGGGACCTGACCATGCGCATGAACCTCAACAACTCCCGCTCGGCCCGACGTTCCACCGGCCTGCGCAGAGGAGCGGCGGACGTGTCGTTCGCGCTCGCCACCGCGATGCTCTGGAACCACTACACCAAGGACCGGTAACCGGTGCGTCATCCGCCCCGACCCCACCCCCACACCCGACCTCACCCCCACGCCCGCTCCCGTCCACCGGCCTGCCCGCAGGGAGAAATCCCATGAGCACCGACCTCGCCGCCACGCTCGACCTCGACACCGTCCAGGACCGCATCGAGACCGTCCTGGCCGATTTCCTGCGCCGCTCACCAGCCGGCATTCCCTCCCAGAAGGGCGGAGTCGGCGAACTGACCCATGCCCTGGCCGATTTCGTCCTCGCGCCCGGCAAGCGCATCCGGCCCCTGCTGTGCGTCCTGGGCTGGCACGCGGCCGGCGGTGGCGACGGGGAGGAAAGCCTGTGGCGGGTGGCAGCGAGCCTGGAGGTCTTCCACGCCTTCGCTCTGATCCACGACGACATCATCGACAGCAGTCCCACCCGCCGCGGCCGCCCCAGCATGCACCGGGCCTTCGCGGCCCGGCACCGGACCAGGCCGGACGCCGACGCCTTCGGCGTCCACGCCGCGATCCTCCTCGGTGACCTCGCCCTCGTCTGCTCCGACGCCCTCATGAACTCGGCCGGACTGAGCAAGCGCCAGCGGCGGACGGTGCTGCCGCTGGTCGACGCCATGCGCGGCGAGGTACTGCTGGGCCAGCACCTGGACCTGCTGGCCACCGGACGACCCACCGGCGACGTCGACGAGGCGATGGCCATCACCCGCCTGAAGACTGCCAAGTACACCATTGAACGGCCCCTGCACCTGGGGGCCGCCCTCGCCGGCGCCGACCGAGACCTGCTCGCCATGTGCTCCGCCTACGCGCTTCCCCTGGGAGAGGCCTTCCAGCTGCGAGACGACCTCCTCGGTGTCTTCGGCGACCCGGCCCTGACCGGCAAGCCGGTCCTCGAGGACCTCCGCTCGGGCAAGGCCACCGTCCTCATGGCTCTTGCCATCCGGCGGGTCACGCCCGAACAGCGCAGAACACTCGACGCGCTGGTCGGCCGGGCGGACCTCGGCGAAGAGGACGCCGTGCGCATCCGGCGCATCCTCCAGCACACCGGCGCCCGGGACACCGTCGAGTCCATGATCATCGAGCGGTACGAGAGGGCCCTGGCCGCCCTCGACACCGACCTGCTCGCGCCGCCGATCGCCGCCGCGCTCCGGAAGATCGCGGCCCGCGCCGTCATCCGGACCGCCTGACCACGTCCGCTGCACGCCACTGAACTCCCTGTGCCGCGTGAGAGGAGACCCCGTGGCCGGTATTGCCCTCGACGCCCCGCCTTTCTACTGCCCCATCGAATCCGCCATCCATCCCGAGGCCGAGGAGACCGAGCGACGGGCTCTGGCGTGGATCGACCGCAGCGGTCTGTGCCGCACCGAGACCGATCGCGCCCTGTACGCCGCCACCCGCAGCGCCGACTTCTATGCACGCTTCGCCCCGCACGCCGATCCCGACCGGCTGTGGATCGCGGCCTGCTGGGTCTACTGGGGTTTCGCCTTCGACGACGCCCGCTGCGACGAGGGGCCGCTCGCTGCCGACCCCGCCGCCTTCGCCACTACGGCCTTCTCGGTGCAGCGCGCCCTGGAGGTACCTGGCCACCTGCACTGCGCCGACCCGTACGCGGCCGCCGTGCACGAGATCGGGGAACTCTTCCGCGCGGCAGCCGGCCCCGTACAGAACCGCCGCTTCCAGCAGGCCCACCGTGCCTGGCTCACCGGCGTCCAGTGGCAGATCGGCAACCGGGCCACCGGCCGCATGCCCGACCTCGACGACTACCTCAGTATGCGGCTGCACTCAGCCGGCGGAGGGCCCACCTACGCCATGCTCGAAATCGCCAACGGCTTCGACGTGCCGGACCGGGAGATGGACTCACCCGCGGTCCGCGCCCTGACCGAGATGGCCATGATGGTCGCGTCACTCGACAACGACCATCACTCACGGCTCCGCGAGACCAGCCGCCGGCAGACCGAACAGAACATCTTCAACGTCCTCATGACCCGCCACGGCTACTCCCCGCGCCATGCCGTCGACGAGGCCGTCGCTGTGCGTGACGCCGTGCTGGAGCGATTCCTCAGCCTGCGCGACCGGGTCCATCCACGCGCCAGCGGCCCTCTGCGCCACTACCTCACCGACCTCGGGCACGGCATCCGCGGCAACATCGAATGGGGACTGCGGGTCCCCCGCTACCTCAGCCCGGACGGCGTCGCCCCCGCCCAGCGGGCCCGCATTCCCACCCAATCGGCCACCATTCACTGGACCGACACTCCCCGCACCAGCCGGCAGGACCCGCGGCGACTGCCGTCCATCGCCTGGTGGTGGAACGACCTCGCCTTTTGAGGAATCACCCGGACGGTGACGCGGCCGGTCGCGTCGGCGTGCTCCTGCCCGCAGACCGAGCGCCCTTGGGATACGCCCAGTCGGGTGCCGAAGCAAACCAATGTCTCAAGTTCGATGCGAGGCGCGGCCGAGCGCGTTCCGGAGTCCGGCCGCGTCCCCGACATCTTCGTGGTGAAGGACGGAGAGCCCATGCATGCGCGACCTGGCGTCGAAGAGCCCGCAGCGAGTCAGGACGAACCCATCGCTGTCGTCGGAGCCGCCTGCCGATTCCCTGGTGAGGTCCGCTCCCTCACCTCACTGTGGCGGTTGCTGATGGCACGTCGGGAGACCGTGCGGGAGGTGCCCCCTGAACGGTGGGAGCAGGCGGAGCTGACCGGTCTTCCCGCCCAGGTGGCGGCCCGGCTGCGCTACGGCTGCTTCCTGGACGACGATGTCTACGCCTATGAGCCGGAGTTCTTCGGGATCAACGCACAGGAAGCACCCTGGGTGGATCCGGAGCACCGGCTGCTCGCCGAAGTGGTCTGGGAGGCCATCGAGCACGCCGGAATCCCGGCCCAACGGCTGTCGGGCACGCCGACGGGCATGTTCTTCGGTATCTACCAGAAGGACTACATGCTGCGTGTGCAACGGTCTCTGGAAGAGGTCAACGCCTACGCGATGTACACCGGATTCGACAGCATCGGTCCCGGACGCGTGGGGTTCATGCTGAACCTCAGGGGGCCGCAGGTCGTCGTGGAGAGCGCCTGCGCGTCCGGACTGGTCGCCGTGCACTCTGCCTGCCAGAGTTTGCGGACCGGTGAGTCGGACGTGGCGCTGGCCGGAGCCGCCATGCTGGCTCTCGGGCCGGAGGGAGTCATCGCCCCGGCGCTGTGGGGTGTTTTCTCCCCCACCGGCCGCTGCCACGCCTTCGACGCCGCCGCCGACGGCTACGTACGGGGTGAGGGCTGCGGCGTGGTCGTACTCAAACGGCTGGAGGATGCGGTACGGGCGGGGGACCGGGTTCTGGCAGTTCTCCGTGGCACGGCGGTCAATCAGAACGGCCGGGGCACGCGGCTGAGCGCGCCCTCGGAGCCCGCGCAGATCGATCTCTACCGTCTGGCGCTGGAGCGCGCGGGCGTCGACGCCGGGGACGTCGGCATGGTGGAGGCGCACGGCCCTGGCACGGCGGTGGGCGACCCCATCGAGTTCGCGGCAGTGGCCACCGTGTACGGCAAGGGACGGGACCGGTGCGCGCTGGGTTCGGTGAAGACGAACATCGGCCACACCGAACCGGTGTCGGGCGTGGCGGGCCTGCTGAAGGCCATCGCGTCCCTGCGCCACGGCATGGTGCCGGCCAGCCTGCACTTCCGGGACTGGAACCCGCAGATCGACCCCAGCGGCACCCGGCTGTTCGTGCCCACCGACACGGTGGAGTGGCCGGTGCGGAACGGCACCCGGCTGGCCGCGGTGTCCTCCTTCGGTATCAGCGGCACCAATGTGCACGTCGTGCTGGAGCAGCCTCCCGCTGCCGGCCCCGTACGGCGCGACGTCCGTCCCCTTCCGTCCGGCGAATCCGGCCCGCCCCGGCCCGACGAGGCGCTGCGCGTGTTCCCGCTGTCCGCCGGCACTCCCGTGGCCCTGCGGTCCGCGGCCGGACGACTGGCGCAGTGGCTGCGGGGAGAGGGGGCGCGGGTCCCCCTGGGAGACGTGGCGCACACGCTGGCCGTGCGCCGTTCGCCCGCCCGGGAACGAGCCGCCGTCGTCGCCGCCGACCGGTCGGAGCTGGTGGCACGGCTGGAGGAACTGGCAGCCGGGACCCCGCCCACCGCCGGGATGGCGACCGGCAGTGCGGTGCCGGATGCCGGGCAGCGGGTCGTGTGGGTCTTCTCGGGACACGGCTCGCAGTGGGCGGGAATGTGTCGGCAACTGCTGGATCACGACCCGGAGTTCACCCGGGTCATCGACGAACTCGAACCGCTCGTGGCCGAGGAGTCCGGCTTCTCCCTGCGTCAGACCCTGTGCCGCCCAGAGGTGGTGACCGGGTTCGATCGGGTGCAGCCGGTGGTTTTCGCCATCCAGTTGGGTCTGGCGGCCATGTGGCGGTCCCACGGCGTCGAGCCGGCGGCCGTGATCGGCCACTCCATGGGTGAGGTGGCCGCCGCGGTGGCCGCGGGAGCGTTGAGCGTCCGGGACGGAGTGCGGGTCATCTGCCGGCGGTCGCGCCTGATCCTGCGGACCGCCGGGCAGGGCCTGATGGCCTCGGTCGCGCTGGGTCGTGCCGAGGTCGAACGGCTGCTGGCGGAACAGGCCGTGCGAGGGGTCGGTGTCGCGGTCGTCGCATCGCCGGAGAACACCGTGATCGGTGGGGACGCCGACTGCATCCGCCGGCTCGCCGAGGAGTGGGACGCGCGCGGCGTGGGCATTCGGGTGATCGACGTGGACGTCGCCTCGCACACCGCCCACATGGACCCTGTCCTGCCCGACCTCGCCGATGCGCTCGCCGACATCACCGGCCGCACGCCGGTGACGGCTTTCTACAGCACCGTCACCGACGACCCGCGTGAACACGCCGCCTTCGACGCCGCCTACTGGTCGGACAATCTGCGCCGGGTGGTGCGCTTCGCGGACGCGGTGCACGCCGCGGCCGAGGACGGGCACCGGCTGTTCGTGGAGATCGGCCCCCACCCGGTGCTGGCCCAACCGGTACAGGCCACGCTCGCCGCGCACGGCCACAGTGACAGTGCGGTGGTGCCCTCCCTGCTGCGCGACACCGACGACGCGCTGGCGTTCCACACCCACGTGGCGGCGCTGCACTGCGCCGACCACCCACTGGACTGGGCCGACCGGTACGGCGACGGCGCCCTGGCCGACGTACCGCCGACCACCTGGGAGCGCACGCGGTACGTCGTCGCCCCCTCCCCGCTGAGTCAGTCGGCCGGGGTTCGCTCCCTGCATTCCGCACATCCGCTCACCGGACCGCACACCACGGATCCCGACGGCGAGGGACGGCATCTGTGGCAGACCCGCATCAGCCCCGCGACGCTGGCCTGGCTTGACGCGCACCGCGTCAACGATGTCGTCGTGGTGCCCGGTGCCGCTCTGTGCGAGATGGCCGTCGCCGCCGCCGCCGACCTCTACAGCACGGGGCCGGAGCGCCTGCGCATCACCGACGTCGACCTGGAACGACTGCTGCTGCCGGCCTCCGACGGCACGTCCGTCACCGCCACCGCCGAGGCAACCGGACCGGACACCGCCCGCTGGCGTGTGATCAGCACGGCTGCCGACGGAACGTGCGTCCAGCACGCGCAGGCGGGTCTGCAGGCGGCGCCCCGAGAGGAACCCGTTCCGGAAGGCTGCGATCCACAGCATCTGCTGGCGCGGTTCCCGCACGCCGTGGACGCGTCGGACGTCTACCGGCAGATGCGCGAGGAGCGCGGCGTGCACCACGGCTCGCCGTTCCTCGGTCTTCAGGCCCTGTACACGGACGAGGCACCTGAGCGGTCCTCGGCGTGCTTCGGAAGCACCCGCCTCCTGGCCCGCGTCCACGTTCCCGATGAGGGCCGGGCCGGCGCCCAAGCGCTCCACTGCCACCCCGTCGTCCTGGACACGTGCCTCCAAGCCGTCGCGGGCGCCGTCCTGCGCACCGGCACGGTGCCCGCCGGCGGCATCCTGCCACGGCGCATCGAGGCGCTACGGCTGTACGGACGGGTCCCGCTGAGTGGGTACTGCCTGGTCACGCTCGGGCGGATGGACGGCGACCGGTACACGGCAAACTTCCGGCTGTGGGCCGACGACGGGGCCGTGGTGGCGGACGCCACCGGAGTGGAGTTCCGTCACGTACCCGCCGAGAGCGCGGAAGAGCGCTTCGCCGGCCGTCTGCTCCGGGCGTCCTGGGAGCCCTGCGAGCGCGCCGCGCCGCAACCGGCGACCGGAACGTGGACCCTGTTGGGGGAACCCGGGCGCGAGTCGTTCACGACCGCGCTGGGCGCTGCCTTGCAGGAGCGGGGCGCCGCGGTGGACATCCGGACGCTCACTCCGGAAGACATCTCAGGGGACAACCCCGCACCACTGTTGTCGGCAGAGCCCGGCGGACAGGCGCCGCAGGCGGTGGTGTACCTGCCGGCACCCGGCACCGCGTCTCTGCCCCCCGACCGCCTGGCACGGGAGCAGGTCGCCCGCCTCGTGGGAACCGCCCGTGCGCTGGCGGGCACCGCGAGGGACGGAGCGGCGCCGCGGCTGTGGACCGTCACCGGCACAGCGCAGCACGTCGCGTCCGGCGACCTGCCGGACCTGGGGCAGGCAGGTCTGCGCGGGCTGGTACGGGTCCTGAGCTACGAGCACCCCGAACTGCGCCCCGGCATCCTGGACATCGACCCGCAGACACCGGTCGAGGAAGTGGCCGCCGAACTGCTGTCCTGTCCCGACGAGCAGGACGAGATCGCCTACCGGTGCGGGACGCGGCACGTGGCCCGGCTGCGCAACGCCCCACTGGACGAGCACGAACGCCGCCGGGCCACCGTCGACAGAGCGCACGACCGGGTGGCCCTGTACCTGGCACGCTCCGGTGACCTGGACTCCTTCGAGTTCGTCGCACAATCCCGCTGCCGCCCCGGACCGGGCGAGGTCGAGGTCCGCCTCGACGCCACCAGCGTCAACTTCATCAACGTGCTCCAGGCCATGGGCGTGTACCAGCGCTTCAGCGCGGGCGAGGAGCGCCCGGACGTCTGCGCGTTCGACGGCGCGGGCGTCGTCACCGCCGTCGGCGACGGCGTCCGGGACGTACGGGTGGGGGACCGCGTGGCCGCGATGTTCGTGGACGCGGAGCAGACCGCCGTCATGTCCTCCTTCACGACCGTCCGCGCCGACTGCCTCCTGCCTGTGCCGGACGGGATGAGCGCGCAGGACGCCGCCGGCCTGCCGTGCGCCTATCTGACCGCCTGGTACGCCCTGCGGCACCTGGCCCGGCTCCGGCCCGGCGAGAAGGTGCTCATCCACTCGGCGAGCGGCGGCACGGGTCTCGCCGCGCTGAACCTCGCGCGAGCATGTGGCGCGGAAGTACTGGCCACCGCGGGCAGCGAGGCCAAGCGGGCCTACCTGCGTGGCCTGGGCGTCCCGCACGTCATGGACTCCCGGACCCTGGACTTCGCCGACCAGGTGCGCGACCTCACCATGGGCCGCGGCGTCGACGTCGTACTCAACTCCCTGACCGGCCCAGCGCAGTCCGCCGGCCTGGAGCTACTGGCGCATCGGGGCCGGTTCATCGAACTCGGCAAGCGGGACATCTACGCCAACGCCCGTCTCGGGCTGCTGCCCTTCCGCCGCAACGTCACTTTCGCCGGTGTCGATGTGCTGATGATGATGCAGCAAGACCCGGACCTGCTCGCCGAGGGCTACCGCGAACTGGCCGGCATGCTCGTGGACGGCACCCTGCCGCTGCTGCCCGTCACAGAACACCCCGTCACCGAGGCGCCGTCGGCCTTCCACACCATGGCTTCCGCCCGGCACACCGGCAAACTCGTCCTCACCTGGCCCGCCGAGGGCACGGACACCCTGCCCGTGCGGCCCGAGGACGTCCCCGTCGTACGGCCCGACGCGAGCTATCTGGTCACGGGCGGGCTCGGCGGCCTGGGGCTCCTGGTCGCCCGGTGGCTGGCTGAACGAGGTGCCGCGGCCGTCGTACTCACCTCCCGCAGCGCCCCCGCCGCGGCCACCCGTTCCGCCCTCGACGCCGTCACCGCCGACTTCGGCACCCGCATCGAGGTCGTGTGCGGGGACCTCGCCGAGCCGGGCGTCGCCGACACCCTCGTCCGGGCCTCCCTGGACACGGGCAACCCGCTGCGCGGGGTCGTCCACGCCGCAGCCGCCGTCGAGGACGCCACCGTCGCCAATCTCTCACCCGCCCTCCTGGAGAAGGTCTGGCGTCCCAAGGCGACCGGAGCCTGGCTGCTCCACCACGCCACGGCCGGCCAGGAGCTGGACTGGTGGGTCACCTTCTCCTCCGCCGCCTCCCTGCTGGGCAACCCCGGCCAGGGCGCCTATGCGGCCGCCAACGCCTGGCTGGACGAGTTCACCTCCTGGCGCCGGGCCCAGGGGCTGCCGGCCACCTGCGTCAACTGGGGGCCGTGGGCGGAGGTCGGCCGCGGCGCCGGAATGGCGGAACGCGGCTACGCCATGATCGCGCCCGCGGAGGGCATCGCCGCCCTGGAGCGCATCCTCGCCCACGACCGCGACCGCACCGCCTACACTCCCGTCGACCTGTCGCGGTGGCTGGAGTCCTATCCCGCCACCGCCCGCACCGCCTTCTTCGCCGAACTGGCCGCTCCAGCAGCGGGTGGGGATTCCTCAGACGCCCGCAACGCCCTGCTGCAATCCCTGCGGGAAACGGACAGCCCCCAGCAGCGTCAGCAGCTGCTGCAGTCCCGGGTCGTCGAACACATTGCCGCGGTGCTGCGGCTGGGAACCGACCGGTTCGACGCCAACACATCCCTGGTCACCCTCGGCTTGGACTCGCTCATGGCCATCGCCCTGCGCAACCGCCTGCAACGCGAACTGGCCCTGGACATCCCCACCACGGTGATGTGGACCCACCCGACGGCCTCCGCACTCACCGGCTACCTCCTGGCCCGCCTCCACCCCGAGCAGGGACCGGACGACGCCTCCTGCGCGACGGACCCGGCCGTCACCCCGTCAGCCGTTCCCGGCTGACGGTCCCTACCCGCCCGCCCGTCCGCCCGATCGCTAGGTGGCTACCGCATGCACCCTCCTTCCGCCCCCACTCGCACCCCCCGCACGTGGGACGTGATCGTCGTCGGCGCCGGCCCGGCCGGCGCCACCGCCGCCCGAGTCGCCGCCGAGAACGGTTGTCGGACGCTGCTGCTGGAGCGCGCCGCCATCCCCCGCTACAAGACCTGCGGCGGCGGCCTCATCGGAGCATCCCTCGCCGCCCTGCCCCCCGATCTGCCCCTGAACATCTACGACACGGCCCGGCAGTTCACCTTCAGCCTCAACGGCCGCAGAGAACGCACCCTGGTCTCCGGTTCCCCGACCATCGCCATGGTCTACCGCAGCGAACTCGACGCCGCGCTGACCGAAGCCGCCGCCGCGGCAGGCGCGGAGGTCCGGGACAGCACCGCGCTGGCCACCCTGGAGCAACAGGGCGACACCGTCACCGTGAAGACCAACCGCGGCGACACGCTCCGCGCCCGAACCGTCGTCGGCGCCGACGGCAGCGCCAGCAGAGTCGCCCGGTACGTAGGAGTGCGGTGCGCACAGGTCGACCTCGCCCTGGAGGCCGAAGTACCGGTCGACACGCGGACGGCCGACCGCTGGCGAGGCCGTCTCCTGATGGAATGGGGGCCGCTGCCGGGCTCCTTCGGCTGGGTCTTCCCCAAAGGGGACGTCTGCACCGCCGGAGTGGTGGCCGCCCGCGGCGAGCCCGCCGCACTGCGCGCCTACAAGGACGACTTCCTCGAACGCCACGGACTTCGCGGCCCCCGTCCCCTCCACGACACCGGCCACCTGACGCGGTGCCGCCACCCCGGCTCCCCACTGGCCCGCGGGCGCGTGCTCGTCGCCGGCGACGCCGCGGCTCTGGTCGACCACTGGTCCCGCGAAGGCATCTCCTACGCGCTGCGCTCGGGAGAGCTCGCGGGCAACGCCGCTGCCCGCCTCGTCACCGCCGCCGACGAGGCGGAGGCGCACACCACCGCCGTCCGCTACGGACAGCAGGTCGACGACGTCCTCGGCGTCGAAATGCGCGCCAGTGGCACGCTGATGGACCTCTTCACCCGCAACCCCGGCCTCGTCCACACAGCCCTGACCCGCCTGCCGCCGGCGTGGCGTCGTCTCGATGCCTACGTCGCCGGCCGCACCAGCGTCGCAGGAATCATGACCACACCGTTCGCACGCACCGCCACTGCTCTCGCCATCCGCCTCCCACGCAGGCCTGCCTGAACCCGCCCCCGATTCGCACCCGACATCGCTTGGCCGCAGGTGCGTAGCGGCAGAGCCAGGGTTGGGCGACCGGCGGACCGTCCGGGCAGGACGGACCCATCTCCTCAGCTCCGGAGGCAGGCTGTCGACGCATCTGCGTCCAGGCGAGACCGAGACCGAGACCGAGACCGAGACCGAGGCCGTTGGCTGGCGGGTGGTGACCGTGCGGGCGTCGGTAAGATCAGCGCTCTCATGGGGGGGTGCGATGCGAACGTCGGGGCTGGGCGGCGAGGGGCAGAAGTACGCTCTGACCTCGGATGAGGACGACAGCGATTTCTGGGGCTTCGCTCACGAGGCCGAGGGGCTGTTCACGCCCCTGCCGGATGAGGAAGGAGCGCGCCGAGTGCACCTCGCGGGTTGCCTCCCGCAGGGCGGCCTACTGAGGTGCGTTGACCACGTCGGCAGTCGTCGTGCCGTGGCGGGGAACGCCTGGTTCGAGCTCCTCGACGGTGACGGTGCCACCATGGGGTCCTACTTCGTCAACGAGGTCACCGTCATCGACGTCAAGCCCTCCGCCAGCGGTGCCGGCCTCGTCGACCTGACGGTGACGCTCTGGTGCGAGAACGCCCTGCCCGGAGCGGAACGACCGTGGGAGCTGATTCGCACCGGTCACCTGAACAACACCGGAATGTGGCACGAACTCGCGCCCAAGGACCGACACGCGTGGCTGTCGGTGGCCCTGTGGTCCCGGGAGTACCACCGCCAGGGGAAGCCCGATGCGCCTGCAGGCCAGGTGTTCACCTTGGACGGCCGACATGTCGTTGACCGGGACACCTTCTACTGCGCGATCGGTGAGGCCATCAACGGACCCGGTGGATACTTCGGCTGGAACATGGACGCTCTGGACGACTGTCTGAGAGGCGGCTGGGGCGCGACCACTCCGTTCACCTTGCACTGGGACTCCTCGGCCGAGGCTCGGACGCGGTTGGCAGAGCGCGTGCCCGTCGGCGATCGCGAGCTTGTGCTGTTCGACCTCCTACTGGAGATCTTCGAGGAACGAGGTGTGAGCGTCATCCTTCGGTGAGAGCCTGTGAACCAACCCCGTCTGCGCGCAGCGGCGTCCGGTGCGCCCGCCCTTCGGGCGGACGGCGGTTTGTTCACAGGCTCTGAGCTGAACCGCTGACGGGGTGGTTCCGGAATACGCCAGAGACCTGCCTTCTGCCAGCGGCAGAACACCGGCCCGACCGGGCTCGACGATCACTACAGTCCAGGCTCATGACGACAGTTACCACGCGCACGATCGAATACGCGGCCGACGGCCTGACGATGATCGGGCACCTCGCGCTCCCGGCCGGTGTCGACCGCCGGCCCGCGGTTCTGGTCGGGCCCGAGGGGGTGGGGCTCAGCGACGTCGAGCGCCGCCGGGCCGATGCGCTCGCCGAGCTGGGATACGTGGCGCTGGCCTTCGACCTCCACGGCGGGCGCTATTTGGGCGACCCTGAGGAGATGTTGGCCCGTTGCATGCCGCTGCTCGCCGACCCGGACCGGATGCGAGGCATCGGCCACGCGGCGCTCGACGTGCTCCGCGCCGAGCCGCGGACCGACCCGGACCGGATCGCCGCCGTCGGCTACGGCACCGGGGGCGCAATCGCGCTGGAACTCGGGCGCGACGGCGTCGACCTGCGCGCGATCGCGACAGTCAACGGACTGACCACGGGCCGACCAGGCGAGACTGCGCGCATTCACTGCCCGGTGTGGGCCGGGGTCGGATCAGAAGACCCGATCATGCCGCCCGCGCAACGGGACGCATTCACCGCCGAGATGCAGGCTGCGGGCGTCGACTGGCGCCTCGTGGTCTACGGCGGCGCCTTGCACGCCTTCCATCACCCGCCGGTCGACCACAGCGTGCTTCCCGGGGTCGGTCATCACCCTCAGCACGCGCAGCGAGCTTGGCGGGACGTCGTCGACCTGCTCGCCGAGTGCCTGCCCACAGCGGAGTGATCTGGGCAGACTGGGGTTTGTTCACAGGCTCTGACAGCTCGTTGCTTCGAGGCATCGCTCTGGGGAGCGTCAATCGGACTCCTGCGGACGGCGGCGTGCTGGGATGCCGAGGTGGACGGCTGGTCGCTGAGCTCGGCGTTGGGTCTCGTGCAGGAGGTCGGCTTCGAGCTCGGAGAGCCCGGCGAGCATCCTGGGATTGACGTGGAGCAGCGGGCAGCGGATGCAGGCGTGTTCGTGCTGGCAGGGGATGCCGTAGGGGCGTCCGCAGGATCCGAGTCCGACCTTGCGGCGGTCGAAGTGCTCCTCGAATTCGGTCCACTCGTCAGCGGTGGTGTCTCGGTACTCGTCGGTGGGACGGATCTGGCGCCGGTGCTCCAGGTGCTCCTGGTAGTGGCGGATGACGTCTTCGTCGAACACCGCGACGTAGCCGCGAGTGGTCTGGACATTCAGGTGTCCGAGCAGGGCCGCGCCGAGGTGGATCGGCAGGCCGCTGTTGACGAGTACGACGGCGCCCCGCTGCCTGCTCCTGAGCTGCCGCCGGTGCCGCTGAAACCGCGCGGAAGGGTGCGCTGACCTGCGGAATGCATGAGATTTGGCGGCGGCAGAGTGGGAAGCTGCACCGGGCCGACGCCGAGCTCGCACTCGGCTGCCGGCCCGCCATCGACCGTCCGCTCGCAGTCGACGGGATCGACGAGTTACTCGTCAACCTGCCCTTCGCCACCTCCTTCGCCCCGAAGGTGGCCAACCTGCGCGGCCCCGACAAGACCATCCGCTTCCGCACGATCGACAGAGACGATGCCTGGCTCGTCCGCCTGCGGCCTGACGGCTTCGGACTGGACACGTCCCCGGCCGCGGCACACCGCTGACGCGACGGTCCGGGGAACCGCGGCCGACCTGCTCCTTCTCGTCTACGGCCGCCTGTCCTACGAAGCAGAGGCCCTCGCGCACGAGGGGGACGAGCACCTGCTGGGCCACTGGTTCGCCAACTCCGCCATCTGAGGCCCGGCGGGTGTTCTACGCCTCGACCGCCTCGCAGGTGCGCCGGTGCGGTCGGCAGGTGGACCGAAGGGTGGAAGGAGCGAGTGCGATGAGCCGAGCGAAGCACCGCGCCCGGAGCGACATGGAGAGCCCGCAGGCTGAGGAGCTGTTCGGCGGTGCCGTCGTCCGGCGGCGGCACTGAGCACATGACATCCCCCCTCCGCGGCCGTGCACGCAGCCTCTCTCAGGGCATGGCCGGCAGTTCCAGCAGATGAAGCACGAGGCGGAGGGGCGAGGTGACGGTCAGTCGACCTTGAGAAGGCCGGCTTCGACGACGGCGCGGCCGAAGGGGCTCGCGAGATCGGCGAGCCGCTCACAGTCGGCTTCACCCAGTGCGGCGTAGGCGGGAAGGGCCAGGTGGTCGGTGCGGTCCTCGATGTGTCGGCGCAGGGTCGCGCCTTCCGGGCTGAGGGAGTCGCCGTCCAGGAGACCTCGCTCGCGCAGGCGCTCCTCGGCGGCGGTCCACTCCTCCTCGGGCCATGCGCGGCTGGCTTTGAGGAAGTCGACGGGTACGTCACCGGTGGCGGCGTGCAGGATCAGGGCTTCCAAGCCGCCGACGCCCTCGCTCAGCAGACAGGCCACGTGGCCGTCTCCGCGGAACTCCCGGAGCAGTGTCTGGGCGTGCCACAGCTGCAGCACCGGCTCCTGCGGCCAAGGCAGTGCGGCATGCGCGGCGAACAGCGGGCGGCCCTGCGCGTGTTCGCGGGCCGCCTCGGCCGCCCGGCGGGTCAGCGCCAGTACCTCGCTCAGGGAGGGCAGTTCGTGGACTTTCGCCCGCCGCAGAGCCTCGTCCGCCGCGGCGTACCGCGCGTCCAGCACCTGCTGCGGCGTCGCCGTCTCCCAGACCCCGTCGACCGCCTGCCGTACGACATCGGGGTTGAAGTTGTAGAAGGTGGAGATGACCAGCTCGGCGGAGGCTCGGCCGAAGGCGGCGCTGCGGAAGGCGAAGTAGCCGGCGCGTCCGCTCAGGCCGAGCTCCGCGTACCGTCGCCTTGCCTCGGGGGCGAAGTAGATCATGGCGTGTACGGGCTCGAGGCGGCGCCAGGCCGCACGCGCAGTCTCCATGGGGGTCACCTTTTCTGAGGGTCGACGACAGCGTTCTCGCTGCGGGTTGAGTACTCGCCGTGCGCTCGGAGATGGTCGAGCAGCAGGTGGCTCAGCGGCTCGGGCGCTTCCTCGGGGATCCAGTGGCTGACGCCTTGGAGGGTCTCGAATCGGTACGGCCCGTTGACCCATCGCTCGGTCTCCTGCGCGGCTGCCGGGCCGAACGCGCTGTCGTCCGTGCTCCAGACGTACAGCGTGGGAACGTCGATGACGCCGATCGCGCCGTCGGGGCGACCGGCGCGGTACCAGTTCAGCGCAGCGGTGAGAGCGCCAGGCTGGGACAGGTGACGCACATAGGTGTCCGCACTGTCTTGCGGGACCTTTCCGGCGTAGAAATCGCGAAGCTCTTGGGCGTCGTGGGCCAGCATGCGCTCTTCGGTCGTGGGCGTTTCGCGCCAGTCGATCATGTAGTGCGAGCGACTGCGCTGGTCCTCATCCGTGCGCAGGGTGGTGGCCAGGGCGCCGGGGTGCGGGGTCGAGACGACCGTGAGGGTGCGCACGCGGCCGGGGTGGGCGTCAGCCGTCCACCAGGCCACCGCACCGCCCCAGTCGTGGCCGACCAGGTCGAACGTCGCCCAGCCCAGTTCCTCCGTGATCGCGACGACGTCGTCGACGAGATGGCTGATCCGATAGTCCTCGGGCCGCTGGGGGCGGGCTCCGGGGGAGTACCCACGCTGGTCGGGTGCCACCACCCGGTAGCCGTGCGCGGCCAACGCCTCGATCTGCCGCCGCCACACCACCCCCGTCTGCGGGAATCCGTGCAGCAACAGCACCGGGCGGCCCCCGGCGGGACCGGCCGCGATCGCGTCGAACACGCCCGCATGCGTGGAGATGCTCAGCTGAGTCACGATCCGCCCCTTCGTACCGACTGGTCGGTACCCTTGCGGTAAGGGGATGGGCTGTCAAGAGCTGGCGACGGTTGAACCTGACGTCGAATTCAAATATAACCGGTCGGAAGGCCGATACCTGTCACCCCTGCGGCCATGACATGTCCTCGGATCACCTGAGGAGACGGTCATGAGCCATATCCGCAGGGCAGTTGGCGTTCGGCACCGTCCATCGGCAATCGGGCCCGGCTCACGGAGCTCGGAGTTCCGGCCCCGGAGTCCCCGGGCGAACCGGACCGACAGGAAACAGCGAGGCGACATGAGGGAAGCAGTCATCGTTTCGACGGCGCGGACGCCGATCGGAAAGGCCTACCGCGGCGCGTTCAACGACACCCAGGCGCAGGAACTCGCCGCCCACGCCCTTTCGCACGCGGTGCGGCGCGCCGGGCTCGAGGGAGGCGAGGTCGAGGACGTCATCTTCGGCTGCGCCGTGCAGCAAGGGTCCTCCGGTTTCAACGTGGCGCGTCAGGCCGCTCTGCGTGCCGGACTTCCGGACACCGTGTCGGGGATGTCGATCGACCGGCAGTGCTCGTCGGGCCTGATGGCCATAGCGACGGCCGCCAAGCAGATCGTCACGGACGGCATGCAGGTCGCCGTCGGCGGCGGTGTCGAGTCGATCTCCTTGGTCCAGAACGACCACATGAACACCCACCGGATGACGGATCCCTGGCTGGTCGAGCACAAGCCGGGCATCTACCTGCCGATGCTGCAGACGGCGGAGATCGTCGCTGAACGCTACGGCGTGAGCCGCGAACGTCAGGACGAGTTCGCGCTGGTCTCGCAGCAGCGCACCGCGGCGGCGCAGGAGGCCGGCCGGTTCGACCAGGAGATCGTCGCGCTCGGCAGCGTCAAGAAGGTCCTGGACAAGCAGTCCGGGGAAGTACGGGACGAGGAGGTCACCCTGACCCGGGACGAGGGCAACCGCGCGTCGACCACGCTCGAGGGACTGGCCGGGTTGGCGCCGGTACTGCCCGACGGCCAGGTGAGCGCGCATTCCAGCGTGACGGCGGGCAACTCCTCGCAGCTGTCGGACGGTGCTTCGGCGTCGGTTCTGATGGAGGCGAAGGAGGCCGAGCGCCGCGGACTCGAACCGCTGGGCGTCTACCGGGGTATGACCGTTGCCGGATGCGCGCCGGACGAGATGGGCATCGGCCCGGTGTTCGCCATTCCGAAACTGCTGAAGCAGCACGACCTCACCATCGACGACATCGGCCTGTGGGAACTCAACGAGGCGTTCGCCTCCCAGGCGCTGTACTGCCGGGACGAACTGCACATCGACCCGGACCGGTTCAACGTCAATGGCGGCGCCATCTCGGTCGGTCATCCCTACGGAATGACCGGTGCCCGCCTGGTGGGACATGCCCTCGTCGAGGGCAGGCGCCGGGGGGTCCGGTATGTAGTGATCTCCATGTGCATCGGCGGCGGAATGGGCGCGGCCGGACTGTTCGAGGTCGCCTGAGCATGGACACGTTGTCGAACGCGGTGGAAAAGACCCGAACCGCGATCCTGGTGGACTTCGGCGGTGTCATCACCTCCAGTGTGCTGCGGGCCTTCACCGACTTCGGCGCCTCGCTCGGCGGCGACCCGCGCCTTCCGCTGGACCTCCTGAGCCGGGACCAGCCCTCACGCACCCTGCTGGCCGACCACGAGTGCGGACGCATCGACGCCGCAGCCTTCGAGCGGGGATTCGCCGAACGTCTCCGTGTCCATGGCGCGGAGGTATCGGCCGAGGGACTGGCAGCCCGGATGCAAGCGGGAATGTCGATCGACCAGGACATGCTCGGGCTGCTCGGTGAACTCCGGGCCGCCGGCCATCCCGTTGCGCTCGTCTCCAATTCATTCGGCACCGGAACCTACGACGGCGTCGAACTCGCCGCTGTCGCCGACGTGGTCGTCATCTCCTCCGAGGTCGGGATCCGCAAGCCGTCCCGGCGGATCTACGCGATCGCATGTGAACGCCTCGGCATCGACCCCGAGGAGGCAGTCATGATCGACGATCTGCGGCAGAACCTCGACGGAGCGGCACGGATCGGAATCGGGGGCGTGCTGCACACCAGCGCGACCGACACCCGCCGCCAACTCGCCGAACGCTTCGGGATCACCGCCTGACCGATACCCATCGACTGACCGACCGGACGCACTGAGGTCGGTCATCCGGCCACACCGCCCGAGGACTCGATGTCGAAGCCGGGCCAAGTCAACTCGTCGGCGAGGGTGCGACCCGCACCACTACCTGCTCACATCCCGGAAGGCACCGCCCCATGACCAGCGTTTTCGATCCTGTGTGCCGCCATGCGGCCGCCACTCCCGACAACATCGCACTGCGCGGCGCCACGGACCAGTGGACCTACCTTCAGCTGCGGGACGCGAGCATGCGGTACGCGGGCGCCTTGGCTGCCGCCGGCCTGTCCCCGGGGGACCGGGTGCTGCTCGCGGCGCCGTCGGTGCCCGAGTTCGTGGTGGCCTACCTGGGGATCCAGGCCGCGGGCTGTGTCGTGGTGCCGGTCAACACCATGTCCACCCGGGCCGAGGTCGAGTACGTACTCGGCGACGCCGGATGCTCATTGGCGATCGCATGGCACGCCCTGGGCCCCGCCGTCGCGGAGGCGGCCGCGGCGCTCTCGGTGCCCTCCTGGGCGTTGTCCCCGGGCACGCCGGTCACCGCTGCCCCTGCCGACGTCGTCGACCGTGACCGCGACGAGACCGCAGCCATCCTGTACACCTCGGGAACCACGGGGCGGCCGAAGGGTGCCCAACTCAGCGTCGGAAACCTGCTGTCGGCCGGGGACATCGGCGCCGAGTGCAGCCGGGCATCGAGTGCCGACCGTACCGGCACCGGACTCCCGCTGTTCCACGTGTTCGGCCAGGCCTCGGTCATGATGGCGACCTTGACCGTGGGTGGCTCGATGTCGTTGCTGGCCCGATTCGACCCGGCATCGATGCTGGAGATGCTGCGCCGCGACCGGCTCACCATCATGGCCGGCGTACCGACCATGTGGAACGCGATGCTGCACGCGGCGGGTGATGCGAACCCGGAGGACTTCGCCGGCCTCCGTGTCGCCGTCTCCGGCGGCGCGTCGCTGCCGGGGGAGATCGCCCGGGCCTTCGAGGCCCGCTTCGGCTGCACGATCCTCGAGGGTTATGGGCTCACCGAGACCACCGCGTTCGGTACCTTCAACGACCTCGACCGCGGCGGCAAGACCGGATACACCGGCAGAGCAGTGCCGCGGATGCAGGTTCAGGTGCGTGACGACGACGGCAACGAGTGCCCGCCGGGTACCGTCGGTGAGGTCCACATCAAGGGGCCCACGGTGATGCGCGGCTACTGGAACCGCCCCGCGGACACCGCCGCGGCCATCTCGTCCGATGGCTGGTTCCGCACCGGCGACCTCGGTGAAACCGACACGGACGGCGACCTGCGCATCGTTGACCGTGTCAAGGACCTGATCATCCGCGGTGGCTACAACGTCTACCCCGGCGAGGTCGAGGAAGTTCTCTACGAGCACCCCGACATCGTCGAGGCAGCCGTGATCGGCGTTCCCGACGACCACTACGGCGAGGAGGTCGCCGCGCTCGTCGCCGCCCGGCCCGGTGCGGAGCTCGGTGCCGCCGAGGTGTCGAACTGGGCACGAAAGCGGCTGTCCGCCTACAAGATCCCGCGCATCGTCCGGTTCGTCGACGCGCTGCCCAAGGGGCCGACGGGGAAGATCCTCAAGCGGTCCATCGACCGTAGTGTGCTGACCCGCGACACAGCCCTCGGTGACGTTGGCGCCCGCCGCCCCTGAGCCCCGGAAACCAGGACATCATCCTGCCCCGCCTGCCCTTTGGGATTCATGACTATGGCGTCGGATTCAAGTAAAGTCCCGGGGATGGACACTACTGCGCGCGAGGAGACCGACAGCGAGCAGGTGCCGCCCGTGGCGCCCTTCTCGCAACTGCGCGAGCCACCCACGACCAAGCGCGGAGCGCGGACCCGGGCCGCACTGGTGAAGGCCGCTCGGAAGGTGTTCGAACGGGACGGCTACCTCGACACCCGCCTGACCGACATCACCAAAGAAGCTCAGTGCGCGGCGGGATCCTTCTACACCTACTTCACCAACAAGGAAGAGGTGCTCGCCGCCGTCCTCCTGGAGGCGCAGGAGGACATGATGCACCCCGGCATGGGCCGGGTGCAGGGCACCGACGATCCCTATGCGGTACTCGAGGCGAGCAACCGCGCCTACCTCGCGGCATACAAGCGGAACGCGAAGCTGATGGCGCTGCTGGAGCAGGTCGCCCAAGTGGAACCGGAGTTCCGTGAGTTCCGAAGGCGGCGCGGGGACGCGTTCATCCGCCGCAACGCCCGCGGCATCGCCGACCTGCAGGCGCGGGGCGTCGCAGACCGTGAGGTCGACCCGATGATGGCGTCCCGTGCGCTGTCCGGCATGGTCAGCGTCATGGCCTACAACGCCTTCGTGCGCAGCGAAGAGCAAGAAGAAGAAACGCCGGTGGACTTCGAGGAACTCGTGTCCACGGTCACCCGCCTCTGGGCGAACGCACTGCGGTTCCCCGGCCATCGCTGAACCGCCCGCCTCACAGCCGCTCATCCCCTGGGGTTGGGCGGCTTTCTTCATGTGGTTCCGTGCGGCAGCTATTGAACTTGACGTCGGATTCAATTATACAGGTCGGAGCATCGCACGCCCCGCCAACGGAGAGGGTTGCCGTGAACCTTGCAGAAAGAGTCGCCATCGTCACCGGTGGGGGCGGCGGCATCGGCAGCGCGCTGGTCGCACGGCTCGCCGGCGAGGGTGCCCGGGTCGTCGTCGCCGACCTCGACGCGGAGGCCGCGCGGGCGGTGTCGGAGACAGTCAACGCCGACCATCCGGGCAGCACCGTCAGCGCCGGCGCGGACGTGTCGGACACCGAGCAGATCGAGCAGTTGATCGACCTGGCGGAGAGCGCCTTCGGCCCGGTCGACTTCTACTTCGCGAACGCGGGCATCGGCGGCGCGCTCGGCCTCGACGTGAGCGAGCAGGACTGGGACCGCTCGATCGACGTCAATCTGCGAGCCCACATTCGTGCGGCAAGGCTGCTGGTACCGCGATGGCTCGAGCAGGGTGAGGGCTACTTCGTCAGCACGGCCTCGGCGGCCGGACTGCTCACCCAGATCGGCTCCGCCACGTACGCCGTCACCAAGCACGCCGCCGTCGGTTTCGCCGAATGGCTGAGTGTCACGTACGGCGATCGCGGCATCCGTGTCAGCTGTCTGTGCCCGATGGGCGTGAACACCAGGATGCTGACCGCCGGGGAGGACTCCGGGGACGCGCTGGGAAGAGCCGCGACGCGGGCCGTCACCTCCGCTGGTGACGTCCTGGAGCCGGCCGAAGTCGCCGACGCCGTCCTGGCCGCGATGGAGGACGAGCGCTTCCTGATCCTGCCGCACGAAGACGTTCTCGAGATGTACCGACACAAGGGCTCGGACTACGACCGCTGGGTGCGCGGGATGCGCCGCTACCAGAACTCCCTGCTGGCGCAGGCATGACCGGCGGGCCGGGCGAGCTCGTCCTCGCCGAACACCGAGGGCCGGTGCTGGTGCTCACGTTCAACCGGCCCGCCAAGCTGAACGCCTGGACCGACGAACTCGAGGACCGCTATTTCGCGCTGCTCGACTCCGCCGAGGACGATCCGGACGTGCGTGCCGTCGTGGTCACCGGCGCGGGACGCGGATTCTGCGCCGGAGCCGACCTGCAACAGCTGCAGGCGGTCGGCGAGGTCTCCGAGGCGGACCGGGCACGGCGCCCTCCCCGGGACCTTCCGCGGACCCTGCGCAAGCCGCTGATCGGAGCGGTCAACGGAGTGGCCGCCGGCCTCGGCATGGTGGAGGCGCTCTACTGCGACCTTCGCTTCGGCTCGCCCTCGGCCCGGTTCACCACGGCATTCGCGCAACGTGGGCTGATCGCCGAGTACGGGATCTCCTGGCTGTTGCCCCGGCTGGTGGGGCACAGCCGGGCAGCGGACCTGTTGCTGTCGAGTCGCATGGTGGATGCCGAGGAGGCCTGCCGCATCGGACTCCTCGACCACCTGGTCCCCACCGGCAGCGTGGTGGATGCCGCTGTCGCGTACGCCACCGATCTGGCGTGGCGCTGCTCCCCGGCGTCCATGGCCACCATCAAGAGCCAGCTGAGCAACGACGCGGACGGCACCTACGCCGATTCCGTGACCCGGGCGGAAGACCTCATGCTCCAGGCCTTCCGCGGGTCCGACGTCGTCGAGGGCGTGGCCAGTCACCTGGACAAGCGCCCGCCCGACTTTCCCTCCCTACCCGTAAGGAGTTCGGATGTCCCTGTTTGAGATGTCGGACCGCGCCAAGAAGTACCGGGCGGATCTGCTCGAGTTCATGGATGAGCACATCTACCCCGCCGAGGCGGTGTACGACGAGCAGATGCGCGCGTCCGGCGACCCGCACTTCCACCCGCCGATCCTCGAGGAGCTCAAGGCGGAGGCTCGCAGGCGTGGACTGTGGAACCTCTTCCACCCGCACCCCGAGTGGGGCCCCGGTCTGACGAACCTCGAGTACGCGCCGCTGGCGGAGATCATGGGCCGCAGCCACATCGCCTCCGAGGCGTGCAACTGCAACGCGCCCGACACCGGCAACATGGAGGTGCTCACGCTCTTCGGCACCGACGAGCACAAGGAGAAGTACCTCAAGCCCCTGCTCGACGGGACGATGGCCTCGGCCTTCGCGATGACCGAGCCGCGTGTCGCCAGCTCCGACGCCACCAACATCGAGCTGCGGATGGAGCGCGACGGCGACGAGTACGTGCTCAACGGCCGCAAGTGGTTCGCCTCGAACGCGATGCACAAGAACTGCGAGGTGCTCATCGTGATGGGCAAGACCGACCCTACGGCGGCCCCTCATCGCCAGCAGTCGATGATGGTCGTACCCGTAGACGCCCCCGGGGTCACCGTGGTCCGCAACCTCCCGGTGTTCGGGTACGCGGATCGCGAGGGCCATGCGGAGATCGTCTTCGAGAATGTCCGGGTGCCGGCCAAGGACGTGCTCAAGGGCGAGGGTGAGGGTTTCGCGATCAGCCAGGCCCGGCTCGGGCCCGGTCGTATCCACCACTGCATGCGGGCCATCGGCGCGGCCGAGCGGGCACTGGAACTGATGTGCCGGCGCGCACAGTCGCGGGTGACCTTCGGCAGCCCGGTCGCCGAACGGTCCAACATCCAGGACTGGATCGCGGAAGCGCGGATCGACATCGAGATGATCCGCCTGCTCACGCTCAAGGCCGCGTATCTGATGGACACGGTCGGGAACAAGGAAGCGCGCACCGAGATCGCGGCCATCAAGGTGGCCGCCCCCGAGATCGCGTTGAAGATCGTCGACCGCGCGATCCAGGTGCACGGGGGAGCGGGAGTGACCGACGACTTCCCCTTGGCGCTGATGTACGCCCATCTGCGGACGCTGCGGCTGGCGGACGGTCCCGACGAGGTCCACAAGCGGGCCATCGCCAAGCAGGAACTGCGGCGGTACCGCGACGCGGCGACCGCTGCGGTGAGCTGACATGGCAGGACTTGATCTCACCGGTCGCACCGCCGTCGTCACCGGGGCCTCGCGCGGCATCGGGCTGGCGATCGCCCAGGCCATCGCGGAGGCCGGCGGAAACGTCGTCCTCACCTCCCGCTCCCAGGAGGCGGCGGACGCCGCCGCGGCCCAGGTCAAGGGCACAGCGGTCGGCGTCGGTGCGCACGCGGTCGACGAAGAGGCGGCCCGGCGCTGTGTGGACCTGACGCTCGAACACTTCGGCAGCCTGGACATCCTCGTCAACAACGCGGGGACCAACCCGGCCTTCGGGCCGGTCATCGACCAGGACCACGGCCGGTTCGCGAAGACCTTCGACGTGAACCTGTGGGCGCCCGTCCTGTGGACGGGTCTGGCCACGCGAGCCTGGATGGGGGAGCACGGCGGGGCGGTCGTCAACACCGCGTCGGTGGGCGGCATGGCCTCCGAGGCGAACATCGGGCTGTACAACGCCTCGAAGGCCGCGCTGATCCATCTCACCAAGCAACTGGCCCTGGAACTCTCGCCGAAGGTCCGCGTCAACGCCGTGGCACCGGGGGTGGTGCGCACAAAGCTGGCCGAGGCTCTGTGGAAGGAACACGAGGAGGAGGTGTCCGCCTCGGTGGCGCTGGGCCGCATCGGGGAGCCCGTCGACATCGCCTCGGCGGTCGCCTTCCTCGTCTCGGACGCCGCGAGCTGGATCACCGGCGAGACCATGGTGATCGACGGCGGTCAACTGCTCGGCGACGCGCTCCCGTTCAGGCAAGGAGCCGGCACCGGTGTCTAGCGCGGACATCGTCGGAATCGACGCCGGGGCGGTGGGCCGCTGGTTCGCCTCCCTCGGCGTCGACTTCGCCGGGCCCTTGGCCTTCGGGCGGATCGGACTGGGCCAGTCGAATCTGACGTATCTCGTACAGGATCAGGACGTTCGCAGATGGGTGCTGCGGCGCCCACCGCTGGGTCACCTGCTGGCGTCGGCGCACGACGTGGCCCGCGAGGCGCGGATTCTGACCGCCCTGGACAGCACCGCCGTCCCGACCCCGCGGGTGCTCGGGCTGACCGGCGATCCCGCCGTGACCGACGTCCCGCTGCTGCTCATGGAGTTCGTGGACGGCCAGGTCGTCGACACGATGTCGATCGCGCGGTCGTTGACGCCCGAGCGTCGCCAGGCGATCGCCGAGGACACACCCTCGAGCGGAGGCTGCTCCAGAACTGACCGATCCCGCATCCGAACCACCTGCGCCCACTCCCACGGGTGGGCGTTGGGGGGAGGAGGCTCATGAGACCGGTCACGTCGGCTCGACGGTGAGAAAGCCCCGGAAAGTGAACTACCAGACCCTCCCAGTTGAGGGCTCCCCGCCCGCATCGTGCCACGCGCGTGGCGTCAGCTCAGCATGTCGCGCAGTCGCTCGACGGCGTCGAGGCGTTCCCCGTGCGTGTCGGCCAGCGGCTTCACGCACAGGGTAGTCACACCAGCGGCAGCGAAGGCATCGAGCTGCCCGGCGATCTGTTCCTTCGTGCCCACGAGGGATATGGCCCTCAACAGTCCTTCGGGAACGGCGGCTTCGGCCTCCCGCTTCTTTCCTGCCAGGTACAGGTCCTGGATGTGCGCCGCCTCCCGTTCGTAGCCGTACCGACCGGCGAGCCGAGCGTAGAAGTTCTTGTTCCTCGCGCCCATCCCCCCGATGTAGAGGGCCAGTTGCGGCCGGGCCCGGTCCAGCAGGTGTTCCACGTCGTCGCCGACGGCCAGAGGCGCCGTCACCGTGATGTCGAGCGTGCCCAGTGCCGCATCGCGCCGGGCCAGCCCCGCGGTCAAGGCCGCTCCCCACACCTCCGCGGCCTTTCCGGGATGGAAGAACACGGGCAACCAGCCCTCGGCGAGTTCGGCCGTCAGCTCGACGTTCTTCGGTCCGATCGCCGCCAGGGTGATGGGGATGCGGGAGCGGACCAGCTTGTTGACGAGTTTCAGGGGCTTGCCGAGCCCGGTACCCCGCTCGGCGGGAAGCGGAAGCGGGTACTTCGGGCCCGGGTGCACCACCGGTTCGCCCCGCCACACCTGGCGGCAGATCTCCACCACCTCGCGAGTGCGGCTGAGTGGCGCGTCGTACGGCACCCCGTGGAAGCCCTCGATCACCTGCGGTCCCGACGCTCCGAGGCCCAGCGTGAACCGACCGCCGGAGAGCTCGTCAAGACCAGCGGCGGTCATCGCCAGCAGCGACGGCGTACGGGTGAAGATCGGGAGGATTCCGGAGGCGATCTCCAGGCGTTCGGTACGAGCCGCGAGGTAGCCCAACCGACTGACGGCGTCGAAGGAGTAGGCCTCCGGCACGAAGGCGATCTCGACCCCTGCCGCCTCGAAATCCTTTGCGGCACGGACCGATCCGATGAAGTCGCCGCTGTAGTCCAGTGTCATACCGATACGCATGCGAAGGCCCCTCGTCTTCCGATCGACTCTGATTTATCGAACGATCGTTTAACAGCGTACCGGCCCCGCTGTCCAGGCGGAACCGTGCAATCTCGTAGCGCTTCACTCGGTGCCGCTACAAGGGATCATGTGCAGGGACCTTGACCGAGTGACGTGGCTCACCCTACGTTCGCGCTGGCCTTAACGAACGATCGATGAGTGACGCGGGACGTCGCTTCAGGGTGGCAAGGGAGGCCGAAGTGCTCGAAATCGATGGACTCGTCGTCCGGTACGGCGCTCGCGCACCCGTTCTGCGGGGGGTGTCCCTGGACGTCGGCGGCAGCGGCGTCGTCGCGCTCCTCGGCAGCAACGGCGCCGGCAAGACGACGCTCATGCGCGCCGTCTCCGGCACGCTCGGCCTGTACGGCGGCGGGGTCACCGAAGGCTCCGTCCGGTTCCGTGGCGAACGGATCACCGGCGCGGACACCGCCCGTACCGTGGCGCACGGGCTCGTGCAGGTACCGGAAGGACGGCATATCTTCACCGGCCTGACGGTGGAGGAGAACCTGAACGCCGGTGCGCTCACCGTGCGGTCGTCGGCGGTGCGTGAGCGCACACGCCGTCGGATGTACGAACTCTTCCCGCGGCTCGCCGAGCGGCGACGCGCCCGTGGCGGGACCCTGTCCGGCGGCGAGCAGCAAATGCTCGCCATCGCCCGGGCGTTGATGGCGCAACCAAGACTCCTGCTTCTCGACGAGCCGTCCCTCGGCCTCGCGCCGCGGCTGGTGCATCTCGTGGGCGAGACCATCCGCGAGATCAGCCGGGAAGGGGTCCCCGTCCTGCTGGTGGAGCAGAACGCGGCGATGGCGCTGTCGGTCGCCGACTCGGCCTGTGTGCTCGACCTCGGCCGGGTCGTGCTGAGCGGACCGACGGACGAACTGGCGCAGAGCGACGACGTGCGCCGCCTCTACCTGGGCGCGGACGCGTACGCCGGCCAGAGCGCCGGCGGATCCGCACCGCGGCCCGTGCCCGGAACCGGAAAGACGCCGACGCTGAGCAGGTGGCCCGGATGACGACGACTCAGACGCAAACGGCAGCGGAACTGCGTGTCGAGGACGTGAGCGTGGTGTTCAGCGGACTGCGCGCCCTTGACGGTGTGTCATTCACCGTGCGGCCCGGAACGATCCACGCCGTCATCGGTCCCAACGGTGCCGGGAAGACAACGCTGCTCAATGCCCTGTCGGGGATCTACCGTGTCGCCTCCGGCCGCATCATGGTGGACGGTCGGGAGGTGACGGGCCTGCGTCCGGACCGGGTGGCACGCAGGGGAGTCGCCCGCACCTTCCAGAACATCGTCGTGTCACCGGTCGAGTCCACACTCGACAACCTCATGGTCGGCCGGCATCGGCTGACCCGGTCCGGCATCGCCGCGACCGCTCTGGGACTGGGCCGCGGTGAACAGCGTGTCCACGAAGCGCGGGTGCGCGACATAGCGGAGTTCGCCGGCTTGTCCGGTGTTCTTCACCGCCCGGCGGCGAGCCTCGCCTACGGGGATCTCAAGCGCCTGGAGTTCGCGCGGGCGCTGTGCCTGGAGCCGCGGTTGCTCATCCTTGACGAACCGGTCGCCGGGATGAACACCGCGGAGAGCGCGGAACTCGCCCAGTTGGTCTCCGCGGCACGTGACGCGCTCGGTCTGACCGTGGTGTTCGTCGAGCACGACATGGGAGTGGTCATGTCGATCGCCGACCGCATCACCGTCCTCGACTTCGGCAAGGTCGTCACGGACGGCACGCCGGAACACGTAAGGCAGCATCCGGAAGTGATCAGCGCCTATCTGGGAGCGCCCATGGAATCCGGAAACGACCAGGTGGCGGAGAGGTTGTCGTGATGACCCGCGGAGTCGAAATCCTGCTGAGCGGTGTGTCTTTGGGGTTGTTGTACGCCCTGATCGCGCTGGGCTTCGTCATCGTCTTCAAGGCGACCCGCACGGTGAACTTCGCGCACGCCTCGTTTGTGCTCTTCGGCGTGTGGGTGGTGGCGCAGACCAGCCCGCACATCGGCTTCGCGGCCGCCGTGGCGCTCGGCCTGGTCGCGGCCGGGACGCTGGGGCTGGCGGTGGAGCGACTGCTGCTGTCCCGGGTCGACGGCCGCAAGCATGACGCGCTGGCGATCCTCACCATCGGGGTCAACGTGGTGCTCACCGCGGAACTGAGCTGGCGCATCGGGGAGAGCGTGCTGCCACTCGGCGCCCCCTGGGACGGACACGTGGTCCACTTCGGCTCAGTGGTACTGCCCTTGTCCGTGATCATCACGATCGTCACCGTGCCGCTGCTGATCGCCGGTCTCGCCGCGGTCCTCCGCCACACCGGCTGGGGCCTGGCCATGCGCGCCTCGATCGAGGACCGGGAGGGCGCTGCGCTCGCCGGTGTCCGGCTGAAGCGGGTCTCGGCAGGTGCCTGGATCACGGCCGGCATCCTCGCCGTAGCGGCCGGCATCGGTCTCGCGTCGTTCCCCAGCCCCGGCGTGGCCGTGAGTACCGGGACCGCGGCCGTCAAGGCGCTCCCCGCCGCGATCATCGGCGGCCTCGACTCGCTCGGCGGGGCGATCGTGGGCGGCCTGGTCATCGGCATCGCCGAGGTGACCGTCGCCGAGTACCAGGACGCCCTGTCCTTCCTCGGGCGAGGGCTTGGGGACGTCGTGGCCTACGTGATCATGATCTGCATTCTGCTGTGGCGGCCCTCGGGCCTGTTCGGCGCGAAGGAGGTCAGCCGTGCCTGAGACGTCCCGGCTCCCTGGGGCAGGGCGTGTGCCGGCCCTGTGCGCGCTGATTGCCGCCCTGGTGGTTCTCCTGGCACTGCCCCTGTATGTCTCCGCTTTCTGGCTGAACATGGGCCTTTTCGCGATGGCGGCCGCGGTCGGCGCGATCGGCCTCACCATCCTGCTCGGCGCGGCGGGACAGTTGTCCCTGGGACACGCCTTCTTCGTCGCCGTCGGCACATACGGCTATGCCTTCCTGGCCGGAGAAAGCGGCGGCGGGGTGTCCGGTCTCGGCCTCCCCCCGCTTCTCGCCGCAGTCCTGGCCGTCCTGCTGGCGGGCGTCTGCGGCCTGCTGTTCAGCCCGGTCTCCAGCCGCCTGCGCGGCATCTACCTGGGCATCGCCTCCCTGGGCCTGGTGTTCCTCGGCCACCATCTGTTGCAGAACATGAAGCCGGTGACCGGCGGCTTCGAGGGCCGGACCGTCGTGCCGATGTCGATCGGCGGGTTCTCCTTCTCCGACCAGGCGGACGTCACCGTCCTGGGCGTTCCGTTCGGTGCCGCCGAGAGCCAGTGGTATCTGTTCCTCGTCGTCACCGTCGGGGCGGCGCTACTGGGCCGCAACGTCCTGCGCGGCCGGCCCGGCAGGGCGCTGAGGCTCATGAAAGACAGCGAGATCGGGGCGAGCGCCATGGGCGTCGACATACGACGCACCAAGGCGGCCGTCTTCGTACTGTCGTCGATGTATGCCGGCGCTGCGGGTGTGCTCACGGCACTGGCCTTCCAGCGCACCGTCCCCGACTACTTCAGCCTCCACCTGTCGGTGAGCTATCTGGTGATGGTCATCCTGGGCGGCCTCGGATCCGTGGGTGGCGCGATCGCCGGTGCGGTCTTCGTCGTGACGCTGCCCCTGCTGTTCTCCCGCTACGCGGATTCCCTGCCGTTCGTCACCGGAGCCGGCGGGCAGGGACTGGACGCGTCGACAGCGGCACAGTTCGTGTACGGCGCGGTCGTCATCGTGGCCGTGATCGTCCAGCCGGGCGGTCTGGCGGCGCTGGCCGGCGCCGTTCGACCGCTACGCAGCCGCCGCCCGGCCGCGGCCGCCACTCCCTGAACCCCCGATCCCCAGCCGTCCGTCGCCTCAGACATCCAGACCCGCCCCCCACCTTGCCGGACGTGTGCTGTCAACCACCTCATCCGCTTCTCAGCGAGGAGACACACCGATGCACAAATCGCGCGCACTCGGCCTGGCGGCCACGGCCCTGGCCCTCACGCTGGCGGTTGCCGGCTGCTCCACCAAGGCCGAAACGGCCGGGACCGCCGCCGCACCCGGGGTCAGCGACTCCACCATCAAGCTCGGGGTGCTGATGGACCTGTCGGGCCCGTTCGCGGGCACCGGCAAGACGATCCTCGACGCGAGCAACGTCGCCGTGAAGGAGATCAACGCGGCAGGCGGTGTCTGCGACCGGAAGCTGGCACTCGTCACCCGCGACCACGGCTACGACCCGCAGAAGGCCGTCGCCGCGTACGACGAGATGGATCCGCAGGTCCTCGGCTATCTGAACATCCTCGGCTCACCGGTCGTCACGGCGCTGCGGGACAAGATCGAGGCGAAGGACGAACTCGCCGGCCTGACCACGTTCGCGTCGACCCTGCTCGGGGACGAGCACCTGATCGTCCTGGGCGCCACGTACGACATCCAGACGATCAACGGCCTGGACTGGCTCATGAGGAAGGGCGAACTGCGCGGCGGCGATTCCGTCGGGCACATCTACCTCCAGGGAGAAATCGGCGAGAACAGCCTGCGGGGCAGCAAGTTCGCTGCGGGGAAGCTGGGGTTGAAGATCGTCGGCCAGCAGATCGACCCCACCGCGACCGACCTCACCAGCCAGGTCAACGCGCTCAAGTCGGCGAAGGTCAAGGCGATCGTGGTCGACTCGACGCCCAAGCAGGCGGCCTCGGTGGCGGCAGTGGCGCAGGCGGCCGGCATGGAGGTGCCGATCATGGGCGGGGTGTCGACCTTCGCCACCAGCCTGCTCAGGACGTCTGCGGCGCCCGCGCTCACCGAGCACTACACCAGGCTCTCCGGGCTGGGCGCCCTCGGCGCGGACACCGCCTCCGCTCGCAAGCTGGCCGCTGCCTGGAAGGACCAGTACGGTAAGGCACCGGAGGCCAGCAGCGGAGTCGTCCACGCCTACGCCATGACCAAGCTGTACGCAGAGATCCTCGGCAAGAGCTGCGATGACCTCACCCGCCCGGGCGTGCTCAAGGCCCGCAGCGCTGTCACCGACTTCACGCTGCCCGGCCTGCTCCCGCCTCAGGACTTCTCCGATCCCGCTGAGCCCAGTTCGCGCGAGGCCCAGGTGCTGGGTGTGGACAAGGGTGTCTTCGCCGGAGTCGAACCACTCGGTGACTTCTTCGCATCGGACCTGGCGAAGGAGTACAAGGTCCCGTCGGCCGGATGACACCGTGGACTGTGCCCGGCGGGCCGGCGGCGGCAGTGCGCCGGCCCTCGGCTCCGTATGGCAGGGGGCCGGCTTTGCCGATCGTTCGTTCGTTCTGGGAGGCTGGGGCCATGGATGCGACGAGCGGCAAAGCGGCGGGCAAGAGCGGTAAAGCGGCGGGCAAGAGCGGTAAAGCGGCGGGCAAGAGCGGCAAGGCGACGGACAACGGCCCCTCCGGCCCCCGGGGAAACGGCCGGGACGCCATCATGGACGCCGCACGAGACGTCTTCGCGGAGCGCGGCTACTTCGGCGCCTCCATCCGTGACATCGCCAAGAGAGCCGACATGAGTCTGTCCGCCCTCTATTACTACTACTCCGGCAAGGCGGAGCTCTTCCACGCCCTGATCGAGGACTCGCTCGACGACTACTTCCGTCACTGTGAGAAGGAACTGGCCCAGGCCGGTGACGACCCCGCCGCGCGGCTGGCCGCCCTGGTCAGAGTGACGGTCGCCTACCGGGTACGGCGGCAGGTCGAGAGTCTGCTGACCCTCCAGGAACTCCGTTACCTCGAACCCGAGTACCGCAACCCCATCATCGAAAGACGGCACGCCGTATCGGGGCTCTTCCAGAAGGCCATGGACGACGGCATGGCCGCCGGAGTCTTCCGGACCCCGCACCCGGACGACGCCCGCCGGGCGATCATGGCGATGTGCAACGCCGTCGCCCAGTGGTACGACCCGTCCGGCGACCTCGGGACCGCGGAGCTGTGCGACCGCTACGTGCGGCTGGCGTTCGCCATGGTCGGGCACGGCGAGGCGCCGGCCCGGTAGGTCGCTCACTTTTCGTCGCGGTCATTGACAGTGGGTCAGGTGGCGGCCAAACTTAACGATCGTTCGACAAGTAGCTTCTACCTTCTCTCCATCGGCTGCGGTCCCGACCGCAACGGCCGTGGCCCATGGCCCGGCGCACGACGGCAGTCGCCGAGCCTTCGCGGCGCCGGCGGCGGCAGATCCGACACCGACTCGACCGACTGGAGTGTCCATGCAGACCAGCGGAATATCCGCAGTGGTGACCGGCGGCGCGTCGGGGCTCGGCCTGGCGACGGCACGGCGGCTCCTCAAGGCCGGCGCCCGCGTCACCATCGCGGACCTGCCCTCCTCGGACGGCGAACGCGCCGTCCGCGACCTCGGCCCCGAGGCCGTCTTCGTCCCCGCCGACGTGACGAGCACCGAGGACATGACCGCCGTCCTCGACACCGCCGAGCGGACAGGAGCGCTGCGCGCGGTCGTCCACTGCGCGGGCCGCGGCGGTCCGCTCCGCGTGGTCAACAAGGACGGCACCGCCGGTGATCTCGACCATTTCCGCGCCGTGGTCGACGTCAACCTGATCGGCACCTTCAACGTGCTCCGGCTCGCCGCCGCCCGCATGGCCCGCAACGAACCACTCGACGGCGACCGCGGAGTGGTTGTCATGACGGCGTCGGTCGCGGCATTCGAGGGGCAGATCGGACAGGCCCCGTACGCGGCGTCGAAAGCCGGAGTGGCCGGCCTCACCGTGTGTGTTGCCCGGGATCTGGCGAGCAAGAGCATCCGGGTCGTCACCATCGCGCCCGGCCTGTTCGACACACCGATGCTCGGCAGGAGGCCGAAGGAGAAGCTCGACGCGCTCGCCGCCGCGGTGCCGCACCCCCCGCGCCTCGGCGCGGCGGACGAGTACGCACAACTCGCCCTGCACATCATCGACAACCCGATGCTCAACGGAGAGACCATCCGCCTCGACGGCGCGATCCGCCTGGCCCCACGCTGACGGCCGGCGCCCAACCGCTACTCCCCAACCGCGACCCCCGCTTGGCCACCGTGAAGGAGCTGCCGTGGCAGACGAAGTACTGGTCGAGTACGGCGACGGCATCGCCGTCATCACCATCAACCGGCCCGAATCCCGCAACGCGGTCACCCGAGCCGTCGCG
This sequence comes from Streptomyces coeruleofuscus, assembly GCF_039532725.1. Lineage (NCBI taxonomy): Bacteria > Bacillati > Actinomycetota > Actinomycetes > Kitasatosporales > Streptomycetaceae > Streptomyces > Streptomyces coeruleofuscus. The sequence continues at coordinate 166,286 of NZ_BAAASE010000010.1, forward strand.
GAGGCGATCGCATCCGCGCTGGACGAGCTCGACGAGCGTGACGACCTCGCGGTCGGCATCATCACCGGCGCAGGCGGCACCTTCTGCGCGGGCATGGACCTCAAGGCGTTCCTGCGGGGCGAGCGCCCCCACGTGCAGGGGCGTGGTTTCGCCGGCCTCACCGAGACCCCGCCGCGCAAGCCGCTGATCGCCGCCGTCGAGGGCTACGCCGTGGCGGGCGGATGCGAGATCGCCCTCGCGAGTGATCTCGTCGTCGCCGCCGAGGATGCCAAGTTCGGGCTGCCCGAGGTCAAGCGCGGTCTGGTGGCGGTGGCCGGGGGACTGCTGCGGCTGCCGGGCCGAGTCCCGTACCAGATCGCGATGGAACTCGCCCTCACCGGCGATGTCCTCACCGCAGAACGGGCTCACCACTTCGGGCTGGTCAACCGGCTCACTCCACCCGGCGGCGCGCTGAAGGAGGCGAGGCTGCTGGCCTCCGCCATCGCCGCCAACGGTCCGCTCGCCGTACGGGTCACCAAACGTATCCTCGTGGAGTCTCCCGACTGGCCACGCGACGAGATGTTCGGCCGTCAGAAGCCGATCACCGAGCTGGTGTTCAACTCGGAAGACGCTCGGGAAGGCGCGTCGGCCTTCACCGAGAAGCGTGCTCCCGTCTGGCGAGGCCGGTGAGCGGCCGGTGAACGGAGAACAAGACCAGAAACGTGCCAACGGCGCCGTACCCGATGAGGCCCCGGGGCCGCTCACCGGAGTGCGGGTCATCGAGCTGGGAGGCATCGGGCCGGGGCCGTTCTGTGCCATGCTCCTCGCCGACGCCGGTGCGGACGTGATCCGTGTCGAGCGCCCGTCGGACGTGGCCGGCAGGCCCGATCCCGTCCTGCACCGGGGCCGGCGCTCGGCCGCCATCGACCTCAAGCACCCGGAGGGCGTCGGCGCTGTCCTCGACCTGGTGGCGGATGCCGATGTCCTTCTGGAGGGCTTCCGGCCGGGGGTGGCCGAACGGCTCGGCGTGGGCCCCGGCCCGTGCCTGGACCGCAACCCGCGCCTGGTCTACGGACGGATGACGGGATTCGGGCAGGACGGGCCGCTCGCGCCGCGGGCCGGGCACGACATCAACTACATCGCCCTGTCGGGGGCCCTGGGGGCCATCGGAGAGGCCGACGGTCCGCCGGTCCTGCCGCTCAACCTGCTCGGCGACTTCGGCGGCGGTGGCGCATTACTCGCCTTCGGTGTGCTGTGCGCGGTCGTGCAGGCACGCGCCACCGGGAAGGGCCAGGTCGTGGACGCCGCCATGGTGGACGGGTCGGCTCAGCTGCTGGCCATGATCTACGGCCGTCTGCACCAGGGGCGGTGGACCGACGGCCGGGGCGTCAACTACCTGGACGGCACCGCGCCGTTCTACGGCGTCTACCGCTGCCGCGACGACGAGTACGTCGCGGTCGGCGCGATCGAGGCGCCCTTCTTCGCCACCCTCCTGGAACGGCTCGAGCTGGTCGCGGATGCCGACTTCGCCCAACAGTGGGACCGTTCCCGCTGGCCGGTCATGCGGCGGCGCTTGGCGGAGGTCTTCGCCGCCCGGACCCGCGACGACTGGGCCGCCGTGTTCGCCGACGCCGACGCGTGTGTCACCCCCGTGCTGTCGCTGGCGGAGGCACCGCGCCATCCTCACAACGCCGCACGCGGCACCTTCCTCACCGACGGCACGGGAGTCCTCCAGCCCGCCCCGGCCCCCCGGTTCGGCTCCTCCACCCCTCGCCGCCACACCCGGCCGGCCCCCCTTCCGGGCGAGCACACAGCGCAGGTCCTCGCCGAGACGGGCCGGAGCCCCGAGCAGATCAAGAAGCTTTTCGACGCGGAGGTCGTGCGATGAACCGGCGTACCGCGCAAAAGCCCTGCATGGCCGGCCGCAGGCCGACGCGTGAAGGGAGTGGCACATGACCGACTACTGGCCCGCGGGACTGCCTCGCCGCCTCGACTACCCCGATGTCCCCCTCGGCGCGGTGCTCGCCGGCTCGGCCCGCCGCTACCGCGACCGGGCGGCCGTACGCGACGGCGACCAGGTTCTCACCTTCACCGGCCTGTACGAACAGGCTGCCGCGTTCGCACGCGGCCTCAGGGCGCGCGGCATACGGCAGGGTGACGTGGTCGCCCTGCACCTGCCGAACACCCTGTGGTTCGCCGTCGCCTACTACGGCATCACACTCGCCGGAGCGACAGTCTGCCCGGCCAACCCCGCCCAGCCGGCCGGGGCCCTGCGCGCTCAGCTCGCCGACTGCTCCGCGGCGGCCGTGGTGACCCATCCGGAGCCGGCACCGGTGCTGGCCGAGGCGATCGACGGGCTGCCGGTCCGGCTGGTCGTCATCGTGCCGCCCAGCGCATCGGCCCCGGCCGACAGGCCGGACGACTGCGCAAAGCTGTTCGGGAAAGCGGGCACCGCCCTGGCGGACCTCGTCGCGGGCCAGAGCACCCACCCGCCAGAGGTGCTGATCCCCACCGACTCCGTCGCCCAGTACGGGTACACCGGCGGAACCACCGGCGCACCCAAGGGAGTGCGCATACTGCACCGCAACATCGTCGCCAACACCATCCAGGTCGCCTGCTGGCGCTCCGGGGCGCTCCCCGGGCTCGACAGCGAAGGCGGTGTGGTGCTGAACCCCTTGGAGACCTCCGGCGACTACGCCCTGGCACCGGGTACCTACGCCACGCTGTGCATCTCGCCGTTGTTCCACGCCCTTGGCCTGATCAGCCTCAACTTCTTCCTCCTGTGCGGCGCCACCACCATCCTGAGCGGCCGCTTCCATGCGGAGTCGTACCTGGAGCAGGTGGAACGGCACCGGGTCGCGTACATCCCGGGCGCCCCGGCGCTCTATCACGCCCTGCTGGCGGCACCGGGCATCCGCACGCGGGACCTCAGCTCGGTCAAGGCCGTGGTGTCGGGTGGCGCCCCCATAGACACGCACTCGTTGGAGCAGCTGACAGAGGTCTTCCCCAACGCCGCCGTCATCGAGGGTTACGGCCTGACGGAGGCGACAGCAACCGTGTCCAGCGGCCCGATCGCGAAGGCCGGGCTGCGCAAGCCGGGCAGCCAGGGGGTTCCCCTGTTCGACACCGAGCTGGAGATCCGGGACCCGTTGGATCCCGGACGGAAGGTGCCGCGGGGCGAGCGCGGCGAGATCTGGATGCGGGGCCCTCAGGTGGCCTCGGGCTACCTCGGCCGCCCGGAGGAGACCGCCGCGCAGTTCGTCGACGGCTGGCTGTGCACCGGCGACACCGGCCACCTCGACGCCGACGGCTTCCTGTACGTCTCCGGCAGATCAAAGGACATGCTCATCTACAAGGGCTACAACGTGTACCCGCGCGAGCTGGAGGACATCCTCGGCGGACACCCGGCAGTGCTCCAGGCGTCGGTCGTGGGGAAGGCGGTGCCTGCCGTCGGCGAGGTCCCCGTCGCCTTCGTGGTCCCCGCCGCTGAGCCGGGCGCGATGGCCGAGGAGCTGATGGAGTACGTCGCGGAGCGCGTGACGCCGTACAAGCGGATCAGAGAGGTCCGTTTCGTCGACGAACTTCCCCTGTCCGCGGCCGGAAAGGTGCTGAAAACCGAGCTCCGCCGCCTGGCCCGGACGACTCGGGGCCCGGGCGAACCCCCCTCGGACACACAGGAAACCGGCGCGCCGGACACGGCGGAAAGGCAGGTCTGACATGCGTGACGCGGTCATCGTGGACGCCGTCCGTACCCCCATGGGCAAGCGGAACGGCTCGCTCAGCGATGTGCACCCGGTAGACCTGTCCGCCGTGGTGCTGCGGGCCCTGGCCGAACGCAACGACCTGGACCCGGCGATGGTCGAGGACGTGATCTGGGGCTGCGTCTCGCAGACCGGTGAGCAGGCCGGCTGCGTCGGCCGTTTCGCCGTCCTGGCCGCCGGATGGCCGGAGGAGGTGCCGGGCGTCACCATCGACCGGCAGTGCGGGTCCTCCCAGCAGGCGGCGCAGTTCGCGGCCGCGGGAGTGATGAGCGGCCAGTACGACATCGTGGTGGCGGGCGGCGTGGAGTCGATGAGCCGCGTTCCGCTGGGCTCCGGCCGCGAGCGGGGCCCCGGCGAACCCTTCGGCCCGGCCGTACGGGCACGGTACGGCGTCTCACGGTTCAACCAGGGGCTGGGCGCGGAGGAACTCGCGCGGCGCTGGCGGCTGAGCCGGGAGCAACTCGACGCGTACAGTCTGCGGTCCCACGCCAACGCGGCGGCCGCGATCGACGAGGGGCGGTTCAAGTCCCAGATCGTGCCGGTGGACGTGACGGACGAGAACGGCTCCGTACGCACCGTCGACACGGACGAGGGAGTACGGCGGGGCGGCACGGCCGCCACGATGGCGGGTCTGAAGCCCGCGTTCACCGAGGACGGCGTGGTCACGGCCGGCAACTCCTCGCAGATATCGGACGGTGCCTCGGCGCTGCTGGTCATGAGCGGCGAGAAGGCGCGTGAACTCGGTCTGCGCCCGATCGCCCGCTTCCACTCCTTCGCCGTTGTCGGAGTCGACCCCGTGACGATGCTGACCGGCCCCATCCCGGCCACCGAGAAGGTCCTCAGGCGCGCCGGTCTGGGCATCGAGGACATCGGAGCCTTCGAGATCAACGAGGCGTTCGCCAGCGTGACCTGCGCCTGGCTGGCCGAGACCGGCGCCGATCCGGACCGGCTCAATCCCGACGGCGGCGCCATCGCCCTCGGCCATCCCCTGGGAGCCTCCGGCGCCCGGCTGACCACGACCCTGCTCCACCACATGCGAGCCGCCGGCGTCCGCTACGGCCTGCAGTCGATGTGCGAGGGCGGCGGCATGGCGAACGCCACCGTCCTGGAACTCCTTCTCCACTGAGCCGGAGCCCGGAGCGGCCAAGCAGCCCGAGCCCTGGGGCCCGCTCGACAAGGCGCCCACAATCGAGGAGTGCGAAAAGCCAATGGAACCAGACGAGTTCGACGCCGTTCTGGCGGCCGTGCGGGCCTTCGTGCGCGAGAAGGTGGTCCCGCGCGAGAACGAGATCGAGGAGAAGGACGAGATCCCGGCGGACCTCCGTGAGAAGGCCGCGGCCATGGGCCTGTTCGGCTACGCGCTGCCCCAGGAGTACGGCGGGCTGGGCTTCTCCATGACGGAGGACGTACGCCTCTCCCTGGAGATCGGCTACACCACGCCCGCGTTCCGTTCGATGTTCAGCATCAACAACGGGGTCGCCGGCCAGCTCCTGGCGAGTACCGGCACCGAGGAGCAGAAGCGGCGCTATCTGCCGCGGATGGCCGCCGGGGAGCTGATCGCGGCGTTCACGCTCACGGAGGCGGAGGCGGGCTCGGACCCCAGCGGTATCAGGACCCGTGCCGTACGCGACGAAGACGGCTACGTCCTGAACGGCAGCAAGCGGTTCATCACCAATGCTCCGCTCGCCGGTGTCTTCATGGTGTTCGCCCGCACCGGGCCGCAGAGCACGGGCGCCGAGGGGATCTCCGTCTTCGCCGTCGATGCGGACATCCCCGGCGTCACCGTGGGACCGAGGGACCACAAGATGGGCCAGTCCGGGGCCTTGAGCGCGGAGGTCTTCTTCGACGACGTACGCCTTCCGGCGAGTGCCCTCGTCGGAGAACGCGAGGAAGAGGGGTTCCGCACCGCCATGCGGTCGCTGGCGAGGGGACGCCTGAGCGTCGCGGCGATGTGTGTGGGGCTGGCCGGGCGCATCCTGGACGAAAGCGTCGCGCACGCCTCGGTCACCCGGCAGGGCGGACGGCCCATCGGCGACTTCCAGCTCGTCCAGGCCATGCTCGCCGAGTCGCACGCCGAGATGTACGCGGCCCGCGCCATGGTGCTGGAGGCGGCCCGCGCGTACGACTCGGGCGAGGACCGCAGGCTGGCGCCGTCCTCCACGAAACTGTTCTGCAGCGAGATGGTGGGCCGGGTGGCCGACCGTGCCGTCCAGATACACGGGGGCACGGGATACATGCGCCACGTTCCCGTCGAGCGCTTCTACCGGGACGTGCGACTGTTCCGCATCTACGAGGGGACGAGCGAGATCCAGAAGCTCATCGTGGGCAGGCAGTTGCTGCGGGAGCACGCGTGACGGGCGGCCCGGGCGGCCCGATGAGCGAGGCGCGCGAGGGCACCGGGCCGCACGGGGAAGGCGACCGGCCGTTGCAGTGCGGTCGTGGGCCAGCAAAGGGGCCGCCATGAGCGACCGGACGCCAGGCGCGGCCGTGCTCGTGGAGGACGACGGGCCGGTACGGGCACTGACGATCCATCAGCCCGGTCGCCACAACGCCCTCGACCCGACCGGCCGCCAGGAACCTCTCACCGCACTGCGGGACGCGTCGCGCGACGAGCGGTGCCGGGCAGTGGTGCCGACCGGCGCGGGAGGCAGCTTCTGCGCGGGCGGCGGCATCCGCTCCATGCCACCGGTCCCGGAGGAGTCGGCCGCGCGGACGGAGGTGGTCGCCGGCATCGTACGGGCGGTCGTCCGGGGCCCGAGCCCGTGCTCGTGGCGGTCGAGGGTGTCGCGTTCGGGCTCGGCATGTCGCTCGCGGCGGCTTGCGACCACCTGGCGGCCACCCGTGACGCCCGGTTCGGCTGCGCCTTCGGCAGGATCGGGATGATCGCGGACGCCGGACCGCTCTGGTCGCTGCCGACGCGGGTCGGGCCGGGCACGACGAAGCGCCTGCTGCTGTTCGGCGACGTGCTGGACTCGGGGGAGTGCGGCCGCGATCGGTCTGGCCGACGTCCTCTGCGAGCCCGGATCCGCATGGCAGGAAGCGGTACGGCTGGGCGCGGCGGCTCGCCGAAGGCGCTCCGTTCTCCATCGCGGCGACCAAGCGGATCCTGGCGTCCCGGCCCGCGGAACTCGGCACCGTACTCGCCGAGGAGGTACGGGCACAGCCGCAACTGCCGGCCGGCGCGGACTTCGCCGAGGGCAGCCGCGCGTTCTCGGCCGGACGCGCTCCGCGGTTCACCGGACCAACCACGACGGAGCGGGCATGCGGCGGGCGGCGCGGGCCCCAGAACTGACACGCCCGGCACAGCAGATACGACAAGGTCGAGGAGAAACCTATGGCGAGGGCCGGCTTTCCTCCCCGGAACCCGAAGGGTGATCGGGTGAACGTGGCAGACACCGAGCGGGCAGAACGCTCCGGCCCGGGACGAACCGCTAGTGACGCGGCCAAGCCGGCCGGGCCACTGGCGGGCATCACGGTGGTGTCCCTGGAACAGGCGGTGGCGGCTCCCATCTGCACCCGCACCCTCGGTGACTTCGGGGCTCGGGTGATCAAGGTGGAGAACCCGGAAGGCGGTGACTTCGCCCGGCACTACGACGACGTGGTGGGCGGCATGGCGGCGCACTTCGTATGGGTCAACCGGGGCAAGGAGTCGGTCACGCTGAACCTGAAGGATCCGTCCGGGATGGCGGTACTCCACCGGTTGCTCGACCGCGCCGATGTGATGGTCTCCAATCTTGCTCCCGGTGCCACGGCGAGGCTCGGTATCGCACCCGCCGACCTGGCCGTCAGCCACCCCGAACTCATCGCCGTGGAGATCGACGGCTACGGGCCGGGAGGCCCGCTGTCCCACAAGCGTGCTTACGATCTGCTGGCCCAGGCGGAGTCGGGCGCATGCGCGACGACGGGCATCCCCGGTGCGCCGGCCAAGCCCGGTCCGCCGATGGCCGACGTGTGCTCCGGCCTGTATGCCGCGTTGTCGGTGCTGGCGCTGCTCTGCGGCAAGGAGCGTGGCCATGGCCGAGACCTCTCCGCGGTCGCGGTGAGCCTGTTCGACACGATGACGGAGTTGATGGGGTATCAGCTCACCTACACGCTGCACACGGGTGTGGACCAGCAGCCGGTCGGCATGGGCTCGCCCGCGGTCGCGCCGTACGGTGCCTACCGCACAGCGGATGGCCAGACCGTCGTCCTGGGCACGACGAACGACCGCGAATGGCAGCGATTCGCGCGTGACCTTCTAGGCCGGCCCGACCTGGCCGACGACGAACGCTTTCGTACCACCTCCGGACGGGCGGAGCACCGTGAGTTCCTGGACGCGGAGATCGCCGACTGGTGCGCGCGCCATGACCTGACGCAGGTGCAGAGCGACGCGGATGCCGCCGGGATCGGGAATGCCCGGTTCAACACACCGAGCGAGGTCATAGCCCATCCGCATCTGATGGCCCGCGACCGGTGGCGCCGGATCGACACACCTCACGGTCAGGTGCCCGCTTTGCTTCCGCCTCCGGTCATCACCGGCTACGAGCCACCGATGGGTGGGATCCCCGCGCTCGGTCAGCACACCGATGCCTTGCTCACCGAACTCGGCGTCACCGAGGGCGACATCGCCGTGCTGCGCGCACAAGGTGCGGTGGGCCCCGACCCCTCGCTGAGGTGCCGGATCCATGACTCGACGGCGGCATCGGCATGACCCTCGGCCGCCACAGCGCGTACGAAGACCGTGGACGATGCTGACGGCGTACGACATGCACGGACGGCGGGCGTTCGCACGACGATCGCTCGGCGGAAATCCGAAGCAACCGCTGGTTCAGATGGGCAATCACAGGCTGCCGGAGGAGACCTACCGGCAGATCCTGGAGCAGCTCGCGGAGCTCTCCCCGGTGGTGCAGATCCTGCGCACAGTTACCGATCCGAGACATGCCTGTGGGCTCCGGATGCATCCGGAGCCCACAGGCATGCTGCTGCTTGGCGGGTTACCAGCGATACCAGCGGCCCTTGCGGCCGCCCGTGTCCGCGGAGCGCATGACGAAGCCCAGCAGCCAGACGACCAGCACGATGACGGCGATCCACCACAGTGCCTTCAGCGCGAAACCCGCGCCGAAGAGGATCAGAGCCAGCAGAAGAACGAGAAGCAGGGGAACCATAGTTATCAACCTCCGTCGCTCCTCGTGCCCGGCGAATGCAAGAACACACGGTCGATTTCCCTGGTTTCTCCACTGCCGTTGCGGGCATTGAACCCAGTTTCTTCACGTGTTCACCTCACCGCCGGGCCCGTGGGGCTGCTGTCGGTTCAGTCGAGTTCCAGGCAGCGAGGCCGCCGGTACCGGCAGTACGTGGAACGACCGACGCCTTCCGCCGGCCCACGATCGCCCCCTCAGGGGCGAGTTCTTCGTGCGGCGCAGCAGTCCTCCGGGCGTGATCTTCACGCCGTAGCAAGGGTGTCTTGCTGTCGCGGTAAGGGGCAGGCGTACAGGGAAGCCTTGCAACGGGAGAACGCACAGCTGCGGCATGCGGTCGACTCCCATGCGACGGTGGACCAGGCCATCGGGGTGCTCACCGCGATCCACCAGCTGGTACCGGTGGCCGGGTTCGGGGTGCTGCGTGAGGTGTCCCAGCACACCAACGGGAGCTGGACGCGGCCGTGCAGCGGCGTCCACGCCAGCAGGTAGGGCGTCGTGGGCCGGACACGGCGTGAGTCAGGGGGTCAAGGCCTGTTCGACGGTGGAATGGCAGTCGATGACCTGGTCCAGGCCGACGAGCTCAAGGACCCGCAGCACCGATGCCTGGGCGCCGGCAATGCGTAGCCATCCCTGGGCGTCACTCATGCTCTGTTGGGCGGCGATGAGGACGTTGATTCCGCTGGAGTCCATGAAGGTCACCCCGCTGAGGTCCACCACGGTCCGCGGCCGCGTCACGCTGCCGTAGGACAGCAGGGCCTCGGTGAGCTCGTTCGCGACGGCGTGGTCGATCTCGCCGTGCAGAGTGACCACCCGGATGTCGTCGGCGGCGGTGTGGTCGACTGACAGGCCGGGCCGGGGTGCTCCGTGGGCGTCTGCCACCGTTTCCTCGCCTGCGCTCGCTGATGGGGGCTTGAGGCCCCGACACGATGTGCGTTGGCAGCCTGCCCTGATATTACGGTGAACAACGCCCGTTCGGTCCTCTGTGTAACAGAGCTCAAGGGGCATGCGAGGCAGAATCCGGGGTAAGCGCACGCGGATGAACGGGGGAAAGGGTGGAGCCGGCGGAATCAGTCCCCGATGGTGAGGGCAGCGTGATGCCTGGTGCCCATCCGATGCGTGACACGGTTGCCCTGGACGGTGACGGATCCTGTATCGCCGAGGCACGTCACCGGGCGGTGAACTTCCTTGCCCGCGTCCAGGCTGAGCACGGCCTGCCAGTGTCCGCACGTGCGATGGACCTGACTCAGCTGGTGGTCAGCGAGCTGGTCACCAACGCCCGCAAGTACGCGCCCGGGCCGGTGCTGATGGAACTGCGCGTTTCCGGCGCTGTGGTGGAAGTGGTCGTGTGGGACAGCGATCCGGTCCTGCCGGTGGCGCGGGCCGCCGATGCGGGCAGGGTCGGGCAGCACGGCCTGGAGATCGTCATGGCCGTCGCCCAGGGTTTCGAGGTCCAGCGGGAGCCGGTCGGCAAACGCATCACCGCCCGCATCGCCCTGCCCGACGACCCGGGCGGTGACATCACCGGACGCCGCCCTCAGTAGCAGCGGCGCGGGCTGGGGGACGACGACGGCAGGCGAGACGGGCGCGGTGCCGGCGTGCAGTGTCGCGGGCGACGTCGATGCCGACGGCGATCGGCAGGGAATCCTCGACGATCTCGGATCTCGGCAACTCGTGGATGAGCAGCTCGCAGTCGGGCTCCGCAAATCCGCAGCTTGCCCCTACGATGACCAAATCCGGCCCTGTCGATTCCTGCTCGAACGGCTTGTCGAGACGGATGAGGGGGTAGACGCTGCGTCGTCGGCCGCTTCGGCCGGCCGCGGCGGTGGGATCGGACTGGGAGAGGGGAACGGCATGGTGCCCATGAGCATGGCGGCAGCACAGGCGCGGACGGTCGAGCTGCCGGAAGTTGCTGACCCGTCCCGGGTGACGCCCAAGGACGCCCGCGAACTTTCGAAGCTGTTCTTCCAGCAGCTGGCCGTGCTGGAGGAAGGCACCCAGGAGTACCAGTACGCGCGGAACACGCTGATCGAGATGAACATGTCCCTGGTCCGCTTCGCGGCCGGCCGGTTCCGCAGCCGCGGGCCGGAGGAGATGGAGGACATCGTCCAGGTCGGCATGATCGGGCTGATCAAGGCGATCGACCGCTTCGAGCTGTCCCGGGAGGCGGAGTTCACCTCCTTCGCCATCCCCTACATCGTCGGCGAGATCAAGCGGTTCTTCCGCGACACCACCTGGGCCGTGCACGTCCCGCGACGGCTGCAGGAAGCCCGCGTCCAGCTGGCCCGCGCCACCGAGGAACTGCGCAGCCGACTGGGCCGCACCCCGACGGTCAAGGAGCTGTCGGAGCTGATGAGCCTGCCCGAGGACGAGGTCCGCGAGGCCCGCCTGGCCGCCAACGGCTACAACTCCGCCTCCCTGGACGCCACGATCAGCGGCAGCGCGGACGGCGAAGCCGCGTTGCAAGACTTCATCGGCACCCTGGACACGGACCTGGAGCTGGTGGAGGACTTCCACGCCCTCGCCCCGCTGATCGCGGAACTCGACGAGCGCGACCGGCAGATCATCCACATGCGGTTCGTCGAGGAACTCACCCAGGCCCAGATCGGCGAACGCCTGGGCGTCTCCCAGATGCACGTCTCCCGGCTCCTGTCCCGCACCCTTGCCCGACTGCGTGAAGGCATGCTCACCACCCGCTGACGCCTGACGCCTGACGCCTGACGCCTAGAAGAAAGACGGGCGGGCGGCGCGGACGCTACCGGGAATCGAGGCGCGTTCGCCGTTTTCGCGCGTCGGCCGGGGCCGCTCTGCGCCGACGGGCACGGTGCAGGCGCGCGTGCTTGCGCCACCGGCCGGAGGCACCGGTGCGAGATCGGCGGCTTCATCACGTCGGTGAGCGCCCGCCACCGCACCACTGCGGGGAGGCGCATCCCCGGCTGCGAAACGGTTTCCAGTACCCCCGTTCCGCACGGGCATGCGCGTTCCGGGCTGTCCGTATTCCCACGGTTCCCGGCTGGGTCCGACGCTTTGTTCCGTGCCTGGAACGTGGGTTAACCTGCGGCGTATTTTTCACCTTGCGTACGTCCGTGAACTGCGGAACTGCACGCACGACGGCCGGGCCGCCGATCGGTTCGGGGGGTTCGGAGTTCTCGGTGACGAGGACTCCTGGGGAGCGGAACGAGGTTGCGCATGACCAGCAACAGCGCCGGGGTCGACGAGGTCTCCCCGGGTGATCAGGAGCTGCGGCGGCTCCTGGCGGGCCTGACGGCCGTCCGTGACGGGGACTTCGGGACCCGCCTGCCGGTCGACGCCGACGGCCTCATGGGCGACATCGCCAAGGTCTTCAACGGCATGGTGGACCAACTGTCCGTGTTCACCTCCGAAGTCACCCGCGTGGCCCGCGAGGTCGGCACCGAGGGGACGCTCGGCGGACAGGCGGAGGTGCCTGGCGTCTCGGGCACCTGGGCCGACCTGACGGACTCGGTCAACGCCATGGCGGGCAACCTGACCACCCAGGTCCGCGACATCGCACAGGTGGCCACGGCGGTGGCCAAGGGCGACCTCTCCCAGAAGATCGACGTGCCCGCCCGCGGCGAGATCCTGCAGCTGAAGGAGACCGTCAACACGATGGTCGACCAGCTCTCCGCGTTCGCCGACGAGGTCACGCGCGTGGCCCGGGAGGTCGGAAGCGAGGGGCGGCTCGGCGGACAGGCCCAGGTGCCGGGTGTGGCCGGTGTCTGGCGCGACCTGACGGACTCCGTCAACCACATGGCGGGCAACCTCACCGGCCAGGTCCGTTCCATCGCCCAGGTGACCACGGCGGTGGCCCAGGGTGACCTCTCCCAGAAGATCACCGTGGACGCGCGTGGTGAGATCCTCGAGCTGAAGAGCACGATCAACACGATGGTCGACCAGCTCTCGGCGTTCGCCGACGAGGTCACCCGTGTCGCCCGCGAGGTCGGCACCGAGGGTCGCCTCGGCGGACAGGCGGACGTCCAGGGCGTCAAGGGCACTTGGCGCGACCTCACCGACTCCGTGAACTTCATGGCGGGCAACCTCACCGGCCAGGTCCGCAACATCGCGCTGGTGGCGACCGCGGTGGCCCAGGGTGACCTCTCACAGAAGATCACCGTCGACGCGCGTGGTGAGATCCTCGAGCTGAAGAGCACGATCAACACGATGGTCGATCAGCTCTCCGCGTTCGCCGACGAGGTCACGCGCGTGGCCCGCGAGGTCGGCACCGAGGGACGCCTCGGCGGGCAGGCGCAGGTGCGGGGCGTGTCGGGCACCTGGAAGGACCTCACCGACAACGTCAACGTCATGGCCTCCAACCTGACCGGCCAGGTCCGCTCCATCGCCCAGGTCGCCACCGCCGTGGCGCGCGGCGACCTGTCGCAGCGGATCACGGTCGAGGTCAAGGGCGAGGTCGCGGCGCTGGCGGACGTCATCAACACGATGGTCGACACGCTGTCGGCCTTCGCCGACGAGGTCACCCGCGTGGCCCGCGAGGTCGGCACCGAGGGACGCCTCGGCGGGCAGGCGCACGTGCCGAACGTCGCGGGCACCTGGAAGGACCTCACCGACAACGTCAACTCGATGGCCAACAACCTCACCGGCCAGGTGCGCAACATCGCGCTCGTGACGACCGCGGTGGCCAGGGGTGACCTGTCGAAGAAGATCGACGTGGACGCCCGCGGCGAGATCCTCGAACTCAAGACGACGATCAACACGATGGTCGACCAGCTCTCCGCGTTCGCCGACGAGGTCACCCGCGTCGCCCGCGAGGTCGGCACCGAGGGACGGCTCGGCGGACAGGCCGAAGTGGAAGGCGTCTCCGGCACCTGGAAGCGCCTGACGGAGAACGTCAACGAGCTGGCGGGCAACCTGACCCGGCAGGTGCGCGCCATCGCGGAGGTCGCGAGCGCCGTCGCCGAGGGCGATCTGACGCGTTCGATCACCGTGGAGGCCTCCGGCGAGGTCGCCGAGCTCAAGGACAACATCAACTCGATGGTGGAGTCCCTGCGCGAGACCACCCGGGCCAATCAGGAGCAGGACTGGCTCAAGACGAACCTCGCCCGGATCTCGGGCCTGATGCAGGGCCACCGCGACCTGCCCGTGGTCGCCGAACTGATCATGGACGAGCTGGTCCCCCTGGTGGCTGCCCAGTACGGGGCCTTCTACCTGGCCGAGGACGGCGACGACGGCCCCCGGCTGCGGCTCGTCGGTTCCTACGGCTACCCGGAGGACGACACCCGGCCCACGCGCATCGCCTTCGGCCGCACCCTGGTCGGTCAGGCCGCCCGCAGCCGGCGCACCATCACGGTGGACGACCTGCCGCCGGACTACGTGACCATCTCCTCGGGGCTCGGCCACGTGGTGCCGACCGCGCTCGTGCTGCTGCCCATCGTGGTCGAGGACCAGGTCCTCGGCGTCATCGAGCTGGCGTCGGTCACCTCCTTCACCCAGATTCAGCACGACTTCCTGGCCCAGCTGATGGAGACCATCGGCGTCAACGTCAACACCATCGTGGCCAACGCCCGTACCGACGAGCTCCTGGCCGAGTCGCAGCGCCTGACTGCCGAACTCCAGGACCGGTCGGCGGAGTTGCAGGTACAGCAGGAGGAACTCCAGCGTTCCAACGCCGACCTGGAGGAGAAGGCCTCGCTGCTGGCGGCACAGAACCGGGACATCGAGGCGAAGAACCTGCAGATCGAACAGGCCCGGCAGGAACTGGAGACACGTGCCCAGCAGCTGTCGCTGGCGTCGAAGTACAAGTCGGAGTTCCTGGCGAACATGAGCCACGAGCTGCGCACCCCGCTCAACAGCCTGCTCATCCTCGCCCAGTTGCTGGCCCAGAACCCGTCCCGCAACCTCACTCCGAAGCAGGTCGAGTACGCGCAGATCATCCACTCCGCCGGCTCGGACCTGCTCCAGCTGATCAGCGACATCCTCGACCTGTCGAAGGTAGAGGCCGGGAAGATGGACGTCACGCCCGAGCGGGTGGCGCTGCGCCAGCTCATCGAGTACGTCGAGGCCACCTTCCGGCCCATGACGACGCAGAAAAGCCTGGACTTCAAGGTGACGACCGCCCCTGGCGCGCCCGCCGACCTGCTCACGGACGACTCGCGGCTGCGCCAAGTGCTGCGCAACCTCCTTTCGAACGCCGTGAAGTTCACCGAGCGGGGCGGCGTGCAGCTGAGCATCGAACCGGCGGTGGACGAGGAGGTGCCCGAGGGAGTGGTCCGGGGCGGTGCCGTGGTGGCCTTCCGCGTGAAGGACACCGGCATCGGCATCCCGGAGCAGCAGCTGGAGACGATCTTCGGCGCCTTTCAGCAGGCGGACGGCACGACGAGCCGCAAGTACGGCGGCACCGGTCTCGGCCTGTCCATCACCCGGGAGATCGCCCATCTGCTCGGGGGTGCCGTCACGGTGGACAGCACGCCCGGCCAGGGCAGTACGTTCACGCTCTTCCTGCCCGTGGCCCGCCCCGACTTCGAGGAGCTGCTCGGCGACGGCAGCACCGCGGAGCGGGTCCCGGCCGAGCCCCTTCCCGAGGGAGTGTCACGCCGGGTGCCGGTGCCCCGGATCGGGCCCGGACCGCGGCCCCGGCGCCTGCTCGTCGTCGAGGAGAGACCGCGCGGCCTGCTGACCCTCGTCGCGGAGAGCGTGATCGCGGATCTCACGCACGGCCGTGAAGACGGTGGACAGCGGCCCGCGGTCGACATCATCACCGCCGTCGGGGCTCAGGAGGCGGCGGGCGCCCTCGCGGCCGAACCGTGCCACTGCGTCGTCCTGGAGCTGGGCACGCGGGAAGGCGAGGCCTCCCGGTTCCTGGAGGCCCTGGAGGGTGACTCGGCGCTGGCGAGTGTTCCCGTCCTGGTGCACAGCGGCCATCGCACCGACCTGCTCCTGGAAGAGACCCTGCGGTCCCGCTCGGCGGGCGGGGCGCTGGAGTTCCTGTCGAGTCTCGACGAACTGCGCGAGCGCATCGCCCTGCACCTGTCCGCCGAGGAGCCCGGGGACGTACTGTCCCTGGTCCGGCCCGAGGAACCGCGGCTTGTGACGCCGCACCCCGTCGACGACTCGCCGGCGGCGGGCCGTACCGTCCTCGTCGTCGACGACGACGCGCGCAACCTCTTCGCGCTCAGCGGGATCCTGGAGCTCCACGGCTTCCGGGTCCTGCACGCCGAGAACGGGCGCCAGGGCATCGAGACGCTGGTGAACAACCCTGACGTCGCGCTCGTGCTCATGGACGTGATGATGCCGGAGATGGACGGCTACACCGCGACGGCCGAGATCCGCAGGATGCCGCAGTACACCGAGCTGCCCATCATCGCCGTCACGGCCAAGGCGATGCCCGGCGACCGGGAGAAGAGCCTCGCCTCGGGCGCCAGCGACTACGTCACCAAGCCCGTCGACACACACGATCTCATCGCCTGCGTCCGGCGCTGGCTGCCCGTATGAGCACGCCGGTGCCCGTCCCGCACCCCGGTGGGCCGGACGCCCCGCAGCGCCTGCCGTTCCGCGCCCCAGGGCGCTTCAGCCGAGGAGCCTTCACACCGTGAGCAAGTCCGAGCATCCGGGCGAACCGGGTCAGGGCGGTGAGCCGAAGCTCGAATCCGGCACTTCCCCGGCATCCTCCTCCCCGTCGGTGACCTCCGCCGACGGACCGCCCGCGGATCCCGTGGGCGTCCCGCCCGCCTCGCCGGTGGGCAGACTGGCGGCCACGGTGGAACGGCTGAGCCGTGAAGTGCGGGCCGCCCAGGCGGATGCCGAGGGGCGCGCCCTGATCGAACTCGCCAAGGGCATCCTGGTCGAACGGCTGACGTGCGGGCCGGCCCAAGCCGCCCGGCAGCTCGCCGAGCTGGCCGAGCAGGCCCAGGTCACGCCCCTCGAACTCGCGGTCGACATCATCAACCAGGCCGCCCGGGACCGGATGTCCGAGGTAACGGACGCGTTCCTCGCCGCCACCAGGGCCGCGGACGAGGCGAAGACCGAGTCGGCCGCCGTACGCCTGCGCGCGGCGGAGAGCGGCGCGCTGGCCGCGGACGACACCCAGGCAGTGGCCGAAGCCCTGCTGGAGCAGGCGCTGCGCCCGCTCGGCGCGGTGGCCGTGGCCGTCTGGGCCGCGGGTTCCGACGGTTCGCTCACCCTGGCGGGCAGCGCCGGGTTCTCCCCGGCCGAGGCCGCTCGCTGGCGGTACGTCCCTCCGGACGTGGTGACGGTGGCGCGGCGCGGCCTCACCGAGCGCATGGGGCAGTGGATCACGTCCCTCGCGGAGACCGGACTGCCCAGCATCGGCCTGCACCATCATCCGCACGGAGGCAGGGCCGCCCTGCCCGCCGGCACCGGGGGCCGCATCCACGGCGTGCTGGAGATCGCCTGGCCGACGCCCCTGGCGCCGCAGCCCCCGCAGATCGTCCGCCAGGTGGAGGCCCTGGCGGAGTTGTGCGGCCACACGCTGGAGACGTACACGCTGCAGCACGGTCCCGCCCAGGAACCGCGCGTCCTGCCGGACGCCGCGGAGTTGATGGACCTGGCCGACGGGCTGCACGACCCCGCGCTGGTCCTGGTGCCGCACCTCGACGACGCCGGGCACCTGGTGGACTTCCGCATCCAGCACGTCAACAACCGCTTCCTGGATCCGGCCGGACGGCCGCGCGCGGTCGTGAACGGCGCACTGCTGCTGGAGGCATACCCGATGGCCGCGGGGGACAGCGAGCTGTTCCAGCGCATCGAGCGCGTGTACGCCACCGGTGAACCCTTCAGGGCCCGCCGGATGAACCTCACCGCCCTCGTCGACCAGGTCCCCCTCTCGGCGATCGCGGACATCAGTATCAGCCGGCACGGCACCACCGTCCTCCTCATCTGGCGCATCGAGGACGAGACGGCGCGACTGGCGAGCCTGCTCCAGCACGCTCAGCGCCTCGGCCGCATCGGCGGCTTCGAGGAGAACCTGCTGACCGGGGAGATCACCTGGAACGGACAGCTGTTCGACCTCTACGGGCGCCCGCAGTCGAGCACCCCGGTGCCCCTGGAGAATCTGCCGGCCCACGCGCATCCGGACGACGGCGTCTCCATCCGCCGCTTCCTGCGCACGCTGCTGCACCACCGACGGCCGGCCGCCGCGGCCTTCCGGCTCCAGCGGCCGGACGGGGTGACCCGCCACATCCGCGTCGTCGCCGAGCCGGTACTCGACACCGACGGCCGGCTGCTCCTGATCCGCGGCGCCTGCCAGGACATCTCCGCCCAGCACTGGACCGAGGTGGCGCTCGCCGCCACCCGCGACCAACTGGCGCACACCGAGCAGCAGGCCAGCGAACGCAACCGGCTCACCCTCCAGTTGCAGCACGCCATCATGCCGCCCGCACAGGCACCGTTGCAGGTCCCCGGCCTCCAGGTGGCCGTCCGCTACCGGCCCGCGGAGACCGAGCAACTGGTGGGCGGTGACTGGTACGACACCGTCGTGCTGCCCTCCCGGCAGGTGCTGCTGTGTGTGGGAGACGTGGCCGGCCACGGCATCGAGGCCGCGACCAGCATGGTCGTCCTGCGCAACGCGCTGCGTGGCCTGGCGGTGACCGGCGCCGGGCCGGGCCAGCTGCTGTCGTGGCTCAACATCGTGGCGCACCATCTGACGGGCGCCGTCACCGCGACGGCGGTGTGCGGTCTGTACGACCCGGCCCTGCGGACGCTGCGCTGGGCCAGGGCGGGCCACCTGCCGCCCGTGCTCGTCCAGGGCAGTGAGGCGGCTGCCCTGCCCCTGGTCAAGGGGATGCTGCTCGGAGCGCTGCCCGAGGTCGTGTACGAGGAGGCCGAGATTCAACTGGCCGAGGGGGACACCCTGTTGATGTTCACGGACGGCCTGATCGAACGCCGCGACCGGTCCGTGGAGGAGTCCCTGATCCACCTGCTGACCACCGCCCGCACCGCGCCCAGCACACTCGACCAGCAGCTCGACCGCCTGCTGACCTACAGCAACTCGGACACCGACGACGACACGTGCATCGTGGGCATCCGGGTGGGGTGACGGGCTTGGACAGGTGTCCCCGGCCCAGCGTGCCGTTCACCTCGAAATGCCCGGTTGAGTCTCCCCTGGGGTTGCCAGGCATGCATCACGACTGCGCCGGTCGCCGAATGCCCTCGCGGTCTTCGAGGGCGCTGATGGCGGTTGCGGTGAGGCTGTGGGTGATGTGGCCTCGCATCAGCTGAGCGGCTTCGGCGGCGCGGCCGTCCACGATCAGGGAGACGAGTTGGTGGTGCTCCTGCAGGTCCCGGGTGCGGGGTTCGTCACCGGGCGGGAGTTCGAGGCCGAGGCGACGGTAGCGGTCGGACTTGTCCCACAGGTCGTCCAGCAGACGGATGAGGACGTCGTTGTGCGAGGCCCGGTACAGCGCCTGATGGAAGGCGCGGTGGGCCGTGAGTGCCTCTTCCCCCCATTGGCGGGTGACGGGGAGGAGCCTGTCGACGGCGGCCTGCATCGTGGCGATGTCGTCGTCGGTCCGTCGCTGGGCGGCGAGTTCGGCGGCGGTCGGGTCCAAGGACAGCCGGACCTCGAAAAGCTGGCGGGCCTCGTTCGAGTTCATGACGGAGACCCGGACATCGCGGTGGGTTTCGACGGTGACGAGTCCCTCGCTGCTGAGGCGGCGGATGGCCTCACGCAGGGGCGTGATGCTCATGTTGAGGGACTCGGCGAGCTCGTACTGGGCGAGCCGTGACCCGGCAGGAAGAGTGCCGAAGAGGATCCGATCGCGCAGTTCCGCGTAGGCGAGGTCACTTTTGCTGAAGAACAGGTTCGGTCCTGCCATGGCCCCCTGACCGTTCCTTTCCGGAGGTTCCGCACCCTTGACATCCCGCATCGGACCGGCCCAGTCTAACAGCCGTCGCATCTTATAAGATATGAGAAAGGCTCCGCAGTGAAGATCACCAACGTCTACGAGGGTGTCGTTCCGATCAGCTCCTCGATCCGCAACGCCTGGATCGACTTCAGCTCCATGGACTGTTCGATCGTGGCGATCGAGAGCGACGTCATCCGGGACGGCAAGCCCGTGGTGGGCTACGGCTTCAACTCCAACGGCCGCTACAGCGCCGGAGAGATCCTGCGCCGCCGGGTCCTGCCCCGCCTCCTCGAGGCCGAGCCCGGCAGCCTGCTCGACGAGCGGGGCGGCCTGGACCACGCCAAGGCGTGGGACGTGATGATGCGTAACGAGAAGCCCGGCGGGCACGGCGAGCGCTCGGTCGCGGTCGGTGTGGTGGACATGGCCCTGTTCGACCTGGCCTCCAAGATCGAGGGCAAGCCGCTGTACCGGTACCTGTCCGAGCGCTACGGCGACGGGCAGCCCGACGACTCCGTCTTCGTCTACGCCGCCGGCGGCTACTACGCCCCGGGCAAGACCCTCACCGACCTTCAGGACGAGATGCGCGGCTTCCTCGACCTGGGCTACGACGTCGTCAAGATGAAGATCGGCGGCGCCGACCTGGCGGAGGACCTGCGCCGTATCGAGGCCGTCATCGACGTCCTGGACGGCGACGGCTCCCGGCTGGCCGTCGACGTCAACGGCCGCTTCGACCTCGACACGGCCCTGGAGTACGGGCGGGCCATCGAGCCCTACGGGCTGTTCTGGTACGAGGAGATCGGCGACCCGCTCGACTACCACCTCAACGCCACCGTCGCCGAGCACTACACCGGCTCGATCGCCACGGGCGAGAACCTCTTCTCCCTCCAGGACGCCCGCAACCTGATCCGCTACGGCGGCCTGCGCCCCGACCGCGACACCATCCAGGTCGACCCCGCGCTCTCCTACGGTCTGGTGGAGTACCTGCGCATCCAGGACATGCTCCGTCAGCACGGCTGGTCATCGAGGCGCTGCATCCCGCACGGCGGGCACCAGTTCTCCCTGCACATCGCAGCCGCCCTCAAGCTCGGCGGCAACGAGTCCTACCCGGGCGAGTTCCAGCCCACCGGCGGCTTCGCCGACGACGCCGTCGTCGAGAAGAGCCGCGTCGGCCTGACCGACACCCCCGGCATCGGTTTCGAGAGCAAGGCCGCCTTCTACAAGGTGCTGCGCGCCCTGCACAACTGACCGCCACTCCACCGCGGACGCGCCCGCCACCGGGCGGGCGCCGTCGGCCGGCGCCGTCGGATACGGGCGCCACATCCGGGATCGGGGACGCGCGAGCCGCGTCGCGTTCCCCGCACCACCCCCCACGGGACAGGGCTACACACGATCGTCGTGCAAGGGAGCACCAACGATGACAAGCACCACCACCGGCGGCCGCCCGCAGCGGTCACGGCTGAGCCGTCTCATACGGGAGCTGTGGTTCCAGGTCGTACTGGCCGCCGTCCTCGGCATCGCCGTCGGCATCCTCGCGCCCGGCCTGGGTGAGGACCTGAAGCCGCTCAACGACTGGTTCATCGCGCTGGTCAAGATGATCGTGATCCCGGTCGTCTTCTGCGTGGTCACCACCGGCATCGCCTCCATGGACAACTTGCGCAAGGCCGGCCGGATCGGTGTGAAGGCGATCGGCTACTTCCTGGTGCTGTCCCTGGCGTCCATGCTGATCGGGCTGGTCGTCGCCAACATCTTCCAGCCCGGCTCCGGCCTGCACGTCGACCCCTCGTCACTGAACGCCGACGACGTGCCCGAGACCGCCACCGAGCACGCCACCTTCACCGGCTTCATCTCCTCCCTCATCCCCGCCTCCCTGCTGGGCGCGATCACCGGGGACGCGATCCTGTCCGCGCTGATGGTCTCGATCGTCTTCGGTGTGGCCCTGAACATGGCCGGCGAGGAAGGGGCACCGCTGACCCGCGGCATCAAAGCGCTGTCGGACGTCGTCTTCCGCATCGTGGGCTGGGTGATGCGGCTCGCGCCCTTGGGCACCTTCGGCGCCCTGGCCACCGTGGTCGCCACCTACGGCGCCGAGAGCCTCAAACAGCTCGGCTACCTCATCATCCTGTTCACCGCGACCTGCGTCGTCTACGTCCTGGTCGTCCTCGGCGCCATCATGCGGGCCTGCCGCCTGAGCCTCTTCGGCCTCATCCGCTTCCTCAAGGCCGAACTGCTCGTCGCCCTCAGCACCTGTTCCAGCGAGGCCGTCCTGCCCCAGCTGGTACGCAAACTGGAGATCCTCGGCATCGGCCGGCCCGTGGTGGGCATCGTCATCCCCTCCGGGTTCTCCTTCAACCTGGACGGCTCCGCGGTCTACCTGACGATGGCCTCCCTCTTCCTGGCCCAGGCCATGGGCATCGACCTGTCCTGGCAGCAGCAGTTGGTCATGGTCGGCGTCATGATGCTCACCAGCAAGGGCACCGCCGGGATCGCGGGCGGCGCGTTCATCGTCCTCGCCAGCACCGTCACCGCGGTCGGCCACATCCCGCTCGCCGCCCTCTCCCTGATCGTCGGCATCGACCGCATCCTCAACGAGGGCCGCGTCTTCATCAACGTCCTCGGCAACGCCGTCGCCACCATCGTGATCGGCAAGTGGGAGAACGACTTCGACACCGAACAGGCCCGCAAGGTCCTGAACTCCCGCACCACCGCGCCGCCGCAGGCCGAGCTGGACACCGCCGAGGTCGGCGCCGACAAGTAGCCGGGCCCGTCGAGTGCGGTCACCCCTCGACGGCATCCCTTGCCGTCGTCAGCCGACGCCGACGTCTCGAAGGTGAATGAAATGGCCGTTGATGCAGCAGGTAGTCAGGCGGAGACCGCCGATCCATGGATAAACCTTCCTCTCCCGCCCTTGGGCGGGCGCCCCTACGGTCGGGGGCTGCGGGCGCTCAACGGCCC
Source organism: Streptomyces coeruleofuscus (assembly GCF_039532725.1). Lineage (NCBI taxonomy): Bacteria > Bacillati > Actinomycetota > Actinomycetes > Kitasatosporales > Streptomycetaceae > Streptomyces > Streptomyces coeruleofuscus. The sequence continues at coordinate 188,990 of NZ_BAAASE010000010.1, forward strand.
GCCGTAACGAAGGAGCGAGACCCCCATGAAGATGACCGGCAACACGGTCCTGATCACCGGCGGAACCTCGGGCATCGGGCTCGGCCTGGCTCTGCGCCTGCACGAATCCGGCAACAAGGTGGTCGTCGCGGGCCGGCGCAAGGAACTCCTCGACGAGATCACGGCCGAGCACCCGGGCATCGACGCGCTCGTCCTCGATGTCGCGGACCCCGGCTCGATCGCCCGGGCCCGTGAGACCGTGGCGGCGAGCCACCCGGGGCTGAACGTCCTGGTCAACAATGCCGGCATCATGCTGCGGGAGAACCTCCTCGACCCTGCCGAACTTTCGGTGGCCGAGGATCATGTCGCGACCAATCTGCTCGGCACGATCCGGATGACGTACGCCTTCCTGCCGCTACTGGTGGGCAAGGACGACGCGGTCGTCATGAACGTCACCTCGGCGCTGGCGTTCGTCCCGTATCAGAGCACCCCGACCTACAGCGCGACCAAGGCCGCGCTGCACTCCTTCTCCGAAAGCCTGCGCATCCAACTCGCCGGTGCTGACGCCGGCGTACAGGTGATCGAGGTGGTCCCGCCGGGCGTGCGTACGACCCTGCTGGGCCAGGAGGACAACGACCAATCCATGCCGTTGGACGACTTCCTCACCGAGACCTTCGATCTGCTGCGCGAGAAGCCTGACGCGAAGGAGTTGGTCGTCGAGCGCGCCAGGTTCATTCGCGACGCGGTGGCCACCGGCTCCTACGACGACGTCCTCGCCATGATCGCCAGCAGCTGACCGACCTGACCGGCGCCGCAGCCCGTCTTCCGGTCGTCTCCCTGCGAGTGGCCCGGCGTCGGCCGTGCGGGGCGGCTTCTCGGGGCGGGAGAGGAGGGCTCAGCCATGGATCGGCGGTCTCTGGATAGCCGGCCGGGATGCGGCGAGGATGGGGGCATGGACAAGAAGGAACTGGCGGAATTCCTGCGCCGCCGGCGTGGGATGTTGCGCCCCCGCGACGTCGGACTGGTCGAGGGGCCGCGCAGGCGTACGCAGGGGCTGCGCCGAGAGGAGGTCGCGCAGCTCGCCGGCATGTCTACCGACTACTACGCCCGGCTGGAACAGCAGCGTGCCCCGCAACCCTCCGTCCAGATCACCACCGCTCTCGCCCGGGCACTGCGGCTGACCCTGGACGAACGCGACCATCTCTTCGTCCTCATCGGCCACAACGCCCCGGCCCGCTTCCACCGCTCCGAACATGTCAGCCCGACGCTGATGCGGGTCCTGGACCGCCTGGACGACTCCCCGGCCCTGGTACAGACCGACCTGGTCGACACCCTCGCGATGAACCCGTTGGCCGTCGCGCTGCTCGGCGACCAGACCCGCCACACCGGTCTGGCCAGCAGCGGCTACTACCGCTGGTTCATGGACCCGGACGAACGTCTGATGGTTCCCGAGGAGGCCCGTGAACGCCACGGCCGCGCCCAGGCAGCACGCCTGCGGGCCGCGCTGACAGCCGGCAGCGACACCCCCCGGGCCGCCCGGATCCTCGCCGAACTCCAGGAACACAGCTCCGAGTTCGTCCGCATGTGGGAACGTCAGGAGGTCGCCCGACGCTACGACGACTGCAAGACCATCCTCCATCCCGAACTCGGCCGCATCGACGTCGACGCCCAGCTCCTGTTCACCGAGAACCGCGCCCAGACCCTGGTGGTGCTGACCACTCGCCCCGGCACGGAGAGCCACAGCAAGCTCGAACTGCTCTCCGTCATAGGGCACCAGCAGCTCAACCCCTGACGTCCTGGACCGGGGGACGGGTCAAGGCTCGGCACGGGAGGGCCCGGACAAGTGCACCCTGGAGGGGTGCAGGCTGAACCGGATGACGCTGCTGACCCTGTTGCACAATCCTGCCCAAGCGCTTCATCTCCGTGATCGGGCCTCCGGTTTGACCGGAGGCCCCCTCCGTTTTACTCTCGAATGCATACGGAGGCAGCATCCGTTTTGATGCGGCCGCAGGATCACGGCAGGCAGGAGGGCGCATGAGCGCCGCTGAACAGCGGGGACGCAAGCCCCGCGCGGACGTCCAGCGCAACCGCGCTGCCCTCCTGGAGACCGCGCAGCGTCACTTCCTGCAGCACGGGGTCGGCACCTCCCTCGAGGCGGTGGCCAAGGAGACAGGCGTCGGGCCCGGCACCCTGTACCGGCACTTCCCCACCCGGGAGGCGCTGCTGGCGGGTGTGCTGCAAACACGCTCCGAAGAGCTGGTGGCCCGCCAGGCGGACATCGATCAGCTCGGCGACCCGGCCGAGGCGCTGGAGCAGTGGCTGCGGGCGATGGAGGAGTACTTCAGCGCCTTCAGCGGACTGCCGGAACCGCTCATGGCCGCGGCCCGGGCTCAGGAGCCGGACAACCCGCTCACGATTCCCTGCGACATCCTCATCTGCGCCACCGATCAGTACGTGCGAGCCGCGCAGCTCGCGGGGCGCGTGCGCGCGTCGGTACGGGGGCAAGACCTGTTCCTCGCGGCCTGTTCCATTGCCTGGATCAAGGGCAACGGCACCGAGGAGGAGTCGCTCGACCGGCTCCGCATGCTCATCGCGAGCGGCTACCGCCAGCGGGACACCCAGGCGTAAAACCTCAGGCGCCCAGCCCCGCCCCGACCTCCACAACGCCAGGTGGCACCACCACCCGGCCATCACATTGCGCTGCCCTCAGGGGTGGCACAACCTCTCAAGGGACAAATCATGAAAATTACTGTCATAGGCGCCGGTGCCATCGGCGGGAACCTCGCTGCCAAGCTCAGCACAGCCGGTCACGACGTCCAGGTGGCCGACGCCCGCGGCCCCGAGGCCGTCCGGGCGGATGTGCTGGAGTCCGGGGCCCGCGCGGCGGAGCTCGCCGACGCCGTCCAGGGCCGGGACGTCATCGTCCTGGCCATCCCCTTCGGGGTGGCGGGGAAGCTGGCCGGCCTGTTCGCCTCGGTCCCTGCCGAGACGGTGGTCATCGACACCTCCAACTACTATCCGCACCTCAGCGGGCAGATCGAGGCCGTGGACAACGGCGAGATCGAGAGCGTGTGGAACGCCGAGCAGCTGGGGCGCCCCGTGGTCAAGGCGTGGAACGCCGCCCTGGCAGAGACCCAGCGGACCAAGGGTGTTCCGGCCGGAACGCCCGGCCGCCTCGCCATCCCCGTCGCCGGCGACTCCGAGGAGGCGCGGCGTGTGGCCATGCGGCTCGTGGACGACACCGGCTTCGACCCCTACGACGCCGGCACGCTGGCCGACTCCTGGCGCCAGCAGCCGAACAGCCCCGCCTACTGCACCGAGTTGACCCTCGAAGAGCTGCCGGCGGCACTGGCCGCGGCCGACCGCGACAAGGACGCCCGCATCCGCGACAGCGTGCCGGAACGCCTCGCCGCCCTCCCGGCCACGGCCACCCTGGAGGACGTCGTCGAGATGAACCGCGCCGCCCACCGCTGAGCCACCCGACGCGGCTCTCGTGCACGCAACGGCACGAAGGCGGCCGCGTCGGCACGCCACGAACACACAAGACGAACACGAAGAGCGCACAGCCCCCGGCGCTGCAGCCAGAAGTCTCGGCGTGCCGCTGCCTGCGAGCAGCCGCGAGCCTGCCGGCACCCGCAAGGCGCATCCTGCACCCGGCCCCTACGCCGGCTGCCTCCTCGCGTGGCCTGCCGTACTGCGCTGAGCTGCTGCCGCCGTGGCGGTGGCTGCGCGCCATGGAGAGGAACCGCCTTGCCCGGCACCGCATCACCCTTCACCGACATCGCACGCTCCCGACGCTCCCCCCGGCAGTTCCTGCCCACCGCCCTGTCCCCTTCGGACATCCGCGGCGTGCTGGAAGACGCACAGACGGCCCCCTCGAACAGCAACACTCAGCCGTGGACGGTGCACGTCGTCTCGGGTGCGGCGCGGGACGCCCTGGCCGAAGACCTGCTTCGGGCCGAGGAGGAGGGACGGACCTCCCCGGATTTCACCGATGGCTACGGCGATGGGCTCTACCTCGAGCGGTCGCAGGCCCTGGGCGCAAGTGTCTACCGGGCCCGGGGTGTCGAACGCTCGGACCGGGACGGCAGGAGGGCGGCGGTCCGCGAGAACCTGGAGTTCTACGGCGCTCCCCATGCCGCCTTCCTGTTCATGCCGGCCCTCGGCGACGGGGTACGGACGGCCGGCGACATCGGCATGTACGCGCAGAACTTCCTGCTCTCGCTGGCGGCCCGGGGGCTGGCCGGCATCCCGCAGACCGTACTCGGCGTCTACGCCGACACCGTCCGCGAGTTCCTGGGTGTTCCCGCGGAGCTCAAGCTGCTGTTCGGCATCTCCTTCGGCGTGGCCGACCCGGCGGCACCGGTGAACACGCTCCGCACGGAGCGGGTTCCGCTGCGGCGGAGCGTGGTCCTGCATGACACCCCGGGAGTGCTCGACAGGCAGTAGTTCCTCCGCCCGCCGGAACCATCCTGCGCCGGGCCCGGGCCGCCACTCGGCCGGCCCGGGCCAGCGTGGCGCACGGTGGCGCCAGTGGCGTACGAGAGGTATCAGCCCGATGACCTCGACCGTCACCGCGGCGCCGCCCGTCCCGGGTGCTGACCGACGGCTGCGGCACCGACGACTTCCACCGCGTGGCACGGACGGCGACCGCACACGCCTGCTGGTCCGCGAGGACGGCGCCGTCCTCGCGGACAGCGTCCTGCCCCATGTCTACGAATCGGTCTCGATCCGGGCGACCGCTTGGGTGCTGAGGGCGGTGCGGCAATCATGGGCGCATGCACCGGCCGCGGCTCCGCCTCCACGCCTCCGAGTGGTTCACGGCCGACGAGTCGACCCTGAGCGTCGCGTTCGTGTACCCGATGCAGGGACCTGCCGGGATCTTCGGCCCCACCTGCGAGGCGTGCGCGCGGCTGGCCGTCGAGGAGATCAACGAGGCGGGCGGCGTGCTCGGCAAGGAGCTACGGCTGCTCGAGGTCGACGGCGGCGCGGATCCCCAGCAGGTCGCGGACGAGGTCGGGGCCCTGGTCGCGACCGGGGCGGTGCAGGGCGTCACCGGCTGGCACATCTCCTCGGTGCGGCAGGCGGTGGCGCCGCGGGTCGCGCACCGGGTGCCGTACGTCTACACGGCCCTGTACGAGGGCGGCGAGCGCACCGAGGGCGTCTACATGACCAGCGAGACGCCCGCCTGGCAACTGCTGCCCGCGATGCGGCTGCTCGCCGAGGCGCGGGGCGTGCGCCGCTGGTTCGTCGTCGGCAACAACTACGTCTGGCCCCGGCGCACCGCCCGGGCCGCGCGCCGCTATGCCCGCGACTGCCGGGGCCGGGTCTGCGGCGAGGCGTACCTGCCGCTGGGTACCGACGACTTCACCGGCATCCTGCGGCGCATCGAGCGGGCGGACGCCGACGCCGTGCTCATGCTCCTGGTCGGCAGCGACGCGGTCCGGTTCAACCGGGCCTTCGCCGCCGCCGGCCTCGACCAGCGCTGCCTCAGGCTGAGCACGCTCATGGACGAGAGCATGCTGCTGGCAAGCGGCCCCGAGGCAACCGCCGATCTGTACAGCACGGCCGGATTCTTCGCCTCACTGGCCGACCAGAACACGATGGACTTCCACGGGCGGTACGCCGGCCGCTTCGGGATGAACGCACCGGTGCCCGGCAGCTTCGGCGAGTCCTGCTACGAGGGCGTGCGGCTGCTCGCGGCGCTCGTCGAACGGGCCCGCACCCTGAACATGGCCGCCATCGGAGCGGCCGCCGACAACGTCGCGTACGAAGGTCCGCGCGGCCTGCTGAGCCTGGACGGACGGCATGTGCGCCAGCGCATCTACCTGGCGCAGGCGGACGGGCTCGACTTCAACGTGCTCGCCCAACTGCGCGCTCCCCACGAGCTGTTGTGACTTTGCCGCTGCCCCCCAGTGCCCCGGCCAGCAGATTGAGCAGGGTCTCCAGCTGCTCTTCTTCGTCCTCCGCGAGCAGGGGCTCCGGCTCGCCCCAGTCGGCCAGGACCGCGCGGGACAGCCGCTGCCGGCGCCCCATGCCCCGTGGCGTGAGCTGGACCAGGACCCGGCGCCGGTCGGCGGGGTCGACGCGGCGGAAGACCAGGTTCTGGTCGACGAGTTGGTCGATCAGCTTCGTCAGGCTCGGTGCCGGCAGGAAGGCGTGGTCGGCGACGGCCGTCATATGGTGACCCTCGCCGTCGGAGAGCAGGTCGAGTACCCGCCATGCCTCCACGGAGCAGTCGAACTCGTCGAGCACGGACTGGACTCGGCGCACCGAGAGGCGCTCGGCCCGTGTCAGCAGGTGGAGCAGTTCATGGGGCCGCCTCGCCATCGCACTCCTCAGCTCGCGTCCGCAACGCCCCACGGCGGGGGATGCCGTGACCCTACCGCCGGTCACCGCACACTTGACAGAGAAATCCCGGAATCTGGTCCTTTCCGGTGGAAGCAATAAATGCCGTCACTGAGACGCCGTCAACCATGCGGCGCCAGCGGCGGCTTTTCTCTTTTTCTGACCTGCCGAGATATTTCCGCCGGAAACTGTTCTTCAATTGCGCAGAAACGCGGTTGAAACAGTTCCGCCGCAGGCTGTGGACGCACTTCAGCGACCAGCCCGGAGGTCACCCCGGAACGGCTGGGGGACTCGCGCGCCAACGCCGCTGCCTTCTCTGAAGCGCGTCCCGCCCACTCCCTCCATTCCTTCCCGAGGGTCTTCCGCTCATTTCGCACCGCCCTTCGGGGCAAGGAGGTATTGAATGTCCGGGTTCAGCATCAGCAGACGCGGTCTCCTGGCGGGCGCATCCGCCCTCGGCGCATCGGCCGCCCTCAGCGCGTGCGGCGCCAAGACCGGCAGTGACACGTCGTCCAGCTCCGGCGCGAAGGCGGACACCTCCGGCGACACCGTGAAGGTGGGTCTGCTGAACTCGCTCTCGGGCACCATGGCCATCAGCGAGGTGACGGTCCACAACGCGCTGCTGCTCGCGGTCAAGGAGATCAACGCCGCCGGCGGCGTGCTCGGCAAGAAGCTCAAGCCGATCAGCCAGGACGGCGCCTCCGACTGGCCCACCTTCGCCGAGAAGGCGCAGACCCTGATCACGGACGACAAGGTCGTCGCCACCTTCGGCTGCTGGACCTCCGCCAGCCGCAAGGCCGTCAAGCCCGTCTTCGAGCGCAACAAGTCGCTGCTGTTCTACCCCGTGCAGTACGAGGGTCTGGAGCAGTCCCCGTACATCTTCTACATCGGCGCGACCACCAACCAGCAGATCATCCCCGCGCTGGACTACCTCAAGAAGCAGGGCCTGACCAAGCTCTACCTGGTCGGCAGCGACTACGTCTTCCCGCGCACGGCCAACAAGGAGATCAGGGCGTACGCGAAGGCCAACGGCATGGAGATCATGGGCGAGGACTACGCGCCGCTCGGCTCCACGGAGTTCAGCACCATCGTCAACAAGGTCAAGGGCGCCGGCGCGGACGCCGTGTTCAACACCCTCAACGGCGACAGCAACGTGGCCTTCTTCAAGGAGTACAAGTCCGCGGGCCTGAGCGCGAAGAGCCTGCCGGTGCTGTCGGTGTCCATCGCCGAGGAAGAGGTCAAGAGCATCGGCACCCAGTACCTGGAAGGCCAGTTGACCGCCTGGAACTACTACCAGACCACTCCGGGCGCGGCGAACGAGAAGTTCGTGAAGGCGTACCAGGCCGCGTACGGCAAGGACAAGCCGACCAGTGACCCGATGGAGGCCGCCTACATCTCGGTCTACCTGTGGAAGGAGATGGTCGAGAAGGCCGGCTCCTTCGACGTGGCGAAGGTGAAGGCCGCCTCGGACGGCATCGAACTCGACGCACCCGAGGGCAAGGTCACCGTCGACGGCGCCACCCAGCACGTCTACAAGACGGCCCGCATCGGCAAGGTCGGCTCGGACGGCCTCATCACCGAGGTGTGGAACTCGGGCAAGCCGATCAAGCCGGACCCGTACCTGAAGGGCTACGACTGGGCCTCCGGTCTCTCCTGACCCGCTCGGCCCGTCTTCCCGGGCAGACCCGGCCTTCCCCCAGGCCGGGTCTGCCCCGCGCCCGCGCACCCCCGCACGCACCCGGTACACCCGTCCTTCTCCGGAGCCGCTTCATGACGGTCATCCTCAACCAGTCCTTCACCGGCATCAGCATCGGTGCCGTCCTCCTGCTCATCGCGCTCGGCCTGACCCTGACCTTCGGTCAGATGGGCGTGATCAACATGGCGCACGGCGAGTTCATCATGGCCGGCGCCTACACCACGTACGTCCTGCAGAAGTCCGTCAGCAGCGCCGGTGTCTCCCTGCTCGTCGCCCTGCCGCTGGCCTTCCTGGTCGCCGGGGCCATGGGTGCCCTGCTGGAGTGGCTGCTCATCCGGCGCCTGTACACCCGGCCGCTGGACACCCTGCTGGTCACCTGGGGCGTCTCCCTGATGCTCCAGCAGCTCGCCCGTGACATCTTCGGCGCCCCGAACGTCCAGACCGCCGCCCCGGACCTGCTGACCGGCAACATCTCGGTCGCGGGCATCACCCTCGCCAACAACCGGCTGTTCATCCTCGGCCTCGCCCTGCTGTGCGTCCTCTGCCTCACGCTGATCCTGCGGCTCACGCCGCTCGGACGCCGTATCCGGGCCGTCGTCCAGAACCGCGACCTCGCCGAGGTGTCGGGCATCGCCACCGAGCGGGTCGACCGCACCACGTTCTTCATCGGTTCGGGCCTTGCGGGTGTGGCAGGTGTCGCGCTCACGCTGGTCGGCCCGATCGGCCCGACGATGGGCACCAACTACATCGTCGACGCCTTCCTGGTCGTGGTCGTCGGCGGCATCGCCCAGCTCAAGGGCAGCGTCATCACGGCCTTCGCGCTCGGCGTGCTCCAGTCCGTACTGGAGTACTCCACGACCGTCAGCGTCGCCAAGGTCATCGTGCTCGTGGCGATCGTCGCCTTCCTCCAGTGGCGACCCCAGGGCCTGTACACACTGCGCACCCGGAGCCTGGCATGACGACAACGACCTCCCCGACCGAGACGACATCCGTCGCCCAGCCGTCGGCGTCCCTCCCGGAACGCTTCCGCGTCCCCAGCGCCTTCCTCCTCGGCGCAGTCCTGCTCCTCGGCGTGGCCCCGCTCGTCCTCTCCGACTTCCGGCTCAACCTCCTGGCCAAGTACCTGTGCTACGCGATCGTGGCAGTCGGTGTGAGCCTCGCCTGGGGCCGGGGCGGGCTGATGGTGCTCGGCCAGGGCGTCTTCTTCGGCCTCGGCGGTTACGCCATGGCCATGCACCTCAAACTCGCCGACGCCGCCGCCACCGGCCAGACGCTGCCCGACTTCATGCAGCTCTACGGCACCAGTGACGCGCTGCCCTGGTGGTGGAAGCCCTTCGCCAACCCGGCCTTCGCTCTCGCCATGACCGTGCTGCTGCCCATGGCGGTCGCCGCACTGCTCGGCTTCCTCGTCTTCCGCCGCCGGGTCAAGGGCGCCTACTTCGCGATCCTCAGCCAGGCGCTCGCCGCCGCCCTGGCCATCTGGCTCGTCGGCCAGCAGGCCACCACGGGCGGCACCAACGGCCTGACCGACATCCAGGGCTTCTTCGGCTACGACCTCAACGACCCCGCCAACCAGCGGACGGTGTACATCATCATCGCCGCAGTGCTGCTGTTGCTGATGGCCGCCGCCCGCCAGCTGTTCGTCAGCCGCTACGGAGAACTCCTCATCGCCGTACGGGACTCCGAGGAGCGGGTGCGCTTCCTCGGCTACAACCCGGCCAACGTCAAGCTGGTGGCGTACGTCGTCGCGGCCGGCATGGCGGGTCTGGCCGGTGCCCTCTTCGTGCCCGCGGTCGGGATCATCTCCCCGGCCCTGATCGGGATCGTGCCCTCCATCGGCTTCGTCATCGGCGCGGCGGTCGGCGGCCGGGCCAGCCTGGTGGGCGCGGTGCTGGGCGCGATCGCGGTGGCCTGGACTCAGAGCACGCTCTCGGACGCCTACCCCGCCGCGTGGACGTACCTCCAGGGTCTGCTGTTCGTTGTGGCGGTCGGCTTCCTGCCCGGTGGTCTGGCCTCGCTGGTCACCGTCCTGCGCAAGCGCCGTATCCCTACCCGTACGACTGGAGAGACAGCATGAGCGGCGAGGGACTGACCGTCCGCGACCTGCGGGTCACGTTCGACGGGTTCAAGGCCGTCGACGGCGTGAACCTGGACATCCGCCCCGGCGACCTGCGTTTCCTCATCGGCCCCAACGGCGCCGGCAAGACCACCCTCGTCGACGCGGTCACCGGCCTGGTGAAGGCCACCGGGTCCATGCGCTTCGGCGGCGAGGAACTGCTGGCCAAGCCCGTGCACCGCATCGCCCGCCTCGGGATCGGCCGCACCTTCCAGACGGCCACGGTCTTCGAAGAGCTGACGGTCCTGCAGAACCTCGACATCGCCGCCGGAGCCCGGCGCGGCCCGATGACGATGCTGCGGCGCCGCAAGGGCATCCCCGAGGCAGTGACGAAGGCACTGGAGACCACCGGCCTCACCGACCTCCGTGACCGCCCGGCGGGCATGCTCGCCCACGGTCAGAAGCAATGGCTGGAGATCGGCATGCTGCTGGTCCAGGACGTGAGGCTGCTACTGCTCGACGAGCCCGTCGCCGGCATGAGCCACGATGAACGCGAGGCCACCGGCGAACTGCTGCGACGGGTCAGCGAGGACCACACGGTCGTCGTCATCGAGCACGACATGGACTTCATGCGCTCCTTCGCCCGCAGCGTCAGCGTCCTGCACGCCGGCAAGGTGCTCAGCGAGGGCTCGGTCACCGAGGTCCAGGCCGACGCCAAGGTCCAGGAGGTCTACCTCGGCCGCGCCTCCGAACCCGAGCCCGCAGCCATTGCTGTCCCTGAGGAGGCGTGACGCCCATGCTGGAGATCAACACCGTCCGGGCGGGCTACGACCGTACGACCGTGCTGCACGGAGTGACCGTCGCGGTACCGAAGGACGGCGTCGCGGCCGTCCTCGGCCACAACGGCGCCGGCAAGAGCACGCTCCTGCGGGCGGCCATGGGGCTGATCAAGCCGACGAGCGGCACGATCCTGCTGGACGGCGAGGACATCACCCGACTCGCTCCGCACCAGCGGGTCGCCCGCGGTATGGCGTACGTCCCGCAGGGCCAGCAGTCCTTCCCGCACCTGACCACCGCCGAGAACCTCCAACTCGTCGCCGACGGACGCCCCGACGGCAAGGCGGCGATCGCCGAGGCACTGGACCTCTTCCCGGTCCTGCGCGAGCTGTCCGGCCGCCGCGCGGGGCTGCTCTCCGGCGGCCAGCGCCAGCAACTCGCCCTCGCCCGCGCCCTGATCACCCGCCCCAGGCTCCTCCTCCTCGACGAACCGACCGAGGGCATCCAGCCTTCCGTCGTCGCCGAGATCGAGGAGACGATCCTCGCCCTCACCCGGCGCGGCGGCCTGTCCGTCCTCCTCGTCGAGCAGCACGTGGGCTTCGCCATGCGGGCCGCCCGGCAGTACTACGTGCTGGAGGCGGGCCGGGTGACCTCCTCCGGCGAGGGCGGAGTGGAGTCCGAGCAGACCGTCAGGGCGGCGCTCAGCGTATGACGGAAGGGGCAGGCGCCACGGAGGGTGGCGTTCTGCCCACACGAAGGGCACTTGGCTCACCCCCCGGTAGACCACCACGAGCCGGTCGAGCTTGTTCGACGTGTCGGACATTGTTCGGAACCTATTGACGCTGCCCGGGACGTCGAATGAGACTCTCGCAACACACGTCACCTGCGTGTAACGGCAGGCCCCCGGCAGAGACTTGCCGTCGCCTCGTCGACCCCTCGTCCTTCCGTTCCGCCTTGTCCGCCAACAGCCTGCCTCCACAGGGAACCCCGACATGACGCACGTCGCACGATTCGCACGACCTCGCTGCCGCGCGAGACGTTGGGCGGGTTATCTCGCCGGACTGACCGCCGCGTCGATGCTGTTCACCCTCGCCGGACCCGCCGCTTCAGGGCAGGCGGCACCGGCGGTCGTAGCCTCGGAGATCACCGACGGCCTGGCCCTGTGGTACAAGCTCGACGCCGATTCCGGCAGCACCGTGACCGACGCCTCCGGCAACGGCCGGAACGGCACCGTCAGCGGTACCGCCGACTGGTCGGCATCCGGTCAGGGGCTCGCCTTCAACGGATCCAACACCTACATCAAGGTGCCGGACGACGTCATGAAGGGCATGGAATCGATCACCGTCTCCATGGACGTACTCATCGATTCCGCCCAGAGCACGCCCTACTTCGTCTACGGCTTCGGCAACACCAGCGCGGGCGTCGGCAACGGCTACCTGTTCACCACCGGCAACTCCTTCCGCACCTCCGTCGCGACAGGCAACTGGTCGACCGAACAGACCACCAAGCCGTCCGACTCGCACAACCTGACCCGCGGGGTGTGGAAGCACATCACCTACGCCCAGACCGGCTCCACGGGCGTGCTCTACGAGGACGGCGTCGAGGTCGGCCGCAACACGTCGGTCACGACCACGCCCGGCGCCATCGGCTCCGGCACCACCACGGCCAACTACATCGGCAAGTCCGTCTACGACGGCGACAAGCTCTTCAAGGGCCGTATACGCGACTTCCGCGTATACGACCGGGCACTGGCCGGCTCGGAGGTCGAGCAGCTCTCCCTCCCCGTCGCCACGCAGGGCGTCGCCGACGACAAGGACGCCCTCAGCCTCGGTGACACCAGCGGCGTCACCGCCGACTTGGACCTGCCCAGGACCGGCACGGCCGGTGGCTCCTCCATCAGCTGGGACAGCGACAACCCGTCCGTGGTCTCGGACACCGGGAAGGTGACCCGCCCCGAGGCCGGCTCACTGGACGGCCACGCCACGCTCACGGCGACCCTGAAGAAGGGAACCGTGACCGGCACCAAGACCTTCGACGTCACGGTCCGGCCCGCGCTCGGCGACGACGCCGCCACCCGGCAGGCCGCCGAGGCGCTCACGGTGCACAACCTCGACGACGCACGCGGCAACCTCACCCTGCCCAGGAGCGGCGCCTTCGGCACGACCGTGACCTGGTCCTCCGCGAAGCCGGACGTCGTCTCCGCCGAGGGCGAGGTCCACCGCCCCGCGCACGGCGACGGCGCCACCACCGTCGAGCTGACCGCCACCGTCACCAAGGGCGAGGCCGAGACCACGCGCGTCATGACGGCCAAGGTGCCCGAGCTGCCCGCCAAGGCTGACCTCAAGGGCTACATGTTCAGCTACTTCACCGGCGAGGGCACCTCGGACGGCGAACAGCTCTACGCCGCCCTCAGCAAGGGCAACGACCCGCTGCACTGGCGCGAGCTGAACGACGGCAAGCCGGTTCTCACCTCCACGCTCGGCGAGAAGGGTCTGCGCGACCCGTTCATCATCCGCTCCCCGGAGGGCGACAAGTTCTACCAGATCGCCACCGACCTCAGGATCTACGGCAACGGCGACTGGGACGCCTCCCAGCGCACCGGCAGCAAGTCCATCATGGTCTGGGAGTCCACCGACCTGGTGCACTGGACGAACCAGCGTCTGGTCAAGGTCTCACCCGACAGCGCGGGCAACACCTGGGCACCGGAGGCGTTCTACGACGCCGAGCGCGGCGAGTACGTGGTCTTCTGGGCGTCGAAGCTGTACGACAACGCCGACCACTCCGGCGACACGTACAACCGCATGATGTACGCCACCACCCGCGACTTCCACACCTTCAGCGAGCCCAAGGTCTGGATAGACCGCGGCTACTCGGTCATCGACTCCACGATGATCCGGCACGACGGGACGTACTACCGCCTGTCCAAGGACGAGCGGAACAACACCTCCTCCACCCCCAACAGCAAGTTCATCTTCCAGGAGAAGAGCGACTCGATCCTGGACCCCTCCTGGACCGCGGTCGCCGAGGGCATCGGCAAGGGCGCGATGAACGCCGCCGAGGGACCGCTGGTGTTCAAGTCCAACACCGGGGAGAAGTGGTACGCGTTCCTCGACGAGTTCGGTGGCCGCGGCTACATCCCGTTCGAGACGACCGACCTCGACTCCGGCACCTGGACCCCGTCCACCGGCTACGACCTCCCCTCCAAGCCCCGCCACGGCACCGTGCTGCCGGTCACCCAGGCCGAGTACGACCGGCTGCTGCGCGCCTACCAGCCCGACCAGCTCGTGAAGAGCGTCGAGGACGTGTCGGTGAAGACGCGGGTCGGCGTGGCCCCGGTCCTGCCGGCCACGGTCGTCGCCGAGTACGCCGACGGCGTCAAGCGGCCCGTCTCCGTCGACTGGGCGGACGTACCGGCGGCGTCGTACGCACAGCCCGGCACCTTCACCGTGACCGGCAGCCTGTCGAACGGCGCCGCGATTCCGGTCCGGGCCGACGTCACCGTGTCGGAGGAGGGGCCGGACACCCCGGCCGACCTGCTGCTGCACTACGACTTCGACGAGACGAGCGGCAGCATCGCCCGTGACTCCAGCGGGCACGGCAACCACGGCACCTATGTCCGTACCCCCGACTTCGGCAGCGGCGTGCACGGCGGCTCGTTCAGGATGTCCGGCGACTCCGGCTCGCCGTACGTGAAGGTCCCGAACGGCGTGCTGAAGAACGCCGACAGCGTGACGGTGTCGACGTACGCCAAGTGGAAGGGCGGCAGCAGCTTCCAGTGGCTGTTCGGGCTCGGACCCGACAGCGACAAGTATCTGTTCGCCACTCCGTCCAACGGCGGCTCCAGCCTCTACTCGGCCATCACGAAGGCGAGTTGGTCGGCGGAGTCCAAGCTCACGGCCGGCTCGCAGCTCACGCCCGGCCAGTGGCGGCACGTCACCGTGACGTTGGACGGGGCCACCGGCACCATGGTCCTCTACGCCGACGGCGTCGAGGCGGCCCGCACGACGACCACCGTCAAGCCGTCGGAACTGTACGACGCCGCCAAGGACTACAGCGGCTACATCGGCCGGTCCCTGTACGCGGCCGACCCGTACTTCGGCGGCGAGGTCGACGACTTCCGCGTCTACGACCGTGCCCTCACGGGCGCCGAGGTCATGGAACTCAGCGGCAACACCGCGGGCATCGCCAAGGCGACGCACCCGGCGCTCAAGGTCGACGCCCTCATCGACAACGAGGGCGGCACGATCACCCTGCCGATGAAGGAGGGCACCGATCTCACCGCGCTCGCCCCGGAGTTCGCGCTCGCCGAGGGCGCGACGATCAGCCCCGCCTCCGGCAGCGTGCGCGACTTCACCCAACCGGTGACGTACGAGGTGACCGGGTCGGACGGCAAGAAGCGCACCTGGAAGGTCTCGGCGCTGATCATGAAGACACCGGTCCTGCCGGGGCTGAACGCCGACCCGAACATCGTGCGCTTCGGCGACACCTTCTACATCTACCCGACGACCGACGGCTTCGAGGGCTGGAGCGGCACGCAGTTCAAGGCCTACTCCTCCACGGACCTGGTCCACTGGAAGGACCACGGCGTCATCCTCGACCTCGGGCCGGACGTCAGTTGGGCGGACAGCAGGGCCTGGGCTCCGGCGATGACCGAGAAGGACGGGAAGTACTACTTCTACTTCTGCGCCGACGCGAACATCGGCGTCGCGGTGTCCGACTCGCCCACCGGGCCGTTCAAGGACGCCCTGGGCAAGCCGCTGCTGAAGGCCGGTGACTTCCGCGGCCAGATGATCGACCCGGCGGTCTTCACCGACGACGACGGCACGAAGTACCTCTACTGGGGCAACGGCCGCGCCTACGTCGTCCCGCTGGGCGACGACATGACCTCCATCGACACCTCGAAGGTCCAGGACATGACCCCGAGCGGCTACAACGAGGGCACCTTCGTCATCAAGCGCAAGGGCACCTACTACTTCATGTGGTCGGAGAACGACACCCGGGACGAGAACTACCGCGTCGCCTACGCGACCGGTCCCTCGCCCACCGGCCCGTGGACCAAGCAGGGTGTGATCCTGGAGAAGGACCTGTCCCTGGGCATCAAGGGACCGGGCCACCACTCCGTCGTCCACGTCCCGAACACCGACGACTGGTACATCGCCTACCACCGCTTCGCCATCCCCGGTGGTGACGGTACCCATCGCGAAACCACCATCGACAAGCTGGAGTTCGACTCCGACGGCCTGATCAAGAAGGTCGTCCCGACCCTCGGCGGCATCGACCCGGTCACCGTCGTCCACGCCGGGCCGGACGCCACCGGTGCCGAGGGAGAGGCGATCACGCTCGCCGGCACCGTCTCCGGGGCCGGTACCCCCAAGTGGACCGTCCAGGACGGCGCCCCGTGCGCCGTCAAGGATCCGGCGTCGGCCCGGACGACCCTCACCTGCACCGACGACGGCACCTTCCAGGTCAGCCTGACCGGCGGACGCGGCACCGACACGGCGTCGGTCAAGGTCTCCAACGCCGTCCCGTCGATCACGTCCGCCAAGGGCCCCGGCTCGCCCGTCCGGGCGGGCAAGGCCGCGGTCGTCACGGCGTCCTTCGCCGATCCGGGCTCGGCCGACAGCCACACCTGCGAGGTCGACTGGAAGGACGGCAGCCGGCCGACGGCCGGCACGGTCACCGACTCCGGCTGCCGCGCCGCACACGTCTACGAGGACGCGGGCATCCACCGCCCGGTCGTCACGGTCACCGACGATGACGACGGCACGGACTCCACCACGCTCGCCGAACTGATCGTCTACGACCCTGCCGCGGGATCCGCTGCCGGCGTCGGCACGATCACCTCGCCGGCCGGTGCCTACCCGGCCAAGCCGGGGCTGACCGGAAAGGCGGCGTTCACCCTGGGCGCCCAGTACCGGAAGGCAGCCACTGTCCCCACCGGCAAGGCCACGTTCGTCTTCGGCTCCGCCCGGCTCACCTTCCGCTCGACGGGCTCCGACTGGCTCGTGGTGAACGGCTCCCAGGCCACCTATCAGGGCACCGGGACGGTGGGCGGCAAGCGTGGCTACGCCTTCAGAGTCACCGCCACCGACGGCCCGGACACCTTCCGCATCAGGATCTGGAAGAAGTCCACCGGTGATGTCCTCTACGACAACAGGACCGGCGCCCGGACGAAGGGAGTCGTCACCATCGGAAACCACCGACGCTAGGGTTGCCCTTCGGAGATCACCGGTTGGTGAGTCCATGGTGGCTCGATGCCGCGCCGTGAACTGACTGGCGGAGTACCGGCCTTGGCCGGCACGTGTCCCGCGTGCCGGCCAAGGCCGGTACGCGGCTCGCGCCCTGGCCTGACCCTGCCACGTGGAGGTCTCGCGTCAGCCCTCCACCTGTCCCCGCACCCGCCGGGACGGTGTGAAGCCGTACAGGTCGAGGATGCCGGGCGGGTCGACGAGGCCAGGCCCGCCCTGTTCGATCCAGGTGGTGATGTCGGCGGTGGCGTCAGGGTCGTTGACCAGGCCGAGCCACACCGGCCGGCCGCCTGCCGCGCGGCCGGCGGGTGAGGGCTGCACGACGATGACGTTGGCGTGCTCGCAGGCGTCCAGGCAGTCGGTGACCCGAACGGTGGCGGTGCCGTCGAGCGCCTGGCGCAGGCCGCGCAGCTGAGCCGCGTGGTCGAAGCCGGGGATCTTCGGCGTGCCGCAGCAGCACCCCCGGCACACGGTGACCGTGCACCGTGCCGTCCGGGCCGACGTGGGGGAGACGGCAGCGGCAGTACGGCGGGAGCGCTTGCTCACGCGGTGTCCTTTCCCATGACGGTGGAGTCCTCGTGCCCGGCGACGCCGAGCGACAACAGCAGCGTACCGATCATGTCCGAGACGACCAGCACGGCGATGAACTCACCAGGCGTCGGGCGGTGCGGGACGGCCGAACGACGGTCGTGCGTCTACCAGGTGACCTACGACGGGCGCACTTAGCGGGATGTCGGCAACGTGGAGTTCACGGTTGGAGCCGAACTCGGTGTTTCTTCCCTGCTCTCGAAGGCGCCGCCAACCGGGCTGCGGATGCCGTTGGCGGCGCGGTTCGGTCAGTCGCTCTCCGCGTAGTTCATGAACCAGTGGGTGTCGAAATAGTGGGCCATCGTGAACGGGTGGTGTGGGTCGATGAGGATGCGGCAGACGAACTCCGAGGCCTGGCAGTCAAAGGGGACATCCTCGCCGTCGAAAGACCGGACCACGACGGGCCAACGGTCAGGGTCGTCGGCGCCGGTCCTCCAGCAGTACAGGTTCTTGTGCTCCGTGCCCGCCCAGATGAGCAGTCCGTCCTCTCTGAGGACTGTCCACGGCTCCTGATTCAGGCCCAGCCACCCGTCGAAGGCGCCCTCCCCAAACGTTTCGACCATGCGCTTGTAGTCGCTCGGCAGCGCGGTGCCCAGGCGCGACTCCACCTCGGCCCAGTCCACATCTGGTCGCTGTGCGGGCTGCGTCCAGCCGGTGATCCGTGTGAGCCGCTCCATCCAGTCGACGTCCTCGTCCGGAGCGACCGCCATGGGTTCTGGCGCCTCCCTGTGAGCGACCACCAGCACCGGCCGCTCGGTCCCCTCGGCGTCCCGCGCCGTACCCGTGCCGACCCACTGATCCCCGTACGCCCACGCCCGTATCTTCACGGCCCGGTCCTGGAAAGGGACGAGGAGAGCCGCGCCTCCGGACTCGTCGACCGTCGGATCGGTGAAGCCGTCGAGGACGAGGGTGCGCGGGGCGCCATACCTGCCGGCGAGCAGGTCGGTCAGGCCCTGCGGGTCCAGGTCGCTGGGCAGGTACATGTAGCCGTCCCCCGGTCCGAGACGGGCCAGCAGGTCGTTGACGTTCGCTTGTGTGAGCTCCATGGCGGACAGTGAAACGCACCGCACTGACAATGGGCCTGCTCCCGCCGTATCTGGCGTTCAATCCGGGAGGTGTGGGGACCCCATTTCATTCAGCGAGTCTGCGGTGGCATGTGAGGGTCGCCGCGATGCGGTGAAGGCGAGGGAGTGTTCGGGTTTGCGCTCGTGGTGGCGATGGAGACGCCGACAGCCGGCCAGCCAGGAAATCGTGCTCTCCACGACCCACCGGTGCCGACCCAGTCGCTGGGAGGACTCGCTTCGTTTGCGGGCGATGCGATGACGGATGGGAGGAGGGCCTGGCTGTCATGGAGGTTGGCGGCAGAGATACCGATCGACGAACCGGCGGAACGCAGTTACCCCCGACAGACCGAACCCGGCGGCGTCTGGTCCCAGTTGATCGGTGCGGCCGACCTGGCGGCCTGCTCGATCTTCGCGCAGTAGGCTGCGCGGGCTTCCTCGTCGATCTGCTTCTCGTGTTCGGCGCGCACTCCGGTCCGGCCGTCGAGGCCCTCGCGCAGGATATCGGCGTGCCCGGCATGCCGGATGGACTCGCCGAGGACATGGACCATGACGGCGAACAGGTTCGTGTTGGTATGAGGCTCCGGCCACCACGGGACGTGGCCGGGGGTGTCCAGGGGAAGCTCGTTGATCGTCGCGTCCGAGTGTTCCCACGTGCGCCGGTAGAACCCGATGATCTGATCGCGGGTCTCGTCCTCGGTCGCCCACAGATCGCTGCCGTTGTAGTCCTGCCACCGGGGCAGCGGTTCCGGGGAAGGGCGGTCGAAGACCTCGCCGAAGTACCTGGCCTCGACGGTGGCCACGTGTTTGACCAGGCCGAGGAGGTTGGTCCCGGTCGCTGTCAAAGGTCGGCGGGCGTCGTATTCGGACAAGCCGTCGAGTTTCCAGAGCAGCGCCTTGCGGTCCCGCCGCAGTCTCCCGTGCAGGTTGTCTTTCGCGAATTCATCGATCATGCGGCATGAGCCTGCCATGGGCTGCTCGTGGTCTCAAGATCCCGTACGTGGTCCGCAATGACTGGCAGAGCCGAGGAATGGCCATGGCCTCGAACTGGAGCGGGCTCAATTCTGGGCCGTCGGACGGACGACAATCTCGTTCACATCGACGTTTGCAGGCCGCTCGATTGCGAACGCGATGGCTTGGGCGATTGCCTCAGGCGGGATCGCGATCCGGTCCCGCATTTCCGCAATCTGCTCTCTGACTTGCGGATTCGTTGATGCGTCAGCGAAGTCGGTTCCGACTACGCCGGGCGAGACGGTGGTCACCCGCAGGGAATCACCGGCTTCCTGGCGCAGACCTTCGCAAATGGCACGGACCGCGAACTTGGTGCCGGCGTAGACCGCCATTGCCGGCACGATGCGAAACGCGGCCGTGGAGGCAGTGGTGATGAAGTGGCCCGTGCCCTGCGCCCGGAAGACCGGGAGCGCGGCGCCGATTCCGTGCAACACACCCTTGACGTTGACGTCGACCATCTCGTCCCACTCGTCGACGCGCAGATCGTCGAGAGGCGAGATCGTACCGGCCCCGGCGTTGCTGACCAGTACGTCGAGTCGACCGAATCGCTCACCGGCCAAAGCGACCAGGGCGTCCAAGTCGTCCCGCCGGGTCACATCCGTGCGGGTCTGCACTGCCGCGCCACCCGACTTCTCGATCCGCGCCACCAGATCCGCGAGACGCTCGGATCGGCGCGCACCCAGAACGAGCCGCGCGCCTCGTGCGGCAAGCAGCAGCGCGGTCGCCTCGCCGATGCCGCTGCTGGCTCCCGTGATCGCCACGACCTTGCCGTCGATTCCAGACATGGTGTCTTCCTCTTCTTTCTCGGTACCGGTTCCGGTGGATCGCCGTCCACAGGCCGTCAGTGAAAGCGGTGCCCCCGCTCGGACTTCAGTCTGGGACGGCTTTAGCCTGGTATCCAGAGCGTGTTTATTCTGGAACTGGGGCTGCTATGCAGAGACAACCGGATCAACGCCGTGAGCTGAGTGCTTTTCTACGCAGCCGCAGAGAGCGGATCACCCCCGACCAGGTCGGACTGCCCCACACTGGCCGACGCCGGACCCCGGGTCTACGCCGGGAGGAACTCGCGCTACTCGCCGGCATCAGCGCAACCTGGTACACGTACCTCGAGCAGGGCCGGGACATCCGCGCCTCGGACCAGGTGCTCGACGCCCTCGCCTCGGTTCTGCGACTCGACCGGCACGAGCGCGGTCATCTCTTCCAGCTCGCCGGTCACGCGCCTGCAGCCGAAACAGAAGAACCTGAGCCGCTCGCTGCCGAGGTGGCGGCCGTCCCACTCCTGCTCCAACCGCACCCGGCGTACATCATCGGCGGCAACTACGACGTGCTCAGCCACAACCAGGCCGCCGACGAACTCTTCCCGAACCTCACCGCGGCGGCGGACCGGCCGGCGAACTTCGCGCGCTGGGTGTTCCTCGAACCCGCGGCCCGGGAGGTTCTCGTCGACTGGGAGCTCGAGGCACGCGGCCTGCTCGCCCGGCTGCGGACGCTGGCCGGACGCCACCCAGGCGACCCCCGATACACCCGGCTGATCGACGAGCTGAACGCGGGCAGCCCGGAGGTGCGTGCGTGGTGGCCGCAGTACGACGTGCAGGCCCGGCACGGCGGACGGAAACGGCTGTGGCGCCAGGGACGCGGGGTGGTCGATTTCGCTTACACCGCATTCCACCTGGCCGAACAGCCGGAACAGACGCTGGTGATCTACTCCGACGACCGGGAATCGGCCGATTAGGCTCTGCCCTCGTGTCGTGTTGCCCCGGCTCGGCGAAAATGATCAGCACCGCACTCGCGCTCCCGGGGGCGATTTCTCGGCCCCCTCGGAGTCGCGGGCGACTTGGCTAATCTGCACGCGTGACCACCGACCTCACCTTCCTGCCGCGTGTCGCCCATCGGGGACAGGAGATCACCGCGCCCCGGCTCCGCGGCCTTCTCGCGCTGCTCGCCGGCGACTTACGCACGGGCTGCAGCACCGAGCGCCTGGTGGCGGGGCTGTGGCCGGACGAGTTGCCGGAGCGGCCGGCGAAGGCGGTGCAGGTCCTCGTGTCCAGGGCGCGGGCGCAGCTGGGCGCGGACGTCATCGTCGGCACGCCGACCGGATACCGGCTCACCCTCGCCGAGGACCAGGTCGACAGCTCCGCCCTGCTGCTGCACGCCGCCGCGAGCGCGGACCGGGCCAGGGCCGGGGACCATGCGGGATCGCTCGCCGAGGCCGACGCCGGGCTCGCGCTGTGGGAGGGCACCCCTGACGCGGCGTACGACCCGGGCGACCCTGTAGCCGCGCTGCGCACCGAGCGCGCTCCCGTCCGCGGCGCTCTCATGCGCGCGCGGGCGCTAGCGCTCGCCCGCCTCGGACGGCACGCGGAGGCGGCCGGGCCGCTGGCCGCGGCCGCCTCGGAGCATCCGCTCGACGAGGAGGTGCTCGCTGAGCTGCTGCGCTGCGAGGCAGCGACGGCGGGCCCGTCCGCCGCGCTGACGCGGTACGAGGCGTACCGCCGTGAGCTGCGCGAGAGGCTCGGCACGGATCCGGGCGCCACGCTCAAGTCCGTACAGCGGGAACTGTTGCGCGGCGAGGCACCTGTCGTCCGGCACGGTGTGCCGCACGAGCCGAACCCACTCCTGGGGCGGGACGAGGACATCGCGGCGGTGCGGCGGCTGCTGAGCGCCTCCCGCGCCGTCACTGTCGTAGGCCCCGGTGGCCTCGGCAAGACCCGGCTCGCGCATGCCGTCAGCCGCCGGGCCGAGCAGCGCCTGGTGCATTTCGTGCCGCTCGCCGGCGTCACAGCGGACGAGGACGTGGGCGCCGAGGTGGCTTCCGCGCTCGGCGCGGGCGAGGGGCGGCCCGCTGCCATGAGCGGCCACGCCTCGGCCGCTCCGGTGTCCGGCATCCTCGGCGTGCTCGGCTCCGGGCCCGCGCTGCTGGTCCTCGACAACTGCGAGCAGGTCATCCGGGGCGCCGCCGACCTCGTCAAGGCCCTGGTCTCGTCCTCCAAGGACCTGCGGGTGCTCGCCACCAGCCGGGCCCCGCTCGGCCTCACGTCGGAAGCGGTGTACGCGCTGCCGGAGCTCGGTCTCGACACCTCGGTCGAACTGTTCACCCAGCGTGCCCGGGCCGCCCGTCCCGGGGTCGAGCTGCCGCCGGACGCGGTGGCCGGGCTGTGCCGCCACCTCGACGGGCTGCCGCTCGCCGTGGAGCTGGCCGCGGCACGGGTGCGGGCCCTTTCTGTGCCGGAGATCGCCCGCCGCCTCGGCGACCGGTTCGCGCTGCTGCGCGGCGGGGCACGGGACGTACCGGAGCGCCACCGCACGCTGCACGCGGTCGTGGAGTGGAGCTGGAACCTCCTCGACGAGGACGCCAGGGCGCTGCTGCGCACGCTGTCCGTCTTTCCCGGCGGCTTCTCCGCCGGGGCGGCGGAGCATGTGCTTGGCGAGGACGCCGTGTTCCTGCTTGAGCAGGTGGCCGATCAGTCGCTGCTCACCGTCGCCGACACCCCGGCCGGCGTGCGGTTCCGGATGCTGGAGACCGTACGGGAGTTCAGCGCGGCCCGGCGTGCGGAGGCGGGAGAGGACGAGGAGGCCATCGGCCGGTTCCTCGCCTGGGCGCGGGACTTCGGGGTCACGTACCACGACTGGATCTTCGGCGCGAAACCGCTGACCGCCCGGGAGCGGATCAGGGCCGAGCAGGACAACCTCGTGCTGGCCCTGCGACACGCCCTGGCCCGTACGGACGGCCCCACCATCGCCGCCCTCACCGCCGTCCTCGCCGCCCTGTGGTCCACCGGCTCCGACTACCCCCGCCTCACCGCCCTCGCCGCGGACACCGGCCCGCCGCTGTCGCACTACCACCCCGAGCCCGAAGGTGTCGAAGTCGCCCGCGCCGCCGCGGTGTTGTGCACGGCGAGCCTGTTCATGGGATACGGCCCGCACGTCGTACGCCACCTCGTCACCCTCAGGCGGCTGCCCCCGGCCCCGCCGGACACGCTGGTGCGCGCCACGGCAATCGTGCTGAGCGCGGTTCCCGAGATGCTGCCTCCCGACTACGACGTGCTGCGGAAGCTCTGCGACAGCGAGCAGCCGCTGCTCGCCGGCGTCGCCGAGTGCGTCGCCACCTACGTCTGGGAGTACGAGCACGACCTCGACGGCGCGCTCGCCTCGGCGCGCCGGATCATCACCGTACTGGCGCCGGTCGACAACCCGTTCCTGCACATCATGGGCTACGCCCGGCTGGGCGAGCTGTGCTTGAAGACGGAGCAGGGCGAGGCCGCGTACGGGTACCTCAAGGCGGTGCTCGAGGCGCTGCCGCGGCTCGGCGGCGAGCAGGACTTCATCGGCGTCCGCTGGGGCCTCGCCCTCGCCTGCCTACAGCGTGGCGACCCCGATGAGGCCGAGTACTGGCTGCGGCAGGCGGAGGGCGACAACACCCCGCAGGACGACTCCTTCTCCGACCTCGGCGGCCGTGCCGAGATCGCGCTCGCCCGCGGACTGACCGAGGTCGGGCTCGGCTTGTGGCGCAGCGCCGCGGAGTTGGTGGCCGAGTTCGGCTCGATGCACAGCGGCGACCCCTTCCTCGACCGGTGGGCCCTGCAGATCCAGTCGGTGGCGGTGACGGCGCACGCGCATGCCGGCCGCCTCGAGCTGGTCGCCGAGCCGGTCCACCGGCTGCGGCAGGGGCTGCGGACTCTGCTCTGCGGTCCGTCCGGCTCGCCCATGGATCTCCATCTGTCAGGGACGGCGCTCCACGCGCTCGGCATGACGGGGCTCGCCTCCGGCGACGCCCGTGCCGTGCGGATGATCGCGCTGGCGGAACGGCTGCGGGTGCTGCGCGAGTTCCAGCCGACGATGTCGGCGGACCGCGCCCGGAAGGCGGCCCAGGACGCCGACAGGGCGGCCTACGCCGACGCGGTGTCGGAGTACGCCGCCCTGGAGCGGGACGAGCTGCGGGAGGCGGCCCGCGCAGTCATGGCAGCTACTTGGGGTCGCGGTTGAACAACGCCGTCGACCAGCGGTAGCCGAGCGCGGTCAGGCCGACGCACCAGGCGATCGCGATCCACCCGTTGTTGCCGATCTCGGTGCCGAGCAGCAGCCCGCGCAGGGTCTCGATGGCGGGCGTGAACGGCTGGTACTCGGCGATCGGCTGGAACCAGCCCGGGATCGCGTCGATGGGGACGAAGGCGCTCGAGATGAGGGGGAGGAGGATCAGCGGCGTTGCCATGTTGCCGGCCGCCTCGGGGTTCGGGCTGGCCATGCCCATCCCGACCGCGATCCAGGTGAGCGCCAGGGTGAACAGCGCGACCAGTCCGAATGCCGCCAGCCATTCCAGGGCCGTGGCGTCCGTGGACCGGAAGCCGATGGCCACGGCGATGGCACCGACGAGGACCAGGCTGGCGAGCACCTGCAACACGCTGCCCACGACGTGCCCGACGAGCACGGACCCGCGGTAGACCGCCATCGTGCGGAAGCGGGCGATGAGGCCCTGGGTCATGTCCATGGAGACGGCGATCGCGGCTCCGATCACGGTGCTGCCGATGGTCATCATCAACAGGCCCGGGACGAGATAGGCGATGTAGTCGGCGCGGTCCGCGCCGCCGCCGCCGATGCCCGCGCTCATCACGCCTCCGAAGACGTAGACGAAGAGCAGCAGCAGCATGATCGGCGTGAGCAGCAGGTTCAGGGTCATGGACGGGTAGCGCCGCACATGCAACAGGTTGCGGCGCAACATCGTGGTCGAGTCGCGGACGGCGAGGGAGAAGGCGCTCATCGGACGGTCTCCTTGGACTGGTCGGGGACGCCGGCACCGCCGGTGAGGGCGAAGAACACATCGTCGAGGTCGGGGGTGTGCACGGTCAGCTCGTCCGCCTCGACGCCGGCCGAGTCCAGCCAGTCGAGGACGGAACGCAGCTCGCGCTGACTGCCGTCGCTGGGGATCTGCAGCGCCAGAGCCTCGTCGTCCCTGGTTGCGTCACGCAGGGCGACGGCGGCGGACTGGTACGCGGACGGGTCGGTGAAGCGCAGCCGGACATGTCCGCCGGGGATGAGCCGCTTCAGCTCGTCGGCGGTGCCCTCGGCGGCGATCTTGCCGTCGTTGAGCACCGCGATGCGGTCGGCGAGTTCGTCGGCCTCCTCCAGGTACTGGGTGGTGAGGAAGACGGTCACCCCGTCGGAGACGAGTTCGCGGATGATCTGCCACATGTTGTGGCGGCTGCGCGGGTCGAGGCCGGTGGTCGGCTCGTCGAGGAAGATGATCCGCGGGTTGCCCACCAGAGTCATGGCGATGTCGAGGCGGCGCTTCATCCCGCCGGAGTAGGTGGAGACGGGCTTCTTCGCGGCCTCCACCAAGTCGAAGCGCTCAAGGAGTTCAGCGGAGCTACGGCGGCCCTCGCTGCGGGAGAGGCGGTGCAGGTCTGCCATGAGGAGCATGTTCTCCTCTCCGGTGATCAGGCCGTCGACGGCGGAGAACTGCCCCGTGACGCCGATCGCGGCCCGCACGGCCTGCGGGTCGTCGGCCAGGTCGTGGCCGCCGACGTGCAGCTCGCCGGCGTCGGCGGTGATGAGGGTGGAGACGATCTTGACGGCGGTGGTCTTGCCGGCGCCGTTCGGGCCGAGCAGGGAGAACACGGTGCCGGCGGGCACAGCGAGATCGATACCGTCGAGGACCGTCTTGTCCCCGTAGACCTTGCGCAGCCCCTTGGCCGCGATGGCGAGTGAGCGGGATGTCGTTGTCGTCATGCCGCAGAGGCTGCGGCAGGGCGCATTCAGCGCGGTTTCAGGGCGCTTTCAGCGCCTCGAAACCGGGGGTTGCCTCGGAGCCGACCCTCCGGCCTGTGCGAATATCTATGCAGGGCCGTCGAGGCAAGCGTGGGGGGAGCGCGTGTGCTCCGGCGGCTCGGACGGCAGGAGACGACAGGAGAGGTGTCCCGTGGCGATCGTCGGCGAGGAACTGCGGATGATGACGCACGTGGCCCGGCTGTATCACCTTCAGGGCATACGACAGCCGGAGATCGCGGCACGGCTGGATCTGTCGCAGGCGAAGGTGTCGCGGCTGCTGAAGAAGGCGCAGGACCGGGGCATCGTGCGGATCACCGTGACACCGCCGTCCGGCACCCACCCCGACCTGGAGGACGGCCTCCAGGAGCGGTACGGGCTGAAGCTCGCCCTGGTCGTCGAAACCGCTCCGGACAACGAGCGCACGATGCTCGGCGATCTCGGCGCGGCTGCCGCCTACTACCTCCAGACGACGTTGCGCTCGAGCGACACCGTGGGCATTTCGTCGTGGAGCGCCAGTCTGCTCGCCACGGTGCAGGCGATGCAGCCGGTCCCCGGACTGAAGAACGTGCGCATCGTGCAGGCGGTGGGCGGCATCGGCGATCCCGCCGCGGCGGGCCACGCCTCGCGCATGACCGGTCAGCTGGCGCAGTTGGTGAACGGTGAGGCCGTCTATCTTCAGGCGCCCGGTGTGGCCGGGTCGGCGGAGAGCGCGCAGGCGCTGCGCGCGGACCCGTTCGTGTCGGCGGCCCTGGGCGAGCTCGGCGACCTGGACGTGGCGCTGGTGGGCATCGGCGAGATCACACCGTCCAGCACGCTCGCCCGCAGCGGCAACGCCTTCTCCGACGAGGAGCGCGCCGGGCTGGAGAAGCTGGGCGCGGTGGGTGACGTGTGCCTGCGGTTCTACGACGCCGAGGGCCGGCCGGTCGAGTCGGAGCTGGACTCCCGGGTCGTCGGCATCAGCCGTGAGCAGCTTGCCGCCGCCCGCCGGAAGATAGGAGTGGCGGGCGGCAGTCGTAAGCACAAGGCGATCCGGTCGGCCGTGGCGGGCGGCCTGGTGGATGTGCTGGTGACCGATCAGGAGACGGCCGCGGCCTTGATGGCCTGATCCCCGGGCACGGCTTCGGCCGGATCGGGGTCGTCCCGCGTATTGCCGACAGCGGTCCCGGGAGCGCTACGGGGACCGGGCACCGCTCACCAGCAGACGTACCCGCCGTCGACGATCAGGTCGGAGCCGGTGACGAAGGACGCGGCGTCGGAGGCGAGGAAGACCGCGGGGCCCACCATCTCCTCGACCTCGGCGATACGGCCCAGCGGGGTGTCGGCGGCGTACGCCTTCAGACGCTCGGCCACCTCGGGCCGCTTGTTCATCGGCGTGAGGGTGTAGCCCGGGCTGATCGAGTTGACCCGGATGCCGCGGTCGGCCCACTCCGTGGCCAGGCTCCTGGTGAGGTGCATGACGCCGGCCTTGGAGGCGTTGTAGTGGGCCTGAAGCAGTCCGCGGTTGGCGATGGTCCCGGACATGGAGGCGATGTTGATGATCGAGCCGCCGCCGTGGGCGAGCATCACGCGGGCCTCGGCCTGGGCGCTGAGGAACACGCCCGTGAGGTTGATGTCGACGACACGGCGGAAGTCCTCGGCGGGCATGTCCTCGGCGGCGGTGGCGCCGGCCACGCCCGCGCAGTTGACCGCGGTACGGATCGGGCCGATCGACGCGGCGGCGGTGCGGACGGCCTCGGCCAGGGACTCGGGGGAGGTGACGTCTCCGCCGACCCCCACCGCCCGGCCGTGCGCCGCGACGATCTGGTCGGCGGTGGCCTGGGCGGCGTCGGCGTCGCGGTCGAAGCAGGCGACGTCGGCGCCGCAGGCGGCGAAGCCCAGGGCGATGGCCCGGCCGATGCCGCTGCCCGCGCCGGTGATGAACGCGGGCTTGTCTTCGAGGGAGAACGCCTCGGGGGTGAAGGTCATGGTGCGGCTCTTTCGACAGTGGTGGAGCGGCGGAGGAGTGCCTGGGGGCGTTGGCCCGCGATGCGCGGGCGGCGGGGAAGCGACTCGTGGGCGGGCCTACCGGTCCCGGTCGGTGTCAGGTCCGCTTTCCGCGAGCGCAGGCGACCGCGTCGTGCCAGCCGGCCATACGGCGGTTGCGCCAGGCGTCGTCCTCGTGCGAAGCGAAGCGGGTGCCCTGCGGTGTGAGGCCGGGCAGGTCGGCGTCGTCCCAGACGCCGAGCGCGGTGCCGGCCAGGTAGGCGACGCCCAGGGCGGACACCTCCGGTCGGCCGGCCCGGAGCACGGGCCGCCCTATCAGCTCGGCTTGGAGCGCCATGAGGCGGTCGTTGCCCGTCGGACCGCCGTCCGCGCGCAGCTCGGCGACCGGGCCACCGAGGACGGTGTCGAAACGGGAGAGCGTGTCGGCCACCTGGAAGGCCATCGACTCGACCGCGGCACGCGCCACTTCGGCGGGGCCGGTGTCGAAGTCCATGCCGACCAGGAGGGCGCGGGCGCCGCGGTCCCAGTACGGGGCGCCCAGTCCGGAGAACGCCGGGACCAGGTACACCTCGGAGGCCTCCCGCGCGTCGACCGCCAGGGCGGCGATGCCGGCGGAGTCGGTGCCGAGCAGCTGGGCGGCCCAGCGGATCGCCGTGCCCGCGGAGGCTATGTTCGCCTCGAGGGCGTGCGCGGCACCGCCGTCCCGGGTACGCCGCCACGCCAGGGTGGCGGCGATGCCCCCGGCGGGCCGGTGGCCCTCGGGGTTGAGGACCATGAGCGAGGCGCCGGTGCCGTACGTGGCCTTCACCACGCCCGGCCGGCCGTGGCTCTGCGCGAAGAGCGCGGCGTGCGAGTCCCCGAGCACCGCCGCGATGGGCAGCCCGTCCGCGAGGCCCGGTACGTTCCGGGTGTGGCCCAGCTCCTCGCCCGTACCGTCCGAGGCCGCGATGCGGGGGAGTGCCGTACGGGGGATGCGGAACAGGTCGAGCAGGTCGGGATCCCATGCGGCGTCGTCCACGCGCACGAGCTGTGTACGGGATGCGCAGCCGGTCTCGGTGGCATCGGTGGCGCCGCCGGTGAGCCGGTGCAGCAGCCAGGCGTCGACCGTGCCGACGCGCAGCCGGCCGGCGGTGGCCGCCTCGCGGCTCGGGTCGAGCCGGTCCAGCAGCCACTCGGCCTTGGTCGCGGAGAACATCGGGTCGACCGGCAGACCGGTGCGGCCGCTGATGAGTTCACCCTCGGGCGAGGCGGTCAGCTTGGCGCACCGCTCGGCGGTCCGCCGGTCCTGCCAGCTGACGAGCGGCGACAGCGCGGCCCCGGTGTCCGGGTCCCAGACCAGGACTGCCTCACGCTGGACACTCAGCCCGAGGCCGACGACGCGCGTGCCCGCGGTGGCGGCCCGGGCGGCCAGTTCCTCGGCCACGCCGGTGACGCTGCGCCACAGGACGGCCGGGTCCTGCTCGACCCAGCCGGGCTCCGGGTACTGCTGGGTCAGCGGCCGGTGCGCGGTGGCGACGACCCGTCCGTCCTCTTCGACGAGCAGTCCCTTCGTGCCGCTGGTGCCCTGGTCGAGGGCGAGGACGGCGCCTCTGCTGACGGCACTCATGCCGCCGCTCCCTGCCCGGCGCCTGTCAGCCCGCGCGCGGCACGGGCGATGGCCTCGGCGTCGATGCCGAAGTACTCGGCCAGGAAGGCCGGACTGCCGGTCGGGGTGAACTCGTCGCGCACGCCGAGCAGCTTCATCGGCACGGGCTCGCGGGCGGCGAGGAACTCCGCGACGGCGCTGCCGAGCCCGCCGTGGACGTTGGCCTCCTCGACGGTGATGATGCGGCCGGTCTCGGCGGCTGCCGCGAGCAGCGCCTCCTCGTCCAGCGGCTTGACGGTGGAGAAGTTGAGGACGCGCGCGTCGACCCCCTCGGCGGCCAGCTTCGCGGAGGCGGACAACACTGCGGAGACCGTCGTGCCCACACCGATCAGCGTAATGTCACGGCCGTCGCGCAGACATGCGGCGCGTCCGGCCTGGAAGGGAACGTGGGGGGCCAGGTCCGGCACCTTGGTGCGGCCGATGCGCAGGTAGACGGGGCCGTCGTACCGGTGGGCCCAGAGCAGCGCCTCACGCGTCTCGGCCGGGTCGGCCGGTGCCAGGACGACCATCTCGGGCAGGGTGCGCAGCCAGGCGAAGTCCTCGACACCGTGGTGGGTCGGGCCGAGCTGACCGTAGGCGAAGCCGGGGCTCATGGCGCACAGCTTGACGTTGGTGCGCGAGTAGGCGACGTCCGCCTTGATCTGTTCCAGGGCGCGGCCGGTGAGGAAGGGAGCCGCGGCGCAGACGAACGGGACGCGGCCGCCGTTCGCGAGGCCGGCGCCCGCGCCGACCATCAGCTGCTCGGCGATGCCGACGTTGACCAGCCGGTTCGGGAAACGCTGCTGGAACTCCTTGAGGCTGGAGGAGCCGACGGAGTCGTTGCACACGGCCACGGTGCGCGGGTCCGTCTCCGCGAGCTCGATCAGCGTCTCGGCGAACGTCTTGCGGCAGTCGTGCAGCTCGGCGGCTGCGGCGGTGGTGGTGGCGGTGCTCGCGGCGGCGGTGGTGCTCATCGGGCGGTCAGCTCCTCGAGGGCGGCGGCGGTCTGTTCGGCGGTGGGCACCTTGTGGTGCCACTCGACGCGGTCCTCGATGAAGGACACGCCCTTGCCCTTGATCGTGTCGGCGATCAGGCACAGGGGGCGGTCGTCGAGGGAGCGCTCTTCGCTCAGGGCCTGGTAGAGAGCCCCGTAGTCGTGGCCGTCGACGGCGCGGACGTCGAAGCCGAAGGAGGCCCACTTGGCGTCGAGCGGGTCCAGGCCCGAGGTCTCCTCCGTGGCGGCGCCCTGCTGGAAGCGGTTGCGGTCGACGATCACGGTCAGCCGGCCGAGACGCTGCTGGGACGCGCTCATCGCGGCTTCCCAGTTGCTTCCTTCCTGGAGTTCGCCGTCACCGGTGAGTACGTAGGTGCGGCGGCTGGAGCCGTCCAGCTTGGCGGCGACCGCCATCCCCACGGCCACCGGGAATCCGTGCCCCAGCGGACCGGTGTTGGTCTCCACCCCGGGCACCTTCCGGCGGTTGGGGTGGCCGTTGAGCGGCGACAGCGGCTCCAGGAACGTCGTCAGCTCGGCCTCGGGGAAGAAGCCGGCGTGCGCCAGGGCCGAGTACAGGATGCCCGCGGCGTGGCCCTTGCTGAGCACGAACCGGTCCCGCTCGGCCCACTCCGGCTCCTCGGGTCGGACGTCGAGCACCGCGAAGTACAGCACGGTGACGATGTCGGCGGCGGAGAAGTCACCGCCGATGTGGCCCTGACCGGCCCGGCTGATCATCTCCAGGTCGCTGCGGCGGATCGAGTAGGCCAGCTCCCTCAGGCGCGCGGCGCGCTCTGCCGGGGGCGCCGCGCGCAGCTCGCGCCGGATGCCGGCGAGCCGCGCCGTGGCGCTGGGGACTGGTGCGAGAACCATGTGTGCATATCCATTCAGGTCTGCGTTGCGATTCACTCGAAGTGAAGCCCGCGAAACCGGATGAGTCAAGGGGGCGGCCTCAACGGCCCGAGCAAGAGACGGAAGGAGCCCTGCCGGCACACCGAGGGCGCGGAGAGACCGCTGCCCGGGCCGTCGGCCCGGGCAGCGGGACAGGCCAGTGGCTCATGCCGTAGCGAGGTGCATGACCGCGGAGTTCGTCGCCTCCTCCGCCGGCAGAATGCCCTGTTGCCGCCCTCGGCTGAGGACCAGTACGCGGTGGGACAGTCCCAGGACCTCGTCGAGGTCGGAGCTGACGACCACGACCGCCATGCCCGATCGGGCCAGGTCCGCGATCACCTCGTAGATGGCCGCCCGGGCACCGACGTCGATGCCACGGGTGGGCTCGTCCAGGATGATGACCTTGGGCTTGCGCTCCAGCCACTTGGCGATGACGACCTTCTGCTGGTTGCCCCCGGACAGCGTCCGCACCGGCTGCGCGGCCCGTCCCTTGACCGTCATCGTCTTGATCGCGTCGGTGGCGACCTCGGTGACGCGCTGCGGGGTCAGCCAGCCCTGCCGGGCGACCCGGCCGAGGCTGGGCAGCACCACGTTGTCGCCGATCGAGAGGTCGAGCACGGCGCCCTGGCCCTTGCGGTCCTCGGGTACGAGCGCCACCCCGGCCTCGATGGCGTCCCGGGGCCCGCGCAGCCGCAGCACCCGGCCGTCGACGGACACCTTTCCGCCGGTCACCGGGTCGACTCCCGCGATCGCCCGCACGACCTCGGTGCGTCCGGCGCCGACGATCCCGGCGATGCCGAACACCTCGCCGGCGCGCACGCTGAAGGAGACATCCCTGAAGGAGGGGTTGGACAGGCCCTCCACGCGCAGCACCTCACGCTCCGCCGGTTCTCCCGTGTCCGGGAAGATCCGTTCGACGCTGCGTCCCACCATCTCCTCGACCAGCTGTGACACGGGCACCTGCGCGGTCGCATGCGTGGCGACCCGCTGCCCGTCCCGCATCACCACGATGCGGTCGCAGATACGGGCGATCTCCTCCAGGCGGTGGCTGACGTAGACGAAGGACACGCCTTCCTTCCGCAGCGCGTCGATCCGCTCGAAGAGGTGATCGGTCTCGTCACCGCCGAGAGCGGCTGTCGGCTCGTCGAGGATCAGCAGCCCGGCGTTCAGTGTCAGGGCTTTGGCGATCTCGACCTGTTGCTGCGCGGCCACACGGAGCGTGCCGACCAGCCGGGTGGGGGAGATGTCCAGCCCGAGACGGTGCAGTTGTTCCTCGGCGCGGCGGTTCATCTCCGTACGGTCGATGCGTCCGCCGCGGGTGAGGAGCCGGCCCAGGAAGACGTTCTCCGCGATCGACAGGTCCGGCAGCAGGCGCGTCTCCTGATGGATGAGCCCGATGCCGTGAGTGATGGCGTCCCCTGGCGACTTCGGCTCGTAAGGCCGTCCCCGCCAGGTCATCCGACCGGTGTCGGAAGGGAACGTGCCGGCGATGATGTTGCCGATGGTGGACTTCCCGGCGCCGTTCTCGCCGAGCAGCGCCACTACCTCGCCGGGGCGCACGTCGAAGTCGATCCGGTCCAGGGCCTGTGTCGCGCCGAAGCGCTTGGACACGCCCCGCACGACCAGGCCCTCGTGTGTCTGGTCCCTCGTGACTTGGCTGACGTTCGTCATGATGACGTCGCTTCCCGGGCTCAGGGGTGGGTCTTGATGTACTCGTCGGCCTTCGCCTTGTCGTCCTTGGTCAGGAGGAAGGCGGGCTGCAACTGCGTCGCCGGGACGTCCTTGCCGTCGAGGACGTCCAGCGCGGTGCTCACCGACATCCGCCCCATCTTCTGGGTCTGCTGGACCATGGTGGCGTCGATGGTGCCGTTGCGGACGGCCTTCAGACCCGCGACGTCGCCGTCGAAGCCGACGATCAGACGCTTCTTGCCGTCGGCGCTCTTCACCGCCTGCGCGGCACCGAGGGCCATCGCGTCGGCCTGACCCCACATGATGTCGATGCTCGGGCGGGCCTGGAGCATGTCCTGGGCCACGGAGTACGCCTTGTCCTGCGCCCAGTCGGCGGTCTGCTGTGAGACCACCTTGATCCCGGGCGCCTCGGCGAGCGCCTGGCCGAAGCCCTTCTGCCGGTCGACCTGTGGGGTGGTGCCGATCTGGCCTTGGAGGATGGCCAGTTGGCCCTTGCCGCCCTTCTGCTTGATCACCCACTCGCCGAGCGTCTTGGCGGCCGCGACGCTGTCGGTGGCGATGAACGACCTGCCCGGGGCGTCCCCGGGGTTGCGGTCGACCGTGATGACGGGGATCTTCGCGCGTTCCGCCGCCTTCACCGGCACACCGGCGGCCGTGGCGCCGGCCGGGATGTAGATGATGGCGCTGACCTGACGGCTGATGAAGTCCTGGATCTGGTTGACCTGGGTCGCCGCGTCACCGCGGGCGTCCGCCACCACGACCTTGATGCCCTTCTTCTTCGCTTCGGCTTCGACGGACTGCTTGATCTGGTTGAAGAAGTCGGCCTGGAGATTGGCGACGGCGAGACCGATCGTCACCGGCTTGCCGTCGGCGGTGGCCGTGCCGGCGCTTTCTCTGTTGCATGCGGTGACACTGACGGCGAGGGCGGCGACGATTCCGGTGGCGATCCAGCGGTAGTGCGACTTCATGGCGATGGTGCTCCTTCGGGAAGCGGACCCGGCGACTCGGGGAGAGCGGCGGCTCCAAGTGGGGTGGGGACGGGCTGAGACGGTCAGCGCGTCTCGCGTCGGCGCAGGACGTCGACCATGACGGCCAGGGCGATCACCACGCCGATGACGATCTGCTGGACGAACGGGGAGACTCCGAGGAGGTTGAGCCCGTTGTGCAGGACGCCGATGATCAGGACGCCGAAAAGGGTTCCGGTGACGGAGCCGACGCCGCCGCTCAGGCTCGCGCCGCCGATCACCACGGCAGCGATCGCGTCGAGTTCGTAGCCCGTTCCGGCGCTCGGCTGCGAGGAGTCCAGACGCATCGAGAGGAAGACACCGGCCAGGCCGACCAGGACGCCGGTCACGGTGTAGACGAGCACCGTCCTCTTCCGCACGCTGATGCCGGCGAGCCGGGCGACCTCCGAGCTGCCGCCGATGGCGTACAGCTCACGCCCGCCGGTCCGGTAGCGCATGTAGGCCCACCCCGCCACGTACAGCACGACAAGCACGAAGGTGACGAGGGTGAAGACGCCGAGGTACCGCACGGTGGAGAGGTCGCCGAACCACTCCGGGTACCCGACGATCTGCTGTCCGTCGGTGATGACGTTGGCCAGGCCACGGGCGATCGACATCATCGCCAGGGTGGCGATGAAGGGCGGGAGTTTCGTGAAAGTGACGCCCAGCCCGTTGGCCAGGCCGCACGCTCCCGCGACGCCGATCGCCACGAGCGCGCTCAGCCACAGCGGCCAGCCCAGGTCGTGGGAGGTCCACCCGAGCACCATGGTCGCCAGCGCCAGCACGGCGCCGACCGAGAGGTCGATGCCGCCGGTGATGATCACGGCCGTCATGCCGAGGGCGAGAAGTCCCAGGATCACCGCCTGGTCGACGATGTTCAGCAGGTTGTTCTGGGTCAGGAAATACGGCGTCGCTATGTAGAAGACGACGCACATGACGATCAGACCCACTGCCGGACCGCGGGATCCTGTGAGCAGTCCGGTCACCCACGACGGCGCCTTCAGCCGTCGTTCGGCCGGCGGTGCGTCCAGGGGCTTCGCCGCGTTGCTGGTCGTACTCATGAAGGTCTCCGGATAGTGAAAAGTGCATCCAGGTCGGGAGGGGTGGCATGGACCGGTTTCGGTCACCGGCGCTGTCGTCACGGGCGTGACGTGCTAGTTCATGAACATCCCCCCGTCGACGTTGACCGTCTGGCCCGTGATGTACGCCGCTTCCTCCGAGGCGAGAAAGAGCACGAGGTTGGCCACGTCGTCGTCGGTGCCGGCCCGTCCCAGCGGGATGTTCGCGACCCACTCGGCCATGAGCTCGCCCGGTTCGTAGTCGCCGAGCAGCCGGCCCCAGGCGCGGTCGTTGTAGTCCCACATGTCGCTGCCGACGATGCCCGGGCAATAGGCGTTCACGGTGATCCGGTCCTTGGCGAGTTCCTTCGCCAGGCTCTGCGTGAGACCCACGACACCGAACTTGCTGGCCGCGTAGTGCGGCGTGTAGACGAAGCCCTGACGTGCCTGGCCCGAGGCGGCGTTGAGGATGCGCCCGCCGCGTCCGTGCCGCCGCATGCTCGCGGCGGCGGCCTGGGAGCAGAGGAACGTACCGGTGGTGTTGACGGCGAGGACCTTCTGCCAGTCGGCGAGGCTCAGGTCCTCCAGCGGGCTGATGGTGATGACGCCGGCGTTGTTGACCAGGACGTCCACACCGCCCCGAGTGCGGTCGGCGAGGTCGAAGGCGCGGGTCACGTCGTCCGCCGAGGTCACATCCGCACGGACGCCGAGCGCGCTGCCGTCGGGGTGCTGGGCGGCGACCTGCGCGGCCGTCTCCTCGACGGCCGCGGACAGGTCGAGCATCAGGACGTCGGCTCCTTCGCCCGCGAACCGGGCGGCTATCCCGCGCCCGATGCCCTGTGCCGCCCCGGTGACGACGACGCTCTTGCCCGCGAACCGGCGTGAACCCCTTTCATCCGTGCTCATGCGCACCCCCGTGGCGGTCGTCGGCCACGAGATCCCGCACGGCGGAGACGATGCCGTCGGCCGTGAGCCCGAAGTACTCCAGCAGGAAGGCGGCACTCCCGGTCGGGGCGAATTCGCGCTTTACGCCGAGAATCCGCATGGGCACGGGATGCTTCTGCGCCACGATGCCCGCCACCGCCGCGCCGAGGCCGCCCGTGGTGGTCGCCTCCTCGACGGTGACGATGCCTCGCGTCTCCCGAGCGGCCCGCAGGACGGCTTCCACATCCAGCGGCTCGACGAAGGTCATGTTCAGCACCCGTACGCCGACACCCTCGGCGCGCAGCGTCTCGGCGGCGGCCAGGGCGCGGGAGACCATGGTTCCGACGGCCATGACGGTGACGTCGCCGCCGCTGGTGAGCTGGATGCTGCGGCCGGGTTCGAACGGTGCGTCCCGCGGTGTGACCGACGGGACCTTGAACCGCGGGATCCGCAGGTAGGTGGGGCCGTCGTGCGCGGCGGCCCAGCGTACGGCGGCGCGGGTCTGCTCCGGGTCCGCGGGGACGGCGACGGCCAGGTCGGCGATCGCTCGCATCCAGGACAGGTCCTCGATCGAATGGTGGGTGGGACCCAGCTCCCCGTAGGCCAGACCAGGGCTCTGGCCGCAGAGCACCACCGGAAGCCCGTTATAGGCGGCGTCGGTCTTGATCTGCTCCGTGGCGCGGCCGGTCAGGAAGGGACCCGCCGCGCTGACGAACGGGACGAACCCGCCGATCGCGAGCCCGGCGCCGACGCCGACGAGATCCTGCTCGGCGATGCCGACGTTGATGAGGCGGTCGGGGAAGAGCTCCCTGAACCGGACGAGGTTGCTCGACCCGACGGAGTCGTTGCAGACGGCGACGATCCGCTCGTCCTGGGTGGCCAGCGCGATCAGTTCGTCCGCGAACGCCTGGCGGCAGTCGTAGGTCTGCGCGGTCTCGGGTACGACATCGGCAGTCATCGGCTGAGCTCCTCCAAGGCGGCTTGAACCTGCGCGGCGTTGGGCACCTTGTGGTGCCACTCCACGCGGTCCTCGATGAACGACACGCCCTTCCCCTTGACGGTGTCGGCCACGACGGCGACCGGCCTGCCGGTGGTGGAAGGGCGCAGTGCGGACAGCAGTTGTCCGTGGTCGTGTCCGTCGGCCCCCCGGACCTCCCAGCCGAAGCTCGCCCACTTGTCCGCGAGCGGCTCGAGCCGCTTGGTCTCCTCGGTACGGGCACCCTGCTGGAGACGGTTCCGGTCGACGACCGCCGTGAGCGAGGCGAGGTCGTAGTGCGCGGCGGTCATCGCCGCCTCCCAGTTGCTCCCCTCCTGGAGTTCGCCGTCGCCCAGGACCACGAAGGTGCGGTACGAGCGGCCGGCCACCTTGGCCGCGAGAGCACAGCCGACCGCGACGGGGAAGCCGTGTCCGAGGGGCCCGGTGTTCGTCTCGACGCCCGGCACCTTCCGGCGGTTCGGGTGGCCGTTGAGCGGGGACAGCGGCGCCATGAACGTGGACAACTCGGACAGCGGGAAGAAGCCGCTGTGGGCGAGCGTCGCGTACAGGGCGGCCGCGCAGTGCCCCTTGCTGAGGATGAAGCGGTCACGATCGGGATCGCGCGGCTTCTCGGGATCCACGGCCAGCACCCCGCCGAACAGGGTGACGAGGATGTCCGTCACCGACAGATCGCCGCCGATGTGACCGAGCTGGGCGCCGTCGATCATCCGCACGACGCTGCGCCGCACATCGGTGGACAGCTGCCCCAACTCGCGGAGCCGGCCGGCCAGATCTTCATCGGCGACACGCCGACGCCGGTCCCGGAACCGCGCGGTCCCGGCTGGGTCTGTGGTGAGCATCTGGATCGTCCTTGATCGCTGGATCTTGGGGCCCGACGGGACTCGCGGCGTCGGCCGGAGGTGCTCGGCGAACGGGGCGAGGTGAGGGTGCGGGGTGGGGCTGAGGCCGGCCGCCAGAGCGGGCTGAATAGCTATTCAGAGGTGAATCGCGAACGCCCTCATGCTGGGCGCGTTTCGGCCACGTGTCAATAGGGTGAATCGATGCCTTTGAAGGCCGCCGAAGGGCGAGATCGACCGGCAGGGCGGAACGCGTGGCTGTCGTGTCATGGCGCCGGGGGCGGCGAG
The DNA here is from genome assembly GCF_039532725.1 of Streptomyces coeruleofuscus. Lineage (NCBI taxonomy): Bacteria > Bacillati > Actinomycetota > Actinomycetes > Kitasatosporales > Streptomycetaceae > Streptomyces > Streptomyces coeruleofuscus. The sequence goes on from NZ_BAAASE010000010.1 coordinate 227,801, forward strand.
GGCCCGTCCGGCCTCACCGGCGCGGTTTTGAGCGCGTGACCGAAGTGGCAGGAAAGCGCGACGGGGGCGCACACCGTCGCCGACCGGGGCCGCCATCGGCTGTCGGCCGACTTCTGCCGTGGGTCATGCCCTTGTCGCCGGAAGGGGCGCAGTTCTGCGCCGCCGGCGCCGGGGTACCGGCCGGGGTCATGGCGGCCTCACCGGCTGGGCGAGGGTGACGCAGGCCGACGCCGTTACGTTCCAGGGGCCGGATGAAGTCCTCGACGACCTCGTGGTCGGAGGTGAGCCGCCGGCATCCCCTGGAGCTGCCGATTCAGTGTCTCGGTGTGTCTCCAGGGGTCAGTCGGATTCCGACGTCCTCAAGCCAGCCCGTGCTGCTTCGCGTACGTGTTCGCCACGTCCTCCGGGTCCTTCTTGTCCTTGTCCACCTGGCGGTTGAGCTCGGTCAGCTGGGCCGTGGTGAGGACGTTGCCGAGGCGGGCCAGGGCCTTGCGGACCGTGGAGTCGGCCTTGCGGTCGGCGATGAGCGGGACGACGTGCTGGCCGGGGATGAGGTTCTCAGGGTCGGTCAGCACCACCCAGTCGTTGGCCTGGATGTCGGTGTCCGTGGTGAAGAGGTTCGCCACGTCCACGTCGCCCTTCTTCAGGGCGCCCTTGACCAGGGGACCGGAGGAGTCGAGGGACTTGAACTCCTTGAACTCCACCCCGTAGACGTCCTTGAGGCCGACCACACCCACCTGGCGCTTCTTCACCTCCGGCGCCGCGCCGATGACCAGCCTGCCGTTCTGCTTCTTCAGGTCGGCCAGGGAGGTCAGGCCGTATTTCTTCGCCGTCTCCCGGGTGACCACGAAGGCGTCAGAGTCCTCGGCCATGCCGTACGGCAGTACCTGGAGGCCGGCGGGGAGCGCGACGGCGAGGGCGTTCTGCATCTCGCCCTCCTCGGTCTCCGTCGCCTTCGGGTCGAGGTAGTGCAGGAGGGCGCCCTGGTACTCGGGCAGGAGGTCGATGTCGCCGCCCTTGATCGCGGGGATGAGGATCTCGCGGGTGCCGAGGTTGGGGCGGACGCTCGTCTTCACGCCGGCTGCCGTGAGCACAGCCGCGTACAGGTACCCCAGCACCTGGTTCTCGGTGAAGTTGGCGGTGCCGATGGTGACTCCGCCCTTGCTGGAGCCGCCGCCGGAGGTCGTGCCCCCCTGGTTGTCGAGGGAGGTGATGCCGCTCGCGCAGGCGGAGAGGGCGGGGACGGAGGCCGCTGCGAAGAGGCCGCCGAGGAGAGTGCGTCGGTTCATCGAGGGTCCCTAGGCAGTGCGGTGTCGGAAGAGGAAGCGCTGGAGGCTGCTCAGCAGCAGATCGAGTACGACGGCCACGACGGCGACCAGCACCGCGCCGCCGAGCACCTGCACGAGGTCGCGCTGGGCCAGGCCGTCGAAGACGTAACGGCCGAGGCCGCCGAAGGAGACGTACGCGGCGATAGTGGCCGTGGCGACGACCTGGATGAGCGCCAGGCGCAGGCCCGTCATGATCAGGGGGAGGGCGAGCGGCAACTCGACCTGGAACAGGACCTGGTGGCCGCGCATGCCCTGCCCGCGCGCCGCGTCCTTCACGTCAGGGTCAACGGCGGTCATCCCGGCGTAGGTGTTGGTGACGATCGCCGGGACCGCCAGGGCGACCAGGGCGACGTAGACGGGGAGCATGGACAGTCCGCCGGCCAGGAAGACCAGGACGACGAGGCCGACGGTGGGGAGCGCGCGGCCGAACGACGCCAGGTTGATGGCGAGGAACGCGCCCTTGCCGGTGTGGCCGATCAGCAGGCCCAGCGGGAGGCCGATGGCGGCCGCGATGAGCGTGGCGAGGAGGGAGTACTGGAGGTGCTCGGCGAGGCGGTGGGTGATGCCGTCCGAGCCGGACCACTGGGCGCCGCTGGTCAGCCAGCCGCCGAGGTTCTTGAAGAGTTCGTACATGTCAGGCTCGCCGCCTCCGCCACGGGGTCAGGACGTACTGGACGGCGACCAGGGCCGCGTCCGCGACCACGGCCAGGAGGATCGTGAGGACCACTCCCGCGATCACCGGCGTCGGGAAGTTGCGCTGGAAGCCGTCGGTGAAGAGCTGGCCGAGGCCGCCGTCGCCGATGTAGGTCGCGACCGAGACGAGGGAGATCGACATGACCGTAGCGATGCGGACGCCCGCCATGATCACGGGAAGCGCCAGCGGGAACTCGACCGTCAGGAGCGTGCGCAGGGGGCGCGTGCCCATCGCCTTCGCCGCCTCCTTCGTCTTCGTGGGGACCGAGTCGAGGCCCTCCACGGTGTTCCGGAGCAGCACGACCAGCGTGTAGACGGTCAGGCCGATCACGGTGGTGGTGCGGGTGAGGCCGCTGACCGGCAGCAGGAGCACGAAGATCGCGATCGACGGGATCGTGAACAGGACGTTCGAGATGCCGAGCAGGAAGCCGCGCAGGGGGCGGATCCGGTGGGCGACCACTGCCAGGGGGAGTGAGATCAGGACGCCGAAGAGGACGGCGGACAGGGCGGCCTGGAGGTGGGAGACCGTGAGGGTGGTGAGGTCGTCGGTATGGTCGCCGATCCACGACCAGTCGATCGTCATGCGGCCACCCGTGCTTCCGTGTGGGCCTGCCCCGCGTGCTGGTGGATGTCGTCACGGGACGAGACGCCGGTGAGGACGCCGTCGGTGTCGACGCGGGCGATCAGGCCGGTGGGGGAGGCGACGGACTCGTTGAGGGCCGACAGCAGGGAGTCGTCGTCCCTGAGCGGTCGTACGGGGAGTTCGGCATCGCCCGAGGCCCAGTGCAGGGGCTTGTTCGCCGCGTCGAGCACGAGGGCCCAGGGGCCGCCCTCGGGGGCCGGGCCCTGCGGGACGGCCGCCAGGGTCTTCAGCGAGAGCAGCTTCAGGCCGCGCTCGGCGCCGAGGAAGTCGGCCACGAAGTCGTCGGCGGGGCGGGCCAGGAGCTCGGTGGGTGAGGCGCACTGGACCAGGTGGCCACCGGTACGGAAGATCGCGATCCGGTCGCCCAGTCGTACGGCCTCGTCGATGTCGTGGGTGACGAAGACGATGGTCTTGCTCAACTCCTGCTGGAGCCGCAGCAGTTCGTCCTGGAGCTGGGCGCGCACGACCGGGTCGACCGCACCGAACGGCTCGTCCATGAGGAGCACCGGCGGGTCGGCGGCGAGCGCACGGGCCACGCCGACGCGCTGCTGCTGGCCGCCGGAGAGCTGGTGCGGGTAGCGCTTGCCGGCCTCGGCCGACAGGCCCACGGTCTCCAGCAGCTCGGCCGCGCGGGCCCGGGCCTTCCTGCGGCCGTGGCCCAGGAGCAGCGGCACGGTGGCGATGTTGTCGAGCACGGTGCGGTGCGGGAAGAGGCCGGCCTGCTGGATGACGTATCCGATGGAGCGGCGCAGTTCGGCGGCGTCCTGCCGGGTGACGTCCTTGCCGCCGACGCGGATGGTGCCGGAGGTCGGCTCGACCATCCGGTTGATCATGCGCAGGGTGGTCGTCTTGCCGCAACCGGAAGATCCGACGAGGACGGTCACGCCGCCTTCCGTCATGTCGAGGGTGAGGTCGTGCACTGCTGTCGTGCCGTTGGGGAAGCGCTTGTGGACCGCGTCGAACTGGATCATGAGATGTCCCTTGCCCGGGCTGTATAACGTCATGCAGAGTTCTCGGTACGTGAATAGCTTGTCAACGCTTTGGCGTTAATCCGACGTAACGGCTGACCGCCAGGCAAGATCGAATGTCCATCTTGAGGGGAGTTTGGGCGTGATGTCGTCTCAGATCGTGGACGCGGCTGGTGCTGTGTCTTCCGGGCATACCGGCCCAGTGGTCCTCGACGGGATCGGACTCCGGGTCGAGGACGTCGTACGCCTCGCCGACGGGACGGCGCGTCCGGAACCCGGGACCGACGCGATGAAGCGGGTGGCGGAGTCCTGGGACGCCGCCCGGCAGATCGCCGCGACCGGACGCGTCTACGGCCGCTCCACCGGTGTCGGCGCCAACCGGAACGAGGACGTGCCCACCGAGGCGGCCGCCGAGCACGGCCTCCGGCTACTGCGCAGCCACGCCGGCGCCATCGGGGAGGAGCTGCCCGCCCGTGAGGTCCGCGCGATGCTCGCCGTCCGCGCCAACCAGCTGCTGGCCGGGGGCGCGGGGCTGCGGCCGACCGTGGTCACCGCGCTGTGCGAGGCGCTGGAGAGCGGGGCGTATCCGGTCGTCAACGAGTTCGGATCGGTGGGCACCGGGGACATCGCGGCGCTGGCCCAGGCGGGACTGGCGTTGGCGGGAGAGTATCCGTGGCGGGAAGCGGGCTTCTCGGGCGCGGGCGGCGCTTCCCGGGAGCCGCGAGGTGGGGTTGGCGCCCCCGAACCCCAGCACCTCGACAACAACGACGCCCTCGCCTTCATCAGCAGCAACGCCCTCACACTCGGTCAGGCCGCCCTCGCCCTGCACGAACTGCGGGGGCTGCTGGAGGCCACGCAGGTCGTCGGCGCGCTGTCGGTGCTGGCGGTCGACGGGGCGCACGAGGCGTACGCCGCGCCCGTGCACGCCGCCCGGCCGCACCGCGGCTCCGTCGAAGTCGCCCGGCGAATGCGGGAGTTGCTCGGTGCCGCCGACCGGCCCAACCCGCCGCTCGGGCGGCTCCAGGACCCGTACGGCTTCCGCTGTCTCCCCCAGGTGCACGGTCCCGCCCATGACGCGGCCGACGCCCTGGAAGAGGTCGTCGCGATCGAGATCAACGCGGCCGCCGAGAACCCGCTGATCGCCCCCGAGGACATGGCGGCCTACCATCACGGCGGCTTCTACCAGGCCCAACTAGCCCTCGCCCTGGACCACTTCAGGCTGTCCCTCACCCAGGTGGCCCGGCTGTCGACGTCACGGCTCTCCACCCTCAACGAACCCGTCTTCACCCGTCTGCGCCCCTTCCTCGCTGACCACCAACCCGCCTCCTCCGGCGTCATGATCCTGGAGTACGCCGCCGGCGCCGCCCTCGGCGATCTGCGGGCCTTCTCGGCACCCGCGTCGCTCGGCCACGCCGTACTCTCCCGAGGCGTCGAGGAACAGGCCAGCTTCGCCTCGCTCGCCGCACGTCAGACGCTGCGCGCGTGCGGTGCGTACCGTCTGGTCGTCGGCTGCGAACTCGTCGCCGCCGTACGGGCGTTGCGCCAGCGCGAGATCTCGCCCGATCCGGACCTTCCCGTGGGCCGCGCGCTGGAGCTCGCTCTGTCGGTACTCGACGAGGACCAGGCCGACCGGCCGCTCACGGATGACGTGACGGCGGCGGCCGCGCTGCTGGACCGTTTCACGGACATCTGGCGGAGGAGCGAGTGAGAGCGTGACCGCCGAGCGTGCGGCTCCTAATCGCCCCGCCAGATGTTGTCGAAGGCCGCCTCGTCGATGGCTCGCCGCTGCCGTTCGGCCTCCAGACCCCTCACCGCGTCCTGGACGGCGGCGAGCACTGTCGCCACGGCCTCGTCGGCCACGCTCGGTGACTCTTCGGTCAGCTCGTCGCCGATCCCGGCGGCTGCCGCGAGGGCGGCGAGGACGGGCTCATCCGCCGCGTAGCGGTTCGCCGCGTGGCGGCGTTCGGGCGAATCCACCAGCACCGTGTGAGTGGGCTGGAAGATCATCCAGCGGTGGTGGCGTCGCCGGCTGAGCTGCCCTTCTGCTTCAAGGGCGGCCAGATAGGCCTCGGACAGGTCGCGGCCCCTGCGCCACAGCCAGGCGTCGACCGAGTCGTACGGCGCCTGCCGCGCGAGCGACGACGCGGCCTCGTCCAGCATCCGATCAGCCACAGCGCGCCGGTCACTCGGCACGATGTGATCACCGGCCAGTGTGACGGCCCGGGCATCCAGGAGGTCGATCAGCTCGGCTCCCGCGAGCGCGAGTGACAGGTTGCCTCGTTCGAGCGCGCGACTGTCCGCCAGGTCCATGGTGGTGATCAAAAGGTCCCGTGGCGTGGTCATGAGCGGCTCCCCCTCACCTCACGAAGCTGGAGGCGAGCGACGCGGTGCGCCGGATGTACCTCGGCCCGCCGGCAGCACTCCCGTACGAGCCTACGGAGCGAGCACGACGGCCGCACCCCAGGCGTGCGATGAGTCTGGTCGGCGGATCGGGTCTGCCCTCGTATGACTCGCATCATCGCTGACATCTCGGTCTCTCTCGACGGCTTCGTCACCGGGCCCGACCCCGGCCCGGACAACGGTCTGGGCACCGGCGGTGAGGCCCTCCACACCTGGGCGTTCTCCGACGACCCCGACGACCGCCGGTACCTGCGCGAGGGGACAGCCCGTTCGGGCGCCGTAGTCCTCGGCCGCCACCTCTTCGACGTGGTCGACGGGCCGAACGGCTGGGACGAGAAGACCGGTTACGGCGCCGGCGAGGTCGGCAAGCCCGCGTTCGTCGTCGTGACGAGCTCGCCGCCGGAGTCGGTGCGGCTCACCGACCTGGACTGGACGTTCGTCACCACCGGTCTGTCCGACGCCGTCACCGCCGCGCGCGAGCGCGCCGAGGCGGCGTCGTCGCGCAGCGGCAAGGACCTCGACGTCGTCCTCATGGGCGGCGGCGCCACGATCGGCTCCGCGTTCGGCGCCGGGCTGGTCGACGCATTGACGCTGCACCTCGCCCCCGTCGTGCTGGGATCAGGGACGCCACTGTTCACCGGCGGAGCGCCACGCACGCTCGTGCAGCGGAGCGTGACCTCGACATCGACCGCGACGCATCTGACCTACGACGTCCTCTGACGACGTCGTTCTGGTCTCCTGACCGCTCGGCCGGGCGCTGGTTCGGGAGCGGACCGAACCTCTTGGTTGTGCAAAACGTTTTGGATACCTAGCTTGTGCGCCATGAGCGACAGAACGCCTCCAGCGACCGGCCGCCTCCTGGTGAGCGGCTGCGATGTGCTGCGGGTCCCGCCGGAGGGCGAGTGCGAGATTCTGCGGGCGCGGGACATCGTCGTGACGAACGGCGTCATCGAGGCGGTACGGCCGACCGGAACCACCGCCGCCATCGGTCCGGGCCATGCGGCGGACGTGATCGACGGGCGCGGACTGCTGGCCGTTCCCGGCCTGGTCAACGCGCACACGCACAGCCCCATGGTGCTGATGCGCGGCGCGGCCGAGGACGTGTCCGTCGAGAGCTGGTTCAACGACCGTGTCTGGCCGATGGAGTCCAACCTCACCCCCGAAGACGTACGGGCCGGGGCCAGGCTCGCCTGCGCGGAGATGATCCGCTCCGGTGTCACCACCTTCGCCGACCACTACTTCTTCCCCGAGCAGATCGCCGAGGCGGTCGCCGAGACCGGCCTGCGGGCCGACATCGCGCCCACGTACTTCAGCAGCCGGGGCGAGGCGGCCCTGGAGGACACGGTGACGTTCGCGGAGGCCTGGCACGGCCGTGCCGACGGCCGGGTCACCGTCTCGCTCGGGCCGCACGCCCCGTACACGGTCGACGACGGCGACCTGAAGACCCTCGGCGGGCACGCCCGGCGGCTCGGACTGCGCATGCACATCCACGCCGCCGAGCACCTGGAGCAGACCCGGTCCAGCCTGGAGCGACGTGGCATCACCCCGATCCGGGTGCTGCACGAGACCGGGGTGCTGGACGCCGGCGCGCTGATCGCGCACGGCTGCGGGATCGTCCAGGACGACCTGCCGCTGCTGGCCGAGTACGCCGGCACGACCGCCGTGGCCTGCTGCCCCAAGGTGTATCTCAAGCACGCCCTGTCCCCGCTCACCCCGGTCCGCGACCTGCTCGACTCCGGAGTCGCGGTCGCCGTCGGCACGGACGGCGCCGCCGGCCACAACACGCTGGACGTGTGGGAAGCACTGCGGCTGGTCGCCCTCACCCAGAAGCAGGCCGTGCGGGACGCCACGTGGATGACCGTCTCCGACACCCTGCGCCTGGCCATGCGCGGCGGGGCCCGAGCCCTCGGCCGGCAGGACGAGATCGGCGCGCTGGAGCCGGGCATGCGCGCCGACATCGTGCTCACCGACCTGACCGGACTGCACTGCCGTCCGCTGCACGATCCGCGCGCCGCGCTGGTCTACAGCGCCCGCGCCAGTGACGTACGGACGGTCGTCGTCGACGGCCGGGTGCTGATGCGCGACGGCCGGCTGCTCACCGTGGACGAGCCCGCGCTGCTGGCCGAGGCCGACGCCCGGGTGGCCCGGATCCTCGACACCTCCCACGGCAGGGCGGTGCAGCACTATGACCCCTGAGCCGTTCCAGAGGGAGGCGGTCCGGCGCCCGGCGTCCATCAAGGACGTGGCCGCCGCGGCAGGCGTCAGCGCCACCACCGTCTCCCACGTCCTCAGCGGCAACCGGCCGGTCAACGAGCACACCGCCGCCCGGGTCCGCAGCGTCGTCAACCGGCTCGGCTACGTCCCGGCGTCCCTGGCCCGCAGCCTCCAGGCCGGTTCCACCTCGGTGATCGGTCTGCTGATCCCCGACATCAGCAACACCTTCTTCGCCGAACTCGCCAAGGGCGCCGAGGACGCCGCCCACGACCTCGGCTACGGCCTGATCCTCTGCAACACGGAGTTCGACGCCGACCGCGAGGACCGCTACCTGGGCATGATCCGCAGCCGGTTCATCGACGGCATGGTGTACGCCTCGGGGTCCCCGCCGTCCCGGCGGAGACTGGAGGCACTGATGGGCAAGTTCCCCATCGCGCTCGCCGACGAGGAGGTCGAGGGCCTCGAAGGAGCCCTCATCGCCACCGCCGACCACGAGGCGGGCGGGCGGCTGGTGGGGGAGCACCTCCGGACGCTCGGTCACCGCCGGGCCCTGATGCTGACCGGTCCGCGCGCCCTGAGGAGCAGCAACGCCCGTGCGAACGGTTTTGTACGGGCCTTCCGGGGCGAGGTCCTCGAACTCGTCGGCGACTTCAAGGAGAGCTCCGGGTACGGCCTCGTCGCCAAGCTCCTCCAGGAAGGCGGTCTCCCCGAGGACTGCACGGCCGTCTTCGCTGCCAACGACCTGATGGCCTTCGGCGCCCTCCTGGCTCTCAGGGAGGCGGGACTGTCGGTGCCGGAGGACGTCTCGGTGGTCGGCTTCGACGACATCCGGGCGGCCTCGCTGGCCCATCCGCCCCTGACCACCGTCCACCAGCCGGCCTACGACGTGGGCCGCACGGCCACCGCCCAGCTCCTCCAGTACGTCACCCGGGGCGAGGTCCCGCCCGCCTCCCGGCACACCCTCCCCGTCGAACTCAAGGTCCGCGGCAGCACGGCACCCGCCGCCCGCTGACCCTCACCCGACCAAACTGCCCACGCACCGCACGGAGTTGCCGTGCCGCGCGGCACTACCCCCTGCTCGAAAGGCGGTTCGCCATGCCCAGAGTGCTCGTTGTCGGCGAGTCCTGGTTCACCTACACGGTCCACCAGAAAGGCTTCGACGCCTTCCACACCAGCCAGTACACCGAGGGCGGAGGTGCCTTCCTCGACGCGCTCCGCTCACGCGGCCACGACGTGACCTACGTGCCCTCGCACGAGATCCCGACCCGGGTCCCTGCCACCGCCGACGGTTTCGACGCGTACGACGTCGTCGTCATCAGCGATGTGGGCGCCAACAGCTTCCAGCTCCCGCCCGAGACCTTCGACCACTCCGTGCCCGCGCCCGACCGGTCCGAGCTGGTGCGCGGCTTCGTGGAGCGGGGCGGCGGGGTACTGATGATCGGCGGCTATCTGACCTTCAGCGGCATCGACGCCCGGGCGCGCTGGGGGCGGTCCCCGCTCGCCGCCGCCCTGCCGGTGACGATGCTGGACCGCGACGACCGGGTGGAACTCCCGGCCGGGGCAGCCCCCCAAGTGGTGGGCGAGCACGCGGTCGTACGAGGGCTGGAGCGTTCCTGGCCCGCGCTGCTCGGCCTCAACGAGGTCGCCGCGCGGCCGGAGGCGTCACTGCTGGCCGAGTGCGCCGGGCACCCCCTGCTCGTCGTCGGTGGCCACGGAACGGGCAGATCGGCGGCGTTCACCTCCGACGTGGCACCGCACTGGGCACCGCCGCCGTTCCTGGCCTGGGACGGGTACGCCGAACTGTGGGACCGGCTGGTGCGCTGGCTCGCGAGAGCGGAGCTGTGATGGACGGACAGGTGGGCACGTCCGTCACCGGTACTCCCCACATCGCCGCCGCCCCCGGCGATTTCGCGCCCCTCGTCCTGATGCCGGGGGATCCGCGCCGCGCCCGGCGGATCGCCGAGACCTTCTTGGAGGACGCGCGGCAGGTCACCGACGTACGCGGCATCCTCGGCTACACCGGCAGCCATCAGGGCGTGCCGATGTCGGTACTCGCCTCCGGCATGGGCATCCCGTCCGTGACGATCTACGCGACGGAGCTGTTCCGCCACTACGGCGTGCGCAGGATCGTCCGGGTCGGCACAGCCGGCGCGATCCCGGCCTCGGTGTCCGTACGGGACGTGGTGATCGTCTCCGCCGCGCACACCGACTCCAGTCTCAGCCGCGTCCTCGTGGACGGCGTGACCCTCTCCCTGGCCCCCTCCTACAGGCTGCTCCGCGCCGCCGCGGACGCCGCCGAGCGGGAGCTCTCCGGGGGCGAGGCCGTGCACATCGGGCCGGTCTTCAGCAGCGACCACTTCTACCTGGATCGCCCCGCCCTCTTCGACGCCCTGGAACGCCGGGGCACGGTCGCGGTCGAGATGGAGGCGGCGGGACTGTACGCCGTGGCCTGCGCGGAGGGCGGTGAGGCCCTCGCGGTGCTGACCGTGTCCGACCACCTCCGCACCGGTGACGCCCTCACGGCCGAGGAACGCGAGACGGATTTCGACCGGACGCTGCGCATCGCCGCCACCGCGCTGCTCACCGACGACTGAAGTTCCCACACCCGAAATGAAACAGAAACCGGGCAACGTAGCCAAAACGTTTTGCACTTCCTACTGTCAACGCAGCCGCTCATTCGGCGAGAAATGATCAGGAGATCGAAGATGAGATACGGAAGAAGCGCCGCCGTCGTCGTCGTGACAGGGATGCTCGCGCTGACCGCGTGCGGAGGATCGGGCGACGCGGACGATTCCGGAGCGGCCTCGTCCGGCAAGCCGCGGATCAAATTGGTGATCAATGGCGGGCTGGGCGACAAGTCGTTCTTCGACTCCGCCTACGCGGGCCTGCAGCGGACCACGAAGGACCTCGGCTACCAGCTCAAGGTGGTGGAGCTCGGCTCCGACCGCACCAAGTGGGAGCCCGGCTTCGAGGACGCCGCCTCGGCCGACGACTACGACATCCTCGCCGCCGGCACCTTCGACGTCACCGACTACATCGGCAAACTCGCCCCGGAATTCCCCGACAAGAAGTTCTGGGTCTTCGACGCCCCGGTCGACTACAGCGGCAAGAACGGCTCCTGTTCCAACAAGTGCGAGAACGTCTACTCCGTCACCTTCAAGCAGAACGAGGGCGGTTATCTCGCGGGATTCCTGGCCGAGAAGCTGGTGGCCGCGAAAGCCCTCAAGGGCACCGGATCGCTGAAGAAGGTCGGCGTCATGGGAGGCGTGAAGATCCCGCTGATCGAGGACTTCGTCGTCGGCTTCACATCGGGCTTCCGGGCCGCCGGCGGAAAGAAGTCCGACGTGCTCGTCCAGTACGTGGGCGGCGACAAGCCGTTCGGCGACCCGGCCAGGGGCAAGGAGATCAGCACGGCCATGTACGGCCGGGGAGCGGCGCTGGTGTGGCCGGTCGCCGGGCTCTCCGGGCTCGGCACCTTCGAGTCGGCCGTCACCGCCAAGCGGTACGCGTTCGGTGTCGACTCCGACCAGTACCAGACCCTCAGCGACCCGGCGCAGAAGAACACCGTCGTCACCTCCATCCTCAAGAACGTCGGCAACGCCCTGTACCAGGCCGCGCAGGACGACCAGAAGGGCTCCCTGAAGTACGGCGCCGTCTCCAGCGTCGGTCTCGCCGAGGACGCCGTCGGCTACGTGAACGACGACCACTTCAAGGAGTTGGTGCCCGAGACGATCCGCACCGAGGTCCAGGAAGCCGCCGACAAGGTCAAGTCCGGCTCCGTCACGGTGCCCAGCGCCCTCTAACCGAACGGCCTTGACGATGAACGAGCCATGGGGCGAGGGCGGTCCGGCCGTCGCCGCCCGCCAGGTCACCAAGACCTACGCCAACGGGGTGCGCGCGGTGCGTGCCGTGGACCTGGAGGTCCCGCCGGGCGAGATCCGGGCGGTCGTCGGCGAGAACGGCGCGGGCAAGTCCACGCTGATGAAGATGTTCTACGGCCTGGAACAGCCCAGCGCGGGCGAGATCCTGGTCGGCGGACGGCCACGCGTCCTGCGCGGCCCGGCCTCGGCGATCGCCCTGGGCGTGGGCATGGTGCACCAGAACCTCATGCTGGTGCCGTCCTTCACCGTCGCCCAGAACGTCGTACTCGGCGTCGAGCCCGGCCGCCACGGTCTGGTCGACCCCAAGGCGGCCGTGGAGACGACCGCCCGGCTCGCGGAGGAGTCCGGACTCACCGTCGACCCCAGGGCACGCGTCGACGAGGTGTCGGTCGGGATGCGGCAGCGCACCGAGATCCTCAAGGCGCTGCACCGGCAGGCCCGCGTACTGATCCTCGACGAGCCGACCGCCGTGCTCACCCCGCAGGAGAGCGAGGACCTGTTCGCCGCCGTGCGCCGGCTGCGCGACGGCGGGATGACCGTGCTGTTCATCTCGCACAAGCTGCGCGAAGTACGGGAGATCAGCGACCAGGTGAGCGTGATGCGCGCCGGCGCCCTGGTCGGCACGATCGCCACCGCCGACGCCACCGAGCGGTCACTCGCCTCCATGATGGTCGGGCGGGACATGTCCCTGGACGTGGACCGCACCCCTGCCCGTCCCCCGGACACCACCCTGAGGGTGCGGAGCCTGCGCTACGAGGCCCCGACCGGCCAGTCCCTGCACGGCCTCGACTTCGACGTGGCCGCCGGGGAGATCGTCGGCGTGGCCGGCATCGAGGGCAACGGCCAGACCGAACTCGCCGAGATCCTCGCCGGGTTGCGCCGCCCCACCACGGGCACGGTCCACATCGACGGCACCGACACGGCCGGTCTCGACGTGGCGGGACACCGCAGGGCCGGCATCGGCTACGTACCCGAGGACCGGCTGCACAACGGCGCCGCCCTCGACGCGTCCATCGCCGACAACCTCGTCGTCGACCGCCACGACCGACCGCCCCTCGCCCGCCGAGGCATCCTGCACCCGGGTACCGTGCGCGCCCACGCCGAGCGGCTGATCGACCAGTACGCGATCCGCACCCCCGACCCGTCGGTCCCGGTGCGCGCGCTGTCCGGCGGCAACATGCAGAAGGTCATCGTCGCCCGCGAACTCTCCGCAGGACCAAGCCTGTTGATCGCCTCGCAGGTCACCCGCGGGGTGGACATCGGCGCAATGCGCTTCATGTACGAGCGTCTCGTCGACGCGCGCGACACGGGCGCCGCCGTCCTGCTGATCTCCGCCGACCTCACCGAACTCCTCGCCCTCTCCGACCGGTTGCTCGTCCTCAAGGACGGCCGCCTGGTCGCCCGGTTCGACGACACGACCGGCCTCACCGAGAAGCGGGTCGGGCTCTACATGCTCGGCGTCGAGGAGCACGACAGCGACCAACTCACGTCCGGTCTGGAGACCGTGGGGGAGGAGGCCCCGTGACCACCACCCCCACGACGCTGATCGAGACCGAGGACCGCCGCCAGTACCGAACCACCCGGCGCCGCGACTTCGCCGTCGACCTCAGCATGGCCCTGGCCACCATCGTGGCCGCCCTGGCCATCGGCTTCCTCGTCATGCTCGCCACCGGCAACGACCCGGTACGGGCCTACGAAGTGATGCTCACCGGCCCGCTGGACCGCTCCTTCCGCGTCGGCCGCTGGCTGGAGGACGCCACCACGCTCACCCTGCTCGGACTGTCGGTGGCGATCCCCTTCCGCGCCCGGCAGATCAGCCTCGGTGCCGAGAGCCAGGTCTACGCCGGTGCGCTGGCGGCCGCGACCGTCGCGATCTTCCTGCCGCTGCCGCCCGTCGTCGCCGTGATCGTGCCCATGGCCGTGGCAGCCGCCGCGGGCGCCGGGATGGGCCTGGTGCCCGGCGCGATGAAGGCACGCCTCGGCGCCAACGAGATCGTGGCCACCCTGATGCTCAACGCCATCGTCGTCCGCGTCTACGACTATCTGGTCAACGGCCCGCTGAAGGAGTCCGGCAGCAGCGCCGTGCACTCGAAGTCCGTTCAGCAGGACTCCGTGCTCACGCCACTGAGCGACTGGTTCGGCATCCCGCTGGGCCGGGCCAACATCGGTTTCGGGGTGATGCTGCTGACCGCCGTCGCCCTGTGGCTGCTCATCACCCGCACCCCGCTCGGCTACCGCATCCGCATGACCGGCGCCAACCCCGACTTCGCGGCGTACGGCGGCATCCGCGTACCCCGCGTCATCGAGTGGAGCTTCGTCATCGGCGGCGCCGTCGCGGGCCTGGCCGGAGCCCATCTCGTCCAGGGCGTGTACGGACGGCTCGAACCCGGGCTCGCCGGAAGCCTCGCCTTCGAAGGAATCGTGGTCGCCCTGCTGGCCAGGAACAACCCGCTGGTCGTCGTGGTCGCCGGACTCTTCTACTCCTACCTGCGCGCCGGGGGCGACATCATGGAACAGCAGACCGACGTCGGCACCGAGATCGTGGTGGTCATCCAGGCGGTCATCGTGCTGCTGGTCACCGCCCAGGCCCTGCCCGACCTGCTCAAGCGGCGGATCGCGCGGAGGCAGGTGGGCGTCCGATGAGTTCCGTCCTCGACGTCGTCCTCAGCAGCGCCTTCCTGGCGGCCGCGCTGCGGATCGCCACGCCGTACCTGCTCGCCGCGTTCGGCGGGCTGGTCGCCGAACGCGCCGGCATCAGCAACATCGCCCTGGAAGGCCAGATGCTGAGCGCGGCCTGCACCGGGGCGCTCGTCGCCGGATACAGCGGATCCGTCGCTCTCGGCGCGCTGTGCGGGGTCGCGGTGGCGACGCTGCTCGGCGTGCTGCTCGCCGTCCTACGCCTGGAACTGGGAGCCGACGCGATCATCGCGGGCATCGGCCTGAACCTCCTCGCCTCCGGCGGCACCGCCTACGCCGTCTACAGCCTCCTCGACGACAAGGGCGGCACCTCCGGCCTGAAGAGCGGCAGCCTGCCCACCATCACCCTGCCGGGCGTCGAGAACGTGCCGGTGCTCGGCGATGTGGTGAGCGGCCAGAACATGGTCACCTGGCTGGCCTTCCTGGCCGCGCCGTTCGTCGCCTGGCTGTTCTACCGCACCCGCTTCGGCTTCCACCTGCGGGCGGTCGGCGAGATGCCGGACGCGGCGGCCTCGGTCGGCATCGCCGTACGGCGTGTCCAGTACACCGGACTCGCCCTCAGCGGTGCCCTCGCAGGACTCGCCGGGGTCTTCCTCAGCATGGGCTACGTCTCCTTCTTCGTACGGGACATGACCGCCGGACGCGGTTTCATCGCCCTCGCGGCCGTCTTCCTCGGCGGCTTGCGGCCGTGGGGTGTCTTCATCGCCGCGCTCGGATTCGGAGCGGCGGAGGCACTGGCCGTGCAGCTCGGTTCGCTCGACGTACCGCCGCAGCTGGTGTCGACGATCCCGTACGCGATGACGCTGGTCGCCCTCGCCCTGTACGCGTGGCGCCGCAAGCGCCGGGGCCGTGCCGTGCCGACCGCCGCCTCACTCTGACACCTCGTCCCACCTCTGCTCACTGGGCTCTCCCACCCGTCCGCACCTTGCCGGGCGTGCGGGTCGACGAGCCATGCCCGCACGCCCGTGCGCCTCCCCTCGGAAGGACACTCATGCGCCACAGATCCCCAGCGCGCCGCAGACGCGCGCTCCTCGCCTCCCTCGCCGCGGCCGGCCTCCTCGGCAGCCTGGCCCTGACGGACGGCTTCGCGGCGGAACCGGAGGCGGAGACCTCCGGGGAGCCGCAGGACGTCCGGCTCCTCGACACCCTCACGGTGCCCGCCGGGACGACGGAGTTCGGCATGCCGTTCGGCGGCTTGTCCGGCATCGACTACCACCCGCGGTCCGGCGAGTACGTCGCCGTCAGCGACGACCGCTCGGAGAACGGCAAGGCCCGCTTCTACACCCTCCGCCTGCCGCTCGACGGCGCGGCCTTCGCCGGCGACGAACCCGCCCTCGACGGCCTGACCGTACTCGCCGACACCACCGGCGAACCCTTCGCACCCAAGGCGGTCGACCCCGAGGCGATCCGCTGGACCACGGACGGCGAGAGCCTGCTGTGGACCAGCGAGGGCGCCTCGTCCGCCGGGCAGCCCGCCTTCGTCCGGGAGGCGACGACCTCCGGCGGGTACGTACGCGAACTGCCATTGCCCAAGGCGTACGACCCCGTCCGCTCGACCTCGGGCACCCTCACCGCCGGGGTGCGCAACAACCAGGCCCTGGAAGGGCTCACCCTCTCCCCGGACGGGCGCAAGGTGGTCACCATCACCGAGAACGCCCTCGTCCAGGACGGCCCCGCGGCCGGGCTGTCGGCCAAGAGCCCGTCCCGGCTGCTGGTGATGAACCGTCAGACGGGCAAGCCGGAGGCCGAGCACGTCTACGAGGTCGACCCGATCTCCGACGCGCCCACCGCGCCCCTGCCCGCCCCGGTCACCACGTACTCGGCGGACCGCGGAGTCTCCGAGATCCTCGCGATCAACGAGACCGACTACCTCACCGTCGAACGGTCCTTCGCCTCCGGTGTCGGCTTCTCCATCCGCCTCTACTGGACCAGCACCATCGGCGCGACGGACGTCAGCGGCAAGGACGCCCTGTCCGGCACCGAGAAGCCCATGCCGAAGAAGCTGCTGTACGACTTCACCACCTCCGGCACCGACGCCGACAACGTCGAGGGCATCACCTGGGGGCCGCGGCTGCCCGACGGCTCCCGCTCACTCGTCCTCGTCGCCGACGACAACTTCGGCTTCAACGGCAGCGTCACGAAGTTCCATCTGCTGTCGGTCCGGCCGGATCTCCTCACCACCCGCACCCCGGACGTCAACGGCGACGGTGCCGTGAACGCCAAGGACCTGGCGGCCGTCCCGACCGCCGGTGCGTCCGGAGACCTCGACGGCAACGGCCGTACGGACGCCGCCGACGTGAAGCTCTGGATCTCGTACACCCGCGCCTTCCCCACGGCGCAGAAGCCGCCGTCCACCGTCGACGTCCAGCTTCTGTCCTTCAACGACTTCCACGGCAACCTGGAGCCGCCCACCGGACGCGACGCCAACCTCGGCTCCAAACTCGACCCCAAGTCCACGCCCGTCGGCGGCGCGGAGCACCTCGCGGCCAGGCTGGGCCAGCTCCGGCAGGGCACCGACACCTCGCTGACCGTCGCCGCGGGCGACATCATCGGCGCCAGCCCCTTCCTGTCCGGCCTCTTCCACGACGAACCCACCGTCGAATCCATGGAGAAGCTGCACCTGGATGTCACCAGCGTCGGCAACCACGAGTTCGACGAGGGCACCGACGAGCTGCTGCGCATGCAGAACGGGGGCTGCCACCCCGAGGACGGCTGCTTCATCAAGGACGAGCCGTACGACGGCGCCGAGTTCCCCTGGCTGGCGGCCAATGTCATCGACCGCGACTCCGGGAAGCCTCTCCTGGCGCCCACCTGGGTGAAGAAGGTGGACGGGGTGAAGGTCGGCTTCATCGGCATGACGCTGGAGGGCACACCCGAGGTCACCGGCCAGTCCGGCATCACGTCCGTACGCTTCCTCGACGAGGTCGAGACCGCCAACGCCTCCGCCCGCGAACTGCGCCGCCAGGGAGTTGAGGCGATCGTCGTCCTGCTGCACGAGGGCGGCGTCCAGGCCGGGTCGTACGGCCAGTGCGACGGCATCTCCGGCCCGATCGTGGGCATCGCCGAGAACCTCGACCCGGCGATCGACACCGTGGTGACCGGCCACACCCACCAGCCGTACATCTGCTCCCTGCCCGACCCGGCCGGCAACCCCCGCCTGGTCACCTCGGCGTCGTCGTTCGGCCGGGTGGTCACCGAGACCCGGCTGCCGGTGGACCGCCGTACCGGCGATGTCGTACGGGACCGGGTCGCCGCGATGAACCACCTCGTCACCCGCACCGGCGCCAAGGACGCCGACCAGAGTGCCGTCATCGACAAGTGGAAGGCCCTGTCGGCGCCGCTGGCCAACCGGGTCGTGGGCAGCGTCACCGCCGACATCACCCGCTCCGAGACCCGCGACGCCGAGTCCGACCTGGCGAACCTCGTCGCCGACGCCCAACTCGCGGCGACCTCGGCGCCGGAGCGCGGCGGAGCCCAGATCGCCCTGATGAACCCGGGAGGGGTGCGGGCGGACCTGGTCCACGGGTCGTCGACGGGCGGGGAGGCGCCCGGCGAGATCACATACGCCGAGGCATTCGCCGTACAGCCCTTCGCCGGCTCCCTGGTCTCCGTGAACCTGACGGGAGCGCAGATCGAGAAGGTCCTGGAGGAGCAGTTCAACGACTCCGGCACCCGGGCACCGACCCTCATGCTCGGCGTCTCCAAGGGCCTGACGTACTCCTTCTCGCGCGGTGCCCCGGTCGGCGACCGCATCGACCCGGCGTCGATCACGCTCAACGGCGAACCCCTCAAGCCCGATGCCACCTACCGGGTCACCGCGAACACCTTCCTCGCCGCGGGCGGCGACGGATTCACCACCTTCGCCGAGGGCACCGGCACCGTCGGCGGCGGGGACGACATCGCGGCCCTCACCGACCACCTCACCGCCCACAGCCCGGTCGCCCCGCCGGGCACCGACCGCGTGACCGAGCTGCCCTGACGACAGCGGGCCCGGCACGTCCCCTGACGCCACCGATCACCGGGCCCGGGGCCCTCACCGCCGGGCCGGGCGCGCTTCCGCTCTCGGCGCGTCCGGCCCGGCGACTGTCACTCGCCCGGGTGGGAGAGCTCGATGTCGTGGCTCTGCACACCCGAGCCGTGCACGGTCAGGTTGGTGGCCTTCGGCGGGTAGCCGGCCGCCATGACCGTGTACTCGCCGCCGTCCAGGTCGGTGAAGGCATAGCCACCGTCCTCGCCGGTGGTCGCGCTCGCCACCACGTTGCCGGCCGCGTCGACGAGCGTGACCCGCGCGTCGTTCAGCGGCCCGCCCGCGGCCTGGACCACGCCCTGCACCTGAAGGCCGGAGGACAGTTCCACCTCGGTCCTGGTGACGCCCTGCGCGGCGATCTCGACGGGCAGCGCGACCGGCCGGTACCCGGCCGCGGTCACCGCGAGGGTCAGCTGGCCGGGCACCAGCTCGGCGAAGCCGAAGGCTCCGTCCGTGTCGGTCAGTCCGGCGGCGAGCACGTCGCCGCGCACGTCGGTCGCGACCACCATGGCGCCGACGACCGGCTCCTTGCGGTCCGCCGACCTGACCGTGCCGACCAGGCCGCTGGTGCCGGCGAGCAGGATGTCGTACGAGACGGGCTCGTCGCCGACCACCACCGTGGAAGCCTGCGGCTGGTAGCCCCCGGCAGAGGCGATCAGCACGTAGCTTCCCGCGCCCGGCGCGTCCACCGTGTACGAACCGTCCGGGTGGGCCACCACACGGCCCACCTGCCGCCCGCCCAGCGAGATCAGGGTGACGGCTGCCCGCGGCACCGGTGCCGACTCGGCGCCGATGACGTGGCCGCTGACCGGGATGCCGCCGGAGGGCCGGACCGCGGCAGCGGCGGCTCCTGAGGTCGCCGCCGGGACCGGCGAAGTGTCTGTGGCGGGTGCGGCCGGGCTCGCCACGTTCTCGTCGTCCTCGTCCTTCCGGCCGCGAAGGCCGAACGCCGCTAGGGCGGCGCCCAACAGGGCGAGGACACCGGTGACCAGGACGGCGGTGTGGACGCCGTTCATGAAGGCGGTGTGGCTGCCCTCCACCACGGCCGTCCTGAGCTGTGCGGGCATCGCGTCGGAGACCGGGGCGACGCCCATCGCGACCGCATCCTTCGCCTCCTCGAAGCGAGCGGCCGCCGAGTGGGGCACGCCCGCGTCGGTCAGTGAGTCGGTGAGTGTGGAGCCGACGCGGCTGCTGATGAGGGAGACGAGCACCGAAGTGCCGAGCGCTCCGCCGACCTGGAGCGAGGTGGCCTGGAGGCCACCCGCGATGCCACCGTCCTTGACGGGGGCGTTGCCGACGATCGCGTCGGAGGACGCGGACATCACGATGCCGACGCCGAGACCGAGCGCGACGAACGGCGGCCACATGGTGGCGTACGAGGAGTCGGCGCTCCACGCGAGCATCGTGAACGCGGCGCCGGCCTGGAGCACCATCCCGAGCGGCATGGTCAGGCGCGGGCCGAACTTCTCGGTGAGCTTCGCGCCGAGCGGCGAGGCCAGCATGGAGGCGAGGCTGAGCGGCAGGGTGCGCACACCGGACTCGACGGGCGTGAAGCCGCGTACGTTCTGCAGGTACAGCATCACGAAGAAGATCACACCGAGCAGGACGAAGAAGTTCAGCGCGGTGACGAACACACCGATGGTCAGGGCCGGGTTGCGGAACAGCCGCATGGGCAGGAGCGGGTGCGCGACGCGGGTCTCGTACCAGCCGAAGAGGACCAGGACGACGACACCGCCGACGATCGCGCCGAGCGTGCCGGCCGAAGTCCAGCCCCACGTCTCGCCCTTGACGACGCCGAAGACGACGGCGAGCAGTCCGAGCGCGAGCAGCACGACGCCGGGCACGTCGAACTTCTCGCCCGCGGCCGCCTCGTTCCTGGACTGCGGCAGCACCACCAGGCCGAAGACGAGGGCGATGACGCCGATGGGGGCGTTGATGTAGAAGACAGATTCCCAGTTGACGTGCTCGACGAGCAGTCCGCCGACGATCGGGCCGAGAGCGGTGGAGACGGATGAGATCATCGCCCAGATGCCGACCGCCATGCCGAACTTCTTCGGCGGGAACACGGCGCGCAGCAACGCGAGGGTGTTGGGCATCAACATCGCACCGAAGAGGCCCTGCACGGCACGGAAGGCGATCACGCCCTCGATCGAGCCGACAAGGCCGATCGCGACGGACGCGGCGGTGAACCCGACGACGCCGACGAGGTAGACCGTACGGCGCCCGAGGCGGTCGCCGAGCTTGCCACCGAGGATGAGGGCGGCGGCGAGGGCGAGCAGGTAGGAGTTGGTGACCCACTGCAGTTCGGCGGTGGTGGCGTTCAGGTCGCGGGCGATCTCCGCGTTGGCGATCGAGACGACGGAGCCGTCGAGGCCGACCATGAACAGGCCGAACGCGACGGCGACCAGCGTCAGCCAGGGGTTGGCGCGAAGACCGCGGGGGTGGGGGTCGGAGACGGGAGTGGGCGCTGTGGAGACAGCGGTGACAGACATGTGTGAGCTGTCCTCGGGACGTGCGGCGCGCGGCTGGGGCGCGTGGACATGTGTAGAGGGGGGAGATGTGTATGCGAGCAGCACACCCAGCCCCCGCCGCGGCAGCGGCAAGGGCAGTAGGCGTACGAGGAGTCGGACCGGTCAGGCGGAGTGGTCGCGCAGGCGCCGGGTGAGAGCCTCGAGGGCGCCGAGCGCCGAGCCGAGGGCGTCGCGGTCGCCGTCGGTGAGGGTACGCAGCGCGGACGCGAGCTGCGCCGCCGCGATGTTCTGCACCTCGCCGATGCGCTGACGCGCCTTGGCGGTGACGCACAGGTGCGCCACACGCTTGTCGGTGTCGTCCTGATGCCGGTCCAGCAGGCCCGCTTCGGTGAGGCGGGTGACCAGGGCGCTGACGTTGTTCGGCATCATCCGCAGGGCCGCGGCCGCCTCGTGGACGGTCGCGCCGTCGTGCTCGGCGACGTACTGAAGCAGGGTCAACTGCCGGTCGGGGAGCTTGGGATAGGGCAACTGCCGGTCGATGCTCTGCTTGACGTACCGGTTCAGCACGGGCAGGCACGCCACGAGGCCTGCGGCCACATGGTCGACGCCCTGGCTCATGGGAGCCCCACTGATTCCGGTCACGACGCCAAGTTACCTATGACAAGAAACCTATGTCAAAATACTGATGCGGACGGCGAAGAAGGTGCCGCTCCCATCGGGCGCGGCGGCGGCCCACTTCGCACCACACGGCTGCCGGCACCCGAAACCAATGCGAGGAAGTGCGTCAGTCGGCGCCTGCGGTCTGTGCGGCGGCCAGTGCCTCCACCCGGCTGCGGTATGCCTCGGCCAGGTTGCCGCCGTTCGAATCGTGAAGGCTCTCCGTGCCGACCCCGACCCCGATCGACTGCAGGACCGCGTCGGCCCGTGCCTGAAGGCCCGCCAACTCGTCCGCGGTATGCGGGTACAGCAGGCTGAGCCCGCGCTTGTCGCCGTTCGACAAACTCTGCCCGTTACCGGTCGGCGCGCAACTGCTCGGGTTGGACTTGTAGAAGAATGGCGGGAACCGGTACAGCATCACGGATTGTGGGTCGAAAGGCCCGGCGACGACATCCGGGTCGTCCTCGGTGCGAAGGTTGTGATCCACCTTTGCGCGCGGCCATCGGTTCGGCTCACCCGCGAGGTACGTGTAAATGCCGGGGTGCCGGCCTTGAGAGTCCGCCACGAAGACGCCGTCCGTATCCCGCGTGGGAACATACCCGGCTTCGTCATCCCAGCGGAATTCGTTCTCGCATGTGCCGCGCATGTTCTGGTGGGAGTGGTGGAATCCGAGTGCGTGCAGGAACTCGTGACGCACGGTGCCCTCCCACTGGGCGGGCCTGTTCACCGCGTAGCGCCCGAGGTTCAGGCTGCGCTGTCCGGGATTCCCCCCGACGGGGCCGCTTCCCGCTCCGATGGTGCGATCCGTGCTGTCGGTGCCGACCAGGGAGAAATAACCTTGCATGTCGAAGCTGACTCGGATTTCGGCGGCGAAGGCGGTATCGGCTGTGGTCCATCGCCGGAACGTTCCGGTCGCCGCGTCGTGACCGAAGTCGAGTTTCAGGTTGCAGGAGTCGGTGATCTGCTTCGTCGCTCCTGCGATGTCCGCGTGCAGCTGTTCGTCCCCGTCGAGAAAGGCGACCCGCACGGTGGAACCGGGGGTCCACCGCGCGATGTCGGTGACCAGGAACTCCAGGCCACCGGCAGCCGATGCGCGCCTCCAACGATCTCGCACTTCGATCGCCGCGACGACGTCATCCGGGAGGGATTCGAGTTCCATGGCGCATCCTTTCGCATCACATTCGGAACAGTCCCCCCGACCGCTCTCACCATGAATGGGCTGCTCGGCTCGACGCGCGAGCGTGCCGACATTGGAAACTCACGATCCAGTATGGTCCGAGTGAAGGTATGGTGCGACTTCATTGCCGCTTCGAGTAGTTCGGAATTCATCGGATCCACTCACGCATACGGGATGGGGCCTTCGAGCCGTCGTGGGTGATCCGGTCAGGCCTCTGAGGTGAACGCGGTACTGAGGCGTTTGATCGTGCTCTCGGACTCCCGACGGCGAGCAGGTGCAGGGCGGCCGCGGACGGCGAGGACCAAGCCGCGGCAACCACGTCGCCGGGGGCGAAGAGCAGTTGCTCGCACAAGCGGGCGCGTCGTTGCCGACGGATCGTCAGGTGCGGATGGTGGCACCCGCATGTCGCCGGTGTCGATCACGTGCAGGCCCCTCCATCACGCTTTCGTCCGGCCTTGCCTCGGCACCGAGCTGCCACATCCACGTTACGGAGAGCTCCTCCAGCTCGGGTGAAGCCGGTGCTCAAGCCCCTCATCAGCGGTCCGTCGATGCCTCCGGACCCGGTGACACCACCCCCCCGGATCATCAACAACAAGGGGGGGAAGTCATGCCGGACCCGAAGGCCGGAGACCCCATTGCGGAGCCACGAAAAGGTAACGGGGGGCACGGCTCGGTGCGCTGTCAGCCGCGAGGGAAGCCGTCGCCGAGCTTGAAGACGAGTTCGGCCTCGTCACGCTTGGTGGTGTGCAGCTCCCAGTAGAGGGGGGAGATCTGCTCGGGCGTGGCCACCGGTATGCCGGGGACGACGGAGTCGGAGTCACCGATCGCCACGTCGATGCCGACGTGGGCGGCCTGGATGCCGGTGCCGGCATCGGCCAGCTCCTTGTGCAGGTTCATCACCCAGTTGCGCAGCGCCGCGGCGGCGGCGTTGACGTTCGCGACCCGCGGGTCGGGCCAGATGGACCCGGCGCCGGTGGTGTAGAGCAGGGTGCCCGCGCCGGCCTCACGCATCGCGGGCAGTACCGACCTGGTGGCGGCGATGGCCCCGTACAGCTGGAAGTTCATCTCGAACTCGACATGGGACGGTTCGGTCTCGGCCGGAGCGGTCAGTGCGGTGACGCCGAGCTGTCCCACCGGGGAGTACTCCAGGACGTCGATGCCGCCGAAGTGGGCGGCGGCGTCCTTGAGAGCCTGGGTGAGTGCGTCGCGGTCGAGTACGTCCGCGGGGAACGCGGCGGCGGTGATGCCCTCGGCGGTGAGCTTGTCGGCGAGGTCGTCGAGCTTGTCGCGGTTGCGGGAGATCAGGGCGACGTCGAGCCCTTGCGATCCGAAGGTGCGGGCGATGGCCAGGCCCAACTGGGGGCCGGCTCCGACAATGGCAATGCTGGTCACGGCAGGGGCCTTTCGGGGATGAGGTGGCACTGGAAGTGCAAAATGTGGATAGCGGTATCCAATTCTTCTCCATGCGGATAGGTGTTTCCGTTTAACGCCACCACCGTACCACGGAACTGGATAGGGCAATCCGATTACCGTCGATGTGCGGCGCTCCCGGGGTGGTGCCGGCCTCGGATGGCTTACGGTGAGCTGGGCGGAGTGGATCGGGGCGTGCGGCTGCGCGTCGCCAGCCAATGGACAAGGCAGGGAAGCGTGACGTCACAGCGCGGCGATCAGTCGGCGGTAGCCGCCCGGGGGCGTACGGCGGCCGGTCGGGCTCCGGGACCGCGTGCGGTGGAGATCCGGAACGCCGCCCTCGTCCTGTTCGCCGAGCGAGGCTACGCCGCCACCACGATGGCCGACATCGGCGAAGCGGTGGGGATGCGCGGGCCGAGCCTGTACAAGCATGTGGGGTCCAAGCAGGAACTGCTCACCCAGATCATGACCGGCACGATGGATGACCTGCTGCGGAACCACCGCGCTGCCGTCGCGGGATGCGAGGACGTGGTGGAGCGGCTGCGCCGGGCCGCCGAGGCTCATGTTCGCTACCACGCCCGGCACCGCCTCGAAGCGTTCGTGGGGACCCGTGAGATCCGCAGCCTGGAGGAGCCGCACCGTACGGAGGTCCTTCAACGGCGTGCCGCCTACGAGCAGGCTTTCCGGACGTTGCTCAGCGAAGGCGTGCAGGCCGGGCGCTTCAGCGTCACCACGGTGAAGTTGACCTCCTACGCGATCCTGGATCTCGGGATGGGCGTACCTGTCTGGTACCACGAGGACGGTGACCTGACGGAAGATCAGGTCGTCTACCAGTACGGCGACTTCGCCCTGCGGCTGGCCGGCGCGCGCTGACTCGATGGAGAGTGTCCGCCCGGGCGGACACTCTCGGTGTGAACCGAATCCGGTTCAAAAGAAAGAGTGGTCGCGCTGTGGCGTTGTGGTGACCGTGCCGCGCGGCACGTCGGTGACCCGAGCGGTCAGCTTGCTGTAGACACCGCAGGTCAAAGGGCTTGGGTGCTCGGCCTTTATTCCGGCGCTCCGTCCCTGTCTCAAGAAAATACCCGCACCAGACTAGCTGTACTGAGTTCAGTTCTGTAGCGTCCCCGGCGTCGGCAGGTACGGGACCGTGCCGGGAAGGAGAGTCGGAGCATGAGTGCTACTCAGCGTTCCGCCACATCAGGGGCGGAGTCGGCGGCGTATGAACCTCGTACGGTGCGCCGCGCGATGCTCGCCGGCAGCCTCGGCACCCTGATCGAGTACTACGATTTCAGCGTTTATGGCTATCTCGCCGTGGTGATCGCGCCGCAGTTCTTCCCGAGCGAGGAGCCGGCGGCCGCGCTGCTGGCGACGCTCGCGGTGTTCGCCACCGGACTGGTGGTGCGGCCGGTCGGTGGCGTCTTCTTCGGATGGCTCGGTGACCGGTGGGGGCGCCGTAAGGCGCTGGTCTCCTCGGTGCTCTGCATGGGAGTCGCCAGCAGCGCCACCGGGCTGTTGCCGACCTACAGCCAGATCGGCGTCACCGCCGCGGTGCTGCTCCTTCTGTGCCGGTTGATGCAGGGCATCTCCACGGGGGGCGAGTCGGTCGGCGCCTACACCTACATCTACGAGTCGGCCCCGCCCCGGCGCAGGGCCTTCCTCGGTGCCGTCACGCCCATCGGGTCCAACCTCGGGTTCATGTTCGCGGCCGCGACGGCCGGGGTGATCTCCGCTCTTGCCACGAAGGACCAGATGGCCGACTGGGGCTGGCGGCTGCCGTTCCTCATGGCCGTGCCGCTCACGCTGTTCTGCCTCTGGGCGCGGCTGCGGATCGAGGACACCCCCGAATTCGAGGAGGCCGCACGGCGTGCCGACATCCCCTCCGCTCCGATCCGGGAGGTCCTGTCCACCCACCGCGCGGCACTGCTTCAGTCCATCGGCCTGTCCATGGCACAGGGCGGCGCCATTTTCCTCGGCCTGACGTACATCGGCATCCACCTCACCAGCGACCTGGGGTACGACTCCACACAGGTGCTCTGGCTGAGCGCGGGCGTCGTGCTCGTCACCGTGCTGCTCATGGTGCCGGCCGGCTGGCTCGCCGCCCGGTTCGGATCCCGTCGCATCCTGATGTTCGGGTTGCTGGGATTCCTGGTGACCGCCTATCCCGCGATGATGCTGATGGACCGGCACAACCTGCCTCTGGCCGGCGCCGCCTACCTGCTGTTCATGCTGAGCAGCGCGTTCGTGCAGGTCCCGGCGGCCAGTCTGTGGCCGCACCTGTTCGAACGCCGGGTCCGGTTCACCGGCATGGCGATCGGCTACAACATCGGCACGGTCCTCGCGGGCGGTACCGCTCCCTACATCGCGGCCTTCCTGGTCCAGCGGACCGGGAACCAGCTCTCCCCGGCGTTCTTCGTCATGACGGTCTGCGTGATCGGCATCGGGGCCCTGCTCACCGTGCGCAAGGATGTCGGCGCGAAGATGGGCTGAGACGTCCGTCGCGGTGACCGCCGGCGCCAGAAGCCCGGCGGTCACTCCGCGCGCTAACCCGCTGCCTCGCCGCGGGCGTGACCGACGTGGCCGATGGTCTGGCCGCCGTCCACCAGGAACTCGCCGCCCGTGGTGTACGAGGCGTCGTCGCCGGCGAGGAAGAGCACCATGCGCGTGACCTCCTCGGGCTCCCCGATGCGCGGCACCGGCTGATCGGCGAAGAGTGCGGGTGCGGCGCCTTCACCCATGGACGTGCGGATGACGCCCGGGTGCACGGAGTTGACGCGCACCCCGGTGCCCGCCATGTCCAGTGCGGCGGCCTTGGTCATGCCCCGGATCCCCCACTTGCTCGTGACGTAGCCGATGCCGTCGGCGAAGCCCATGAGGCCGGCCGCCGAGGAGATGTTGACCACCGCCCCGCGGCCGCGGCCGCGCATGCCGGGCAGGACGGTGTGCATGCCCAGGAAGGTGCCGACCACGTTGACGTCGAGGATCCGGCGGAAGTGCTCGGGCGACTGCTCTTCCACGCCGCCGAAGTGAACGATCCCCGCGTTGTTGACCAGGACGTCGACGGGACCGAGGGTGTCCTCGACGGTGTGGACGACGGTCTGCCACGCCTCTTCGTCGGTGACGTCGAGGTGGTGGTACCGCGCGCCGGGAAGACTCTCGGCCAGGGCCTTTCCCTCGTCGTCGAGCAGGTCGCAGACGGCGACCCGGGCGCCTTCGGCGGCCAGCCCCCGTGCATGTGAGGCACCCATGCCCCGGGCCCCACCGGTGACGATCGCGACTCTTCCGTCGAAGCGCATCCTGAACTTCCCTTCCGCGTATGCGTATATGCCTGAAGCCGGCCAGTCGGGTCCGTGCCTTGATCCGTCGGGTTCGTGCCTGGTCAGTCGGGTCCGTGCCTGATCAGTCGGGGACGAGTACGGCCCGTCCCCGCACCCGGCCCCGGCGAAGCCGGTCGATCGCCTCCGGCGCGGCGGACAGCGGGAACCGCTCCGTCTCGACGTGGATCGCGCCCGAGCGTGCCAGCGCGACGACCTCGGCGAGTTCGGGGCGCGTACCCCAGAAGGGCAGGGAGAGCCTGAAGCCCGGCGGGAGGACGCCCGGCTTGGAGACGGTCAGACGGCCGCCTCCACTGCCGACGACGGCGAGTTCGCCGCCCGGCCGCAGGACGCCGGCCGCGAGTTCCAGCGTCTGTGTGGTGCCGACGAAGTCCAGTACGGCATCCACTCCCGCGCCGCCGGTCCGCGCCCTCAGGGCATGGGCGGTGTCCGCCCGCACCAGGGTGCCGAAGTCCGCGCCGGAGCGATCCGCCAGAGCCAGGGCGTCCTCCCGGACGTCGACCGCCAGCACGCGGCTCCCGGTGGTCGCGCGAAGGATCTGCACGGCCAGGTGGCCCAGCCCTCCGACGCCGATGACGGCGGCGCTCGTGCCCTCCCCGAGTGCGTGCCGGAGCCCGGCCACGGCGTGGTAGGAGGTCAGGCCCGCGTCCGAGAGCGGAGCCGCCTGATCGGCTGGCAGGTCGTCGATGGGCACCAGATGACGGGTGGACGGGACGAGTACGTACTCGGCCATTCCGCCGTCCCGGCCCAGTCCCACCCCGTGCCAGGCGAGGGTGTCGCGCCGGTCGCAGTAGTTGTCCCGGCCCGTCGCACACCGGTCGCAGGCGCCGCAGCCCCACGGTCCGTAGAGCACCACGCGGTCACCGGTCCGCAACCCCTCGGCGTCGGGCCCCAGGGCGGCGATCCGCCCGGCGACCTCGTGGCCGAGCGTGAACGGGAGCCGGTAGGGGAGGGCCCCCGGAACCGCTCCCATGACGTGCAGGTCGGAATGGCACAGGCCGGTGGCTTCGACCCGCACCAGTGCCTCGCCGCCGCGGGGGGCGGGTCGCTCGACCTCGGCCTGTGTCGGGGGCTCGCCCCACGCCGTGAGTCGCAGTGCCCTCATCTTCACCGTCCCGGGTCTTGTCAGTCCAGCAGCCGCCACGGTAACAGAGGTGAAGTCAGTTCAATACGACGAGTGCCGACGAAGGAGAGATTGTCTTGACCGGGACAGACAGGCGGACGGATGGGCGGACGGACAGGTTCGCGGGCAAGGTCGCGATGGTGACGGGCGCCGGCTCCGGGATGGGTGCGGCGGCCGCCCGGAAGCTCGCGGCGGAAGGGGCACGGGCCGTCGTCCTGGTGGACCTGAACGGCGACGGGGCCGAGGCCGTCGCGAAGGAGCTGCCGGCCGCTCGGGCGGTCGCACTCGACGTGGCGGATGCGGCTCAGGTCGACGGTGCGGTCCAGGACGTCCTGCGGCGGCACGGGCGGCTCGACGTGCTGGTGCACGCGGCCGGGGTCGACGACCCCGAGGCCAAGGCGCGCATAGCGGACGCCCTGGTCGAGGGGCGACCGGTCGAGGTGACGGGCTCTCTCGACGACGCCGCCTGGCGTCGCGTCATGCGGGCGAATTTGGACGGTACGTTCCACGTGCTGCGCGCCGCGGTGCGGGCCATGCGCCCCTTCGAGGCCGGGTCGATCGTCGTGATCGGCTCGTCGTCGGCCTTCGACACGCCCGTCGGCTATCCCCACTACGCCGCCTCCAAAGCCGCTGTGCACGCGCTGAGCCAGGCCGTGGCCAAAGAGGTCGTCGCGTCCGGGATCCGGGTGAACGTGGTGGCGCCGGGGCCGACCGAGACGGGGATGGCCGCACGCACGCCAGAGGTGCTGCGCGCCGGCTTCGCCGACCCGAGGGTGCGCCCGTACGCGACCGCCGAGGAGATCGCCGACATCGCGTTGTTCCTGGCGAGCGATGCCGCGGCGAACCTGGTCGGCGCGGTGCTGCTCGCCAACGGCGGCCGGTTCACCGTCTGAGCGCATCCGGCTCGCGCACAGGTCTTGCCCGGCCGAAGCCCCGCGACTACGGTAATGAATTGAGTTCAGTTTGTATGTGTGCCGCGTCCGAACGCGATGGAGACTTCCATGCACCGTCGTCACCCCGAGATCGACCCCCAGTCGCTGTCCGAAACAGACGAACAGCGGCAGCTGCGGGCCGTCCTGCGGGATTTCCACACCGAGACAAGTGGTCCCGAGGACGTCCGCAAGCATCTGGCCACCCCGCGTGGACACGACGAGCAGCTCTGGGCGCGGCTCGCGGGGGAGATCGGGGTCCACGGGCTGGCCGTACCCGAGGAGTACGGCGGGGCGGGCTTCACCTTCGCCGAACTGGCCGTGGCCCTGGAGGAATCCGGGCGCGCCCTGTACTGCGCGCCGCTGTTGCCCACAGTGGTCCTCGCCGCTCACGCCCTGCTGTACAGCGGCGACCGCACGGCGTGCGAGCGCTATCTGCCGCGGATCGCCGACGGCACGCTGACCGCGACCGTGGCCGGGTTCGACGCCGCTTCTTCCGACGAGCCCCACGTCACGGCCGAGCAGAGTGGTGCGCGCTGGGTGCTGCGCGGTCGGGCGGACTTCGTGCTCGACGGGGCCGGTGCGGACCTGATCCTCGTACGGGCGCGAACTCCGGCCGGGCCGAGGCTGTTCGCCTGTGAGCCCTCGCCCGACACCAGCCGGCGGACTCCGCGCCGGGTCCTGGACGAGACGCGGCGCCAGGCGCTGGTGGAGTTCCGGGGGGCACCGGCCACCGTGGTGGGCACGGCGGAGGGTACCGAAGACACCGTCGCGGCGACCCTCGACACCGGGCGGGCCGCGCTGGCGGCCGAACAGGTCGGCGGCAGCGGACACGCACTGGACGCCACCGTCGGATTCGCCGGACAGCGCCAGCAGTTCGGGCGGCCCATCGGTTCGTTCCAAGCCGTCAAACACCGCTTGGCCGACGTGCTGGTCGCGCTCGAAGCGGCACGCTCCGCGTCCTCGTACGCGACCGCCTGTGCCGCCGTCGCCTCGCCGCAGCTGCCGGTGGCCGCCTGCGCCGCCGCCGTGGTCTGCTCCGAGACCTTTCGTCTGGCGACGGCCGAGTACGTCCAACTGCACGGCGGCATCGGCTTCACCTGGGAGCATCCGGCCCATCTGTATGTGCGCCGCGCGCGCAGCGCCGAGGTCCTCTTCGGCACGACGGACCGGCATCGGGTCCTGCTCGCCCAGCTCATCGGTCTCACCACCGGCTCCGCCGCCTGACCAGACCGGAGGGCAGAGGCCAAGGACAGAGGACGAGGACAGGCGACGAGCACAGACGACGAGGACAGACAATGAGAGCCGCTGCCGTATGACGCCGACGCAACGCACCCCGCTCGCCCTCGCCGCACCGTTCACTTTCGGCGGGCTGACCCTCCGCAACCGTCTCGTCGCCACCGCCCACGCCACGGCCGCCGTCAGCGACGGCGCTCCCACCGCGGCCGACGCGTCCTACTGGCGGCGGCTGGCCCAGGGCGGCGCCGGCATGGTGATCACCGGAGGCACTGCCGTGGCCCCCGAGTCGACGCTGCCGCAGCGCTATCTGACAGAAGCATGGCGTCCCGAGGCCAGGGACGCCGTGCGCCGCCGCGCCGAGGCCATCACCGACCAGGGCGCCGTGGCCGTCGCGCAGCTCGTCCACCTCGGCCGGGAGACGCTGGGCGCCG
Organism: Streptomyces coeruleofuscus; assembly: GCF_039532725.1. Classification (NCBI taxonomy): domain Bacteria; kingdom Bacillati; phylum Actinomycetota; class Actinomycetes; order Kitasatosporales; family Streptomycetaceae; genus Streptomyces; species Streptomyces coeruleofuscus. The sequence continues at coordinate 259,421 of NZ_BAAASE010000010.1, forward strand.
GGACGTACTACGCACCGGTCTCCGCCGCGGCCGTGCGCTCGCCCCGCGAGGCGACCGCACCCCATCCGCTGAGCGCCGACGAAGTGCGCGGCGTCGTCGACGCGTTCCGGATCTCCGCGGCGAACAGCGTGCAGGCCGGTTTCCACGGCGTGGAACTGCACGCCGGCCACGGCTACCTGCTCGCCCAGTTCCTCTCCCGGGCCACCAACACCCGCGACGACGCGTACGGTGACCGTATCGCCCTCCTCGCCCAGGTGATCGACGCCATCCGTGCCGAGATCGGTGAACTCCCCATCGGCGTACGGGTGTCAGTGGAGCCCGGCGAGGACTCCGGACTCGGACTGCACGACCTGACCGAGCTGCTGCCACGGCTGTGCGCCGCCTCGCCCTTCGCGTACGTCAACGTCACCACAGGCGTCCGCAACACCTACGTCCCCGGTATGGCCACCACCCGCCCGCCACTGCTGGAGTCCGTGGCCCGGCTCCGCTCGGCGGTCGCGCTGCCGCTCCTGGTCAGCCAGGGCTTCCGGTCGGTGGCGGACATCGAGGGGGCGCTGAGCTCGGGGGCGGATCTGGTCGGGATGGCCCGGCCGTTCATGGCCGACCCCGACTTCGCCCGCAAGGTGATCGCGGGCGACGAGCGATCCGTACGCCCCTGCACGGGCTGCAACGAGGGCTGCCGGACCTTCGAGCCCACCGGGTCGTGCTCGGTGAACCCCGAGCTCGGCCCGCCGGGAGCCGCCACCCGCCCCGCCGTTCCGCTGCTGCTCACCAGACCGGGCGGCCTCAGCGGTCCTGTCGCCGTCCTGGGGGCGGGCCCCGCCGGCATGGAGTGCGCGCTGGCGCTCGCCCGTTCCGGCGCAGAGGTGACCGTCTTCGACACGGCTCGGCAAGCCGGTGGTCAGGCACGCCTCGCCTCCCTCGCCCCGCACCGTCCCGGTTGGCGGAAGTTCGTCGACTACCAGCGCGAGCAACTCGCCGACCTCGGCGTGCCAGTGCTGTTGGGCAGCTCGCCGGGGCCGGAGGCATTGGAGGCGTACGCGGAGATCGTGCTCGCCACCGGCGCGGAGGAAGGGTCCGTCGCCGTGCCCGGCGAGCTTCGGACACTCACGAGTTCCGATTTCCTGTGCCGGTACGCGGACGTCGTACCGGACGCGCCCGCCGTCGCCGTCCTCGACGACGGCTTCGGCTGGTGGCAGGGCATCAGTGCCGCGGAGAGCGCGCTGGCGGCCGGTGCCCGGGAGGTCACCGTCATCACCCCCGGCACCGGTTTCGCGGCAGGCCTGTCGCCGGAGAACCGCACCCAGCTGATGAACCGGCTCACCGGTGCGCCCCTGCGCGTCGTCGCGCTGAGCACCGTGACCTCGACGACCGCCGACGGCGTGCGCCTGCGCCATGTACTGGACGGTCGGGAGACGTCCCTCGCCGCCGATGTCCTGGTCACCGTCGGCGAACGTCGCTCCCGCCGTCCCGACTTCTCCCCGGCCGCCCACCAGACCGTCCGCGCGGTCGGCGACTGCGTCGTACCGCGCCGCATCGCGCACGCCGTCGCGGAGGGGCGCGCGGCCGCCGAGGCCCTGGCCGCGCGGGCCGCGAGGCCGCTGTGACGGTCCGGGGACGGCCGGCGACCCGCCTTCCTCCGCAGTGGTTCCGCGTTTCCGCAGCGAGGCAAGTCCGTTTCCGCAGAGAGGCAGTCCCCGCATGGCCCACCACTACGACCGCATCCTCATCGGAGGGCGGCTCACCGCCCCCTCCACCGATCGCGTCGCGCAGGTCGTCTCACCCAGCATCGAGGAGGTCATCGGCCACGTCCCCCTGGCCTCCACGGCGGACGTCGACGCCGCCGTGGCCGCGGCCCGGCAGGCGTTCGACGCCGGCCCCTGGCCGAGGTGGAGCGTTCGACAGCGCGCCGCGGCCCTGCGCGACCTCGCCGACCGCCTCGACACGCGTGCGGCCGAACTCGCCGGACTGGCCATGGCCGAGACCGGCTGCCCGCGCGGCTTCGCCGAGGGATACTTCGCCGTCGCCCCATCCAACTACCTGCGCTTCTACGCCACGCTGGCCGAGGGACACGTCTTCGAGGAGGAGCGGGTCAACGGACCGGTCCGCACCCTCGTCGTCCGCGAGCCCGTCGGCGTCGTCGTGGCCATCCCCGCCTGGAACGGGCCGCTCCCGCTGACCACCCAGAAGATCGCCGCCGCCCTCATGGCCGGCTGCACGGTCATCGTCAAGGTGCCGGTGCAGGATCCGCTCGCCTGCCATGTGTTCGCCGAGGCCGTCGCCGAATCGGCCGTTCCCGAGGGCGTCATCGGCCTGTTCGCCGCCGATGCCGAGGAGAGCGAGTACGTGGTCTCCCACCCGGGGGTGGACAAGGTCAGCTTCACCGGAAGCACCGCGGTCGGCGCCCGCATCGCCGAGGCCTGCGGCCGTGACATCCGCCGTGTGACCTTGGAACTCGGCGGTAAATCGGCGGCGATCGTGCTGGAGGACGCCGACATCGACACCGTCGTCCCGGCGCTCGTCGGCTGTGGCGCCGCCTTCATGCAGGGCGAGATCTGCACCGCCCAGACGCGCATCCTGCTGCCGCGCTCCCGCTACACCGAGTTCACCGAGGCTCTGGCCCGTCACATGAGCGCCCTGCCCATCGGCGACCCGGCCGACCCCACGACCGTGATCGGACCGATGATCACCGAGGCGCACCGGGCGCGCGTCGAGGAGTACATCACCCTCGGCAGGAAGGAAGGCGCCACCGTGGCCTGCGGCGGAGGCCGCCCCGCGGGCCTGGACACCGGCTGGTACCTCGAACCCACCCTCTTCACCGACGTCACCAACGACATGCGGATCGCGCAGGAGGAGATCTTCGGCCCCGTCGTCGTCGCCATCCCGCACGACGGTCCCGACCACGCCGTCGAACTCGCCAACGACTCGCCGTACGGACTCTCCGGAACCGTCTGGACCCAGGACGAGGAGACCGCCCTGCGGATCGCCCGCCGCGTGCGCACCGGAACCTTCAGCATCAACGCCTACACGCTCGACATCAACGCGCCCTTCGGCGGCAGCAAGAAGTCGGGCATCGGCCGCGAGAACGGACCCGAAGGTCTCGACGACTTCCTCGAACCCAAGTCGATCGCCTTGTCGGGCGCACCCCTCGGCTGAGGCGCGGCTTCGTCTCGAAGTAGAGCCTCATCTCAACGAAGAGCCTCATCTCAACGAAGAGAAGAAGAGAGGTAACCATGGCACGTCGCATAGTGGTGTGCGGCGGTGGTTCCGCCGGTGGTGTCCTGGCCGCCCGGCTCAGCGAGGACCCCGCGAACACCGTCACGCTGGTCGAGGCGGGTCAGGACTACCGCACCCCGGAGGAGACCGCCCCGGAGGTGCTCGACGCCGACCAGTTCGGGTTCACCACACATGACTGGGGCTACGAGTCGGCCGACCACGTCGTCGACGCCGACACCATCCCGATGTTCGGGATCGTCCAGCAGGGCATCGTGCCCGTCCTCCGCGGCAAGGTCATCGGCGGCTCGTCGTCCGTCAACGGCGCCAACGCCCTGCGGCCCACCCCCGAGGACTTCGCCCGCTGGACCGGACTGGGCAACGACCGCTGGTCCTGGGACCAGGTTCTTCCGTACCTGAAGAAGCTGGAGGACGACCCGGTCGGCGGGGAACTGCACGGCACCGGAGGCCCCGTACACATCGAGCGCTTCACCGAGGGCAACGGGCTGCGCCCGGTCATGTCCGCGTTCCTGGAGGCGTGTGCGCAGGCCGGTCACCCCATTCACCAGGACGTCAACGGCGTCGGCCGGCGCGGCGCGGGCCCGATCCCCTTCAACCGCAAGAACGGCATACGGCAGAGCTCGGCCATCGCCTACCTCGGCCCGGCCCGCCACCGCGAGAATCTGACCGTACTGGGCGGACGGACCGTCGACCGCGTGGAGTTCACCGAGGAGGGGACGGCCCGTGCGGTGATCCTCGCCGACGGCACCGCTCTCGAAGCCGACCTGATCGTCCTCTCCGCCGGAGCCATCGGCAGCCCCGCCATCCTGATGCGCTCGGGCATCGGCCCGCGGCGGTTGCTCGAAGAGCTGTCCATCCCCGAGGTCCAGCCCCTCGAAGGCGTCGGCAGGAACCTCCGTGACCACCCCATGGTGTACCTCACCTACGCCGTGGACGAGGAGGCGGTCGGGGAGCTCAGGCCGCCGCTTCAGACCGTCCTGGCGTTCTCCTCGGCGGGAGCGGGCAGCGGGGGCGAAGTCGACCTGCACGCTTTGCCGTTCACGATGGAGCCCGGGGTGATGCTCGTGCCCCTCGCTGTCGTCCGCCCGTACTCGTTGGGCAGGGTGGAGATCACCTCATGCGCTCCTGAGGCCGACCCGAGCATCCGGTTGGGGCTGTTGGACCACCCCGACGACGTACGGCGCATGGTGGCCGGCATCCGGCAGGTCCGGGAGATCATGAGCTCGGGCCCTCTGGAGAAGTACGTACGCGCCGAGACGTGGCCGGGCCCCGAGGCGACCACGGACGCCGACCTCACACGAGCCGTCCTCCAGGGCAAGAACACCTACTGCCACGCGGTGGGCACCTGCGCGATGGGCGGGGAGGGCACCCCGAACGCGGTGGTGGACCAAACCGGCAAGGTACACGGGGTCGACGCGTTGTACGTCGTCGACGCCTCCACCATGCCGGACATCCCGGCCGTGCCGACCAACACCACGGTCATGATGATGGCCGAGCGCTGGGCGGACCAACTGGGCGGCGACGCCTGACAGTCGGTGGCATCACACGCACGACCGCACAGTACGCCCGCACCGAACGAGGGAGCCGGCCGCCGCTCATCCGGCGGCCGGCTCACCGGCATGTCAAGGGGGGGCGGTCAGCTGTCGTGAATTTCTCGTACATCGACTCAGCGACGACCTGTGCGCGAGAGACTGAATCGGATTCGGTTTACTTCGATCCGAAGGCTTGACAGGTGGTCGGCACACTTACAGACTCGTAATGAATTCAGTTCAGTTCAGAGGGGTTGAAGATGGCAGTGGAAGACGAGATCCAGTTCGAGCGCGACGGCCACGTCGCCCGTGTGTGGCTCAACCGCCCGTGGAAGAAGAACTGTGTCACCGTGCCGATCCTGGACCGGCTCGACGAGATCATCACCGAGGTCGACGAGGATCCCGAGCTGCGGGTCCTGGTGGTGCGCGGCCGCGGCGGCACCTTCTGCTCGGGCTTCGACCTCGACAGCCTGAAGGCGGAGTACGTCGGCAAGTCGAACGCGATCGACGTCGCGGTGAAGTCCGCGAAGGTGTGCGACCGCCTCTACTCGATGAAGACCCCCTCGGTCGCGGTCCTGGAGGGCCACGTCACCGCCGGCGGCTTCGAGATCATGATCTCCTGCGACTTCGCCATCGCCGCGGACGACGCCAAGATCGGTGACTTCCACATCCGCCGCGCGCTGTTCGGCGGGGCCGGCCCGATCTACCGGGTGCCGCGCATGATCGGCATCCGCAAGACCAAGGAGCTGATGCTCACCGGCAAGCTCCTCTCCGGTATCGAGGCCGCCGAGTTCGGACTGATCAACAAGTCCGCCCCGGCCGACAAGCTGGACGCGACGGTCGATGACTTCATCGGGGACCTCGTCGACAAGAGCCCCTTCATGATGTGGCTCACGAAGATGACGATCGACCGCAGCCTGGACGCCGACACCCAGTCGCTGATGGTGATGGAGCACCTCGCCGTGGGCGTGGCCCTCAATTCCGAGGACGCGAACGAAGGCGTGTCGGCGTTCCTGGAGAAGCGCGAACCCAAGTGGACGGGGCGTTGATCCGAATGGCCACGGATCCGCGGAGCCCGACCGTCACCGTCGGGCTCCAGGGCTCACGCTGCTCCGGCTGCTCGGTGACGGCCTACCCCGCGGAGGACACGTGCCCGCGCTGCGGGGGACCGGCCGATCCGGCGGTCCTCCAGGGCACGGGCACGCTGTGGACCTGGACAGTGCAGCGGTACGCCCCGAAGTCGCCGCCCTATCAGCCCCCGCCCGGCGGATTCGAGCCGTTCGCGCTCGGCTACGTCGAGCTGGTGGACGGCGTGCGGGTGGCCGCCGTACTCGACGTCGACGACCTCGACGACATCCGCATCGGCATGCCCCTCACCGTGACCGCGGACCACGGCGTCCCGCGGGCCAGGCCCACGACCCCCGGCGAGGAGGGCTCATGAGTACCGACGTCCTGATCTGCGGCGCCGGGCGCACCCCGTTCGGCCGGTCGGAGGCCAGCGGCCGGCAACTGGCCGTCGGCGCGGTGAACGCCGCGCTGGCGGACGCCGGGATCGAGTGGTCGCGGGTGCGGGCCGCCTTCGGCGGCAGCGACAGGGCCGGCCTCGCCGACACGCTGGTGGCCCAACTCGGCCTGACCGGCCTGCCGTTCGTCAACGTCAAGAACGGCTGCGCCACCGGCGGCAGCGCGCTGGTCTCCGCCGTGAACGCGATCCGCTCCGGCATGGCGGACGTCGTCCTCGCCGTCGGCTTCGACAAACACCCGCGCGGCGCCTTCGACCCGAGGCCCGAGGACTGGGGGCTGGGAGCCGAGTACGGCAGCGACGGGCTGATGGTCACCACCCAGTTCTTCGGCATGAAGATCCAGCGCTACATGCACGACCACGGCATCACGCCGCGGACCCTCGCCCTGGTTGCCGAGAAGGCGTACCGCAACGGTGGCCTGACACCCGAGGCCTGGCGGCGCAAGCCCGTGTCCGCCGAGGAGATCCTCGACTCCGGCATGGTCAGCGATCCGCTGACCCGCTACATGTTCTGCTCCCCGGGTGCGGGCGCGGCCGCGCTGGTGCTGTGCTCACCCGAGGCCGCACGCAGCTTGGAGGGCACGCCGGTCACCCTGCGTTCGGCGGCGGTACGCACCCGGCGCTTCGGCTCGTTCGAGGTGTTCAGCCCCTGGATCCCCGGGGGCCGGCTCACCAGCGTCAGCCGTGATGCCTCGGCCGCCGCCTTCGCGGAGGCCGGGATCGGCCCCGGCGACGTCGACGTCTGCCAGTTGCAGGACACCGAGAGCGGCGCCGAGGTCATGCACATGGCCGAGTGCGGGTTCTGCGAGGACGGCGAGCAGGAGCGGCTGGTCGCCTCCGGCGCCACCGGGATCGGCGGGACCCTGCCGGTCAACACCGACGGCGGCTGCATCGCCAACGGCGAACCCATCGGCGCCTCCGGGCTGCGCCAGGTCTACGAGATCGTCCAGCAACTGCGCGGACGGGCCGGCGAACGCCAGGTCCCCGGAGAGCCCAGGGTGGGCTTCACCCATGTGTACGGCGCCCCGGGCGTGAGCGCCTGCACCGTGCTGTCCCGCTGAACGGAGGTGGAGGAAGAGATGAGCGCCATCCCGGAACCCGAGGAGTTCCGCGCCCAGGCCCGGAAGTGGCTCGCCACGGTAGCCCGGCCGCGCACCGCCGACGGGGAGTGGGGCAGCGGCTCCGACTCCGTCGCCGTCTTCGAGAACTGGACCGAGGAGCAGGAGCGCGAGCACACCGCCCGCACCCAGGAGTGGGAACGCACCCGCTACGACCAGGGGTGGGGCGCGCTCAACTGGCAGGAGACGTACGGGGGACGTGGCCTGCCCGCGTACTACGAGCAGCTCTACCGCACCGAAGAGGCGGCCTTCGACGTGCCGCACCGCACCGAGGTCTTCCCGGTGACGCAGCAGCTCGTCGCCCCCGCCATCGGCATCTGGGGCACCGAGGAGCAGAAGGAGCGCTGGCTGCGGCCCATGCTCCGCACCGACGAACTGGCCTGCCAGCTGTTCTCGGAGACCGAGGCAGGATCCGACCTCGCCGCGGTGCGGACCAAGGCCGTGCGCGACGGCGATCACTGGGTGCTGACCGGGCACAAGGTGTGGACCTCCGGTGCCCGCGTCGCGACCTGGGGCGTCGCGGTGTGCCGTACCGATCCGGACGTACGCAAGCACGCCGGCATCACCGTCTTCCTGGTGCGCATGGACGCGCCGGGCGTGACCGTACGGCCCATCCAGCAGATGACGGGCGGCACCAGCTTCAACGAGGTCTACCTCGACGGCGTGGTGGTGCCCGACACCGACCGGCTCGGACCGGTCGGCGAGGGCTGGCGGGTCACGCTCAGCGTGCTGGCCGCCGAACGGCTCGACTCCGGCAACCTCGGCCTGGACAACGCCGACCGGGCGCTGGAACTCGCCGCGAATCTGCCCCGCCCGCTCACGGGCAGCGAGCAGCAGCGGGCCGCCGACCTCCACATCCGCACCCTCGTCCAGCGGCTCATCGGACTGCGCGTGACCGCCGCCCTCGTCGCCGGACGCGAGCCCGGCGCGGAGGCCTCGGTCGGCAAGCTCTACGCCACCGAGACCATGCGGCGCACCAGCGATCTGGTCTCCGAGCTGCTGGGCCCGAGCCTCGCCGCGGACACCGGGGAGTGGGGCACCTACGCCTGGACGGAGCACCTGCTCGGCGCCCCCGGATACAGCATCGCGGGCGGCACCGACGAGATCCAGCACAACATCCTCGCCGAACGCGTACTCGGCCTGCCGAAGGAGCCCGTCCGATGAGCACGGCCACACAGGTGCCGGAGCTGGCCGACCGGGTGCGTGAGCGGCTCACCCGCCTCCATCCGGGCGCCCCGGTCGGCGAGTTGAAGGTGCTGCCGGGCGGACACTCGGGCTTGACGTACTCGGTCACCGCGGGGGACGCCAGGTACGTCGTCAAGGCGGTGCCTCCGGGGCAGCGGCCCGTCGGGCGCAACGACGTGCTGCGCCAGGCACGGGTGCTGGGCGCGCTGGCCGGGTCCGCGGTGCCGGTGCCGGGCGTCGCCGCCCTCGACGAGACCCAACCGGCCTGGTTCGCCATGGACTTCGCGGCCGGGGAGGCCGTCGAGCCGGTGCTCGACGAGCCCGAGGTGCCCGCCGCGACGGCCCGCGCCCGGATGCTGGAGATCGCCGCCGTGCTGCGGCGCCTGCACGCCACCGACGCCCATACGCCCGGACTCGACCCGCCCGAACCACTCGAACCGGCGGGGGAGTTGGAGCGGTGGAGCCGCACCCTGCACGCCGTACCCGACGAACTACGCCCCGGTGGAGAGGAGTTGCTCGCGCGCCTCGCCCGTGACGTGCCCGGCGGCCTCCCCCCGGTGCTGCTGCACGGAGACTTCCGGCTCGGCAACGTGCTGTGCGTCGACAAGCGCGCGGTGGCCGTCGTCGACTGGGAGATCTGGAGCGTCGGAGACCCACGCATCGACCTCGGCTGGTTCCTGCTCTTCGCCGACCACCGCAACTTCCCCCAGCTTGGGCGTCCCGTGCCCGGCCTGCCCAGCGAGGCCGAACTGCTGGACGCCTACCTCGACGGCCGGCCCGCGCTGCCCGCGATGGACTGGTTCCGGGCGCTCGGCCGCATGAAGATGGCCGCGATCATGGGCCACAACCTGCGCCGGCACCGCGAGGGCAAGCACCACGACCCGGACCAGGAGCGACTGCCGCCCACCATCGCCGCGATGATCCGCACGGCACGCGACATCCTCGGCTGATCCGGACCCGCCAGCCACACCACAGCATGAGGAGCAACTCGTGGATTTCGGATTCTCGCCCCGGGCGAGTGAACTCCAGGACCGGATGCGGTCGTTCTTGGAACAGCACGTCATCCCCGCGGAGGCGGTCTACGACCGGCAGCTGGCCGAGGCGGAGGACCCGCACGCGCTGCCGCCCGTGATGACCGAGCTGAAGCAGAAGGCGCGCGCCGAGGGCCTGTGGAACCTCTTCATGGCACACGGCGACTGGGGCGCGGGACTCACCAACGTCGAATACGCACCCCTCATGGAACTGGCGGGCCGCTCCATCATCGGCCCCGAGGTGTTCAACTGCTCGGCGCCCGACACCGGCAACATGGAACTGCTCGCGCTCTACGGCACCCCCGAGCAGCAGGAGCGGTGGCTGCGCCCCCTGCTGGACGCGGAGATCCGGTCCTGCTTCGCCATGACCGAGCCGGAGGTCGCCAGCTCCGACGCGCGCAACATCCGTACCCGCATCACGCGCGACGGCGACAGCTACGTCGTCAACGGCCGTAAGTGGTACACGTCCGGGATCCTCGACCCCGACTGCAAGCTGATCATCCTGATGGGCAAGACCGATCCGGACGCGCCCACCTACCGGCAGCAGAGCATGCTGCTCATCCCCCGTGACACCCCGGGCGTCACGGTCCTGCGCGACCTGCCGATGTTCGGCTACACCGACCGGCTCGGACACGGTGACGTGCTCTTCGAGGACGTCCGCGTGCCCGTGGAGAACATCCTCAGGGGCGAGGGAGAGGGCTTCGCGCTCGCCCAGGGACGGCTCGGTCCGGGGCGGATGCACTACGCGATGCGCGCCGTGGGCTTCGCCGAGCGCGCCCTCCAGCTGATGTGTGAGCGCGTCACCGAACGCACCGCCTTCGGCGGACCGCTCGCCGACCAGGGCGTGGTGCGCGAGTGGATCGCCCGCAGCCGCATCGAGATCGAGCAGCTGCGCCTCCTCGTCCTCAAGTCCGCCTGGCTGATGGACACCGTCGGCAACGCCGCCGCCCGCATGGAGGTCGCCGCGATCAAGGTCGCGGCGCTGGAGGTCGCCCACAAAGTGGTCGACCGAGCGGTGCAGGCGCACGGCGCGGCGGGGGTCAGCGACGACACCGTACTGGCGCGGCTGTACGCCATCACGCGGGCGCTGCGCATCGCCGACGGCCCCGACGAAGTACATCTGCGGACGGTGGCCCGCCAGGAACTCGCCAAGTACAAGAAGACCGACACGAAGGCAGGGGCAGCGTGAGCGCCAACACCCTCGACGGCAAGGTCGCCGTCATCACGGGCGGATCCCGCGGTATCGGGCTCGGCATCGCCACCGCCTACCGGGCGGCCGGCGCGCACGTGGTGATCGCGGCCCGCAAGGCGGCCGGACTCGCCGAGGCGCGCGAGGAGTTGCTGCGCGTCAAGGGCGACGGCGACCTGCACACGGTGGTGGCCAACGCCGGCGAACCCGAGCAGGCCGAAGCGTGCGTCGACGAGACCATGGCCCGCTTCGGCCGGGTCGACATCCTCGTCAACAACGCGGCCACGAACCCGTACCACGGCGATCTGCTCGACCTGGACCTGCCGCGCGCGGAGAAGACCGTACGCGTCAACCAGTACGGCATGATCGCCTGGACCCGGTCGGCCTGGCGGGCCTGGATGGCCGAGCACGGGGGAGCGGTGGTCAACATCGCCTCCGTAGGCGGGCTGATCGTCGACCCGCACATCGGCTACTACAACGCCACCAAGGCCGCCATGCTGCACATGACCCGGCAGCTCGCCTACGAACTCGGGCCGCGGGCACGGGTGAACGCCATCGCCCCCGGGCTGATCAAGACAGAGCTGGCGCGGGCGGTATGGGAGGTGCGTGAGCCGATCCTCACGGCCAAGCTGCCGCTGCGGCGCCTCGGCACGGTGGAGGACGTGGCGAACGCGGCGCTGTTCCTGGCCTCCGACGCCTCCTCCTGGATGACCGGCCAGACCCTCGTGCTCGACGGCGGAGCGACCGCCCTGCCGATCGGGGTGGACGAGTGAGCGCGCCGCAGTCGACCGCCGAGCTGTTCTCGCTCCAGGGCAGGACAGCCGTCGTCACCGGCGCCTCCGCCGGGCTCGGCGCACGCTTCGCCGCCGTCCTCGCGCAGGCCGGTGCCACCGTGTTCGCCGCGGCCCGCCGCATCGACCGGCTGAAGGAACTCGCCGACTCCGACGCGCGCATCCACCCCGTGGCCTGTGACGTCTCGCTCGCCGCCGACCGTACGCGGCTGGCCGAGACCGCGCTGGCCGCCACCGGCCGTCTCGACATCCTGGTCAACAACGCGGCCAGCTCCGGCGAGACCCGCGCCGAGGACGAATCGCCGGATGCCTTCGCCGACGTCCTCGGCGTCAACCTCACCGCGCCCTACCACCTGGCCCGCCTCACCGCCGAGGCACCCGGTGACACGGGCGGCAGGAGCATCATCAACGTCTCCTCCATCCTCGGCCTGGTGACCGCCGCCCCCCTCGGCGGCGCGAGTTACTCGGCGTCCAAGGCCGGACTGATCGGCTTGACCCGGGAGTTGGCCGGACAGTGGGGCCGCGGTGGCATACGCGTCAACGCGCTCGCCCCGGGCTGGTTCCGCACCGAGATGACCGCCGGCCTCTTCGGCGACGAGCGCTCCAGCCGCTGGGTCGAGCGCAACACCCTGCTGGGGCGGGGTGGCGACGGCCATGAACTCGACGGCGCGCTGCTGTTCCTCGCCTCGGACGCCTCCTCGTACTGCACCGGACAGGTGCTGACCGTCGACGGCGGCTGGACGGCCCGATGACGGCCGGGACGATGAGCGTCGGCGTCGAGATCGACGACAGCGGCCTGGCCCGCGTCACCCTGCGCCGGGGCGAGGCGGGCAACGCCATCGACCTGGACCTGGCGCGCGGACTGCTGGAGGCGGCGCGGGCCTGCGAGCGTGCGGCCGTGCGGGCGGTGCTGCTGACCGGCGAGGGGAAGTCCTTCTGCGTCGGCGGTGACCTCAGGGAGTTCTCACGGCTCTCCGGCGAGGCACTGGAGAAGCACCTGACCGCGGTGACCGACGCGTTGCACGACGCCCTGCGTACGTTCGCCGCGAGCGACGCGCCCGTGGTGGCCGCCGTGCAGGGTGCCGTGGCGGGGGCGGGCATCGGCCTGGCCGCTGCGGCCGATGTGACCCTCGCCGCCGACGACGCCTCGTTCACCGCCGCGTACACCGGCATCGGTTACTCACCGGACGCCGGAGTCAGCTGGTTCCTGCCCCGTCTCGTCGGCCCCAAGCGGGCCCTGGACCTGCTGCTGACCAACCGCCATGTACCGGCGGCGGAGGCCGAGGCGATCGGACTGGTGAGCCGTACCGTGGCCCCCGACCGGTTGGCCGCCGAGGCCGAGCGCACCGCTGAGGCGCTGCGCAGTGGACCCACCGCCGCCTTCGGCGTCACCCGGCGGCTCGTCGCCGCCGGACTGACCACCGACCTCGGGCCGCACCTGGACCGCGAGGCCCGTGCGCTCGCCGCCGCGGCCGCCTCCGACACGGGCCGTGAGGGCGTCGCCGCGTTCCTGGGCAAGAGAAGGCCCGACTTCACGCGCATCCCGCCCAGCCCCTGATCCGTACCGAACCCTGGAGCCCACCGTGCCGGAAGCATTCATCGTCGGAGCCGTTCGCACTCCTGTCGGCCGTCGCAAGGGCGCACTCAGCGACGTGCACCCCGCCGATCTCGGCGCTCATGTGCTGCGCGCGCTGCTGGAACGCACCGGCGCCGACCCCGAGGCCGTCGACGACGTGTACTTCGGGTGCGTCAGCCAGCTCGGTGCCCAGACCGGGAACATCGCCCGCACCGCCTGGCTGTCCGCGGGGCTGCCGCAGCATGTCCCCGGCACCACCATCGACCGTCAGTGCGGTTCCTCCCAGCAGGCCGTGCACTTCGCGGCGCAAGCGGTCGGCTCCGGCGCCGCCGACCTGGTGGTCGCCGGCGGGGTGGAGGTGATGAGCCTGGTGCCCATTGCCAGCCCGATGTTCGTAGGTGAACAGGCCGGCATGGGCAGCCCCTACGCGGGGGACGGCTGGCGCGAGCGCTTCGGGGACCAGGAGGTCTCGCAGTTCCGCGGGGCCGAGCTGATCGCCGAGAACTGGGGCGTCTCCCGCACCGACATGGAACGGTTCGCGCTCGCCAGCCACCAGCGGGCCCTCGCCGCCCAGGCCGACGGCGCCTTCGACGACGAGATCACCCCGGCCTTCGGGCTGACCGCCGACGAGGGCCCGCGTGCCGACACCACCCTGGAGAAGATGGCCGGCCTGAAGACCCTCACGGAGGGCGGCCGGCTCACCGCGGCCGTCTCCAGCCAGATCTCCGACGGGGCCGCCGCCCTGCTGATCGCCTCCGCGGAGGCGGTGCGCCGCCACGGTCTGACCCCGCTGGCCCGCGTGCACACCATGACCGTGGTCGGCTCCGACCCGATCCAGATGCTGACCGGCCCGATCCCCGCCACCGAGAAGGTCCTGAAGAAGGCCGGGCTGTCGATCGGCGAGATCGACCTGGTCGAGATCAACGAGGCGTTCGCCTCGGTCGTCCTCGCCTGGCAGAAGGAGATCGGCGCCGCCCCGGAGCGGGTCAACGCCTTCGGCGGCGCCATCGCGCTCGGGCATCCGCTCGGCGCCACCGGTGCCCGGCTCATGACCACGCTCGTCCACCAGCTGCGCAGGACCGGTGGACGCTATGGTCTGCAGACGATGTGCGAGGGCGGCGGCATGGCCAATGCCACCGTGCTGGAGCGCCTCTGACCGGAAGTCGATTGGCAACTGAGTTCAGCTTGGGGCTACTCTCGGGTACGCACGAGGTGGGCGGCAGCCAGGAGACGGGTCAGTCATGGCGACAAAGATCGTTGAACCGGAAGCGGGGCCGAGGTCCAAGCGCGCCGCCATTCTGGCGGCCGCCGTCGATCATTTCGGCGAGGCGGGCTTCGAGGCCACCAAGTGGTCCACCGTGGCGGAGCGGGTCGGCATCGGGCAGACCGCTCTGTACCACTACTTCGAGTCCAAGACCCACTGCCTGCTCACCATCATGCGGCTGGAGCTGCAGCGTTCCCACGACAAGTTCACGGAGGCGACGGCGGACGTCGCGGAGCCGGTGGAGGCGCTCCGGGCGGCCGTGCGCGCGGCGTACGACGTCTCCGACCAAGAAGTCCTGCAGATGCGCATCCTGCAGAACCACATGGACCTGCTCTCCGGCCCGCGCAAGTCCAAGCGGGAGGAGGCCGAGCGCGTCGCGGCCCGCCAGCTGGTCCAGCTCGTCGAGCGGGACTGGACGAACCTGCTGGTGAAGGGCATGTCCCAGGGCGCGTTCCCGCTGCGGGACGCGCAGCTGCTGGGCGCGAGCGTGCTGGGGCTGATCGTGAGCGTCTGGCGGTGGTACCGGCCGTCGGGGCCGACGCCGCTGTCGGAAGTCAGCGAACTGATCGAGGGTGCCTGCGTGCGGATGGTCGCCACGTGACGCCCTGAGCGTCCCGGCTTGTGGCCCCCGGCGGATTCCGCCGGGGGCTTCGTGCTATTGCCAGGCGTGTTTCCACGGGATTACCATCCTAACTGAATTGAACTTGGCTCAGGTTGATCACCCAAGGGAAGCGCCGCCGACCGAAAGGGCTCACTCATGGCGTTGCGCGCGTACATGGCCAGTATGGACAGCCGGCATCCGGAGCGGACGCTGGAGTTGCTCGAACCTGATTTCCGCTTCCTCCTCGCCCTGCCGGGCAAGGAGGTCGTAGGCAAGTCCAAAGAGGACTTCGCGGCGTACATCGCCGGCCGCGGTGCCGTCGACCGGTCGCACGAGATCCTGCGGTACAGCCGGGACGGCGACCTCGAGACGGTCTACGGAGTGGTGACGGAGGGCGGGCGGTACACCGGCTCCTTCCTCTCGGCCGCGGTGATCTCGCCCGGCGGACTCCTGGCCCGCTACCAGTCCTTCTTCACCACGTCCTTCGAGCTCGTCGACTGGACAGGGCAGGCCACGAACGACAGGAGCCGGGCATGACCGACGCCTCCGCCGCGGCCCCCTTCCTCACCGCGTGGTTCGAGATCCTCGACGGGGACGAGCCGTCCCGGATCCTCGACCTGATCAGCGACGACTTCTCGCTGTCCATCCTCTTCTCCACCGGCGACGGCAAGGCCACCGACTTCGCCGGCGACCGCGCCGCCCTCGTGGGCTACCTCGAACAGCGTGAGAAGGGCACCCGCACCCACCACCGGCTGTCCGCGACCACGCTCGGCCAGGACGAGCTCTTCCTGGGCGAGGTCCGCCGCGCGGGCGTCCCCGAGGCGAGCTTCGTCGCCGCCGGGCGGGTGAACGACGAGGGCCGGCTGCAGCGCCTGCTGATCGGCCGCTCGTCGGAGATCCGCTTCACCTGAGTGCACGACCGACCATGTACGCGACCATGTACGGAGGACCGTCATGTACAACCTCGTCCTGCTGGCAGCTCGGCCTCCGGAGTGGACGCACGAGCAGTTCATCGCGTGGTGGCGCGGCGACCACGCGGAGCTGACCTACCGGCTGCCAGGACTGCGCGCCTGGCGGCACACCGAGATAGACGCCGCCCTGGAGCCGCGCTCCGAAGGCTGGGACGGGATCTCCGTGCTCGGCTTCGACTCCCCGGAGGACCTGAGGAAGGCCCTCGCGAGCCCCGAGTGGGCCGAGGCCGTCGCACAGGTCGGCGACATGAAGGGCCGCCGCATCGCGGTCATGGGGCACGAGGCGGAGATGTTCGCCGCCTGACGTTCGGGACATCGCCAGCGAGGGACAAGATGCGACAGGTAGTGCGGGAGTTCCAACAGAAGGCGCACGAGAAGGACTTCGTCGCCGTCATCGACGACGAGGGCAGCCATACGGCACGGCAGCTGCTCGACGAGGCCACGCTGCTGGCCGCAGCGCTGTCCGACGGAAGGGCCGACGGAGCGGGCGGCACCGTCATGGTCCAGGCCGACAACTCATGGCGTACCGTGGCCGCCACCCTCGCCGTCGGGCTGAGCGGTGGTGTCATCGCGGTCGTCAACCGGCACACCACTCACGCCGAGTTCTCCGCGGCCTGGGAGGACATCCGCCCGGACGCCGTGGTCGCCGAGCCCTCCGCGATGGACGAATGGGCGGTGGCCGACCGGCTCCCGGGCGGGCCGCGGCAGGTGCTCGACGGCTGGACGTGCCTGGCCACGCCCCACACACGTGGGGTGTCGCGCTGGTCGGGCGGCGCCCTGATCGGCCTCACCTCCGGGTCGACCGGGCGGCCCAAAGGGGTCGTACAGTCCGAGTCGGCCCTGCGCTATGCCGCATCGTGCACGGTCACCGTCAACGGCCTGTCGCCCGGCGACGCCGTCGCCGCGATCGTGCCGCTGTCGTCGACGGCGGCGTACTGCTTCGGTGTCTACCTCTCCCTCCTGCTGCGCGGGCCGCTCGTCATGACGGGGAAGTGGCACAGGGCCGTCGCGCTGCGGCGGATGGCCGACGCCGATGTCCGCTGGACCATGTGCGTACCGACCATGGCGCTCCAGATGGGCGCCGAGGCGGCCGGCTCCGGCATCCTCGGCGGAGTCCGGTCGATCACCGTCGGCGGCGGTCCGATGGACCGTGGAGCACTGGCCCGGGCGGAGCAGTCCCTGGGCACCAGGATCCTGCGCGTCTTCGGCATGTCCGAGTGCCTCGGCCACACTTCGCCCAGCCCGGACGACCCCGAGGAGATCCGGCTCGGGAGAGACGGCCGCCCCTTCCCGGGTACGGACATCCGCGCGCTCACCCCCGACGGCCGGACCGCCGGACCAGGCGTGACCGGGCGGGCCCAGGTGCGCGGGCCTTCCCTCTTCCTCGGCTACGCCCGCGACGGCGAGGTCGCGCCGGCGGCACTGACGGAGGACGGCTACCTGCCCACCGGGGACCTGCTGATGACCCATGAAGACGGCACCATCAGCATCATGGGCCGCGAGAAGGACATCATCATCCGTGGCGGCCGCAACATCGACATCACCGAAATAGAGCGGGCGGTCGCCAGTTATCCCCGTGTGGCCAGGGTCTGTGTCGCGGCGGTTCCCGATGACGTGCTCGGTGAACGCGTGGCACTGCTCGTCGTCACCGAGGACGGCGGCGGCATCGGCCTGGCCGAGGTGACCGGGCACCTGGAGAGCGTAGGTCTGTCCAAGACCAAATGGCCCGAATTCGTCTACGGTATCCAGGAGTTGCCCCAGACCAAGGTCGGCAAGCTCGACCGCGGCGGGGCCCGGGACCTGGCCGTCAGACTGCATGCCAGGACGACCGACGACCACGCCTGACGAGGCGGCCATCCGCAAGACCGTGCCGCCGCGCGTGCCGAAGGCATGACGCCGGGGCGCACACGACAAGGAGGATCATGACAACGCGGTTCGACCAGGGCCCGTGGGCCGCAGCCGGAGTGCAGACCGTACAGCCCGGGGTGCACCGCGTTCCTCTGCCCCTCCCCAACGACGGCCTGCACGCGGTCAACGTCTACCTTCTGGAGGACCTCGCCGACGACGGTGGGATCGTCATGATCGACGGCGGCTGGGCGATCCCCGAGGCGCGCAAGGCGCTCGAGGAAGCCCTGTCCGCCATCGGCCGCGACCTAGGCGACATCAGCCACATCCTGGTCACCCACATCCACCGCGACCACTACACGCAGGCGGTGGAACTGCGCCGGCTGCTGGGCTCGCGCGTCTACCTCGGAGCCGGGGAACGTCCGGGTCTGGAGAAGCTCGGGCGGCTGCGCAGCGACGTACCCGTGAGCTCACTGGAGACCCTGCGCAGGGCAGGCGCCGGCGAACTGGCGGACCGTATCCGGGCGATGGACCACGGCGGCTTCGACCCGACCGTGTGGGAGGCGCCCGACCACTGGCTCGCTGCCGGGACCCTCCGCTTCGGCGACCGCGAGCTGTGCGTCGTACCGACTCCGGGACACACGAAGGGACATGTGGTCTTCCTGGACGAGCAGCGGAACCTGCTGTTCTCCGGGGACCACGTCCTGCCGCACATCACTCCGTCCATCGGCTTCGAACTGTCCGAGCCGGACGGCCGTCCGCTCGCCGACTACCTGGACTCGCTGCGGCTGATGAACCGGTACGCGGACGCCCGTCTGCTGCCCGCGCACGGCCCGGTCTCCGACAGCACGCACACCCGGGTCGCCGAGTTGCTCGCCCACCACGACGACCGGCTGGCCAGGAGCCTGACGGCGATGGGCGACGACACGCTCGACGCCCACGCGGTGGCGCGCAAGCTCGGGTGGACGCGCCGGGCCGTGGCGTTCGGCGACCTGAGTGCCTTCAACCAGATGCTCGCGGTCAACGAGACGGCGGCGCACCTGGATGTCCTCGTGCTCCAGGGGCGGGTGACCGTGGCAATCGTGGGCGGGGTGCATCAGTACACGCGCGTGCGGTGATCTCACGGTGCGGTGACCTCGTCGCCGCGGTGCCTTTCGGCTCCGGGGTCAGCGTGCCGTCCAACCCCCGTCCACGTACAGCTCGGAGCCGGTGACGAAGCTCGCGTCGGGTGAGGCGAGGAACGCCACCGCTCCCGCGACCTCGTCGGGTCGGCCCAGCCGCCCCAGCGGGGTGCCCTCGACCATCGCGGCATGCCGTTCCGTGCCCCGCCACAGGTCGCGGGAGCGGGGCGTTTCTATGAAGCCGGGGTGGATCGAGTTGACGCGCACCCCGCGCGTGGCCCAGTGCAGCGCGGCGTTCTTCGTCATCAGCCGGACCGCGCCCTTGGCCGCGTGGTACGAGAACTGGCTCCCGAAGCCGCCGACCGTACCGAAGATCGAGGCGATGTTGACGATCGAGCCACCACCGGAGCGGTCGATCGCGGGACCGCCGTACTTCATGCCGAGCCAGACACCGGTCTGCGTGACGCCGATGACCCTGTCCCAGGATTCCCGGGTCTCCGTCTCCACCGTTCGCATCTCGGCGATGCCCGCGTTGTTGACGAGCACGGACAGCCCGCCCAGTTCGGCGACGACCCGCTCGACCGTGCGGCGCCACGCCTCCTCGTCGCTGACGTCGAGGGCCAGGCCGATCGCTCGCGCCCCCTCGTCCGTCAGCTCCTTCGCGAGTGCCTCACAGCGGCCGGCGTCCACGTCGGTCACCGCCACCGCGGCACCCTCCGCGGCCAGTCGGCGTACGACGGCGTCTCCTATGCCACCGGTGGCGCCGGTCACCAGGGCGATCATTCCGGACAGCCGGTCTCGCACGGGTCCTCCTCGAGTACATCAGTGCCGGTGGCCAAGTGGGTCGACCGGCTCGGTCAGGACAGCAGTTCCAGCCCGGAGCGCAGCAGCGCCGGGACCGCGGAGCCGACCCGCTCGAAGCCTGTGCCGACGGTCTGCCCCGCCCGATAGCGGGCATGGATGCCTTCCGCGATGACCGCGAGCTTGAAGCAGCCCAGCGCCTGGTAGAAGGGCAGGGCCTCGATGTCCCGGCCGGAGCGCGTTGCGTACCGTTCGGCCAGCTCGTGGCCCGCGGGGAAGCCCGGGTTGGCCGTGGGAACATGGCGCGCCCCGAGCACCGGCTCGCAGACCGGGTCCCAGTACATGAGCAGCATCCCGAGGTCGGCGAGGGGATCACCGAGCGTGGCCATCTCCCAGTCGACGATCGCGGCGATCCGTCCGAAGTCGCCGGGCTCCAGGATGGTGTTGTCCAAGCGGTAGTCGCCGTGCACGATCGCTGCCGTGCCGCTCACGGGCAGGGCGCGGGCGAGCAGCCGGTGCAGGGCTTCGACGTCGGGCAGAGCACGGGTGGCGACCTTGTCCCACTGGCTGCGCCACCGCCGCACCTGGCGCTCCAGATAGCCGTCGGGACGGCCGAAGTCACCGAGCCCGACATCGGCGACGCCGACCGAGTGCAGTGCCACCAGAGCGTCCACCAGCGCATCGGCACTGCGGCGTGCGTCGGCCGGGGGCAGCGCGGCGACCTCGTCACCGTCGCGCAGTACGGCGCCCTCCACGAAGTCGACGACGCAGAACGGCGCCCCGATCACCGCCGGGTCCGTGCACGACAGCACGGCTCGGGCCACCGGTACCCCCGTGCCGCCGAGCGCGGCGACGACGCGGTACTCACGGTCCATGTCGTGCGCGGTCGGCGTGAGCGGGCCCAGCGGTGGCCGGCGCAGCACCCACCGGTGCGTCCCGTCGGTCACCTCGTAGGTGAGATTGGAGCGTCCGCCGTGCAGCAGCTCCACCCTCAACGGACCCGAGCACTCCGGCACATGCTGCTCGAAGTAGCGCTGCAGGGCGGGGCCGTCGATGCCGACCACGGCCATGGTCATCGTGCCGCCCTCCGCTCCCGCGCCGCCCGCACCGCGCGCTTGGCGATGGCCCAGCGGTGGGTCTCGGACGGGCCGTCGTAGATCCGGAACGGACGCACCTCCCGGTACAGCCGGGACAGCGGGGCGTCCCCGGAGATGCCGAGTGCGCCGCACACCTGCACGGCCCGGTCGACCACGCGGTTCACCGCCTCCGAGACGTACGTCTTCGCGATCGAGGTGTGCTGGGCGGCCGAGCGGCCCTGGTCCAGTTCCCAGCAGGCCCGCAGCAGCACCGCGCGACTGGTCTCGATGTCGATCTCGGAGTCGGCCAGCAGCTGCTGCACCATGCCCAGTTCGGCCAGCGGCTTACCGAAGGCCGAGCGATCCAGCGCGCGTTCCAGGGCGATGTCCTGCGCCCGGCGCGCCACTCCGAGCCAGCGCATGCAGTGCGTCATACGGGCCGGCCCGAGGCGCACCTGGGCGTACGCGAAGCCCTGGTCCACCTCGCCGAGCACGGCGCCGTCGCCGACCTCGCAGCCGTCGAAGACGACCTCGCTGTGCCCGCCGAACAGTCCCTGATCCAGAGTGTCGATGTTCCGGACGACCTTCATGCCCGGGTTGTCGGCGTCGACGAGGAACATCGTCGCGCCGCCCGAGTCGCCCGGGGCGCCGCTCGTGCGAGCCATGCAGATGGCGAAGCCTGCGCCGTCGGCGCCGCTGATGAACCACTTGCGGCCGTCGAGCCGCCAGCCGTCCCCGGTCCTCGTCGCCGTGGTGGCCAGCGCACGAGGGTCGGATCCCGCGCCCGGCGCCGGCTCGGTCATCGCGAAACAGGACCGCACCTCGCCGGCCGCCAGCGGACGCAGGTACCGCTCCTTCTGTTCCTCGGTGGCGACCACTTCGAGCAGGTGCGTATTGCCCTCGTCGGGCGCCGCGCAGTTCAGCGCGAGAGGGCCGAGCAACGAGTATCCCGCCGCCTCGAACACCACTGCCTGCCCGCAGAGATCAAGGCCGAGGCCGCCCCACTCCACACCCACATGAGGAGCGAACACCCCTGCGGTCCGGGCCGCCTCCTGCAACCGACGCCGCAGCGGCTCCGGCCCGTCATGGACGTTCCCGTCGCACGCCTGCTCCTCCGGCAGCACGACATCCCGGACGAACTCAGTGGTGCGCCACGCGATGTCGGCGACCCTCTCGTCGGCCTCGAACCCGATCGACACGTTGACCCCTGACATCGGCTACTGGTCATTAGCCATCACAGAGGTCTCGGGGCCGGATGTCAAGAGGCGTGCCTTCATGGGTAGGCGTCAAGGTGCCTCCGGGTGAGCTAACGGTCAATAGCCTCAGCGGGTCTGTCGAGTCCCGGGGTCGGCTGGCGGCGAGGTCACCGGCTGGTACTCCGCGTGAGAACCACCGAGGCGCGGGCTCGGTGCTGCGGCTCTCGGTAGCGAGCCGTGGGCTGGAAGAGGAGGCTGGATGAAGGGGGCAACGCGATGGAGAGACGTCTCATGGCTCGAACAAGCACCGACAGAACAGACCAAAAGCCGCACACACCGTTCCTTTCTCGCCCCGGTGTCCGCCGCCTCATGCCGTTCGTTCTGATCACTGCAATCGCTCTGGTCTTCATTTTCCAAAACAGCGCGAGTACCGAGATCCGCCTGCTCATCCCCGAGGTGACCATGCCGCTGTGGGGTGCCCTTCTGATCGCCTGGGGCCTCGGCATCCTCGCCTGTGCCTTTACGGTGCGCCGGCGCCGGCATACACGACGACCGGGTGCGTGATTCCCCGTCGAGCGATGAAGATCGGAGACACCCATGAAGGACCTCAAGTTCGAGCAGAGGCGCTCCCTGTCACGTCTCGAGGCGGCTGACCAGCTCACGGCGCTCGCGGCCGCGCTCAGGGGAGGCGGGGAGGCCGAACTGGAACTCAGCCCCGGAACGCTGAGCCTGCGGATCCCCGACGACCTCGGCAGCGAGATAGAGGTCGAGATCGGTGATGGGGAGATCGAGCTGGAGATCGAGTTCAAGTGGCCGACCGCACCGACCCGGACGGCGCCAGGCGCAAAGGAGGCCCAGACGCGGAAGAGCGTGCCCGCCAAGCCAGGGCGTAGCAGGACGGGCACCGACAAGGGCAGAAGCGCTAAGCGCTCCGCTACGAAAACGGCCTGAGCCACCTACTGGGACAGTCCACGCGTCATGCCGGCTCTGGTGCGAAGGGATGCAGCTCGTCGGCTCCGGCATGGACGACGCCGTAGGTGCTCTCGGGTACTTCGTTCCAGGCGCCAGGCAGGTCGCCGAGTGGTTCGGACACGATGAGGCGGGTCTCGTCGGACACTTCCTTCAGGAACGTCGCTTCGGGGTGCAGCCTGCGCAGTGCGTCCACCCGGGTGCTGTAGAACAACGACCGGGAAGCGCCCTGGCTCGAGTAGCGGAAGGCCCACACGCGTTCGCCGTCGGTCACGGCGATGGTCATCTGGAGCGGGAACTCGACCCCGTGGTCGTGACCGCTGCGCTCCACCACTCCCACCATCCGGGCCACAGCGCCCGGCGGATCCTGGTCCAGACCGAAGGTGATCGCCAGGTAGAACATCATCTCCGAGTCCGTCGTTCCTTCGATGTCGGAGTACAGCCCGGGCTCGACGAGCAGGGACAGCTCGCGGCGCATCAGGTGGAAACCGGTGATGGCACCGTTGTGCATCCACATCCAACGGCCGTGCCGGAAGGGGTGGCAATTCGTCTGCTGCACCGCTGTGCCGGTCGACGCCCGTATGTGGGCGAAGAACAACGGGGAGCGGACATGATCCGCGATCTCCCTCAGGTTGCGATTGTTCCAGGCAGGGCCGATGTCCCTGAGCAAGGCCGGGGTGCCGATGTCTTCCTGCGGATACCAGCCGATGCCGAAACCGTCGCCGTTCGTCGTCTCGACACCCAGTCTGGAGTGGAGGCTCTGATCGATCAGTGAGTGAGCCGGTTTGTAGAGGATGGTGTCGAGGAGCAGGGGTGTTCCCGAGTAAGCGAGCCATCGGCACATGAGCGATCACCCGTTCTGGCTCGTTGTATCCGGCCGATACCATTTTCGCCTCCCTCGCTGCGCATCGCCATGTGGGTGTCACGGAGTACCGCGGGTCACTGGCCGAGCCAGGCCTCGATAGTCATGCCGACTTCGGTCGGCGAGGCGTTCGTGGAGCCTGCCCGGCAGGTCAGGCGCGATCTGGAGACCGCTCGGTCGGTGGTGCGCACCCTCGCCGGACTGGCAGGCGGCACGCTGGAGATCGTCGCGCCGACGACGCGGGCGGTCGATCCGCTGGCGGACCTCGCCGGGGTGTTCCGCCGGCGCCGTCCCGTGATCGACATCGTCATAGTCGAGCCGCCGAACGCGGCCGCGGTCGCGGACGTGGTGCGTACCGGCGAGTGCGAGTTGGGGCTGGCCGGCGTGAGGGCGCACGGCAAGGCCGTCGAGACCCTGGAGCTGTGCCGGCAGGAGGTTCTGGCGGTGGTGCCACGATCCGACCGCTTTCCCCAGGCCGGACCGGTGGCGCTCGGTGAGGTGGCCCGGATGGACCTGGTGGCGACCGCGCGCGGTACCGCGACCCGGGCTCTGATGGATCAGGCGCTGGGCGGGGAGGGGCGGAGCCCACGCATCGCAGTGGAGACGGTTCACCAAGCGGCGGTCGTCCCCTTGGTGCTGGCGGGGGCGGGGGCGACGCTCCTCCCGCGCTCTCTCGCCGAGGAGGCGGCGCGGCGTGGTGCGGTCGCGCTGGTCACCCGTCCGCGCCTCGTCCGGCCGGTCTGGCGATGTGCCGGCGTGGGCCGCTCTCGCCTGCCGCACAGGCGTTCATCGAGGTGGCCCGCGAGGTCTTCGCGCGCCCGGTGGCAGCGTCGCCGGAGGACGACGAGCACTGACTCACTCAGACCTGAGCACTCCCGCCGACTGGGCAGTCGCCGAGCCTTGACCCGTGGTCCGCGCTCCAGGATGCTGTGTTGCGAAGCATGAGATGTGTGCCGTAATGAGCAACGTCTGATTCAGATCTCGTACCAGTCGAGGAGTGGCCATGGCTCACCAGGTCCGTGCTGTCGTCGCGCGGGGCAAGGGCGCCCCCGTGAGTCTGGAGACAATCGTCGTTCCCGACCCGGGCCCGGGCGAGGCGCTGGTGAAGGTCGAGGCCTGCGGGGTCTGCCACACCGATCTGCACTATCGCGAGGGCGGCATCAACGACGACTTCCCCTTTCTCCTGGGCCACGAGGCCGCGGGTGTCGTGGAGGCGGTGGGGGAGGGTGTCACCGACGTCGCCCCCGGCGACTTCGTCATCCTCAACTGGCGGGCGGTGTGCGGACAGTGCCGGGCCTGCCTGCGCGGACGGCCCTGGTACTGCTTCAGCACCCACAACGCCAAGCAGAAGATGACCCTGACCGACGGCACCGAGCTGTCGCCGGCCCTGGGCATCGGCGCGTTCGCGGAGAAGACGCTGGTGGCGGCAGGCCAGTGCACCAAGGTCGACCGGGCCGCGGCGGCGGCCGCCGCCGGACTGCTCGGCTGCGGAGTGATGGCGGGTATCGGCGCCGCCATCAACACGGGCGATGTCGGACGCGGCGACAGTGTGGCCGTCATCGGCTGCGGCGGCGTCGGGGCCGCGGCGGTCGCCGGGGCCGACCTGGCGGGCGCCGGGAAGATCATCGCGGTGGACATCGACGACGCCAAGCTGGCCACCGCGAGGAAGCTGGGGGCCACGCACACCGTCAACTCCAAGGAGGCGGACGCGGTCGAGGCGATCCGCGAGCTGACCGGCGGCTTCGGCGCCGACGTCGTCATCGAGGCCGTCGGCCGGCCGGAGACCTACAAGCAGGCCTTCTACGCCCGCGACCTCGCCGGCACGGTCGTCCTGGTCGGCGTGCCCACCCCCGAGATGAAGCTCGAACTGCCCCTGCTGGACGTGTTCGGGCGCGGCGGGGCGCTGAAGTCCTCCTGGTACGGCGACTGCCTGCCCTCCCGCGACTTCCCGATGCTCATCGACCTCTACCTCCAGGGCCGGCTGGATCTGGACACGTTCGTCACGGAGACCATCGCGCTGGACGAGGTCGAAAAGGCCTTCGAGCGGATGCACGGCGGCGATGTCCTGCGCTCGGTGGTGGTCTTCTGATGGCCGGCGCCCGCATCGAACATCTGGTGACCTCGGGGACGTTCTCCCTGGACGGCGGCACCTGGGACGTCGACAACAACGTCTGGATCGTCGGCGACGACCACGAGGCGATCGTCGTCGACGCCGCACACGACGCCGAGGCCATCGCCCTAGCGGTCGGCGGGCGCGCCCTGCGAGCCATCGTGTGCACACACGCCCACGACGACCACATCGATGCCGCGCCCCAACTGGCGGCCCGCACGGGCGCCCCGATCCTGCTCCACCCGGATGACCTCCCGCTGTGGAAGCAGACCCATCCGGACCGGCTGCCGGACGGGGAGCTGGCCGACGGCCGGGTGCTCGCTGTGGCGGGCATCGAGCTGACCGTGCTCCACACCCCGGGGCACGCCCCAGGTGCCGTCTGTCTGTACGCGCCCGCCCTCACCGCCCTCTTCAGCGGCGACACGCTCTTCGCGGGCGGGCCGGGGGCGACGGGGCGGTCGTACAGCCACTTCCCGACGATCGTCGACTCGATCCGGGACCGGCTGCTGACGCTGCCGGGCGACACCGTCGTGCATACCGGACACGGGGAGACGACCACGATCGCGGCCGAGGCGCCGCACCTCCAGGAGTGGCTCGACCGCGGGTTCTGACCGCCCGTCCGTCGAACAGCGCACGCCCGCTCTCGGCCATACCGGCCGATGAGCCGGGCGCGCGTGCGCATGCGCGACCCGGAGGGGGAAACGGGCGGTTGGCGCGCCCCTTCGACCAGGCAGAGAGGCCGATTCCGGCGTTGCTCCCTGTCCCGCCGCGTTCCTTTTAGTGCTTCGAGTTGTGTGATGTGCAACTCATGGAGCGTCTCAATCGGCCGTCTGAACGCCTTGACAAGGGTTTCGGGGCAACCTCAGACTGATGTTGCGCTAACCGCAATCCGTTTCGCTATACGCACCGAGGTGGTCATGATGATTCCCGCGTGCCCTCTGGCGGATCTCCCGCGAGGAGAGGCCTTCCGGCTCGAGATCGACCCGCCGGTCTCGGTGTTCCACACCGAAGACGGTGAGCTCTTCGCCATCGACGACACGTGCACCCACCAGGACGCCTCGCTCGCCGACGGCTGGGTGGAGGACTGCTGGGTGGAATGCCCGCTGCACGCCTCGAAGTTCAACCTGAAGACCGGTGCCGTCGACGCCCCGCCGGCCAAGCTCCCCGTCCGGACCCATGAGGTCGTGGTCGAGGACGGCATGATCTACGTACGGCTGTCCGAGGCCGCTCCCAACCTGCCGCACTGCGTCGCAGCCAGGCTCGCCGGGGCTCCCGCGTGAGGACGGTCGCGGTGGTGGGCGCGTCGCTGGCCGGTCTGTCGGCGGCGCGCTCCCTGCGCAAGCAGGGCTACGACGGGCGGCTGGTCGTCATCGGAGACGAGCTCCACCGTCCCTACGACAGGCCGCCGCTGTCCAAGGAGTTCCTGGCCGGCACCGTCGACGAGGCGGAGCTCGCGCTGGAGGTGGACGGCGAGGATCTGCAGGCGGAGTGGCTGCTCGGCGTCCGGGCCACGGGACTCGACCGTGCGGACCGTGCCGTCCGGCTCGCCGACGGCCGGGAGGTCCGCGTCGACGGCCTCGTCATCGCGACCGGCGCCGCCGCGCGCACTCTGCCCGGCTCCGAAGGACTGTCCGGGGTGCACGTCGTGCGCACGCTGGACGACGCCCGTGCCCTGCGGGCCGAACTCGTACAGGGCGGACGGCTGGTGGTGATCGGCGGTGGGTTCATCGGTGCCGAGGTCGCCTCCACCGCGCGCGCCCTCGGGCTCGACGTGACGGTGGTCGAGGCAGCCCCGACGGCGCTCTCCGGACCACTCGGCGAGTGCATGGGCGCCATCGTCTCCGCGCTCCACGCGGATCACGGGGTACGGCTGTTGTGCGGCGTCGGGGTGAAAGGGCTGAGCGGTGAGCGCCGGGTGGACGCCGTCCTCCTGGAGGACGGTCGCGGCATCCGGGCCGACATCGTCGTGGTCGGTGTGGGCGCCCGGCCGTGCGTCGAGTGGCTGGCGGGATCCGGAGTCGCACTCGACAACGGGGTGAAGTGCGGTGCGGACGGCCGTACCAGTGTGGCCGGCGTCGTCGCCGTCGGCGACTGCGCCAACTGGTACGACCCCCGTGCGGGGGCACATCGGCGCGTCGAGCACTGGACCGGCGCGCGGGAGCGCCCCGACGCGGCGGTCGCCACGCTGCTGGCGGGCGGCGCGACCGAACCGGGGGCGCCCCGGCCGCCGTACTTCTGGTCCGACCAGTACGGCGTGAAGATCCAGTTCGCGGGGCACGCGGCGGGCGCCGACAGCGTGACGGTCGAGGAAGGCGCCCCGGACGACCGCGACGTCCTCGCCGTCTACCGGCGCGCAGGTCAGCCGGTCGCCGTACTCGGGATGAACCAGCCGCGCCTGTTCACCCGGTGGCGCAAACAGCTCGGCCGCACGACATCTTGACACCGCCGCTGAGGCATCCGATGCTGCGGTTGCACATGGCACGCAGCGTTGCTTCATACACAACGCCGTCCGGAGTCGCTCTTCCCGGCGCGTGAGTGAACCGATCCACGACGTTTCCCGAGGAGTGCACCGTGACCTCGACCAGCCTGCCGGACAGCCTGATCGCCACCCTCCCCGGCACTTCGTACACCGATCCCGCGATCTTCGCGCAGGAGCAGGAGTTCATCTTCGAGTCCATGTGGTTCTGCGCCGTGCGCTCGTCCGAGCTGGCGAAGCCCGGCGCCTTCCGGACCGTTGACGTGGGCCGCGAAAGCATCCTGGTCACCCGCGCGAGGGACAACAGCATCCGTGCGTACTTCAACGTGTGCCGGCACCGCGGAGCGCGGCTCTGCACGGAGGAGGCCGGCGAGGTCAAGCGGGCCTTCCAGTGCCCGTACCACGCCTGGACGTACGGCCTGGACGGCAAGCTCGTCGCCGCGCCCAACCTCACCAAGATGCCCGACGTGGGCCGCACCGAGTACGGCCTGACGCCGGTGGCGACCCGTGAATGGCTCGGCTACGTCTGGATTTGTCTGGCCGAGAGCCCGCCGTCCTTCGACGAGGACGTCATCGGGGAGGTCGTCACCCGCCTCGGCGACGCCGGGGCGATCGAGCGCTACGGCATAGAGAGCCTCTCGGTCGGCAACCGGATCACCTACGACGTGAAGGCGAACTGGAAGCTCATCATCGAGAACTTCATGGAGTGCTACCACTGCGCCACGATCCACCCCGAACTCACCGAGGTGCTCCCCGAGTTCGCGGACGGCTTCGCCGCCCAGTACTACGTCGGCCACGGTGCCGAGTTCGGTGAGGAGGTCCAGGGTTTCACCGTGGACGGCAGCGCGGGCCTCGACCGCATTCCGGGCGTTGCCGAGGACCAGGACCGCCGCTACTACGCGATCACCGTCAAGCCGCAGGTCTTCATCAACCTCGTCCCCGACCACGTCATCTTCCACCGCATGTACCCGGTGGCCGTCGACCGCACGATCGTGGAGTGCGACTGGCTGTACATGCCGCACGTCGTCGACAGCGGCAGGGACGTCAGCCGGTCCGTGGAACTCTTCGACCGGGTCAACAGGCAGGACTTCGACGCCTGCGAACGCACACAGCCGGGGATGGGTTCGAGGATGTACGCCAAGGGGGGCGTCCTCGTGCCCAGTGAGCACCACATCGGTGCCTTCCACGACTGGGTGCACGAGCGCCTGGGCACACACCCGCCGCAGTAGCGGCTCCGGCGTGCGCGGCCCCGACCGGGCGGCAACCGGCGGTGGCGGTATGGCGGAGGGCGGGCCGCTCAGCCCAGGTAGCCCATCCGGTGGCTGATCTCCTCGGCACTCTTGATCAGCCTCGGCGCGAACTCGTGCAGGCGCTCCTCGGTGAGCCGGTAGGAGGGTCCGGAGGCGCTCAGTGCCGCGACGACCTTGCCGTCCCGATTGCGGATCGGAGCGGCCATACCGTGGAGGCCGACCTCCAGTTCCTCCACAGCCGCCGCGTAGCCGCGTTCACGGGCCTCGGCGAGGTTCTTCTCGAGCTTCGACTTCGCGGTGATGGTGTACGGGGTGACCTTCTTCAGCCCGGCCTCGGCCAGCAGCGCGGCGCGGTCCTTGGCGGGCAGGTGGGCAAGCAGGATCTTGCCGCTCGACGTGGCGTGCAGCGGGGTCAGCTGGCCCACCCAGTTCTGCGCGGTGACAGCTCCCGGACCGCGCACCTGGTACAGGTTGACCGCGTAGTGCTCCTGCAGAACGGCGATGTTGACCGTCTCGCCGATCTCCTCGGCGAGGTCCTCGCAGACCGGCCGGCCCTGCTGGGTGATGTCGATGCGCCCGGTGACCGCTCCGGCCAGGCGTACGATGCCGAAGCCGAGCCGGTACTTGCCGCGCTCGCCCGCCTGCTCCACCAGGCCGCGCGCCTCCAGGGCTCCGAGCAGACGGAACGCGGTCGACTTGTGAACGTCGATCTCGGCGGCCACCTCGCTGACACCCGCCTCGCCACGCTGCGCGAGGATCTCGAGGACGCTGATGGCGCGGTCGACCGACTGCACTCCTCCGGCGCCCGAACTCGAGCTCTGGGTTTCGAGACTGTAGTTGCTCATAGCGCAACTATACCCTCAGTAAACAACGCCACGCCAAGTAACCGTGATCACCTCAAGCTCACCGTAAGTTGCGCAAGTCGCAACCTGGTGCGTATAGCGATACTGCCGTTAGCATGCCTCGCGTATCTACGGCGCGAGCGAGACGAGGCAGCATGGCTCCCTTCCAGTACGACTTCGTCATCGTCGGCGGCGGTTCGGCCGGCAGCGCACTGGCGAACAGACTCTCCGCGGACCCGGCGAACCGGGTGCTGGTCCTGGAAGCCGGCCGGTCGGACTATCCGTGGGATGTCTTCATCCACATGCCCGCGGCGCTGACCTATCCGATCGGCAGCCGGTTCTACGACTGGAAGTACGAGTCCGAGCCCGAACCCCACATGGGCGGCCGGCGCGTCTACCACGCGCGCGGAAAGGTGCTGGGCGGCTCCAGCAGCATCAACGGCATGATCTTCCAGCGCGGCAACCCCATGGACTACGAGCGCTGGGCGGCCGACGCCGGGATGGAGAGCTGGGACTACGCGCACTGTCTGCCGTACTTCCGGCGGATGGAGAACTGCCTCGCGGCCGACCCCGACGACGAGTTCCGCGGCCATGACGGCCCCCTCGTCCTGGAGCGCGGCCCGGCCACGAACCCGTTGTTCACCGCCTTCCTCCAAGCCGCGCAGGAGGCGGGCTACGCCCCGACCGACGACGTCAACGGCTACCGGCAGGAAGGCTTCGCCCAGTTCGACCGCAATGTCCACCGCGGACGCCGCCTGTCGGCCTCGAAGGCGTACCTCAAGCCCGCGATGAGAAGACCGAACCTCACCGTCACGACCCGCGCCCTCGTCACGCGCGTCCTCTTCGAGGGCAAGCGCGCCGTCGGCGTCGAGTACCGGCGCGGCCGCGGCGCGGTCCAACAGGTCCGCGCCGGGGAAGTCATCCTCTGCGGCGGCGCCATCAACTCCCCGCAGCTGCTCCAGCTCTCCGGCGTCGGCAACGCCGGGGAACTGAGCGCCCTCGGCATCGACGTCGTCCACGACCTCCCGGGCGTCGGTGAGAACATGCAGGACCACCTGGAGGTCTACGTCCAGTACGCCTGCAGGCAGCCGGTCTCCATGCAGCCGTACATGGCGAAGTGGCGCGCCCCCTTCATCGGGCTGCAGTGGCTCTTCCGCAAGGGTCCGGCGGCGACCAACCACTTCGAGGCAGGTGGTTTCGCCTGTAGCAACGAGGACGTCGAGTATCCCAACCTCATGTTCCACTTCCTGCCGGTCGCGGTGCGCTACGACGGCTCCTCGCCCGCCGGTGACCACGGCTACCAGGTGCACGTCGGGCCCATGTACTCCGACGCCCTCGGCTCGGTGAAGATCCGGAGCAGGGACCCGCGCGAGCACCCGGCGCTGCGCTTCAACTACCTGTCCACCGAGCAGGACCGCCGCGAGTGGGTCGAGGCCATCCGGGTCGCCCGCAAGATCCTCGGCCAGCCCGCACTCGCCCCCTACAACGGCGGAGAGGTGTCGCCCGGGCCCGGGGTGGAGACGGACGAGGAGATCCTCGCCTGGGTCGCCGAGGAGGGCGAGACCGCCCTGCACCCGTCGTGCACCTGCAAGATGGGCACCGACGAGATGTCGGTCGTCGACCCGGCCGACATGCGGGTGCACGGCCTGGAGGGCCTGCGGGTGGTGGACGCGTCGGTGATGCCGTACGTCACCAACGGCAACATCTACGCGCCGGTGATGATGATCGCCGAGAAGGCCGCCGACCTGATCCTCGGCAAGGAGCCGCTCGCGCCGTCGAAGGCCGCGTACTACCGCCACCGTGACGCCCGGAAGCAGGACGGGTAGACGTTGGGCGCCGCAGGGCTGAGGGCGCTGCTGGACAGCGTCCGCTACGAGGTGCTGCCCGCGAAGTCCACCGAGGACAAGGTCCTCGCCCATGTTCCGCGCGACGTCGTCGTCACCGTGACGGCGTCGCCGGTCAGGGGCCTGGAGCCGACCCTCGATCTCACGGGCCGGCTCGCGGGACACGGCTACCGGGTCGTCCCGCACGTGCCGGCGCGGCTGCTGCGGGACGACGCCCACCTGAAGGAGGTCGTCGACCGGCTCCGTGGGGCCGGTGTGGACGACGTCTTCGTCCCGGCCGGCGACGCCGACCCGCCGGCCGGGACCTACGCCGGGGCGTTGCCGGTGCTGCGTCGGCTGACCGAGCTGGGCCGGCCCTTCACCCGGGTCGGCGTCACCGGCTATCCCGAGAGCCACCCGCTCATCCAGGACGACGTCACCGTCCAGGCCATGTGGGACAAGCGCGAGTACGCCACGTACATCGTGAGCAACCTCTGCTTCGACCCGCGCGTGCTGGGGCGGTGGATCGTTCGTATACGACACCGGGATGTGTCCCTGCCGGTGCATGTGGGCGTCGCGGGGCCCGTGCAGCGGGCGAAGCTGCTCGCGATGGCGACCAGGATCGGAGTGGGGGAGTCGACGCGCTTCCTGGCCAGGCATCCCTCGTGGTTCCTGCGGTTCGCGACGCCCGGCGGCTACTCGCCCGAGAGGCTGCTCACGCCCGCGGTCGCGGATCTCACCTCGCCGGCGGCGAAGGTGGCGGGCCTGCACCTGTTCACCTTCAACCAGATCGCCGAAACGGAGCGGTGGCGCCGCGCGCTGCTGGACCGGCTCGGGGCGTGAGAGCGGGCGCCGGACGGGCGGCCTCCGTGCCTTCGCGTCCCGCCCTGCCGTACCAGGGAAGAACGGCTGAACAGGTAACACGGATTTTCCCGTCCGTGTCCTGATCGGACACGTCGCAGCGGACGCTCGTGAAGGATCGCCCTTGAGTCGATCACCGAGCTGCCGGCTCTCGGTAAGTCGCCCGAGTTCCTGAGCAGCGACAGCGTCGAGGGAGAAGTGGCTGGTGGCCCGTGCGCTATCGTCACGAGTCAACCTCTTGACGTCTGTCTGGACATTCGCCAGGGTGTTCCATCACAAGCAATCGAATGCGCGATGCGCAACGCACTCCGGCTGAAGGGCTTGGCCCGTGGCAGACCTGTACGTGGCAGGTGAATGGCGGGAGCCGGTGGCCGGTGGACGCCGGGAGATCCGCTGTCCGGCTGACGGCGCGCTGACCGCGACCGTCTCCGAGGGGACCCGCCCGGACGCGGAGGCGGCGATCGTCGCGGCCCGCCGCGCCTTCGACGAGGGACCCTGGCCGCGCACTCCCGAGCGGGAGCGCGGGGCGCTGCTGCTGCGGACGGCCGACATCATCGAGCGCGATGCCAAGGAGTTCGCGCGCGCGGAGTCGCTGGACACCGGCAAGCGGCTGGTGGAGAGCGAGTACGACATCGCCGATGTCGTCTCCTGCTTCCGGTACTACGGCGGGCTCGGCGGCACCGACGCCGGGCGCGTGATCGACACGGGCCGGGACGACGCCGTCAGCCGTGTCGTGTACGAGCCGGTCGGCGTCTGCGCCCTGATCACGCCCTGGAACTATCCGTTGCTCCAGGCGTCCTGGAAGGTCGCCCCCGCCCTTCTCGCCGGTAACACCTTCGTCCTGAAGCCCAGCGAGCTCACCCCTTCCACGTCGATCCTGCTGATGATGGCACTCCAGGAGGCGGGGCTCCCGGCCGGCGCCGCCAATCTCGTCCTGGGCGGCGGACCCGAGGTGGGCGCACCGCTCGCCGAGGACCCGGCTGTGGACATGGTCTCCTTCACCGGCGGTGTGGAGACCGGGAAACGGATCATGGCCACCGCCGCCGCGACCGTGAAGAAGGTCGCGCTGGAGCTCGGTGGCAAGAACCCCAACGTCGTGTTCGCCGACGCCGACTTCGAGACGGCCGTGGACTTCGCTCTCACGGCCGTCTTCCTGCATTCAGGGCAGGTCTGCTCGGCGGGCGCACGGCTGGTCGTCGAGGATTCTCTGCACGACCGCTTCGTCGAGGAGGTCGTCCGTCGTGCCCGGCGTATCCGGCTCGGCGGCCCCTTCGATCCCGAGGCCGACACCGGGGCGCTGATCTCCGCGCAGCACCTGGCGAAGGTCGAGGCCTACGTGGCCGCCGGCCTCGCCGAGGGCGCCGTGCTGCGCTGCGGCGGCGAACGGCCCGGCGACCCGGCCCTCACGGACGGCTACTACTACCCGCCGACCGTGCTCGACGAGTGCCGGCAGGACATGCGCGTGGTCCACGAGGAGTCCTTCGGCCCCGTGCTCACCGTCGAGCGCTTCACCGACGAGGACGACGCCGTGCGCATCGCCAACGACACCGAGTACGGACTCGCCGGAGCCGTCTGGACACAGGACGCCGGCAAGGCCCAGCGAGTCGCCCGGCGGCTGCGCCACGGCACGGTGTGGATCAACGACTACCACCCCTATGTGCCGCAGGCGGAATGGGGCGGCTTCGGACACTCGGGCGTGGGCCGGGAGCTGGGACGGGCCGGCCTGGACGAATACCGAGAACCCAAACACATCTGGCAGAACATCCAACCTCGGCCGCAGCGCTGGTTCCGCGGCTGAACGCCGAAAGAAGGCCGAACGTGACCACACAGACCGAGGTGTCGCAGCGGCGCGGCACGGATTCCGGCTCCACCCCGGTCATATCCGTGCGCCGGCTGTGGAAGGTGTTCGGACCGAAGGCCGACCAGGTCCCGGATTCCGAGGAGCTGCGCGGCCTCGCCCGCCGTGAGCTCATGGACCGCACAGGATGCACCGCGGCCGTACGCGACGTCCATTTCGACGTCTCGCCCGGCGAGGTCTTCGTCGTCATGGGCCTGTCCGGCTCCGGCAAGTCCACGCTGGTGCGATGTCTGACCCGCCTCATCGAACCCACCGCGGGTGAGATCGTCTTCGAGGGCGAGGACATTCGTGACGCGGACGACAAACGGCTGCGCGAGCTGCGGCGCAGCAAGTTCTCCATGGTTTTCCAGCACTTCGGGCTGCTGCCGCACCGCCGCGTCGTCGACAACGTGTCGTTCGGTCTGGAGATCCGCGGCATGGGACGGGCCGAACGCACCAAGCGAGCCCTGGAGGTCGTCGAACTGGTCGGCCTCGAGGGCTATGAGAACTCCTTCCCCGACCAGCTGTCCGGCGGTATGCAGCAGCGCGTCGGCCTCGCCCGTGCCCTGGCCGGCAATCCCGACGTGCTCTTCTTCGACGAGCCGTTCTCCGCGCTCGACCCGCTGATCCGCCGTGACATGCAGAACGAGGTCATCCGCCTGCACCACGAGGTCGGCAAGACCATGGTCTTCATCACCCACGACCTCTCCGAGGCCCTCAAGCTGGGCGACCGCATCCTCATCATGCGCGACGGCAAGATGGTCCAGTGCGGCACCGGCGACGAACTCGTCGGCGCCCCGGCCGACGACTACGTACGCGAGTTCGTCAAGGACGTGCCGCGCGGTGACGTGCTCACCCTGCGGTGGATCATGCGGCCGCTCAAGGACGGCGACGCCCTGGACGGTCCCGAGATGGGTCCCGACGTCGTGGTGCGGGAAGCCACCCGGGCCGTACTTGCGGCCGACAAGCCGGTCAAGGTCGTCGAGAACGGCAAGCTGCTCGGCATCGTCGGCGACGACGAGATCCTCGCGGTGGTCGCCGGCCAGGAAGGCGACATGTGATGACCGTCGCGATGGAGAAGCCCGAGAAGACGGAGAAGCCTGAGCCCGCCGGGCCCGACGGCCCCGTCGCGGCCGCACGCAGGGTCAGCCGGCGTGCGGTCGTCGCCGGGATCCTGGTGGTCTGGCTGCTGCTCTTCGCCGTGCTGCGCGGCAGACAGACGCTTGACCTGGCGGCGGCGGACCTCACGGATCTGCACCGGTGGTTCAACGACGCCAACGACTCCATCGGTGCCAACCGCAACTCCAACCCGCTCTTCCTCTACTTCTTCAACGAGATCCGTCTCGTCATCGACACCCTGGTGACCTTCGTCCAGGAACTGATCTCACAGCCCTCCGCGGGCCGCCCCCTCCCGCAGATCGGCTGGCTCGGCGTCGTCGGCATCGCGGGCTTCGTCTCCTGGGCGGTGGGCAACTGGCGGGTCGCCCTCCTGGCCGTCGCGGGCTTCACCTTCATGGGGCTCCAGGGGCTGTGGCAGGAGAGCATGGACACCCTGGCGCTCACGCTCTCCGCGGTGTTCGTGGCGCTGCTGTTCGCCATCCCGCTGGGCGTGTGGGCGGGGCTGTCCGACCGGTTCAACCGGATCGTGACGCCGTTCCTGGACTTCATGCAGACGATGCCCACCTTCGTCTATCTGGCCCCACTGACCTTGTTCTTCCTGATCGGGCCTGCCTCCGCCACGATCGCGACCATGATCTACGCGGCGCCGCCGGCGATCCGCATCACCGCACACGCCATTCGTTCGGTACCGGAGACGACGGTCGAGGCGGCCGACTCACTGGGCGCCACGCGTCGGCAGGCCCTGGTCAAGGTGCTGCTGCCGATGTCCAAGCGGACCGTGGTGATGGGCGTCAACCAGACCATCATGGCCGCCCTGGCCATGGTGACCATCGCCGCCCTGATCGACGCACCCGGACTCGGCAAGACCGTCATCCAGGCCCTCCAGTCCCTCGACGTCGGCACGGCCTTCAACGCGGGGCTCGCCATCGTCGTCATGGCCATCGTGCTGGACCGGGTCACCACCGCCGCCAGCGCACGCGAGGAGACCGCCCGGCGCTCCGGCAGCCGCTTCCTCAAGTGGCGGCGGCCGCTGCTCGCGGCGGGAGCGGTGGTCACGGCAGTGCTGGTCTACATGTCGCACACCTATGTATGGGCGGCGGAGTTTCCCGGCGAGGCCGGCCTCGGCAGCTCCATCGCGAAGGGTGCCGACACCGCCACGACCTGGGCGCAGGACAACCTGTCGGGCCTGACCAACGCCTTCCGCGACGCCCTCACCAACGGCCTGCTCAACCCGTTCCAGACGCTGCTCACCGACTCCCCGTGGTGGCTCGTCGGCCTGGCGCTGATCGGCCTCGGCGCGGTCCTCGGCGGCTGGCGCGCCGGGGTCACCGCGGCGGTGTGCGTAGGACTGCTGGTCGGTACGGGCGTGTGGTCGGACGCCATGACGACGCTGGCGTCGACCGTCGTCGCCACGGTGCTGGTGATGGTGCTCGGCGTCGTCTTCGGGGTATGGATGGGGCGCAGCCTGCTCGTGGACCGGATTCTGCGGCCCACCCTGGACGCGGCACAGGTCATGCCGCCGTTCGTCTATCTCGTTCCGTTCCTCGCGTTGTTCGGCGCGACCCGGTTCACGGCCATCGTCGCCGCGATCGTCTACGCGGTGCCGGTCGCCACGAAGATCATCGCGGACGGGATCCGGGCCGTGCCGGCGGCCACCGTGGAGGCGGCCACGTCGGCCGGATGCAGCACCTGGCAGCTCATCACCAAGGTCCAGCTGCCGATGGCACGCGGCGCCCTGACGCTCGCGACGAACCAGGGCCTGATCTACGTGCTGTCGATGGTCGTGGTGGGCGGCCTGGTGGGCGCGGGCGCCCTCGGCTACGACGTAGTGGCCGGATTCTCACAGGGGCAGTTGTACGGGAAGGGGCTCGCCGCAGGGCTGGCCATCGTCCTTCTCGGAGTCATGTTCGACCGAATCACTCAGGCAGCCGCACGGCGCGTGAGCGCGTAAAGGAGCAACTGACGATGGCAGGGCAAGCTAGACAGTGGAGAATGGGCGCGGCCGGCATAGCGGTCCTCGGCCTCAGCCTCACCGCCTGCGGCGGTGCGAAGGTCGGTGACAGCTCCTCGGACGCCGGTGGCTCGGGCAGCTCCGCGAAGTGCGGCACCTTCAACCTCGCGGTCAACCCATGGGTGGGCTACGAGGCGAACGCGGCGGTCCTCGCGTACGTCGCGGAACAGGACCTCGGCTGCAAGGTCAACCAGAAGGATCTGAAGGAAGAGATCGCCTGGCAGGGTTTCGGGACCGGTGAGGTCGACGCCGTCGTCGAGAACTGGGGCCACGACGACCTGAAGAAGAAGTACATCACCGACCAGAAGACCGCCGTCGACGCCGGCCCGACCGGCAACGAAGGCCTCATCGGCTGGTACGTGCCGCCGTGGCTGGCCAAGGCGCACCCGGACATCACCGACTGGAAGAACCTCAACAAGTACGCCGACAAGTTCAGGACGTCCGAGTCGGGCGGCAAGGGCCAGCTCCTCGACGGTGACCCGTCGTTCGTGACCAATGACGCGGCGCTGGTGAAGAACCTGAAGCTGGACTTCAAGGTGGTGTACGCGGGCAGCGAGACCGCGCTCATCCAGGCTTTCCGCAAGGCGGAGAAGGACAAGTCATGGGTGATCGGCTACTTCTACGAGCCGCAGTGGTTCATGTCCGAGGTCCCGCTGAAGAAGGTCAAGCTGCCGGAGTACAAGACCGGTTGTGACGCCGACACCGAGAAGGTCGCCTGCGACTACCCCGTGTACAAGCTGGACAAGATCGTCAGCGCGAAGTTCGCCAAGTCGGGGAGCCCGGCCTATGACCTGGTGAAGAACTTCACCTGGACGAACGAGGACCAGAACACCGTGGCCAAGTACATCGCGGTGGACAAGATGACCCCCGAGGCGGCGGCGAAGAAGTGGGTCGAGGCCAACCGCGACAAGGTGGAGGCCTGGATCAAGTAGTACCGGAAACCGGAAACGCAAGCCGGAGACCGAAACCGGAAGCGGAAGCCGGAAGCTGGTCGGAGGTGCCCGGTGGGCGGAGTGCGCAGGTGCGCTCCGCCCACCGGGCACTGCTGTGTTCCGGCCTTCTTTTCCACCCGTGCTCCGGCCTGTTCCCCGACGTCACGGCCCCTCTTGACACCCACCTGTCGGCCAGGCACATTGAGTTGCGCAACCTGAAGCATGTTGCGTAGGCAGCAACTGACTCGGCTCGACTGGTTATCAAACCGGAGGTGCGGCGATGGCGGGACCCCGAGTGGTCATCATCGGAGCGGGGGTCGTCGGCGCGGCACTCGCGGACGAGATCTCCGCGCGCGGCTGGACCGACGTGACCGTGGTCGACCAGGGTCCGCTCCCCGCCACCGGCGGCTCGTCGTCCCACGCCCCGGGCCTGGTCTTCCAGACGAACGCCTCCAAGACCATGACCGAGCTGGCCCGCTACACCGTCGAGAAGTTCTGCTCGCTCGACGTCGACGGCGAGCCCTGCTTCCTCCAGGTCGGCGGGTTGGAGGTGGCGACCACCCCGGAGCGCCTGGCGGAACTGCACCGCCGCCACGGCTGGATCACCGCCTGGGGCATCGAGTCCCGCATCCTGACCCCCGACGAGTGCGTGGAGCGGCACCCGCTGGTCGACCGAGACAAGGTGCTCGGCGGCCTCCTCGTCCCGACCGACGGCCTCGCCAAGGCCGTCCTCGCCGTCGAGGCGCAGATCCGCCGGGCCACCGAGCGTGGCGTGCGCTTCCTGGCCCGCCACGAGGTCCTCGACGTGACCCGGGCCGACGGCGAGGTGACCGGCGTCCTGACCGACCAGGGCGAGATCCCGGCCGACATCGTGGTGTGCTGCGCCGGCATCTGGGGCCCGAGGATCGCCCGCATGGCCGGCATGAACCTCCCCCTCACCCCGCTCGCCCACCAACTCGCCTGGACCGGCCCCGTCCCCGCCCTCGCCGGCCAGACCGAGGAGGCGGTCCGCCCGATCCTGCGGCACCAGGACGCCGACCTCTACTACCGCGACCGCTTCGACGGCATCGGCATCGGCTACTACGGCCACCGACCGATGCCGGTCTCGGCCGACGACATCCTGTCCGTGGACGAGGCCGACGAGATGCCGTCGGTTCTGGAGTTCACCGAGGACGACTTCGAGCCCGCCTGGACCGAGACGCAGTCCCTGCTCCCCGCGACCAGGGAAGCCAAGGTGGAGGAGGGCATCAACGGCCTGTTCTCCTTCACCACCGACGGCAACCCGCTGCTCGGCCAGTCCCCGGACGTCAAGGGCTTCTGGGTGGCCGAGGCCGTGTGGGTCACCCACTCCGCCGGCGTGGGGCGTGCGATGGCCGAGTGGCTGGTCGACGGCTACTGCTCGTCCTTCGACCTGCACGAGTGCGACGTCAACCGCTTTGAGCCGCACCAGCTCTCCCCGGAGTACGTCCTGGCCCGCGACTGCCAGAACTTCGTCGAGGTCTACGACATCCTGCACCCCCTCCAGCCGTCGGGGGACCCGCGCCCGATCCGCACGAGCCCGTTCCACGCCCGCCAGCAGGAGCTGGGCGCCTTCTTCCTGGAGGCGAACGGCTGGGAGCGCCCGCAGTGGTACGAGGCCAACGCGGGGCTGGTCGAAGGACGTTCCATCCCCACCCCCAATGACTGGGCGGCGCGGTACTGGTCGCCCATCGTCGGCGCCGAGGCTCAGGTCACCCGCGAGACCGTCGCCATGTACGACATGACGGCCCTCAAGCGGCTAGAGGTCAGCGGTCCGGGTGCCGGGGCCTTCCTGGAGCGGCTGTGCACCGGCAAGGTCGCCAAGTCCGTCGGCTCGGTGACGTACACCCTGCTCCTCGACCACGACGGCGGCCTCCGCAGCGACATCACCGTCGCCCGCCTGGCACGCGACGTCTTCCAGGTCGGTGCCAACGGCAACCTGGATCTCGACTGGTTCACCCGCCACCTGCCGGCCGACGGCACGGTCCAGGTCCGCGACATCACACCCGGCACCTGCTGCATCGGCCTGTGGGGGCCCCTGGCCCGCACGGTCCTGCAACCGCTGACGGACGAGGACTTCTCCAACGACGGCCTCAAGTACTTCCGCGCCAAGCGCGCCCACATCGGCTCCGTCCCCGTCACCGCGATGCGCCTGAGCTACGTCGGCGAGCTCGGCTGGGAGCTGTACACCACCGCCGACCTGGGCCGGAAGCTGTGGGACACCCTGTGGCGGGCGGCGCAGCCGCTCGGCGGCGTCATCGCGGGCCGCGGCGCCTTCAACAGCCTTCGCCTGGAGAAGGGCTACCGCTCCTTCGGCACCGACATGACCTACGAGCACGACCCCTACGAGGCCGGCGTCGGCTTCGCCGTGAAGCTCGACAAGGACGACTTCATCGGCAAGGCCGCGCTGGAGCGCCGCAAGGCCGACGTACGGCGGAAGCTGACCTGCCTCACGATCGACGACCCGCGGTCGGTCGTCCTGGGCAAGGAACCGGTCTACGACGGCGACCGCGCGGTCGGCTACGTCACCAGCGCCGCCTACGGCTACACGATCGGCAAGGGCATCGCCTACGCCTGGCTCCCCACGGAGCTGGCCACCCCCGGCACGACCGTGCACATCGGCTACTTCGACCAGCGCGTCGAGGCGGTCGTCGCCGAAGAGCCCCTGTTCGACCCCGCCATGTCCCGCCTCCGTGGCTGACACGCGGCGTCGGCTCCACGGGAAAGGAGCACCGTCGGTGAACGCACAGTTGCTCGACGGCAAGGCGACCGCCGCCGAGGTCCGCCGCGAACTGGCCGAGCGCGTGGCCAAGCTGGCCGCTACCGCCGACCGCACGCCGGGACTGGGTACCGTTCTGGTCGGTGACGACCCCGGCAGCCGTGCCTACGTCGCCGGCAAGCACCGCGACTGTGCCCAGGTCGGCATCGCGTCCATCCGCCGGGACCTGCCCGCCGACGCCTCCCAGCGGCAGGTCGAGGAGACGATCGACGAGCTCAACGCCGACCCGGCCTGCACCGGCTACATCGTCCAGCTCCCGCTCCCGCGCCATCTGGACGCGAACGCCGTGCTGGAACGCATGGACCCGGCCAAGGACGCCGACGGCCTGCACCCCGTCAACCTCGGTCGGCTCGTCCTGGGCGTCGAGGCGCCGCTGCCCTGCACTCCGCACGGCATCGTCGAACTTCTGCGCCGGTACGAGGTGCCGCTCGCGGGAGCGCGGGTGTGCGTGATAGGCCGCGGCATCACGGTCGGGCGTCCCATCGGCCTGCTGCTCACCCGCAGGTCCGTGAACGCCACGGTCACCCTGTGCCACACCGGCACCAAGGGCCTGGCCTGGCACGTGCGCGAGGCGGACATCGTCGTGGCGGCCGCCGGCTCGCCCGGGCTGGTCACCCCGGACATGCTGCGCCCCGGCGCGGTGGTCCTGGACGTCGGGATCACCCGAACCGATCAGGGGCTGGTCGGCGATGTCCACCCGGACGCCGCTCAGGTCGCCGGACGGCTCGCGCCGATGCCCGGGGGAGTGGGCCCCATGACGCGGGCGATGTTGCTGGCCAATGTCGTCGAGGCAGCCGAGAGGAACGCGAACACTCCATGAACACGCTGAGCATCCCCCTGTCCGGAGGCGTTCGATGAGCCCCCGCACCCCCGGCGCAGAACTCCCGGAGCACCCCGACTGGTTGTGGCGCAACCCGGAGCCGAAGCGGTCCTACGACGTCGTCATCGTGGGCGGCGGCGGCCACGGTCTGGCCACCGCCCACTACCTGGCGAGGAACCACGGCATCACGAACGTCGCGGTCCTGGAGAAGGGCTGGCTCGCGGGCGGCAACATGGCCCGCAACACCACCATCATCCGCTCCAACTACCTGTGGGACGAGAGCGCCGGCATCTACGAGCACGCGCTCAAGCTGTGGGAGGGGCTGGCGGAGGAGCTCGACTACCCGATCCTCTTCTCCCAGCGTGGTGTGCTGAACCTCGCGCACAGCCTCCAGGACGTCCGCGACAGCGTGCGCCGCGTGGAGGCGAACCGCCTCAACGGCGTGGACGCCGAGTGGCTCGACGCGGACGGCGTCAAGGAAGTCTGCCCGATCGTCAACACCTCCCCGGACGTGCGCTACCCGGTCCTGGGCGCCACCTACCAGCCGCGCGCCGGCATCGCCAAGCACGACCATGTCGCCTGGGGCCTGGCCCGCTCGGCGGACGCCGCGGGCATCGACATCATCCAGAACTGCGAGGTCACCGGCCTGGACGTGGTAGGCAACCGGGTGGTCGGAGTCCGGACGAACCTCGGCCCGATCGCGGCGGGCAAGGTGGCGCTGTGCTCGGCGGGCCACACCTCGGTCCTCGCCGCGATGGCGGGCATCGAACTGCCGCTCCAGAGCCACCCGTTGCAGGCGCTGGTGTCGGAGCTGCTGGAGCCGGTGCACCCGACGGTCGTGATGTCCAACGCGGTTCACGTGTACGTCAGCCAGGCGCACAAGGGCGAGCTGGTGATGGGTGCGGGCATCGACGCCTACAACTCGTACACCCAGCGGGGCGCCTTCCACATCATCGAGGAGCAGATGTCGGCGGCCCTGGAGCTGTTCCCGGTCTTCGCCCGCGCCCATGTGCTGCGCACCTGGGGCGGCATCGTCGACGTCAGCCCCGACGCCTCGCCGATCGTCGGCCTCACCCCGGTGGACGACCTCTACCTCAACTGCGGCTGGGGCACGGGCGGTTTCAAGGCCACGCCGGGCGTGGGCTGGGTCTACGCCCACACCATCGCCCACGACAGCCCTCACCCGCTCAACGCCCCCTTCTCGCTCGACCGTTTCACCACCGGCGCGCTCGTCGACGAGCACGGCGCGGCCGCGGTGGCCCACTAGGATCACCGGACTCTTTGGGAGCCGAACCATGCTGCTCATCCCATGCCCGTGGTGCGGGCCCCGCGACGAGGCCGAGTTCCACTACGGCGGCCAGGCCCATGTGCCCTACCCCGAGGACCCGTCGGCGCTGAGCGACGAGGAGTGGGCCCGGTACCTGTTCTTCCGCGACAACCCGAGGGGCCCGTTCGCCGAGCGGTGGAGCCACGCGGCGGGGTGCCGACGGTGGTTCAACGCGGTGCGGGACACGTCGACGAACGAGATTCTGGCGGTGTACCGGGCGGGGGAGGAACGCCCGGGAACGGCTGAACCGCGTGCGGGCACTCTCGGTCCGCGTCCGATCACCGTCCAGTCGGGTCCGGCACTACCAGCCCGTCCGGCGTTTGAGGACGAGGCCCTTTCAGGGCCGACGGGG
This sequence comes from Streptomyces coeruleofuscus, assembly GCF_039532725.1. NCBI lineage: Bacteria > Bacillati > Actinomycetota > Actinomycetes > Kitasatosporales > Streptomycetaceae > Streptomyces > Streptomyces coeruleofuscus. The sequence goes on from NZ_BAAASE010000010.1 coordinate 303,859, forward strand.
GCCCAGGGGGCGCAGCCCCCTGGCGGGGTCGAAGGGGCGGACCCCCTTCAGGACGGGACGGGCAGGGGCGGCGGGGGCGAAACAACCCAGCCTTTCCGCCACCCCACCCGTGGCCGAATCCACCGCGACACCCCGATCACCTTCACTTTCGACGGCACCGAATACCGGGGCTACAAGGGCGACACCCTCGCCTCCGCCCTCCTCGCCAACGGCGTCGTCCACACCGGCACCAGCATCAAGCTCGGCCGCCCACGCGGCATCTTCTCGGCCGGCGTGGAGGAACCCAACGCCGTCATCCAGATCGAGGCCCCGTTCCGGGAGCCCATGCTCCCGGCCACTACGGTCGAGCTCTACGACGGCCTCGTCGCGGCCGGCCTCCCCGGCCAGGGCCGCCTCGCCACCGAACCGGACCCGGCCCGCTACGACGCCGTACACGCCCACTGCGACCTGCTGATCGTCGGCGCCGGCCCGGCCGGCCTCGCCGCAGCGGCCGCGGCAGCGAGAAGCGGCGCCCGGGTCATCGTCGCCGACGACCAGCCGGAACTCGGCGGCAGCCTCCTCGGCACGGCCGAACTCCCCGGCTGGGTCGAACAGACCGCAGCCCGGCTCGACGCCGCCCCCGAGGTTCGCGTCCTCCGCCGCACCACCGTCTTCGGGTACTACGACGACAACCACCTTCTCGCCGTCGAACGCCGCACCAACCACCTCGGAGCCCAAGCACCCGAGAACGTCTCCCGGGAACGCGTCTGGCGCATCCGCGCCCGTCGCGTCGTCCTCGCCACCGGCGCCCACGAACGTTCCCTGGCCTTCGCGGACAACGACCGCCCCGGAGTGATGCTGGCGGCCTCCGCCCGCACCTACGTCAACCGTTACGGTGTCCTGCCCGGCCGCCACGCGGTGGTCTTCACCACGAACGACAGCGCCTATCCGACGGCGTTGGACCTCACCGCGGCAGGCGTGTCCGTCCAGGCCGTCGTCGACACGCGCCCCGAGCCGGGGGAATGGGCCGGGCGTGCGCGCGCGGCCGGCATCGAGGTGCTGACCGGTCATGCCGTCACCGGCACGGAGGGCGACGCGCGGATCACGGCCGTGACCGTCGCCCCGTACGGGGAGTCCGCCGGGCAGCGGGAGTTCGCCGCCGACCTGCTGCTGGTCTCCGGTGGCTGGAATCCGGTGGCACATCTGTTCAGCCAGGCGGGCGGCAAGCTGCGCCACGACGAGGAACTCGGCACCTTCGTCCCCCACGCCTGCCGTCAGGCCGTCGAGGTGGCGGGCAGCGCGAGCGGTGTCTTCGACCTGGCCGGCGTCCTCGCGCAGGGCGCGGCCGCCGGTGCCCGTGCGATCGAGGCCGAGGGCTACACCCCCGAGACGCCCGGCCTGCCGCAAGCGGCCGCACAGCCGTACACGCCCGCCATGCACGTCTTCACCGTCCCCGGCAGCGAAGCGGGCCCCCGGTTCGTCGACCTCCAACGCGACGTCACGGTCGACGACCTGGCCCGCGCGACCGGCGCCGGCATGCGCTCGGTCGAGCACACCAAGCGCTACACCACGGCCGGCACCGCCAACGACCAGGGCAAGACCTCCGGCGTCCTGGCCGGCGGGGTCGTCGCCGAACTGCTCGGCGTGGGCATCTCGATGCTCGGCACGACCACGTTCCGTCCTCCCTACACCCCCGTCTCCTTCGCCGCTCTCGCGGGCCGCGACCGAGGCGCCCTGCACGACCCGATCCGGGTGACGGCCCTGCACCGGTGGCACGTCGAGCACGGCGCCCTGTTCGAGAACGTCGGCCAGTGGAAGCGCCCCTGGTACTACCCGCGCGACGGTGAGGACATGGAGGCCGCCGTGCTGCGCGAGTGCGCGGCCGCCCGTGAGGGCGTTGCCTTCATGGACGCCTCCACGCTCGGCAAGATCGACGTCCAGGGCCCGGACGCCGGAATCTTCCTCGATCTGCTCTACACCAACATGATCAGCACCCTGAAGGTCGGCATGATCCGCTACGGCGTCATGTGCCGCCCGGACGGCATGGTCTTCGACGACGGCACCGTCATCCGCCTCGCCCCCGACCGCTTCCTGGTCACCACCACGACCGGCAACGCGGCGGCCGTACTGGACTGGATGGAGGAGTGGCTCCAGACCGAGTGGCCCGAGCTGAAGGTCCACTGCACGTCCGTGACCGAACAGTGGGCCACCGTCGCCCTGGTCGGCCCGAAGTCCCGCGAGGTCCTCGGCTCGCTCGCGCCCCGACTCGCCGTCGCCAACGACGACTTCCCGTTCATGGCCTGGCGCGAGACGGCCGTCGCGGGCATCGAGGCCAGAGTGTGCCGGATCAGCTTCTCCGGCGAACTGGCCTACGAGATCAACGTGTCACCGTGGCACGCCCTCGCCCTGTGGCAGGCCCTGTCCGAGGCCGGTTCCCCGTACGGCATCACCCCGTACGGCACCGAGACCATGCACGTCCTGCGCGCCGAGAAGGGCTATCCGATCATCGGCCAGGACACCGACGGCACCGTCACCCCGCACGATCTCGGCATGAACTGGGTGGTGTCGAAGAAGAAGCCGGACTTCATCGGCAAGCGGTCCTTCGCGCGTGCGGACACCGCCCGCCCCGACCGCAAGCACCTGGTCGGCCTGCTCCCCGAGGACCCGGGCACCTTCCTGCCGGAGGGCACTCAGCTCGTCGCCGACAGTGTGCTGCCGGCGCCGCCCGTCCCGATGCTCGGCCACGTCACCTCCAGTTACCGCAGCGCGGCCCTCGGCCGGACGTTCGCGCTCGCCATGATCAAGGGCGGCCGGGAACGCATCGGCGAACGGCTGTACGCCCCCGTCGGCGACCGGCTGGTTCCGGTGACCGTCGCAAGCCCCGTCCTCTACGATCCCGAGGGAGCCCGTCGCGATGGCTGACACCGCCCTTGCCGCCCCGTCCCGCAGCCCCCTGTCGCACGCCACCGACCGTCTGGCCGCCGCCACCCGCGCCTCCCGGGGCGCGATCCGGCTGGCCGAACTCCCTTTCCTGACCCAGGTGAACGTGCGCCTGGACGCCAAGGGAGCGGCGGCGGACGCCGTAGGACTGGCACTGGGCCTGCAACTGCCCCTCGAACCCGACACCGTCGTGCGCGCGGGGGAGTCGACCGCGCTGTGGCTCGGTCCCGACGAGTGGCTGCTGGTCGGGCCGCCGGGGCGCGAGGGGGACTGGGAGAGCCGTATCCGGGAGGCCGCGGGAGACGAGCCGGTCTCGGTCACCGACGTCTCCGCCCAGCGCACCACGCTCCTCGTGACGGGTTCGCGCGCACGCGACCTGCTGGCCCACGGGTGCCCGCTGGACCTGCATCCACGGGTCTTCGAGGCCGGGCGCTGCGCCCAGACGACACTGGGACGCACCCAGGTCGTCCTGGTCTCCCGGGACGAACCCAAGGCGGGATTCTGGGTACTGGTCCGCTCGTCCTTCGCCGGCTACCTGGCGGACTGGCTGCTCGACGCGGCGACGGAATACGTCTGACGGACTGACCTGGCTGTGTGAGCCGCTCAGCGGCTCACACAGCCACGGCCCTGAGTTGCCCGGCCCGCGGCCGGGCCTCGCTCAGCACTCGATGATGTTGACGGCGAGTCCGCCCCGTGCGGTTTCCTTGTACTTGACCGACATGTCGGCGCCGGTGTCCTTCATGGTCTTGATGACCTTGTCCAGGGACACCTTGTG
>NZ_BAAASE010000011.1:0-290718 GCF_039532725.1 Streptomyces coeruleofuscus
CCTCTCGGGCTTTCCTCCGGGCGCTTCCCTTCGGTCTTGCGTTTCCGACTCTATCAGATCTTTTCTCGACCCGATTTCCTCGGTGCTTTCCAGGTTTCCGCTTCCGCGTTTCCCTTTCCGGCGGTTCCGACTTTATCAGAAGTTTCTGAGTCGGATTTCCATCCCTCACCGGAGCGCGGTTCCCAGCACTGGAGTTGGCCGGGTGCCCCGTCGGGAGGAGTTGTAAACCTACTGGAGCGGGGCTCCTCGATGCAAATCGAGGAGCCCCGCTCCCAGTTGGCGCCTTGTCAGGCCCGACGGACCGTCAGACCTCCACGACCACAGGCAGGATCATCGGCCGGCGCCGGTAGGTGTCCGAGACCCACTTGCCCAGCGTGCGGCGGATGAGCTGCTGGAGCTGGTGGGGTTCGACCACTCCGTCCTGGGCGGACCGTTCGAGTACCTCCGTGACCCGGGGGATCACGTCTCCGAAGGCGGAGTCTTCGATGCCGGAGCCGCGGGCCTGGATGTGCGGGCCGCCGGTGATCTTCCCGGTGGACGAGTCCATGACCACGAAGACCGAGATGATGCCCTCGTCGCCGAGGATCTTGCGGTCCTTGAGGGCCGGCTCTCCCACGTCGCCGACCGAGAGGCCGTCGACGTAGACGTACCCCGCCTGGACCTTGCCGGAGATCTTGGCCTTGCCCTCGACGAGGTCGACGGCGACGCCGTCCTCGGCGATGACGATGCGGTCGTGCGGTACGCCGGTCAGGGCGCCCAGCTCGGCGTTGGCGCGCAGGTGGCGCCATTCGCCGTGCACCGGCATCAGGTTCTTCGGGCGGCAGATGTTGTAGAAGTACAGCAGTTCGCCCGCGGACGCGTGGCCGGAGACGTGGACCTTGGCGTTGCCCTTGTGGATGACGTTGGCGCCCCAGCGGGTCAGGCCGTTGATCACGCGGTAGACCGCGTTCTCGTTGCCGGGGATCAGGGACGACGCCAGGATCACCGTGTCGCCCTGGACGATGCGGATCTGGTGGTCCCTGTTGGCCATCCTCGACAGGGCCGCCATGGGCTCGCCCTGGGAGCCCGTGCATACGAGGACCACCTCGCTGTCCGGGAGGTCGTCGAGCGTCTTGACGTCCACGACCAGGCCCGGGGGGACCTTCAGGTAGCCCAGGTCTCGCGCGATGCCCATGTTGCGGACCATCGAGCGCCCGACGAAGGCGACGCGGCGGCCGTACTCGTGCGCCGCGTCCAGGATCTGCTGGATGCGGTGGACGTGGCTGGCGAAGCTCGCGACGATGATGCGCTTGCGGGCGCCGGCGAAGACCTGGCGCAGGACGTTGGAGATCTCCCGCTCGGGCGGGACGAAGCCCGGGACCTCGGCGTTCGTCGAGTCCGAGAGCAGGAGGTCGATGCCCTCCTCGCTCAGGCGTGCGAACGCGTGGAGGTCCGTGAGGCGGCTGTCCAGGGGGAGCTGGTCCATCTTGAAGTCGCCGGTGTGGACCACCATGCCCGCGGGGGTGCGGATGGCGACGGCCAGCGCGTCCGGGATGGAGTGGTTGACCGCGACGAACTCGCAGTCGAAGGGGCCGATGCGCTCGCGGTGCCCTTCCGCCACCTCGAGGGTGTAGGGGCGGATGCGGTGCTCCTGGAGCTTGGCCTCGATGAGGGCGAGGGTCAGCTTGGAGCCGATCAGCGGGATGTCCGGCTTCTCGCGCAGGAGGAAGGGGACGCCGCCGATGTGGTCCTCGTGGCCGTGCGTGAGCACGATGCCCTCGATGTCGTCGAGGCGGTCCCTGATGGACGAGAAGTCCGGCAGGATCAGGTCGATTCCGGGCTGCTCCTCCTCGGGGAAGAGCACTCCGCAGTCGACGATCAGCAGGCGGCCGCCGTACTCGAAGACCGTCATGTTCCGGCCGATTTCGCCGAGGCCGCCGAGCGGGGTGACCCGCAGGCCGCCTTCGGGGAGCGGCGGGGGCGGGCTGAGTTCGGGGTGCGGATGACTCAAAAGACTCTCCTCACCACGCGCGCCACGTACCGGTAGGGCACGTGGCGCGCATGACGTTCGTGCAGAAGCAGTTGTCGTATGGAGTGGTGCGGGCACCGGTGGCCCGCCTATTCAGTTGTGAAGCTGGTGCGCGAGGGTCCGCGCGAAGTCTGATGTCAGAGCTGTACCCCGCCGGCGGCAAGATCGATCTTGAGTTGCTCGATCTCCTCGGGCGCGCACTCGACCATGGGGGCGCGCAGAGGCCCGCCGGGCAGGCCCTTCAACGCGAGCGCCGCCTTGGTCGTCATCACGCCCTGGGTGCGGAACATGCCCGTGTAGACCGAGAGCAGCTTCTGGTGGATCTCGGTGGCCTTCTGGACGTCGCCCGAGGTGTACGCCTCGACCAGGGCGCACAGCTCCGGGGTGACCACGTGGCCTACGACTGAGACGAAGCCGACGGCGCCCACGGAGAGCAGCGGCAGGTTCAGCATGTCGTCACCGGAGTACCAGGCGAGCTCCGAGCGGGCGATGGCCCAGCTCGCCCGGCCCAGGTCGCCCTTGGCGTCCTTGTTGGCGACGATCCGGGGGTGCTCGGCGAGGCGGACGAGCGTCTCCGTGTTGATCGGGACGCCGCTGCGGCCGGGGATGTCGTAGAGCATGACCGGCAGCTCGGTGGCGTCGGCGACAGCCGTGAAGTGCCGGTAGAGGCCCTCTTGCGGGGGCTTGTTGTAGTACGGGGTCACAAGGAGCAGGCCGTGTGCGCCGGTGCGCTCCGCCGCGCGGGCGAGTTCGATGCTGTGGTGGGTGTTGTTGGTGCCGACTCCGGCCACGACGTGGGCGCGGTCGCCGACGGCTTCGAGGACCGCCCGTACGAGATCCGCTTTCTCCGCATCGCTGGTGGTCGGCGACTCGCCCGTGGTGCCGTTGATGACCAGGCCGTCGTTGCCTGCGTCCACCAGGTGGGTGGCGAGCCGCTGCGCGCCGTCGAGGTCGAGTGCGCCGTCCGCCTTGAAGGGCGTGACCATGGCGGTGAGGACCCGCCCGAAGGGGGTCTGCGGAGTCGAGGTCGGAGCCATGGGTTACACGCTACTCGTTGCTCAGGACCGGGTCTGCCCTAGGGGGAGGCGACAAGTCGTGACAAAGATGGAGCCCGGCACTGCCTGCTCGGGGGTTCAAGCAGTGCCGGGCCCGTTTGATCAGGCTAGATGAACTTCTCGAAATGCCGCAATACGGACACTTCGTGCGGCTGAACCGTACATCTGTGCCTGATCGGGGAACGGGGGCGCGTTACGGCGCCACGCGCCCGTTCGCGTTGAAGGCAGCGTAGGTGAGCGGCATGAGCCTGGCCCACTCGGTCTCCATCTTCTCGCCGACCATCTCGATCTCGCGCTGCGGGAAGGACGGGACCTTGGCCAGCTCGTGCTGGGTGCGCAGGCCGAGGAAGTGCATCAGCGAGCGGGCGTTGCAGGTGGCGTACATCGAGGAGTACAGGCCGACCGGGAGGACCGCTCGGGCGACCTCGCGGGCGACGCCGGCGGCGAGCATCTCCCGGTAGGCCTCGTACGCCTGCCGGTAGGAGTCCTCCATCACGCGGCCGACCAGCTCCTGCTGGGCCTGGGTGCCCTCGACGAAGACGTACTTGCCGGGGCGGCCCTCCTGGACGAGCTTGCGGGACTCGTCGGGGACGTAGAAGACCGGCTGGAGCTCCCGGTAGCGGCCGCTCTCCTCGTTGTACGACCAGCCGACGCGGTGCCGCATGAACTCGCGGAAGACGAAGATCGGGGCGCTGATGAAGAAGGTCATCGAGTTGTGCTCGAAGGGGCTGCCGTGCCGGTCCCGCATCAGGTAGTTGATCAGGCCCTTGGAGCGCTCGGGGTCCTTGTTCAGCTCGTCCAGGGACAGCTCGCCGAGGGTCGAGACGCGGGCGGCGAACAGGACGTCCGCGTCGGACGCGGTGTGCTTGACCAGCTCGACGGTCACATCGCTGCGGTAGCTGGGCTTGGGGTCGTCGGCGGGGGTGTCGGTCACGGTTGGCAGGGCCTTCCCATCTCGTCGTGTGGCGACGCCACTCTACGGCCCGGCGAAATCAGCGCGATCGGTGGCGTGCCGCAATGAAGTTGGTGAAACAGGGCACCCCTGAGGGAGTTCATTCGTCTCTACAGACGAAAGTGATCCGTTCCACCCCTTGAAGGAGACGCACCCCTGATGTTCGGTCGGCGTGAACCCGTACCGTTTGCCTTCGTCGCCGAGGCCGACAGGTTCCGCAGTAATGTCACTCCCCCACCGCGTGAGCGGCTGTCCGTCAGCCAGATGGCCGGGCGATGGCTGCTGGGTCTGACGATCGTGGCGGGGCTCGTGGGTTCCCTGGTCGTCGGGACGCCCGCGCTGTCGGGCGACCACCCGGGCTCGCAGCCCCAGCAGTCGCAGGCCTCTCAGAAGAACTGAGCCGACACAGGCCGGCGCTGACTCCATCCGGCCCCCCTCCAGTGGTGACCGGGTACACAGATCGGTAGCCTCACCGGGCACAGCCCACGCATGGATCGAGTGAGGACCAGCCGTGCCCCTGCCCTTCCTGACGGCCGACCGCGTTTTCGAGGCGGCGGACGACGTCCCGTTGCCGTACGACGACCGTGACCGCTGGCGGCGGCCGTACCGGCCCGGGCCCTGGCGGGTGGGGGCGGCGGCGCTGGCGCTGCTGCTCGCCTCGTTCGTCCTGTTCGCGGCGGTCGTCATCGCGGCGACGGCCGAACTGGCCTCGGCCGGCGTGGTCTTCGGGCTCGCGCTGCTCGTCATCGCCGGGGCGCTGCGGCTGCTCCGCGTGGGCGTGTGGGTGAGCGCGCGCGGGCTGCGGCAGGTGGGCTTCCTCACGACACGTACGGCGTCCTGGGACCAGGTCGCCGCCGTGCGCACGGTGCAGCAGCCGGTGCGCTGGCTGGGGCTGCCCCGGACGGTGCAGGGGCAGGCGCTGCTGCTCGTCCGGCAGGGACAGTCGCCCGACGGCGGGCCGGCGCTGCTGACCACGCACAACGCGGACTTCCTGGGCCGCGTGGAGGCCTTCGACCGGGCGGCCGACTCGGTCGAGGCCTGGGCGGACGAGTACCGCCCGCACTGACGCCATCGGTGATCCCGGATTCTCATGCCGGAGGGGCCGGACCGTTCGCGGTCCGGCCCCTCCGGCACGAGTGGGGTGCGGTTCAGGCCGTCTCGGGCCGCTTGCCGTCGTGCAGGGCGATCGCGCGCTGCATCGCCTTGCGGGCGCGCGGGGTGTCGCGGGCGTCGTGGTAGGCGACGGCGAGGCGGAACCAGGTGCGCCAGTCGTCCGGGGCGGCTTCCGTCTCGGCCTTGCGCTTGGCGAAGACCTCGTCGGCCGAGTCCCGCTCGATCCGGCCGCTGGGCGTGCGCCTCAGTTCGTCGACGGGCAGGCCGCCCTCGGCTTCGAGTTCGGCGGCGAGGGCGTTGGCCCTGCGGACGAACTGGGTGTTCTTCCACAGGAACCACAGGCCGATGACCGGCAGGATCAGCACCGCGACGCCGAAGGTGACGGTGAGGGGCGTGCCGGTCTCGATGAGCAGCACGCCGCGGCTGCCGACCAGGACGAAGTAGACGACCAGGACGGCGGCCGTGAGGGCGTAGGTGAGCTTCGCGCGCATGACGGTCAGGGGCTCAGCTCAGGTCCAGGAAGTGTTCCAGGCCGAAGGTCAGGCCCGGGACGCTCCCCACACGGCGGGCGCCGAGCAGGATGCCCGGCATGAAGCTGCTGTGATGCAGCGAGTCGTGCCGGACCGTCAGGGTCTCGCCCTCGGCGCCGAGCAGGACCTCCTGGTGGGCGAGCAGGCCGCGCAGCCGGACGGCGTGAACCGGAACGCCGTCCACGTCGGCACCGCGGGCACCGTCCAGGGCGGTGGCCGTGGCGTCCGGGGCCGGGGCGGAGCCCGCGTTGCGGCGGGCCTCGGCGATGAGCTGGGCGGTGCGCGTGGCGGTGCCGGAGGGGGCGTCCACCTTGTTCGGGTGGTGCAGCTCGACGACCTCGACGGACTCGAAGTACGGCGCGGCGATCTGTGCGAACTTCATGGTCAGGACGGCCCCGATGGAGAAGTTGGGCGCGATGAGCACGCCGGTCTCCGGGGACTGCTCCAGCCAGCCCTTCAGCTGTGCGAGGCGCTCGTCGGTCCAGCCGGTGGTGCCGACGACCGCGTGGATGCCGTGGCGTACGCAGTAGTCGAGGTTGGCCATGACCGAGTCGGGTGTGGTCAGTTCGACCGCGACCTGGGCGCCGGTCTCGGCCAGCGACTCCAGCTTGTCGCCTCGGCTCAGCGCGGCGACCAGTTCCATGTCCTCGGCGGCTTCGACGGCTCGTACCGCTTCCGAGCCGATCCGGCCTCTGGCGCCGAGGACCGCCACGCGCAGCTTGCTCATCTCTTGTGCTTCCTTCACCAGGGGGTTGTCAGGCGACGGCGTCGTGCAGGCGGGTCGCCTGTTTGTCCTTGAGCGGGCCGATGACCGACAGGGAGGGCTTCCGTCCCAGGATCTCGCGGGCGACCGAGCGGACGTCGTCCGGGGTGACCGACGCTATCCGCGACAGCATGTCGTCGACGGACATCTGCTCGCCCCAGCACAGCTCGCTTTTGCCGATGCGGTTCATCAGCGCGCCGGTGTCCTCGAGGCCGAGGACCGTGGAGCCCTGGAGCTGGCCGATCGCGCGCCCGATCTCGTCGTCCGAGAGGCCGTGCTCGGCGACGTGGTCGAGTTCGTCGCGGCAGATCTTCAGCACGTCGTGCACCTGCGACGGCCTGCACCCCGCGTACACGCCGAACAGGCCGCAGTCGGCGAAGCCCGAGGTGTACGAGTACACGCTGTAGGCCAGGCCGCGCTTCTCGCGGACCTCCTGGAAGAGGCGGGAGGACATGCCGCCGCCGAGCGCGGTGTTCAGCACGCCCAGCGCCCAGCGCCGCTCGTCCGTGCGCGCCAGGCCCGGCATGCCGAGCACGACATGCGCCTGCTCGGTCTTGCGGTCGACCAGCTCGACCCGGCCCGCGGTGCGCAGGGCGCGCTGGCCGCTGCGCGGGGCGACGGGCTCGGCGGCGAGGTCCTTGAAGGCACCGGCCTTCTCGAAGGCGGCGCGGACCTGCCGTACGACCTTGGAGTGGTCGACGTTGCCGGCACACGCGACGACCAGGTGAGTCGGGTCGTAGTGCTTCTTGTAGAAGCGGCGGATGCGGTCGGCGGTGAGGGCGTTGACCGTGTCGACCGTGCCGAGGACCGGGCGGCCGAGGGAGTTGTCGCCGAACATCGTGTGCGCGAACAGGTCGTGCACGCAGTCGCCCGGGTCGTCCTCGGTCATGGCGATCTCTTCGAGGATGGCGCCGCGCTCGACGTTGACGTCCTCTTCGCGGATGAGCGAGCCGGTCAGCATGTCGCTGACGACGTCGATGGCGAGGGGCAGGTCGGTGTCGAGCACGCGTGCGTAGTAGCACGTGTACTCCTTCGCCGTGAACGCGTTCATCTCGCCGCCGACCGCGTCGATCGCGGAGGAGATGTCCAGGGCGGACCTGCGGTTCGTGCCCTTGAAGAGCAGGTGCTCCAGGTAGTGGGTGGCGCCGTTCAGGGCCGGGGTCTCGTCGCGGGAGCCGACGTGCGCCCAGATGCCGAAGGTCGCGGAGCGGACCGAGGGCAGGGTCTCGGTGACGATGCGCAGGCCACCGGGGAGGGTGGTCTTGCGGACCGTGCCGATGCCGTTGGTGCCCTTGATCAGGGTTTGGGTACGGGCGACGGCCCGCGCCTCGGAGGAGGTGCGGGCCGTCGCCTGGGAGCTACTCGACGTCACTTGTCGGTGTCGTCCTTCGTCTCATCGTTCTCTTCGCCCTCGATGACCGGGATCAGGGAGAGCTTGCCGCGGGAGTCGATCTCGGCGATCTCGACCTGGACCTTGGCGCCCACGCCGAGAACGTCCTCGACGTTCTCCACGCGCTTGCCGCCGGCGAGCTTGCGGATCTGCGAGATGTGCAGCAGACCGTCCTTGCCGGGCAGCAGGGAGACGAACGCACCGAAGGTGGTCGTCTTGACGACCGTACCGAGGTAGCGCTCGCCGACCTCGGGCATCGTCGGGTTGGCGATGCCGTTGATCGTGGCGCGGGCGGCCTCGGCGGAGGGGCCGTCGGCGGCACCGATGTAGATCGTGCCGTCGTCCTCGATCGTGATCTCGGCGCCCGTGTCCTCCTGGATCTGGTTGATCATCTTGCCCTTGGGGCCGATGACCTCGCCGATCTTGTCGACCGGGATCTTCACGGTGATGATCCGCGGCGCGTTCGGGGACATCTCGTCCGGGGTGTCGATCGCTTCCATCATCACGTCGAGGATGTGGAGGCGGGCGTCACGGGCCTGCTTGAGGGCCGCGGCCAGGACGGAGGCCGGGATGCCGTCCAGCTTGGTGTCGAGCTGGAGGGCGGTCACGAAGTCCTTGGTGCCGGCGACCTTGAAGTCCATGTCACCGAAGGCGTCCTCCGCACCGAGGATGTCGGTGAGGGTGACGTAGTGCGTCTCGCCCTCGATCTCCTGGGAGATCAGGCCCATGGCGATACCGGCGACGGGGGCCTTCAGCGGCACACCGGCGTTCAGCAGCGACATGGTGGAGGCGCAGACCGAGCCCATGGACGTCGAGCCGTTGGAGCTCAGCGCCTCGGAGACCTGGCGGATCGCGTAGGGGAACTCCTCGCGCGCCGGCAGGACCGGGATCAGGGCGCGCTCGGCGAGGGCGCCGTGGCCGATCTCGCGGCGCTTCGGGGAGCCGACGCGGCCGGTCTCGCCGGTGGAGTACGGCGGGAAGTTGTAGTTGTGCATGTAGCGCTTGCGGGTCACCGGGGAGAGGGTGTCCAGCTGCTGCTCCATGCGGAGCATGTTCAGCGTGGTGACGCCCAGGATCTGGGTCTCGCCGCGCTCGAACACCGCGGAGCCGTGGACCCGCGGGATGGCCTCGACCTCGGCGGCCAGGGTGCGGATGTCGGTGACACCGCGGCCGTCGATGCGCTTCTTCTCCTTGATGACGCGCTCACGGACCAGGGTCTTGGTCAGCGAGCGGTACGCGGCGGAGATCTCCTTCTCGCGGCCCTCGAACTCCGGCAGGAGCTTCTCGGCGGCGAGCTGCTTGACGCGGTCGAGCTCCGCCTCGCGCTCCTGCTTGCCGGCGATGGTGAGCGCCTGGGCGAGCTCGGGCTTGACGGCGGCGGTGAGCGCCTCCAGGACGTCGTCCTGGTAGTCCAGGAAGATCGGGAACTCGCCGGTCGGCTTGGCGGCCTTGGAGGCGAGGTCCGACTGGGCCTTGCAGAGGACCTTGATGAAGGGCTTCGCGGCGTCCAGACCGGCCGCGACGACCTCCTCGGTGGGCGCCTCGGAGCCGCCCTCGACGAGCTTGATGGTCTTCTCGGTGGCCTCGGCCTCGACCATCATGATCGCGACGTCGCCGTCCTCCAGGACGCGGCCCGCGACGACCATGTCGAAGACGGCGTCCTCGAGCTCGGTGTGCGTCGGGAAGGCCACCCACTGACCGCGGATCAGCGCGACGCGGACGCCGCCGATCGGGCCGGAGAAGGGCAGACCGGCCAGCTGCGTGGACGCGGACGCGGCGTTGATCGCGACGACGTCGTACAGGTGGTCGGGGTTGAGCGCCATGATCGTGGCGACGACCTGGATCTCGTTGCGCAGGCCCTTCTTGAAGGACGGGCGCAGCGGGCGGTCGATCAGGCGGCAGGTGAGGATCGCGTCCTCGGAGGGCCGGCCCTCACGGCGGAAGAAGCTGCCGGGGATCTTGCCGGCGGCGTACATCCGCTCCTCGACGTCCACCGTGAGCGGGAAGAAGTCGAGCTGGTCCTTGGGGTTCTTGGAGGCGGTGGTGGCCGACAGCACCATGGTGTCGTCGTCCAGGTACGCCACGGCGGAGCCGGCGGCCTGCTTGGCCAGGCGGCCCGTCTCGAAGCGGATGGTGCGGGTGCCGAAGGGGCCGTTGTCGATGACGGCCTCGGCGTAGTGGGTCTCGTTCTCCACTAGCGTTTTCTCCGTTACTTTGTCGTCTTTCGTCCCACGCTGCCCGTGTGGCAGGGGGACGGTGGCGGAGAAGCGCTCCGTGCGGTGCGGGCCGGTCTTCGATCGAAGCACCCGGGGCTTCCCCCCGGGGGCCACTACCGAGGACCGGCGGCGGCTAGGCGCGCTTCTCCTCTTCTTGTCGTGCTGTGTCGTCCGTATTGCGTTGTGCTACCACACTACAAAGCAGTAGTGACACTCCGCACGTACAGCAAAGGGAGCGGTCCCCTTTCCTGCCGGGAACCGCTCCCTTCACGGCGTCTTACTTGGCGCCCGCCGCACCGCGGCGGATGCCGAGGCGGTCGACCAGCGTACGGAAGCGCTGGATGTCCTTCTTGGCGAGGTACTGCAGCAGCCGGCGGCGCTGACCGACCAGGATCAGCAGACCACGACGGGAGTGGTGGTCGTGCTTGTGGGTCTTGAGGTGCTCGGTCAGGTCGGAGATCCGACGCGACAGCAGAGCGACCTGGACCTCGGGGGAGCCGGTGTCGCCCTCCTTGGTACCGAACTCGGACATGATCTGCTTCTTCGTAGCGGCGTCGAGCGACACGCGTACTCCTCATAGTCTGTGACAGGCCACCGAGTGCCCCCGGTCTGCTTCTCGGGGGAGCTTCCGTGACTCGGAAGGCGGGGATCCGCTGGGCGCGGCCTCCAGGGCGATGAGCTCCGGGGGTGCGTACACAAACGGCCGTCGACCAGGGTACCAGGCGGTCGGGGGCGCCTTTGCGCTGGTCCCCGAACCCGGCGGGCGGGGTGGCCGGGGCCACTAGGGTGAGCAGGTTCGGATCGTTCGTGCGTCGTTGTTCGGGCGTCGGTCGTCGTTGTTCGGGCGTCGTCGTCTGATCGTGCGTCGTCGTCGGTACGTCGCTGATCGTGCGGATCCGGACGTTCGAAACCGGTACGTCGGGAAGGGGTCGCTACGGCATGGCGGAGACGGCTGAGGAGATCAAGGCACGCAAGGAGCGGGAGCGGGACGAGCTCTACGCCCTCGACATCTCCGGTGTCGAGTGGCACTGCGCGCCGGGCACCGAGGAGCACGAGGAGCGGGTCGAGATCGCGTACCTGCCCGAGGGGGCCGTGGCGATGCGGTCCTCGCTCGACCCGGACACGGTGCTGCGCTACACCGAAGCGGAGTGGCGGGCGTTCGTGCTGGGGGCGCGGGACGGGGAGTTCGATCTGGAGCCGGGGGCGCACGACGGGGGCTTGCAGGCGGAGGCCGGGCAGCAGTCACAGTAGTTCCCGCGGAACGCGACGAGGGGCAGCCGGTGATCGGTTGCCCCTCGTTGCGGTTCTTTCACGTTGATCGCCCTGTTTGTTCATCAAAGTGTGTGCTGTGTACGTCACTTCCGGGCAGCTTCTGAGCGGGTTGTGACGCGGCGGACAGGTGCTCGGGGGTGGACGGGCCTGCCGAGGTGGGGCTTGTGGTGATTAGGCTGGGACAGGGCGCGACGTCAGAACCCGTGAGTAGGGGTGGGCGTCCCAGGGGGAGAGCGGGGGAGCCTGGATTCGGACGACCTCGGACGACCTCTATACGCCTCGGAACGACTTCGTACGACGTCGGACGACAAGCAAGGGTCGCCCCAGCACGGCATGAGGGTGCTCGACCACACCAGGAGGAACACTGTGAGCAGCGATCGGGACGGGAACCGCGGGGGCTGGGCGACACCCGGCGATGACCAGCCCGACGCGGAGTCCGCGGCAGAGGTGACGGGCGAGTTCACCATCGACTACGCGCCGCCGGCCTGGTACACGCAGAACGCCTCGGGTAGTTCGAGCTCGGGGCAGGGGGCGGGCCAGTCCGAGGGCTCCAGTGGTTCCGGGGCACCCGGGGGGTCCCGTCCGCAGGGGGGTTCCGGGGCGCCGAGCGGGCCGGTTCCGCCGCTGCCGGGGCTCACTCCGCCGCCGCATGCCAATCCTTCCGGCGGGGCGTCGTCCATTCCGAGGCAGGGCCAGGGGCAGGCCTCCGGCTCGGCGCCGGCACCGGCTCCTTCTCCGGCTCCAGGGGCGCCTTTCACGCCGCCCGCGCCGTCGCCTGCTCCGGGTGCTCCGTTCACGCCTCCCGCGCCTCCCGCGCCCTCGCCGGGCGCGCCCTTCACGCCGCCCGCGCCTGCTGCCGGGGGGCCGTCTGCCGTGCCCCGGCTTCCCGTGGGGTTCGAGCCGCAAGGGACGCAGTCCCCGGGGGCGCAGCCGCAGGAGCGGACCGAGGCGCCCGCGGCGGATCCGGCCTCCCCTACGGCCGTGCCGAACATCCCCGTCGGCGGGTATCAGGCGCAGTGGTCGCCGGCCGCTCCGACGGATGCTCCGGCCACTCCCGATGCTTCGGCCGCTCCGGCCACGCCCCCGGCTGCTCCGGCCGCTCCCGTTACCGATGATGCGGAGCCGGAGAACGGCGGCGATCTGGACAGCGGTGCCACGATGCGGTTCTCCGCCGTCGCCCTGAAGCGGGAGATCGCGGAGCGTGCCGCCGAGGCCGAGGCCCGGGCGGAGTCGGCCGTCGAGGACCAGGACGAAGACAAGAGCGAGGAAGACAAGAGCAGGGACGAGGACAGCGTCGTCCCTTCCGGCTCGGCTGACGGGGAGGAGCCGGGCGAGGAGTCCGGCGGTGACGTCGAGGGCGCTCCGACCGACGCCGACGAGGACCTCTCGTCCGACACGGCGGCCGCAGTCGATGTGGCTGACGTGTCCGGTGGGGACGATCCTGCTTCCGGCGATGCCGACAGCGGGGACGCGGACCCCCCGGTGACCGCACCGGAGGAGGAAGCTCCCGAGGCCGCCGCTCCGGAAGCGGAGACGGAGGTGGAGACGGAGGTGGAGACGGACCAGGCCGTGCCGCAGGATGCCGAGCCTGAGGACTCCGTGCGTGTGGACTCCGTGCCTGCCGACTCCGTACCTGCGGATGCGGACGCGGTGGCTGCCGTGCCCGCGGACGAGGTCCCGGCGGACGCGGTGACAGCCGATGACGGTCCGGCCGATGCGGTACCCGCGGACGAGGTCCCGGCCGCTCCCGAGCCGGCCGACGCAGAGCCCGACGACGCACAGCCCGACGACGCCCCGCCCGCTGCCGCACAGCCTGCCGACGTCCCGCCTGCCGACGCCCGGCCCGTGGCCTCCGAGCCCGCCGACGCGGTGCCCGCCGACGCCGCTCCCGAGGACAGCCTTCCGCAGGACGCCGCCGTGCCGGATGGGCCCGCCGCACAGCCCGCCTGGACTCCCCCGGCCCCGCAGGCCATGCCGCCGCTGCCGCCGTCGTATCAGCCGGCCGCCCCCGCTCCGGCCAGTCAGTGGCCCGCGCAGCCGCAGCCCCAGCCTCAGCCGCAGGCCCAGCCCACGGACCCGAACGCGCCCGCGCAGCCGCAGCCGACGGCCGCGCAGGAGCAGCCGCCTGTGCCGCCCCAGCCCTCGGTTCCGGCTCAGCAGCCGCCGTTCCAGCCGCAGGCGCCGCAGCCCGCGCCCGCCGCCTGGAACCCGCCGGCCGCGCCGACGCCGCCGAACCAGCCGCCCGCCCAGCCCGGGCCGCAGCCCGGCGCCTACGGCTTCCCGCACCCGGGAGCTCCCACCCCGGCCGCACCCGACGCCCAGGGCGGCTACGGCTTCCCTCACCCCGGAGTGCCCCCGCAGGCCCAGGCCGCCCAGCAGCCGGCGGCCCAGCAGCCCAACACCCCGCCCGTTCCGGCCCCGAACACGCAGGACGGCTACGGATTCCCGCAGCCCGGGCCCGGCAACCCCTCAGCCGCCGCACCCAACGCGCAAGGCGGCTACGGTTTCCCCCACCCTGGCGCCCCCGCCCAGGCCCAGGCCCCGGGCCCTGCCGCCCAGCAACCCCCGGCCCAGCACCCCAACACCCCGCCCGCCCCCACGCCCAACGCGCAGGACGGCTACGGATTCCCGCACCCCGGCGCGCCCGCCCCGGCCGCTCCCGACCCCCAGGCCGGCTACGGCTTCCCCCACCCCGGAGTGCCCCCGCAGGCGCAGGCCCAGCCGCAGCCCGAAGGGCAAGGACAGCAGCCTCCGCAGCCCGTGGACCCGCGGACCGGGGCCGCCTGGCCGCAGCCCATGCAGCACGACCAGCGGCAGCCGACCAACCCGGGGGCCGCGCCGCTCGGTTACACCGCTGCCGTGGAGTTGTCCTCCGACCGGCTGCTCAACAGCAAGAAGCAGAAGGCGAAGAGCAGCCGTCCGGTGGCCGGCGGCGGTCGGTTCAAGATCGGTGGGAAGAAGGAGGAGGCCGAGCGGCAGCGGAAGCTGGAGCTGATCCGCACACCCGTGCTCTCCTGCTACCGGATCGCCGTCATCAGCCTCAAGGGCGGTGTCGGCAAGACGACCACGACCACCGCGCTCGGCTCCACGCTCGCCACCGAGCGGCAGGACAAGATCCTCGCGATCGACGCCAACCCGGACGCGGGAACCCTCGGACGCCGTGTGCGCCGCGAGACCGGGGCCACCATCCGTGACCTCGTCCAGGCGATCCCGCACCTCAACTCGTACATGGACATCCGCCGGTTCACGTCCCAGGCGCCGTCGGGCCTGGAGATCATCGCCAACGACGTCGACCCGGCCGTGTCCACGACGTTCAACGACGAGGACTACCGGCGCGCGATCGACGTGCTGGGCAAGCAGTACCCGGTCATCCTCACCGACTCCGGTACCGGTCTGCTCTACAGCGCCATGCGCGGTGTGCTCGACCTCGCCGACCAGCTCATCATCATCTCGACGCCGTCGGTGGACGGTGCGAGCAGCGCGAGTACGACGCTGGACTGGCTGTCGGCGCACGGGTACGCCGACCTCGTCGCCCGGTCCATCACCGTCATCTCCGGTGTGCGCGAGACCGGCAAGATGATCAAGGTCGACGACATCGTGTCGCACTTCGAGACGCGCTGCCGGGGCGTCATCGTCGTGCCGTTCGACGAGCATCTCGCCGCCGGTGCCGAGGTCGACCTCGACATGATGCGGCCGAAGGTGCGGGAGGCGTACTTCAACCTCGCGGCGATGGTCGCCGAGGACTTCACCCGCCACCAGCAGGCACACGGCCTGTGGACCTCCGACGGCAACCCGCCGCCGGTGGCCGCCCCGCCGCTGCCCGGCCAGCCCGCCCCGGGCCAGCCCCAGCCTCCGTATCCCGGCCAGCAGCCGGGCCACGGGCAGCCGGTTCCCGGCCAGCAGGTCCCGGGCCAGCCGGGCCCGTACCCCCAGCAGCCTCAGCCCGGTCAACACCAGCCGCAGCCCGGACAGCCGTACCCCCAGCCCGGGCAGCCGTACGCCCATCCCGGACAGCCGTACCCCCAGCCGGGCCAGCCCCCGGCCCAGCCAGGGCAGCCGTACCCGCAGGCCGCAGGTCAGCCGCCCTACCCGCAGCCCGGGCATCCGGGACAGCCGGGGCAGCCGGGGCAGCCGGCCGCGCAACCCGGGCAGCCGTACCCCCAGCCCGGCCAGCCCCCGGCAGCGCCACCGCAGCCGGGCTACGGTTACCCGCAGCACGGTCAGCCAGGCCAGCCCGGGTACGGCTACCCGCAGCCCGGGCAGCCGGGTCACCCGGCGCAGCCCGACGGGCAGACCCCGCCGCCTCCCCCTCCGTCGCAGTAGTCGCCTCACCCGATCGGCCCCTTTCGAGGGGCCGATCCCCTTCGTGGCCCGCGCCGTTCCCACTCGGCGCGGGCCGCGGTGCGTTCCGGGGCGAAATCCGTTGCCAGGCCCTGGCCAGGGGCGCGTCAGTGGTCTCGACCAATGACCGTGAAAAGCTCGCCAATTCGTTATTTCCGCAGGCCACAAGGGGTGAACGTGCCGTTGACGGGTGGAGACGGCCGCTGATACACACTCAGCATCCACTGACAGCTGATCAACCCGTCCTTCCCGTCCGAGCGATGACGCGAGGTCCGACCATGGGCACGAAAGATCAGACACGCAGCCTCCCGCACGGCCTCAGGCTCGTCGCCATGGCCGGAGCGGCGGCGCTCACCCTCACCGCCGGTCTCGCCACCCCGCTCGATCCGGCGCCCCGGCAGGCCCGGGCGGCCGACGACGGCAAGAAGGTGCTGACCGTGGCGGTGGCGCAGAGCGTGGACTCGCTCAGCCCGTTCCTGGCGGTCCGGCTGCTCAGTACGAGCATTCACCGGCTCATGTACGAGTACCTGACGAACTACGACCCCAAGGACAACCACGCCATCCCGGGTCTGGCCACCAAGTGGGAGCCGTCGCCGGACAAGCTGACCTGGACGTACACGATCCGCTCCAACTCCAAGTGGTCGGACGGCAAGCAGGCCACGGCCGAGGACGCTGCGTGGACGTTCAACAAGATGATGACCGACTCCGGCGCGGCCACGGCGAACGGCAGTTACGTCGGCAACTTCCGGAAGGTGACGGTGCCCAGCCCGACCAAGCTGGTCATCGAGCTGAAGAAGCCGCAGGCCACGATGACCGCGCTCGATGTGCCGATCGTGCCGAAGCACGTCTGGGAGAAGGTTTCGGACTTCTCCGAGTTCAACAACGACAAGAGCTTCCCGGTGGTGGGCAACGGGCCGTTCGTGCTGACCGGGTACAAGGCCGACAGCTACGTCCGGCTCAAGGCCAGCAAGAGCTTCTGGCGCGGATCGCCGAAGTTCGACGAGCTGGTCTTCCGCTACTACAAGGACCAGGACGCGGCGGTGTCGGCGCTGCGCAAGGGTGAGGTGTCGTTCGTCGCCGGTTCGCCGTCCCTGACGCCCGCTCAGGCGGCGTCCCTGGAGGGCGCGGAGAACATCAAGGTCAACGACGCCCCCGGCCGCCGTTTCTACGCCCTCGCCACCAACCCGGGCGCGAAGGCGAAGAACGGCAAGAAGTTCGGCGACGGCCACCCGTCCCTGCTGGACCAGCGGGTGCGGAACGCGCTGTTCAAGGCCGTCGACCGCAAGGCCGTCATCGACAAGGTGTTCCAGGGGCACGCCGTCGAGGGCGAGGGCTACATCCCGCCGCGCTTCTCGCAGTACTTCTGGAAGCCGTCCGGCGACCGGAAGCTGACGTACGACCCGGCCGAGGCGGCCCGGATGCTCGACCAGGCGGGTTACAGGAAGAACGGCGACGGCAAGCGCGTCGGCAAGGACGGCAAGCCCATCACCTACCGCGTCCTGTGCCACGCCACCGACCCGAACGACAAGGCGGTCGGCAAGTACCTCCAGGAGTGGTGGGGCGAGCTCGGCATCGGCGTCCAGCTCAACTGCCTGGACAACGTGACCGACCCCTGGCTCGCCGGCAAGTACGACCTGGCGTTCGACGGCTGGTCGGTCAACCCGGACCCGGACTTCGTGCTGTCCATCCACACCTGCGGGGCACTCCCGGCGACCCCGGAGGACACGGGCGCGACCGACAACTTCATCTGTGACAAGAAGTACGACGAGCTCTACGCCCGGCAGCTCGCCGAGTACGACCCCGCCAAACGGGCGGACATCGTCAAGCAGATGGAGTCGCGGCTGTACGACCTCGGGTACATGAACGTCATGGCGTATCCGAACGCGGTCGAGGCCTACCGGACGGACCAGATCGAGTCCATCACGACCATGCCGGCGAAGGCGGGGAACATCTACGGCCAGGACGGCTACTGGAGCTGGTGGTCGGCGGTCCCGGCACAGTCGAGCGGCTCGTCGGACAACGCGTCGTCGACGGGGGTCGTGGCCGGGATCGTCGGAGGTGTCGTGGTCCTCGCCGGGCTCGGAGTCTTCGCGGCGATGCGGCGGCGTTCCACCGCCGAGGACCGCGAGTAGAGCGGGCGAGCGGAACTGATGACCGCTGACGCGACACCCGCGCTGGTCGAGGAGAGCAAGCCGGCGGCCGGGCCCCGGGCACGCAGGAGCTCCGCGTATCCGCGGTACCTCGCGGGCAAGGTGGCGGGCGCGGCCGTATCGCTGCTGGCCGTGCTCGTCACCAGCTTCTTCCTCTTCCGGCTGATCCCCGGCGACCCGGTGAAGACCATGACGGGCGGCCGCCAGGTCTCGGCCGAGCAGCTGGCCGCCTATCGCGAGGAGTTCGGGCTCGACCTGCCGCTGTGGCGGCAGTTCACGGACTACTGCGGCAAGGCGCTCACCGGCGACTTCGGGACGTCGTACCAGTTCCGGGCCCCTGTCGTCGACAAGATCACCGAGGCGCTGCCGAACACCCTGCTGCTGACCGGGACCGCTTTCGTCCTCTACACGGCGCTGGGCATCTTCCTCGGCACCCGGTCGGCTTGGCGGCGCGGCGGGCTCGGCGACCGGATCAACACCGGCCTGGCGCTCACGCTGTACTCCATCCCGTCCTTCTGGCTCGGGCTGCTGCTGATCATCGTGCTGGCGGTGGGTATCGGTCCGGTCCCGGGCATGTTCCCGACCGGCGGCATGGAGTCGGGCGGCGAGGAGGGCTTCGCGTACGTCCTCGACGTGGCGCACCATCTGGTGCTGCCGGTGGTGACGCTGGTGGCCGTGGAGTACGGGCAGACGCTGCTGGTCACCCGGTCGGCGCTGCTGGACGAGATGGGCAGCGACTATCTGACGACCGCGCGGGCCAAAGGGCTGCGCGACGACCTGGTGCGGCGCCGGCACGCCGTGCCGAACGCCCTGCTGCCGACCGTGACGCTGATCTTCATCAACCTCGGCCGGACGGTGGCGGGCGTGATCCTCGTGGAGACGGTGTTCTCCTGGCCCGGCCTCGGCGGGCTGTTCTACCAGGCGCTGAGCGTGCCCGACCTGCCGCTGGTGCAGGGGCTGTTCTTCGTGTTCGCCGCCGCGGTGATCGTGATGAACACCCTCGCCGACCTGGTCTATCCGCTGCTGGACCCCCGGGTGGCCCGATGACGACGACGACCGGCACGGGCACGGGCCCGCGCGCCCTCGCCCGGCAGCGGCGCCGGGCCTCCGTCGCCCGCTTCTGGCGGCAGTACCGCGCCGAACGGGCGGGGCTGTACGGCCTGACCGCGCTCGCCCTGTGCGCGCTGCTGGCGCTGTTCGCGCCGCTGATCGTCGGCTCCGACGTGAGCAGTGTGACCGACGCCCCGGGCCGCCCGATGCAGAGCCCGAGCGCCGAGTTCCCGCTCGGCACGGACCAGTTCGGCCGGGACCTGCTGGGCCTGGTGGTCTGGGGCTCGCGGGTGTCGCTGCTGGTCGGGCTGCTCGCGGCGGTGCTGTCGGTGGCGATCGGCACGCTGATCGGGGTCACGGCGGGGCACTTCAAGGGCTGGTACGCGACGGTGATGATGCGGATCACCGACTGGTTCCTGGTCATGCCGACGCTGGTGCTGGCGATCGCCCTGGCCACGGTGATGTCCCGCTCGCTGACCACGACCGTGGTCGCCATCGGCGTCACCACCTGGCCGACCACGGCCCGGCTGGTGCGCGCGCAGACACTGGCGGTGGAGACGCGGCCTTACATCGAGCGGGCGAAGGCGCTCGGCGGCGGCCACTGGCACATCATGTCCCGGCACGTGCTGCCCAACGTGATGCCGTTGGTGCTGGCGCAGACGACCCTGATCATCTCCTCCGCCATCCTCGCCGAGGCGACCCTCGCCTTCCTCGGGCTGGGCGATCCGACGGTCGTGTCGTGGGGCGGGCTGCTCCAGGACGCGCGCGAGGCGGGCGCGGTCAGTGCCGGGGACTGGTGGTACCTGGTGCCGCCGGGCATCGCCATCGCCGTGGTGGCGCTGGCGTTCACGCTGTGCGGGCGGGCCGTGGAGTCGGTCCTCAACCCCAGGCTGGGGGTGGCGCGGTGACGCTGCTCGACGTCAGGGACCTGACGGTGACGTACGCGGGCGGGGCGGCCGCCGTGCGCGGGGTGGACCTGCGCCTGGACGCCGGCCAGAAGCTCGGCCTCGCCGGGGAGTCCGGCTGCGGCAAGTCCACGCTGGCACTGGCCCTGCTGCGGCTGCTGCCCGCCGGGACCCGCATCACGGGTGAGGTCCTGCTCGACGGCGAGGACGTGCTGACGATGAAGTGGGGCCGGGTGCGGGCGGTCCGCTGGGCCGGGGCCTCGGTCGTGTTCCAGGGCGCGATGCACTCCCTGAACGCCGTGCACCGCATCGGCGACCAGATCGCCGAGCCGATCCTGCTGCACCGGAAGGCGACCCCGGCCGGGGCGAAGAAGAAGACCGGGGAACTGCTGGAGCACGTCGGCCTGCCGGCCGCCCGCGCGGACGCCTATCCGCACGAGCTGTCCGGCGGGCAGCGGCAGCGCGTCATGATCGCCATGGCGCTGGCCTGCGATCCGCGGCTGATCATCGCCGACGAGCCGACCACCGCGCTCGACGTGATGATCCAGGCGCAGATCCTCCGGCTAATCGAACAACTGGTCGCGGACCAGGACCTGGGCCTGATCATGATCAGCCACGACCTGGCGGTCCTCGCCGACACCTGCGACCGGCTCGCGGTGATGTACGCGGGCCGGGTGGTCGAGGAGGGCCCGGCCCGGCAGGTCTACGAGGACGCCCGGCACCCGTACGCCAGGGCCCTGTCGGCCGCGTTCCCGCGCATCGGCGACCCGGCCTCCCGCTTCGCGCCGCAGGGGCTGGCGGGCGACCCGCCCGACCCTGCGGCGCTGCCGTCCGGCTGTACGTTCCATCCGCGCTGCCCGGTGGCGCTGGAGTCCTGCCCCGAGCAGGACCCGGTGCTGCGCGAGGCGGGGCCGGAGCGGCGGGCGGCGTGCGTCCTGGTCGGGCCGCAGGCGGACGAGGGGCGGGCCTTGGACGAGCAGGCGGCGCAGGCCCCGGAGACCCCCGAGACCGGGGAGGCCCTTGAGGAAGCGAGGCCCAGCACGCCATGACCACCTCCCCCACGGCACCCGAGGTCACCACGGCGCCTCTGCTGAGCGCCCAGGACCTGCACGTCACCTTTCCCGGCCGGCACGGCGGCCCCCGGGCCCGGGCGGTGGACGGGGTCGACCTCGACATCCGGCCCGGCGAGATCGTCGCGCTGGTCGGCGAGTCCGGCTGCGGCAAGACGACCCTGGCCCGCTGTCTGCTGGGCCTGGTCGAGCCGACCTCGGGCCGGGTCACCTTCGACGGCCGCCCGCTGGAGTACTCCGGCCGGTCCCTCAAGGCGTACCGCAAGCGCGTCCAGCTGGTCCTCCAGGACCCGAGCGGCTCGCTCAACCCGCGGCACACGGTGTACGACGCGGTCGCCGAGGGCCTGCGCATCCACGGCTACGGCGGTGACGAACGGACGGCGGTCGCCGAGGCCCTGTCCCGGGCCGGGCTACGGCCCCCGGAGCGCTTCTTCCTGCGCTATCCGCACGAACTGTCGGGCGGGCAGCGCCAGCGGGTCGTCATCGCGGGCGCGCTCGTCCTGGAACCCGAACTCCTCGTCGCCGACGAGCCCGTGGCGTCCCTCGACGCCTCGGTGCGCGGTGAGATCCTCGCCCTGCTGCTGCGGCTGCGCACCGAGCTGGGCCTGTCCGCGCTGGTCGTCACGCACGACCTGGGACTGGCCTGGAACATCGCCGACCGGGTCGCCGTGATGTATCTGGGCCGGATCGTGGAGACGGGCGCGGTGGAGCAGGTCCTGACCGCGCCCCGCCACCCGTACACCCAGGCCCTGCTGTCGGTGCTCCCCGAGGCACCCGGCAACCCGGTGGTCCTCACCGGCGAGCCCCCGGACCCGTCGCGGGTGCCGTCCGGCTGCCGCTTCCACGCCCGCTGCCAGGTCCTCGCGAGCGGCGAGGCGGAACGGGCGGGTGTCGCGGACGCGTGCCGCAACCAGGACCCGGGGATCCTCGACGGGAGCGGCACCGCCCAGGTGGCATGCCACTGGGCTACGCGCTGAGGGCGGAGCCGGGACCGTCTGCTCACCGCGTCGCCCGGTCAGGTGCGAGACCCCTCGGCGTGGGCCAGGGCGCTGGGCGTCCGGCAGCCGACGATCGCCGGGGCCTCCCGGACGAGCGTGTCGTCGGTGAGCGCTGCCACCATGAACAGCGCGAAGTCCACGCGGCGCGTCAGGTTGCCGGCCAGTACCGGGTCGCCCACGTGCCGGCTCCACACGGGCAGGCCCTGGCTCTCGCCCTCCTCCAGGGAGCTGCCGCGCACCACGGTCCACCGGGTGTCGCTGGCGAACACCCGCCGGCACGCCTCGACCTGGTCGTCGAGTTCGACGGCGCGGACGAGCTTGGCCAGCACCGTGGCGATCCGGACGCCCAGGACGAACAGCCGTGAGTACTTGTCCTTGCCGTCGCGTGTGATGTGCCAGCCGCAGGAGAAGACCAGGCGCGCGCCCGGCCGTGCGTGGTCGAGCACCGCCTGCGCCGTGCCCGACGCGTACTGCCGCACGCCCCACGGCACCAGCACCGTCAGCACGCCGTCGCACCCGGCGACCGCCCGCCGGATCACCTCCGGGTCGTTCGTGTCTCCGGGGACGACGGTCATCCGGCCTTCGAACGCGGCCAGCTTCGGCACGCTGCGCTCCCGGCACACCCCGACCACCTCGTAGCCGCGCTCCAGCGCGTGGCCGACCATGTACTGCCCGAGCTTCCCCGAAGCCCCGATGATGCAGACCCTCTTCACGCGATCCGTGTCCATGGCGCGGCCCCTTTCACCGGGATGCCTACCTTATGTTGTAAGGCAAGCTAGCCTTATGCCGTAAGGCGGTCAAGGGAGCACACGAGGAAGTCAGAAGGAGGGCCCCGGGTGGGCGAGGGAAACAAGGGCCGGCGGGGGGCGTCGGCGCGCACTCCGCTGAGTCGCGAGCGCGTGATCCGCACGGCGATGGCAGTGGCGGACGAGAAGGGAGCGGCCGCGCTCACGATGCGGGCCATCGCCGAACCGCTGGGCGTCGAGGCGATGTCGCTCTACCACCACGTCGCGGGCCGGGAAGACATCCTCGACGGCATGGTGGACGCGGTGTTCGGCGAGATCGACCTACCGCCGCGCGACATGGACTGGAAGAGTGCCCTGCGCCACCGCGCGGACTCCGCCCGTGCCGTCCTGCTGCGCCACCCCTGGGCCGTCGGCCTCATGGACTCCCGCTCCCAGCCCGGCCCGGCGACCCTGCGCCACCACGACGCCGTCATCGGAACGCTGCGCGCCGGAGGATTCTCCGTCCCCATGGCCGCGCACGCCGTCTCGCTGATCGACAGCTACCTGTACGGGTTCGTGCTCCAGGAGCTGAGCCTGCCGTTCAGGGGCTCGGCGGAGCTGGACGAAGTGGCGGGCGCCATCCTGCGCGACATGCCCGCCGACACCTACCCCCACCTCGCCGAACTGGCCACCGAGCACGTCCTCAAGCCCGGCTACGACTACGCCGGCGAGTTCGCCTTCGGCCTCGCCCTCATCCTCGACGCCCTGCACCCGGACGAGGCCGCCGGCGCATAGCGAGCGGCCGGATGTGCCAGGGCCGTCAGGCGGACCGCTCGGCCGCCGCCACCAGCTCCCGGCAGCGCTTGACGTCCTCGGCCATCTGCTCCAGCAGCGCGTCCAGCGTGTCGAACCTGGCCTGTCCCCGCACGAACGCCAGGAAGTCGACGGCGACATGGAGGCCGTACAGGTCGAGGCCCACCCGGTCGATGGCGTACGCCTCCACCGTGCGCTCGGTGCCGTCGAACTGCGGGTTCGTGCCGACGGAGATCGCGGCCGGCATCGCCTCGCCCTGGGCGTGCAGCCAGCCGGCGTAGACACCGTCGGCGGGGATGGCGGTGTGCGGCAGGGTCTCGACGTTGGCGGTCGGGAAGCCCATCTCGCGGCCGCGCTGGGCGCCCCGGACGACGACGCCCTCCACCCGGTGCGGACGGCCCAGGATCTCGGCGGCGCCCTCGACGTCGCCCTCGGCGACCAGACGCCGGGTCAGCGTCGAGGAGAACGGCTCGCCGCCGCCCGCCTCGCCGGTCACGTAGAGGTCGACGACCTCGACCTCGAAGTCGTAGGTCTTGCCCTGCGTGGCCAGGAACTCCACGTTGCCGGCGGCCTTGTGGCCGAAGCGGAAGTTGGGGCCCTCGACGACGGCCTTGGCGTGCAGCTTGTCGACCAGGACCTTGACGACGAAGTCGGCCGGGGACAGCTTCGAGAACTCGGTCGTGAAGGGCAGGATGAGCACCGCGTCCACGCCCAGGTCGGCCATGAGTTCGGCGCGCCGGTGGTGCGGGGCGAGCAACGGCGGGTGGCTGCCGGGGCGGACGACCTCGCTGGGATGCGGGTCGAAGGTGACGACGACGGCTGGGACGCCCAGTTCGCGGGCGCGGTTCACGGCATGCCGGATGATCAGCTGGTGTCCGCGGTGGACTCCGTCGTAGGAGCCGATGGTGACGACGCTGCGCCCCCAGTCCTGGGGGATGTCCTCCAAGCCACGCCAGCGCTGCACTGTGCCTGCTCCTTGTCGAAAGCTCGTCGAACCCGTGTCCGTGGTGGTAGCTGGTTGCCTCGTACGCAGGTCTAAGGGTGCCATGCCGGGTGTCTCCGGCCCGCATCGGCATGGGGGCTGTGACGGGGCGCACGACGCTGCGTCCTCTCCGGCGTGCGCGGGATCCCCTCAGACGGGCACGCTCACACCCGCCAGGTTCTCGATCGTCCGGTGGGCGCTCGGCCCGACCAGCACCGCCCAGTCCCCGGGCGCGTCGGCCAGCCAGCGGACCACGCGTGCGGCGAAGCCCGGCACGTGCCGGCCGAGGTCGACCAGGGCCCGGTCGAAGCGGGCCGCGCCCTCCGGGGTGCGCACGAGGAGCAGTCCGACGCGGCGGATGAGGTCACGCAGTTCGTC
This sequence comes from Streptomyces coeruleofuscus, assembly GCF_039532725.1. NCBI lineage: Bacteria > Bacillati > Actinomycetota > Actinomycetes > Kitasatosporales > Streptomycetaceae > Streptomyces > Streptomyces coeruleofuscus. Next base: position 24,712 of record NZ_BAAASE010000011.1, read on the forward strand.
GCCGCCGTTCCGGGCGGCGGCGTGCAGCAGCGCGTCCAGGACGTCGGTGTCGTGCTCGCATGCCAGGAGCACGTCGCGCAGCTCGCGGCGCAGCGGGCGGGAGGCGGGGATGCCGGGCGGGGTGAGGACCACGGCCAGGGCACACCGCAACCGCACCGGGCCGCCCTCCAGCAGGCCGGTGACCAGCGGCAGGAGCACGGCCCGGGCGGCAGGGCCCCGGTCGAGCCGCTGGTCCACGTACGCGGCCACGTGCCCGGCGAGTTCCGGCCGCTGCTCCGCCGCCCGCCCCACCAGCGCGGCGACCCGCCGGGCCAGGCCGGGCGGGGTGGCGTCGGCGAGCGCCCGCAGCGCCTCCTCCGGATCCGGCCGCCCCAGCCGCACCGCGAAGGCGCCGAGGACCGGCTCGGGGTGGGCCACGAGGGCGGCGGCCGGCGCGTCCGGCGGGAGGTGCGGGTCGCCCGCCGCGAAGTGCTCCAGCGCCCGCGGGAGATACCGGGCCCGGGTGTGCGGATCCTGGACGAGGAGGGCCAGTGCGCCGCCGTGCAGGGCCCGGTCGGCGGGGCGGGCGAGCAGGGTGAGGGCCGCGTAGCGCAGGAGGGCGCGGTCGCCTCCGGTGCGCACGTGCGGCGCGACGCGCTGGCCGTGCGCCACCACGGCACTCCGTCGCGCCGGCCGCTCGTCGCGCGCCCACCGGTCGACGGCCCGGCACACCGCCGACGGTTCCTCCTCGGCCAGCACGGCGAGCAGCTCGTCGGCCCTGCGGTGCGCGCGGTCGACGAGCACGTCCGCCAGGTCGTCCAGCGCGCCGTGCCGGTGGGTGTGCAGCAGTGCCTGCGCGGCCGTGGCCACGGTCGCGTGCGGGGTGGCGGGCAGCGGCTGGTCGTCGTCGAACCAGCGGGCCAGCAGCGGCTGTACGGCGGTGGGATCGGCGGCCAGCAGGCGGGCGACGGTGTCCAGGAACCGGGGACCGGCCTCGCACGGCGGGCCGTCGGCGTGCACCAGCCGCCTCAGCAGCGCGAAGCGCTCGTCCTCCGGCAGCCGTACGGCGGCCCAGAAGGCGGGCCCGACCTCCTCCGGTACGGGCCTCTCCTGCCGCCGCCAGGCCACGATCCGGTCGGCGAGCAGCCGCAGCACCTCCGTGTACGGCGTCGCCTCGGGTACGGCCGACAGGGTCCCGGCGAGCAGCCGGGCGGCCCACCAGGACCGTGGATCGGCGTCCAGGGCGTGCACCAGGTCCGTCAGCCGGGAGGCCAGCCGGCCGGGGCCGTGGTGGCGGGCGAGGAACAGCAGGGCCTGGACGACGGGCCCGATGCGGTGGTGCGGGACGGGGTCGGACTGGGCGTCCCGCCCACGGTGGACGAGGGCGTCCAGGGCCTCGTCGAGGTCGAGGTGCAGGCCCTGGAGCCAGTCGGCGAGCTCCTCGTGGGCGAAGCGGTAGCCGGCTCCGGCGGGCACGAGCAGCCCCTCGGCGAGGACGGCCGACGCCCATCCGGTGCCGCCGCCGAGCCGCGCCGGTGCGGGCCCCCACGGGAACACCGCCTCGAACGCCTCCCGGTCCAGGTCCCCCGGCCCGGGCCCCAGGCTCCGACGGGCGGCTTCATGCACCTGCCCGGCGACCTTGGCGGCCAGCCGGCGTACGGCCGTACCGCACAGGCCGTTCCCGGCGGCCAGCCGCACGGCGACGCGCAGGGACATCAGGTCGAGGTAGGCCGCGAAGACGTCGTCGCGGTCGACGGTGGCCCCGGGGCCGTCGGGGCTGGAGGGCGCGCTGGCGCTGTCCGGGCCGTCGACGACACCGAGCGCGTCACGGATCTCGGCGAGCAGCCGCAGGGTGAGGGGGTGCCGGGCGTCGGCGTCGACGAGGGCGCTCTCCGGGACGCGGTGGCGCAGCCGGGCCTCCCGGGCCTCCTCCTCGGTGAGATCGCCGAGACGCACGGCCGCGGGCCGCTCCGCGGCACCGGCCGGCCGGTACAGGACCTCCGCCGGGAACCCCGCCCTCTCCCAGTACTCCGGCCGGCACGCCACGACCAGCCGCACACCCGTCTCCCGCAGCCACCGCACCGTCCCCTCCGTCCAGTCGGCCAGGCGGCGAGCCCGCGCCGGGGGCATCTCCTCCGGGCCGTCGAGGAGCAGCAGCAGGGGCCGCCCGAGGGCACCGGCGAGGCGGGCGAGGCGCTCGGGCGTGGTGTCGCCCAGGTCGGCCGGCAGGAAACGGGACCGGGACGCGGCCACGGCAGGGGCGGCCCGCATCAGCGCCCGGCGTGCGGCGTCGGCCACCGAGGCGTCGTCGTCCCGCAGTTCGCAGCCGCGCAGCCACAGCGTGGGATGCCCGCTGCGGGCGCGGCGCGCGGCGAGCGCGGCGAGTTCCGTCGTACGACCGCTGCCGGGCGCCCCGACGAGGCCGAGCACGGCTGCCGGGCCTGCCTCGAACGCGCTGAACTCGGCCACCACGGCCGCCCGTTCGACCGGCTCCGGGAGACCCGTGCCGCCGGGCGGGCCGTCCAGCCCCACCGCGGTGCCGGTCAGCTCCAGCACCCCGGCCAGGTTGAGATCGGCGCCGTACGCGGGCACCGTCGCCGCGTTCTCGGCGAGCAGTTCGGCGACCGGGCCCGCCGCGATGGAAGCCCGGGAATGCAGCGGTACGGCGAACCCGACGTCGCTGTGGTCGGAGCGGAGCGCGGTGCCGAGGACTCCGACGACGGCACCGGTCACGGCGTCGAGCACCGGGCCTCCGGCCGCCCCGCCGCCCAGCCGCAGCGCGTCCCGCCCTGCCGTGCCGACCGCCAGCTCCAGCGCGTCGTCGAGGCGGTGGAGGCGGTCCGTGGCCGTGTACGTCACGGTGGTCGAGCCCAGCACCCTGGCCTCGCGCCAGCCCCCGGCGGCGATCCGCACATAGGCGCCCGTCCCGGCCCGGCCCCGCACGGTGACGGGCAGCGGCGGCACGCCGAGGCCCTCGGTCCTCACGAGGGCCAGGTCGAGCGTGGGGAGCGGGGTCACCGCGTCGGCGGACACCACCCGGCGGCGGTCCCCGGCCCCGTGCAGGACGAGCCGGGGCAGGCCTTCGACCGCCTCGTGGCTGGTGACGAGCGTGCCGTGGTGGTCGGCCAGGAAGCCGGTGCCCCGGGGGCGCCCGGCGAGGTCGTGGATCCGGACGAGGGCCGGGCCGGCTGCCCCGCTGTCGGTTCCCTCGGTCGTGCGCTCCGCTGATCCGGGGCGTTCCTGGGATGCTGGTGCGCTGTCCTGTGTCTCCCCGGACCGGTTCCGCGACGTCATCGTCGAGCCTCCCCGCCGTACACCCGTGCCCTGGCGTTCGACGGTAGGGGCGAGATGATCAGCGGGACAGATCGCTCGTCGAAAGCGCCCCCTTCCGCTCCCCCCGTTCACTCCGAGCGCCTGCACGGACGGGTGAACGAACCGAGGCGGCGGGATACACCCTAGGGGTGGGGGAACCGAGGGGGGGACCGTGGAGCGGCGGCAGTGGAGGTACCCCGTGGTCGCCGCTCCACGGGCGGACGGCTGTCAGCCGAAGACCGCCAGGCTCTTGGCCTTGCCCCGCTGCTCCTCGACGAGGGCGAGGAAGCGGCCCTCCGGGTCGAAGACGGCGACGGTGCCCGAGCCCGCGTACTCCTCGGGCATGTCCAGCCGTACGCCGTTGGTGAGCAGCCGGGCGCGCCGGGCGTCGACGTCCCAGCGGCGGAACGCGGCCGCGGCGGCCTCGGCGACCGGCATCACGGTCAGCTCCTGCTGGAGCTGGTCGAGGGTGCGGGCCGCGTCCAGCTTGTAGGGGCCGACGCGGGTGCGGCGCAGGGCGGTGAGATGCCCGCCCACGCCGAGGTCGGCGCCCAGGTCGCGGGCGAGGGCCCGGATGTACGTGCCGGAGGAGCAGACGACCGAGACGACCAGGTCGAGTACGGCCGTGCCGTCCTCGGCGACGGCCTCCCGGACGTCGTACACGCCGAAGGAGGAGACCGTGACGGGTCGGGCCGGGATGTCGAACTCCTCGCCGTCCCTGGCCCGCTTGTAGGACCGCACACCGTTGATCTTGATGGCGCTGACCTTGGACGGCACCTGCATGATGTCGCCGGTCAGCTTGGCGACACCGGCGTCGATGGCGTCGCGCGCGACCCCGGAGGCGTCCGTGGAGGAGGTGATCTCCCCCTCGGCGTCGTCCGTGAGGGTGTTCTGCCCGAGCCGGATCGTGCCCAGGTACTCCTTCTCGGTCAGTGCGAGGTGGCCGAGGAGTTTGGTGGCCTTCTCGATGCCGAGGACGAGGACGCCCGTCGCCATCGGGTCGAGGGTGCCGGCGTGCCCGACGCGTCGTGTCCTGGCGATGCCGCGCATCTTGGCGACGACGTCGTGCGAAGTGAAGCCCGACGGCTTGTCGACGATGACGAGGCCGTCGGGCGTGGTGTGCTTCTGGGTCATTCGGCGGTGTCGTCCGTCTCGTCGTCCTCGTCCGGCTTGCGGTACGGGTCGGCGTCGCCGGCGTACTTCGCGCCCGCGGACGCCTCCCGCACCTTCTCGTCGGACTGGCGCGCCTTGTCGAGGAGGTCCTCGATGGCGCGCGCGGTGTCCGGGAGGGCGTCCATGACGAAGGTCAGGGTCGGCGTGAACTTCACGCCGGCGGCCCGGCCGACCTCGGAGCGCAGGATGCCCTTGGCGCTCTCCAGGCCGGCCGCGGCCGCGGCCCGCTCCTCGTCGTCCCCGTACACCGTGTAGAAGACGGTCGCCTCCCGCAGGTCACCCGTGACCCGCGTGTCCGTGATGGTGACGTGCGAGCCGAGTCGCGGGTCCTTGATCCCGCGTTGCAGCTTCTGGGCCACCACTTCCCGGATGAGGTCCGCCAGCCTCTTGGCCCGCGCGTTGTCGGCCACTGGTCCGTCTCCCGTTCTTTCCTGTCTGGGTCGTTCTCGGTTCGTCAGTCGTCTTCGCCGTGGAAGCGCCGCCTGACGGACAGCAGCTCCACTTCGGGGCGGGCGGCGACCAGCCGTTCGCACCGGTCGAGTATGTCGCTCACGTGCGCCGCGTCGCCGGACACCAGTGCGAGGCCGATGAGGGCCCTGCGGTGGAGATCCATGTGATCCACCTCGGCCGCGCTCACCGCGTACTTGCGCTGGAGCTCGGCGACGATGGGGCGGACGACGGAGCGCTTCTCCTTCAGCGACCGTACGTCGCCGAGGAGCAGGTCGAAGGACAGCGTCCCCACGTACATGTGTATCCGGATGACCCGCCGGTACGGGATCGATGGCCCTGCGGTTGGGGCAGGGACATCAAGAACGGTACCGCGTACCTGCCGGTGGCTCGACGGGGTTTCCTCGGCCCACCCACCCGCCCGACACGGTTGGCCGGGAGGCCCGGTCCCCTGGGGCTCCGCCCCGGACCCGGCGGGGACTGGGTCCCCTGCACCCCTTTTAACGGCCAGCCGGCCGACGGGGCGAGGCCCCGTCGGCCGGTCTGGGAACCGTGGGTTACACCCGCGGCTTCTCGCGCATCTCGTACGTCGCGATGACGTCGTCGATCTTGATGTCGTTGAAGTTGCCGAGGTTGATACCGCCCTCGAACCCTTCGCGGATCTCGGTGACGTCGTCCTTGAAGCGACGCAGACCCTCGATGTTGAGATTCTCCGCGATGACCTTGCCGTCGCGCAGGAGTCGCGCCTTGGTGTTGCGCCTGACCTCGCCGGAGCGGATGAGCACACCCGCGATGTTGCCCAGCTTGGACGAGCGGAAGACCTCGCGGATCTCCGCCGTGCCCAGCTCGACCTCTTCGTACTCCGGCTTGAGCATGCCCTTGAGGGCCGCCTCGATCTCCTCGATCGCCTGGTAGATGACCGAGTAGTACCGGACGTCCACGCCCTCGCGCTCGGCCATCTGCTGCGCACGCCCGGCGGCGCGCACGTTGAAGCCGATCACGATGGCGTCCGAGCCCATCGCCAGGTCGATGTCGGACTCCGTGACCGCACCGACGCCGCGGTGCAGGACGCGGATGTCGACCTCTTCGCCGACGTCCAGCTGGAGCAGGGAGGACTCGAGTGCCTCGACGGAACCAGAAGCGTCACCCTTGATGATCAGGTTCAGCTGCTGGACCTCGCCGGCCTTCAGCACCTTGTCCAGGTCCTCGAGCGACACACGGCGCGTGCGCTTCGCGAAGGCCGCGTTGCGCTCGCGCGCCGCACGCTTCTCCGCGATCTGACGGGCCGTACGGTCCTCGTCGACGACGAGGAAGTTGTCGCCCGCACCGGGGACGTTGGTGAGGCCCAGGACCTGCACCGGCGTCGACGGACCCGCCTCGGTGACGAGGTTGCCGTTGTCGTCGTGCATCGCCCGGACTCGGCCGTACGCGTCGCCGACCACCATGGTGTCGCCGACCCGCAGCGTGCCGCGCTGGACGAGGACCGTCGACACGGCACCGCGGCCGCGGTCGAGACGGGACTCGATCGCGATGCCCTGCGCGTCCTGGTGGGGGTTGGCCCGCAGGTCGAGCGAGGCGTCGGCCGTGAGGATCACGGCCTCCAGCAGGGAGTCGATGTTCAGACCCTGCTTGGCGGAGATGTCGACGAACATCGTGTCGCCGCCGTACTCCTCGGCCACCAGCCCGTACTCGGTGAGCTGACCGCGCACCTTGGTCGGGTCGGCGCCCTCGACGTCGATCTTGTTGACCGCGACGACGATCGGGACGTCGGCCGCCTTGGCGTGGTTGAGCGCCTCGACCGTCTGCGGCATGACGCCGTCGTTGGCCGCGACGACCAGGATCGCGATGTCGGTCGACCGCGCACCACGGGCACGCATGGCGGTGAACGCCTCGTGACCCGGGGTGTCGATGAAGGTGATCTTGCGATCTTCTTCGTTGACCTCGGTCGCGACCTGGTAGGCACCGATGTGCTGGGTGATGCCACCGGCCTCGCCCGCGATGACGTTCGTCTTGCGGATGGCGTCGAGGAGCCGGGTCTTACCGTGGTCGACGTGACCCATGACGGTGACGACCGGCGGGCGGACCACCAGGTCCTCCTCGTCGCCCTCGTCCTCGCCGAACTCGATGTCGAAGGACTCCAGGAGCTCGCGGTCCTCCTCCTCGGGGCTGACGATCTGAACCGTGTAGTTCATCTCGTCGGCGAGGAGCTGGAGCGTCTCGTCGGAGACGGACTGCGTGGCAGTGACCATCTCGCCGAGGTTCATCATGACCGCGACGAGCGACGCCGGGTTGGCGTTGATCTTCTCCGCGAAGTCGGTGAGCGACGCACCACGCGACAGGCGAACGGTCTCGCCGTTGCCGCGAGGCAGCATCACGCCGCCGACCGACGGGGCCTGCATGGCCTCGTACTCCTGGCGCCTCTGCCGCTTCGACTTGCGGCCACGACGCGCGGGACCGCCGGGACGACCGAAGGCGCCCTGCGTGCCACCACGGCCACCGGGACCGCCGGGACGGCCACCGAAGCCGGGACGGCCACCGCCGCCGGGACCACCGGGACGACCGGCGAAACCGCCGCCACCGCCACCGGGACCACCGGGACGACCGGCGAAACCGCCGCCACCGCCACCGGGACGGCCGGCGAAGCCGCCGCCACCCGGACGACCGCCGCCGCCACCGCCGGGACGGCCACCGCCACCGGGACCGCGGCCGCCGGGGCCACCGCCACCGGGACGCGGACCGGCAGCCGGACGCTGCGGCATCATGCCGGGGTTCGGACGCGGACCGCCGGGACCGCCGCCGGGACGCGGACCGCCGCCCTGCGGACGGGGCATACCGCCCGGCGTGGGACGCGCGCCGCCCGGAGCCTGCGGACGAGGACCGCCGCCGGCACCCTGCGGACGGCTACCGCCCTGGCCCTGGCCCTGCGGACGCGGGGCACCGCCGGGGGCACCGGGGCCGCCGGGACGCGGGGCACCGCCCGGACGGGGCGCCTGCGGGCGCGCCATGCCGGTGGAGCCACCAGAGGTGAACGGGTTGTTGCCCGGACGGGGACCCGCCGGACGGGCACCGGGACGCGGGGCACCGCCACCCGGACGCGAGGCGCCGGGACGGTCGCCACGGTCACCACGACCCTGGCCACCCTGGCCGGAACCACCCGGGCGCGGAGCACCCGGACGCGGCGACTGGCCGGCCGGACGCGGAGCGCCCGGACGCGGGCCGGAGCCCTGCGAGGCGGCCGGCGCGGCGGGGGCTGACGGGGGTGCCTGGAACTCGGGCGTGGTCGGAGCCGGGGACGCCGGGGCGGGCCGCGGCGCGGGCTTCGGGCCCGGGGTGGGACGGGGGCCGGGAGAGGCCGGTGCGGCCGGAGCCGCGGGCTTCTCGGCGGCTGCCGGCTTGGGGGCCGGCGGGCGCGGGGCGGCCGGACGGGCAGCCTGCGCCGGGGAGGGGGCTGCCGGCTTCGCCGGGGCAGCCTTGCGGGCGGGGGCGGACTTGCCGCCGCCGTTGCCCTGCTGGAATGCGTCAGTCAGCTTGCGTACAACGGGCGCTTCGATGGTCGAAGACGCCGAACGGACGAATTCACCGAGCTCCTGGAGCTTGGCCATGACGACCTTGCTCTCGACACCGAACTCCTTGGCGAGTTCGTAGACCCGGACCTTAGCCACTTCGCTCCTTTGAGGTCCGGGTGAAGCCGGACCGTCGCTAGTTCATGGGCGTACTCATCGCGTACTCATCGAGTGCTCATCGCAATCTCGACCTGCTTTCGACTCGCGAGGTACCTAGACCGCACGGGGGGTTCCGTGCGGCACGTTCTTACCGTGTTGCCTGATCGGCAACTGTTGCCTGCTCGACGTATCGACGCAACGCCTTTGTGTCGAGCGCTCCCGGGGCGCGCAGTGCCCTCGTGAACGCCCGGCGGCGTACCGCCTGGTCAAGACAGACCGGTGTGGGATGCACATACGCACCCCGGCCGGGCAGCGTACCGCGTGGATCAGGGGCGCACGCACCCTCGATCAACACGACCCGCAAAAGATCGGCCTTGGCCGCTCGCTCCCGACACCCCACACAGGTGCGTTCAGGGCATGCGCGGGTGCGCGTCCGGCCAGACACCGTTAAGTCTACCTCCCCGTAGGCGCCTCACCCCTTTGGGGCAGGATTCGAACAGTTGCCGCGCCCGAACCTGTCGCGATCTGAACGACCCGCGGCTTGGATCTATTCCCCGGCCCGGTCGTCCCCGGCCGGTTCGGTGTCCGGCCGGATGTCGATCCGCCAGCCGGTCAGCCGGGCCGCGAGGCGGGCGTTCTGCCCTTCCTTGCCGATGGCCAGGGACAGCTGGTAGTCGGGGACGGTCACACGGGCCGACCGCGTCGCCATGTCCACGATCTCCACCTTGGAGACGCGGGCCGGGGACAGCGCGTTCGCCACCATCTCGGCCGGGTCGTCCGACCAGTCGACGATGTCGATCTTCTCGCCGTTCAGCTCGCCCATCACGTTGCGCACGCGGCCGCCCATGGGGCCGATGCAGGCGCCCTTGGCGTTCAGGCCGGACCGCGTGGACCGTACGGCGATCTTCGTGCGGTGACCGGCCTCACGGGCGATCGCGGAGATCTCCACGGACCCGTCGGCGATCTCCGGCACCTCCAGGGCGAAGAGCTTCTTCACCAGGTTGGGGTGCGTCCGGGACAGCGTCACGGACGGGCCGCGGACGCCCTTGGCCACCCGGACGACGTAACTGCGCAGCCGCATGCCGTGCGGGTAGGTCTCGCCCGGCACCTGCTCCTGGACCGGCAGGATGGCCTCGAGCTTGCCGATGTCGACGAGCACGTTCTTCGGGTCGCGGCCCTGCTGGACCACGCCGGTGACGATGTCGCCCTCGCGGCCGGCGTACTCGCCGAGCGTCGCGTCGTCCTCGGCGTCGCGCAGGCGCTGCAGGATGACCTGCTTGGCCGTGGTGGCGGCGATACGGCCGAAGCCGGACGGGGTGTCGTCGAACTCGCGGGGCTCCTGGCCCTCCTCGAGGTCGTCGGGGTCCTCCTTCGCCCACACGGTCACATGGCCGGTCTGCTTGTTGAGCTCCACGCGCGCGTGGCGGCGGCTTCCCTCGGTGCGGTGGTAGGCGATGAGGAGGGCCGATTCGATCGCCTCGACCAGCAGGTCGAAGGAGATCTCCTTCTCCCGAACCAAGCCCCGCAGGGCACTCATGTCGATGTCCACGGCTACGCCTCCTCTTCCTTCTTGTTGTCCTTGCGGCTGAACTCGACCTGGACGCGTGCCCGGACGATGTCGTCGAAGGCGAGTCTGCGCGTGGTGGCCTTGCGGCCCTTGACCCCGGGCACCTCGGTGTCGATGCCCTCGTCGTCGACCTTCAGGATCCTGGCGACCAGCTCGCCGCCCTCGGCCAGCTGGAACTTCGCCAGCCGATCCGTGGCGCGGACGTAGTGCCGGTGTTCCGTGAGGGGGCGCTCCGCGCCCGGGGTGCCGACTTCGAGGGTGTACTCCCCCGCGCCCATCGCGTCCGTCTCGTCGAGCTTCGCCGAGAGCGCGCGGCTCACATCGGCGATCTGGTCCAGGTCCGCGCCCGTGTCCGAGTCGACGACGACGCGCAGCACACGCTTGCGACCGACGGAGTCCACTTCGATCTCTTCGAGATCCAGGCCCTGGGATGTGACGAGCGGTTCCAGCAGTTCTCGCAGCCTCTCGCTCTGGGTGGTGCTCATCCGGGTGACTCCTCGGCCGCGTGTGCTGTTGTGGGATGGGTCGCGTGTCTGATCAAAGGGTATCCGGTCGCGGGGTGTGTTGCCGTCCACCCCGTGACGAACGGTGCCGCTGAGTGGTCTCGCGCGGAGGCCCGGGTACCGTGATCACGGGCGTTCAGCCCTAGGGCCCTTCTGATGGATCTCCGCAGGAGAAGGAGCGGCGTTCGATGCGTGCGATCGGCGTGCGGTGCGGAGGGTCATGTGGCGGAGCCACCTGGCCCTGCGCACCGTGCGGCGAGCGTGCGTGCCGGGCGTCGCGACGCTGCGGAGATCCATCAGAAGGGCCCTCAGAGCCGCTTCTTTCTCGTTCGAGCCCCCCGAGGACGTCTGACGTGCCGTTCCCCTCATCACCGCGCGCCCGCTCGGGACCGCGCAGAAGGAGTCTGCTCGCCGTCGGTCCGGCGGCCCTCGCCCTGGCCGGCTGCACCGCCGGAGGTGACGGCCCGGGCGACCCGGAGGACGGCCCGTCGGCGGCCGACCGCCGGGCACGCGCGCGTGCGGCGCGGGACAGCGAGGAGCTGGTGGAGCGGTACGACGCCGTGATCGCCGCCCACCCGGGGCTCGCGGAGCGGCTGCGGCCGCTGCGGGCGGAGGCCGTACGGCACGCGCAGGCGCTCGGAGGGAGTCCGGGCCGGAAGGCGTCCTCCTCCCCTTCCTCCTCCCCTTCTTCCTCTTCCGCCGCCCCCTCGGCCGCCGCCGTGCCGGCCGACGACAAGGACGCACTCGTCTCGCTGGCCGTCGCGGAGCGGGAGCTCGCCGACCGGCGGGCGAAGGCGCTGCTGGACATGCCGGGCGAGCTGGCGCGGCTGCTGGCCTCGGTGGCGGCGGCCGGGGCGGCGCACGTGTATCTGCTGACGGAGGGTGGCGCGTGAGCGAGGCGAAGGACAGAGAGTTGCGGGCCCTCCAGGCGGCGCTGGCAGCCGAGCACGCGGCGGTGTACGGGTACGGCGTCGTCGGCGGGCGGATCGGCGAGGGGCAGCGCGCCGAGGCACGGGCGGCGTACGACGCGCACAGGGCGCGCCGGGACGCGCTGGTGCGCGAGGTGAAGGACCTGGGGGGCAGGCCGGTGGCGGCGGCCGCCGGGTACGCCCTGCCGTTCCCGGTGCCGGACGCGCCGGCGGCCGTGCGGCTCGCCGCCGAGCTAGAGGACCGGCTGGCCGGGGTGTACTCGGACCTGGTGCGCGCGGCGGGCGGCGGGCGGCGGGCCCTCGCGGCCGAGGCGCTGCGGGAGGCGGCGGTGCGGGCGGTGCGCTGGCGCGGCGAGAGCGTAGCCTTCCCTGGGCTCGCCGAGCGGGCCGGCACGGCCTCGCCCTTGGCGGCGCCGACGGCGTGACCCGCGCAGGGCGCGCACCGCGGACAGCACGAAGGGAACGACTCGCGCATGGTTTTCGAACCGCCGAAGCGTCTGGTCAGGGCGCTCGGTGAGACGGCACCGGACGGTGACGACTGGCTGGAGAAGCTGCCCGAGGCGGCGCAGCAGGCCGTCGCGCTACGCGAGTTGACCGTGGAGCGGGTGCAGGTGCCCGGTGGGCGCAGCAGCCTGGTCGTGTTGGTGCGGACGGCCGACGGAGCGCCCGCGGTGCTGAAGCTGGCGCCGGGCCGGGCCCGCCCGGAGGCGGAGCGGGCCGCGCTCGCACACTGGGGCGGGCGGGGTGCCGTACAGCTGCTGGAACCCTTCACGGCTGAGGGCGTGCTGCTGCTGGAGCGGCTGCATCCGGACGTGTCGGTGCGGTCGCTGCCGGAGGCGAAGGCGCTGCTGGAGGCGGCGGGGACGCTGCGGCGGCTGTGGGTGGAGCCGCCTGCCGACTTCCCCTTCGAGACCGTGGCCGAGCGGACCGGACGGCAGGCCGAGGCGATGCGGGCCCGGGCGCAGGCCGATCCCGAGGTGGCCCCGTTGGTCGGTCTGGCGCTCGCGGCACGCGAGGAGTTGCTGGCCGCGCCGCCCGAACACCGGCTGCTGCACGGCACGTTCCGGCAGAGCAAGGTGCTCTCCGGGGAGCGGATGCCGTGGCTGGCCGTGGGCCCAGACCCGGTGGTCGGCGAGTGCGCGTTCGATCTGGCCCGGCTGGTCCGCGACCGGGTGGAGGACCTGATCGCGCAGCCGTCGGGTGCGGCGACGACCCGTCGGCGGGTCAAGCGGCTGGCCGAGTCCCTGGACGTGGACCAGGAGCGGCTGCGGGGCTGGACGCTGTTCCGGGCCGTGGAGTCGGGCGTGCGGGCGGGGCGGGTGGGGCGGCCCCGGGACGCGGAACTGCTGCTGGAGTTCGCGGGCTGGCTGTGAGCGCTCCGCAGGGCCGGAGCGCTCACAGAGCACGGTGACTCAGGCCGTGAGCCGGGCGACGGCCTCCTCGACCGTCAGCTCCTCGCGCTCGCCGGTGCGGCGGTCCTTCAGCTCCACCACGCCGTCGGCCGCGCGCCGCCCGGCCACCAGGATCTGCGGTACGCCGATCAGCTCGGAGTCGGTGAACTTGACGCCCGGGGAGACGCCGGGGCGGTCGTCGACCAGGACGCGGACACCGGCGGCGGCCAGCTTCCCGGAGATGTCGAGGGCCAGTTCCGTCTGGAGGGCCTTGCCGGCGGCGACCACGTGGACGTCGGCCGGGGCGACCTCCTTGGGCCAGCACAGGCCCTTGTCGTCGGCGGTCTGCTCGGCCAGGGCGGCCACCGCGCGGGAGACGCCGACGCCGTAGGAGCCCATGGTGACGCGGACGGGCTTGCCGTTCTGGCCGAGGACGTCGAGCTTGAGGGCGTCGGTGTACTTGCGGCCCAGCTGGAAGATGTGGCCGATCTCGATGGCCCGGTCGAGCACGAGGCCCGTGCCGCACTTCGGGCAGGGGTCGCCCTCCTGCACGACCACGACGTCGACGTAACCGCCGACCTCGAAGTCGCGGCCCGCGACGACGTTCTTCGTGTGCGTACCGGGCTTGTTGGCGCCGGTGATCCAGGACGTGCCGGGGGCCACGCGCGGGTCGGCGATGTACGTGACCTTGTCCAGGCCCTGCGGTCCGACGTAGCCGCGGACCAGGTCGGGACGGGACGCGAAGTCGGCCTCGGTGACCAGTTCGACGACGGCCGGGGCGAAGTGCGCCTCGACCTTGTCCAGGTCGACCTCGCGGTCGCCGGGGACACCGACGGCGACGATCTCGCCGTCGACCTTGACGAGGAGGTTCTTCAGGGTCGCCGAGGCCGGGACGCCGAGGGAGGCGGCGAGGGTCTCGATGGTCGGGGTGTCGGGGGTCGGGATGTCCTCGGCGGCCGGGACGTCCGCGGCGTCGACGGACTTCAGCTGGTACGTGATCGCCTCGGTGTTGGCGGCGAAGTCGCAGTTCGGGCAGTCGGCGAAGGTGTCCTCTCCGGCCTCGGCCGGGGCGAGGAACTCCTCGGACTTGGAGCCGCCCATCGCGCCGGCGGTGGCGGCGCAGATGCGGTAGTCGAGGCCGAGGCGCGCGAAGATCTTCTGGTAGGCCTCGCGGTGCAGGGCGTAGGACCGGGCGAGGCCCTCGTCCTCGGTGTCGAAGGAGTAGGAGTCCTTCATCAGGAACTCGCGGCCGCGCAGGATGCCCGCGCGGGGCCGGGCCTCGTCACGGTACTTGTGCTGGATCTGGTAGAGGATCACCGGCAGGTCCTTGTAGGAGGACGCCTGGTCCTTCACCAGCAGGGTGAAGATCTCCTCGTGGGTGGGGCCGAGGAGGTAGTCGCCGCCCTTGCGGTCCTGGAGGCGGAAGAGCTCCTGGCCGTACTCGTCCCAGCGGCCGGTCGCGTCGTACGGCTCACGCGGCAGCAGGGCGGGGAGCAGCACCTCCTGGGCGCCGATGGCGTCCATCTCCTCGCGGACGATGCGCTCCACGTTGGCCAGGACGCGCTTGCCGAGCGGCAGCCAGCTCCAGATGCCGGCGGCGGTGCGGCGCACGTATCCGGCGCGGACGAGGAGCTTGTGGCTGAGGACCTCGGCGTCCGCCGGGTCGTCGCGCAACGTCTTCGCCATCAACTGGGACATGCGCTGGACCGGTACGTTCGCCATGGCTTATCTGCTCCTGCTGAATGTAGGTGATGGCAGGAGGTTATCCGGGGGGTACCTGGCGGTGGAAATCGGTCAGCGGCGCAGGAGCGGGAGCGGGGCACCCATCACCGCGTACGGCTTGGGGGCGCTCGGGAAGAGGACCTGGCGGGCAAGGTCCCGGTAGCCGAGCGAGCGGTAGAGCGCGCGGGCCGGGCTCTCGGTGTCGATCGCGGAGAGGATCGAGCGGGGTTCGGCGGCGCCGTCGGTGATCGTGGTGATCAGGGAGCGTCCGATGCCGCGGTTCTGGTGGGCGGGGTGGACGTGCAGTTCGGTGATCACGAACGCGTCGTCGAGCCAGTGGTCGTGGTGGTTCGCCCTGAGGTACGGCTCCACGACCGTGGACCACCAGTGGGTGCGGTCGTTGGGCATGCCGTAGACGAAGCCGACGAGGTCCCCGCCGACTGTCGCGCCGAGGGCCCTGGCCCCCGGGTAGGTCATGTGGCGCAGGACGATCTGGCGGCGGACCGCGACCTCGTCGGGGCCGAGGCCGAAGGCCACGGCTTGGACTGCCAGGGCCTCGTCGACGTGGGCGGAGAGGTCGAGGGGGCCGATCACCAGGTCCATGGCGGGGAGCCTACAGGGGGGTGCCCGTTGTCAGAACAGCACGCTCATGAAGGCGCCGACCTCTTGGAAGCCCACCCTCTGGTACGTCCTGCGGGCCGCCGTGTTGAAGTCGTTCACGTAGAGGCTGACGACCGGGGCGACGTCGGCCAGGGCGTAGCGAAGGACCGCCGCCATGCCGGGTGCCGCCAAGCCGGTCCCCCGGTATTCGGGGGCCACCCACACGCCCTGGATCTGGCAGGCGCGGTCGGTCGCGGCGCCGATCTCGGCCTTGAAGACGACCTTGCCGTCCGCGTCGAAGCGGGCGAAGGCACGGCCGGAGCCGACGAGTTCGGCGACGCGGGCCTGGTACAGCAGGCCGCCGTCACCGGCCAGCGGGGAGACGCCGACCTCCTCGGTGAACATCGCCACACACGCCGGCATGATCTTCTCCATCTCGTCCTTGCGGACGCGACGGACGTAGGGGTCCGGGGCGATGCCGTCCGGAAGGCGGTCGGTGACCATGAGCGGCTGGTGGCGGCGGACGTCCCGGGCAGGGCCCCACTGGGGTTCCAGGAGCCGCCACAGGTCGGCGGTGGAGCCGGCGGGGCCGACGATGGAGGAGCAGCGGCGGCCGGCCCGGCGGGCGCGGTCGGCGAAGGCGCGGACGGCGCGCGGGGTGGCGCAGATCGGGACGAGGTTGGCGCCCGCGTAGCACAGGGACGTCAGCATGCCGTCCTCGTACCAGCCCCACATCTCTCCGCCGAGGCGCCACGGGTCGAGGCCGGCGATCTGCACGCGGGAGGTCACGAAGGCGTTCGCGACGGGCTCGCGGTCGAGTATGGCGAGGGCGGCGTCCAGGTCGCTCGGTTCGAGGACCCGGGAGGTCGTCTGCGTCAACACGGGCGGGGCCTCACACACTCGGGTCTGCTTGGTCTCCGCACTATAGCTGCGCTGCTTGGGCCGGGCGCCTTGGAGCTCGGGAGGAACGGTTCAGCCGCGGGTGCGGGTTCGTTGTGGCTTGTCGCGCAGTTCCCCGCGCCCCCCAAGAAGGACGCGGGGAAAACCGGCGGCTCTGGAAACCTCAGCCCGCTACCGCCACCGACGGCTCGCCCGAGGCGACGCCGTCCTGTTCCATCTGCTCGGCGAGCTTCATCGCCTCTTCGATCAGCGTCTCGACGATCTTGGACTCGGGGACGGTCTTGATGACCTCGCCCTTGACGAAGATCTGGCCCTTGCCGTTGCCGGAGGCGACGCCGAGGTCGGCCTCGCGGGCCTCGCCGGGGCCGTTGACGACGCAGCCCATGACGGCGACGCGGAGGGGGACCTCCATGCCGGTGAGGCCGGCCGTGACCTCTTCGGCCAGCTTGTAGACGTCGACCTGGGCACGGCCGCAGGAGGGGCAGGAGACGATCTCCAGGCCGCGCTCCTTGAGGTTCAGCGACTCCAGGATCTGGATGCCGACCTTCACTTCCTCGGCCGGGGGCGCGCTCAGCGAGACGCGGATCGTGTCGCCGATGCCCTGGCTGAGCAGCGCGCCGAAGGCGACCGCCGACTTGATCGTGCCCTGGAAGGCCGGACCGGCCTCCGTCACACCGAGGTGCAGGGGGTAGTCGCACTGCTCGGCGAGCTGCTTGTACGCCTCGATCATCACGACCGGGTCGTTGTGCTTGACGGAGATCTTGATGTCCCGGAAGTCGTGCTCCTCGAAGAGGGACGCCTCCCACAGGGCCGACTCGACCAGGGCCTCGGGGGTCGCCTTGCCGTACTTCTGGAGGAGGCGCCTGTCGAGGGAGCCCGCGTTGACGCCGATGCGGATCGGGGTGCCGTGGTCCCGGGCCGCCTTGGCGATCTCCTTGACCTTGTCGTCGAACTGCTTGATGTTGCCGGGGTTGACGCGGACCGCCGCGCAGCCCGCCTCGATCGCGGCGAAGACGTACTTCGGCTGGAAGTGGATGTCGGCGATGACCGGGATCTGCGACTTGCGGGCGATGGTGGCGAGGGCGTCGGCGTCGTCCTGGGTCGGGCAGGCGACCCGGACGATCTGGCAGCCGGACGCGGTGAGTTCGGCGATCTGCTGGAGGGTCGCGCCGATGTCCGACGTCCGCGTCGTCGTCATCGACTGGACCGAGACAGGGGCGTCTCCGCCGACGGCCACGGATCCGACCTGGATCTGGCGGCTCTTCCGGCGCTCGGCGAGCTTGGTCGGAACGGACGGCATGCCGAGAGAAATCGCAGTCATCTGCTGTGCAACCCCAAGTCGTGGATCAAGGTCCGGTCCCGTGAGCAGCGGGCTCCGAGCTTCGAGATTACGGCACATGCCTTGGCGCGGGCACATCCCAGTCGCATTGCCACTCAATGGGAGGCGACCCGGCACAAAGTGTGCCGGGCCGCCTCGAACGCCGTATGACTAGGAGATTCTCACCGGGTTAACCACATCCGCGATCAGGACCAGGATCGTGAAGCAGATGAAGATCCCGGCGACCACGTAGGCGACCGGCATGAGCTTCGCCACGTCGAAGGGCCCCGGGTCCGGCCGGCGCAGCACCTTGGCGATGTTGCGGCGCAACGACTCCCACAGCGCGCCCGCGATGTGGCCGCCGTCGAGCGGCAGCAGCGGGAGCATGTTGAACAGGAACAGGGAGAGGTTGAAGCCGGCGACCAGCATGAGGGCCATGGCCAGCTGCTGGGTGGGCGGGATGTCGAGGGTGAAGATCTCGCCGCCGACGCGGGCCGCGCCGACCACGCCCATCGGGGAGTCGGCCTCCCGCGGGGCGCCGTCGAAGGCCGCGTTCCACAGGGCCGGGATCTTGCTGGGCAGGGCGGCCAGGGAGTCGACGGCCTCGCCGATCCGGTCGCCCATCCAGGTCACGGACTCGCCGAAGTCCTGTTTGACCACGCCGGTGGCGGCGCTGAAGCCGAGGAATCCGGCCTGGACGTACTGGCCCTCGACGATCTGTCCGCCGGAGTCCTTCTTGGCGACCTGGTTGGTGGCGATCTTCGCGTGCAGGGTGACGTCCTGGCCCTTGCGGTCGACGACGATCGGCACTTCCTTGCCGGGGTTGGCGCGGATCAGGTCGGACAGCTTGTTCCAGTCGTCGGTCGGCACGCCGTTGAAGGAGACGATCTTGTCGCCCGCCTTGAGGCCCGCGGCGGCGGCCGGGGCGGCCGGGTCGCCCTTCTGGCACTTGTCGCGGTTCTCGCTCTGCGCGATGACGCACTGGGAGACGGAGCTGACCGTGGTGGTCTGCTGGGTGATGCCGAAGCCCATCAGGATGCCGAGGAACAGCGCCACGGCCAGGACCAGGTTCATGAAGGGGCCCGCGAACATCACGATCACGCGCTTCCAGGGCGCGCGCGTGTAGAACATGCGGTTCTCGTCACCCGGCCTGAGCTCCTCGTACGCGGCCGAGCGGGCGTCCTCGATCATGCCGCGCCACGGGGAGGTGGAGCGGACCTCCAGACGGCCGTCGGGGCCGGGCGGGAACATGCCGATCATGCGGATGTAGCCGCCGAACGGGATGGCCTTGAGCCCGTACTCGGTCTCGCCCTTCTTCCGCGACCAGATCGTCGGGCCGAAACCGACCATGTACTGCGGCACGCGGATGCCGAACAGCTTGGCGGTGGACAGGTGCCCCAGCTCGTGCCACGCGATCGAGAACAGCAGGCCGACCACGAAGAGGCCTATGCCGAGGATGAACATCAGGGTCGTCATGCACGGGCCTCCGCCGTCTGTGCCGCCAGTTCCCGGGCCCGGGTCCGCGCCCAGGTCTCCGCTTCGAGGACGTCCGACACGGTGAGTGAGGTTCCCGTACGCGGGGTGCCGTGCTCCTCGACGACCCGCGTGACGGTCTCCATGATCCCGTTGAAGGGCAGTGCGCCCCGACGGAACGCCTCCACGCACTCCTCGTTGGCCGCATTGAACACCGCCGGGGCGGTGCCCGCGAGCTCGCCGACGTGCCGGGCGAGGTTCACCGACGGGAAGGCCTCGTTGTCGAGCGGGAAGAACTCCCAGGTCGAGGCCTTGCTCCAGTCGAAGGTGGGCGCGGCGTCGGGGACCCGCTCGGGCCAGCCGATGCCGATGGCGATGGGCCCGCGCATGTCGGGCGGGGTCGCCTGGGCCAGTGTCGATCCATCCGTGAACTCAACCATCGAGTGGACATACGACTGGGGATGCACGACCACCTCAATGCGGTCGAAGGGAATGTCGTAGAGGAGGTGCGCCTCGATGACCTCCAGGCCCTTGTTGACCAGGGTCGCGGAGTTGATCGTGATGACCGGGCCCATGGCCCAGGTGGGGTGCGCGAGGGCGTCCTCGACGGTGACGTGGGCCAGCTCCGCCTTCGTACGGCCGCGGAAGGGACCACCGGAGGCGGTGACGACCAGCTTGCGGACGTCGGCGCGGGTGCCGGCGGCCAGGGCCTGGAAGAGGGCGGCATGCTCGGAGTCGACCGGGATGATCTGCCCGGGCTTGGCGAGGGCCTTGACCAGCGGGCCGCCCACGATGAGCGACTCCTTGTTGGCGAGCGCGAGGGTGCGGCCCGCCTCCAGGGCGGCCAGGGTCGGGGCGAGACCGATGGAGCCGGTGATGCCGTTCAGGACGGTGTGGCAGTCGGACGCGGCGAGCTGCGTGGCCGCGTCCGGGCCGGCGAGGATCTCGGGGAGCGGTTCGCCCGTGCCGTACTGCGCGGTGAGCGCCTCGCGCAGGGCCGGTACGACGTCCTCGCGGGCGACGGCGACCGTGCGCGCCCGCAGCCGGTACGCCTGCTCGGCGAGGAGCGCGACCCGGCCGCCGTTGGCGGACAGGCCGGTGACCCGGAACCGGCCGGGGTTGCGCAGCACGAGGTCGATGGCCTGCGTGCCGATGGACCCGGTGGAGCCGAGGATCACCACGTCCTTCGGGCCGTCGCCCGCCACCGGGTCGTAGACGAGGTGCGGGTCGGCGAGGGGGGCTGGACTGTCGCTCATTGCTCCATTGTTGCCGTAAGCGTGGCGTGTGAGGACAGCGCATCCCCCTCACGGGGGCGCGTGCCGTGCGGGCACGCGCCCCTGGGGTGACCGGTCAGCGGATCGGCCGGTGCACGTTCTCCTTCCGGGACGGTCCCGGTGTCGCGTCCGCGATCCACGGTCCCTCGCCCGACGGGTCGACGATGCCGCGCTCCAGCCACTCGTACGTGCCCGACAGGACGCCCTTGACGACCTTGCGGTCGAGGTCGTCGGTGTTGGTCCACAAGCGGGTGAAGAGCTCCTCGATCCGGATCCGGGACTGGCGGCAGAAGACGTCGGCGAGCTGGTAGGCCTCGCGGCCGTGGTCGCCCTGGCTGCGCAGCAGTTCGGCGCGTACACAGGCCGCGCTCATGGCGAACAGTTCGGCGCCGATGTCGACGATCCGGCCGAGGAAGCCCTGCTTGGACTCCATGCGGCCCTGCCAGCGGGACATGGCGTAGAAGGTGGAGCGGGCGAGCTTGCGGGAGGTGCGCTCGACGTAGCGCAGGTGGCCGGAGAGGTCCACCTCGCGTTTGAACTCGCCGTAGGAGGTGGGGAGCCGGCCCGGGCCCGCGACCAGCTTGGGGAGCCACTTGGCGTAGAAGACGCCCGCGTTCGCGCCCGCCTTGGCCTTGTCGCCGAGGGACTTCTCGGGGTCGATGAGGTCGCCGGCGACCGAGAGGTGGGCGTCGACGGCCTCGCGGGCGATGAGGAGGTGCATGATCTCCGTCGAGCCCTCGAAGATGCGGTTGATGCGCAGGTCGCGCAGGAGCTGCTCGGCGGGGACGCCGCGCTCGCCGCGGGCGCGGAGGGACTCGGCCGTCTCGAATCCGCGGCCGCCGCGGATCTGGACGAGCTCGTCGGCCATCGTCCAGGCCATCTCGGAGGCGTAGAGCTTGGCGAGGGCGCCTTCGATGCGGATGTCGTTGCGGTCCTCGTCGGCCATCTGCGAGGCCAGGTCCGTCACGGCCTCCAGGGCGAAGGTGGTGGCCGCGATGAAGGAGATCTTGGAGCCGACCGCCTCGTGGTGCGCGACGGGCTTGCCCCACTGCTCGCGGGCCGCCGACCACTCCCGGGCGATCTTCAGGCACCACTTGCCGGCCGCGACGCAGGAGGCGGGCAGGGAGAGCCGCCCGGTGTTGAGCGTGGTCAGGGCGATCTTCAGGCCCTGGCCCTCCTCGCCGACGCGGTTGGCGGCGGGGACGCGGACCTGGTGGAAGCGGGTGACGCCGTTCTCGATGCCGCGCAGGCCCATGAAGGCGTTGCGGTTCTCGACGGTGACGCCGGGCGAGTTGGTCTCCACGACGAACGCCGTGATGCCGCCCTTGTGGCCCTGGCCCTTCGGGACCCGGGCCATGACGACCAGCAGGTCGGCGACGACGCCGTTGGTGGTCCACAGCTTCACGCCGTCGAGGACGTAGTCGTCCCCGTCGGGCACGGCGGTGGTGGCGAGGCGGGCCGGGTCGGAACCGACGTCGGGCTCGGTGAGCAGGAAGGCGCTGATGTCCGTGCGCGCGCAGCGCGGCAGGAAGCGCTCCTTCTGTTCCTGCGTGCCGAACAGTTTCAGCGGCTGCGGCACGCCGATCGACTGGTGCGCGGAGAGCAGCACGCCGATCGCGGGGCTGGCGGAGCCGGCCAGCGAGAGCGCCTTGTTGTAATACACCTGCGTGAGGCCCAGGCCGCCGTACTTGGTGTCGATCTTCATGCCGAAGGCGCCGAGCTCCTTCAGCCCGTCGATCACCTCGTCGGGGATGCGGGCGTCGCGCTCGATGAGGGCCGCGTCGACCTTCGTCTCGACGAAGTCGCGGAGCTTGGCGAGGAACTCCTCGCCGCGCTGGGCCGCCTCGTCGGCCGGAAGGGGGTGGGGGTGGATGAGGTCGAGCCGGAAGCGGCCGAGGAACAGCTCCTTGGCGAAGCTGGGCTTGCGCCAGTGCTGCTCCCGGGCGGCCTCCGCCACCTCACGGGCTTCCCGCTCGGTGACGGCGGGACGGGAGGAGGGAGTGGTGGAAGCGGACATGAGGGTCACCTCGCCGCATATAGGGCTGTTGAGGACCGTACGTTACCGATCAGTGCTACTGGATCGTTGGTACCCGAAACCGGACGCTCCCACCAGTCCTCGCGCGTCCGTTCAGCCGAAGGGGGCGGAACGCTCCCGGACTTGTCGGGGGCCTGACGACGGTGTTGCATCAAGGTGCCGGCCAGGAGTCGGACGCCCCTCCGAGAAATAGGTATCGAAGCGCTTCGACAACCTATGGACACGTACTCCCGCTGGAGCTACTGTCGAACCACCCTCACCCACCCATATCAGTAACGCGCATCGTCGAAGCGCTTCACAAAGCTTGGAGAGCTGGATGGTCACCCTCGCCGAGGTCGCCCAGCACGCCGGAGTCTCGGCGAGCACGGTGAGCTATGTCCTCAGCGGCAAGCGGTCCATCTCCGCGAACACCCGGCAGCGGGTCGAGCGGAGCATCCGCGAGCTCGGGTACCACCCGAACGCCGGGGCCCGCGCCCTGGCCAGCAGCAAGTCGAACATCATCGCGCTGATGGTCCCGCTGCGCACGGACATGTACGTGCCCGTGATGATGGAGATCGCCATCGCGGTGGCCACCGCCGCGCGGACGCACGGGTACGACGTGCTGCTGCTCACCGGTGAGGAGGGCCCGGACGCGGTGCGCCGCGTCGCCGGGAGCGGGCTCGCCGACGGGATGATCCTGATGGACGTCGAGCTCGACGACGAGCGGCTGCCGCTGCTGCGCGCGACGGACCAGCCCTCCGTGCTGATCGGGCTGCCCGCCGACACCAACGGGCTGACCTGCGTCGATCTGGACTTCCGGGCGACGGGCGCGCTGTGCGTGGAGCACCTGGCGAAGCAGGGCCACCAGGACATCGCTGTCATCGGCGAGGCCCCGGCCGTCTACGAGCGGCACACCGGCTTCGCCGAGCGTACCCTCGACGGGCTCCGGTCCCGTTCCCGGGAGCTGGGCGTGCGGCTGCTGCACCGGCCGTGCGACGGCGGGTACGACGCGATGGCCGTGACGCTCGCCCGGATCCTCGACGAGCGCCCGGGGACCACGGGGATCATCGTGCAGAACGAGTCGGCGGTCGAGCCGCTGCTCGCGCTGCTGCGGCAGCAGGGCCGGGCCGTGCCCGAGGACGTGTCGGTGGTCGCGATCTGCCCCGACCAGGTCGCCACGCAGGCCTCGGTGCGGCTCACGTCCGTCGCCATCCCCGCGCAGGAGATGGGCCGGCACGCCGTGGAACACCTGGTCGCCAAGTTCGAGGGGCGCGGCAGCGACGAGGTCGTGCTGATCGCGCCCGAGCTGACGGTCCGGGGCAGCACGGGTCCCGCGCCCACCCGGCCGTAAGCACGTCGTAGGCACACGCCCTTCTCCCGCTCACCGTCCACCGCCCTCCTCCCAGGGCACCGCCATGTCTGCGCGCCTCTGCCTGAACACCTCTGTCTGAACACCTCTGTCTGCACTCCCCCAGGAGCACAGGAGCCCGCCACGTGAATCAGCCTGCTGAAACCCAGACCCAGGTGAGCCTGGCGCAGTCCTCCCCCACCGTCGGCACGTTCCGCGAGCGGGACGGCGCGCTGGAGTGGAGCGGCCGTCAGGAGACCGTACGGATCGAGCCGTGGGGTCCGGACGCGGTCCGGGTGCGGGCCCGGCTCGGCGGCCCGGTGCTCGAAGGGCTCCCGGGCGCGCTCCTCGACGAGGCCCCCGTTTCGCCGTCCACCGTGAAGATCGAGGACGGGCGCGGGCAGCTCACCGTCGGCGCGCTCACCGTCGAGGTGAGCGCCGAGGGCCTGGTCCGCTTCCTGCGGACGGAGGACTCCGCCGAACTGCTCGCCGAGGACCGCGCCCACTTCTGGTGGCCCGGCTCCCGCCTCTACACGGCTGTCGGCAACGGCCACCACCGCCTGGAGCAGCGCTTCGCCGCGTACGACGACGAGAAGCTGTACGGCCTCGGCCAGCACCAGCACGGGCGCCTCGACCAGAAGGGCCTGGTCCTGGACCTGGTGCAGCGCAACGCCGAGGTCGGCATCCCGGTGCTGACCTCCAGCCGCGGCTACACCCTGCTGTGGAACAACCCGGCGATCGGCCGTGTGGAGCTCGCGCACAACGGCACGCGGTGGGTCGCCGACTCGGCCCGGCAGATCGACTACTGGATCACGGCGGGCGACCCGGCCGCCGCCCAGCGCCGCTACAGCGCGGTGACCGGCCGGACGCCGATGCTGCCGGAGTGGGCGGCGGGCTTCTGGCAGTGCAAGCTGCGCTACCGCACCCAGGACGAACTCATGGCGGTGGCACGGGAGTACAGGCGTCGGGGCCTGCCCATCTCCGCGATCGTGTGCGACTTCTTCCACTGGACGCACCTCGGCGAGTGGAAGTTCGACCCGAAGGAGTGGCCGGACCCGGCGGCGATGGTGCGCGAGCTGGAGGAGCTCGGCATCAAGCTGGTGGTGAGCGTCTGGCCCTCGGTGTCGCCGCTGAGCGAGAACCACCCGGTCATGGAGCAGCGCGGCTACTTCATCGGTACGCAGTACGGCCCGATGGCCCACGCCGACTGGCCCGACAAGGAGGTCGCCTCCACGGTCCAGGTGGCCTTCTACGACGCCACCAACCCGGACGCCCGGGACTTCGTGTGGTCGAAGGTGAAGGAGAACTACCTCGACCCGTACGGCATCACGGCGTTCTGGCTGGACGCCTGCGAGCCGGAGCTGAAGCCGGGCTTCCAGGAGAACCTGCGCTACTGGGCGGGCCCCGGCCTGGAGGTCGGCAACATCTACCCGGCCGAGAACGCCCGCACGTTCTACGAGGGGCTCGTCGCCACCGGCGAGGAGGAGGTGGTCAGCCTCAACCGCTCGGCCTGGGCGGGCAGTCAGCGCTACGGCGCCGCCCTGTGGTCCGGTGACATCGGCACGGATTTCCCGACCCTGCGCCGCCAGATCGCGGCCGGCCTCAACACCGCGCTGTCGGGTATCCCGTGGTGGAACACCGACATCGGCGGCTTCCACGGCGGCGACCCGGACGACCCGGCGTACCGGGAGGTGATGGTCCGCTGGTTCCAGTTCGGCGCGCTGTCCCCGCTGATGCGCCTGCACGGCTTCCGCGACCCGGGCATGCCGCTGGGCCCGGAGATGACCGGCGGCCCGAACGAGGTGTGGTCGTACGGCGAGGAAGCGCTGGCCGTCCTGGAGAAGTACCTGCGGCTGCGCGAACGCCTGAAGCCGTACGTCCTGCGCGTCATGCGGGAGGCCCACGAGGAGGGCCTGCCCGTGATGCGGCCGCTGTTCCTGGAGTTCCCGGACGACCAGGCCGCCTGGTCGGTCGACGACTCCTACCTCTTCGGCCCGGACCTGCTGGTCGCCCCGGTGCTCACCGCCGGCGCCACCGCCCGTACGGCGTACCTGCCGGCGGGGGCCGTCTGGACGGACGCGTGGACGGGTGAGACGTACGAGGGCGGCCGGTCCGTGACGGTCGACGCCCCGCTGGACCGCATCCCGCTGTTCCTGCGGGACGGGGCACGGCTGCCTGTAGCGGAGTAGCCGTGTCGTCAGGGGTGGCCGGATCGATGGAGGTCTTCCGGCCACCCCTTTCGCCTGTTCGGCCAACTTCCGTCCACCACAGGCGTGTTCGAGAGGATAGGTTCCCTGCGTGTCCACGTCTCCGCTCCCCCTCACGCTGGCGAATCTGCTGCTGCGGCCGGGCTTCGGCTCCCGTCGGGACCCGGACCGGATCTTCGACCGCATCGTGGTGGAGGCCGGTGAGGCGCCGGGAGACCGGGAGTTCGTCGACGGCTTCCGGTCGCTGCTGGGGTGGTGGGCGAAGGCCGAGAACCTCACCCCGGTCGGCTGGCAGTCGGCGCAGGTCCACGTGCGCCGGCACCTCGCCAACCGGGCCCGGGTGCGGCGGCTGATCACCGAGCATCCGGAGATCGAGCAGGAGCCGATCGAGAAGCCGGTGTTCGTCGTGGGGCTGCCGCGCACCGCCACCACCGTCACCCACACCGTGCTGTCGATCTCGGACGAGCACCGGTGTCCCCTGCTGTGGGAACTGCTCGGGCCCGACCTGGAGTTGCCGCCCCGGCAGCGGCGCAGGGCGATCACGGCCGGGCGCCGGCTGGTGCAGGGCACGAACCTCTTCACGCCGCGCTTCCGCGACATCCACGCGATGGCCGCCGAGGGGCCCGAGGAGTGCACGTTCGCGCTCCCGCACGCCCTGATGCCGTTCTCCCAGGCCCGTATCCCCGAGTACCTGGCCTGGCACTGCGGGCGGGACTTCGTCGCCGACTACCGGCACCTCAAGCAGGTCTACCAGGTGCTCCAGTACGGCCGTCCGCGGCGGCGCTGGGTGCTGAAGTCCCCGATGCACCTGGAGAACCTGGACGCGCTGTGCACGGTCTTCCCCGACGCCACGATCGTGTGGTGCCACCGCGACCCGGTCACCGTCGTGGCGTCCTTCTGCTCGCTGATCGAGCACGGCATGGCCGTCAGCACCCGCCCGCTCGACCTGGCCGGTATCGGCGCCACCTGGCTCGGCCTGCTGAGCCGTGCCATGACGCGCGGCCTCGCGGCCCGCGCCGCCATCCCGGCGGAGCAGCTGGTGGACGCCCCCTACGCCTGGCTCGGCTCCGATCCGGCGACCGGCGCTCCGAAGCTCCACGCGGCCGTCGGAGCCCCCTGGACCGAGGCCGACGCGGCCCGTCTCCCCGCGGCCGTCGCCCGCCCCAAGGGCACCCGCAAGCACACCTACGACCTGTCCCACTACGGCCTGACCCGCGCCGAGGTCGAGTCGGCGTTCGCGGACTACAACGCGCTGCGGGCCGAGGTCGACCGCGCCTGAAGCTCGGCGCGGCCGGCCCCGGCCCCGGGAGGCGTCAGCTGCTGCTGACCGTCAGGTTGTTCGTGGTGAAGTTGAGTCCGCCGGACGACGAGGTGACCTCGTAGCCGAACTGGACGTCACCGATGGTCTCGTTGCCCATCCAGCGCTTGGTGTCCTTGATCCACTTCAGGATCGGCAGGATGCTGACGGTGCCGGAGTTGGAGTCGGACGTCCGAAGGAACGAGAAGACCTCGTTGCTGCCGTTGCTGCCCTTGTAGACGTTCCAGGTGTGGCCGCCGAGGCTGACGGAGCCCTGGGAGGTGCCGATCGGGCCGACCGCTCCGTTGTAGTTCACCCAGAGCATGATCTCGTAGTCGTAGTCCGTGTCCCAGACGTCGTACGACGAGTTGTACGCGCCGGACGACGGGACGGAGACGTTGTAGCTGCTGGAGAGGGAGCGCAGCGAGTCGATCGACTTGTTGATCACCTTCTTGGAGTTCGGGTACGACTTGATGCCGCCGGTGTTGGGGTGGTCGGCCCAGACACCCCAGTTCGTGCCGGAGTTCGCCCAGACGCACTGGCTGCCGGCGCCGGAGCCCCAGATGTTGTTGTAGAGCGTGTAGCCGTTCAGGCTCGTGTTGCCCCACTGGTCGCAGGAGTTCCAGACGGCCGCGGAGGCGGGGGCGGAGGCGAGGCCTATGGTGGCGCCGAGCGCCAGGGCGGGAGCGAGCAGGGCCTTGGTGACCCTGCTCAAGGTGCGTGATGCCATGGTGTCCCTTCCATGGGGTGGGGGGATGGGGGGAACTACCACTCCCTCAGGGTGAGGGCGTGGTCTTCTCCGGCGGCCAGGTGGAGGGATTCCGTGCCGGAGGAAGTCCGCAGTTCGACGCGGTGGGTGCGACCCGGCCGGATGACGGCGGCCGCGCCGTCCGGGGACCAGGTGAGGTCGATCTCGGCCCCGAACCGGGTGCGCACACCGCGCAGTGCGCCGCTGGGGTACGCCGTCGGCAGCGCGGGCAGCAGGACCAGCCGGTCCGGAGTGGACTGCACGAGCATCTCGATCAGCACGGCGGGCAGGGTGTGCGCGGCGTCGGCGTTGTAGACGTTCCGGTTCGGGTAGTGGGCGCTCATCAGGGACGCGTGGAAGAAGTCGCCGTCCAGGACCTGGCCGAGGGCGTGGGCGACACGGTCGCCGTCCCTGAGCCGGGCCGCGATGAGCGCGTGGTGCAGGTGGCCGTGCGCGGAGTCGTTCTCGGCGCCGCGCAGTTCGAGGGCGCGGTGCGCGGCGGCCGCGAGCTCGGGGGTGTCGTAGGGGGTGATCTCGTCGAGCGGCCAGACGCCGTAGAGGTGGCTGAGGTGGCGGTGGTCGTAGGAGTCCTCCAGGCCCGGCCAGGCCCATTCCGCCAGGGCTCCGTCCTCGTTGATCCGGTGCGGGGGGAGCCGGTCGGCCAGGGCCTGCCAGCGGTCGGCGTCGGGGCCCGGGTGGCAGGCGGCGGCCGTGCGCAGGGCGTGGCGGGCCGCTGAGAGGTCCATGGCCGCGTTGAGGGTGCCCCAGCTCGCGTTGGCGGGGCGGTTCTCCGGGGAGTAGGAGGGGACGACGACGAGCCGGCCGTCCTCGTCCGTGCGGGTGAGGAAGTCCTCGTAGAACAGGGCGGCTTCGGCGAGCGCGGCGGCGGTGCGCGGGTCGCGGGTGCCGTGGGTCTCGTCGTGGTCGACGAGCGGTTTGAGCAGCCAGTCGGCGCCGGCGGTCCACAGGTGCAGCGGGTACTCGCGGCTGAAGTGGTACGAGTGGCCGGACTCGCCGTCGGTGTGGGCGGGGGCGACGGCGCCCCGGGTACCGAAGACGGCGCGGGCGTTGTCGCGCCAGTCGGGCAACTGGCGGTGGATCAGGTTCGCGTGGGCCTCGGTGACCTCGGGGAGGGCGGCGGCAGCGGCCGACGCGGTCTGGAGGTTGAGGTTGGCGTCGTTGGTGAACGCTCCCGACCAGGCCGTGTTCCAGTCGCCGGTCCACAGTCCGGTCAGGCGGGGCGGGAAGAGGCCGCTGGCGGACAGCAGGTGGTAGCGGCCGGCCGCGAACAGGCGCTCCAGCAGGGCGGCGCTGCGGGGCCGTTTCAGCAACTCGGAGCCCGGCAGCGCCCGTTCGGCGGGGTCGGCGGCCAGGTCGAGGGTGACGCGCTCGTAGGCGGTGCGGTGCAGGGCGGCGTGGCGGCCGAGGAGTTCGTCGTACCCGGTGAGCAGGTCGCGCAGGGCACGCCCCTCGGCGACCACGTCCAGCTCGCCGGTGTGCCGGTGCACCCGGGTGAGGAGCAGCACGGAGCGTGCTCCCTCGACGTGTACGCCGGGGGGCGTGAGGGTCGTGGTGCCGCCCGTGACGGCGAGCAGGGTGACGCCGGTGCAGGCCAGGTCGCTGTCCGGGTAGCGGGCGCGCAGGCTCAGCAGGGCACCCTCGGGGGTGAGGACGGCTCCGTGACCGACGCCCAGTCCGGCGGGGGCGCCGGGCAGCCGGTGGTCCAGGTCGATGTCGAGGGTGAGGCCGGGCCCGGTGACCTGCCGGACGATCACGTCGTCGGCCCGGGAGACGAAGAGGCGGCTGTTCCAGCCGGTGCAGGCCGCCCGCACGACTCCGGTGGTGAAGTCGACGTCGCGCCGGTAGCCGGGGCAGTCGCCCGGCGGCCGGCGCAGCCGGATCTGGAAGGCGGGGTGGAAGGGCTGCACCCACTGGAGCGGCCGGCCGTCGGTGAAGCTCTCGGCCGCGGTCGTGTCGCCCGCGAGGAGGCGGTCCTGGAGGGCGGGGAGGTCTGCGGCGAGCTGCGGGGGCCGGGGGTCCCTGCCGTTGGGCCGTACCAGGGTGTGGTGGGTGACGACGACCCGCTCGTCGTTCGGGTCGCCGAACACGAGGGCGCCGTGGTGGCCGTTGCCGCTCAGGAAGCCGTCCTCCCAGCGCGCTGCCGGGTGGGGCTCCCACGTGCCGTGGGCGGGTGCGGAGTCGTCGGTCATGGCCGGAGCACCGCCGCCCCGTAGCGGCCGAGGGTGACCCGGTCGGTGACGGCCGACCCCGTCAGCAGGTCCTGGTGCGTGCCGGGGACCTCGACGGTCACCGGCTCGCGGCCGTGGTTGAGCACGAACAGCACCTCGCCCCTCAGGACGGCCTCGACCTGCTCGGGGAGGCCGTCGAGCACCGGCCGGACGCCCGCGTCACCGGCGATCCGGGCCAGCAGCTCGCGCAGGGCCTCGGGCTCCGGGAGCGTGGAGACGTACCAGGCCCGGCCCTTGCGCAGTACGGCGGGCATGCCGTCCAGTTCGCCGCCCTTGTAGCAGGCCGTGTGGTCGGGATCGGCGGGCTCGATCTCCTCGGACCACAGCGTGCCCCGGAAGCCCTCGCACGCGACGGTCTCGTCCGCGTCCAGCGGCCACCACTCGTGCAGGGTACGGATGCCGAACAGCTCCCGCAGCCGGGCGTCCATGCCACCGGGGCGCACCCGGTCGTCCTCGTCGGCGACGCCGGTCAGGAAGCCGCAGACCAGGGTGCCGCCGCCGCGGGCGTAGGCCAGGAGGTTGTCGATCGCCGCGTCGGTGAGTGCGTAGAGCTGGGGCACGACGACCACCGAGTACGGCGTCAGATCGTGCTCGGAGTGGGCGAAGTCGCAGGTCAGGTGCGCCCGCCAGAGGGCCTGGTGCCAGGCGCGCAGGACGTCCGGGTACTCCACCCGGCTGGACGGGCGGCCGTCCTGGGCGCCGGCCCACCAGGCGTTCCAGTCGTGCAGGACGGCGACGTTCGCGGTGATGTGCCGGCCGGTCACCTGGGGTGCGATCCTCGCCAGGTCCGCGCCGAGCTGCTTGACCTCCTGGTACGTACGGCCTTCCTCCCCCGCGTGGCTGACCATCCCGGAGTGGAACTTCTCCGCGCCCTGCCGGGACTGCCGCCACTGGAAGTAGCAGACGGCGTCGGCACCCCGGGCCACGGCCTGGAGGGACCACAGCCGGTTGAGGCCGCGCGGTTTGGGGTGGTTCACACCACGCCAGTTGACCGGCCCGGCCGCCTGCTCCATGAGCATCCACGGTCCGCGCGCCTGGGAGCGGGTCATGTCCTGGACGAGCGCGCCGTTCTGGGCGCCGAGCGGGTCGCGCGGGTCGGGGTAGATGTCGACGGAGACGACGTCCTCCTCCGCCGCCCAGCGCCAGCCGTCCTGGCCGAACCACAGCGGCATGAAGTTGGTGGTGACCGGGAGGTGCGGGGTGTGACGGCGGACGATGTCCCGCTCGGCGGTGTAACACTCCAGGAGCATGTCGGAGGTGAAGCGCCGGAAGTCCAGGACCTGGCCGGGGTTGCGCATGTAGTGGGGCAGGCGGGGCGGCAGGATGCCGTCCCAGCAGTCGTAGCCCTGGCTCCAGAAGGCGGTGCCCCAGGCCTCGTTGAGTGCGTCGAGCGTGCCGTACTTCTCGCGCAGCCAGCGGCGGAAGGCGGCCGCGGCCTCGTCGCCGTGGTCGAAGGTGCAGTACTCGTTGTTGATGTGCCACATCGTCAGGGCCGGGTGGCCGCCGTAGCGGGCGGCCAGGTCCTCGGTGATGGCGGCGGCGTAGCGCCGGTAGGTGGCGCTGGAATGCGAGAAGTGCTGCCGGCCGCCCCACCACTCGGTGCGGCCGTCCTCGGTGACGGGCAGGGTGTCGGGGTGCAGCCGTCCCATCCAGGGCGGGGGCGAGGAGGTGGGGGTGGCGAGGACGACACCGATGCCGTTCTCGTGCATCAGGTCCATCAGCGTGTCCAGCCAGCCGAACTCCCGTGCGCCGGGTTCCGGTTCGAGCTTCGACCACGAGAACACCCCGAGGGTGACGGAGTTGACGCCGGCGTCCTTCATCAGCCGGACGTCCTCGTGCCAGGTCTCCTCCGGCCACTGCTCCGGGTTGTAGTCGCCGCCGAAGAGGAGGCGCCCCCGGGTGGCATCGCTCAGAGCGGGCTGTTTCCTGCCGGTCATCAGGCCGGCTCCCCGTACTGCACTCCGCGCCCGTTGGTGGCGATGTACACGCGGCCGTAGACGCGCGGGTCCCCGCTGATGGCCGCGCCGATCCAGCCCCACTGGTGCTGGTCGTCGTTGATCCGGGTCCAGCTCTTCGCCTCGTCGTCGGAGCGGTACACGGCGGTGATGCTCTCGGTGGAGCCGACCATGTAGACCGCCGGGTAGGAGGCGCCCTCGGCGGCCTTGCCGAAGCCGAGGGTGTACGACGCCCAGCAGCTGCCGACCTTGGTGAAGGTCGCACCGCCGTCGGTGGAGCGGTACAGCCCGTTCCATTTCAGGCTCAGCCACAGGTCGCCGGAGCGCCCGGGGGCCGCTGTCAGCTGGAACTCGGTGTCGCCGGAGTTCAGGCCGGTGGCCCCCGCGGTGAAGGTCCGGCCGCTGTCGGTGCTGGCGAACAGCGTGCCGGTGGTGGTGTCGAAGGCGTAGAAGCGGGTGGGGTCGATCGGGTCCGCGACGGGGGCGGCGCCCTTGGGGAAGGAGGCGACCTCCTCCCAGCCGGCGCCGTTGTCCGCCGAGCGGTAGCCGGGGTTGGCCGTGCCGAAGGACCACAGCAGCACGCTGCCGTCGGCGTTGGTGGCGATCGGGCCGGGCGCGGTCTTGGCGACGTCCGGCTGGGCCTTGAAGGGGGCCCAGGTCTTGCCGCCGTCGTTCGAGAAGGCGCCGTTGCCGTTGTCCCCCCAGCCGGACCGGACCACGTACGACGGCTTCGCTGCGGCCAGCGACAGGCCCGTAGCCGTGCCGAACACGGGGTTCGACGCCATGCCGCGCGACGGGGAGGCGGTGAGCCGCTCGTGGTACATCACGCCGATGTCACCGGACCCGCTGAGCAGGTGCGCCTGACCGGTCGGGGGCGAGACCAGCTGACGGATGGACGCCTCCTCCACACCGCGGATCTGCGGGGCCCAGTTCTTGAGGTCGCGGGTGCCGTAGAGGGTGGCGCCGGTGCCGTAGACGATGTGCCGGGAGTCGTACGGGTCGAGGGCGACGGCCTGGATCCACCAGCCGAACTTGGGCTCGTCCCCGCCCCACTTGAGGTACGGCGTCTCGGACACGTCGAAGACGGCCTTGTCCTTCAGGGACGTCCAGGTGCGGCCGCCGTCGGTGGAGCGGAACACGGTGTCGATCTCGGCCCAGCGGTTGTTGGTGGAGACGACGAGCGTGCCCGGGC
This sequence comes from Streptomyces coeruleofuscus, assembly GCF_039532725.1. Taxonomy (NCBI): domain Bacteria; kingdom Bacillati; phylum Actinomycetota; class Actinomycetes; order Kitasatosporales; family Streptomycetaceae; genus Streptomyces; species Streptomyces coeruleofuscus. Next base: position 57,972 of record NZ_BAAASE010000011.1, read on the forward strand.
GGCGGGCGTCGACGGCGACCCCGCCGTAGCCGAAGGCGTCGGCGGAGCCGTCGGCCGTCGTGCCGCCCGGCTTCACGGGCGTGACATCGGTCCACTTCCCGCTCGTGGTGCGCAGCTTGTGCACGCTGCCGTCGGACTGGCCGTTCGGGCCGGGGGCGTTGGCGTACGTCACATACAGCTCGCGCGCGTGCCGGTCGTACGCGGCCCGGATCGGGACCTTGGCGGCGGTGCCGGCGGGCTGCCCGGGGACGGCCTCCCAGGTGGTGCCGTCGGTGGTGCGGTAGAGGTTCGGGGAGGTGCCGTCGGAGTCGCCCCAGCCGGCGTAGACGCTGCGGCCCGCGGCGACCAGGAGGGTGATGCCCTGGCCGGTGGCGCTGGGGGTGGCCGGGAAGGTGGCGGCCTGCCAGGTGGCGCCCCGGTCGGTCGACTTGAGCAGCCCGTCGTGCCGGGTACCGAGCCACAGGGTGTCGCTGTCGCGCGGGTCGACGAGCAGCCGCTCACCGCAGCCGCGCCCGTCCTCGTTGGCGCCGAGCTTCACGGTGAGGTCGGTGCGCTTCCAGGTGGCCCCACGGTCCTCGGACCGCAGCACGGCCCCGTTGCCCGCCCAGGACTGGGCGTACGTGCCGAGGGCGAGGTACACCCGGTTCGCATGCGCCGGGTCGACGGCCATGGCCTCCACGCCCAGCAGGTTCCAGTCGTCCCAGCCGAGGTGGTCGGTCAGCGGGATCCACCGGTCGGTCCGGTCGTCCCAGCGGTAGGCGCCGCCGATGTCGGTGCGGAGGTAGGCGAGCCCCTTGGTGGAGGGGTGGAACAGCACGCCGGTGATGAAACCGGTGCCGCCCTGGGCGGCGCTGCGCCAGCGGTACCCGTTCTTCGCGGGGGTGGCGGTGGCTTGTGCGCGTCCCTGGGCCAGCGGCAGGGAGACGGCTGCGGCGGCGACCGCGGTCCCGGCCAGCACGGAACGTCTGCTGAGGTGAAACGTGCTCATGACATACCTCGTTCTCGCAGGAGGGGGAAGTAGGTGCCCTCAGGGGCGCGGGGAACTGCGCGACAAGCCGCGAAGCAGCCCCGGACGACGAACAACCGGCAGCCCTGAGGTCAGCCCTTCACGGCCCCCGTGAGCATGCCCTTCTTGAAGTGCCGCTGGACGAAGGGCGACAGCACGGCAACCGGCAACAGGGCCATCACCATGACCGCCATCTGCACCGCCAGCCCCGACAGCTGACCGGTCTTGATGGCCTGGCCCAGGCCGACCGGTGCTTCCTGCTTCTGCACGAGCTGGATCATGACGTTCTGCAACGGCATCATGTCCTGGTCGTTCAGGTAGAGCGACGCGTTGAACCAGGCACTCCAGTACCCGACGGCGTAGAACAGCGTGATCACCGCGAGGACGGCCCGTGACAGCGGCATGACGATCTGCCGGAGGATGCGGAAGTCTCCGGCACCGTCGATACGTGCGCTGTCGATGAGTTCCTGCGAGATCCCCATGAAGAAGCCGCGCAGGACCAGGATGTTGAAGACGCTGATCGCGCTCGGCAGGATCAGCGCGAGATAGCTGTCCATCAGGCCGAGGGACTGCACGAGCAGGTACGTGGGGATGAGGCCGGCGCTGAAGAACATGGTCGCCAGCAGCGTCATCAGGATCCAGCGGTGGCCCAGGGATCCGCTCCGGGAGAGGCCGTAGGCGCACAGCACGGACACCGCCATGGAGAACAGCGTGCCGACCAGGGTGACGAGGATGCTGATGATCGCGGCGCGGGTGACCTGGCCGCCGCTGAGCAGTTCCTGGTACGCGATGAGAGTGATGCCCTTGGGCACCAGCACCAGGCCCCCCGCCTCGTCGATGGTCTTCCGCGAGGACAGGCTGGTGACGATCACGATCCACAGCGGGAAGAGGATCGCCAGGCAGGCGAACGACAGGGCGATGCCCTTGCCCGCGAGGCCGGCCTTGGAAGGCTCCTCCTCCCACGCGGGGCGGGGCGGCGCGGCCCACGGGCGCGACTTGTTCGCCGGTTTCTCGATGACGGCGGTCACTTCTTGTACACCCCCTGCTCGCCCATGAGATGGGCCACCTTGTTCGCGGCGAGGACCAGGCCGATGCTGACCACGCCCTTGATGAGACCGGCGGCGGCCGCGTAGCTGAAGTCCTGGTTGCGCACGCCGTTCCACCACACGAAGGTGTCGAGGACCTCTCCCGCACCCGGTCCGACGGCGTCGCGTTGCAGCAGGATCTGTTCGAACCCGACGGTCAGGGCGTCGCCGACGCGCAGCACGAGCAGGAGCGCGATGACCGGCCGCAGGGCGGGGAGGGTGACGTGCCACATGCGGCGCCAGCGTCCCGCGCCGTCCATCGCGGCGGCCTCGTACAGGTCCGGGCTGACCGACGCCAGGGCGGCGAGGAAGACGATGATCCCCCACCCGGCGTCCTTCCACACGCTCTCCGCGGTGAGCAGGAAGGGGAAAGTGTCCGGGTTGGTCATGATGTCGATGCCGTCGTACCCGTTCTGGCGCAGCAGCTGGGAGAGCATTCCCGCGCCGCCGAACATCTGCTGGAAGACGGCGATGACCAGCACCCACGAGAAGAAGTGCGGCAGGTAGAGCACCGCCTGCGCGACGGCCCGCACGCGAGGCCGGACCACGCTGTTGATGAGCAGAGCGAGCAGGATCGGGATCGGGAAGAACAGCAGGAGCTGGACGAAGAACAGCACCAACGTGTTCTCGACGGCGTTCCAGAAGGCCGAGTCCTCGAAGATCCGCTGGAAGTTCTCCACGCCCACGAAGGGGCTGTTCAGGATGGAGATGATGCCGTTGTCGCTGATGTAGGGGTCGTAGTCCTGGAAGGCGACGACATTGCCGAGGATGGGCAGGTAGTTGAAGACCAGCACCAGCAGGACGGCCGGCAGCGTCATGAGCACCAGGACGCGATCGCGTCGGAACCTGTGCCGGAGGCTCAGCTTGCCCGCAGGTGGCTTCTCCCGGAAACCGGTGGTGTCACCGGACGCCACCGGGACCTTCTCGGGCGTTCCGGCCTCGGTGCTGCTCCGAGGCACCGTGCTGTGGGACACGGCAGTTCTCCTTGCCTCAGAGCCTGGTCAGCTCGCCGCCGAGCCGTTCTCGTCGAGAAGCTTCTGGTACCAGTCGCGCAGTTTGTCGCCGCCCTTGCTCTTCCAGTCGGATACGAACTGCTGCATGTCGCTGATCTTCTTCCGGCCGCGGACGATGTCGTCCTCGAGCTGCTCGACGTCGTTCGAGAGGTTGGTGTACCGGGCGGGCTCGGTGATCTGCATGCCCCAGAAGGAGGACTTCTTGGCGAGGGCGCCCATGCGCTGCTGCCACTCGACCTGGCCCTTGGCGACCTCGGGGAAGTCAGGGTGCGCGAGGGTCGCGGCGGGGCTCGCGACCATGACGTAGGCGTTCATCACCTCGATGTTGCCCTTGTCGGACTTGACGGGGACGCCGTCCTTGACGGTGTAGTGGGTGCCTTCGACGCCGTAGTTGGTCATCATGTACTCCTTGGTGCCGTACGGCGCCGCGGTGACATTGGCGACGGCCAGCACGTCGCGGATGACCGACTCGGAGGCTTTCTTGCTGACGAAGGCGAAGATGCCGGCGGGCTGGTCGGCCCACAGGATGGGGTCGCCGCCGTCGTGGCCCCAGACGTCCATGCCCCAGATCTTGAAGTCCGGGTTCTGAGTGGCCTGTTCAGCGGTGCGGCCCCACCACTGGGAGATGTTGTTGGGGTAGATCAGGAACTCGCCCGCCGCGAACTTGGGACCCGGGTCGGGGGCGTTCTTGCCCATCTTGGAGTCGGGGTGGACGACCCCGGCGGCGAAGAGCTTCCGGGACCACTCCAGCGCCTCGAGGAACTCCTCGGTCTCGATGCGGTTGACGAGCTTGCCGTCGACGAGGTTCCAGCCGAGCGGCTTCTCGCTGCCCGAGAGCACACCGAAGGCCTGGAAGGCGGTCCACTTCATGTCCAGGCAGGCCCACCGCTTGGCCTTGGCGTTGGTGATCTCCTTGGCCAGGGCCATGAACTCGTCGCAGGACTTCGGGACCTCGTAGCCCTCCTTCTCGAAGATGTCCTGCCGGTACAGGGGCACCATGGAGGGGGCGGACGGCGCCGGCATGGGCAGGCCGCGCAGCTTGCCGCCGAAGATGGAGCGCTGCCAGGCGTCGGTCGGGATCGCCGCGAGGTTCGGGTACTCCTTGACCTTGTCCCCGGACAGGTAGGGGCCGAGATCGGCGAACTTGCTGATGATGGCGCTGGGTATCTTGCCGCCCATGTTCCACCCGGGGACGACCACCACGTCCGGGACGTCGCTGGAGGCGAGGACCGCGCCGAGCTTCTGGTCGTAGGTGTTGCCGTCCTGGTTCTGCCAGACGACGTCGACGCCGATCAGGTCGTTCATCGCCGTGTAGTAGGCGTTGTTCTGCTTCGGCGGCGAGCCCCAGAACGGCGCCATGACGGTGACCTTGCCACCCTTGCCGAGCTTCTTCGTGACCGAGGTCTTCAAAGTGGCCAGGTCGAGCTTGCTGGTGAAACCGATCGCCGAGCCGTTCTTGGCCGGGATGTCCGGCTTCACCACGTTGCTGGCCACGAAGGCCGGCAGGATCTTCTTCGCGTCCTTCCCCGACGTGGTGCCGTCCTGCCCCCCGCCGCCCGAACCGCCGCAGGCGGAGAGCAGCGGCATTCCCCCCGCCACCGCTGCGGTGGCGACCGCCGTGGAGGCGAGGAAACTTCTCCGGCTCGGTCCGGAGGAGGCGGAGGCGGCGTTCGGCGTCATTGCGTCAACCCTTCATGGCGCACCAGGACACCCGGCGGTGGGCCGTCGGCTGCGGTGTCTCGAGTGGAACTGGCTGAGCCGAAGCGATACTCCGACGCGTGACGAGGAGTGCGCACCACCGGGTGGCGGACTTCATAGTCGAAGCGCTTCGATGTTGCTGCGAGGTTAAGTGAACACCCAGGGGCGCACAAGGGGCGATTCCAAGATTCCTCGCGGGTGTGCACAAGCGTGATGTGACGCGTATGCGGCTTGCAACACCGCCGAAAGGCCGGAGCTGTTGCGCCGCGGTGTCTTGACACCCGCCCCCACGTCGAATGAGCATCGAAGCGCTTCGAAAGCGCCTCGCCGCTCCACCGCAAAGGGATCCCACGTGACCGCACACACGCCGCCCAGTCCGCCGTTCCGCGATCCGCGCCTGCCGTTCGCGAAGCGGATCGACGACCTCCTGTCGCGGCTCACGCCGGCGGAGAAGATCGCCTTCCTGCACCAGTTCGCGCCCGCCGTCGAACGGCTCGGCATCGCCGCCTTCCGCACCGGCCAGGAGGCCCTGCACGGCGTGGCGTGGATGGGCCCGGCGACGGTGTTCCCGCAGGCTGTCGGCCTGGGTGCCACCTGGAATCCGGAGCTGGTGCGGCGCGTCGGCGACGCGGTGTCCAAGGAGGTCCGCGCGTTGCGCGCCAAGGACGACCGGGTCGGCCTCAACGTCTGGGCGCCGACCGTCAACCTGCTGCGCCACCCCCTGTGGGGCCGCAACGAGGAGGGCTACTCGGAGGACCCGAAGCTCACCTCGGCGATCGCCACCGCCTACACGCACGGCCTGCGCGGCGACCACCCGACCTACTGGCGCGCGGCGCCCGTGCTGAAGCACTGGCTCGCCCACAACAACGAGACGGACAGGTCCACGACGTCGAGCTCGGTGCGCCCGCGCGTGCTGCACGAGTACGACCTGCGTGCCTTCCGCGAGACGGTCGAGGCGGGTGCGGTGGCCGGAGTGATGCCGGCGTACAACCTCGTCAACGGCCGCCCCAACCACGTCTCCCCGTACCTGGGCGAGCACCTGCGCGCCTGGACCGACGAGGACCTGCTGGTCTGCTCGGACGCGGGCGCGCCGAGCAACCTGGTGGACTCCGAGCACTACTTCGACACGCACGAGGAGGCCACCGCGGCCTCCCTCGTGGCGGGCGTCGACAGCTTCACGGACCACGGCACGGACTCCTCGCAGATGATCGGCCGCCTGCGAGGCGCCCTGGAGCGCGGGCTGCTGACCGAGGCCGACGTCGACACGGCGGTGCGCCGGCAGCTCTCGGTCCGCTTCCGGCTCGGCGAGTTCGACCCGGAGTACGACCCGCACGACGCCACCAGCGAGTTCGACACCCCGGCGCACCGCGCCCTCGCGCAGGAGGCCGCCGAGCAGGCCGTCGTGCTGCTGAAGAACGACGGGCTGCTGCCGCTCGCCCCGGACACCCGGGTCGCGGTGGTCGGTCTGCTCGCCGACGAGTGCAAGCGCGACTGGTACAGCGGCACGCTCATCCACCGCTCGACCCCGCTGGAGGGCCTGTACGAGCGGTTCGGGACGGAGCGGGTGGAGTTCGCGGAGGGCGTGGACCGGGTCCGGCTGAAGACCTCGGCCGGGACCTTCCTGCACGTCCCCGAGGCGGACGCCGACGACGAGGTGCGCGGCGCCGAGGGCGCCCTCGACCCGGCCCTGCTCGCGGGCCGCACGGACCTGCCCCCGCTCACCACCGACGCGACCGGCACCGAGCTGGCGCTGGTCGACTGGGGCGAGGGTGTGCTGACCCTGCGCGCGCCCGACGGCCGCTACCTCTCGGTCGCCGACGACGGCTGTGTCCGCGCCTCCGCCGACCAGCCGGGGGGCTGGATCGTCCAGGAGACGTTCCGTCTGGAACCGCACGAGAACGGGCACCTCCTGAAGCACCTGGGGACGGGTCGCCACGTGTGTGTCTCCGCCGACGGCGTGAAGGTTGCCGAGGAAGATCCCGAGGTCTTCGAGCTGGTCGTCGTCGAGCGCGGCGAGGAGGCGGTGGCACGTGCCGCCGCGCAGGCGGACGTGGTCGTGGTGGTGGCGGGCAACGACCCGCACATCAACGGCCGCGAGACCGAGGACCGCACGACCCTGCGGCTGCCCGGGCACCAGGAGCGGCTGCTGCGGGCCGCCCGCGCGGCGAACCCGGCGACCGTGCTGGCGCTGGTCTCCGCCTACCCGTACGCGGTCGACCCGGCAGACCTCCCGGCCGTGCTGTGGACCGCGCACGGCGGCCAGGCGGCCGGCACCGCCCTGGCCCGCGTGCTGGCCGGTGACGTCTCCCCCGCCGGCCGCCTCCCGCAGACCTGGTACGCCGACGACGCCGACCTGCCCGGCCTCCTCGACTACGACGTGGTCGGGAGCCGGCAGACGTATCTGTACTTCGAGGGCACGCCCCTGTTCCCCTTCGGGCACGGCCTGTCGTACACGTCGTTCGCGTACGACGGCCTGACGGCCCGCGTGGAGGACGGGTCGGTGCGCGTCTCCTTCACGGTCACCAACACAGGTGACGTCACCGCCGACGAGGTCGCGCAGCTCTACACCCGGGCGGTCGGCCCGTCCGTCCCGCGTCCCCGCCGCGAGCTGCTGGACCACCGCCGCGTCACCCTCGCCCCCGGCGCGACCGCGGAGCTGGGTTTCCAGGTCCCGCTGTCCGCCTTCGAGTTCTGGGACGTGGCCCAGGACCGGTGGCGTCTGGAGCCGGGCGCCTACGAGCTGCTGGCGGGGGCCTCCAGCGAGGACGTCCGGCTGCGGACGACCGTCACGCTCGACGGCGAGCCCGCCCTGCCGCGCGCGGTCGTCGCGGGCGGCCTGGCCGCGGCCGGCTTCGACGAGCAGAGCGGCATCGAGATCGTCGACCGTACGAAGGTGTCGGGCGACGCGGTGACGCCGGCGGACGGGACGGCGGGCGAACTGATCTACCGCGCCTGCGACTTCGGGCCCGGCATCTCCGGCGTGACGGTGGAGGTGGCCGGTGAGGGCTCGGTCGAGCTGTCCCTCGACGGCGGGCCGGCGCTCGCGGTGCTGTCGACCGCCGCCCCGACATCAGGCCCGTACGACTACGTCTCGCTCGGCGTGCCCGTCGCCGCCGCGGGGCTCCATGACGTGCACCTGAGACTGCGCGGCCCGCTGCGGCTCGCGCACGTCGGCTTCTCCGGTTGAGGGTCCGGAGCAGGCCGGCAAAGAGAAGGGGCCCGGCACCGGAAGGCATCGGTGCCGGGCCTCTTCGTCCACTCTATATGAAAATGGTTCCCATGAGCTAGAGGCTGAGGCCGGTGAGGACCATCACGCGCTCGTACGTGTAGTCCTCCATCGCGAACCGCACGCCCTCGCGGCCCACGCCGGACTGCTTGACGCCGCCGTACGGCATCTGGTCGGCGCGGTAGGACGGGACGTCGCCGACGACGACGCCGCCGACCTCCAGGGCGCGGTGGGCCCGGAAGGCGGTCTGGAGGTCGTGGGTGAAAACGCCTGCCTGGAGGCCGTACTTGGAGTCGTTGACGGCGGCGAAGGCCTCTGCCTCGCCGTTCACCTTCTGCACGGTGAGGACCGGTCCGAAGACCTCCTCGCAGGAGAGGGTGACGTCGGCCGGTACGCCGGCCAGCACGGTCGGCGCGTAGGAGGCGCCGTCGCGCTTGCCGCCGGTGAGCAGCGCGGCACCGGCGTCGACCGCCTCCCGGACCCACGCCTCGACGCGCTTGGCGGCGTCCTCGCTGACCAGCGGCCCGACATCGGTCGCGTCGTCGCTCGGGTCGCCGGTGACCTGGGCCTCGACGGCGGCGACGATGCGCGGCAGCAGCCGGTCGTACACGGAGGCGTCCGCGATGACCCGCTGGACGGAGATGCAGGACTGGCCGCCCTGGTAGTTGGAGAAGGTGGCGATGCGGTTCGCCGCCCAGTCCAGGTCCTCCTCGGTCGCCCAGTCGGCGAGGACGACGGCCGCGCCGTTGCCGCCCAGCTCCAGGGTGCAGTGCTTGCGCGGCACCGAGTCCATGATCGCGTAGCCGACCTTCTCGGAGCCGGTGAAGGAGATCACGGGCAGGCGCTCGTCCTGTACCAGGGCGGGCATCCTGTCGTTGGCGACGGGCAGGATGCTCCAGGAGCCCGCGGGCAGTTCGGTCTCGGCCAGCAGGTCGCCGATGATCAGGCCGGACAGCGGGGTGGCCGGGGCCGGCTTGAGGATGATCGGGGCGCCGGCGGCGATGGCCGGGGCGACCTTGTGGGCACAGAGGTTGAGCGGGAAGTTGAAGGGCGCGATACCGAGCACCACGCCCTTCGGGAAGCGGCGGGTGAGGGCGAGCCGGCCCTGGCCGCCGAGGTCGGTGTCGAGGCGCTGGGCCTCGCCGCCGTTGAACCGACGGGCCTCCTCGGCCGCGAAGCGGAAGACGGACACGGCCCGGCCGACCTCGCCGCGCGCCCACTTGAGGGGCTTGCCGTTCTCGGCGGAGATCAGCTGCGCGATCTCCTCCGTGCGCTCGACGAGGCGCCTGCTGACGTGGTCGAGGGCGGCGGCGCGGACGTGGGCCGGGGTGGCGGCGAACTCGTCCCGTACGGCGTACGCGGCGGCCACGGCCTCCTCGACCTGCGCGTCCGTCGGCACGCTCACCTTGCCGACGAGCCGCCCGTCCCACGGGGAGGTGACATCGAAGGTGTCCTCGCCGGTGGCCTCACGGCCGGCGAGCCAGAAGGCGTGGGTGGAAGTCATGTTGGTTCCGGCCCTTCGGCGTTGGGGGTGATCTGTGCTGCGGTTCCACGGTAGGGGCGGGGTGGCCGAAGGTCGTTTGTCCGGGGCGTAGCAATAAGGGCCGGGCACACTACGGTCTGGCTACTCGGAGCTGACCGCCTTCAGGGCGAGCCAGAGCTCCATCCGCGCGTCGGCGTCGTCCAGGGAGCGGCCGAGGATCTCCTCGACGCGCCGCATGCGGTAGCGGAGGGTGTGGCGGTGGACGCCGAGGTCGGCCGCCGCCGCGTCCCACTGGCCGTGCCGGGACAGCCAGGCGCGGAGGGAGGCGACCAGGTCGCCGCGGCCCGTGGCGTCGTGCTCGTACAGCGGCCGCAGCATGCCGTCGGCGAAGGCCCGTACCGCGTCGTCCGCCAGCAGCGGCAGCACGGATCCGGCCGCCATCTGCTCGTGCTCCACGAGCACGCGCCCGCGCCGCCGCGCCACCGACAGCGCCTGCTCGGCCTGCTTGTACGCGGCGGACGCGGCGATCGGCCCGGCCGGCGCCGACAGGCCCACGACCAGTTCGTCCTCCTCGCCGCCCGGCACCTTCTCGCGCACGCCGGCCCGGGCCGACTCCAGGGCGGCCGCGTACTCCCCGCAGGCCGCCGCGGCGGCACCGCCGTCCGCGGCCAGCACCACCAGCCGCTCCCCCTCCGGCACGACGAGGACGGCCTCGCCGGCCCGGGCCGCGGCGGACTCCATGACGTCGGTGAGCGCCGCGAGAGGGTCGCCGTTCGTGTCGGCCGCGGCGAGAGCGGCGGCGGAGGGCCGGTCGGCGGCCGGGCCGCCCGTCCGGGCCTCGGCACGGGCCAGCGCGGCCGAGGCCGACACCGGTACCCGCTCCGCGACCAGCATCCGGAACGGCGCGTCCAGCAGCCCGCCGTACAGGTCCCCGGCGACCGCGCGCGCGTGGTCCGGCTCCCCGGCCAGCAGCATGCGCAGCACCGCCGCGCCGATCCGCTGCTCGGCCGCCTGGAGGGACCGCGAGCGTTCCGTGGTCAGGGTCAGCAGGGCGATGGCCGAGTGGAGGGCGTAGCGCTCGGCGGTGCCGAGGGCGGCGGCGGTGCCCACGGCGAGGGCCGCCCGGGGACGCCGGCCGGTGCCGATGGTGTGCAGTTCGACCCGGTCCTCGTTCTCCGGTCCGCCGACCACGGACGAGGCGGGCGCGGACCGCTCCCGCAGCCGCTGCACGTCGCCGGTGAGCCGCGCGGCCCGCCGCCCGGCCCACTCGGGTGCCGTGGCGACGACGGCGCCCGAGGCGTCGTACAGCGCGGCCCATCCGTCGACCTGGGAGGCCAGCGCGGCCAGCAGCCCCTCGGGTCCGCCCGTCTGCGCCTGCCTGGTCAGCTCCCGCTGTGCGGCGAACCCGGCCGTGACGGCCCGGTACTGGTCGGCGGCGATCGCGGCGGACACGGCCTTGCTGATGGCGAGGAACGGCGTCCGGCGCGGCACCTCCAGCAGCGGCAGGCCCTCCTCCTCGGCCGCGTCGACGAGCGCCTTGGGGATCTCCTCGTAGTTGACGCCGACGGCGAAGCCGAGCCCGACCACCCCGGCTCCGGCCAGCCGCCGTATGTAGCGGCGCATGGCCTCCGGCTCCTCGGCGTCCAGCTTGAGCGCGGTGATCAGCAGCAGTTCCCCGCCCTCCATGTAGGGCACGGGGTCGGCGAGCTCGCTGACGTGCGCCCAGCGGACCGGCACGTCGAGGCGGTCTCCGCCCGCCCGCACGGTGAGTTTCAGCGCGGAGTGGTGGACGAGCGAGGCGAGCGTCGGGGGCATGAGGCCTTCAGGTCTGCGTCAGGGCTGTGTGATCTTTGTGGTCTTTTGGCCGCCACGTATGAACGACCTGTGACGATTCTGCCTCACCGTACGATCCCCGCGTACCGGCGCCTGCCGGAAGACGTCAGCCCCGAAGGTCCACCAGCAGCGGTGGCGCGTGCTCGCCCTTCACATCCGTCAGCGACAGCACCGCGTGCCCGGCCGGCACCCCGTGCGCCAGCTCGGAGGCGGACCAGCGCTCGCGCTCGACCTGCCGCACGGTCACCGCCCGCGCGGTCGGGGCCTTGCCGGTGATCACCCGGCGCAGCATGTGCACCGCCTTGCCCGCGGGCGTCTCCGCGATGATCTGCCGGTCGGTGACGTCCCGGGCCTCGGTCCACTCCTTGCCCCAGACCTCGGCGAAGTCCTGCCCGTCCCACGGGGTGAGCCCCGACAGGGCCATCCGGCAGCCGGTGGCCCCGAGCAGCGGCCCGCGCAGCGGCCGGGGCACGTCGTCCAGCGTCCGCAGGGTCAGCACGACCCCGGCATTGCCGGACCGCAGCCGCTGGATGCCGCGCACGGCCTCGGGCGTCACCACGCCGGTCGCGTCGTCGATCACCAGACAGGCGAACAGCGACCGGTCCTCCCGTACGGCGACACTCGCCGTGAACTGCGCGAGCACCAGCCGCGCCAGCATCCGGGAGGCGTCGGCGTGCCCGCGCTCGGGCAGGTCGATACGCACCCGCACGGGATGGTCGAGGGCCTTGAGGGTGAAGGGCCGGGTGCTCCCGGACGTGTCGAAGAAGGAGGCGAAGGCGGGCCGGTCGAGCAGCGCGACCCGATCCGCGAGCACCCCGCCGACATCGCCCGGCTGCCCCATCTGCCGCTCCCGCGCGTCCAGTTCGCGCAGCAGCGACTCCTGCCCGGCGTCCTGAAGCCCCTGCCGCAGCGCGGCCAGCGGTCCCGGCGCCCCGTCCAGCAGCTGCCGCAGCTCCGGTACGGACGGAAAACGCCCGTGCACGGCACGGAACGGCCCGAGCAGCTGGGCGAGCACGGTCGTGGAACGCCGGCTGTCACTGCCCGGGTGCGGATCGGCGAGATCCCCCACCAGCGCCTCGGCGAGCACGGCCGCGGCCTCGTCCGGGTCGCCCGTCCCTCCGTACAGATCCAGGTCGTACTCCGACTCCTGGTTCCCGATCCGCACGACGACGTCATACGCGTCGGCCGGCCCGAGCCCGGCCCCCGCCGCCCCGACCACGACCACGGCGGCCCGCCCGGCGAGAGCGTGCAGACACAGCGACTCGGCGAGCGGCCGCACGACGGTGCCGGTCTTACCGGAGCCGGCGGGGCCGACGGCCACGAGCGAGGTGCCGAGCAGATCGGGCCCGAGGCCCAGGCCCGCCCCGCGGTAGGTGTAGGGGTTGCGGGAGTCGTCCACGGTCGTACCCAGCCGTACCTGGCCGGTCATCAGGTCGTGACGCGCGAGGCGGGCCGGCAGGTCGCGCTCCCCGGAGGGGTGGAGGCAGGCGGCGGCGCCGTCCCGCAGGACGGTGGAGCTGAAGGTGGCGAGGCTGTGCCGTCCGGTGCGCACGCCCTGCCAGGCACGGAGGATCCGGGCATGGTCGACGTCCCCCATGAGCCCGGAGCGGACCTCGGCGGCGAGCCGCTCGGCGGCGTCGACGGCTCCGGCGGCGCGGAGCTCGTTCCACTGGGACGGATCGTCCTGAGCACTCGGCTGGGCTTCCTGGGACTCCGGTCGGCGGAAGCGGGGGGCGACGAAGCGGCGCCACACCTCGCCCCAGCGGCCGAGCCGGCTCACCCCGACCATGATCGCCAGGGCGACGAGCAGCTCGTACCCCCGGTACACGACGAACGTGCCGGTCTCGCCGATGCCGCTGTCGGCGCCGCGCCACGCGTCGGGAACGATCAGGTCGAACGGCACCCACCACCAGTTGCCGAGGTAGCCGTTCTGAAGCAGCGACCAGATCAGCCAACCCACCAGGAAGGCGATCAGCGCCCCGCTCAGCAGCTGCCGGGTGGGGATCTCCTCGGGCTGCTCCGCCGGCCGCGGCCGGTGCCCGAACCGCCACACGCCCGGCGGCGCCTCGGGCCGGGGCGTGCGCAGCCAGGTCAGGAAGGAGGAGCCGTCCGGCATCGGGGGCACCCCCGGCGCCCGGGTCGGCCGGGGCGGCACAGGGGACACGCCCGGCGCGGCGCCATGGCCGTTCGGCGGCGCGCTGTGGCCGTTCGGCGGCACCGCGGGCACCTCCGGCGGCCCCGCCGGACGCGGCACCGGGTTCGCATGCGTACCCCGCGCCTCCTGCGTCCCGTCGCTGTCCATCGCCCTTGCCCCCTGACCAGCTGCTCCGTCGACCGTCCGCGAGCCAATCTAACGCCCTCCCCTGGGGAGTTCACCGCTTACACGGCCGGGGCATGGGCACCAGCCCACGAGACCGCCATGTCCACCCCGGACAAGCCGCTCCTCCGACAACGCCCACATGGAGCATGCCCACCCCCCTCGCCCCGCCCTAGCCTGCGAGAAAAGAAGCGAAGTGTCCGCACACCCCCGTCCGTACACACCCCGTCCGCACCACCCCAGGAGCCCCGCATGACCGCACTTCCGCAGGAGCGCCGCGTCGTCACCGCCATTCCCGGACCGAAGTCGCAGGAGTTGCAGGCCCGCCGTACCGCCGCGGTCGCGCAGGGTGTGGGGTCCGTGCTGCCCGTGTTCACGGCGCGGGCCGGTGGCGGGATCATCGAGGACGTCGACGGCAACCGGCTGATCGACTTCGGGTCGGGCATCGCCGTGACCTCCGTCGGCGCCTCCGCCGAGGCCGTCGTGCGCCGGGCGTCCGCGCAGCTCGCCGACTTCACCCACACCTGCTTCATGGTCACGCCGTACGAGGGCTACGTCGAGGTCGCCGAGGCGCTCGCCGAGCTGACGCCGGGTGACCACGCCAAGAAGAGCGCGCTGTTCAACTCCGGCGCCGAGGCCGTCGAGAACGCCGTGAAGATCGCGCGGTCGTACACGAAGCGGCAGGCCGTCGTGGTGTTCGACCACGGTTACCACGGGCGCACCAACCTGACCATGGCGCTGACGTCCAAGAACATGCCGTACAAGCACGGCTTCGGACCGTTCGCGCCCGAGGTGTACCGCGTTCCCGTGGCGTACGGCTACCGCTGGCCGACCGGTCCCGAGAACGCCGGTCCCGAGGCCGCCGCGCAGGCCATCGACCAGATCAGCAAGCAGGTCGGCGCGGAGAACGTCGCCGCGGTCATCATCGAGCCGGTGCTCGGCGAGGGCGGTTTCATCGAGCCGGCCAAGGGCTTCCTGCCGGCGATCCGCAAGTTCGCCTCCGACCACGGCATCGTCTTCGTGGCCGACGAGATCCAGTCCGGCTTCTGCCGTACGGGCCAGTGGTTCGCGTGTGAGGACGAGGGCGTCGTCCCGGATCTGATCACCACCGCCAAGGGCATCGCCGGCGGTCTGCCGCTCGCCGCCGTGACCGGGCGCGCCGAGATCATGGACGCCGCGCACGCCGGCGGTCTGGGCGGCACCTACGGCGGTAACCCGGTCGCCTGCGCGGGCGCCCTGGGCGCGATCGAGACCATGAAGGAGCTCGACCTCAACGCCAGGGCGAAGAACATCGAGGCCGTCATGAAGGCGCGCCTGTCCGCCATGCAGGACAAGTTCGACGTCATCGGCGACATCCGTGGCCGTGGCGCGATGATCGCCATCGAGCTGGTCAAGGACCGTACGACGAAGGAGCCCCACCCCGAGGCGACCGCCGCGCTCGCCAAGGCCTGCCACGCCGAGGGCCTGCTGGTCCTGACCTGTGGCACCTACGGCAACGTGCTCCGGTTCCTGCCCCCGCTGGTGATCGGCGAGGACCTGCTGAACGAGGGCCTCGACATCATCGAGCAGGCCTTCGCACGTATCTGACGTCGGCTTCTCGTCCGCCCCGGCGCCGGATCGCGCGCATCTGAGCCGGCCTCGGGGCAGGTGAGCCGCTCCGGTTCCGCTACCGGGGCGGTGAGCGGCAGAGCGTGTGAAGAAGGTGTGCGAGGTGGATGACAGGGGGCCCTACGGCCTGTCCTCCGCCGAGCCCCTGTCGTAGGTTCTACCCAGATGAGAGATACACCCCGCCCACAGGGGACTGTGGGTGACATCAGGCCGGGGCCTCCCCAGCTTCGACCTGGTCGTGCCCTCGCGCACACAACCGGAGCCTGAGGCTCTGGATCTCCTCACCGATCGGACAGTCGCCCGCCCCAAACCCCCCGGGGCGCGCGACGTTCCGGTCCGGACGGCCGCCCCGGAACCACCCCCCCTGTTCCGGGGCGGCCGACCTCCCTCTACGCCCCGCTGTGCGGCGACTTCCTGAGTACCTCGGTCAGCGCCGAGACGCTGTGCTCACCGTGGCCCGCCTCGGCCGCCCGGCGCACCAGATCGTGCAGGGGGGCCAGCCAGGTGGTGTCGACGTTCGTCTCCTCGCTCAGGTCGTCGTCATGGACCGCGGCCGCGAGGAAGAGGTTCACCGAACTGGCGGCATCGCTGTAGTCACCGCTGTCGATCTCCGCGGCGTACACCGGCAGCAGCGCTTTGATCATGTCCAGCCACTTGCCGGCGAACCGCACCATCGAGTCCACTCGCAGTCCGCGTGCCTGGACGGCGGCGGCACCCTGGAAGAAGCCGACGAGCGCGGGCAGCAGCATCGCGCCCACCGCCATCTCGTACAGCGCGGCGAGATCGGGTTCCTCCCCGAGGTGGACGGTGTCGCCTCCCAGCACCCTCAGGGTCTCCTCGTACTCCTCGAAGACGGCCCGGTCGCCGCTGTAGTAGAGCAGCGTGTCCGGTGCTCCCACCGCCGCCGGTACGTTCTTGACCGCGCCGGTGAGCAGACGGGCGCCGTGCGCGCCGGCCCACGCGGCCGTCTCACGGGCGCCGGCCGGGGAGCCGCTGTTCAGGGTGACGAGGGTTCGTCCCCGTAAGGCACGCGCGGCGGGCTCCAGCGCCGCGCGGGTGTCCTCGAAGGTGGTCAGGCAGGTGACGACCAGTCCGCTCGCCGCGACCGCGTCCGTGATGGACGCGGCGTGCAGCGCCCCCTGGTCCACCAGCGGCCCGGCCCGGCCAGGGGTGCGGTTCCAGACGGTCGTCGGGTGCCCCGCCGCCACGAACGCCTCGGCCAGTGCCCGGCCCATGGAACCCAGTCCGACGACGGTGACCGACGTGCGGTTGTCCCCAGCCATGTTTTCTCTCCCTTGTTCTCCGTACGGGAGTTCTCCGTACGGGAGCGTTCTCCGTACGGGAATCCATGCTGGGTGATCGCGTACATTCCCTCAAGTACCTACATTTTCCTCGGGTACTGACATTCTTGTTCGTGGGAGGGCCGAATGACGAAACGCACGTATACGTGTGGACTGGACGCCGCCATCGCCGTCATGGGCGGAAAGTGGAAGGGCCTGATTCTGTTCTCGCTCGGCGAAGGGCCCTTACGCTTCGGGGAGTTGAGGCGGACCGTTGCCGGCATCAGCGAAAGGATGCTGATTCTCCAGCTCCGCGAGATGGAGCACAGCGGTCTCGTGCACCGCGAAGTGCATCATCAGGTGCCTCCGAAGGTGGAGTACTCGCTGACCGATTTCGGCCATTCCCTCAACGCGGCGATGGCGCCCCTCGGCGAATGGGGCGAGGAGAACCTGGAGCGGATCGCAGCCATTCCGTGAGCGGGAATCATGCCGTTCCTTCGGCGGGCGGGGCCGGTTCCGGTCGGTGTATCCCGCGCGGGCGGTATCCCAGGACGTCCGCGAGGCCGACGAGATCCGCGAGCAGCCAGACGATGGCGAGCCACATCTCCGTGCCCTGGAGCCCGGGTTCACGGCCCGGGCCGGTGCCGTCGGGAGTGGGGCCGAAGGGGAAGCCCCGGCCCGGGTGCCAGCGGCGCAGGGCGGCGGTGAGCTGGTTCGCCGCCCAGGAGCGGGCCTCCTCGGCGCGGTGGCCGGTCTGCCGGGCGCAGAGCCACAAGGGGTGGATCACGTCCAGCACGTTGCAGGCGTTCTCCCGGCCGGGCGCGAAGTGGCGGGCGTCGCGCACGTGGTCGAGGACGGTGTCGATCACGCGCTCCGCGTACGGTACGGGCAGGCCGAACTGGGCGCACGAGCCCCGGGTGAGCCGGTAGTAGCCGTTGACCATCTGGAGGCGCCCGGACTCGGGGGTGGGCGAGCCCCACATGCCCGTCCAGGGATCGGCGTGGGTGTGCAGCCAGCCGAAGAGCGCCTCCAGCGCCCCGGGGGCGGCCGCCTCCGTACCGAGGCGCAAATTCCAGTGCGCGGCGGTGGACCAGGAGTCGACCCACGCCCCGGCGTGCCAGGCGCGGTCGCGCCAGGGCAGCTCGGCCAGATGCCGGACCAGTCGGTCCGCCGTGGTGGTGCGCACCGTGTGGACCGGGTGGGCGAAGGAACTGCCGAGCAGGTCCAGCGCGTAGCCCACGCACAGCACGTGATAGGCCGAGGCCCCGTCCTCCGGCAGCCCGGCCGGACGGGGGACCGGCGGCGGCGCGCCATACTCGGGGACCAGTCCGGTGACGGGGTCCTGGAGCGCACGCAGCCGTGCCGCGTGCTCGGCAGCGGGCAGATCGGGCGGCGCTTGACCGAGGAGCAGCTCCGCGATCTCGACGGCGTCGCAGTGCGCCCGCACGGTCGGCTCGGCACCGGGCCGGTCGACGTACCGGCCGGTGCCGGGCTGCCGGCAGCGGCCGAGCAGGTCGGCGGCCTGCGCGCGGGCGGCGGTGGCGAACGCGGACAGGTCACCGGCGAGCGCCGACGGCTCCTGTTCCTTCACGGCGGGGTGCGGTGCGCCTCGCGGCGGCCCTGTCGGCGGCGCTGCCGCAGGCCGACTCCGCGGACCCGCCGCCTCACCGCCCGACGCCGCACCACCCGGCGCCACTCCGCCCGACACCTCGGCGCCCTGTGCCGCCCCGCGCGGCTCCCGTCGGTCGCGTATCCGTCGGGCCGGGTTGCCGGCCGCCACCGTCCACGCGGGCAGGTCCTTCGTGACGACCGCGCCGGCGCCGACGACGCAGTGGTCGCCGATCGTGACCCCGTCCACGACGACCACGTGGGAACCGATCCACACGTCGTCGCCGACCGTGATCCCGCGGCTGGTGACGGGCTGCTGATGGACCGGCAGGTCGGGCGAGGTCCCGTGGTTGAAGGCGAGCAGCGAGCTGTGGGCGCCGATGCGTACCCCGTCCCCGAGGGTGACGGTGCCGCGCACCACGGTGAAGGGGTTGATCGTGCAGTCGGCGCCGGTGCGTACGTCACCGGTGACGTAGGCGTGGGCCGCGATGTACGAGCGGTCGCCCAGGTGCAGGACGTCCGGGTACACCGCGGCCGTCTCCGCGACGAAGCAACCCTCACCGAGCCGTACCGACCCCGCTCCCCCGAGCAGCCGCTCCCGCCGCCGCTCCTGTGCCGCCCGCTGCCGCTGGGATGCCTGCTCCGCGTAGAGCCACGGACAGTGGTCGAAGAGGCCGTCGTCGTCGGTCTTCTGCTGGTTCACGTGATCCTCCACTGGGACGCGCGGGCGGACAGGGGCATCTGTGCCCGTGCCAAGCTTGGTCCCATGCCGATCTCCGGGAACCAGGATCTCGACGAGCCCACCACCGCGCGGCACCCGCGCTTCCCGGCCCTTCTGCTCGGCCTCCCGGTGCTCCTCTTCGCCCTGATCACCTGGCAGGTGGTCGCGGACGGTCCGCTCGTCCGGCTCGACGAGCGCGTCAGCCGCGGCCTCGTCCACCCGGACGGTCTCTCCGAGTTCCTCTCCGACCTCGGCAACGTCCAAGTCGCGGTCCCGGTCCTCGCCGCCGTGCTCGGATACGTCGCCCTGCGAACCCGCCGTGCGGGCCGCTGGTGGCTGCCCGTCACCGCCGCGGCCCTCCTCATGGCCCTGGTCCCGGCACTGATCATCCCGCTCAAGGAACTCACGGACCGCCCGGGCACCCCGGTCGTCCCGCCCGGCACCGGCTACTACCCCTCGGGCCACACCGCCACGGCCGCCGTCGCCTACGGCTGCGCGACCCTGCTCCTGCTCCCCCGGCTCCGCACGCCTCCCGCACGCCGCGCCCTGGTCACCGCCTGCCTCGTCCTGGTACTCGGCGCGAGCTACGGCCTGGTCCGCCGCGGCTACCACTGGCCGCTGGACGTGGTGGCGAGCTGGTGTCTGTGCGCGGTGCTGCTGTCGTCGCTGTGGCTGTTCCTGAGACGGCCGACGCCGCCCGAGCGGCCCCGGTAGGGCCTAACCGTCGTTCTCCGTGGCCAGTCCCGCCGCCGCCTCGTGCATCGCCAGTTCCAGCAGGGCCGGGTCCGTCAGGGTGCCCGAGCCGTCCGGGGGGACCAGCCAGCGGACTCCGCCGGGTGAGGAACGGCCCGGGTACGGCACGACGATCCAGGTGCCGGGGCCCGCCGTGCGGATGCCCGTGCCGAGCCAGCGGGCCGCGGTGCCCGGCGGCACGAAGAACCCCATGCGCGCGTCGCCGAAGTCGACGAGGACGGGGCCCGGCTGGTCGAGCACCCGGCTGAGCACGTCGAGCGTGGCGTAGCCGAGTTCGCCGGGCAGGATGAGCACGTCCCACGCGCTGCCGGCCGGGAGCAGCGCCACCCCGAGCGGGCTGCGCTCCCACTCCCGGCGGCAGGCCTCGGGGTCGGGTGCGACGGACGAGAGCCACTCGACCGCCGTCTTCGCACCGGTCATCAGGAAGACCTCCATCTCACTCGTGAATCTCGAGAACGCGCAGGGCGTTCCGAGGACGTCACGAGGGAGAGGGAGGTCTCCTCGCGGTCATTACGCGGGTTCTGGCCCCTCGTTGGAGTGAACCGTCTCACACCTCGCCGGTTCAGCTGTCGAAGCCCAGCCCCAGCCGGTCCATCGTGCGCAGCCACAGGTTGCGGCGCCCGCCCTGGGCGTCCGCGCGGGCCAGGGACCACTTGGTGAGGGCGATGCCCGTCCAGGCGAAGGGTTCCGGCGGGAAGGGCAGGGGTTTCCTGCGGACCATGTGCAGTTCCGTGCGTTCCGTGCGCTCGCCGGACAGCAGGTCCAGCATCACCTCGGCGCCGAAGCGCGTCGCGCCGACGCCCAGGCCCGTGTAGCCCGCCGCGTAGGCGACCTTCTGCTGGTGGGCGGTGCCGAAGAACGCCGAGAAACGGGAGCAGGTGTCGATGGCGCCGCCCCAGGCGTGGGTGAAGCGGACGCCCTCCAGTTGCGGGAAGCAGGTGAAGAAGTGTCCGGCGAGCTTGGCGTAGGTCTCCGGGCGGTCGTCGTACTCGGCGCGGACGCGGCCGCCGTAGGGGTAGACCGCGTCGTAGCCGCCCCAGAGGATCCGGTTGTCGGCCGACAGGCGGAAGTAGTGGAACTGGTTGGCGCTGTCCCCGAGGCCCTGGCGGTTCTTCCAGCCGATCGACGCGAGTTGCCCGGGGGTGAGCGGCTCGGTCATCAGGGCGTAGTCGTAGACCGGGACGGTGTACGAGCGGACGCGTCTGACCAGGTTCGGGAAGACGTTCGTGCCGAGGGCGACCTGGCGGGCGCGGATCCGGCCGTAGGGGGTGCGTACGGCCATGCCGGCCCCGTACGGCTTCAGCGTCAGCGCGGGGGTGTGCTCGTGGACGCGGACTCCCAGCTTCACGCACGCCCGCTTCAGGCCCCAGGCCAGTTTCGCCGGGTGCAGCATCGCCACGCCCCTGCGGTCCCACAGGCCCGCCTGGAAGGTCGGTGAGTTCACCTGCTCCCGGACCGCCTCGGCGTCCAGGAACTCGACGTCCTCGGCGAGGCCCCGGCGGACCGTCTCCGCGTGCCAGTCGCGCAGTTCCGCCGCCTGGTACGGCTCGGTGGCGACGTCGATCTCGCCGGTGCGTTCGAAGTCGCAGTCGATGGAGTGCCGGGCGACCGCCGCCTCGATCTCGTCGAGGTTGCGGGCGCCCAGCTCCTGGAGCTTGTGGATCTCCTCCGGCCAGCGGGCGAGGCCGTTGGGCAGGCCGTGGG
This sequence comes from Streptomyces coeruleofuscus, assembly GCF_039532725.1. NCBI lineage: Bacteria > Bacillati > Actinomycetota > Actinomycetes > Kitasatosporales > Streptomycetaceae > Streptomyces > Streptomyces coeruleofuscus. Next base: position 79,307 of record NZ_BAAASE010000011.1, read on the forward strand.
TGAGGGAGGCGGCGCAGAATCCGCCGTTGCGGCCCGAGGCGGCCCAGCCCGCCTCGCGGCCCTCCACCAGCACCACGTCCCGCTCAGGGTCGCGTTCCTTGGCGATCAGCGCCGTCCACAGTCCGCTGTAGCCACCGCCCACGACCAGCAGGTCGCAGGTCTCGGAGGTGGTGAGGGCGGGTTCGGGGCGGGGCCTGCCCGGGTCGTCCAGCCAGTACGGGACCGGCTGGGCGTCGGAAAGCGAACGAATCCACTGGTACGGCTGATTCATGGCGCTCGGGGCCATGATTTCAACTCCCTACGGTTATGCCTTTTGTCTGTTGCGGCGATTACCGACGGCCATGGAAGCCAGGACGAACAGTACGGCGACGATGAACATGGCCGTCCCGATGACATTGATCTGGACGGGCGTTCCGCGCTGCGCCGAGCCCCAGACGAACATGGGGAAGGTGACGGTCGAGCCGGCGTTGAAATTGGTGATGATGAAGTCGTCGAAGGAGAGGGCGAAGGCGAGCATGGCGCCCGCCGCGATCCCCGGCGCCGCGATCGGCAGGGTGACCCGGACGAAGGTCTGGAAAGGGCCCGCGTACAGGTCCCGCGCCGCCTCCTCCAGTTTGGGATCCATCGACATCACGCGCGCCTTGACGGCCGTGACCACGAAACTCAGGCAGAACATGATGTGCGCGATGAGGATCGTCCAGAAGCCCAGCTGGGCGCCCATGTTGAGGAACAGGGTGAGCAGCGAGGCGGCCATGACGACCTCGGGCATCGCCATCGGCAGGAAGATCAGCGAGTTCACGGCACCGCGTGCGCGGAAGCGGTAGCGGACCAGCGCGAAGGCGATCAGCGTGCCGAGGAGCGTGGCGCCGAGGGTCGCCCAGAACGCGATCTGGAGGCTGAGCGACAGCGAGCCGCACAGATCGGAGACCCCGCACGGGTCCTTCCAGGCGTCCAGGGAGAACTGCTGCCACTCGTAGTTGAAGCGCCCCTTCGGTTTGTTGAAGGAGAACACCGTGACGATGACGTTCGGCAGGAGCAGATAACCGAGCGTCAGCAGTCCCGCGATGACGACGAGATTTCTTTTCAGCCAGTTGACGAAGGGCATTTAGACCAGATCCTCCGTCCCGGACCTGCGGATGTAGAGGGTGACCATGAGGAGAATGGCCGCCATGAGGATGAAGGAGAGCGCCGCGGCGGTCGGGTAGTCGAGCACTCTCAGGAACTGCGTCTGGATGACGTTTCCGACCATGCGGGTGTCCGTGGAGCCGAGCAGGTCGGCGTTGACGTAGTCGCCGGTGGCCGGGATGAAGGTCAGCAGCGTGCCGGAGACGACACCCGGCATCGACAGCGGGAAGGTGACCTTGCGGAAGGTCGTCCAGGGCCGGGCGTACAGGTCACCGGCGGCCTCGTGGAGCCGGCCGTCGATGCGCTCCAGCGAGGTGTAGAGCGGCAGGATCATGAACGGCAGGAAGTTGTACGTCAGTCCGCAGACCACCGCGAGCGGCGTGGCGAGGACCCGGTCGCCGGCGGTCCAGCCGAGCCAGCCGGTGACGTCCAGGACGTGCAGCGTGTCGAGGGCGCCGACGAGCGGGCCGCCGTCCGCGAGGATCGTCTTCCAGGCCAGGGTGCGGATCAGGAAGCTGGTGAAGAACGGCGCGATCACCAGGATCATGATCAGGTTCCGCCAGCGGCCCGCGCGGAAGGCGATCAGGTACGCGAGCGGGTAGCCGAGCAGGAGGCACAGGATCGTGGCGGTGCCCGCGTAGAGCACGGACCGGACGAACTGCGGCCAGTACGCGGACAGCGCGTCCCAGTACGTGGCGAAGTGCCAGGTGACCTTGTAGCCCTCCTCCAGGGAGCCCGTCTGCACGGACGTGGAGGCCTGGTAGACCATCGGCAGCGCGAAGAAGACCAGCAGCCAGAGGACGCCGGGGAGCAGCAGCCAGTACGGGGTCCAGCGGCCCCGGCGCTTCGGGGGTTTCGGCTCGGGAGCTTGTGGTGCGAGCGGCGGTGGCGCCTCGGTGAGTGTCGACATCAGGCCGCCTCTTCCACTCCGGCGTCGGCGTCCTGGTCCGCGTCCAGGCCGAAGGTGTGGGCCGGGTTCCAGTGCAGGACGACCTCGGCGCCCGGCACGAGCCGCGGGTCGCGGTCGATGTTCTGGGCGTAGACCTCGAAGTCGGAGCAGACGGGGCTGTCGACGACGTACTGCGTCGAGACGCCGATGAAGCTGGAGTCGGCTATCCGGCCGGTGATGCGGTTGCGGCCGTCGGGTATCTCTCCGGCGTCGTCCGCGTGGGTGAGGGAGATCTTCTCCGGGCGGACGCCGACGAGCACCTTGCCGCCGGTCGTCGTGGGCGCGCCGCACCGGGCCTCGGGCAGGACGAGCTTGCCGCCGCCCGCCTTCAGCACGATCTCCTCGCCGCTCCTGGAGTCGACCTCGGCCTCGATGAAGTTGGAGGTGCCGAGGAAATTGGCGACGAAGGTGGTGCGCGGGTTCTCGTAGAGGTCGGCCGGTGAGCCGAGCTGTTCGACGCGGCCCGCGTTCATCACGGCGACCGTGTCGGCCATGGTCATGGCCTCCTCCTGGTCGTGCGTGACGTGGATGAAGGTGATGCCGACCTCGGTCTGGATGCGCTTGAGCTCCAGCTGCATCTGGCGGCGCAGCTTCAGGTCGAGGGCGCCGAGCGGCTCGTCGAGGAGCAGCACCTTGGGGTGGTTGATCAGCGCGCGGGCCACGGCGACGCGCTGCTGCTGGCCACCGGAGAGCTGGTGCGGCTTCTTGCGGGCCTGCTCGCCGAGCTGGACCAGGTCGAGCATCTCCCCGACCTGCTTCTTCACGGACTTGATGCCGCGCCGGCGCAGGCCGAAGGCGACGTTCTCGAAGATGTCGAGGTGCGGGAAGAGGGCGTAGGACTGGAAGACCGTGTTCACGGGCCGCTTGTACGGCGGGAGCGCGGTCACGTCCTGGCCGCCCAGCGAGACGGTGCCGGTGGAAGGTTCCTCCAGGCCGGCGATCATGCGCAGGGTGGTGGTCTTGCCGCAGCCGGAGGCTCCGAGGAGGGCGAAGAAGGAGCCCTGCGGAACGGTCAGGTCGAGCGGATGGACGGCGGTGAAGGCGCCGTAGGTCTTGGATATGCCCGTCAGGCGGACGTCGCCGGTGGGGTCTGTCTTGTTCGTCATCTTGGGTCACGCCCCCGTCAGCTTCGCGAACTTCTCTTCGAACTCGGTCTCTTCCTTCGAGCTCAGCGAGCGGAAGGCGTGCGACTTGGCGGCCATGGCCTTGTCCGGGATGATCAGCGGGTTGTTCGCCGCGTCCTCGTCGATCTTCGCCAGCTCGCCCTTCACGCCGTCGACGGGGCACACGTAGTTGATGTACGCGGCGAGTTCGGCGGCCGGCTTCGGCTCGTAGTAGAAGTCGATGAGCCGCTCGGCGTTCGTCTTGTGCCGGGCCTTGTTGGGGATGAGCAGGTTGTCGGTCGACGTCATGTATCCGCTGTCCGGGATGAGGAAGTCGATGTCGGGGCTGTCCGCCTTGAGCTGGACGACGTCCCCGGCCCAGGCGACGCAGGCCGCGAAGTCGCCGCTGGTCAGGTCGGAGGTGTAGTCGTTGCCGGTGAAGCGGCGGATCTGGCCCTTGTCGACGGCCTTCTGGAGCCGGGCGATGGCCGCGTCGTAGTCGTCGGCGGTGAAGTCCGCCGGGTCCTTGCCCATGTCGAGCAGCGTCATGCCGACGCTGTCGCGCATCTCCGACAGGAAGCCGACCCGCCCCTTGAGCTTGGGGTTGTCGAGCAGGTCCGATATCGACTTCACCTCGACGCCGTCGAGGGCCTTCTTGTTGTACGCGATGACCGTCGAGATGCCCTGCCAGACGTAGGAGTAGGCGCGGCCCGGGTCCCAGTCGGGGCTGCGGAACTGGGCCGACAGGTTGGCGTAGGCGTGCGGCAGGTTGGCCGGGTCGAGCTTCTGCACCCAGCCGAGGCGGATGAGGCGGCCGGCCAGCCAGTCGGTGAGGACGATGATGTCGCGGCCGGTGTCCTGGCCCGCGGCGAGCTGCGGCTTGATCTTGCCGAAGAACTCGTTGTTGTCGTTGATGTCCTCGGTGTACTTGACCTTGATGCCCGTGCGTTTCGTGAACTGCTCCAGCGTCGGGTGGTGCTTGCCGCTGTCGTCGACGTCCATGTACTCGGTCCAGTTGGAGAAGTTCACGGTCTTCTCCTTGGCCGAGCGGTCCTCCGCCGGGACGCCGCCCTGCGACCGGCCCGCCGCCGGGATGCCGCAGGCGCTCAGCGTCCCGAGTCCGCCGGCCGCGAGCGCCCCGCCCGCGGAGGCGCGCAGCAGCGACCGCCGGGTGAGGGCGGCCCTGCCGTTCCTGAAGCTGCGCCGCATGGCGGCCACTTGGGCCGGGGACAGGCGGTCGGGCTCGTACTGCTCCATGCGCGTGGTGCCCTTTCGGAGGGTGGGCGGCCGTTGGTCAGGCGGCCTGCAAACGACTATCGGTCCCCGAAGACGGTGCGGTGCCAGTCCTTCGCGGCCACCGCGGTGTTGTCGAACATGACGTGCTTGATCTGGGTGTACTCCTCGAACGAGTACGCGGACATGTCCTTGCCGCAGCCGGAGGACTTGTAGCCGCCGTGCGGCATCTCGCTGATGATCGGGATGTGGTCGTTGACCCACACGCACCCTGCCTTGATCTCGCGCGTGGCCCGGTTCGCCCGGTACACGTCCCGGCTCCAGGCGGAGGCAGCGAGCCCGTACGGGGTGTCGTTGGCGAGCGCGATGCCCTCGTCGTCGGTGTCGAAGGGCAGCACGACCAGGACGGGTCCGAAGATCTCGGACTGGACGACCTCGCTGTCCTGGGCGGCGTCGGCGATGAGGGTGGGCCGGTAGTAGGCGCCCTTGGCCAACTCGCCCCCTGGTGCTTCGCCTCCGGTCACCACGCGCGCGTAGGCACGTGCCCGGTCGACGAAACCGGCGACCCGGTCGCGCTGGACGTGCGAGATGAGCGGGCCGAGATCCGTACCGACGGCGAAGGGGTCGCCGAGCCGGACCGTCTCCATGAGCGCCGCCGTCCGCTCCACGAAGGCGTCGTACAGCGGTCGCTGCACGTACGCGCGCGTGGCGGCCGTGCAGTCCTGCCCGGTGTTGATGAGCGCGCCGGCGACCGCGCCGTGGGCGGCGGCCTCCAGGTCGGCGTCGTCGAAGACCACGAAGGGCGCCTTGCCACCGAGCTCCAGGTGGAGGCGTTTGACGGTGGCGGTGGCGATCTCGGCGACGCGCTTGCCCACGGCCGTGGAGCCGGTGAAGGAGGTCATGGCCACGTCGGGGTGGCCGACGAGGTGCTCACCGGCCTCCCTGCCGGTGCCGGTGACGATGTTGATCACACCGTCCGGGATCCCGGCGTCCGTGGCCGCCTGGGCGAAGAGCAGCGAGGTCAGCGGGGTGAGCTCGGCGGGCTTCAGGACGATCGTGTTGCCCGCCGCGATCGCCGGCAGGACCTTCCAGGCGGCCATCTGGAGGGGGTAGTTCCAGGGCGCGACGGAACCGACGACACCGATGGGCTCGCGCCGGATGTACGACGTGTGGTCCCCGGAGTACTCACCGGCGGACTGGCCCTGGAGAAGCCGTGCGGCACCGGCGAAGAAGGCGGTGTTGTCGATCGTCCCGGGCACGTCGAACTCGCGGCTCAGCTTCAGGGGCTTGCCGCACTGGAGCGACTCGGCGCGGGCGAAGTCCTCGGCACGGTCGGCCAGGACCGCGGCGAACCGGTGCAGGGCGTCGGAACGCTCGCCCGGGGTGGTCCCCGCCCAGCCCGGGAAGGCCTCGCGGGCGGCTGCCACGGCCCGGTCGACGTCGGCCGTCCCCGCCAGCTCGTAGCGGAGCACCTCCTCGCCCGAGGCCGGGTCGACGACCGCGTGGGTGCGGCCGGAGGTGCCCCTGGTCAGGCGGCCGGCGATGTACTGCGCGCCCTCCGCGAAGCGCTCCTCGGCCGGGAATCGGTCCGGGATGGCGGTGCCCGGGTTGTGCATGTCGCTCTCCTCCGTGTCCCCGTGGTGGGGCCGGCGTGGCTCAGGCTCGATTTGAGTGCCGATCCTGACAGAGGGATGTCACTCCAACAAGGGATTCCGTTGTTGATTTTTGGTTACGCGACGGAATCTGTCGACCAGGTGTCGAGTCCGCCAGGAAAAGGCAGGACGCTGTGTCAGTGGTGCGTGCCAGACTCGCGTGCATGGAGGAGATCACGGGGGCGGTCGGTTCCCGGGACGCCCTGATCAGGGCGGTCCGCACCGGCGCGAGGATCAAGTATCTGCACTTCTGGGGGCACCGGCCGCGGCCGGACGGCCGCGTCGGGCCGAGCTGTCTGAGCCAGTGGTGGCCGGCGCCGTTCACGGTGGACGGCGTGGAGTACGCGACGGCCGAGCACTGGATGATGGCGGGCAAGGCCCGGCTCTTCGAGGACGCGGCGGCGGAGCGTGCCGTGCTCGCCGCCGGGCACCCCGCCGAGGCGAAGAAGGCCGGGCGGCTGGTGCGCGGCTTCGACGAGGCGATATGGCGGCGGGAGCGGTTCCGGATCGTCGTGGAGGGCAGCGTCCACAAGTTCGGCGCGCATCCGGAGCTGCGGGGATTTCTGCTGGGCACGGGCGGGAGAGTGCTGGTCGAGGCGAGTCCCGTGGACCGGGTGTGGGGCATCGGGCTGGCCGCGGACGACGAGGCGGCGATGGATCCGGAGCGGTGGCGGGGGCCGAACCTGCTGGGCTTCGCGCTGATGGAGGCGCGGGAGCGACTGCGCGAGACATAGGTGGCATGCGTCGGGGGCCGGCCCATGGGACCGGCCCCCGTGCGGCAGCAGTTTCAGGCAGCCGCGCCGAGCCCGCCCATGATGCTGGCGAAGAGCAGGAAGCCCAGCAGCGGCAGGATCACGGTGGCGATGATGCCGCAGACCAGTCCGGCGGTCGCCGCGCCCTTGTTGGTGGCCTCGCCCCGGGTGGCCTTGCCCCGGCCGATGGCTCCGAAGATGATCGCCAGGATGCCCAGGATCACGCCGAAGAACCACAGGATGAAGGTCACGCTGCACACCACGCCGATGATGCCCAGCACCAGCCCCGTGGTTCCCATGCCGTTGCTCGGCTGCGCGGGCATCGCGTAGCCGGGCGCCTGGGGGTAGCCCACCGGCGGTGCGGCCGGGTAGCCGGGGCCGCCCTGGGGGTAGCCGTAGCCGGGGCCGCCCTGCTGCGGATAGCCGTAGCCGGGGGCCGGCTGCTGCGGGGGCTGGGACGGCGGACCGAACCCACCGGGCGTGGGATTGGTGTTGGACATGACGATCTCCCCTCCGTTGTCAGACCAGGGAATCGTAGTGGCCAAGTCCGCCGCGCAGTACGGCTGTTTCAGTGGTGGGACGGGACGGTGGCGACCGGGGCGCGCGCGCCGTAGTACGGGTCGTCGTACGGCTCGTCGTTGTTGATCGCGGCCGTGATGCCGACGGCTATCAGGACGATCACCGCGATGCCGAGGATGATCCCGATGATGCCCATGATCAGGCCCGCCTGGGCCTGACCGTGGTTGGAGGCCACTCCGGCCTCGGCACGCTTGCGGCCCTTGATGCCGAAGACGACGGCGAGGATGCCGGTGACCAGGGAGACCACGCCGTACAGACAGAACAGGGTGCAGGAGATGATGCCCAGCACCATGGCGGCGACGCCCATGCCGTTCTGGGGGGCCGGCGGCATGCCGGGCCAGCCGTAGCCCGCCTGGGGATAGCCGGGGTAGCCGTAGCCGCCGGTTACCGCCGGGCCGGTGGGGGCGGCGGGCGGGGGCGGGACGGCGCCGGTGCCCGAGGTGTCGAACTGCGGCGTGCCGGCGGGTGGCGTGAAGCCCGCGCTCGGCATCGAGGTGACCGTGGCCTGGTCGTGCACGGAGGGCGGCCCTGCGGTGGGGGGCTGGTCCTTGTCGAGTGACGGCCGGTTCTCCGGGGGCGCCCACGGGTCGTGGCCGCCTCCGCCGGGCTGCGTCGGGTCCGTCATGGTGCATCCCCCCTGGGTCGATCGTGCCGCCATGCTACGGGGCCGTTCGGTGCGGGCCACAGTGCGGGGTTGCGTCGGGGCTGGTCGCGCCCACGCGGCGGAGCCGCGTCCCGGTACAGCCCCGCGCCCCTGAGGGGCGCTGATCCAGCGCCTACGATGAGACCCGAGTCACCGATCAGCCGATCACCCGCGCCCCGCCCGCCACGCGCCGGCAGGGGCGCCGTTCCGGGGAGGAACCCTTGACCGAGCATCTCGTCGACCCCCGCGCCCCACGCGACCTGAAGGCCTTCGTCGCCGGTCTGCCCAAGGCCGAACTGCACGTGCACCACGTGGGCTCCGCCTCCCCCCGGATCGTGTCCGAGCTGGCCGCCCGCCACCCCGACTCGAAGGTCCCGACCGATCCCGCCGCCCTGGTCGACTACTTCTCCTTCACCGACTTCGCCCACTTCATCGAGGTGTACCTGTCGGTCGTCGACCTGATCCGCACCCCGGAGGACGTCCGGCTGCTGACCTTCGAGGTCGCCCGTGACCTGGCCCGCCAGCAGGTGCGGTACGCCGAGCTGACCATCACCCCGTTCTCCTCCACCCGCCGCGGCATCGACGAGCGCGCCTTCATGGACGCGATCGAGGACGCCCGCAAGGCCGCCGAGGCCGACTTCGGGACCGTGCTGCGCTGGTGCTTCGACATCCCCGGCGAGGCCGGGCTCGAAGCCGCCGAGGAGACGACCCGGCTCGCCACCGACGACCGGCTGCGCCCGGAGGGTCTGGTCTCCTTCGGTCTGGGCGGCCCCGAGGTCGGCGTGGAGCGTCCGCAGTTCAAGCCGTACTTCGACCGGGCGATCGCGGCCGGGCTGCACTCCGTACCGCACGCCGGTGAGACCACCGGCCCGGAGACGGTGTGGGACGCTCTCACGCACCTGCGGGCCGAGCGCATCGGTCACGGCACCAGCTCCGCGCGGGACCCGAAGCTCCTCGCGCACCTCGCCGAGCACCGGATCCCGCTGGAGGTGTGCCCGACCTCCAACATCGCCACGCGCGCGGTCCGCACCCTCGACGAACACCCGATCAAGGAGTTCGCCGAGGCCGGGGTCGTCGTCACGATCAACTCCGACGACCCGCCGATGTTCGGCACCGACCTCGACAACGAGTACGCGGTCGCCGCCCGGCTGCTCGACCTCGACGAGCGGGGCCTGGCCGAGCTGGCGAAGAACGCCGTCGGGGCGTCCTTCCTGGACGCCGCGGGCAAGGCCCGGATCAACGAGGAGATCGACACGTACACCGCGGGGTGGCTCGGCCGGTGACGTCCTCACCCGAGCGCCCCGGGCGGCCCGTGACCGCCGTGGCCCACCGGGGCGACCCGTACCGACACCGCGAGAACACCGTCGCCTCGCTGCGTTCCGCGCTCGACCGGGGCGCGGACGCGGTGGAGATCGACGTACGGCTGACCCGGGACGGCGTGCCGGTGCTGTTGCACGACGGGACGCTGAAGCGGCTCTGGGAGCAGGAGCGGCCGGTGCTCGCGCTGTCCTGGGAGGAGGTGCGCGGACTGACCGGCGGCGGGGTTCCGGCCCTGACGGAGGCGCTGGCCGCGACCGACGGCCACCGGGTGATGATCGACCTTCCCGGCTCACCCGACGTACGGGCGGTGCGGCGGGTGATGGACGCCGTACGGGAGGCCGGGGCGGCGGACCGCGTCTACTACTGCGCGGGCGCCGACGCCATGCTCGCCGTGCGCGCGGCGGACCCGGCCGCGGAGATCGCGCTCACCTGGACGACACTGGCCCCGCCCCGGCCCGTCCTGCTGGAGGCGATCCGCCCGCGCTGGCTCAACTACCGTTTCCCGCTGGTGGACCGCCCTCTCGCCGACCGCGTCCACCGCGACGGCTACCTGCTGTCCGTCTGGACCCCCGACACGCGCCGCGCCATGCGACGGCTGCTGAGGGCGGGGGTGGACTCGATCACGACCAACCGCGTCGACGTGCTGTGCGCTACACGCGCGAGCGCTGCGGGACGGTCGCCGGATCGGCCGGGGTCGAGCGCGTGACGTACTGCGGCACCGGCGCGCTGTCCGTGCCGGTGTCGCGGACGAGGCCGTAGCGGATGGCGCCCTGGGCGGGGCCCTCGTTGACGTCCTTGTCCACGGCCTCCCAGTCGGACGGGAAGACGGCGATGCCGTAGTCGCAGCCGCGTTCGTTCTGGGTGAGGGTGACGGTGCCGTCGACGTAGAAGTACTCGTTCTGCCACATCTGCTGGGTGCCGGGCGGCAGCACCGCGTATCCGATGTCCGGGCCGCCCATGCCGGTGGCGTAGCCGTTCGGGGCGCCGGGCAGCGGGTCGTCCATGCGGCGCGAGCCGCCGGAGGCCACGTGGAACAGCTTGCCCTTCAGGCCGGTCCAGGTCGGCATGACCACCCCGCCGGGCCGGGCGTGCGGCGAGATCTGCCAGCGGACCAGGACATAGCCCCGGCCGCTCAGCGTCACGCTGTCGCCACGGTGCTGCATGACGGCCCTCGGGCCGCCGGTGCTGGTGATGCCGGACTCGGGGCGGCGGGGCAGGGCCGCGGGTCTGGCGTCCGGGTCGGGGGCGCGGTCGACGGCGTCCACGACCGTGCCGTACAGGTCGGCCTTCCGCTTCGCCGACGGTGAGGGCGTGGGGGTGGGAGTGGGAGTGGGCGTGGCGGAGGGCTGCGGTTCGGACGTGGCCGTCGCCGTGGGGGTGACCACGGCCCGGGGAGGCGGGGCGTCGGGCGGCTGGGTGACGACGTAGGCGCCGCCCGCGACGATCGTCGCGCCGGCGGTCATCGCGACGGCCGGCTTGGTGAGCGCGCCCAGCAGCTTGGCGGACCACCCGGCGGAGGTGGCGGCCACGGCCGTCTTGCCGCCGAAGGCGAGCGACAGCGTGAACCCGACGGGCAGCGGGACGAGCGCGATGCCGACCAGGAGGCGTTCCGCCGGTACGACCGTCTCGTGGGTGCCGCCGCAGTAGCCGCAGCCCCGGATGTGCCGGGCCAGCCGCTTGCGCCACACCGAGTCGGGCCGGCCGTTCCAGCGGCCGGTCAGCTCGCGCAGGTCGGGGCAGGCGCCGTCCAGGGCTCGGACGATGCCGCGCGAGGTCTCCAGGCGCTCCTTCATCCGCTGCACCCGCACGGCGGCGTGCTGCCGGGTGACGCCGACGGCGGCGGCCAGTTCGCGCCGGGTCAGTTCGCCCGCGACCTCCAGCCACCACAGCGACAGCAGTTGCCGGTCCTCGTCGTCGAGCCACCGCGCGGCCTCGGCGACCTCGCGCCGCTGCCCCTCCAACTGGAGCCGCAGCACGGTCAGTTCGGCGAAGTCGGCGGCCGGTGCCTCCTCCAGCCGGTCCGCCGTCCGGCGCCGGGCCCGGTCGCGTATCTGGCGCATGGCGATCGCCACCAGCCAGGACCGGAAGCTGTCCGGGTCACGCAGCGAGCCCAGGTTGTCGACCGCGCGCAGCATGGTCTCCTGGACGACGTCGTCCACGTCGGCGTGCCCGTTCAGGGCCCGGCCCACGATGTTGTAGACCAGCGGCAGCCAGCCCGCGACCAGCTCGTCCAGCGCCTGCCGGTCGCCGGACTGCGCCGCCGTGATGGTCGCGCGCCAGTGCTGACTGTCCACGGTGGCCTCTCGACGGCTGGGATCAGTACTTTTCCGCACGCACCCTCTCAGGCAGGACGGGGGTCTTGGCTATGTGGGGGATCACATGCGGGGAGACGGCGTGAAGGTTCTCGGGATAACACTTTTTCTCAGCCGCCGAGCGCCGGGGTGGCGGCCGCCGGCACGGTCAGGGCCTCCAGCCGCTTGATCCGCTGCCGCACGACGTACAGCGGGATCACCCCGAGCACTCCGAAGGACATGTCGATCACCGACCACCAGAAGGGGATCTGGCGGATCGGCCCGCAGATCAGGGCGAGCGGAATGATCCCCGCGCAGGCGATCATCCCGAACTCGACGACCCAGATGTTGCGGACCGGGTCGCGGTAGGGCCCGTAGAAGGCGACCGCGATCACCAGGTGCGCGAAGGCCAGCCAGTCCGTGCCGTAGAGGAGGAAGGGGTACTCGGCATCGGCCTCGTCGAGCCCGGCCCGGACCCGCTCGATCCAGTCGGTCAGACCCGGCAGGTACTCGCCCGCGGACAGCGCGTGCAGCAGGTCCTCGGTCCAGCGCAGTTCGTGCACCAGGGGAAAGGCGGTGGCGCCGCTGAGCACCAGGCAGACGACGAAGAAGACCAGCCACGCACGGATGCCCTTCACCAGGGCGGCTCTGTCGCTCATGGCGGCACTCTACGCCCGTATTGAACATGTTCAAAAATAGGTCTGCGCACACGCGAACGGCCCCGGGCGAGGTACACCCCGCCCGGGGCCGCGCAACGAGATCCGGCGCCTACGCGTCCAGCGACGTCATCACGTGCTTGATGCGCGTGTAGTCGTCGAAGCCGTACCCCGACAGGTCCTTGCCGTAGCCGGACTTCTTGAAGCCGCCGTGCGGCATCTCGGCGACCAGCGGGATGTGCGTGTTGATCCAGACGCAGCCGAAGTCGAGCTTCTTGGACATCCGCATGGCGCGGCCGTGGTCCTTGGTCCACACGGAGGAGGCGAGCGCGTACTCGACGCCGTTGGCCCACTCCACCGCCTGGTCCTCGTCGCGGAAGGACTGGACGGTGATGACCGGGCCGAAGACCTCCTTCTGGATGATCTCGTCGTCCTGCTTGAGGCCCGAGACGACGGTCGGCGCGTAGAAGTAGCCCTTGTCGCCGACCCGCTTGCCGCCGGCCTCCACGCGCGCGTGCGCGGGCAGCCGCTCGATGAAGCCCTCGACCTGCTTGAGCTGGTTGGGGTTGTTGAGCGGACCGAACAGCACGTCCTCGTCGTCCGGCTGCCCGGTCTTCGTCTCGGCGGCGGCCTTCGACAGCGCGGAGACGAAATCGTCGTGGATGGACTCGTGGACCAGGACCCGCGTGGCGGCCGTGCAGTCCTGGCCGGCGTTGAAGTAGCCCGCGACCGAGATGTCCTCGACGGCCTTGGCGATGTCGGTGTCCTCGAAGACCACGACCGGCGCCTTGCCGCCCAGCTCCAGGTGGACGCGCTTGACGTCCTTGGCCGCGGACTCGGCGACCTGCATGCCGGCCCGTACGGAACCGGTGATGGAGGCCATCGCCGGGATCTCGTGCTCGACCATCATGCGGCCGGTCTCGCGGTCGCCGCAGATGACGTTGAAGACGCCCTTCGGCAGGATCCCGCCGAGGATCTCCGCGATCAGCACCGTGGACGCCGGGGTGGTGTCGGACGGCTTCAGCACGACCGTGTTGCCCGCCGCGATCGCCGGGGCGAACTTCCACACGGCCATCATCATCGGGTAGTTCCACGGCGCGACCTGCGCGCAGACCCCGACCGGCTCGCGGCGCACGATGGAGGTCAGGCCCTCCATGTACTCACCGGCCGAGCGGCCCTCGAGCATCCGCGCCGCGCCCGCGAAGAAGCGGATCTGGTCGACCATCGGCGGGATCTCCTCGGAGCGGGTCAGCCCGACCGGCTTGCCCGTGTTCTCCACCTCGGCCGCGATCAGCTCCTCGGCGCGCTCCTCGAAGGCGTCCGCGATCTTCAGCAGGGCCTTCTGGCGCTCGGCGGGCGTGGTGTCGCGCCAGCCGGGGAAGGCCTCGGCGGCCGCCGCCATCGCGGCGTCCACGTCCGCCTGCCCGGACAGCGGAGCGGTCGCGTACGCCTCGCCCGTCGCGGGATTGACCACCTCGGTGGTCCGTCCGTCGGCGGCGTCCCGGAACTCACCGCCGATGTAGTTGCGCAGACGACGCAGCTCGGTGCTCACTGCCGGCCCTCCAGTTCGGATGTCCAGTACTTGAGACACCCACCCTAGTCGGCCGACCCACGTTTTCAACACCCCCGCTCCCTTCGATCGTGCGGAATCCGCAGGAGTCAGCTACTGAAACAACGGATTTCATCGATCGAGGCTTGCGGAAGTGTCGAGACCTCGTGCACAGTGACCTCGTGGCCAGTCGAAGCGCAGACCAGAAGGGCTCGCGGGAGCACCGCGAGCCCTCCCGCGAGTCCAGGAACGGCGGCTCGCCGCAGCTGGACGCCGTCTCCCTCGCCATCATCGAGCAGCTCCAGGAGGACGGCCGCCGGCCGTACGCCGCCATCGGCAAGGCCGTCGGCCTGTCCGAGGCGGCCGTGCGCCAGCGCGTCCAGAAGCTGCTCGACCAGGGCATGATGCAGATCGTCGCCGTCACGGACCCGCTCACCGTGGGCTACCGCAGACAGGCGATGGTCGGCGTCAACGTCGAGGGCGACGTGGAGTCGGTCGCGGACGCGCTGACGGCCATGTCCGAGTGCGAGTACGTGGTGATGACCGCGGGCTCCTTCGACCTGATGGTGGAGATCGTCTGCGAGGACGACGACCACCTCCTGGAGGTCATCAACAAACGCATCCGGGCCGTCCCCGGAGTGCGCTCCACCGAGAGCTTCGTCTACCTCAAGCTCAAGAAGCAGACCTACATGTGGGGAACCCGATAACCGTGAGGACCCGATAGCCGTGAGCAAGGACCTCTCCCAGACCGCGTACGACCACCTGTGGATGCACTTCACGCGCATGTCGTCGTACGAGAAGTCCCCCGTCCCCACCATCGTCCGGGGCGAGGGCACGTACATCTACGACGACCAGGGCAAGCGCTACCTCGACGGTCTCGCCGGCCTGTTCGTGGTGCAGGCCGGGCACGGCCGGGTCGAACTCGCCGAGACCGCCTCCAAGCAGGCGCAGGAGCTGGCGTTCTTCCCCATCTGGTCCTACGCCCACCCCAAGGCCGTCGAGCTGGCCGAGCGCCTCGCGCACCACGCCCCGGGCGACCTGAACAAGGTCTTCTTCACCACCGGCGGCGGTGAGGCGGTCGAGACCGCCTGGAAGCTCGCCAAGCAGTACTTCAAGCTGGTCGGCAAGCCCACCAAGCACAAGGTCATCTCCCGCGCGGTCGCCTACCACGGCACGCCGCAGGGTGCCCTGTCCATCACCGGTCTGCCCGCTCTGAAGGCGCCGTTCGAGCCCCTGGTGCCGGGCGCCCACAAGGTCCCGAACACGAACATCTACCGGGCGCCGATCCACGGTGACGACCCCGAGGCCTTCGGCCGCTGGGCCGCCGACCAGATCGAGCAGCAGATCCTCTTCGAGGGCCCGGACACGGTCGCCGCGGTCTTCCTCGAGCCGGTGCAGAACGCGGGCGGCTGCTTCCCGCCCCCGCCCGGCTACTTCCGGCGCGTGCGCGAGATCTGCGACCAGTACGACGTGCTGCTCGTGTCCGACGAGGTCATCTGCGCCTTCGGCCGCCTGGGCACGTACTTCGCCTGCGACAAGTTCGACTACGTCCCGGACATGATCACCTGCGCCAAGGGCATGACCTCCGGCTACTCCCCCATAGGCGCGTGCATCGTCTCCGACCGCCTCGCCGAGCCGTTCTACAAGGGCGACAACACCTTCCTGCACGGCTACACCTTCGGCGGCCACCCGGTCTCCGCGGCCGTGGGCCTGGCCAACCTCGACCTGTTCGAGCGCGAGAACCTCAACCAGCACGTCCTGGACAACGAGGGCAACTTCCGCGCCACCCTGGAGAAGCTCCACGACCTGCCGATCGTCGGCGACGTCCGCGGCAACGGCTTCTTCTACGGCATCGAGCTGGTCAAGGACAAGGCGACCAAGGAGTCCTTCGACGCGGACGAGACCGAGCGCGTCCTGTACGGCTTCCTCTCCAAGAAGCTGTACGAGAACGGCCTGTACTGCCGTGCCGACGACCGCGGCGACCCGGTCGTCCAGCTCGCCCCGCCGCTGATCTCCGACCAGTCGACGTTCGACGAGATCGAGCAGATCCTGCGCGCCACCCTCTCGGAGGCGTGGACCAAGCTCTGACCGACCGTCGCTCCGATCGTCTGTTTGGATGATCAACACCGGCCCCGGTGCCCCCCGTTCGAGTGAGAAACGGCGCCCCGGGGCCGCGTGCTGTCCGGCGTCCCGCCGCGCTCTGCCTAGCGTGCCCAGTGACCGATCGGCCCCGCCTTCGTTCCCCCGCACGGGGGATGGCACGGGAACTACGGATCTGAACCGAGGTGTACGCCCATGGAGGCCCCGCCGGACAACGACGTGCTCTGGGCACGCGCCCTGCACTTCCAGCACGACGACGGCTCCCCCGCGCTCAGCGGTGTCTCGCTCGGCGTCCGGGAGAGCGAGATCCTCGCCGTCAGCGGCCCGCGCGGCAGCGGCAAGACGACCCTGCTGCGGTGCCTGTCCGGCCTGGTGCCCGTCCGGCGCGGCGAGGTCTGGTTCAACAGCATGCCCGTGCACACCATGGGCCACCTCACCCGCGAGCGGCTGCGCCGCGACCGCTTCGGCTGGATCGACCCGGCGCCCTCGCTGGTCCCGGAGCTCAACGCCTGGGAGAACACCGCCCTGCCGCTGATGCTGCGCGGCACCAGCAGGCGCCGCGCCAAGAAGGCGGCCCTGGAGTGGCTGGAGCGCCTGGACATCGGCGGGAGCGCCCGCAAACGCCCGCACCAGCTGGTCCAGGCCGAGCGGCAGCGGGTGTGCATCGCCCGTGCCCTCGCCCCCGCCCCGTCGGTACTGTTCGCCGACGAGCCCACGGCGGCCCTGCACCGCGCCGACCGCGCCCATGCGCTGCGCACCCTCACCACGGCGGCCCGTTCCCACGGCATCACGGTCGTCCTGGCCACGCACGACCCGGAGACGGCGGCGCTCGCCGACCGCACGGTGTCCCTGCTCGACGGGCGGCGCGTGCAGACGGTGCACCTGCCGCCGGTCGCCGGGCCCACCGAGACGGAAGGCCGGGCCGCGTGCTCGCTCTCCGTCTGACCCGCGGCTCCCACCCCGCCGTCCAGCTGCGCCGCCTCCTGGTCGCAGCAGCCTCGGCGGGGACGGGATTCCTGTTGCTCTGCACCCTGGGATACGCGCTGGGCCACCCCGGCGCCGCCCTGCTGCGCCTGGCCTGGTGCGTGGCTCCGCTGACCGCGACGGTGTACTTCGCGGTCGCGGTGGCCCGCACCGACCCCGGTACGAAGCCCCGCCCCGGCCTCTCGGCGATCGGCCTCGGCCCGCTGCGCCTGATGGCCGTCTCGGCGACGACGACGGCCCTGTCCTGCACCCTGGGCTCGATGCTGGCCCTGCTGTTCTTCTTGCACCTGCGCGGCGACCTGACGGGCATGCCCTTCGACGGCGCGGCCGCCGAGTCCCTCGCGGCGGACCGGCCGCTGCCGCTCCCGGCAGCCCTGATGTTGCTCTCGATCGTGCCCGGAGCCGCGTCGGTGGCGGTGGCGCTGGCGCTGCGGCCGACGGAGGCGGGGCCGGCCCCGTCCCGGGCGGCCGGGGCGTACGGCCGATTCGGCGCGAACCGGAGCACGAGCACACACGAGACCTTCGGGGCGTACGGCCGATTCGGCCGGCAGATCGTCCGCCCCACGGACAGTCCTGCCACCGGGTCCGCCGAACCCACCGAGCCCGCCGGGCACAACGGCGGGCCGCCGTCCGGGCGTACCGGCACGTCCGTCCCGGCGGCGGCCACGGGCTCGGCCACCCGGGGCGCCGCGGGCACGGTGAGCACGGTCGAGGACCCCGCCGAGCCGTCCGGACCTCGGACGGCGGCACCGGACGCCATGAGCGTCGTGATCCCGGCCGGGAGCGCCGCGCACGCGGCCGGGGACACCGCGACACCCGACACCGCGGTGTCCGAAGTGGCCCTGCCGGACACCGCTCTGTCCGGCAACTCCCCCACCGCCGCCCCCTCCGGTCTCCCGTGGGGCATCACCGTCCTGGCCGCGGGCCTCGCCGTGGAGACCTACACGAGCCGCACCGCCCCCACGCCCCCCGACCTCACCTTCTCCGGCGCCTCCCCCGGCGTCCTGGCGGGCTGGGCGCTGGCCGCCGTCGGCCTGGCCCTGGCCGGTCCGGGCCTGACCCATCTGTGCGGACGGCTGCTCCAGTCGGCCCGCCCCGGCGCCCTCCGGCTCCTGGCCGGCCGGATCCTCATGGCGGAGGCCGACCGGATCGGCCGCCCCCTGGGCGTGGTCTGCGCCGTGCTGGCGGCCGCGTACGCCATGGCACTGCTGCACGCCCCGGACGGGCTGTCGCTCGGTCCGCTCACCACGCTCGGCGTACTGCTGGTGACCGGCTGCACCATGGGGACGCTCCTCACGTCCGCCGTCGAGGCCCGCCAGGCCCGCGCCGACACCACCGCCGCGCTGCTGCGCCTCGGCGCCCCCGCGACGATGCTGCGGAGCGCCGCCGCCCTCCGCGCGGGCGCGCTGCTCGCCCTGTTCGGCCCGCTGACCCTGACGGTCGCCGAGCTGGCGGCGCTGCCGCTGGCCCGCTGAAGCCCGCTGAAGCCCGCTGGAAAACTCGTACGGAAAAAATCTCCGTGCGGCGATGAGTTCCGCACAGGCCCCCGGTCTATCCCCACGTAACGACACGGACTTGATGGGAGAGACCCCGCATGTACCAGCAGATGATCTTCGTGAACCTGTGTGTCAGCGACCTCGACGCCTCGAAGAAGTTCTTCACGGAGCTCGGCTACTCGATCAACGAGCAGTTCAGCGACGACAGCACCGCCTCGGTCGTGATCAGCGAGACCATCGTGGTCATGGTGCACACCAAGGAGAAGTACGCCCAGTTCACCAAGAAGGAGATCGCGGACGCGAAGAAGACCAGCGAGGTGCTGATCGCGCTGAGCTCCGAGAGCCGCGAGAAGGTCGACGAGCTGGTCGAGAAGGCGGTCGCGGCGGGCGGTTCCGTCTCCGGCGAGACCCAGGACCACGGGTTCATGTACGGCCGCGCCTTCGACGACCCGGACGGCCACACCTTCGAGGTCGTGTGGATGGACCCGTCGGCAGTCGAGGGCTGAGACGTGGCTGTGCCAGCATGGGCGGGTGCAGACGATGCCCGCCCATGCGGCCCACCACGACGACCGTGAGATCGAGACACTCGAGGAGTTCGACGCGACCGTCTCCGCGCGCGGCACGCTCGCCGGTCACCGCGTCCAGGCCGTCGACCTGACGGACCGTACGCGCGAACTGCTCACCACGGACACGGCGGGCGCCGTCTTCCTCGGCTGCGCGATGCGCGAGGAGGCCGCCGCGAAGGTCCGCGCGGACGGCGCCCTGGTCTTCCCGCCGGTCCCCGACCTGCCCTTCGACCCGTACCGCGGCCACGTCTACTCGCCGGACGAGCTCTTCGAGTCGCTGCCGGACGGCTACGAGGCCACACCCGACGCCCGGGCGTACGCCTGGTTCCAGCGCACGAAGGCGGACCGGGACATCTACGCCTCCATGCTGCGCGCGGTCCACGACGACTCGGTCTCGGACGCACTCGACGAACTCCTGTCCGGCGCCCGGGTCGTGGGCGTGATGGGCGGCCACGCGATGGCCCGCGGCACGGAGGAGTACGCGGGGGCGGCACGGCTGGGCCGGGAGCTGGCCCGCGCCGGTTTCACGGTCGCCACGGGCGGCGGCCCGGGCGCGATGGAGGCGGCGAACCTCGGCGCGTACGCCGCCCCGTTCGGCGAGGAGATGCTCACCGAGTCGCTCGAACTGCTCGCCAAGGCACCGCGCTTCACGCCGTCGATCACGCAGTGGGCGACGGCCGCCTTCGAGATACGCACGCGCTGGCCGCAGGGCGGGCGTTCCGTCGGCATCCCGACGTGGTTCTACGGCCACGAGCCGCCGAACGCCTTCGCGTCGCACATCGCCAAGTACTTCGCCAACGCCACCCGCGAGGACGGTCTGCTGGCCCGGTCGAACGCAGGTGTGGTGTTCCTGCCGGGGGCCGCCGGCACCGTACAGGAGATCTTCGACAACGCGACGCCCAACTACTACGAGTCGCGGGGCGAGCCGACGCCCATGGTGCTCGTGAACCGGGTGCACTGGACCGAGAAGCTGCCGACGTGGCCGCTGCTCCGGTCGCTGGCCGGCGGCCGTTCGATGGAGGCGCGGATCGCGCTGGTGGAGCGGATCGAGGAGGCGCCGGAGGCGTTGAAACGTCTCGGCGGTTAATAAGCTGGCAAAGCAAGTGCTTGCAACCTGCATATGCGTTGACACTACTTATGCGGCGCTTATAGACCTGTGAGCCTCCCGGTAGTGCTGATGTCCAGTCAACACTGCCTCCACCCCCCGCATTTGCGCATCCTGTAAAGGACAAACGTGGCAGTTCTGTCCGTATCACGCCGTACGGCATCGCGTCGTACCGTCGCACGTTCCCTGCGGATCCTCGGTGTCGCCTCCGCATCGGCCGCGCTCGCGCTCGGCACCGCCGGCAACGCGCTCGCCTGCAACATCAACGAGTTCTCGGCCGAGGCGAAGTGCGATGGCGGCAAGGGCGTCATCACCGTCACCGACGTGGACCCCGCCGGCATCCCGGCGACCGTCACCGTGTACCTCGAGAACAACGGCGCCGACGTCAAGAAGGTCGGCGAGCAGGTGGTCAAGGGCTCGCGCGAGGGCACCACCATCACCTTCGCCGAGGACTGGAAGCCGAACGCGGAGTACCGCATCCACGTCAAGGCCACTCCGTACGTCGACGAGGACATCAAGCCGAACCTCGTCACCCCGGCCACGGCCTGCAAGAAGGAAGAGGAGAAGCCGCCGGCTACCGAGCCGGCCACGCCGACCCCGTCGGCCTCCCCGTCGAAGCCTGCCGAGGAGACCGACACCCCGGCCGACACCCCGGCTCCGGCGCCGTCGGAGAGCGAGAGCACCACGCCGGCGGGCAACGCGCCCGCGCCGGCGGCCGGTGACTCCAACCTCGCCGAGACCGGTGCCGACTCCAACACCGGCATCATCGCCGGCATCGCGGCGGCCCTGGTCGTCGTCGGTGGCGGCGCTGTGTTCTTCGGCATGCGCCGTCGCGGGGCGAGCAACAGCGACAGCTGACGCCCGCGCATCAGCGCCCGGTGGTGGCCCGTACCCTTCGCGGGGGCGGGCCATCGCCTGTTCCCGGCCCTAACCGAAGGTCGCCCGCTCCAGCCAGAACTCCAGCAGTTCCCGCTCCCCCAGCACCTCCAACTCCGGGGCGTCCAGCGGCAGCCGGCGGTAGAAGGCGAGCAGGACGGGGGTGAGCGGACCGCGCAGGGCGACGGTGGCCTTCTCGTGGCCGCGGCGCCAGGCGACACCGTCCTCGGTGAGCTCGATGAGCCACTCGGCGTTCAGGCCCGGCCCTGTGTCGGTGGCGTGCAGGTGGATGCTGCGGCCCGGGCCGCGCAGTTCCCGCGCCGCGTCGTGCGGTGCCGTCCGCTGGACGAACTCGACGATCTGGAGCCATTCGTCGATCGCGTCGGCGGCGACGTCGGGCGCGACCTCGTAGGGCAGTCCGGCGGCGAGCGTGGCGTCCGCGCGGTGCACGGTGATCTCGTGTGTCATCCGGCGGGCCCAGAACCCGGAGTTGAGGATCCCCGCCCAGCTCCACACCTTCGTGTCCGGCCCGGCCTCCCGCAGCGCCGCGACGACCTGCTCGCCGCTCTCCGTCAGCCATGCGTCCAGTACGGCGGCGTCACCCCGGGTTCCGGGTCCGGCGAGGCCAGGCACCCGCTCCTCGGGCACCTCCTCCTCGGCCCGGGTCCGCACGATGAACTCCACCCAGCGCAGGGCGCCGCCCGTGTGCCGGACCAGGTCCTCCAGCGACCAGTCCGGACAGGTCGGCACCGTGCCGGACAGATCGGCGCCGGACGTGACCACGGACCTCAACAGGCCGACCTGGTGGGCGATTTCGTCGCAGTAGCGTTCGTGTGCGAGTAACGTCATGCCCCGCACCCTAGGCGGCAGCCGATCAGCCCAGCACCACGATTTCGGCAGCGTCGAACTCCGCCCCGACCTCGTCCCCGGTCTCCGGTGCCGCCCGCAGCGCGCACGCCGCCTCCAGGCGCGGGCCGTCCTCCGGCTGGAGGTGGACGGCGACATGGGTGCCCTTGAAGGTGCGCGCGGTCACCGTGCAGCGCAGGCCCGCGCCGGCGGGCACCAGGCGCACACCGGCGGGCCGCACGAGCAGGGTCCGCGTGCCCTGCGGGGCGTCCTCCGGCACCGGCACCTTGCCCCACGGCGTGTCCGCGGCCTCCGCCCCGACCGTCGCCTCGACGACGTTCTCGAAGCCGAGGAAGCGGGCCACGAACGCGTCGGCCGGCCGCTGCCACACCTCAAGAGGCGTACCGGACTGGGCGATCCGCCCGTCCCGCATCACCACGACCCGGTCGGCCAGCGCGAAGGCCTCCCCCTGGTCGTGCGTCACGGCGAGCACCGTCGTGCCCAAACGGCCGAAGAGTTCCTTCAGTTCGACGACCAGCCGCTCCCTGAGCGACCGGTCGAGCTGCCCCAGCGGCTCGTCCAGCATCAGCAGCCGGGGGCTCGGCGCCAGAGCACGGGCCAGCGCCACCCGCTGCTGCTCCCCGCCGGACAGCGCCGCGACGGCCCGGCGGGACGCGCCCGGCAGGCCGACCAGGTCCAGCAACTCCTGTACGCGCTCAGCCTGTTGCCGCTTCGACGCCCCGTGCATGCGCAGTCCGAAGGCGACGTTGCCCCCCACGTCCCGCTGCGGGAACAGCTGGTGGTCCTGGAACATCAGCCCGACCCCGCGCCGGTGCGCGGGCACGCCCGCCTGGTCGCGTCCGTCGAGCGACACCCGCCCGGAGTCGAGCGGTTGCAGCCCCGCCACCGCCCGCAGCAGCGTCGACTTGCCGCTGCCGCTGGGTCCGAGCACGCACACGACCTCGTGCTCGGCGACCTCCAGATCGACGGCGTCCAGCACGGCACGCCCGCCGAAACGGACCGTCGCGCCTTCCAGGGCCAGCAGCATCAGAACTCCCCGCTCCGGTCGGTGCGAAGCCTCTCCAGCACCAGCAGGGCCACGGCGCACACCACCATCAGAATCGTTGAAAGGGCCATCGCCTGACCGTAGTTGAGCTCCCCGGGCCGCCCCAGCAGCCGCGCCACGGCCACCGGCAGCGTCGGGTTGTCGGGCCGCGCGATGAACACCGTCGCCCCGAACTCCCCGAGCGACACCGCGAAGGCGAACCCGGCCGCGATCAGCAGCGCCCGCCGCACCATCGGCAGGTCCACCTCACGCCACACCCGCCAGGGCGAGGCCCCCAGCACCGAGGCCGCCTCCCGCAGCCGCACGTCCACCGCCCGCAGGACGGGCAGCATCGTCCGCACGACGAACGGCACACCGACCAGTGCCTGCGCGAGCGGCACCAGGATCCACGAGGACCTCAGATCCAGCGGCGGCTCGTCCAGGGCGATCAGGAACCCGAAGCCCACGGTCACCGCGGACACCCCGAGCGGCAGCATCAGCAGCGCGTCGAAGCCGCGCACGAACCGCCCGGCGTCCCGGCGGGTGAGCGCGACGGATGCGAGCCCCCCGATCACCACGGCGATGAGGGTGGCGGCGACGGCGTACGACAGGGAATTGCCGATCGCCTCGATCGGCGCGACCAGGAACACCCCACCGTCGTCCCTGGTCAAGGCCCGGTAGTAGCCGAAGCCGGGCGCGTCAAGGGACCGCTCCACCAGCACCGCGAGCGGCAGCAGGAGCAGCACGACGGCGGTGACGAGCACCCCGCCCAGCAGCGCCCACTGCCCGGTGCCGCGCGGTCGGCGCGCGGTCACGGACGGGTCCACCAGCCGCAGCGCGGTCTCCCGCCGTCGTACGGTCCAGGCGTGCAGGGCGAGGATCGCGCCCACCGCGACGAACTGGATCAACGTCAGCACGGCCGCCGTGGACAGGTCGAAGATCTCCGACGTCTGCCGGTAGATCTCCACCTCCAGGGTCGAGAAGGTGGGCCCGCCGAGGATCTGGACGACACCGAAGGAGGTGAAGGTGAACAGGAAGACCATGAGCGCGGCGGCGGCCACGGCGGGACCGAGCGCCGGCAGCGTGACCTGCCGCCAGGCCCGCAGCGGCGACGCGCCGAGCATCCGGGCGGCCTCCTCCTGCCGCGGGTCGAGCTGCGCCCAGAGCCCGCCGACGGTCCGTACGACGACCGCGTAGTTGAAGAAGACGTGCGCGAGCAGGATCGCCCACACGGTGGTGTCCAGCCGCACGCCCCACAGCTCGTCGAGCAGCCCGCCCCGCCCGACCAGCGCCAGGAAGGCCGTACCGACGACGACCGTCGGCAGCACGAACGGCACGGTCACCGCCGCCCGCAGGACCTGCTTGCCGCGGAAGTCGAAGCGCGCGAAGACGTACGCGCCGGGCAGCGCGACCAGCAGCGTGAGCACCGTCGAGACGACCGCCTGCCAGGTGGTGAACCACAGGACGTGCCGGACGTCGGACTGCGCCAGCACCTCCCCGATCCGCCCGAACTGCCAGACGCCGTCGACCTCCAGACCGCGCGCGACGATCGCGGCGACGGGGTAGGCGAAGAAGACCGCGAAGAACGCGACGGGCAGGGCGAGGAGCCCGAGCCGCGCCGCGCTCCCGCGCCGGTCCCTGCCGACGGCTGCTTCGGTTGGTCCCGTTACTTCAGTACGAGCGAGGTCCACGACTTGACCCACTGGTCACGGCGGTCGGCGATCTTCGCCGGGTCCATGGTCTCCGGGTCCTTCGCCTGCGGCCCGTACTTCACGAACTCCGGCGGCACCTGGGCGCCCTCACGCACCGGGTACACGTACATGTTGAGCGGCATGTCCTCCTGGAACCGCTCGCTGATCAGGAAGTCGAGGAACGCCTTGCCGCCCTTGGTGTTCTTGGCGTTGCTCAGCAGCCCGGCGTACTCGACCTGCCGGAAGCAGGTGCCCTGCGCGACCCCGGTCGGCGCGGTGCTGGGCTTCGGGTCGGTGTAGACGACCTCGACGGGCGGCGAGGAGGCGTACGACACGACGAGCGGCCGGTCCCCCTTGGCCTTCTTCCCGCCGGCCGAGCCGGAGAACTCCTCGTTGTAGGCCTGCTCCCAGCCGTCGACGACCTTCACGCCGTTGGCCTTGAGCTTCTTCCAGTACCCCTCCCAGCCCCCGTCGCCGTACTTGGCGGCGGTGCCCAGCAGGAAGCCGAGGCCGGGCGAGGAGGTGGAGGCGTTCTCGGTGACCAGGAGGTTCTTGTACTGGGGCTTGACCAGGTCGTCGAAGCTCCGCGGCGGGTCGAGCTTGTGGTCGGCGAAGTACTTCTTGTCGTAGTTGACGCAGATGTCGCCGGTGTCCACGGGCGTGACCCGGTGCTTGTCCTGGTCGGCCCGGTACTCCGGCGCGATCCGGTCCGAGCCCTTCGCCTCGTACGGCTGGAACAGGCCATTGTCGAGTGCGCGGGACAGCAGCGTGTTGTCGACGCCGAAGAAGACG
This sequence comes from Streptomyces coeruleofuscus, assembly GCF_039532725.1. NCBI lineage: Bacteria > Bacillati > Actinomycetota > Actinomycetes > Kitasatosporales > Streptomycetaceae > Streptomyces > Streptomyces coeruleofuscus. Next base: position 104,660 of record NZ_BAAASE010000011.1, read on the forward strand.
TCGCCCTGCGGGTTGTCCTTGGTCAGGATGGCCTTGTTCACGGCCTGCCCGGCGTCGCCGTCCTCGAGGACGTTCACCTTGTAGCCGGACTGCTTCTCGAACGCCGCGATGACGCCCTTCGAGGCGGCCCACGAGTTGTGGCTGACGAGGGTCACGGTCTTGGAGTCGCCGGACCCCTGGCCGCCGTCGGACGACCCGCACGCGGCGAGCGTGCCGGCCATGCCGAGCCCGACGGCCACCGCCGTCAGCCGCTTGATGTTGTTGCTCACTGGATTCCTCCTGGAGGACCAGGAGAAGACGCGGCCCTGCCCGGGATCCCTGGGATTCCCGGGCAGGGCGCAACAGCTCGAGTGATGACCGATCTCCCTACCCAGAATGACCTGGGCCAGGTTCGGAGGGTCTGCGGCCGTGTGCCGCACTCTCAGCGCTGTGGCGCTCCCCTGTCGGAATATGAAGGTGTCGGAAAATACGGTTGTGCTTACGCCGGTCAGACTACCGTTCGGTCGCCGCGAGCTGACCACACGCCCCGTCGATCTCCTGACCACGGGTGTCCCGGATCGTCACCGGCACACCGTGCGCGGCGATGGCCTCCACGAACGCCTTCTCGTCCTCCGGCCGGGAAGCCGTCCACTTCGACCCGGGCGTCGGGTTGAGCGGGATCAGGTTCACGTGCACGGGCCTGCCCTTGAGCATCCGCCCGAGCCGGTCACCGCGCCAGGCCTGATCGTTGATGTCCCGGATCAGCGCGTACTCGATGGACAGCCGGCGTCCGGACTTGGCGCTGTACTCGAAGCCTGCGTCCAGCACCTCCCGGACCTTCCACCGCGTGTTCACGGGCACGAGGGTGTCGCGCAGCTCGTCGTCGGGGGCGTGCAGCGAGATCGCGAGGCGGCACTTGAGGCCCTCGTCGGAGAACCGGTGGATGGCCGGGACGAGACCGACCGTCGAGACGGTGATCCCGCGCTGCGACAGCCCCAGCCCGTCGGGCTCGGGGTCGGTGAGCCGCCGGATGGAGCCGAGGACCCGGTTGTAGTTGGCGAGCGGCTCACCCATGCCCATGAACACGATGTTGCTGAGCCGCGCCGGCCCGCCCGGCACCTCACCGTCCCTGAGCGCCCGCATACCGTCCACGATCTGGTGCACGATCTCGGCGGTGGACAGATTCCGGTCGAGCCCCGCCTGCCCGGTCGCACAGAACGGGCAGTTCATCCCGCACCCGGCCTGCGAGCTGATGCACATGGTCACCCGGTCCGGGTAGCGCATCAGCACGGACTCGACGAGCGTCCCGTCGAACAGCCGCCACAGCGTCTTGCGCGTGGTGCCCTGGTCGGTCGACAGGTGCCGCACGACGGTCATCAACTCGGGGAGCAACGCCTCCTGGAGCCGGCCACGGGAGCCGGCCGGGATATCGGTCCACTGCTCCGGATCGTGCGCGTACCGCGCGAAGTAGTGCTGCGAGAGCTGCTTGGCACGAAACGGCTTCTCCCCGACAGCGACCACGGCCTCCTTGCGCTCGGCAGGAGTGAGGTCGGCGAGATGCCGCGGCGGCTTCTTGGCTCCGCGGGGGGCGACGAAAGTGAGTTCTCCGGGCTTAGGCATGGCCGTACCAGTGTCGCAGATCGACTTGGGTGACCTGAGACTGTCGCCCGCTACGACTGCGACGCCTGTGGTACTTGCACGACAGACCTCTCAGTTGATCACCGAGGTGCCTCGTTCCTGCCCGTCACACTCCGAGCATGTGAACCCTCGCCGAAGGCCGTCCAGCGTTCCGGGCCGAGCCACTAGGCCCGTTCCCCGGTCGTCTCTGCCCTGAGTTTCACCGCACGCTCACGCGGGTCGTACCCGGAACCAACGCCCTCGACCAGCACGACGTCCCCGTCGATGTGGTCGGTCCGCAGTCGCAGGATCTCCTGGTACGCGGGGGACGCGTACCAGGCGCGGGCCTCCGCCAGGCCGGGGAACTCAATCAGCACCATGCTGCCTGGCCAGCTCCCCTCCACCACCTCAGTCGGCGGGCCGTGGATGAGGAAGCGGCCGTCAAATGGGTCGAGGGTGTCTTGGATGCGTTCCAAGTACTCAAGGACGTCAGGGTGGTGACGGCGATCACGTAGGTGGGCAAAGCCATATGCGGGCACGTCCGCTTCCTTCGTTCGCTCCGGTACGACGGCTTGAACGTAGCCGCGCGCTGCGCACGCCGCGATTACCTTCGAGGTAAGCGCCGGACGGACCGCTCAGGTCCGACTTGGTCGCTCCTTCGAGGCGCCGCCCGAAACAGCCGGCCTACCTGCCGCCCCTCTCTCCAAAGCCCGACGGCACAGTTAATCTCGGGCCATGCCCGAGACATCGGTGGCGCACTTCTACGACGACCTTGCTGACGACTACCACCTGATCTATTCAGACTGGGACGCGAGCATCCGTCGGCAGGGGGGCGCCCTGGACGCCCTGATCGGTCAAGATCGGGCGGCGGTCCTGGACTGTTCCTGCGGCATCGGTACGCAGGCCATCGGTCTGGCGCTGCGCGGGCACCGGGTCACCGGGACCGACCTCAGCCCCCGCGCCGCCGCCCGCGCTGCGCGTGAGGCCGCCCGCCGGGGGCTGAGCCTGCGCACGGCCGCTGCCGACATGCGACGCCTCCCCTTTCCTGATGACCGGTTCGACACGGTCGTCTGCGCCGACAACTCGCTGCCTCACCTGCTGACTGAGCAGGATGTGTACGCCGCCCTGGCAGAGATGCGCCGCGTGCTGCGTCCCCAGGGGCTGCTGCTGGTCAGCACGCGCCCCTACGACGACCTGCTGCGCGACCGCCCGGCTTCGACGCCTCCTCAAGTCCACAGGAACGTCGACCGCGCCGAGGGCGAAGAACGGACCGTCACCTTTCAGCTCTGGCACTGGCACGACGACGGCGAGCACTACGACCTGGAGCACTTCCAACTCCTCCCGGCAGGCGGCGAATGGCGTGTCCAGGTCCGCCGTACCACTTACTGGGCACTCGGCCAGAACCGGCTGGCCGGCCTCGCAGCCGAGGCCGGGTTCGTCGACGCCGAGTGGCGGATGCCGCAGGAGACGCGCTTCTTCCAGCCGCTGCTCGTGGCCCGCGCCGGTGAGTAGGTGTCGCCTCACAAGTCGGCCGTACTTCTTCAGAGGCCCTCCTCTCCCGTGTGCTCCAGCCGGTCCTTGAGGATCTGCTCGTTGCGCGGCAGTTCCTTGCGGACCTGGGGGCGTACGACGAGCGGGACGAGGACCTTGCCGACGCCGTGACCCTCGAAGTCGACCTCGATCGTCACGTGGGAGCGCCGCCCCTCGTCGAACGGCTCGACCTCGCCGTGCACCCGTGCCCGGACGGGTCCGTCGACACCCCGCATGCCCCAGCTGTGCGGCGGGTCGTACTCCGTGACCTCCATGGTCATCGGCATGACCCGGCGGCCGATGTGCCGGGTGACCCGCATCCGGGAGCCGACGCCGACGGGCCCCTCGTCGAGGCGTTCCGCGGACACGGCGCTCAGCTGCCACTCCGGCAGCCGCTGGGCGTCCGTGACGTAGTCGTAGACGTCCTCGGGACGCCGGTCGACATCGATGGTCTGTCGAATGCTGGACATGATGTCCCCCTTTGCGGCGTACACCTGAATCGTCCCACTTGGTGACGCCGCAGGCACCTCCGCACAACGGCAGCGAGCCCCCGCCGGTCATCGGACGGGGGCTCGCCATACGAACCGTAGAGCCGTGTCGCCTCAGCCGGACCCGACGAAGAGCACGAGCAACAGCCACACCACAGGAGCCGTGGGCAACAGCGAGTCCAGCCGGTCCATGATGCCGCCATGACCCGGCAGCAGCGTGCCCATGTCCTTGATGCCGAGGTCCCGCTTGATCATGGACTCGCCGAGGTCGCCGAGCGTGGCGCTGACCGCGACCGCGAGGCCGAGCAGCAGTCCCTGCCACCAGGCACCGCCGTCGATGAGGAACTCCAGGCACAGCGCGCCCACCACCATGGCGAAGGCGACCGCGCCGAGCAGACCCTCGCGGGTCTTTCCGGGACTGATGCGCGGGGCGAGCTTGTGACGGCCGAAACGCCAGCCGACCGCGTAGGCACCGGTGTCGCTGACGACCGTGAGCAGCAGGAACGTCAGCACCCGCTGCGGCCCGTCGTCCGCCGTCAGCATCATCGCGACGAAGGTCGCCAGGAACGGCACGTAGAACACGGCGAAGACGCCCGCCGTGACGTCCCTGAGGTAGTTCTCGGGCGGCTCCGTCATGCGCCACACCAGCACGGCCAGTGCCGTGAGCGCCATGGCGACCCAGGCACCCTCGGCGCCCCGGACGTACCCGGCGACGACCATCGCGGCACCGCCGAGCGCGAGCGGCACGAGGGGCGCCCGGATGCCCTTGCGTTCGTCCAGCCGCTTGGTCAGCTCCCAGAGGCCCACCACGACGGCGACCGCGACCACGCCGACGAACACGGCCTTGACGACGAACAGCGACGCGACGATCACGGCGCCCAGCCCGACCCCGACCCCTATCGCGGCACTCAGGTCGCGACCCGCGCTCTTCTTCTGCGGCTTGGGTGCCGGCTCTGCGGCGTCGGGCATGGGCTCCGGATTCGTCTCGTTCCGGACCGGGGAGCCGCTCAGCCGAGCAGCCCCCCGGTCGTCATCCTGGTCTCCGCCGTACGCGGCTACGTCGGGCACGATGGGCATGGCGCGAGTCTGAGGCGCGCGTCCATCATGCGCATCGTATGCGGGACCCGCCGGAGCGGCCCCCTGGGCGTACCCATGGCCAGGGCTGGGGGCGTGGCCAGGGCTGTGGGCGTGCCCCTGGCCATGCCCTTGGTCGGTGGGCCCCCAGTACCCGGCCTGCGGCGGCGCCCCCCAGGAAGAGTCGTTCATCAGACCTCGAGCAGCTCCGCTTCCTTGTGCTTCAGGAGCTCGTCCACCTGCGCCACGTACTTGTGGGTGGTGTCGTCGAGCTCCTTCTCCGCACGGCGGCCCTCGTCCTCGCCGATCTCGCCGTCCTTGATCAGCTTGTCGATGGCGTCCTTGGCCTTGCGGCGCACGGAGCGGATGGAGACCTTGGCGTCCTCACCCTTGCTCTTGGCGACCTTGATGTACTCGCGGCGGCGCTCCTCGGTCAGCTCGGGGAACACCACCCGGATGATGTTGCCGTCGTTGCTCGGGTTGACGCCGAGGTCGGAGTCGCGGATCGCCTGCTCGATGTTGCGCAGCGCGCTCTTGTCGAACGGGGTCACCACGGCCATGCGCGGCTCGGGCACCGAGAACGAGGCCAGCTGGTTGATCGGGGTCGGCGCGCCGTAGTAGTCGGCCACGATCTTGTTGAACATCGCCGGGTGCGCACGGCCGGTGCGGATCGCGGCGAAGTCCTCCTTGGCGACCACGACGGCCTTCTCCATCTTCTCCTCGGCCTCGAGGAGGGTCTCTTCGATCACCACTTGCTCCTGCGTGTCTTGAGTAGGCCCGGCTGCGGTTCCATGTGGGGCGGCGGCCGGCTGCGTCGCGTCTTCTTCCTGCACGGTTCCCGACCGGCAGGACATTGTCCATCCCCCGGCCCGGCTCCGTCCCGTCCGTCCCCCGGACGGGGTTGTTCTCGGGGACTTCAGTCCCGGCTGCCGGGGTCCCCCACCAGCGTGCCGATCTTCTCACCCTTGACGGCGCGCCCGATGTTGCCCTCAGCCAGCAACTCGAAGACCACGATCGGGAGCTTGTTGTCGCGGCACAGCGTCACGGCCGTGGCGTCGGCGACCTTCAGATCGCGGGTGATGACCTCGCCGTAGCCGAGGTGGTCGAACTTCACGGCGTCCGGGTTGGTCTTCGGGTCGGAGTCGTAGACCCCGTCCACGCCGTTCTTGCCCATCAGCAGCGCCTCGGCGTCGATCTCCAGGGCGCGCTGGGCGGCGGTGGTGTCGGTGGAGAAGTACGGCATGCCCATACCGGCACCGAAGATGACCACACGGCCCTTCTCCAGGTGCCGTACGGCGCGCAGCGGGATGTACGGCTCGGCCACCTGGCCCATGGTGATGGCGGTCTGCACGCGGCAGTCCACCCCCACCTTCTCCAGGAAGTCCTGGAGGGCCAGGCAGTTCATGACGGTGCCGAGCATGCCCATGTAGTCGGAGCGGGCCCGGTCCATGCCGCGCTGCTGGAGCTCGGCACCGCGGAAGAAGTTGCCGCCGCCGATGACGACCGCGATCTGCGCACCGTCGCGCACGACGGCCGCGATCTCGCGGGCGATCTTGTGCACCACGTCGGGGTCGACGCCCAGGCCGCCACCGCCGGAGAAGGCCTCTCCGGACAGCTTCAGCAGAAACCGGCCGCGTACTTTGCCGTCGTCGCTCTTCTGGGCCTTGGTGGTCATGGGGGATCCCGCCTCTTTCACGTGTTGCACATACGAAGAAGGCCATTGCCGGTGGGGCGTGGTTCACATCCCATACGGCAATGGCCTCCTCGTCAGATCTGCTGTCGTCCGCCACCCATGTGACGGCGTACACGGACGACTGCTGCCGACCCTATCGGGGTCGGGCGTCGATCGCTGTACGGACTCAGATGCCGACCTTGATGCGCGTGAAACGCTTCAGGGTGACACCGGCCTCGTCCAGGATCTTCTGGACGGACTTCTTGTTGTCGAGCGCGTAGGGCTGGCCGAGCAGCGTGGCGTCCTTGAAGAAGCCGTTGAGGCGACCCTCGACGATCTTCGGCAGGGCGGCCTCGGGCTTGCCCTCGGCGCGGGTGGTCTCCTCGGCGACGCGGCGCTCGGACTCGACGACCTCGGCCGGCACGTCCTCCTTGGAGAGGTACTTCGGCGCGAAGGCGGCGATGTGCTGGGCGACGCCCTTGGCGATCTCCGCGTTCGGCTTGTCCAGCTCGACGAGGACACCGATCTGCGGGGGCAGGTCGGGCATCGTGCGGTGCATGTACGCGGTCACGTAGCCGTCGGCGAACTGCGCGAAGCGGTCCAGGACGATCTTCTCGCCCAGGTTGGCGTTGGCCTCGTCCACGAACGCCTGGACGGTCTTGCCGGCCTCGATCTCGGAGGCGAGCAGGGCCTCGAGGTCGGCCGGGGAGGTCTTGGCGACGTGCTCGGCGATGGCGGTGGCCACGCCCTGGAACTTGTCACCCTTGGCGACGAAGTCCGTCTCGCACTTCAGCTCGACGAGGACACCGGAGGAGTTGTCGTCGGCGATGATCGAGACGACGGCACCGTTCTCGGCGGAACGGCCCTCGCGCTTGGCGACGCCCTTCTGGCCCTTGATGCGGAGCGCCTCGACGGCCTTCTCGACGTTGCCCTCGGCCTCGTCCAGCGCCTTCTTGCAGTCCATCATGCCGGCGCCCGTGAGCTCACGGAGCTTCTTGACGTCGGCGGCGGTGTAGTTCGCCATGAGTCTGTGAATCTCTCTCGAAGTCTGGAAGATCGAAGATCTGCGGATGTGCCCCATGGAGCCGGGGGACGCTGTCCTTCCGCTGACCTACGGGTGAACGGCGGGAGCGGACTTCACCGCGCCGGAGGCGCTATTGGCTTCAGTACCGCTCCCGCCGTCAACTCGGACTGACGGGTCAGGCCTGCTCGGCCTCGGCGGCCTTCTCGCCCTCGGCGGGCTTCTCGGCCTCGGCCTCGGCGGGGGCGGCCTCAGCGGCCGGAGCAGCCTCGGCGGCCGGAGCGGCCTCAGCAGCCGGGGCGGCCTCGGCGGCGGGGGCGGCCTCGTCGGCCTTCTTCTCGCCCTCGAGCAGGTCGCGCTCCCACTCGGCGAGCGGCTCGCCCGCGGCCTTCTCGCCCTTGCCCTCGGTGGCGACACCGCTGCGGGCGATGAGGCCCTCGGCGACGGCGTCCGCGATGACACGGGTGAGCAGGGTGACGGAGCGGATCGCGTCGTCGTTGCCCGGGATCTTGTAGTCGACCTCGTCGGGGTCGCAGTTGGTGTCGAGGATCGCGACGACCGGAATGTTCAGCTTCCGGGCCTCACCAACGGCGATGTGCTCCTTCTTGGTGTCCACGATCCAGACGGCGCTGGGCACCTTCTGCATCTCGCGGATACCACCGAGGGTCTTCTCCAGCTTGGCCTTCTCGCGCGAGAGCACGAGAAGCTCCTTCTTGGTCAGACCGGACGCGGCGACGTCCTCGAAGTCGATCTGCTCGAGCTCCTTGAGGCGCTGCAGACGCTTGTAGACGGTCGAGAAGTTGGTGAGCATGCCGCCCAGCCAGCGCTGGTTGACGTAGGGCATGCCGACACGGGTGGCCTGCTCGGCGATGGCCTCCTGCGCCTGCTTCTTCGTGCCGACGAACATGACCGTGCCGCCGTGGGCGACGGTCTCCTTGACGAACTCGTAGGCGCGGTCGATGTACGACAGCGACTGGAGCAGGTCGATGATGTAGATGCCGTTGCGCTCCGTGAAGATGAAGCGCTTCATCTTCGGGTTCCAACGACGGGTCTGGTGACCGAAGTGGACGCCGCTCTCCAGCAGCTCCCGCATCGTGACGACGGCCATGGCCGTATCTCCTTGTGCTTCTCGGTTGTGCCGCGGATGCCGGACGGCTCCCGCGCCTGACGCCCGCTGCGCGCCGTGCCACGAGGGACCGAGGGGCGCTGATACGGCCCGTTGCCGGGGTGCGTATCGGGGCGTGCGAAGTCGACCCGGTGACCCGGATCGCCACCAGAAGTGTACGGGACCCGCGGGGCACCGGGTGACGCCGTTGTCCACAACCGCGCGGCGGTCCACAGCCACGGCCGGTGGCGGGCGGCGGTCCAGGACGCTTTCCGCATGCGAGCGAAGCGATGTGTGCCTGTTTGTACGCGCCTGGTCCTGGTGCTGGTCATGGCGGCGGCCGTCCTGCTGGCCCCTCCGCCGCCCCTGTTCGCGGCGGACGAGCCCCAGGCGGACGTCACCGTGCCGACGGTCGGCCGCACCTGGCCCGTCGGTTCACTCCCTCGGGTCCTCCGCGGCTGGGAACCTCCGGCGACGGCCTACGGCCCGGGCCACCGAGGCGTGGACCTGGCGGCAGCCCCGGGGGCGCCGGTACGGGCGGTGGCGGCGGGCCGGGTGTCGTTCGCCGGCCGGGTGGCTGGCAAAGGGGTCGTCTCGGTGGAGCTGACGGGGACGGGCGAACCACCTCTGCGCACGACCTACGAGCCGGTGACGGCGGCGGTGGAGGAGGGCGAGGACGTGGCACCGGGCGAGGTGATCGGCACAGTGGACGCCACGGGCTCGCACTGCACGGTCACGTGCGTGCACTGGGGCCTGCGCAGGGGTGACACCTACGTGAACCCGCTGATGCTCCTGCCGCCGTGGCTCCTGCACCAAGGCCCCTCGCGACTACTGCCGGTCTACGGGACTCCCTGACTGCGGGCTTTCGTCGCCGCGCACCCACCCGCCCCCAGCACCAACGCCGCTCAGCCCCGCACACCCCGCAGGGCCATGGACACCGCGGCATCGGCGATCGCCCCAGGGTCTTCAGCGGCCCCCAGCTCGATCCGCCGCACCGCCGCGTCCACGACCCCCTGCAACAGCATCGCCGCCAGCCGAGGCTGCTCATGCCCCAGCTCACCCAGCGCCTCGACGATCATCGCGACCAGCCCGCCGTGGGCCGCCCGGATCTTCTCCCGGGCCCCGGCGTCGAGCTCACTCGCCGAGATCGCCACCACGGCCCGATGCCGCCGGTCCCCCACCAGCTCCAGCTGCTGCCGGACATACGCCTCGACCTTGGCCTCGGCCGTGTCCGCCCGCTCCATCGCCGCCGACACGTCCGCCGCCCAGACGGGAAAGTCGACCTCGCACAGTTCCTCGACCACGGCCGCCCGTGACCGGAAGTACTCGTAGACGGACGAGCGCGCGAGGCCCGTCCGCTCGGCGAGGGCCGGGAAGGTCAGCGCCTCCGTACCGCCCTCGGACAACAAGGAACGAGCCGCGTCCAGCAGGGCGGCTCGCTGCATCGACCGGTGCTCGGCCACGGAGGCCGCTCGAATCCTTGGCACGTCAACCACTCTACGGACGCGCCAGGCCGGGCGGGAGGGGCTCCCGTCAGGCCGTCGCCTTCCGGCCAGGTCAGCGGCCGAAGCTCGCTAGTTTCGCTCTCAGCTGGAGCACCGACTTGGTGTGGATCTGGCTGACCCGGCTCTCGGTCACGCCCAGCACGTTCCCGATCTCGGCCAGGGTGAGCCCTTCGTAGTAGTACAGCGTGACCACGGTCTTCTCCCGCTCGGGCAGCGTGTTGATCGCCCGCGCGAGGAATCTGCGGAGCTCCCGGTCCTCGGCGACCTCCACGGGGTTGTCGGCGGCGGTGTCCTCCAGCGTGTCCATGACGCTCAGCCCGTCGCCGCCCTCGCCCCCGCCGTGCAGCAGCTCCTCCAGGGCCACGACGTTGGCCAGCGACAACTGGCTGAACACCGCGTGGAGTTCCTCCACCGCGATGCCCATCTCGCCGGCCACCTCGCCCTCCGTCGGCGTCCGCCGCAGCCGCGCCTCCAGCGTGGCGTAGGCGCGCTCCACGTTGCGCGCCTTCTGCCGGACCGACCGGGGGATCCAGTCCAGGGCCCGCAGCTCGTCGATCATCGCGCCCCGGATCCGGGTGATCGCGTACGTCTCGAACTTGATCTCGCGGTCGATGTCGAACTTCTCGATCGCGTCGATCAGCCCGAACACCCCGGACGAGACGAAGTCCGCCTGCTCGACGTTGGACGGCAGGCCCACGCTGACCCGGCCGGCGACGTACTTCACGAGCGGCGAGTAGTGGAGGATCAGCTGCTCCCGCAGCCGCTCGTCCCCCGTCGCCTTGTACGACCGCCACAGCTCGTCGAGTGTCGAGGGAGCGGGCGGCCGCACGCTGCCACCGTCACGGGCGGCTGGGGGGATCGCCGCCCGGTCGGACCCGGAGGTGTGCTGGGGCATTCGTCGCCTTGTGCCGTTCTGCTGCGGAGTGGTGCTGCTGGGGTGGGCTGTCTGTCTGATGTCGAGTTGCCTGTCCGTGTCGGGATCCTCGTGAGCGTAGCGTGACTGCGGTGTCGCGGTGCGCGAAGGACGGAGGTCAAGGCGAACGCGGATACGTTCCGAACGGCGTCCCACCGGGTCGGCGAGTTCGCTCCGTGTGATCACCTGAGAACCCCAACTGGGCGAATTTCCAAGGGATGTCGGGGTTCCCCCGGACGGCCGAACGGACGCGGTCAGCATGGTCCGGGACCACCGCGGACCGACATCACCGCCTGGCGTGTCAACTTCCAGCCGTCGCCGTGTCGTTCGACGTAACCGAGTGCTCGGAGTTCGTACAGTCGGGCGATCGCGTCGTCCTGTGTCGTCTGTGCGCGGCGCGCGATCTCGTCCGGCCGGGCCGCCCGGCCGCCCGGCAGCGCGGCGAGCACCTGCCGGCCGGCCGGTTCCAGCAGGTCCCGGGGCAGGACGGGGCCGCGCCGGTCGGGGGCCAGCTGTCCGATGTCGCCGACCAGTTCGATGACGTCCGCGGCGTCGGTGACCAGCGCCGCCTCTCCGCGCAGCAGCTCGTGCACCCCGGCGGACAGAGCGCTGGTGGCCGGGCCCGGTACCCCCATGGTGTGCCGGCCGAGGCGCTGTGCCGCCCGTGCGGTGACCAGGGAGCCGCTGCGGTGGGCGGCCTCGATGACCACGGTGCCGCGGGTGAGTGCCGCGATCACCCGGTTCCGCAGGATGAACCGGCTCGGTGTCGGGTGATCACCGGGCGGCAACTCACCGATGACCAATCCCTGTTCCGCGATCCTGCCGATCAGCCGGGTGTGCCCGCGCGGGTAGGGGCGGTCGACGCCGCAGGCGAGGACGGCGACGGTGGCGCCGCCCGCGCCGAGGGCGCCGCGGTGGGCGGCGCCGTCGACTCCGTAGGCGCCGCCCGACACCACGATCCAGCCCTGTTCGGCCAGGCCGGCGGCGAGGGTGCCCGCCATGTGCGCCCCGTACTCGGTGCAGGCGCGGGCGCCGACGACAGCCACCGATTTCAGGGCCCACATCCGCAGGCTGGCCCGCCCGCGCACCCACAGCCCCAGCGGCCGGGCATCCCCGAGGTCGTCGAGCTGCCCCGGCCACTCCGAGTCCCCCGGCCCGACGAACCGCACTCCGGCCGCCCGGGCGACGGCGAGGTCCTCACGCGGCCGAGCCGTCTCGGCCCTGGCCAGCAGGCCCTGCCACCGCTTCCCGCTCACCCCGGCCAAGGGCCGCCCGCCCTCCGCCAGCCGCCGGGCCAGGCCCCGCACCCCGAGCTCCCGCACCCACCGGCCACCGACCTCGTCACCGGGCTCGATGACACGGGTGAGAAGGACCCGGGCGAGCAGCTCCTCGTCCGGCTCGCCGGCGACGCTCATGTCAGCGCTCCGAGGGCCATGGGGACGCCCCTGGGGACACCGGTGCGCAGCTGGAGCGCGAGGGCGACGTCCGACGCGTCGGGCCGGTCGTGGCCGACGAGATCGGCGACGGTCCAGGCCACGCGCAGGACCCGGTCGAGGCCGCGGGCGGTCAGGACGCCCCGCTCCAGGTTCCGCTCGGCCTCGTCCATCGCCCCGGGCGCGGCGTACCAGCGGCTGCGCAACTCGCGCCCCGGTACCTCGCTGTTCGTGCGCCACGGAGTGCCGGCGAGGCGCTCCGTGGCCCGCTCCCGGGCCGCCCGTACCCGGTCGGCGACCGTCGCGGTGGACTCGCCGCGTGCGCCGGAGGCGGTCAGCTCGGTGCGGGTGACGCGGTCCACCTCGACGCGCAGGTCGACCCGGTCGAGCAGCGGGCCTGAGAGCCTGGCCTGGTAGCGGCGGATCGCCGAGGGCGGGCACTCGCACAGGTCGTCACGCTGCGAGAACCGGCCGCACGGGCACGGGTTGGCCGCGAGCACCATCAGGAACTTCGCGGGGAAGCGCACCACTCCCGCACTGCGCGCGATGACGACATGCCCCGCCTCCAGCGGCTGGCGCAGGGCGTCCAGGGCGTGACTGCTGAATTCAGGTGTCTCGTCCAGGAACAGGACACCCCGGTGGGACAGCGACACCGCGCCGGGCCGCGCGATGCCCGGGCCGCCGCCGACGAGAGCCTGCATGGTGGCCGAGTGGTGCGGGGCGCAGTAGGGGGCGACGTCGATCAGAGGCTTGCCCGGGGGCAGCAGGCCCGCCACCGAGTGGACCGCGGTGACCTCCAGCGACTCCTGCCGGCCGAGCCGGGGCAGGATGGCGGGCAGCCGCTCCGCGAGCATCGTCTTGCCGGCGCCGGGAGGCCCTTCCAGGAACAGGTGGTGTCCGCCCGCCGCGGCCACCTCCACCGCCGTGCGCGCCGAGGTCTGCCCGACGACGTCCGCCAGGTCGTGGCCGGGCTCGTGCTGGGCCGCGCCGACGCTGTGCATGCCCGTGGCGGCGCCCGTGCCCGGCATGCGCAGGCCGGCGAGGAGCGGGTCCGGGCGGCCCTGCTCGTCCGGATCCTCGTCGGGCACGGGTTCGTCGGCCAGGACGGCGATCAGCTGGCGCAGGCTCCGGACGCCCAGTACGGAGACCCCGGGCACCAGGGACGCCTCTGCGGCGGCACACTCCGGCACCACCACCTGCTCGTACCCGGCGTCCGCCGCCGCCAGCACCGCCGGCAACACTCCCCGCACCGGCCGCACCCGCCCGTCCAGCCCCAGTTCCCCGATCATCACGATGTCGGCGAGGACCCGGGGGTCGATGCGCTCCGACGCGCCGAGGACCGCCGCGGCGACGGCCAGGTCGAAGCCGCTGCCGCTCTTGGGCACGGAGGCCGGGCTCAGGCCGACCGTGAGTTTCTTCTGGGGCCAGGCCGCGCCCGAGTTGACGACCGCGGCGCGCACCCGGTCCCGGCTCTCCGTCAGGCTCTTGTCGGGCAGCCCCACCAGCGTGAACGCCGCGACACCCGGCTCCAGGTCGGCCTGGACCTCGACGACCACGCCCTCGACGCCCACCAGCGCCACCGAGCACGTACGGGCGAATGCCATCAGGCCACCCCCCGCACGTGCTCGACCACGGCCGCGCCGCGGGCCGGCAGCAGTACCCCGACCACGTCGATGCGGACGCCGCCGGGCGGTGCGCCCCCGTGCGTCTGGATCCACCGCTCGGCGAGGTCCCGCAGCCGCTCCGCCTTCTGCGGGGTCACGGCGGCCATCGGATGCTCGAAGGGACCCTCCCTGCGGGTCTTCACCTCGCAGACGACCAGGACGTCCCCGTCCCTGGCCACGATGTCGATCTCACCGGTCCGGCCCGAGCGCCAGTTGCGCTCCAGGACCTTCATTCCGGTCTCCGTCAGCCGCCGGGCCGCCAGGGTCTCTCCGTACCTGCCCATCGCACTGCGTGCGTTCATGTCGGCACCACCTCCGGCGCCAACGATCACGCAGCCGCCCCCACGAAGTGGATCTTGGTGGACAGCTCAGCGGCTGTGGAAAACCCCGTCACCCTCCTGGGTGAACGTCACCCGCTCGGCAGCTCGAGATCGCTCTTGTTCAGCTCCTCGATGTTCACGTCCTTGAACGTGAGGACCCGGACCTGCTTCACGAACCGCGCCGGCCGGTACATGTCCCACACCCAGGCATCCGCCATGGACACCTCGAAGAACACCTCACCCTGGACCGAGTGCACCTGCATCTCGTAGTCGTTGGTCAGGTAGAAACGCCGCTCGGTCTCGATCACGTATTTGAACAGACCGACGACATCGCGGTACTCCCGGTAGAGCTTCAGCTCCATCTCGGTCTCGTACTTCTCGAGGTCCTCGGCGCTCATGGCATGTTCCCCTTCAGCCGTGCGATCCCACCATTGTGCGCCAGTCCCGTGCGCCCCTAGACGATTTCCGGGTCAAGGATCACGGGCCTGGCCGGGGGACCTTCGTCGAGCAGCGTGCGCAGCAGCCCGGCGAGTCTCGTCGGATACACCGTCTCATGTGCCCGGCAAAGTTCCGGACACGTCCACCAGCGCGCTCCGGCGACACTGCGCCGCTCCAGCTCGGTCAGCCCGGCGGCCTCGATCACCGTACGGTCCGTACGAGCCAGGAAGTACCACTCGTCCTGGTCCCAGCGACGGCCCGCGAACGGGAAGGAGCACATCCGCCGCCACAGCACCGGGCCGAGCTCGACCTCGGTGATGCCCGTCTCCTCGGCGAGTTCCCGCAAGGCGGCCTCTTCACGGGTCTCGTCGCCCTCCACACCGCCGCCGGGGGTGAACCACCAGTCGTCGGCCGGATCGTCCGGCTCGTGCCCGTGCAGCAGCAGGATGCGGTCCTGCGGGTCCAGCAGCACGACCCGGGCGACCTTGCGCAGCCCGCCCTCGTAGCCGTCCTGGCCCGCCCGCACGGCCTCAGCGGACACCTGCGGGCTCCGCGCTCGCCCGCCGGGCCCGGGCCGCGCCCGCGCGCTTGGCGACGGGGCCGTAGGCGCCTCCGCCCAGGACGAGCACGGCGCCGGCGATCACCAGGGCGGCGATCGTGCGCAGCGGCCCGGGCGAAGAAAGGGTGCCGAGGGCCTCGAAGCCGGTGGGGCGCTCCAGCAGGCCGTTCATGGGCCAGACGACGGCGTCCACGCGGGCCTCCACGGCGCCGCGCGCCACCGAGCCACTGGCGGCGTCGGTCAGGTGGGCGGTGGAGTCCACGGAGCTGCCGCGCTCGTCGCCGAGCAGGAACAGGCGCCCCTCGGGGACCTTCACGGTCGGGAAGCCGGTGATCTCCGCCGGTGTGCCGTCGGCCAGGTACGGCTCGTCGATCTCCTTGCCGTTGACCTTCAGCTTGCCGTCCTGGCAGCAGGAGACCGTGTCGCCGCCGACGGCCACCACGCGCTTGACCATCGGCACGTTGCCCCAGGTGGTGTCCTTGAACACGACGACATCACCGCGGCGCACATCAGCGCCGTCGACGCGCTGCGCCAGCACCCGGTCGCCGGCGTCGATCGTCGGCGTCATCGAGCTGGTGGGCACGGTGTACGGCAGGTAGACCACCGCTGCCCAGGCGAAACCCCCCAGGAACAGCACAAGGCCCAGTGCGACGGCCAGCCCGGACAACCGCTGTCCGGTCCGGCTGCCCACCGGGCCCGAGCCTGTGCCACCGCTGCGCGGGGCCGTGTGCGTCATGCTCTCGCCACCCATGGGTCCGCACCCTACCCGGGGGTACCGACCGGGGTCAGCCCACCGTCGGGATCACTGCTTCCGGCGGCGCCACAGCACCACCGGCACCACCCCCAGCAGCGCCAGCCCCTGCGGCGCCGCCGTCAGACCGGCCGCGGCCGGCTGGGCGTTGAGTCCGGTCTGGTCGAAGGTGTCCGGCACCGGCAGGTTGTCCCAGCGGTTGACCGGCCAGGCGATGACGATGGCCCGGCCCACGACGTCCTTCACCGGGACCATGCCGTTGTGCTTGTCCGCCTGGTTGTAGCGGGAGTCCCGGGAGTTCTGCCGGTGGTCGCCCATGACCCAGATGTAGCCCTCGGGGACCTTCACCTTGAACTGACCGCCCTGGTCGTCGACGCTGCACGGCGTGTTGCCGGCGTAGACGTACGACCGCTCGTCCAGCGCCTTGCCGTTGACCGTCAGCGGGCCCGTGCCCTTGCACTCGACCGTGTCGCCCCCGACGCCGACGACCCGCTTGATGAGGTCCTTCTCCTCCGCGGACGGCATGAGGCCGATCCAGCTGAGGAACGTCTGGAAGGCGTTCGGATCCGCCACCGGCTCGCCCGCCAGCCAGTTGTCGGGGTCGTGGAAGACGACGACCTCGCCACGCTCGGGCTCGGAGCCGAACCAGGGGGTCAGCTTGTCGACCAGGACGCGGTCGCCCTGCTGGAGTGTGTTCTGCATCGAGTCGGAGGGGATGGAGAACGCCTGCACCAAGAAGGTCTTGATCAGCAGCGCGAGCACCAGCGCGATGCCGATCAGGATGGGCAGCTCCTTCCAGAAGGAGCGCGGCTTCTTCGGCGTCCGGGCCGGTCCGCCCGGTCCCTCGCCCTCGGCTGTGCTGTACTCGCCTGTCACCCTGCCGTCCTCGGCTGCCCCGGAGTCACTCCCGGGGGTCACGGCGCTGTCCGCGGCCGGGACGGCGGATTCCGCGGGGCGTCCGCGGTGCTCCTCGCCGTCGTGTCCGGACCGTGCGCCAACCGCCACATCCCCCACGCCAACTCCTCACTCTGTGCCGCCGCCTGCCCCATACACGACGCAGGCCCACCACTCCCATAACGAGCGGGAGTTCCGCAGGGGTCGGGAGCTGGATCGTTCCGTTCGAATCGTAGGAGGCAACCCTATGCGACAGGTCGGGAGCAGCGGTCGACCCGGTGGCCGAGTCGGACACGGAGGCGTAGGTGTTCGGTTCCTCCAGGGTGGTCCAGTGCCCGAAGGGCCAGGCGATGACCATGGCGCGGCCCACAACCTCTTCCTCGGAGACCGTGCCGCCGTAGTCGGTGTCCTGGTGGGCGCGGGAGTCCGCGGAGTTGTTCCGGTGGTCGCCCATCACCCACAGCCGGCCCGGCGGGACCGTGATGTCGAACGGCGTGTCGGACGGGGCGTTGCCGGGGTACAGGTAGTCCTCGACCAGCGGGATGCCGTTGACGGTCACGCGTCCTTGCGCATCGCAGCACTTGACGCGGTCTCCGCCGACGCCGACGACCCGCTTGATGAGGTCCTTCTCGTCGTCGGACGGCAGCAGGCCGATGAAGGTGAGCCCTTCCTTGACCTGCTTGATGACGATGGGGTCGTCCTTCGGAAGGGTGGTCTGCTCGTCCTGGAGCCAGCCGCCGGGGTCCTTGAACACGACGACGTCCCCGCGCTGCGGCTTGGAGCCGAACCACGGGGTGAGCTTGTCGACCAGGACGCGGTCGCCGATCTGGATCGTCTGCTCCATGGAGCCGGACGGGATGACGAAGGCCTGGACGAGGAACGTCTTCAGCACGAGCGCTATGAGGACGGCGACGCCGACGAGGAGGGGTATCTCCTTGACGGCACCGCGCCTGCGGCGCCGCTTGACCTTCTTCTGGAGCTTGCGCCGCTCGGCGCGCGTACGGCCGCCGGAGGGGCTGGCGGCGCGCCGGGCGCCGGTGGGCAGCAGATTGTCCGCGGGGCTGGCGGGGACGCCGCGCGGTTTGCCGCGGTTACCCATGGGCGCCCGCCCTTCCGGGGGCGGGAGCGGGCACGCGCGCGTACGCGTCCGGGCGGTGCAGCCGGGCGGCGTGGCCGAAGGGCCAGACGATCCAGTCGGCGCGGCCGATCACCTCGTCGACCGGGACCATGCCGCCGCCCGGTGAACCGAGATGGTCGCGGGAGTCGCTGGAATCGTCGCGGTGGTCACCGAGGACGAACAGCGTGCCGGCGGGGACGGCGACGTCGAAGGGCACCGTGGAGGGGCTGTCGCCGGGGTAGAGGAAGCCCGACTCGTCGACCGGCCGGCCGTTCACCTGGATCCTCCCCTCCTTGTCGCAGCAGACGACGTGGTCTCCTCCCACGCCGACAACGCGTTTGATGTAGGCCGCGTGCCCGAAGTACCCGGTCCCGTCGAACACGACGATGTCTCCCCGCCGCGGCTCGGCATCGAAACGGTACGCCAACTTATTTACGAGAACCCGGTCCCCGATCCTCAATCCCTGTTCCATGGATCCGCTGGGAATCTGGAACGGCCGCAGCACGAAGGTGCTGAGCAGCAGCAGGAAGAGCAGGCAGGCCAGCAGTGTCAGAGTGATCCGGCCGCCCGGGACCCACGCGGTGACACGCGACAACGCGAAACGCGACCGTTCCTCCGGCCCTCCGGGATCCGAGTTGTCCTCGGAATCGGAAGGGCGGGAGGAGCGGTCGCGCTCCGTCGGCTGAGCTTCGGTGTCCATCGGAGCCAGATGCTATCCGGCCCCGACGCGAACCCCGGAGAGCGCTCAGTTCTCGCGCTTCTCCTTGATCTTCGCGGCCTTGCCGCGCAGCTCGCGCAGGAAGTACAGCTTGGCGCGGCGGACGTCACCCTTGGTGACGAGCTCGATCTTCTCCACGATCGGGGTGTGCACCGGGAAGGTGCGCTCGACGCCGACGGAGAAGGAGACCTTGCGGACCGTGAAGGTCTCGCGCACGCCGGAGCCCTGGCGGCGGATCACGACGCCCTTGAACTGCTGCACACGGGAGCGGTTGCCCTCGATGACGCGGACGTGCACGTTGACCGTGTCGCCCGGGCGGAAGGCGGGGACGTCGCTGCGCAGCGACGCGGAGTCGACGGTGTCGAGCAGGTGAGACATTTCGTCTGCTTTCCTCGCTGATGCCACAGGTCATCAACGGAAACTAGGTGTTTCGGATTCAGGGCTGTGCGGGTCGGAGCGGGCGTCGTCTCCCCCTGTGGCAGGGGCGCGCGCCGGACGGACGCACAACAGCTCGCTATTCTTCCACGCCGTCGGTCCTGCGCCAAAATCGGCCGTACGGCTCCCCCGCCGGATCCGGCGCCCAGCCCAGGATGGACAGCATCTCGCGGTCCTTCTTGTCGAAGGCCTTGGGGTCGCAGCGCTCGATGAGGTCGGGCCGGTGCGCCGTGGTGCGCTTCAGGGCCTCGTCCCGGCGCCAGCGGGCGATCTTCCCGTGGTGGCCGCTGAGCAGCACGTCGGGGATGTCCCGGCCGCGCCACTCGGGCGGCTTGGTGTAGACGGGCCCCTCCAGCAGGCTCGCCATGGCGCCGGGCGCGAAGGAGTCGTCCCGGTGGGACTCGGCGTTGCCCAGGACGCCGGGCAGCAGCCGCGCCACGGCCTCCGTGACGACCAGGACGGCCGCCTCACCGCCGGCCAGGACGTAGTCGCCGATGGACACCTCGTACACCGGCATCCGCGTCGCGTACTCGTCGACGACCCGACGGTCGATGCCCTCGTAGCGGGCCGGCGTGAAGATCAGCCAGGGGCGCTCGGAGAGGTGGACGGCGAGCTCCTGGGTGAAGGGGCGGCCGCTGGGCGTGGGCACGATGAGGGCCGGCGCGCGGGAGCCCCCCTCGTAGCCGTCGGCCAGGACGGAGTCCAGCGCCTCTCCCCAGGGCTCGGTCTTCATGACCATGCCGGGACCGCCGCCGTAGGGCGTGTCGTCGACGGTGTTGTGGCGGTCGTAGGTCCAGGAACGCAGGTCGTGGACGTGTACGTTCAGCTGTCCACGCGCGCGTGCCTTGCCCACGAGGGAGACGTTCAGCGGTTCCAGGTACTCGGGGAAGATCGTGACGACGTCGAGGCGCATTACGACTCTTCCCGGCTGGAGACGTCTTCCCGGCCGGAGGCGTCTTCCCCGCCGGAGGCGTCCTCCCGGCTGGAGGCGATCTCGGCGCGGTCGTCGATCAGGCCCGGCGGCGGGGTGATGACGGCCTTCTGCTCCTCGAGGTCGATCTCGGCGACGATCTCCTCGACGAAGGGGATCATCACCTCGCTGCCGTCGGGGCGCTCCACGATGAACAGGTCCTGGGTGGGCAGGTGCGAGATCTCCGTGATCCGGCCGACCTCCGTGCCGTCCGCGGTGACCACGTCGAGGTCGATGAGCTGGTGGTCGTAGTACTCGTCCTCGCCCTCGGGCAGTTCCTCCGGGTCGACGTCGGCGATCAGGAGGGTGTTGCGCAGGGCCTCGGCGCCGGTGCGGTCGCTGACGCCCTCGAAGCGCAGCAGGAGACGACCGCTGTGGACGCGGCCCGTCTCGATGGTGAGCGGTCCCGTGGAAGCGGGATCGGTGGTGAGTACGGCGCCGGGGGCGAGCCTCAGTTCCGGCTCGTCGGTCCGTACCTCGACGGTGACCTCGCCCTTGATGCCATGGGCACGGCCGATCCGTGCGACTACCAGCTGCACGTGTCCAGTCTCCTGTCATACGACTGCGGGCCGGGGACGGCCCTCAGGCCTTCCCCGGCCCGAGCCGGTTGCGATAAGCGTCAGCGGACGTGGTCCACGTCGACGAGGTCGACGCGGACACCGCGACCGCCGATGGCGCCCACGACGGTACGCAGGGCGCGTGCGGTGCGGCCGTTGCGGCCGATCACCTTGCCGAGGTCGTCCGGGTGGACCCGGACCTCGAGCACTCGCCCGCGGCGCAGGTCGCGCGAGGCGACCTGCACATCGTCAGGGTTGTCGACGATGCCCTTCACGAGGTGCTCGAGAGCCTCCTCGAGCATGCTCAGGCCTCGGTCGAAGCGGACTCAGCGGCGGCCTCGTCCTTCTTCTCAGCCTTCTTCTTCTGGGTGATCGCCTCACCCTTGCCCTCGTCGTCGCCGCCGATGGCCTCGAACGACGGGCGCGCGGCCTTCTCGGGCTGCGTCAGCAGCGGAGCCGGGGCGGGCTCGCCCTTGAACTTCTGCCAGTCGCCGGTCTTCTTGAGGATGGCCATCACGGGCTCGGTCGGCTGCGCGCCGACACCGAGCCAGTACGCCACGCGCTCGGCGTCGACCTCGATCACCGACGGGTTGTACGTCGGGTGGTACTTGCCGATCTCCTCGATCGCACGACCGTCACGACGGGTACGGGAGTCGGCGACGACGATGCGGTAGTGAGGCGAACGGATCTTGCCCAGACGCTTCAGCTTGATCTTGACTGCCACGGGAGTGGGTTCTCCTGGTTTTGACGTGGTTGGGCACGGCGAGAAAAGCCGCGTGGGGTTGCGGTACCCGAGTGCCCGATGGACGCGTCAGCCGGAGGCGAGAGGGTTCCTGTGCGGCTGTCGAGTACAGCTAGCCATTGTGCCACACCCTGCCGGGCGTCCTTGACCGAGGGGCTCGCTGCCCTGCGGGCATGCTGAGGGGGCACCCGGCGTGGAGGTGAGGTACGTCGGGTGCCCGGCCCGGCAGTGGCGAGTGCTGTCCCGACCGGCAGCCACGAGATGCCGGTGGTGGACGTCAGCCGGCCACCGCCCCCGCTCCCACGACGTCCGGGATCCGGAACGGCTTTCCGCAGCCGCCGCAGACGATCGGTGCCTGGGCGAGGACCGAGGGCACGACGCGTACGTTGCGGCCGCAGTCGCAGACCGCCTTGACGCGGACGCCGCCACCGGAGGAGCCGTGCCGGGCGGCCGGGCCCCGGAAGGTGCGGGAGGTGTCGGATGAGGTCGCGGCCGTGTGGGCCTTCAGGGCGCGCTGGAGGCGCTCCATCGTCGGGCGGTAGCGGCGCTTCGCCTCGGGGTTGAGCGTGACCAGGGAGAAGCCGCTGCTGGGATGCGGTTCCTCGGGGTGGTCCAGGCCCAGCTCCTCGGCGATCGCGAGGAATCTGCGGTTGTGGTAGCGGCCGGCACGGGAGGTGTCGCGGACGCCGCGGGCGGCGGCGATGCCATGGACTGCCTCATGGAGCAGTCGCTCGAAGGAGAGCTCGTGACCGCACGCGGACGACGACTCCCCGATCAGGGACTCTGGCGCGGCAAGGTCGGGCAGCTCGGGGTGGTACCGCTGAATGTCGGCCCACGCCTGTGCCAGCTCTGCGGCGAGAACAGGTGGTGTCTGTGTCGTGCTCACGTAATGACAACGAGCCGGGGTGCCCCAGTGTTCCGATTCCGGGGCATCCCAAATAATTTGCACGTACCCGTCAGTTGCCTCTGATGCGTCCCGACGAGGGCGGGTGCGCTGATCTGGGGTGAAGCCTCGCAGCTCACCACAAGTTGGTGCGTAGTCCCGCGTACGCCCCGGCGCGTAGATGACGTCCGCACGCCGGGGATTCTGGGGTCCGCGGTTACGCAAGAGGCATTTCGGTCGCCTTGCGCCCCAACTCAGTAAGCGCGTGCGACGACCGCGACGTTACCGGGTGCGTCGTCGGCGTCCGGCACCGACCCGTCCTCGGCGACCAGACACCGTACGGTCGCCGCGTGGTCGGCCAGCTTGGCTTCGCCCTCCTCGCCGAGCACCGCCCACGGGATGCGCGCCCAGCCGCCCGCGCCGGCCACCTCGACGGCCTCGTCGATCGTCGCGACCTCGGTGGTACGGGACTCGCGGCGCTCCCGGGACTGCTTCAGCAGCAGCGCCTGGTCCTCTTCGAGGACCTTCGGCAGCAGCGACACCAGGGTGTCCAGGGAGACCGGCTCCTTGCCGCCCGGGATGCGGCGGGCCAGCATCGCGGTGCCGTTCTCCAGGTCGCGCGGGCCGATCTCGATGCGGACCGGCACACCCTTGAGCTCCCAGTCGACGGCACGGCGGCCGAAGGGGGTGTCGGTGCGGTCGTCGACCTGGACACGGATCCCGGCCGCCTTCAGCCGGTCGCCGATCTCGCGGACCTTGGCCAGAACCGCCTCGTCGCCCTTGATCGCGAGCACCACGGCCTGGGTCTGTGCCAGCCTCGGCGGGACGCGCAGGCCGTTGTCGTCGCCGTGCATCATCACCAGGGCGCCGATCATGCGGGTGGTGGAACCCCATGAGGTCTGCCAGACCAGCTCCTGCCGGCCGTCCTTCGACAGGTACTGCGTGTTGAAGGCCTTGGCGAAGTTCTGGCCCAGCTCGTGGCTGGTGGCCATCTGGAGGGCCTTGCCGTCGCCCATCATGCCTTCGAGCGTGAGGGTGTTGATCGCGCCGGCGAACCGCTCCTTGACGGTCTTGCGGCCGGGGACGACGTCCATCGCGAGGACGTTCACCATGAAGTCCTCGTAGACCTGCCGGTGGATGTGCGCGGCGAAGTCGCGTGCCTCCTCGTACGTGGCGTGCGCGGTGTGGCCCTCCTGCCAGAGGAACTCGGTGGTCCGCAGGAAGAGGCGGGGCCGCAGCTCCCAGCGGACGACGTTCGCCCACTGGTTGATGAGCAGGGGCAGGTCGCGGTAGCTCTGCACCCACTTCGAGAAGTAGTCGTTGATGATCATCTCGGAGGTGGGCCGGACGACCGCCGGCTCCTCCAGCTCCTTGCCGCCGCCGTGCGTGACGACCGCGAGCTCCGGCGCGAAGCCCTCGACGTGGTCCGCCTCGCGGGTGAGGTACGACTGCGGGATCAGGAGGGGGAAGTACGCGTTCTGAGTGCCGGTCTCCTTGATGCGGGCGTCCATCTCGGCCTGCATCCGCTCCCACAACCCGTACCCGTACGGCCGGATGACCATGGTGCCGCGCACTGGTCCGTTGTCGGCGAGCTCCGCCTTGGTGATCAAGTCCTGGTACCAGCGCGGGAAATCGTCCGCCTGGGGGGTGAGTACGGGTGCCTTGGCCATGGCGAGATGGTACGGGCCCACGTTGCCGGAATGTGAAATCTCGCCATAGGCACATGACAACTCATATACCGGGCCGCATTCCACTGGACGACAGGTCGAGGGGGGAGTTTCCTGGCATACGGGGGTAGTGCGAGCGCACTGTCACGGGGGCCATGGAATCGGGCAAGAGGTAACTCTCGGCGGATTGGGGCGCTTACTTATGACACCTACGCTCGTGCGGCAGCACCTGCCTCACGCGGGGGCCGCACCCCGCGTGGACCTGCGTGCACGCGCGCGTGACTGGTCCGAGATCCAGGAGCGGATGCTCGTACCGCTCTATGAGGCCGTCTACGAGCGACTGGACGTGGGTCCCACGACGCGGCTGCTCGGCCTCGGCTGCGGTTCCGGACTCGCCCTGCTGATGGCCGCCGCCCGGGGAGCGGCGGTCACCGGTGTCGACGCTTCCCCCGAAAGAATGGCCCTCGCACGGCAGCGGTTGCTGCCCGAGGCGGGGGCCACGCACGCGCGTGCCGGCGCCCGGCTGGTCGACGGCTCACCCCGGGACACCGAGGAGCCGAGCGCTCCCGCGTACACCCTGGTGACCGCCTTCGAGCCGATCGGGTGCCTCGCGGGCGACTCGGAGGGGCTGGGCGGGCTGCTCGCGGAGGCGACGCCGCTGGCGGGGCGCGGAGCGGCCGTGGTGCTGGCGGGCTGGGGCCCGCCGGAGCGGTGCGCCACGACGTCCGTGCTGCGGGTCGCCACCAAGCTGGCGGAGCCGCTGCGCAGCACGGGCAGCTGGCGCCCCGCCCTCCGCGACGACCTGGAGGACGTCGCCCAGCGGGCCGGTCTCAAGCCGGACGGGTCCGGGCGGGTGGCGTGCCCCTTCGGGTACGCCGATGTGGACAGCGCGGTGCGCGGGCTCAAGTCGACGGGGTTGTTCGACGCGGCGATCACGGCGACGGACCAGGTGCAGGTGGACAAGGAGCTGACCGAGGCTCTGCACCCGCACCAGCGGCAGGACGGGACGGTGTGGATGCCGAACGTGTTCCGGTATCTGATCGCCCGGACACGATGACGAACAGGTCTTCAGTGCAGGTGTGAATGGTGTGAAGAAGGCACCATGGGGTCCTTTGGGTTTCACCAGGTGGATCATGAACGCTTAATGTGATCCACCGCTCGGGGGACCTACACATCTGCATACAGGAGCTGTTTTGCCGCACCACAAGACCGCGCTGCGTCTCGTCGCGCCCGTCGCCGTTCTCGCCCTGGCCCTCACCGCCTGCGGTGGCGGCGACGACAAGGCCGACGCGAAGAGCCCGGACACCGAGAAGGCCAAGGTCTTCCCGTCGCCGGAGCCGGCGTCCGGGGGCGAGCTGGGGACCGGCGAGAGCGCCACGGGCAAGGTCGCGGAGGACCCGGGCGAGGTCACCTACGACGTCGTGGCGCAGAAGGTCGACGTGGGCACCGAGGCGGAGGCCGCCAAGGCCGTGTCGGAGCCGGACAAGGTCAAGGGCATGGTGCTGGCCGTCGCCCACGTGAAGTACACGCACAAGAGCGGGCCGGCCCTCACCGAGGGCTCGGACGTGCACGACGGCACCACGGTCTTCGCCGACGGGCGGCGCGGCAGCGTCCTCATCGGCGCGTCCGAGGACACGGCGGGCTGCGAGGACCCGTACGACGTCGAGAGCTGGAAGCAGGGCGAGAGCCACGTCTTCTGCGAGACGTACGTGATCCCGGCGAACGCCAAGAGCGTCGAGGTCCACTGGTCCGAGGAAGACGGCGAGCCCTACATCTGGAAGTTCCCGAACGCCTGACCGGCGCGCCGGCGACGAACCACTGAGGGCGCCCCCTTTCGAAGGGGGGCGCCCTCAGTGCCGTTCAGAACCCCGGGTCGTACGGGAACGGGCGGTCAGCCGGTGGACTTCTTGGGTCAGCCCATGAACTTCTTGAACTCGTCGGGGAGTTCGAAGTCCTTGGCGCCCTGCTGCGGCAGCCCGAAGGCGTTGCCGCCCTCGGCGGCGGCCGCGCGGCGGGCGGCCTCCTCCTGCTCCTGCTGCTTGCGCTTCATCGGGTTGCCGGAGCGCTGCTTGCCCTTGGCCTGCTTCTGCTTCTTCTTCGCCCGGCCGGGACCGCCGCCCATGCCCGGCATGCCGGGCATCCCGGGCATGCCGCCGCCCTGGGCCATGCGGGACATCATCTTGCGGGCCTCGAAGAACCGCTCGACCAGGTTCTTCACCGCGCTGACCTCGACGCCGGAGCCCTTGGCGATACGGGCGCGGCGCGAGCCGTTGATGATCGTCGGCTCCTGGCGCTCGGCCGGGGTCATCGACTTGATGATCGCGGCCGTGCGGTCGACGTCCCGCTCGTCGAGGTTGTTGATCTGGTCCTTCATCTGGCCCATGCCCGGGAGCATGCCGAGCAGCTTGGAGATGGAGCCCATCTTCCTGACCTGCTCCATCTGGGCCAGGAAGTCGTCGAGGGTGAAGTCCTGGCCCTTCTTGGAGGCCAGCTTCTCGGCCATCTTCTGGGCTTCGGCCTGGTCGAAGGTCTTCTCCGCCTGCTCGATCAGGGTGAGCAGGTCACCCATGTCGAGGATGCGGGAGGCCATCCGGTCCGGGTGGAAGGCGTCGAAGTCGTCGAGCTTCTCGCCGTTCGACGCGAACATGATCGGCTTGCCGGTGATCTGCCGGATCGACAGGGCGGCACCACCGCGGGCGTCACCGTCGAGCTTGGAGAGCACCACGCCGTCGAAGCCGACGCCGTCGCGGAAGGCCTCGGCGGTGTTGACGGCGTCCTGACCGATCATCGCGTCGACGACGAACAGGATCTCGTCGGGGCTCACCGCGTCCCGGATGTCCGCGGCCTGCTGCATCATCTCCTGGTCGATGCCCAGGCGGCCGGCGGTGTCCACGATGACGATGTCGTGGACCTTGGACTTGGCGTGCTCGATGGAGTCCTTGGCGACCTTGACCGGGTCGCCGACGCCGTTGCCCGGCTCGGGCGCGTAGACGGCGACACCGGCGCGCTCGGCGACGACGCTGAGCTGGTTCACGGCGTTCGGGCGCTGGAGGTCACAGGCGACCAGCAGCGGGGAGTGGCCCTGCTCCTTCAGCCAGCGGCCGAGCTTGCCCGCGAGGGTGGTCTTACCGGCACCCTGCAGACCGGCCAGCATGATCACGGTGGGCGGCTGCTTGGCGAAGCGCAGGCGCCGGGTCTCACCGCCGAGGATGGTGACCAGTTCGTCGTTGACGATCTTGAGGACCTGCTGGGCCGGGTTCAGCGCCTTGGAGACCTCGATGCCGAGGGCACGCTCCTTGACGTTCTTGATGAACGTCCGGACGACCGGAAGCGCCACATCCGCCTCAAGCAGCGCGATCCGGATCTCGCGCGCCGTGGCGTCGATGTCCGCCTCGGAGAGCCGTCCCTTGCCGCGCAGGTTCTTGAAGGTCGCTGAGAGGCGATCGGAAAGAGTATCGAACACGGCGCTCGCGGTCCTCGGGGTCGGAGACAGACTGGGGAATCGCCCTCCAGGGTATCCCGGCGTGACAAGTCGCCGGGTCGCCCTCACCCACGCAGGGTCTCCTCCAGCTTCCGCGCCACCGACTCGGCCTCGTCCCCGGGCAGCGGCGCGCCCTCGGGGCCGGTGACGTAGAAGGCGTCCACGGCGTTGGCGCCGAGCGTCGAGACGTGCGCGCTGCGCATCTGTACGCTCGCGTCCTCCAGGGCGCGGCCGATGCGGAACAGCAGGCCCGGGGCGTCCTGGGAGCGGACCTCGATGACGGTGGCCAGCCGGGAGGCGGCCGGGTGGACCGACACCCGGGGCGGCGGGGCCACCACGCCCCGGCGGCGCGGATAGGCCGCGTCCCGTTCGGCGAGACGGCCGGCGATGTCCAGGGAGCCGTCCAGCGCCCGCACCAGGTCCGCCCGCAGCCGGGCGGCCTGCGGCAGGGAGCCGTACTCGGCGGCGACCCGCCAGTCCAGCAGCAGGACGGTGCCGTCGACACCGTCCGGGAGGGTCAGGGACCGCAGCTCCGCCGTTCGTACGGTCAGCCGGTGCATGGCGAGGACACCGGCCACCGCGGGCAGCACGCCCGGCTGCTCGGGCACGGCGATGAGCAGTTCCACGCCGAGCGGCTCGGGGTCGCCGGAGGGCTCCTGCCCGGCGGGCGGCTCGGTCTGCGCCCGCAGGGAGAGGACCGGGCTGCCCGTCGCGACCGCCTCGATGGCGAGCCGCTCCTGCTCGGCGGTCGGCGCGGCATCCTCGGGGTCGGCCGGGACGTCCCCGGCGAGCACCGCCGAGACCCGCTCGACCAGGTCGGCGACGAGCGAACCGCGCCAGGACGACCAGGCGGCCGGGCCGGTGGCCAGGGCGTCGGCCTCGGTGAGCGCGTGCAGCAGCTCCAGGGTGCCCTGGGAGCCGACGGCCTCGGCGACCGAGCGCACGGTGGCCGGGTCCTCCAGGTCACGCCGGGTGGCGGTCTCGACGAGCAGCAGGTGGTGCCGGACGAGGGTGGCGACGACCGTCACGTCGTGGCGGTCGAAGCCGATGCGGGCGGCCACGTCCTTGGCGATGATCTCGCCGGCCACCGAGTGGTCGCCGGGCCAGCCCTTGCCGATGTCGTGCAGCAGCGCGGCGACCAGCAGCAGGTCGGGGCGGCTGACGCGGCGGGTGAACTCGGAGGCGCGCACGGCGGTTTCGATGAGATGCCGGTCCACGGTCCAGATGTGCACGGCGTTGCGCTGCGGGCGACAGCGCACCCGCTCCCAGTCCGGCAGCAGCCGCGTGATGAGCCCCTCGGCCTCCAGCGCCTCCCAGACCTCGATGGTCGGGCGGCCGGAGCCGAGCAGGGTCACGAGCTGCTCGCGCGCTTCGGCGGGCCAGGGCGTGGGCAGCGGGCGCACGGTGGCCGCCATGCGCCGTACAGCGTGCAGGGAGAGCGGGAGTCCGGCCTGAGCGGCGGCGGCCGCGGCGCGCAGCGGCAGTACGGGGTCGCGCTCGGGGCGTGCGGCACGGGCGAGCACCACCTCACCGTCCTGCTCCACGACGCCCTCGGCCAGCGGAGAACGCTCGGCGGTCGGCTTCCCGCCGCCCAGCATGGCGCGCAGCCTGGGCCGCACGGCGCGCGATCGCAGCACGCGCCCCACCTCGCGCCAGGTGACGTCACTGGCGTACGAGACCAGCCGCGCCGCCTCGTACACCTGCCGCAGCAGCGTGTCCGCGTCGAGCAGACCGAGCTCGGCGGCCACCTGGTCCTGCTCCTGGAGGGCGAGCCGGTCGGTCGCCCTCCCGGTGGCCAGGTGCAGTGCGTCCCGTACGTCGAGGAGCCGGCGCCGGGCGTCGGCGAGGCCCTCGCGCGGGGCGTCGGCGAGCCAGGAGGCGGCGACGGCGCGCAGGGCGGTGGCGTCGCGCAGCCCGCCGCGGGCCTCCTTCAGGTCGGGTTCCAGAAGGTACTGCAACTCGCCCTGGCGCTCGGCGCGTTCCGCGCACAGCTCCTGGAGTTCGGGCAGGCGTTTGGGCGCCTGGTTGCGCCAGTCGGCCAGCACGGCCGTACGCAGTCCGGCCGTGAGGCCGAGGTCACCGGCGAGGTGCCGGGCGTCCAGCAGGCCGAGCTGCACCTTGAGGTCCTCGCCGGAGGTCTTGCGGGCCTCGGCGGGCGTGCGGACGGAGTGGTCGAGGGCCAGGCCCAGGTCCCACACGGGGTACCAGAGCCGGTCGGCCAGGGCGGCGACCGCCTTGGGGTCGCTGCCGTCGTGCAGCAGGAGCAGGTCGAGGTCGCTGCGCGGGGAGAGTTCGCCGCGTCCGTAGCCGCCGACGGCGACCAGGGAGACCCCGCGCAGCCCCTCCGAGCCCGCGGTGAACAGGCCGGTGAGCCAGTCGTCGGTCAGTTCGGCCAGGGCCGCACGGCGCGGCGGCCCGGACCGCGCCTCCTCGGTGAGGAGACGCAGCCGGGCCGCCGCGTAGCCGCTGGGTCCCGAGTCCTCTGCTTCCTTCTGCACGTCCGTACCCGTCACCCAGCGACTCCTGTTCTGTTTGCCTGCCTCAGAGCGCGTCGGGGCCGCGCTCGCCGGTCCGGACCCGTACGGCCGTGTCGACCGGGATGGACCAGACCTTGCCGTCACCGATCTTGCCGGTGCGGGCCGCCTTGACCACGACGTCGATCAGCTGCTCGGCGTCGTCGTCCTCGACGAGGACCTCGATGCGGATCTTCGGGACCAGGTCGACGGTGTACTCGGCACCGCGGTAGACCTCGGTGTGGCCCCGCTGCCGACCGTAGCCGCTGGCCTCGGTGACCGTCAGGCCGTGCACGCCGAAGGCCTGGAGGGCTTCCTTGATCTCGTCGAGCCGGTGCGGCTTCACGACGGCGGTGATGAGCTTCATGCGTCCACCTTCTTGCTCTCGGCTCCGGCCACGGCGGCCGCGACGGCGGCGGTCTTGGCGGCACCGCCACCGGCGCCGCTGAAGTCGTATGCGGTCTCGGCGTGCTCGGCCTGGTCGATGCCGGCGACCTCATCGTCCTCGGTGACCCGCATACCCATGGTCTTGTCGAGGATGAAGGCGAGGAGCGCGGAGACGATCAGCGAGTAGGCGAGCACCGCGAAGACACCGGCGCACTGCTTCCAGAACTGGGTCAGGCCGCCGCCGTAGAAGAGGCCCTCGACCTCGGACTGGCCCTTGCCGCTGGCGAAGAAGCCGATCAGCAGGGAGCCGACGACACCGCCGACCAGGTGGACACCGACGACGTCGAGAGAGTCGTCGTAGCCGAACTTGTACTTCAGGCCGACGGCCATGGCGCACAGGACACCGGCGATGACGCCGACGGCGATCGCGCCGAGCGGGGTGACCGCGCCGCCGGCCGGGGTGATGGCGACCAGGCCCGCGACCGCGCCGGAGGCGGCGCCCAGCGTGGTGAACGCGCCGTGGCGGATCTTCTCGTAGGCGAGCCAGGCCAGCATGGCGGCGGCGGTGGCGACCTGCGTGTTGACGAACATCAGCGCGCCGACACCGTCGTCGTTGCCGAGCCACGAGCCGGCGTTGAAGCCGAACCAGCCGAACCACAGCAGACCGGCGCCGAGCATGACCAGCGGCAGGCTGTGCGGGCGCATCGGGTCCTTCTTGAAGCCGACGCGCTTGCCGATGACCAGGATCACGCCGAGCGCGGCGGCACCGGCGTTGATGTGGACCGCCGTACCACCGGCGAAGTCGATCACACCCAGCTCGAAGGCCCAGCCGCCGGTGCCCCAGACCCAGTGCGCGACCGGGAAGTAGACGACCGTGGCCCACAGGGCGACGAACAGCGCCCACGCGCTGAACTTCACGCGGTCGGCGAGGGCACCGCTGATCAGGGCGGGCGTGATGATCGCGAACATCAGCTGGAAGACCAGGAACACGAACACCGGGATGGTGTAGCCGGGCCACAGCTCGGTCAGGCCGATGTTGCCGAGGCCGACCCAGTCGGAGTTCCAGCCGATGAGGCTGCCGGAGTCGGTGCCGAACGCCATGGAAAAGCCGTACAGCACCCACAGGATGGTGACGATCCCCAGGCTGATGAAGCTCATCATCAGCATGTTCAGGGTGCTCTTGACGCGGACCATGCCTCCGTAGAAGAAGGCCAGGCCCGGGGTCATGAGCATCACCAGGGCGGAACAGATGAGCATGAACCCTGTGTTGGCGGCAGACAGCTTGGGTGCTTCTGCGGCAAGGGTGATGGCTGGTGCCATCGGCGTCTCCTCGTCGTTGGTACGGCCCCGTGCGGGCGAAGCCTTGAGCGGAATGAGGGGTGGGCCGGTTATGCGCCACGAGATTGGCGCAGCGCGGTTTCGGTGGAAGCCCCTCGTTGTTTCGCCGCCGTGACGAAGGCGCTCTCTGTGTTACGCCTCGATGAACTGCCGGATTGTGGGCGCGTCGATCGTTATCGTGACGCAATCTTCCGCGCGGAAGCGGGTCCGGCCGCGGTCGGCCTTCCGGTGACCTGGCATGGGGGAGCCGAGTCGGGCGGTTCGGGAGGGCCGGCCGCGGCCGGGGTTCAGGGGGCGGTCAGATGCCCGGAGAGCCGGGCTCAGACCGCCTCTGCCGTCTCGGGCAGCTCGGCGGCCAGCCGCTCGGTGAGGTCGACGACCTCGCCGAGGTCACCGAAGTCGCGCGCGGCCGTGTCGACCGTCTTTCGGATACGAGTGTTGACCCGCTCGGAGCGGACCTTCTTGGCGACCTGCATGGCCTGGGAGGCGAAGACCGTGCACTGCTCGGGCTCGCGCTGGAGGAGGTTCACCGTGGCCATGCCGATCAGGTTCAGCGCGTACGACCGCTGGTGCTCGTCGTCCTCGGCGAAGAGCTCCACGGCCCGCTTCATCAGGGGCTCGGCCAGCGAGGCGTACGTCGGGCTGCGGCCGGCGACGTAGGCCAGGTCGCGGTACGAGTGCGAGTTCTCCCCGTACAGCTCGGCCTCGGAGAAGAAGCGGATCCAGTCGGGGTCGGGCTCGTCCCACTCGTCGGCCTCGGCGAAGGTGTCCTCGGCCATCCGGACCGCCCGCTTGCACTTGCCGGGCTGGCCCATGTTGGCGTAGGCGCGGGCCTCCATCGCATACAGCATCGACTGGGTGCGCGGGCTGGCGCAGTCCCGGCTGCCGTACTGCGCGAGGTGGATCAGTTCCAGCGCGTCGTCGGGCCGGCCGAGATGGATCATCTGCCGGCTCATGCTGGACAGCACGTACGAACCGAGGGGCCGGTCACCGGCCTCCTTCGCGGCGTGCAGCGCGAGGACGAAGTACTTCTGCGCGGTCGGCTGGAGCCCGATGTCGTACGACATCCAGCCGGCCAGCTCGGCGAGTTCGGCGGCGACCTTGAACAGGCGCCGGGTGGTGGCCTCGGGCTGGGGCTCCTGGAGCAGGTCCGTCACCTCGTGCAGTTGCCCGACGACCGCCTTGCGGCGCAGGCCGCCGCCGCACTGGGCGTCCCACTGCCGGAACATCACGGTCGTGGACTCCAGCAGGTCCAGCTCCGGCGCGGAGAGCCGGCCGCGGGCCCGCCCGGAGGGGCCGCCCGCAGGCTCGGGCTCCGACCGCGGGGCCGGGGGCGAGGGGACGAGCCAGCGCTGCATGGGCTCGATGAGGGCCGGGCCCGCAGACAGGACCAGCGAGCTCCCGAGGAAGCCGCGCCGCGCCAGCATCAGGTCGCTGCGCGAGAACTCACTGAGCAGGGCCACGGTCTGCGGGCCCGTCCAGGGCAGGTCGACGCCGGTCGCGGAGGGGGACTGGCGCGCGGTGCGCAGTCCCAGGTCCTCGACGGAGACGACGACGCCGAAGCGCTCCGAGAACAGCTCGGACAGGATCCTGGGGATCGGCTCGCGAGGGTTCTCGCCGTCGAGCCAGCGGCGCACGCGCGAGGTGTCCGTGGAGATGTGGTTGGCGCCGAGCTGGCGTGCCCTGCGGTTGACCTGGCGGGCCAGCTCGCCCTTGGACCAGCCACTGCGTACGAACCAGGAGGTGAGCAGCTCGTTCGGGCGCTTGTCAGTGTGCGTCGCGTTTGCAGCGTCCGTCCCGCTTCCGCCGTTGCCGCTCACTGGAACGCCCCCATCCCTGAGACCACTTGTCGCCGAGTGCGCCAAGGCCTATCAGCATGCCGGTTCGTACGGCCGTCCGTCCGGCCCTTGTCACCCTTCGAACGGAATACCGACTTGCCTCCGGCATACCCACATGCGCATGTGCCCCCAGGACTCGTGCACACAAAGTAATCCTACGATCACCCGTTCAGCCACGGCTCACACGGAAACGCCACCATTCGCCACCCCAACGAATGAACTCACCCACGCGTCACCGCGATTCACTTGACACAGGACACCCAGGAGCGGGTGCAGCGATGCACTCGGGGGCGCGTGTCGCCAGGCACACCACCCTGGGCACTTCCGGACGCCGAGTGAACCGTTCGCCGTCGGGAAGGCGGAAACAGAGAGTCACGTCTCGCGTCCGCTGCGTAACCAGCGGTGGGCCGGACCCGTTGGAGGGGGCATGGGCTTCACGATCGGCATCAGCCGGGGCATGCGCGACATCCGGTCCGGCTCACGCCGCCGCGGCCGCACGTCGGACGGCACCGCCGTGGCCGAATACACCGGCCTGTGGGGCTGGGACGTGGTGCCGGGCGCCCGGGCCGCGGCGGGCGCCTGTTCCTGCGGCCGCCGCGACTGCCCGGCGCCGGGCGCGCATCCGCTGGACTTCGCGCCGGTGATCCCCGCCGGGGCGACGCTGGACGAGGTGACCGAGACCTGGGGCGAATTCCCCGGCGCCTCGGTGATGCTGCCGGTCGGCCAGGCGTTCGACGTCATCGAGGTGGCAGAACCCGCCGGCTGCCGCGCTCTGGCCCGGCTGGAGCGCATGGGCCTGCCCGTCGGCCCCGTCGCGGTGACCCCGGACGGCCGCGCCCGGTTCTTCGTCGCCCCCGGCGCCGCAGCCGACCTGCCCGGCCTCCTCTACCGCATGGGCTGGGACGACCCGGCCGCCCTCGACCTGCGCGGCCTCGGCCCCGGCACGCACATCACGGCACCGCCCTCGGACCACGGCGGGCTCGGCCCGGTGCGCTGGCTGCGCTCCCCCGCCCTGGACTCGGCATCCAGGCCGCCGGAGGCCCGCCTGGTCCTGGGCACGCTGGCGTATGTGGCGCACCGGTCACGGGCGTAGGGCCCCTAGGCCGGCGCCCCGCACAGCGAAGCGCCCGACCCCGACTGCACCTCGGGGGCGGGCGCTTCCCTGCTGTATACGGACGTCAGGAGCCCACGCTCCGATGCTGTCCGCAGCTCATTCTCCGATAAGGGCGTCAACGAACGCCTCCGGCTCGAACGGCGCCAGGTCGTCCGCGCCCTCGCCGAGCCCGACCAGCTTGACCGGAACGCCCAGCTCGCGCTGGACCGCGACCACGATGCCGCCCTTGGCCGTGCCGTCCAGCTTGGTGAGGACGATGCCGGTGATGTCGACGACCTCGGCGAAGACCCGGGCCTGGACCAGGCCGTTCTGGCCGGTGGTGGCGTCGAGCACGAGCAGCACCTCGTCCACCGGGGCGTGCTTCTCCACGACCCGCTTGACCTTGCCGAGCTCGTCCATCAGGCCGGTCTTGGTGTGCAGGCGGCCGGCGGTGTCGATGAGCACGACGTTCGCGCCCATCTCCTTGCCCTCCTTGACCGCGTCGAAGGCGACGGAGGCCGGGTCGCCGCCCTCCGGTCCGCGCACGGTGTAGGCGCCGACGCGCTCGCCCCAGGTCTGGAGCTGGTCGGCGGCGGCGGCCCGGAAGGTGTCGGCGGCGCCGAGGACGACGCTCTGGCCGTCGGCCACCAGGACACGGGCGAGCTTGCCGGTGGTGGTGGTCTTGCCGGTGCCGTTGACGCCGACGACCAGCACGATGCCCGGCTTGCGGTCCTCCGGCTCGGTCTTGACCGTGCGGTCCATGTCGCGGCCGACCAGCGTGATCATTTCCTCACGCAGCAGGGTGCGCAGTTCCTCGGGGGTGCGGGTGCCGAGGACCTTCACCCGCTCACGCAGACGCTCGACCAGTTCCTGGGTGGGCTGCACGCCGACGTCGGCGGTGAGCAGGGTGTCCTCGATCTCCTCCCAGGTGTCCTCGTCGAGGTGCTCGCGCGACAGCAGGGTCAGCAGGCCCTGGCCGAGAGCGTTCTGCGAGCGGGAGAGCCGGGCCCGCAGCCGGACCAGGCGGCCGGCGGTGGGCTCCGGGACCTCGATCTCGGGAGCCTCGGTGGGCGGCTCCTCGACGACGACCGGAGCCGAGCCGTCCGGGAGATCCACCTCCTCTATCGTGCGCCGCGGTTCCTCCCGCGGCGTCTCGGCCTCGTCGCCGACGTGCGGCTCGGCCGGTGGGGTGGTGATGTCGGGCGCTGCGGGCGGGGGCGGGGGCAGCTGCTTCTTGCGCCGGCTGCCGACGATGAGCCCGCCGAGCGCGCCGAGCACGACCACGGCGATGACTACAGCAAGGATGACGATGTCCATAACGCGTCCAGTATCAGTCATGGGGCCCCGGGTCACGCTGCTCGCACCGCCCTCCCGGGACGAGGGCCGCCGGATCTCCACACCCCTGGATGTCTGATGCCCCGTCAGCTAACGTCCTCCGGACACCCGCCCGGTGAAGGGAGACGTCCCATGCCCGTCTCGGTCGTACGCTTCAACCTCGTCGCTCCCGGGGCCTCCCCCGCCGAGCTCGGTGCCCGTTACCGGGCGGCCCTGGAGATGGCCTCGTACGCCGACGACCGGGGCGTGACCACCGTGCAGACGGAGGAGCACCACGGGGCCGACAACAACTGGCTGCCGTCGCCGTTCGCCTTCGCGGGGGCGGTCTTCGGCGCGACCCGGCGTGTCGCGGTCACCGTGTCGGCGGTCATCGGCCCGCTGCACGACCCGCTGCGGCTCGCCGAGGAGATCGCCGTGCTGGACCTGCTGAGCGGCGGCCGGCTGGTGACGGTCGCCGGGATCGGGTACCGGCCCGAGGAGTACGACCTGTTCGGAGTGGACTTCGCCCGGCGCGGGCGGCTCCAGGACGAGCTGCTGGAGACGCTGCTCGCGGCCTGGACCGGCGAGCCCTTCTCCTACCGGGGCCGCACGGTCCGCATCACCCCGCGACCGTACACCGAGCCCCACCCGCTGCTCCTGGTCGGCGGCTCCTCCAAGGCCGCCGCCCGCCGGGCCGCCCGGCTCGGTCTGCCCTTCTTCCCCAGCGCGCACCTGCCGGAGCTGGAGGCGTACTACAAGGAACGGCTCCTCGAGTACGGCACCGAGGGCTGGGTGATGATGCCCGCCGCCGAGACACCGCTGCTGCATGTGGCCGAGGATCCGGACCGGGCCTGGGCGGAGTACGGCGAGCACTTCCTGCACGAGGCGCGGACGTACGCCTCCTGGCAGTCGGGCGGCGTGCGCTCGGCGGTGAAGTCGGCGGCGACGACGGTCGCGGATCTGCGCGCGGAGGGCGTGTACCGGATCCTCACGCCGGAGCAGTGCGCGGGGCTGGGGCTGGACTCCTTCGTCCTGCATCCGCTGGCGGGCGGGATGCCGGTGGAGGAGGGGTGGCGGAGTCTGCAACTGTTCGCGGAGCGGGTGCTGCCGGAGCTGGCGGGCTGACCCTCCCGCTGTCCGGTGGAGTGTCTGCGCCCGCCGGTGATGCACTGCGCGCATGACCTTGGCGGTGGATGTGCTCGTGCGGGACGCGGACGGCGAGTGGCGGGTCTGGACGTCACCGAGGGGTGCGACGACTCGGCCGGTTTTGAGTCCTGGCGCCGGCTGCGCACCATCCAGGCGACGGCCCTGCGCGCCCTGGAAAGCGGCGCCGGCGTTCTGATCCGTGAGACAGCAGACCGCCGCCCCGGCTCGGGCAGTGGCCGAACCGGGGCGACGGCGGGTTACGGGGAGAGGGGCAGCGGGGACTTTGGCCCTTCTCCCCGAGTGTGCGGGACGGGCTCAGCCCATCTCCTCCAGCGCCTTGCCCTTCGTCTCCTTGACGAACTTCAGGACGAACGGGATGGAGAGCGCGGCGAACGCGGTGTAGATCACGTAGGTCGCGGACAGGTTCCAGTCGGCCAGCGACGGGAAGCTCGCGGTGATGGCCCAGTTGGCGATCCACTGCGCGGCGGCGGCCACGCCCAGGGCGGCGGCGCGGAGCCGGTTCGGGAACATCTCGCCGAGGAAGACCCAGACGACCACGCCCCAGCTCAGGGCGAAGAAGAGCACGAACATGTGCGCGGCGATCAGGGCGACCCAGCCCTGGGTGGCGGGCAGCTGGCCGTCGACCAGGTCGTAGGAGAACGCCCAGGCCTCCAGCGCGAGACCGATCACCATGCCGACCGAGCCGATGAGGGCCAGCGGCTTGCGGCCGACGCGGTCGACGAAGATCATCGCGATCACGGTGCCGACGATGTTGATGATCGAGGTGGTGAAGGAGTAGAAGAACGAGTCCGTCGGGTCGACGCCGACCGACTGCCACAGCGTCGAGGAGTAGTAGAACGCGACGTTGATGCCGACGAACTGCTGGAAGACCGACAGGCCGATGCCGATCCAGACGATCGGCTTGAAGAAGAAGCTGCCGCCGAGCAGGTCCTTGAAGCTGGACTTGTGCTCGCTCTTCATGGCGTGCTCGATCTCGGTGACACGGGCGTCCAGGTCGACGTCCTTGCCCTCGACCTCGGTGAGGATCTCCCGGGCGCGCTCGTGCTTGCCGACGGAGATGAGGAAGCGCGGGGACTCGGGGATGACGAAGGAGAGCAGCCCGTAGAGGACGGCCGGGACGACCATGACGCCGAGCATGACCTGCCAGGCCTCCAGGCCCATCAGCTTGCCGCGCTGGTCGCCGTCGGCGGCGTTCAGTACACCCCAGTTGACCAGCTGCGACACGGCGATGCCGATGACGATCGCGGCCTGCTGGAAGGAGCCGAGCCGGCCGCGGTAGGCGGGCGGGGCGACCTCGGCGATGTAGGCCGGGCCGATCACGGAGGCCATGCCGATGGCGAAGCCGCCGACGACGCGCCAGAAGGCGAGGTCCCACAGCGCGAACGGCAGCGCGGAGCCGACGGCGCTGACGGTGAAGAGGACGGCGGCGATCTGCATGCACCGGATGCGACCTATGCGGTCGGCGATACGGCCGGCGGTCGCGGCGCCGATGGCGCAGCCGATGAGGGCGATGGCGATGACCTGGGCCAGGGCTGCGGAGCCGACGTCGTAGCGGTCGCGGATGGCCTCGACGGCGCCGTTGATCACGGAGCTGTCGTAGCCGAAGAGGAAACCGCCCATCGCGGCCGCCGCCGCGATGAAGATGACGTGCCCGAGATGATCGGGATGAGCCGTCCTGGCTCCTGACCTGGATGCCTGCGCTGTGCTGGTCACGTGTACTCCTCGGGCCACCGGCAACGCTGCCGGAGCGAATCAGCCTTCGAGGTGCCACCTGAAGGTACCTGAAGGTAAAAGGAACGTTGCCGAGACTATGCCTTCAAGTTTCGAAGTCAATAGGTCGGCAGCTGTGAATCTGAGGCAGGAATGTGACGGTGATGTGTTCAAGTATTGAAGTCACCGAGAGTCGCAGGTGAGACCGGTGTAGGCCACACTCATCTAGCGGAGGCGCTGGCTGATGACCTTCGACACACCGTCGCCCTGCATGGAGACGCCGTAGAGCGCGTCGGCGACCTCCATCGTGCGCTTCTGGTGGGTGATCACGATCAGCTGGGAGGCTTCCTGGAGCTCCTGCATGATCCGGATGAGCCGCTGGAGGTTGGTGTCGTCGAGTGCGGCCTCGACCTCGTCCATGACGTAGAACGGACTGGGCCGGGCCTTGAAGATCGACACGAGCAGCGCCACGGCCGTCAGCGACCGCTCCCCGCCGGAGAGCAGCGACAGCCGCTTGACCTTCTTGCCCGGCGGCCGGGCCTCGACGTCCACGCCCGTGGTGAGCATGTTGTCGGGGTCGGTCAGGATCAGCCGCCCCTCCCCACCCGGGAACAGCCGGCTGAAGACGCCCTCGAACTCCCGGGCCGTGTCCCGGTAGGCCTCGGTGAAGACCTGCTCGACGCGCTCGTCGACCTCCTTCACCACCTGGAGGAGATCCGCCCGCGTCTTCTTGAGGTCCTCCAGCTGCTCGCTGAGGAACTGGTGACGTTCCTCCAGCGCCGCGAACTCCTCCAGGGCGAGCGGGTTCACCTTGCCGAGCTGCTGGTAGGCGCGTTCGGCGGCCTTCAGGCGTTTCTCCTGCTCGGGCCGGACGAACGGCCTGGGGCGGTTGCGCGGGTGCTCCGGATCCTCCGGCAGCTCCTCGCCCTCGGCG
This sequence comes from Streptomyces coeruleofuscus, assembly GCF_039532725.1. Classification (NCBI taxonomy): domain Bacteria; kingdom Bacillati; phylum Actinomycetota; class Actinomycetes; order Kitasatosporales; family Streptomycetaceae; genus Streptomyces; species Streptomyces coeruleofuscus. The sequence continues at coordinate 144,487 of NZ_BAAASE010000011.1, forward strand.
GGGGGCGAGGGCGGCACGAGCTGGTGCGGTCCGTACTCCGCCACCAGCCCCGCCGGTTCGACACCCAGCTCCTCCAGCGCCTTGGTCTCCAGCTGCTCGATCCGCAGCCGCTTCTCGGCCCCGAGTACCTCGCCGCGATGGACCGAATCCGTCAACTTGTCGAGTTCGGCCTTGAGATCGCGCCCCTCGGTGCGGGCGCGGGCGAGTTCGTGTTCGCGGCGGGCCTTGGCGGCCTCGGCGGCGGTGCGTTCCTCGTCGGCACGGGCGAGGGAGACCTCGACGTGGGCGAGCAGCTGCCGGGCACCCGAGCCGACGGCCTCGGCGACGGCCGCCTCGTGCCGCAGCCGGGCCCGCCGCTGCTCGGCACGCGCGCGTGCCTCGCGCTCCGCGCGGGCGGCCCGGTCCAGGGAGTCGGCCCGTCCGGCCAGGCCCTTCACCCGTTCCTCGTGCGTACGGACCTGGAGGCGGGCCTCCATCTCCGTCTGGCGGGCGTTGGCCCCGTCGGCGGCGAGCCGGTCCCGTACGGAGGTGTCGGGCTCCTCCTCGATCGGCATCTCCTCGGCGACGGCGAGCCGCTCGGCGAGTTCCTCGACCTCCGTGAGTGCCTGGTCGAGGGCCTCCTGTGCCCGGGCCGCGGCGGCGGTGGACCGCTCGGCCTCCCCCGCGGCCCCCCGGGCCTGCCCGGCGAGCCGGCCGAGCTGCTGGGCGACGGCGGACTTCTCCCGGTCGGCGGACCGGCGCCGCTCCCCCAGCTCCTCGACCAGCGCCACGCACTCCGTGCGCCGTTCGACGGCCTCCTGCTGGACCTCGGCCAGCTCCTCGCAGTGGACGGCCAGCTCCTCCAGCTCGGCGGCGGCCTCGTCGACGGAGGCCTGCACTTCGAGGAGGCTGGGCGCGCCTGCGGAGCCGCCGTGGGCGAAGTGGGCGCCGAGGAGGTCGCCTTCGGCCGTCACGGCGGTGAGGTCGGGGTGGGCGTAGACGAGGTCTTCGGCGTCTTCGAGGGTGCTGACGACGACGATGCCGTGGAGCAGCCGTCGGACGGCAGGCATGAGGTCGGCGGGGCCGCGGACCAGGTCGGCGGCGAAGGGATGTCGTGCGGCTGCGGGACCGTTGTGGCCGGTCGCGCCGTTCCCCGCGCCCCTGGGGTGAGCGTCTCCTGCCAGGAGCAGAGTCGCCCGGCCTCCGTCCTGTTTGCGCAGGAGTCTGATCGCGTCTGCCGCCGAAGACGGGCTCGTCACCGCGATCGCGTCCGCCGCGGCTCCGAAGGCGGCCGCGAGGGCGACTTCGTGCCCCGGGGTCACCGTCAGGAGTTCCGCCGCCGGGCCGAGGATGCCGGAGAGACGGTCCTTCGCCGCGAGCAGTATCCCGGTGCCGTCCTTGCGGCGCAGCCCGAGGGCCAGGGTCTCGTGGCGGGCCTGGGTCGCGGCGCGCCTGCGTTCCGCCGCCGTGGTGGCCTCGCGGGCTGCCGTGAGGGCGGCCTCGGCCTCGGCGAGCTGTTGCTTCGCGGCCTCGTGCCGCTCGGCGAGTTCGGCGTCTCCGGCGTCGAGGCCGTCGACCTCGGCCTTGAGTGCCTCGTACTCCTCCTGCGCGGCGACGGCACGTTCCTGCGCCTCGTCGCGGGCGGCGGCCAGGCGTTCGATCTCGGCCTGGGCGGAGGCGGCGCGGGAGCGGGCCGCGTTGACCTGGCCGCTGAGCCGGGCCAGTCCCTCGCGCCGGTCGGCGATGGCGCGGGCGGCGTCCCTGAGGCGCCGTTCCTCCTGGGTCAGGGCGCGTTCCAGCTCGGCGCGGTGGGCGACCGTGTCCTCCAGGGCGCGTTCGGCCGCCTCCAGGGCCGCCTCCAGCTCGGCCTCCTGCTCACGGATGCGGGCGGCCTCGCGCTCCATGTCCTCCGGGTCGCGGCCGCGCCGTTCCTCGGGGGGCGCGGAGGTGGCGCTCTTCACGCGGGCGTCGGCCAGCGAGATCGTGCCGCGCACCCGCTCGGCGAGCTGGGAGAGCTCGTACCAGGTCTGCTGGGCGCGCTGGAGGCGCGGCGTGAGCTGCCGTACCTCGTCCTCCAGGAGCGCCTCCCGCTGGAGCGCCTTGCGCAGCTCCTGCTCGGCGGCCTCCTTGCGTTCCTTCAGCGCGGCCTCGTCGGCGACCTCGGCCTTGAGGGCTTCGCGCAGCCGTACGAGGTCGTCGGCCAGCAGGCGCAGGCGGGCGTCGCGCAGGTCGGCCTGGATGACGGCGGCCCGGCGGGCGACGGCGGCCTGGCGGCCGAGGGGCTTGAGCTGCCGTCTGAGTTCGTCGGTGAGGTCCTGCACGCGCGCGAGGTTGGCCTGCATCGCGTCCAGCTTGCGCAGCGCCTTCTCCTTGCGCTTGCGGTGCTTGAGGACGCCGGCGGCCTCCTCGATGAAGGCGCGGCGGCCCATCGGGTCGGCGTGCAGCACGGAGTCGAGCTGGCCCTGTCCGACGATGACGTGCATCTCGCGGCCGATGCCGGAGTCGGAGAGCAGTTCCTGGATGTCGAGGAGGCGGCAGGTGTCGCCGTTGATCTGGTACTCGCTGCCGCCGTTGCGGAACATGATCCGCGTGATGGTGACCTCGGCGTACTCGATGGGCAGGGCCCCGTCGGAGTTGTCGATGGTCAGGGACACCTCGGCGCGGCCCAGCGGCGGGCGGCCGGTGGTGCCGGCGAAGATGACGTCCTCCATCTTGCCGCCGCGCAGCGACTTGGCGCCCTGCTCGCCCATGACCCAGCTGAGCGCGTCGACGACGTTGGACTTGCCCGAGCCGTTCGGTCCGACGACGCACGTGATCCCCGGCTCGAACCGGAGTGTGGTCGCCGAGGCGAACGACTTGAACCCGCGGAGGGTCAGGGCCTTGAGGTGCACGCCGCCGGACTCTACCGCTCGGGTTCGTCTCACTCCATGAACCCACGGTTTCGCCACTGAACGCTCAGGGCAGACCAGACGTTAAAGACGGTGAAAGGATGCGGGGGCAAGAAAGAAGGGACGCCTACGGCGTCCCTTGCACTTCTGACAACTCAGCGGTTATGACGGGCGGCCCAACCACTGCCGTGCTGTTGTGGAGCGGTGCAGTGATCAGGTGAGCGCAGGCTCCGCCTGGTGTGCGTCAACGCTCTCCATGATCCTGTCGTGAGAAGCGGCAGCCGTCAGCGCCTCGTTCTCGGCCTGGATCCGTACGATTTCGGATTCCAGGTCCTGGACGCGCTGCTGGAGCCGTCGCATCTCGGCGAGGAGTCGAGGGTCGGAGCCGCCGACGTAACCGAGAAGCGCCTTTGCCATGATGGATGGTCCTCCACAATGAGTGACCGACCGATGCGGTGTGGGTCGTGAGGGATTCCGCACCCGCAGTCTTGGCAGGGCCTGGAGTTGTGCTGCCGTTCAGCCATGCCAAACAGCTAGGTGCGCGGGGTGCTTTCAGCGTCTCACCAAAAAGTTTGACGGTCAACACGATCACGCCCCGTATTGGCGGACGACCCGGGCGCACACGGCCTGGAACGGCGGTGCTGCGGCTTCTGCGGGGCCCTCGGGGCGTGACGATCATCCTTGCGTGTGCGGCCTGCCAAGGCAAGTGATTCTTGCAATCACCAGCGAGTTTCCGTCCTGGGCGGCCTTCGGCGACCGGTCCGCGGGGGGCCCACGGGGCCGCCCGGCGGTGCGGGATCAGCGGATGGCGAAGCCCTCGTAGCCGCCACGGGGTGTGTCCCAGATCTCGGTGACGCCGTCCACGCGGCCGGGCGTGTCGTCACCCTGGAGCCACTCCAGCAGGCCTTCACAGCCCTCTCGCGCGCCCTCCGCGACCACTTGGACGCGTCCGTCGCCCAAATTGAGAGCAAAACCACTCAGGCCGCCGATCTCCAGGGCCTTGGCCCGTGTGAACCAGCGGAAACCCACACCTTGGACGCGTCCACGCACCCAGGCGACCAGTCGCACATCCTCGCTCATGACTGCAACCTAACCGCCCGATCTCCCCTCCGGACACTTCCTCCACTTGCGCCATGCGGTACCGTCCCCACCCAACGAATCTCATATGAAACTCACACGATCGCGTGAGTTTGGTGTTGATCTCGAGGACGAGTCGACCGCCAGGACGAGGAAGGCCAGGACATGGGACGCCACCGACGCTCCGCCGCCGGCCGTGCCGCCACGGGCCGCGCCACGGGGATCACGCACGCCGACGGCTCCGTGACAGGCCACGACGCGCTGCACTCCACCGCGGGTGACGGCCCGACGATGGGCATCGCGCCCTACCTGAACCCCGAGGCGTACGCCGACACCTACGCGAAGAGCGAGGCCTACCTGTTCGCCGCGGGCGCCTCCGAGCCGGGTGGCGGCCATGACGCCAGGACCGCCGAGACGGCCGTCTTCGCCGACGGCGGCTTCACGCCCGACGGCGGCGCCCGGCGCTCAGGCTCGCACCGCCGCCGGAAGAAGGCCGCGCGGCCGATGCGCACCGGGCTGCTCGGTGTGTCCGCGGCGGTCGCCCTCGGCACGGTCGCGGTCGCCACGGGCGCGGTGCCCGGCCTCGAGAACTACAAGCTCGGCGGGGACAACGGCGGCGCCGACAAGGTGCAGGCCGGGGACACGCCGACGAACACCCCGACCGAGCAGGGCGGCACCACCGGCAGTGCCGACGGCCGGGACGGCGCGCCCACGAGCCGGGACGCCGAGCGCTCCCTCTCGCCGTCGCCGTCCGCCTCGAAGTCGTCGGCCGCGCCGACGAAGACGCCGGAGAAGACCCCGGAGACGACGCCGGAGAAGACCCCGGAGAAGAAGAAGCCGGCGGTCACCCCCCGCGAGAAGCCGGACAACACCCCCTCCCGTACGGCCACGAAGGCGCCGCAGAAGCCCAGCGCGCCCGCCGCCCTCTCCGAGGAGTCCGCCACCGCGGCCCAGGTGCTCAAGCTCGTGAACGAGGAGCGGGCGCAGGTGGGCTGCAGTCCGCTCGCCGCCAACAGCGCGTTGACCGGGCTGGCGCAGAACTACAGCGAGGACATGGCCGCGCGGGGCTTCTTCGACCACACCGACCCGGACGGCAGGACGCCGTGGGACCGGGCCGAGAAGGCCGGGATATCCAACCTCGGCGGGGAGAACATAGCCCGCGGCCAGGCCGACGCCGCGGCCGTGATGGACGCCTGGATGAACAGCCCCGGCCACCGCGCCAACATCCTGAACTGCGACTTCAAGACGCTGGGCGTCGGTGTCGAGTTCGGGTCGGGCGGCCCGTGGTGGACCCAGAACTTCGGCTACTAGGCCGGTCTCACGCTAACCAAAAGTTAGCGCAACCTGTTGGCTAGCGCTGCGCTGGCGTAGGCTGGGCATATGACCACGACCCAGGAGCTCACGGCGGGGCTGGACGACCTCCCGTACAACGTGTTCGCCAGAGTCTGCCCCTCGCGCGGCACGCTGGAGCACGTCACAGGCCGCTGGGGCGCACTGACGCTGGGCGCCCTGTACGAGGGCTCGCTCCGCTTCAACGAACTGCGTCGCCGCGTCGACGGCGTCAGCGAGAAGATGCTGTCCCAGACGCTGCACGCACTGGAGCGCGACGGCCTGGTGCACCGCGAGGCGCAGCCGACCAACCCGCCCCGCGTGGACTACGAACTGACACCGCTGGGACACGGCGTGGCCGAGCGGCTGCTCGCCCTGATCCACTTCGTGGAGGGCAGCATGGACGACGTACTGGCCGCGCGGGAGCGGTACGACGCCGCTAGGACGTGATCCGCGGGGGCCGCTGGCACTTCGGGCAGTAGTAGCTCGACCGGTTCATCCAGGGCCGTCGGCGCATCGGCGTGCCGCAGCGCCGGCAGGGCAGGCCTTCGCGGCCGTACGCGTCGAGGGACCGGTCGAAGTAGCCCGACTCGCCGTTGACGTTGACGTACAGGCTGTCGAAGCTGGTGCCGCCCACCGCCAGGGCCGCGTTCATGACGTCCCGGACATGGCCCAGGAGCACCAGGCTGCGCGGGCGCGTGAAGGTCGCGGTCGGGCGTTCGTAGTGGATGCGGGCCCGCCACAGGGCCTCGTCCGCGTAGATGTTGCCGACGCCGCTGATCAGCGACTGGTCGAGCAGGGCCCGCTTGATCGTGGACCGCTTGCGGGTCAGCGCCCGGTGGAAGGCCTCGTCGTCGAAGAGCGGGTCGAGCGGGTCGCGGGCGATGTGGGCGATGACGTCGGGCAGGCCGTCGGGGGTGTTGTCGTGCAGTGACAAGCCGCCGAAGGTGCGCTGGTCGACGAAGCGGAGCTCGGTGTCCAGGGCGTCGGTGAAGCGGACGCGGATGCGCAGGTGCTTCTCGTCCGGGGCCGTCTGCGGCTGGACCAGCAGCTGTCCGCTCATGCCGAGGTGGGCCAGGATCGACTGGTCCGTGTCCTCCAGGGGCAGCCACAGGTACTTGCCGCGGCGGCTCGGGACGCCGATGCGGTGGCCCTTCAAGCGGTGCGCGAAGTCGTCGGCGCCCGCGAGGTGGCGGCGCACCGCGCGCGGGTGCAGCACCTCGGCCTCGGCGACGGTCCGGTGGGCGACCCACCGCTCCAGACCGCGCCGTACGACCTCTACCTCGGGCAACTCGGGCATGGGGTCCCCCGTCACGTACCTGCGGATGACCCGAGCGCCCGCCCCGGGCAGGGGCGGGCGCTCGGGTGCGCTGTGCTGTGCCGACCGCCCGGCTGGGGTGCCGGGCGGTGGCTGTCAGCCGTCGACGCTGCCGTCGACGGCCGTGTGGGCGGCCTGAGCCGCCGCCGTCTGCGTCGCCTCTGCGGCCTTGGCCGCCTTGGCGCGCTCGTCCGCCGCGGCCCGGATGGACCGCCACGCGGACTCGGCGGCCTGCTGCTCCGCCTCCTTCTTGCTGCGGCCGGTGCCGGTGCCGTACGAGACGCCTCCGACGCGGGCGGCAGCAGTGAAGGTCTTCTCGTGGTCGGGGCCGGTCTCCGTGACCAGGTACTCGGGCACGCCGAGCCCTTCGGTCGCGGTGAGCTCCTGGAGGCTGGTCTTCCAGTCCAGGCCGGCTCCGAGGTTCGAGGATTTCTCGATCAGCGGGTCGAACAGGCGGTGCACCAGCTCCGCCGCCGAGTCCAGCCCTTGGTCGAGGTAGACCGCGCCGATCACCGCTTCGAGGGTGTCGGCGAGGATGGACGCCTTGTCCCGGCCGCCCGTGCCCTCTTCGCCCCGGCCGAGCCGGATGAAGGAGCCCAGGTCGAGCCCGCGCCCCACCTCCGCAAGCGCACGCGAGTTCACCACCGCGGCCCGCAATTTGGCCAGCTGGCCTTCAGGCAGGTCGGGGTGGGTGCGGTACAGCGTGTCCGTGACGACCAGGCCGAGCACGGAGTCCCCGAGGAACTCCAGGCGCTCGTTGGTCGGCAGACCGCCGTTCTCGTATGCGTACGACCGGTGGGTCAGTGCTCGCACCAGAAGGGCGGACTCGACCTTGTAGCCGAGCCGCCCTTCCAGAAGCGTGTGGGACGAGGCCTGGTTGTCCGCCGTTGCGCTCCCGCTCACGCGGGAGGACTTGTTCTTAGGCGTGGACACAGTGCCTCTCACCAGCCGCTCAGACCTCGAGGACCTGGCGCTTGTTGTAAGTGCCGCAAGAGGGGCACGCGATGTGCTGCTGCTTGGGCTCGTGGCAGCGCTCGCACGCAACCAGGGTGGGGACCGCAGCCTTCCACTGCGACCGGCGGTGGCGCGTGTTGCTGCGCGACATCTTCCGCTTCGGAACAGCCACGGCTACTTCTCCTGCTTCTCGTCGACGCCCGGTTCGGCGCCGCTCATCTCGTCCTTCTCGCCGTCCGACATGGTGTCGGCGAGTCCCTGCAATGCCGCCCAACGGATGTCGACGGCGTCATGGTGGTGGTCCGGGTCGTCCGCCAGCCGTGCGCCGCACTCGGCACACAGACCAGGGCAGTCTTCCTGGCACACCGGCTGCATCGGCAGTGCGAGCACCACCGCATCACGCAGCACGGGCTCGAGGTCGAACAGGCCGTCCTCGAGGAAGAGCCTGTCCTCGTCGTCCTCGGCGTCGTCGCCCGGTTCCGCGATCACGCGGCCCCGGTCGTCGGCGTCAGGGTACGAGAACATCTCCTGGAACTCCGCTTCGACGTCGAGCTGAAGCGGCTCCAGACACCTTACGCACTCCCCCTCGGCGGCGGCACGGGCGGTGCCTGTGACGAGCACCCCTTCCATGACCGACTCCAGCCGCAGTTCGAGCTCCACCGGGGCGCCTTCCGGCACTCCGATGACTTCCTTGATGCCGAAGTCCTTGGGAGCGTCGACCGTGCGGGTCAGGCGCTGTAGCGCACCGGGCCGCCGGCCCAGCTCGTGTGTGTCGAACACGAGGGGGTTGCGGTGGTCGAGGCGGGCGTTCAGAGCCATTCCTGCTTTCGATCTGCCGAGCTGAGGGGGACGCCGCCCTTCGGTGTTCCCGGGCAGCGTTGATCGCGGACGTACGCGCGACCGAAGAGCCAGGATACTGGACCTTTGCCTGTCGGCCCAATCCGGTGCTCAGCCGTTGCCGCGGCCCTGCTCGTAAGCCCGGAGCTGCTCGGCGCTGATCATGCCGGTGTCGAAGAGGCTGGTCTCGTCCAGGGCGTATCCCTGGTGGCTCTGGGGGTTCTGATGCCCGTGCTGTGGCTGCTGGGGCTCCTGCGCCTGCTGGGCCTGGTTCGGGTCGTACGCGGGCTGCTGCGGGTCGTAGCCCTGGTAGGCGTAGGGATCGGCCTGGTAGCCGTAGGCGTCCTGCTGGGCGGCGTACGGCTGCTGCGGGTAGCCGCCGTAGGGGTCGGGCTGCTGCTGGATGGGGGCACCTCCCGCCGGAGCGTAGCCGGAGGTGGGGGAGTAGGCAGGCTGCGGCCGGCCGTAGTCCTGCTGCTGGGCGGGCTGCTCGGCCGGGGGCTTCTCCTCAGCGAGGGCGGCCAGGCCGGCGAGGTAGTCGGCGTCGCTGGTGTGCTGGACGGTGCCGGTGTCGTCGGCGAGGGCGCCGAGGTCGTCGGTGGCGATCCGGCCGTGCAGCTTCTGCCGGCCGCGGCCGACGGCGTCCAGGGTCTTGGCGAGGACCGCCTCGAAGGCGCCGAGCTTGACGTCGACGTACTCGTCGGCGCTGCGGCGCTGGGTCTCCGGGTCGTGGCTGCGCTCGGGGGCGTCCTCGTCCTGGTAGCCCTGCTCGTCGGTGCCCGGGCCGGTGCCGAGGAGCTTCTCGCGGCCGCGGCCGACCGAGCCCAGGGTCTTGGTGAGGACGACCTCGAAGTTGGCGAGCTTGGAGTCGACGTAGTCGTCGGCCTCGGCGCGGATCTCCTCCGCCTCCCGGCGGGCCTCGGCGAGGATCCGGTCGGCCTCGGCCTGGGAGCGGCGGGCGACCTCGGTGTCGGAGATCAGGGAGCCGCGCTCGGCGTGCGCGCTCTGGATGATCCGCTCGGCCTCCTGGCGGGCCTGTTCGACCATCTGCTCACGGTCGCCGATCAGCTCCTGCGCCTGGGCGAGGGAGCCGGGCAGCGCCGCGCGCACCTCTTCCAGCATGGAGAGCAGTTCGGCGCGGTTGACCACGCACGAGGCCGACATGGGCATGGACCGGGCGCCGGAGACCGCGGCGACGATCTCGTCGAGCTTCTTCTGCACGTCCACCGTGTGCTCGCCACTCTCTACAGATGCGTTGGAGACGGACGGGACGACTGTACGGCCACGGGGTCCCCGGGGAACACCGGGTGACGAGGTGTCAGGGTCCCGTGGGGCGCCCGGGGCGTGTTCAGTCCTTCCGCAGGCGCTCGCCGAGGACCTGGAGGACCTCCGCGGGAACCAGGTGCGAGACGTCCCCGCCCCAGGTCGCGACCTCCTTGACCAGGGAGGACGACAGGAAGCTGTAGGTGGGGTTGGTGGGTATGAAGAGGGTCTCCACGCCCGAGAGGCCGTTGTTCATCTGGGCCATCTGGAGCTCGTAGTCGAAGTCGCTGACCGCGCGCAGACCCTTGACGATGGCGGGGATCTCGCGCTGCTTGCAGAAGTCGACGAGCAGGCCGTGGAAGGCCTCGACGCGGACGTTGCCGTACTCGGCGGTGACCCGGCGGATCAGGTCGATCCGTTCGTCGATCTCGAACAGGCCCTTCTTCGACTGGTTGATCATCACCGCGACGTAGACCTCGTCGTACAGCCTGGAGGCGCGGGAGATGATGTCGAGGTGTCCGTTGGTGATCGGGTCGAACGACCCGGGACATACGGCGCGGCGCACTTGTGATCCCTCGCTCTCCGGTCCGGTCATCGTGCGTCTTCGCACGTAGAGGCGGCGCGACCGTACCAAAACGTTCCCTCGCCGTACCGACGGGACCGAAGGGCTTCGAAACCCTCGGGCCATCGGAATTCACCGCCTCTGGTGCTGCGCTCCACGGTGACGAGGGCTTCTTCGGCGAGCCAGCCTTCCGAGCGGAGTGTGAGCAGGATCTCGCGAAGATCGTCGTCCGTGACGGCGTAGGGCGGGTCGAGGAAGACGAGGTCGTACGGGTCGCCTGGGGGTGTCGTGCGGATGATCTGTTCCGCTTTGCCTGATCTGACCTCGGCGCCGGGGAGTCCGAGGGACTTCACGTTGTCGCGGACCGTGCGGGCCGCTCGCGCGTCGGCCTCGACGAGGAGGGCGTGGCCCGCGCCTCGGGAGAGGGCCTCCAGGCCTACGGCTCCTGATCCCGCGTAGAGGTCGAGGACGCGTTCGCCTTTCAGGGGGCCGCCGAGGAGGGATTGCCAGGTGGAGAACAGGCCCTCTCGGGCGCGGTCCGATGTGGGGCGGGTTCCTGTTCCTGGCGGGACGGCCAGGCGGCGTCCGCCGGCCGTGCCGGCGATCACGCGGGTCATCTGTGGTCCTTGGGTGTGGGCGGCTTCAGGTTCATTGTGGCTGGTCGCGCAGTTCCCCGCGCCCCTTGGGGCAATACCTGTCACCCCTTTTCCAGGTACTGCTCCCTCTCCTCGTCCAAGAGGGCGTCCAGCGCTGTCCGCAGGGCCGGGAGGTTGGTCAGCTCCGGGTCCTTGGCCACCACCGCTGTCGCCTCTTCCCTCGCCTCGGCGATGATCTCCTCGTCCTCGATGACCGCGAGCATCCGCAGGCTGGTGCGGGCGCCCGACTGGGCCTGGCCGAGGACGTCGCCCTCCCGGCGTTGTTCCAGGTCGATGCGGGAGAGTTCGAAGCCGTCGAGGGTGGAGGCGACCGCGTTCAGGCGCTGGCGGGCGGGGCTCGCCTCGGGCATCTCGCTGACCAGGAGGCACAGGCCGGGGGCCGAGCCACGGCCGACGCGGCCGCGCAGCTGGTGGAGTTGGGAGACGCCGAAGCGGTCGGCGTCCATGATCACCATCACGGTGGCGTTGGGGACGTTGACGCCGACCTCGATGACCGTGGTGGCGACCAGGACGTCCGTGTCACCGGCGGCGAAGCGGCGCATGACGGCGTCCTTGTCGTCGGGGTGCATGCGGCCGTGCAGCACCTCGACGCGGAGGCCCTTCAAAGGGCCCTTGGAGAGCTGTTCGGCGACGTCGAGGACGGCGAGGGGCGGGCGCTTCTCGGCGGCGTCCTCGGGGGGCGCCGCGGCCTCCGGGGGCTTCTTCTTGCCGGTCTTCTTCGGGTCGTCCTCCTCGTCGCCGATGCGGGGGCAGACCACGTACGCCTGATGGCCGTTGCCCGCTTCCTCGCGGACCCGCTCCCAGGCGCGGGACAGGAAGTGGGGCTTGTCGGCGGCCGGGACGACATGGCTGGCGATCGGCGAGCGGCCGGCCGGGAGCTGGTCGAGGACGGAGGTCTCCAGGTCGCCGAAGACCGTCATGGCGACCGTGCGCGGAATCGGCGTGGCCGTCATGACCAGGAGGTGCGGGGGCTGCTTGCCCTTGCCGCGCAGGGCGTCGCGCTGCTCGACGCCGAACCGGTGCTGTTCGTCGACGACGACCAGACCCAGGTCGTGGAACTGCACCTTGTCCTCGATCAGCGCGTGCGTGCCGATGACGATGCCGGCCTCGCCGGTGGTGAGGTCGAGCAGGGCCTGGCGGCGGGCGGCCGCGCCCATGGACCCGGTGAGCAGCACCACCTTGGTGCCCTGCTCGGACCCGCCCAGCATGCCGCCCTCGGCCAGCTCGCCCATCATCTCGACGATCGACCGGTGGTGCTGCTGGGCGAGCACTTCGGTGGGCGCGAGCATGGCGGCCTGGCCGCCCGCGTCGACCACGGCGAGCATGGCGCGCAGGGCGACCATGGTGTTGTGGGTGACGGTGAAGTTGTCGGTGACGTATGCATGGCTCGGGTGGGCGACGCTGATGCACTGGACGGGCTTCCGCCCCACGTACTCGACCGCCCGGATGCCGCGTCGGAACGTGTTGTACTTAGGCCTCGGACGCAAGCGTTCTGCTTTGCGGGTGAGCCGGAACGGGGCGTAAGCGTCCGGCAGGGACACCTGCACGTTGTACGCGGCTTTCTTCGGCAGCACTCGCGCCCGCCCGCCCAGAGAACGTACGAGCCATGCGACGTCCTCCGCGAGTCGGCGCGAAGCCGAGCAGAGGGAGATGTTCATGCCGTCGGCTTGGACAGTGCCGTCCGTGTCCAGAAGCCCCTGCAACACCGCGAGACGGTCCTTGATCGGAGCGTTCTTGAAATCCCGGGGGACGAACTTGTCGTGGGACGTCGTTCCCCAGAGGCCCAACTCGCGAAGGACCTGGATCACCGGGTTGCGCACTCCCCCGGCACGCTGCTTGAGCTGGATCGTGTAGTCACAGTGCGATCCCTTCACCGGTACCAGTCGGCATTCGGGCGCTACTGCCGCCGCTACCGCGTCACGGATCTCGTCGTCGATGGTGGAAAGACGGAGATTGTGCCGGAACGAACCGTCCCCCAGCAGCAGTCCGATCAGGTACGGGTCGAGGGGCAGCCCGGCGTCGCCGCCGAGATCGACCGGCTTTGCCGGCGGGATGTACCACTTCGACGACCCGTTGGCCTTGAACGTGTCGAGACGGATCTCCCGGGTCGTCATGATCTTGGGAGCCTGACCACGGTGCCAACCGCAGCTCGTGCCGACGATCCAGAGATGCTCGTCGTCGCACTCGACGGAACTCCCGTCGGACAGGACCAAGCGCCACACATCGCGCTCTCCCTGAGGAAAGACGCCGTCGATCAGCGCGATGTCCCCGTCCGGCACCACCACCTCGTCGCCCACCCGCAGATCCCCCATGGGACGGAAACCCGTGGGTGTGAGCACCAGCGAGTCGAGGGGCTGGGCCTTGCCCGATCCGACCTCCCCCTGCAACAGCCGGTGCATCGGATGCTCCGTCGCCAGGTCCTCGAAGATCTCCCGGGAGACCCGCTGCTGGCCCTCGGTGAGGGTGAACGGGAGGCGGGCGTCGAAGGCCGTGAGGAGGCCGTCGGGGCTGGGTTTGCGGGGGACCGCCGGGAGCTGGGCATCGGCGTGACGGCGGCGGGCCAGGGCGACCTGGAGGACGAAGGCCTCGTCCCATTTGAGGCGGGCGCGGGCGTCCTCGATGTCCGCCTTGGTGTGCGGACGGTGGATCTTCAGGAGGGCCTCGGGGAGGGGGACCAGGCCGCGGCCCCGGCGCAGGGATTCCGGCAGCGGGTCGACGGCCTCCTGGGCGGTGGGCAGGACCGTCTGGAGCGCCTTGCCGACCTTCCAGGACTCCAGCTTGGCGGTGGCGGGGTAGATCGGGATCAGGGCGCCGGCCCATGTCTCGACCGACTCCTCCGGGTCGCCTCGCAGCAACTCGTAGGCCGGGTGGGCCAGTTGGAGGCGGCGGTTGAAGAGGGAGACCTTGCCCGCGAACATCGCGCGGGTGCCCGGCAGGAGCTCCTTGTGGGGCTTGTGAACGCCGTTGCCGAAGAAGACCAGTTGGAGGCGGCCGCTGCCGTCCGTGATCGTGACCTCCAGGCGCTGGCCCTTGCCGCGCGGGGCCCTGGCGGAGGCGAAGGTGTGCAGGCGGGCGTCGGCGACCTGGGCGACCACCGTGACGTGCTCGTCCATGGGGAGGTCGGCGAGGTGCGTGAGCTGGCCGCGCTCCTCGTATCTGCGCGGGTAGTGGTGGAGGAGGTCGCCGACGGTGAGCAGGCCGAGGTGCTCGGCCATCACCTTCGCGGTGGCGGGGCCGAGCACCGACTTCAGTGGTTGTCGCAGGGGTTCGTGAAGTGCGGGCACGAGATCCATTGCACACCACGCCACTGACAATGCCGTAGAGGCCGTGGCGCAGGTCGCCGTATACGTCCCGGAAATCCCTGGTCAGGCGGCTGGTTCGGGCCTTAGGATGACGCGCTCCCGGCCCTCTTTCGCGGTCACCGCCTCACCGGGACCGCCCGACCCCGCGCCGTCGCGAGTCCCCCACCGGCGCCGTGAAGATGGACTCCCAGACCTCACAGGTATCCCAGGCATCCCATTCGCCCCAGTCACCTCATACGTTCCAGGTCGACCTGCGTGGTCTGGTGGACCTGCTCTCCCACCACCTCTACTCGAGCCCCAAGGTGTATCTGCGGGAGCTGCTGCAGAACGCCGTGGACGCCATCACCGCCAGACGTACGACGGAACCCGACGCTCCGGCCCGGGTGCGGCTGTCCGCGGAGGGCGGCGCCCTGCGCGTCGAGGACACCGGCGTCGGGCTCACCGAGGCGGACGTGCACGACCTGCTCGCCACGATCGGGCGCAGTTCCAAGCGTGCCGAGGGCCTTCAGGAGGCGCGTTCCGAGTTCCTCGGGCAGTTCGGCATCGGCCTGCTGGCCTGTTTCGTCGTCGCCGAGCGGATCCGGGTGGTCAGCCGGAGCGCCCGTACGCCCGGAGCGCCGCCGGTGGAGTGGACGGCGTCCGACGACGGCTCGTACACCGTGCGGACGCTGCCGGACGCCGAGCGTCCCGAACCGGGCACCACCGTGCATCTGGTGGCGCGGGCCGGAGCCGCGGAGTGGCTCACGCCCGAGCGGGTCGAGGCGCTGGCCCGGGACTTCGGGTCGCTGCTGCCGTACGACGTCCGGGTGGGCGACGAGCCGGTCACCGACCTGCCGGCGCCCTGGGACCGGTCGTATCCGAGCCCGGCCGCCCGCCGTGTCGCCCTCGCCCGGCACTGCCACGAGCTGTTCGGCTTCACCCCGCTGGACACGATCGACCTGTCCGTGCCGCTGGCCGGCGTCCGCGGGGTGGCGTACGTGCTGCCGTCGGCGGTCAGCCCGGCCCAGCGCGCGGGGCACCGCGTGCACCTCAAGGGCATGCTGCTGACCGAGCGGGCCGAACAGCTGCTGCCCGACTGGGCGTTCTTCGTGCGCTGTGTCCTGGACACGGACAGTCTGCGGCCGACGGCCTCGCGCGAGGCGCTGTACGAGGACGAGACGCTGGCCGCCGTACGGGAGGCGCTGGGCGAGCGGATCCGGGCCTGGCTGACGGGTCTGGCCGCCGGTGATCCGGAGCGGCTGGCCGCGTTCCTCGCGGTGCACCACCTCGGCGTGAAGTCCCTGGCCCGGCACGACCGGGAGATGCTGCGCACGATGCTGCCGTGGCTGCCCTTCGAGACGACCGACGGGCGGCTGTCCCTGGAGGAGTTCGCGCAGCGGCACCCGGTGGTGCACTTCACGCGGACCGTCGAGGAGTACCGGCAGGTCGCGCCGATCGCGTCCGCGCAGGGCATCGGCGTGATCAACGGCGGTTACACGTACGACAGCGAGCTGGTGGAGGCGCTGCCCTCGGTGCGGCCGGGGACCGTGGTCGCCGAGCTGGACGCCGAGACCGTGACCGCGCATCTGGACGCGGTCGACCCGGCCGAGGAGCTGGCCCTGTCGGGCTTCCTGGCGGCGGCGCGGGCCCGGCTCGACCCGCTGGGCTGTGACGTCGTGCTGCGGGCCTTCCACCCGCTCTCCCTGCCCGCCCTGCACCTCGACGACCGGGACGCACGGCACGAACAGGCCCGGGCCGACGCCGAGGCACAGGCCGACGACCTGTGGGCGGGCATCCTCGGCTCCCTGCGCGGCAGCGCCCCACGCGCGCGTCTGGTGCTCAACCACCTCAACCCGCTCGTCCGGCGGATCAGCTCGCTGCACGACCCGGAGCTGATCGGGACCGCCACGGAATCGCTGTACGGGCAGGCGCTGCTGATGGCGCAGCGGCCGCTCAGGCCCGCCGACTCGGCGCTGCTCAACCGCGCGTTCATCGGCCTCCTGGAGTGGGCCACGCACAGCGAGGACGGTCAGGCATGAGCGAGATCACCGACTTCGACGCGCTGCGCCGGGCGATGGCGGAGAACTCGGGGCAGCCGGAGGGCCCGGCCCGCAACGCGCGTGCCGAGGAACTGCTGGCCGCCGCCGAGAAGCTGAACGTCCCGCTCGCCGTGATCGAGGCGCTCGGACACCAGCTGAAGGTCTACAACTACAGCTCCGAGAAGGGGAAGATGTTCGTCCCCTTCGCCCGCCTGCTGCGCATGTGGGACGAACGGCCCGAGAACTTCGACGAGTACGAGACCCACACGCTGCACTGGGTCTTCAAGTGGGTGTCGTCCGGCATGCTCGACCAGCCGCACATCCCGCTCGCGTCGATCGAGAAGTGGCTCGGCGAGATGGAGCACCGCTACCGGCTCGCCGGATACTCCGAGCGGGCCGTGCGCAGCGCCGAGCACAGTGTGGCCGCGCACGTGGGGGACCTGGCGCGGGCCGAGCGGGCGTACGCCGCGTGGCTGGCCGCGGACCGGGACCGCATGTCCGACTGCCACGCCTGCGAACTGCACGGGCAGGGCTGGTGGCAGGCGGAGCGGGGCCGGGACGCGCGGGCGCTGGAGCTGTGGCGGCCGGTGCTGGAGGGCGAGTACGCCTGCGCCCATGAGCCGCACGCGGCCCTGGCCTCCTCCCTGGTGCCGCTGCTGCGGCTGGGCCGGCTGGACGAGGCCCGTGGGAACCATCTGCGGGGCTTGCGGCTCGTGCGGGCCATGGAGAGCATGCGCGGCGCCTACGCGGAGCACGTCGAGTTCTGTGTACTGACCGGCAACGAGGCGCGCGGTCTGGAACTGCTCGCGGAGCGGCCGGCGTACTTCACCGACGACGGGCAGCCGCAGAGCAGGCTGGACTTCATGAGCGTGGTGACCCTGCTCATGGACCGTCTGACCGCGCTGGGGCTGGGCGACCGGCAGGTGCCCGGCCCGGCCGGCCGTGAGTGGACCGCCCGTGCGCTGGCCGCGCACGCGCGTGCCGAGGCCCTCGCCCTGGCGGCCCGCTTCGACGAGCGCAACGGCACGACGTACGTCAGCGAGCGGGCACGCGCGCGTATGGAGCAGCGCCCGCTGGTGGAGCGGCTGCCGCTCGGGGTGCGGTCCGTACGGCCGGCACCGCCGCCCGCTCCCCCGGTGGTCACCGCCGCCGCGACCGGGCAGCCGGATCTGCCCGCCCTGCTGGCCGAGGCACGGCGGCTGTCGGACAACCTGCGGCCGAACGCCGTGGAGGCGTGGGCGGCGGTCGCCGACGCCGCGGAGGGCGTGGAGCTGGACCCGCGCGACCGGGCCGAGCTGGCCGACCACGAGGCGATGGGCCTCGGCCCGGAGGGCGCCGCCCTCTTCGAACGGGCCGCGGAGCTGTACGCGGCGGCGGGTGATGCCGGTGAGGCCCTGGCGGCACGCGCGCGTGCGGCGTACGTACGTGCTCTCGGGGGTGACGTGGACGCGGCACTCGCGGCGGTGTCCGGTCCCTGCGACGAGGTCCTCGCGCTGTACGCCGCCGGCGACACCGGGATACGGCAGACGGCGTCCGTCCTGATGGGCCGGGCCCGGATCCTGATGCGCCGGGCGCACGAGGCCGGGGAAGGTCGCGCAGAGGGTGACGCCGAGGGTGACGGCCCGGAGGCGGTGCTCGGCGAGGCCGAAGCCGCTGTCCGGGAGGTCCTGGCACTGGTCGACGGGCGGGCCGGGGAGGACGTGCGGCTGGCCGCGCGGGCCGCCGAGGCGCAGGCGATGCTCGCCGAGCTGGCCGGACTGCGCGGGGATCTGAGGGCGGCCGCGGGACTGTTCGCGCGGGGCGCGGCGGCGTTCGTCGCGGCGGGACTGCCGTGGTTCGCGGTGGAGTACGAGGCCCGGCTGGCCTCCCTGGCCCACCACCTCGGCGACATGGCCGAGGCGGAACGGGCGCTGCGGGCGGCCCTGGAGCACGGCGGGGCCCAGCTGGAGGCACCCGGACGGGCCCAGCTGCACCTCCAGCTCGCCGAGTTGACCGGCGGCCGGGGCGATGCCGTGGAGGCCGCCCAGCATGCCCTGGAGGCCGCGCACTGGGCAGACGAGGCGGGCGAGAGCGCGACCCTGGGCGCCTGGGCCCGGCAGCAGCTCGGCGGATTGCTGCTGCGGCAGGGGCGGTGGGCCGAGGCCGCGGAGGTGCTGGAGTCGGCGCTGCCCGACCTGACCGCCCAGACGCACGGCGACGGGGCGATCGTGCAGACGCAGTGGTGGCTCGGCGACTGCCTGAGCGAACTCGGCGAGCACCACGCCGCCGCCGAACGGCGTCTCCAGGCCGCCGAGATCGCCCGGCACTGGCCCGAGCAGCACGACCACGCGACCCTGGCCCACCTGGCCGGGGAGTCCCTGGGACAGGCCGGGCTGGCCGAGGAGGCGGACCGGGCCTACGCGCGCGCCGGCGACCTGTGGCGCGAACTCGGCAACGTCCACGGGCTGATCCGCTCCCTGCGTGCCCGCGCCTGGCTGGCGTTGCGCGCGCGGGACGGCCTGGAGGAGGCCCGCGCCCTGATGGCGGAGGCGATTCGGGAGGGTGAGGCGGCACGGGACAGGGCGTCCGACACGGAGTCCCGGCAGCAGCTCGTCGCCGAACTCGGCCATACGCAGGGGCAGTTCGGCGACCTGCTGGCCCGTTCCGTCTCCGACGACGCCGACGACGCCTCGGCCCGGGCCGTGTTCGAGGAGGCCTTGTCCCAAGTGCTGCGGTCGGCCGAGGTGTTCGCCTCCCTCGGGGACGCCGCCCTGCACAGCCGCACCGGCGCCGAGCTCGCCGCGGGCCGGCTGGAGGCCGAACTGGGCCGCCCGGACGACGCGGCGGCACGCGCGCGTGCGGTGCTGGCGGCGTACGACGGACGCGACCCGTCGGAGACCGACGACGGGGACGGCGACGGCGAGGCGGTGCGGGCCCGGCGGGCGGAGGCGGAGCAGGTGCTCCGCCTCGTCGAGTAGGAGTACGAGCGGGAGCGGCTCCGCCTACTCCACGCCGATGAGCAGCACGGCGCCCTGCCGCCCGCCCCGGTACACGACCGTGTCGACGGCGAGGTATCCCTCGCGGACCCGGCCCTCCAGGTGCTCGGCGATGGTGCCGGGAGCCTCGTCGCCGAGCACCAGGGTGACCATCTCGCCCCCCGCCGCGAGCATGCGGTCCAGGACGGTCTCGGCGGTGGCCGTGACGTCCGAGCCGATCACGGCGACGTCGCCGTCGATCAGCCCGAGTACGTCGCCGGCCTGGCAGATGCCGGCCATCGTCCAGGCCTGGCGTTCGGCGACGGTGACCTCGGCGTAGCGGGTCGCGCCGGCCGCCGAGGTCATCGACACCACGTCCTCGTCGAAGCGGCGCTCCGGCTCGTGCACGGCCAGCGCCGCGATGCCCTGGACCGCCGAGCGGGTCGGGATGAGGGCCACGCGGATGCCCTCGGTTCGAGCCTGCTCGGCCGCCGCGGCGGCGGTGTGGCGCAGCTCGGCGTCGTTGGGCAGCAGCACGACCTCGCGCGCGTGGGCCCGCCGCACGGCCTGCACGAGCTCGCCGCTCGCCGGCGGCTCCCCGGGGCGCGCGAGCACGGTGGTCGCGCCGGCCTCGGTGTACAGCCCGGCCAGGCCCTCGCCGGGCACCACGGCCACGACGGCACGCTGGGCGCGCTCGCGGGGAGGACGCTCGGCGCCGGTGGTGTGCACGTCCCCGGCGCCGAAGTGCGTGATCCGGATCCGGTAGGGCCGCCCGGCCTCGATACCGGCCTCGACGGCGGCGCCCGCGTCGTCGACATGGACATGGACGTTCCACAGCCCGTCGCCGCCGACCACGACGAGCGAGTCCCCCAGCCCGTCGAGCCGCTCCCGCAACCGCTCCACGGCCGTGTCCTCGGCCTCCAGCAGGTAGATCACCTCGAAGGCGGGGCCGTCCGCGTCGGCCGCGGCGGCATCGTCCGCACACTCCCCGCGCGGGGCGCCGACGGCCGGGGCGGGCCCTTCGGCGGCTTCCACGCGTGCGTGCGGGGCCCGCGCGTCCTCGTACGAGCCCTGCGAGTCCCCGGCCGGCCCTGCGGGCACACCCGATGCCGAACCGTCCGCCTGACCGGGCACCACGCGCGCGTACGGTTCCCCACTGCCCCCAGGGCCCCCAGAGTTCCCAGCCGTCAGGGCTCCGGGCCCCCCGGCCTCGGACACCACCCCGCTCGTCGACCCCACGCCCACCCGCAGCGCACCCGCCGTCACCGTCGCGGCCGCCTCCCGCGGCCGCTCCCCCGTGAACGTCTCCACCAGCGCCCCGAGCACCGCCACCAGCCCCCGTCCACCGGCGTCGACCACCCCGGCGCGCTCCAGGACGGGCAGCTGGCCCGGCGTCGCGGCCAGCGCCGCGCGCGCTCCCTCATAGGCCGCCCGGGCCACCGTCCCGCAGTCGCCCTCGGCACCGCAGGCCGCGTCGGCGGCGGCCGAGGCGACCGTGAGGACCGTGCCCTCGACGGGGCGGGCCACGGCCTGCCGGGCGGAGTCGGCCGCGTGCCGCAGGGCCAGCCGCAGGCCCCGGCCGTCGGCGTGCGCGCTCTCGCCGCCGGCCTGCGCGGTGCCGCCCTCGGCCAGCACCTGGGACATGCCGCGCAATAGCTGGGCGAGGATCGTCCCGGAGTTCCCACGGGCCCCGATGAGCGCCCCGTGCGCCATCGCCCGGGCGGTGTCGGCCAGCGTCGGCCCCTCGGGGCCCGACCGCGCCGCGTGCCCCGCGAACACGGCCTCGACCGCCGCCACGGCTGACTCCACGGTCAGATACAGATTCGTGCCGGTGTCCCCGTCCGCGACCGGATAGACGTTGATCGCGTCGATCTCCTCACGCGCCCGCCCCAGCGTCTCGAGTGCGAGACCGCACCAGGTGCGCACCGCGAGAGCATCGAAGAATGTCTGCGGCACCTGCGCCACTGCGCCTCCCTGAGCTGCTGGACGTGGCACGCAGCGTAGACCGCGGGGTGGTGTCCACCGGAAGTGGGCCGGGAGAGACCCCGGGCCGACCATGGTAGTTTCATTGCACGGGCGCAGTCGTTGTATGCTGCTCCGGTTGCCCGATCCGAATCGGGCCATTCCCCTGGCAGCGCCACTCAGATCCTCTCATCCGGATCCCGGCATGCCGGGATCAACCGTAAGTGCATCTGAAGTCTTTGGAGTGACCCGTGGCTGCCAACTGCGACGTCTGCGGCAAGGGGCCGGGCTTCGGCAACAACATCTCGCACTCGCACCGCCGTACGCCCCGCCGCTGGAACCCGAACATCCAGCGTGTGCGTACCGTGGTGGGCGGGACGCCGAAGCGCGTGAACGCTTGCACCTCGTGCATCAAGGCCGGCAAGGTCTCGCGCTGACGCTCAGCTAGCGCGCGGCCACTGCTGGTTCGCTCAGAGAGCCGGTCCACCTCGGTGGACCGGCTCTTTGCCATGTCCTGACACTGTCCTGATGCTCAGGAACCGGCCCCGGTGCTCAGGAACCGCGCCGGAACCGCCAGCCGTGATCCACCGGCCCGATCCCCCCGCCGAGCGCGAACCCGGCCGCGATCGCCCCGGTGACGTACTCCTTGGCCGCCGCCACCGCCTCCGGCACCGAGTGTCCCTTGGCGAGCTGTGACGCGATCGCGGAGGCGAGGGTGCAGCCCGTGCCGTGGGTGTGCCGGTTGTCGTGGCGAGGCGCCCGCAGCCAGTGCTCCTCGGAGCCGTCCGTGAGCAGGTCCACGGCGTCCCCGGACAGGTGACCGCCCTTGATCAGCACCCACCGCGGCCCGTACCCCAGCACGGCCGCCGCGGCCCGCCGCAGCTGCTCCTCGGACTCGACGCGCACACCCGTCAGCTGGGCCACCTCGTCGAGGTTCGGGGTGGCGACCGTCGCCACCGGCAGCAGCTTCGTACGGACGGAGTCCAGGGCCGAGGCGGCGAGCAGGGAGTCGCCGTGCTTGGAGACGCCCACCGGGTCGACGACCGCCGGGGCGTCCGTGGCCGCGATCAAGTCGGCCACCGCCTCCACGAGTTCGGCGGAGGCCAGCATCCCGGTCTTGACCGCCTGGACGCCGATGTCGTCGACGACACTGCGGTACTGGGCCCGTACCGCCTCCACCGGCAGCTCCCAAGCCCCCTGCACGCCGAGGGAGTTCTGCGCGGTCACCGCCGTGAGGACGCTCATGCCGTGCACGCCGAGCGCGAGCATCGTCTTCAGGTCGGCCTGGATGCCGGCGCCGCCGCCCGAGTCGGAGCCCGCCACCGTGAGGACGTTGGGAATCATGAGTCCATGTCCCCGAAGTGGTCCCAGCCGCCCTTGCTGGTCCACGGCGCCCCGTCGACCGTCACCTGGGGCAGCGCCGAGGGGTTGAGGACCTCGCCGATGACCTTCCAGCGGGCGGGCAGCTTCACGTCCGGCGGGAAGGTCGCCACGATCGCGTGGTCCTCTCCCCCGGTCAGCACCCACTGCATGGGGTCGACGCCGACGGCCTGCCCGATGTCGTTCATCTGGGAGGGGATGTCGATCGCCCCGGAGCGGATGTCGATGCGGACCTTGCTGGCCTCGGCGATGTGCCCGAGGTCGGCGATCAGCCCGTCGCTCACGTCGCACATCGCGGTCGCCCCGAGCCCGGCGGCGGCCGGACCCGCGTGGTACGGCGGCTCGGGCCGCCGGTGGGCCTCCACGAAGGCGCGCGGCGAACGGAACCCGCGCGACAGCACCGCGTACCCGGCCGCCGACCAGCCCAGCCAGCCCGTCACCGCGACGAGGTCGCCGGGCCGCGCGCCCCCTCGCGTCACCGGCTCCTGGTTGCGCAGATCGCCGAGCGCGGTGATCGACACCATGATCGAGTCGCCGCGTACGACGTCACCGCCGACCACGGCGGCACCGGCCACCTGGCACTCGTCGCGCAGGCCGTCCATCAGCTCGCTCGGCCACGTCACCGGAAGCTCGGCCGGAACGACGAGACCGAGCAGCAGCGCGGTCGGTACGGCGCCCATGGCGGCGATGTCGGCGAGGTTCTGCGCCGCCGCCTTGCGGCCCACGTCGTAGGCCGTCGACCAGTCCCGGCGGAAGTGCCGGCCCTCCACCAGGATGTCCGTGCTCGCCACCACCCTGCGGTCGGGCGCGGCCACCACGGCGGCGTCGTCGCCGGGGCCGACCCGGACCGCCGGGGTGGTGGTCAGACGGGAGGTGAGCTCCCTGATGAGCCCGAACTCACCGAGCTCACCAACAGTGCCCTTCATTGCCCTTTCTCCCCTTCTGTCCCTGTCCGTGCCCGGTCGCGAGGCCTCTCGGTCCTCGCTACGGTCGAAGTGACCGTCAAGTTCTGCCGGACCTGCACCCCGGCGCGCAAGACCCGGTCCCCGCAGGTCTCCCCGCGGCGAGCGGCGACGCGATACCGTGGCGTTCCTTTTCCCCACATGATCCTCGTGGCCGCCCTGGAGGTTCCGTGGTACAGGCGTACATCCTGATCCAGACGGAGGTCGGCAAGGCGTCGACCGTCGCCGAGACGATCAGCAAGATTCCTGGAGTCATCCAGGCCGAGGACGTGACAGGACCCTACGACGTGATCGTGCGGGCCCAAGCCGACACCGTCGACGACCTCGGACGCATGGTGGTCGCCAAAGTCCAGCAAGTGGACGGCATCACCCGCACCCTGACCTGCCCGGTCGTCCATCTGTAACCCCCGTCTACCCTGTGCCGGTGAACTCTTTCCGTCACCGGCACCGCTCTGTGTTCCGCGTTTTCCTCCGCCTGCCCGCTCTCGCGCTGTTGATCACTGCTGCGGGCTGCTCCTCAGCAGACGACAGCGCGTCGGCGGCGGTTCCCGGTCCGGACGCGAAGGTCACGGAACTGTGCCGGAACCTGGACAAGGTACTGCCCGCGAAGGTGGACGGAGAGCGTCGCGAGGATCCCGAGCCGGCGTCGGCGCTGACGGCGGGCTGGGGCAGCCCGGCGATCATACTTCGCTGCGGTGTGCCTCAGCCGCCGAAGATGGTCGATCCGAAGGTGGCCGACGGGCACGATCCGGATGCGGTCGCCGGGGGTGTGAACGGGGTCGACTGGCTGATGGAGAAGCAGGACGACGGGGCGTACCGGTTCACCACCGCCAACCGGGAGGCATATGTCGAGGTCGGGGTGCCGGAAGGGGTGGACAGCTCCGGTGTCCTGATCGATCTGGCCTCGGCCGTGAAGAAGGCGATCCCCGAGGGGATCGCCTCCTGAGCGCCGTTCTGTGAGCGCCGCGCTGTGAATGCCGCGCTGTGAATGCCGTCCTGAGACTGTTCCTAGCGAAGACCCGTTGAACGGCGAAGCGCCGCCTGCACCAGCCGGTCCACCAGCTCCGGGTAGCTCACTCCGCTCGCCTGCCACATCTGCGGATACATCGAGATGGGCGTGAAGCCGGGCATCGTGTTGATCTCGTTGATCACGAACTCGCCGTCCTCGGTGAGGAAGAAGTCCGCGCGGACCAGGCCCTCGCAGGAGGCCGCCTCGAAGGCGTCGACCGCCAGGCGCTGGACCTCGGCCGTCTCCTCGGGCGTGAGGGGCGCCGGCACGATCCCCGGCGTGGAGTCGATGTACTTGGCCTCGAAGTCGTAGTACGCGTGCGCGTCCGGCGAGGGGATCTCGGCGGGGGCGGAGGCCCGGGGGCCGTCCTCGAACTCCAGGACGCCGCACTCGATCTCGCGGCCGCGCAGCGCGGCCTCCACCAGGATCTTCGGGTCGTGCCGCTGGGCCTCGGCGATCGCCTCGTCGAGGCCGGAGAGGTCGTCGACCTTGGTGATGCCGATCGACGAACCGGCGCGCGCGGGCTTCACGAACAGGGGCCAGCCGTGCTCCCCGGCGAAGTCGACGATCTTCTTGCGGGCGGCCGGCTCGTCCTGCTGCCACTCACGGGGCCGGATCACCAGGTACGGGCCCACCTTCAGCCCGAACGAGGTGAACACCCGCTTCATGTACTCCTTGTCCTGGCCGACGGCCGAGGCGAGCACACCCGAGCCCACGTACGGGACGCCGGAGAGCTCCAGGAGGCCCTGGAGGGTGCCGTCCTCGCCGTAGGGGCCGTGCAGCACCGGGAAGACCACGTCGACCTCGCCGAGCGCCTTGGGGACCGATCCCGGCTCGCTGTAGACGACTTCGCGGCTGGCGGGGTCGACCGGGAGGATCACTCCGCCCTCGCCGGACTCGGCGAGCAGGTCGACGCTCGGCTGGCGCCGGTCGATGATCGCCATCCGCTCCGGTTCGTCCGCCGTGAGCGCCCAGCGGCCGTCCTGGGTGATGCCGATCGGCAGGACGTCGTACTTCGTCCGGTCGATGGCCTTGAGGACGGCGCCGGCGGTGACCACGGAGATCCCGTGTTCGGAGCTGCGCCCGCCGAACACGACGGCCACACGCGGCTTACGAGACGGCTGCTCGGGGCTCTGGGGGAGGTTCTCGGTGCTCATATCGCGTTGAGAGTACCCGTTGGTAAGGCCGGGATACAGCGCCCCCGGACCCGCGTCGCTCAGCGTCGTTCCGGCTTCGCGCTGCGCGACATCAGCTCCTTGAGGGCCACCACCGGAGGCTTGCCCTCGTGCACGATGCCGACGACCGTCTCCGTGATGGGCATGTCGACGCCGTGCCGGCGGGCCAGATCCAGCACCGATTCGCAGGACTTGACGCCCTCGGCGGTCTGCTTGGTGACCGCGATGGTCTCCTGGAGCGTCATGCCCTTGCCGAGGTTGGTGCCGAAGGTGTGGTTGCGGGACAGCGGCGAGGAACAGGTGGCCACCAGGTCGCCCAGGCCCGCGAGTCCGGAGAAGGTCAGCGGGTCGGCGCCGAGGGCGATGCCGAGCCGGGTGGTCTCGGCGAGACCGCGGGTGATGAGCGAGCCCTTGGCGTTGTCGCCGAGCCCCATGCCGTCCGCGATGCCGACGGCCAGGCCGATGACGTTCTTGACCGCGCCGCCGAGTTCACAGCCGACGACGTCGGTGTTGGTGTACGGGCGGAAGTACGGCGTGTGGCAGGCGACCTGGAGTCGCTGGGCGACGGCCTCGTCGGTGCAGGCGACCACGGCGGCGGCCGGCATCCGCGCGGCAATCTCGCGGGCCAGGTTGGGCCCCGTGACCACGGCGATCCGGTCCGGGCCGACCTTGGCGACGTCGTCGATGACCTCGCTCATGCGCATCGCGGAGCCGAGTTCGACGCCCTTCATCAGCGACACGAGGACCGTGCCGGGGGCCAGCAGCGGGGCCCAGTCGGCGAGGTTGCCGCGCAGGGTCTGCGAGGGGACCGAGAGGACCGTGAAGTCCGCGTCCGCGGCGGCTGCCGCGGGATCCGTGGTGGCCCGCACGTTCTCCGGGAGTTCGACGCCCGGGAAGTAGTCGGGGTTGGTGCGGGTGGAGTTGATCGCCTCCACGACCTCCGGGCGGCGCCCCCACAGGGTGACCTCGCACCCGGCGTCGGCGAGCACCATGCCGAAGGCCGTGCCCCACGAACCGGCGCTCAGGACCGCCGCCTTGACCGGCTTGCTCACTTGCCCAGCCCCTCTTCCTGTGCCGACTGCGCCGGCTGTGCCGACTGCACCTGCGATGCCGCCTGCTGCGCGCCCCGCTGCGTCTGCGCCTGGGTGCGGTGCCGCTGTTCGATCCGCTCCCGGCGCGGGTCGTAGGGCGTCTCGGGCGCCTTCTCGCCGCGGATCTCCTCCAGCTGGCGGGTGATGGCGGCCATGATGACGTCGGTGGCCTCCTTCAGGAGCTCCGTGGTCATCTCCCGGTCGTAGAACCGCGTGAGGTCCACCGGCGGTCCGGCGAGCACGCGGTGCGTCTTGCGCGGCAGAAGGTGCGGCTTCTTCGCGTACGGCGGCAGCAGTTCGTTGCAGCCCCACTGGGCGACGGGGATCACCGGGCACTTGGTCTGGAGGGCGACGCGGGCGGCCCCGGTCTTGCCGGTCATGGGCCAGCCCGCCGGGTCGCGGGTGAGGGTGCCCTCGGGATAGAAGGCGACGCATTCCCCGCGGTCCACGGCTTCGATCGCGGCCCGGAAGGCGCTCAGCGCGTCCGTGCTCTCGCGGTAGACGGGAATCTGCCCGGTGCCGCGCATCGCGGCGCCGACGAATCCCTTCTTGAAAAGCCCGCTCTTCGCGAGGAATCGCGGGACGCGCCCGGTGTTGTACTGAAAGTGCGCGTAAGCGAAGGGGTCGATATGCGAATTGTGGTTCACCGCGGTGATAAATCCGCCCTCGGCCGGAATGTGCTCCATTCCTCGCCAGTCCCGCCTGAGCAGAACCACCAGCGGCGGTTTGCAGATCACCGCGGCGAAGCGGTACCAGAAGCCGATTCTGCGGCGGGGCACGCGGACACCTTCCTCTAGGGCCTGATGCGGGGGCCACGGGGGGCCGCACAAGTGTCGCCCCAGGCCGCCGGTCTGTCGAGAACACCGTACGCCCCGACACGCCGGGCGCCGTCGGCCCCGGGTGACAATGACCGCGACAAGAGAGGGACGGAACATCTGTGCAGTGGACCTTGGTCGTACCCCTGAAGCCCCTGGCCCAGGCCAAGAGCAGGCTGGCGGACACCGCTGACGACGGGCTGCGGCCGGACCTGGCGCTCGCCTTCGCCCAGGACACGGTGGCGGCCGCGCTGGCGTGCCCGGCGGTACGCGATGTGGCAGTCGTCACGGACGACGCCCGGGCCGGCCGCGAGCTGGCCGCACTGGGCGCCGCGATCATCCCCGACGAGCCGGGAAGCGGCCTCAACGCCGCCCTCGCACACGCGGCGGGGGCCGTACGGTCCGCACGTCCCGAAAGCCCGGTGGCCGCGCTCAACGCCGACCTGCCGGCGCTGCGCCCGCCGGAATTGGCCCGGGTACTCGACGGCGCCGCTCAATTCCCGCGCGCTTTTCTCCCGGACGCGGCCGCAATCGGTACGACTCTGCTGGCCGCCGCCCCGGGCCGGCAATTGTCCCCGGCTTTCGGTATCGATTCCCGTGCCCGGCACCGAGCGTCCGGGGCCGTGGAACTGTCGCTCACCGGCGTGGATTCCGTACGCCAGGACGTGGACACCGGCGACGACCTGCGCACCGCGCTGGCCCTGGGAGTCGGCCCTCATACGGCCGCGGCCGCCGCGCGGTTGCTGATACCCGGGCAGTAGGCTGCGACCATGCAGGCGACCGCGTACACGTACGACCCCGAAAGCCGCAGCGGGCAGGTGCTCCTGGACGACGGCACCCCGGTGCGCTTCGACGCGGCGGCGTTCGACGCGGGCGGCTTGAGACTGCTGCGCCCGGGACAGCGGGTGCGGATCGAGGTGGAGGGCGCGAAGGAGGACCTCCGGATCACTCTGGTGACCCTCCAGACCCTCTGACCACTCCCTGAACACACCGCGGGCCGGACTCCGTAGGGAGTCCGGCCCGGCGCGTGAGTGCCCCAGCGCCCCTACTTCTTGCGGGCGGTGGTCTTCTTCGCGGTGGTCTTGCGCGCCGTCGACTTCTTGGCGGGCGCCTTCTTGGCGGTCGCCTTCTTCGCCGGTGCCTTCTTGGCGGTGGTCTTCTTCGCGGCGGTGGTCTTGGCCGTCGTGGTCTTGGCCGGAGCCTTCTTGGCCGTGGTCTTCTTCGCGGCCGCCGTCTTGGTGGTGGCCTTCTTCGCCGGTGCCTTCTTGGCCGTGGCCTTCTTCGCGGCGGCCGTCTTGGCGGTCGCCTTCTTCGCGGCGGCCTTCTTGACCGTAGCGCCGGCGCCGCCGGTCAGGCTGCCCTTCGGAGCCTTCTTGACGGAGACCTCGCCGCCGCGCGGCAGCTTCTTCGAGCCGCTGACCAGGTCCTTGAAGCCCTGGCCCGCGCGGAAGCGCGGAACGGAGGTCTTCTTGACCCGAACCCGCTCGCCCGTCTGGGGGTTACGGGCGTAGCGGGCCGGACGGTCGACCTTTTCGAAGGAACCGAAGCCGGTGACGGAGACCCTCTCACCAGCGACGACCGCGCGGACGATGGCGTCCAGTACATGGTCGACAGCATCGGCGGCCTGCTGTCGGCCGCCCATCTTGTCGGCAATCGCTTCTACGAGCTGCGCCTTGTTCACGTCTTCCCCTTCGGAGACATCGCCAGAACGAAAGTGTTCAAGCTTTTTCGCACGTTAGGCAGATATATACCGCAAATCAAACACGAAACGGGCTTATCACCCTTGTGCCGCAACGAACTCGGCGGTGTCGTCCGGTTCAGCGTTCCTCGTCGGGGAGACGTCCCTCGTCGAGGTCCGCAGTGAACCGATCAAGCCGCCTTGCCGCGTCGGCGAGATCGTGCTTGGCCGCGGCCGTAATGACCAGCAGCTTCCGGGTCAGCGCCATCCGTACGCCCTCCGGGACTTGCAGTGCGCGCACCCTTGCGTGCGCTTCCTTGAGTTGGCCCGCGACTGCCGTATAGAGCTCGAGTTGGCCGTCGTGTTCCATGCACAGATTGTGCCATCTGGGGCGAGTTGTCGCCTGCGCAGGGGACAACTGCCGCCTCAAACGGTCTTCCGGGCGCACACGGAAGTCACGGCTGTACATCTCGCGTACCCCAACAACCACCGGCTTAACGTGGGAAGTTGACTGCCGAGTTCAGGGCGGGCAGGGCCGTTCGGGTGCAGAAAAGCCTGTACCCCCGATCGGGCTGATCGGGGGTACAGAGGGGTGTTGCGGTGGCCGAAAGTCGCCTTGTTCAGGGGCGGCGGCTCATGCTCCGGATCAGACCGGCAGCGTCTGCGGCTTGAACGACGGGCGCTTCGCCTCGTACGCGGCGATGTCCGCCTCGTTCTGGAGGGTGATCGAGATGTCGTCGAGGCCGTTCAGCAGCCGCCAGCGGGCGTTCTCGTCCAGCTCGAAGGAGGCGGTGATGCCCTCGGCGCGCACCTCGCGGGCGACCAGGTCGACGGTGATCTCGGCCTGCGGGTCCTTCTCCGTGAGCTCCCACAGCGCGTCCACGATCTTCTGCTCCAGAACAACCGTGAGCAGGCCGTTCTTGAGCGAGTTGCCGCGGAAGATGTCGGCGAAGCGGGAGGAGATCACGGCCTTGAAGCCGAAGTTCTGCAGCGCCCAGACGGCGTGCTCGCGGGACGAGCCGGTGCCGAAGTCGGGGCCGGCGACCAGGACGGTCGCGCCCTGCCGCTCGGGCTGGTTGAGCACGAACGACGCGTCCTTGCGCCAGGCCTCGAACAGCCCGTCCTCGAACCCGTCCCGCGTGACCTTCTTGAGCCAGTGGGCGGGGATGATCTGGTCGGTGTCGACGTTGCTGCGGCGCAGCGGGACGGCCCGGCCGGTGTGGGTGGTGAAGGCTTCCATGATTCTCAGACTCCAGCGGGCGTACGGGTGTCGGCGGCGGACAGGTCGGCCGGGGAGGCCAGGTGACCCAGGACGGCCGTAGCGGCCGCGACCTGCGGCGACACCAGGTGCGTACGACCGCCCTTGCCCTGCCGGCCCTCGAAGTTGCGGTTGGAGGTGGACGCGGAGCGCTCCCCCGGGGCGAGCTGGTCGGGGTTCATGCCCAGACACATCGAGCAGCCCGCGTGCCGCCACTCGGCGCCGGCGTCCTTGAAGACGACGTCCAGGCCCTCGGAGACGGCCTGGAGACCCACCCGCGCGGAGCCCGGGACGACCAGCATCCGTACGCCGTCGGCGACTTTGCGGCCCTTGATCAGCTCGGCGGCGGCGCGCAGGTCCTCGATGCGGCCGTTGGTGCAGGAGCCTACGAAGACGGTGTCCACCTTGATGGAGCGCAGCGGCTGGCCGGCCTCCAACCCCATGTATTCCAGGGCCTTTTCGGCGGCGTAGCGCTCCGATGCGTCTTCGTACGAAGCAGGGTCGGGGACGGACGCCGAAAGCGGTGCGCCCTGGCCGGGGTTGGTGCCCCAGGTGACGAACGGCGACAGTTCGGCGGCGTCGATGACGACCTCGGCGTCGAACTCGGCGTCCTCGTCCGTCCTGAGCGTCTTCCAGTACTCGACGGCGGCGTCCCAGTCCGCGCCCTCGGGGGCGTGCGGACGGCCCTTGAGGTACGCGAAGGTGGTCTCGTCCGGGGCGATCATGCCCGCGCGGGCGCCGGCCTCGATCGACATGTTGCAGATGGTCATGCGCGCTTCCATCGACAGCTTCTCGATGGCCTCGCCGCGGTACTCCAGGACGTAACCCTGGCCGCCGCCGGTGCCGATCCGGGCGATGATCGCCAGGATCAGGTCCTTGGCCGTGACGCCGTCGGGCAGTTCGCCGTCGACGGTGATCGCCATGGTCTTGGGGCGGGACATCGGCAGCGTCTGGGTGGCCAGCACGTGCTCCACCTGGGAGGTGCCGATGCCGAACGCCAGCGCGCCGAAGGCACCGTGCGTGGAGGTGTGGGAGTCGCCGCAGACGACGGTGGTGCCCGGCTGGGTCAGACCCAGCTGCGGGCCGACGACGTGCACGACGCCCTGCTCGACGTCGCCCAGCGGGTGCAGCCGCACGCCGAAGTCGGCGGCGTTCTTGCGCAGCGTCTCCAGCTGGATCCGGGAGACCGGGTCCGCGATCGGCTTGTCGATGTCGAGGGTGGGGGTGTTGTGGTCCTCGGTCGCGATGGTGAGGTCGAGGCGCCGGACCTTGCGGCCGCTCTTGCGCAGGCCGTCGAAGGCCTGCGGGCTGGTCACCTCGTGCAGCAGGTGCAGATCGATGAAGAGAAGGTCGGGCTCGCCCTCCGCGCGCCGGACGACATGGTCGTCCCAGACTTTCTCCGCGAGTGTCCTACCCATCGCTGTTCCCTCCGGTCGACGACGGTCCGCCGACCCAACTAGAGATCTTGAAGAGGCGGGCCCGCGCCCCTGCGTTTCCGGGCAACCGCCGCCAGGCCCGTACGTCACGGGCCACTGTGACTTCGTGTCTTCCAGAGTGGCGGGTTCCACGAGAATTTGAACTTGCGTTTCACAGAGTGAGACGCGAGTATCGTTTCATGGACAACAGTAGCGGCGTCGGCGTTCTGGACAAGGCGGCCCTCGTCCTGAGCGCTCTGGAGTCCGGTCCGGCCACCCTCGCGGGCCTGGTCGGCGCCACCGGACTGGCACGACCCACGGCCCACCGCCTGGCCGTGGCGCTGGAACACCACCGCATGGTGGCGCGCGACATGCAGGGCCGTTTCATTCTCGGCCCTCGCCTGGCAGAACTCGCCGCGGCCGCGGGTGAGGACCGTCTCCTCGCCACCGCGGGCCCGGTGCTCACCCACCTCCGTGATGTCACGGGCGAGAGCGCGCAGCTCTACCGTCGCCAGGGCGACATGCGCATCTGCGTCGCCGCGGCGGAGCGTCTGTCCGGCCTGCGGGACACCGTCCCGGTCGGCTCGACGCTCACGATGAAGGCCGGTTCCTCGGCGCAGATCCTGATGGCCTGGGAGGAGCCGGAGCGGCTGCACCGCGGCCTCCAGGGCGCGCGCTTCACGGCGACGGCCCTGTCGGGCGTACGTCGCCGGGGCTGGGCCCAGTCGATCGGCGAGCGCGAGCCGGGGGTCGCGTCGGTCTCCGCGCCGGTGCGGGGCCCTTCCAACCGTGTGGTCGCCGCGGTGTCGGTGTCCGGGCCGATCGAGCGGTTGACGCGTCATCCTGGCCGTATGCATGCGCAGGCTGTGATCGATGCGGCCGGGCGCCTCTCCGAGGCGTTGCGGCGCACCGGCTGAAACCAACGGGGTGTTCTCGGGGAGGGTCGGCCTCAACGCCGCGGCAGGCTCTTCCCGACCAGGCGCCATGGCAGCTTGCGGTTTCGTGTCGAGTGCCGGCCGTACGTGGCTGGTCGCGCAGTTCCCCGCGCCCCTAAAAAGCAGGGACATGCACAAGAGGCCCCCCACCGAAGTGGAGGGCCTTTCCTGTGTGTACCCCCGACCGGATTCGAACCGGCGCTACCGCCTTGAGAGGGCGGCGTGCTAGGCCGCTACACAACGGGGGCCTGGACTCTGCGTTTCCGCAGGTCCGAGCTGGTCTACCTGGACTCGAACCAAGACTAACTGAACCAGAATCAGTCGTGCTGCCAATTACACCATAGACCAATGTGGTTTAGACCAGTCAGTACCCCCGACCGGATTCGAACCGGCGCTACCGCCTTGAGAGGGCGGCGTGCTAGGCCGCTACACAACGGGGGCCCTAGCAGTCCCGAGATGATCGTCGATCTTTCGGAACCAGTACCCCCGACCGGATTCGAACCGGCGCTACTGCCTTGAGAGGGCAGCGTGCTAGGCCGCTACACAACGGGGGCTTGCGGATCGGAATCCGCTGGTGCAGATGAGCTCTGCGAGCTGGCCTACCTGGACTCGAACCAAGACTAACTGAACCAGAATCAGTCGTGCTGCCAATTACACCATAGGCCACTGGAACGCAAGCCCCCTGAGGGGATCTTGTTCTAGTAATGCGCCTGGGGTTCCTGCCTTCCGGCCCGCTCCCCGCGGCGCAGGAAGAACATTACCTGAAGGTGGACGGGGCTCCAAAACGACTATCCGGGCCGAGCAAAGAAGGCAGTTCGTCGAGGGAGGCGATGCGGTGCGGCCCGACGGGCGGGTCGATCGTGGCGTACGCCCCCCCGCGGTCGATCCACACCGACAGCAGCCCGGCGTCGGCGGCACCCCGTCCGTCGATCTCCGGGTGGTCGCCGACGTAGGCGACCTGGTGCGGCGGCAGGTCGAGGGCGGCGCAGGCCGCCAGGAACGCCCCGGCCTCGGGTTTCGAGACGCCGAGCTCGGCCGCGCACAGGATGCTCTCGAAGCGGTCGTGGACGCCGAGGACGCGCAGTTTGCGGTCCTGGACGTGGAGGCTGGAGTTGGACAGCACGGCGTGCCGGTGACTGGCGGCGAGGGCGTCGAGGACGGGCAGGACGTCCGGGAAGAGGGCCCAGGCCGTCTCGTAGTGGGCGCGGTACCGCCTGAACCACGCGTCGGCCTCGGCATCGGTGAGGTCCTGGCCGAGGAACACCCGTACGCGGTCGCGCCGCTGGTCCTCGAAGGTGGCCTCACCGGCCGCGAAGCGCGCCCATTGCGCGTCGGTGATCTCCCGCCAGCGGGTGATGGCCTGCTCGACGGTGTCGTAGTCGTCGAGCAGGCCCTCGGCCGTCAGGTGGGCGCGCATGCCGAGGCGGTCGGCGGTGGTGTAGTCGAAGAGGGTGTCGTCGACGTCCCAGACCACGGCGTGGATCCTCATGGTCGGACCGTACCCACTGCCGGGTGCTCTCAGCCCAGGGTCATCGTGCCGGAGAGTGTGAGGTGAGGGCCCCGGCCGTCGCGGGGGTGGGCGGTGAGCCGCCAGGTGAAGGGGCCGGACCCGGCTCCGGCGCCGGTGTCGGTGGTGCCGTCCCAGGCCGGGCGTACGGCGGCTCCGGTGGAGGCGCCGGTCAGGGTGCGGACGACCGTGCCCGAGGCCTTGGTCAGGGTCAGGGTCCAGGTGGACGGCTTGTTCAGCTGCCACACCGGTGACCAGGGCATCGACCTGCCGATCACGGACGGCGAGTAGACCTGGGCCTCCATCTGCGCGAGCGGTGAGGTGGGGACGCCGCCGGCGACGATCGAGACCTCGCCGTACGTGCCGTTGAGGTAGGCGATGTGGCCGCCGAAGCGGTCGACGGCCCAGCGGCCGTTGCTGCCGCCGGTGTTCTGGTCCGTGGCCGGCAGTTTCACCAGGGTGCGGGTGGTCGCCGTGCCGGTGTGGAAGTCGGTGAGCAGCAGTTCGTGGGTGGTGCGGTTCTCACGGAGGAGGAAGCCGTCGGCGAGGCGGGCCGGGCCGTGGTCGGCCGGGACCGTGATCTTTCGGCTGGTGGCGCGGTCGTAGACGCCCGCGGTGCCGCCGCAGGTCCAGTACAGCCAGGTGTTGACGGCCTGGATGTCGGTGGGGGTGCAGGGGGCGCCGGTGGCAAGGGTGGTGGTCGTCCCGGTCTTGAGGTTGCGGCCGGTGACCGAGCCCTGGGTGCTGCCCGGGGTCCACAGGGTCTGGCCCCAGACGGCGGCCGCGGTGCGGTCGCGGGTGAGGGTGGTCTCGCCGCCGGTCGCGGCGCGCGCGAAGTCCACGAGCCGCTGCTTGCCGGAGGAGCCGTTGTAGAGCACGTAGCGGCCGGTGCCGCCGGCGAGGCGGCCGCCGGAGTCGCCGTCCGTGGGCCCGCTGAGGATGGTGGTGCTGTCGAGGCCGACGTTGAGGACGGACTCCTGGCCCGCCGAGTCGGTCCACAGGTAGCCGACCCGGCCGTCGCCGAGGGCCTCCAGCTGGGGGCAGGCGGCGTCGCCGGGGAGGCAGGTGGTGCCGCTCAGCGCCGGGCTGCGGGGGGTCTGCGCACCGGTGGGCCGGCCGTCGGCGTCCAGTTGGAAGCCGCTGTACCGGAGCGAGCCGCCCGGCGTCGCGCCGTGGAGGAACAACTCGCCGCCGGCGACGGCCAGTCCCTGCACTCCGGTCGCGGCGGCGGGGACCCGGGCCACCTCGGTGGTGGTGAGTCCGCCGGTATCGGTGAGGGTGATCCGGTGGATGTTCCAGTTGAGGCTGGAGGGGCCGGCGGTGGCCAGCGCTCCGCCGTCCAGGGTCGGGTCGATGCCGCCGAACGACGAGGTGAGCACGGTGCTCGAAGCGCCGGTGACCAGGGAGCGGGCGGTGAGCGCGGCCTCGGTGCCGCCCTGGACGAAGGTCGGGTTGCCGAGCAGGAGTTGGTCGCCCACGACGGCTTCGGGCCGGGCGTCGGCCCTGGTGAGGGCGGTGGGCTCGGCGCCGGGTTCGGCGTCCACCCGGATCGCCTTCCAGTCGGCGACGAGCCAGCGGTCGTTGAAGGCGAGCTGCGGGGTCGCCTCGTCGCTGGTGACGTAGGTGCGGAAGGCACCGTCGGCGAGGTCGACCAGACCCACCGACGTCTTGCCGTCCAGCACGTAGACGATCGCGAGACGGCCGACCGAGCCGCCGGTGCGGTACAGGACGGGCCGGGCGCCGGCGGGGAAGCCGGTGACCGGGGTGTCCTCGGTGAGGGTGCCCTCGGCGGCGCGCAGCACGTGCAGGGCGCCGGTGCCGTCCATGGTCAGCACGCTCCAGCCCGCGGCGGCCCGGTAGGCGTGGCCGGAGGGGATCGTGACGGTGGCGGTGACGCCCGTGGAGCGGTGCCGCTGGGTGACGGTCCGGCCGTCGCGGGTGTTCACGACGTCGGTGCCGCTGGCCAGGTCGTCCGGACCGGCGTGGGCGGGCGGGACCGCGTCGGGGTAGTCCACGGTGGTGACCGAGGTGGTCCCCGGCCGGTACTGGAAGCCGGACGCGCCGGCCCACGGGTAGTCGACGGTCACGCGCTTCTCGGTGACGAGCCGCACCGTGCCGACCGGCTCGTCGGCCTCGGGTGCCGCCTGTGCGGGTGCGGTCAGTACGGTGCAGGACAGGACCACCACCCCGCCGACGGCCGCGTGGACGAGTCTTCGTGAACGGCTCATGCACCCCCCCGGTTCCTGGGTGCACACGGCCACCGTGTGCACAGGGGGCATCCAACGTCTCTCCCGGGGACAGGAGCCGGCCGGAAGGATGAACTCCCGGTGACGGGTGGGCGGCACGGCGAGGGCGGCGCCCGCTTCGGGCGCCGCCCTCGCCGTGCCGTGTGTGCCGTGTGCGCGTTACGCGGCCAGCTTCGCCAGTGCCGCGTCGATACGGGCCAGGGTCGTCTCCTTGCCCAGGACCTCCAGCGACTCGAACAGCGGCAGGCCGACCGTGCGGCCGGTGACGGCGACACGGACCGGGGCCTGGGCCTTGCCGAGCTTGAGGCCGTGGGCCTCGCCGGCGGCCAGGACGGCCTCCTTGAGCGACTCGGCGGAGGTCCAGTCGGCCGCCTCCAGCTTCTCGCGGGCGGTGCGCAGCAGGGCGTCCGAGCCTTCCTTCATGGCCTTCGTCCAGCTGGCCTCGTCCTCCACCGGCTCCGGCAGGAACAGGAAGTCGACGTTGTCGGTGATCTCGGAGAGCACCTTGAGGCGGGTCTGGGCGTGCGGTGCGATGGCCTGCCACTTGGCCTCGTCGAAGGCCTCCGGGGCCCAGGGGGCGAACGGCGCCTGGAGCCACGGGCGGCAGCGCTCCGTGAAGTCCTTCACGTCGAGCATGCGGATGTGGTCGCCGTTGATGGCCTCGCACTTCTTCAGGTCGAAGCGGGCCGGGTTGGGATTGACGTCCGCGACGTCGAAGGCCGCGATCATCTCGTCGATCGTGAAGACGTCCTGGTCGGCCGAGAGGGACCAGCCGAGCAGCGAGAGGTAGTTGAGCAGGCCCTCGGGGAGGAAGCCGCGCTCGCGGTAGAGGTTCAGGGACGACTGC
Source organism: Streptomyces coeruleofuscus (assembly GCF_039532725.1). Classification (NCBI taxonomy): domain Bacteria; kingdom Bacillati; phylum Actinomycetota; class Actinomycetes; order Kitasatosporales; family Streptomycetaceae; genus Streptomyces; species Streptomyces coeruleofuscus. Next base: position 181,904 of record NZ_BAAASE010000011.1, read on the forward strand.
GGGTCGCGCTTGGAGAGCTTCTTGTTGCCCTCGCCCATCACGTACGGCAGGTGCCCGAAGGACGGGATCTGCTGGGCGACGCCCAGCTCGATCAGCGCCTTGTACAGGGCGATCTGGCGCGGGGTGGAGGAGAGCAGGTCCTCGCCGCGCAGGACGTGGGTGATCTCCATCAGGGCGTCGTCGACCGGGTTGACCAGCGTGTAGAGCGGGGCTCCGTTGGCGCGGACGATGCCGTAGTCCGGGACGTTCTCCGGGGTGAAGGTCAGCTCGCCGCGGACCAGGTCCGTGAAGGTGATCGTCTCGTCGGGCATCCGGAAGCGGACGATGGGCTCCCGGCCCTGGGCCTTGTACTCGGCGACCTGGGCGTCGGTCAGCTCACGGCAGTGGCCGTCGTAGCCGGAGGGCTTGCCGGCGGCGCGGGCGGCCTCGCGGCGGGTGTCCAGCTCCTCCTGGGAGCAGTAGCAGTGGTAGGCGTGGCCGGCGTCCAGGAGCTTGGCCGCGACGTCCTTGTACAGGTCCATGCGCTGCGACTGGCGGTAGGGCGCGTGCGGGCCGCCGACCTCGGGGCCCTCGTCCCAGTCGAAGCCCAGCCAGCGCATCGAGTCGAGGAGCTGGGTGTACGACTCCTCGGAGTCGCGGGCCGCGTCGGTGTCCTCGATGCGGAAGACCAGCGTGCCCTGGTGGTGCTTGGCGAACGCCCAGTTGAACAGGGCGGTGCGCACCAGGCCCACGTGGGGGTTACCGGTGGGCGACGGGCAGAAACGGACGCGTACGGGAGAGCCGGGTGCGCTAGCCACGCTTGACAACCTTGTTGGTGAGAGTGCCGATGCCTTCGATGGTGACGGCGACCTCGTCGCCGACGTTCAGGGGGCCGACCCCAGCCGGGGTGCCCGTGAGGATCACGTCGCCGGGGAGCAGCGTCATGGCCTCGGAGATGTTGACGATCAGGTCCTCGATGGAGTGGACCATCTCGCTGGTGCGGCCGAGCTGGCGCTGCTGGCCGTTGACCGTGAGCTGGATGGTCAGGTCGCCCGGGTCCAGGTCCGTCTCCACCCAGGGGCCGAGCGGGCAGGAGGTGTCGAAGCCCTTGGCCCGCGCCCACTGCTTCTCGCGCTTCTGGACGTCGCGGGCGGTGATGTCGTTGGCGCAGGTGTAGCCGAAGATCACGTCCTTGACGCGCTCGCGCGGGACCTCGCGGCACATCCGGCCGATGACCACGGCCAGCTCGGCCTCGTGGTGCACCTCCTGCGAGAAGGAGGGGTACTGGATCTCGTCGCCGGGGCCGATCACCGAGGTGGACGGCTTGAAGAAGGCGAACGGGGCGTCGGGCACCTCATGGCCCAGCTCGCGCGCGTGCTCGCTGTAGTTGCGGCCGAAGGCCACGACCTTGTTGGGCAGCACCGGCGGCAGCAGCCTCACCTTGCCGACCGGCACCTTCGTGCCGGAGAGCTCGTAGTCCGCGAACGGGATGCCCTTGATGATGTCCAGGACGAGTTCGTCCTGCTTCTCGCCCTCGATGGCGCCGAAGGCGACGTTCCCGTCGATGGAGAATCTGGCGATGCGCACGGGATGCTTGGCCCCTTGACTGAAGCGGCTGGAGTCTGACGCTCCAGGCTAACGCGGGGAAGGGTCCGCGCCGCGCGCATCACGGAGGGGCGCCTCGTCGCCGGGGCGCCCCTTCGATGCTGATGTCCCGCCGCCGTGAGCATCCGGCGGCCGGTGCGCGTACTCCCTGGTGTCACTCCGCGGCAGCGGCGGCCGCGACGGGGACCTCGGTGAGGATGGTGCGCTTGGGGTTGGCAGTCTGGGTGGGGAGTTCGACGCGGTGCTCCGGCAGTTCCGGCGTCTGCAGTTCGTCGGCGTCGTCCAGGTGCGCCAGCGTCGTGCGTCGCGGGTTGGCGATCTTGTGGAACATCGTCGTCGTCTTCACTGTTTACTTGATCCTGTTCTGTGACAGGCGCCGGGAGGACGCTGGGACCCTCGCACGGGCGCGGGTTGTCGGTTTTGCCATCGCTGTAAAGCGTCAGGCTAAACATGGGATTCCCGGCGTAATCGCGAGGACCTCATGATCAGCATGTGAGTTTTCTCACGAATCAGGGGGCAAATCGGTCAATCCGGGCTCGCGTCCGACCTCAACGAAACGGACATTGACCCCCTGAAGCCCTCATTCCGCTGCTGATCATGGCGACTGGGACACCCATGACGCCTCGGCGACTCGCGGGCATACGTCCGAAATGGGCGAACTCGCTCTCTACGTCCGGTGATTCGGCACTCACGTGGTGTCACCTATGTCACGGCCTGGCATACGAGCCTTGTTGGAGATCCTGTGCTGTGCTGGAATGCCACGGACCGCCGCAGGATCGAGCCGGCGCACAGGGGGCGCACAGACGCGCCGAGTGGCGGTGAGAAGGGGGAGCCAGCGCCGGTCACTCACGACCACCACGGGGGCGTACTCAGGGCGTCCCCAGAACGCCGACACCGTGCCCCGCCGTTCACGCGATGGGGCGCCTGGTCCAGAGGTTGCGACGCTAGTGCAGGGACGTTTCAAGAGGGATGGCAGCGCTTCGGCGGAGCCGGAGCCGCACGGCGGGACCAACCGAGGTCCCTCGGCCCAGCACGCCCAGAACCAGGGCCCGGCGGGTGACGGCGGGGAACGCCCCGGGCGCCCCGGCGCGTCGGCCCCCACCGGGCCCGCGAGCCCGGCTCCGCCCCTGAAGCCGCCGGCCGGCCCGTCCGGCCCCGGCCCGCGAATAGCCCTGCGCAACTGGCGCATCTCCACCCGTCTGGTCTCGCTGCTCGCCCTCCCGGTGGTCGCGGCCACCTCGCTGGGCGCGCTGCGTATCAACCAGTCCATGGACGACATCCAGCAGCTCGACAACATGAAGCTGCTGACGGACATGACCAAGCAGGCCACCGAGCTGTCCGCCGCCCTCCAGGAGGAGCGCGACCAGTCGGCCGGCCCGCTGGCACACGGCGGCAAGGCCACCGACTTCACGGTCAAGGGCCTGCGCGAGAAGACCGACCGGGCGCGGAAGAACTTCCTCGACAGTTCCGAGCAGATCGACACCGCCAGCAAGGACGGCAACCTCAAGGGCGTCCGCGAGTACCTCATCCAGCTCGCCGGCGAGCTGGGCGACCTGGAGCAGATCCGCAAGGGTGCCTACGCCTCCGAGGACAACTCCACGCAGACGATCGAGGCGTACCACCGTCTGATCGAGAACCTGATCGACCTCTCCCAGGACATGGCCGAGGCGACCAGCAACCCGGACATGATCCAGCGCACGCGTGCGCTCGCGGCGTTCTCCTCCGCCAAGGAGTACTCCTCGATCCAGCGCGCGGCCCTGGCGGCGGCGCTGCCGGCGAGCAACACCACCACCGGCAAGCTCTCGCCGAACGACCGGCTCTACGCCGAGTCGGCCCTGGAGAGCCAGAATTCCGAGATCCGCAGCTTCAAGAGCATCTACGGCGAGGACGCCGCCGCCGAGCTGCTCAAGCCCATCGAGGACGGCGGCAACTCCACGATCAAGGCGACCGACACCTACGCGGGTCGGGCCCTGGTCTCCGCGAGCGGTCTCGCCCAGCAGGACAAGCGGTCCTACCGCGACTGGCTGGACGACAGCTCCACCAAGATCCAGCAGATGAAGAACATCGAGCACACCCTGCTCGAGGAGATGGAACAGAAGGCCCGCGAGCTGCGCAGCGCCACCGAGCGCGACGCGATCATCTCCGGTGCCCTGATCCTCATCGTGCTCGGTGTCTCGCTGGTCGGCGCCTTCGTCGTGGCCCGCTCCATGATCCGCTCGCTGCGCCGCCTGGAGGAGACCGCGACCAAGGTCGCCTCCGACCGGCTGCCCGAGCTGGTCAAGCAGCTCTCCGAGTCCGACCCGCAGGACGTCGACACGTCCGTGGAGTCGGTCGGTGTGCACTCCCGGGACGAGATCGGCCGGGTGGCCGCGGCCTTCGACGACGTGCACCGCGAGGCGGTCCGCCTCGCCGCCGAGCAGGCCCTGCTGCGGGGCAACGTCAACGCGATGTTCACCAACCTCTCGCGCCGCTCCCAGGGTCTGATCCAGCGCCAGCTGTCGCTGATCTCCGAACTGGAGTCCCGCGAGGCCGACCCGGACCAGCTGTCCTCGCTGTTCAAGCTCGACCACCTCGCCACGCGTATGCGCCGTAACGGTGAGAACCTGCTGGTTCTCGCGGGTGAGGAGCCCGGCCGCCGGTGGACCCGCCCGGTCCCGCTGGTCGACGTGCTGCGTGCCGCCGCGTCCGAGGTGGAGCAGTACGAGCGCATCGAGCTGGCCTCCGTGCCGACCACCGAGGTCGCCGGCCGCGTGGTCAACGACCTCGTGCACCTGCTCGCCGAGCTGCTGGAGAACGCGACCTCGTTCTCCTCGCCGCAGACCAAGGTCAAGGTCACCGGTCACGCGCTGCCCGACGGCCGCGTACTGATCGAGATCCACGACACCGGTATCGGTCTGTCGCCGGAGGACCTGGCGGCGATCAACGAGCGGCTCGCCTCTCCCCCGACGGTGGACGTCTCCGTCTCCCGCCGCATGGGTCTGTTCGTGGTCGGCCGGCTGTCGCAGCGGCACGGCATCCGCATCCAGCTGCGCCCGTCCGACTCCGGTGGTACGACCGCGCTGGTCATGCTCCCCGTCGACGTCGCCCAGGGCGGCAGGAAGCCCCAGCCCAAGCAGGGCGGTCAGCCGCCGGTCGGCGGTGGCGGTCCGGCCGCCGCGCAGGCCGCCGCGGGTGCGGCCGCGGCCCGGCGTGCCGCCGGTGCCGGCGGCCAGGGCGGTGGCGCCCTCGGAGCCGGTGCTTCCGGTGGCGGCTTCGGTGGCGGTGCGTCGTCCGGCGGTGGCCGGCTCGGCGCCGGCCAGGGTCCGCGGGCCGCGCTGCCCGGGCGGGACGCGGACGGTGCACGTCCGGGCGGAGGGCGCGGACCGCAGGGTCCCGACAAGTCCCCGTCGTTGTTCGAGCAGAGCGCTCCGCCCGCGCCGCCGCAGGGCCGTCCGGCACCCGCCGGTGCCGGGTACGGTCAGGCGCCGGGTGCTCCGCAGGGTCTGCAGGCCGCGGGTACGAACGGACCGCAGGACCAGGGTCAGGGCAGGGGCAGGGGCCGGCAGCGCCCGGGCAACGCCGAGCAGGGCCAGGGCCGTCGGCCGCAGCTGCCGCCGCGCGGCGGTCCGCGGGCCGAGCTGCCCGGCGGTGACCCGCAGCCCCGCGTGCCGAGCTGGAGCGACGAGAACGCCCAGCCGCCGGTGCCGCGTGCCTCGCTGGACACCCCGCGCGGGCACGAGGAGCCGGACGTCTCCCGGACCTCTCAGATGCCCCGCATCGACGACCGCCAGGGACCGGGCTCGACGGCGGAGATCCCCGCCGTTCCTCGCGACGACGACCGGCAGGGCCCCGGCTCTCCGGCCGACTACGGCACGGGCGGCCCCCAGCACTCGGACCGTTTCGGCCTTCCCGGCACGGACGGTTCGCAGGGTTCGGGCCAGTTCGTCCGCCCGGACGTCTACGGCACCGCCCCGGGCGGCCACCGCGACCCGTCGTCCACGACGGGCCAGTACCCGGCTCCGCAGTCCTACGACAACGGCTCCACGGGCCAGTACCCGGCACCCCGCCAGGACAACGGCTCCACGGGCCAGTACCCGGCTCCGCAGTCCTACGACAACGGCTCGACCGGCCAGTACCCCGCGCCGCGCCAGGACAACGGCTCCGGTCGGCCCACCCTCCCCGGTCCGGCCACTCCGGCCGACCCGGCGGGCACGGGCCAGTTCGAGCGGCCGCAGGTCAACGGCGCCCGCGGCGGGGCCGACTTCGGCGCCCCGCGTCCGCCCGCCCCGCAGGCACGGCCCGCACGGCAGGAGCCCGAGGCCCTGCCGCCGGCGACCGGTCCGGGCGACGGGCGTACGCCGCTGTACGACACGCTCGAGACCAACTGGTTCCACGGCCAGCAGGGGCAGCAGGAGCAGCAGAGCAACGGCTCGGCTCCGGCCCCGCAGCAGCCGCAGGGAGCCGGCGGTCCGCAGCGGTCCGCCCCCGCCGGCTGGCGCAGCTCGCCGAACGACGACCTCGTCCGCCAGGCCGAGCGCGTCCGCCAGCCCGCCGCCGGCGGTGTCACCACCTCCGGCCTGCCGCGCCGGGTGCCCCGGGCGAACCTCGTTCCGGGCACGGCTCAGCAGCAGCCCCAGCAGAGCGGTCCGCAGATCTCTCGTGCCCCCGATGACGTCCGCGGTCGGCTGACCAATCTCCGCCGCGGTATTGCACAGGGTCGTCAGGCCGGGTCCACCCAGACCGGCAGCTTCCCTCGGCCCTCTCACCAGCAGGAGCGTTAGTTGAGTCCGATGAGCCAGGCGGCACAGAATCTCAACTGGTTGATCACCAACTTCGTGGACAACACCCCCGGGGTGTCCCACACCGTCGTCGTGTCCGCCGACGGACTCCTCCTGGCGATGTCGGAGGGCTTCCCGCGCGACCGCGCGGACCAGCTCGCGGCCGTCGCCTCCGGTCTGACGTCCCTGACGGCAGGCGCCTCCCGGATCTTCGAGGGCGGCGACGTGGCACAGACGGTCGTGGAGATGGAGCGGGGATTCGTCTTCCTCATGTCCGTCTCGGACGGCTCGTCGCTGGCCGTCCTCGCTCACCCCGAATGCGACATCGGCCTCGTCGGCTACGAGATGGCGCTCCTGGTCGACCGCGCGGGCGCGGTCCTCACCCCCGACCTGCGAGCTGAGCTCCAAGGCAGTCTGCTCCATTGATCGGCCCCGGCACCACCCGTCTCACCACATCACCGTCCGGCCGCCACACACCCCACACAGGCCTCGTCAGACGGCTCGACTGACCGACTTGTTGTCCCGCCCGGAGGACCCATGACCCCGCCCCCCGCCTCTCATGATCCGTACGCGGAGCCGTACGAGGACGAGGGCGACCAGCCGCTGGTCCGGCCATACGCCATGACGGGCGGCCGGACGCGGCCGCGATACCAACTGGCCATCGAGGCACTGATCAGCACGACCGCCGATCCCGCGGCGCTCATGGGGCTGCTCCCGGAGCACCAGCGCATCTGCCACCTGTGCCGTGAGGTGAAGTCGGTCGCCGAGGTCTCGGCCCTGCTCAACATGCCGCTGGGTGTGGCGCGGATCCTGGTCGCGGACCTCGCCGAGGCCGGTCTCGTCGCGATCCACCAGCCGGGCGGCGACGATGCCACCGGCGCACCGGACGTGACACTGCTCGAAAGGGTGCTCAGTGGACTTCGCAAGCTCTGACGCGGGTCGTTCCACCACCTCCGCGAAGATCGTGGTGGCGGGCGGCTTCGGCGTGGGCAAGACCACGTTCGTCGGCGCCGTCTCGGAGATCAACCCGCTGCGCACGGAGGCCGTGATGACCTCCGCCAGCGCGGGCATCGACGACCTCACGCACACCGGGGACAAGACCACCACCACGGTGGCCATGGACTTCGGCCGTATCACCCTGGACCAGGACCTGATCCTGTACCTCTTCGGTACGCCCGGTCAGGACCGCTTCTGGTTCATGTGGGACGACCTGGTGCGCGGCGCGATCGGCGCCGTCGTGCTGGTGGACACCCGCCGTCTCGCCGACTGCTTCCCCGCGGTCGACTACTTCGAGAACAGCGGTCTGCCCTTCGTCATCGCCCTCAACGGCTTCGACGGCCAGCAGCCCTACACCCCCGATGAAGTGCGGGAAGCTCTCCAGATCGGTCCGGACGCACCCATCATCACGACGGACGCCCGGCACCGGTCCGACGCGAAGAGTGCCCTGATCACGCTGGTCGAGCACGCTCTGATGGCACGGCTGAGGTAGCACCCAATTCAGAAGCGCAATACGGCAGTTGTCGTAGATGCACCGGAGCCGACTGTGTCCTTTGACACGGTCGGCCAAGGTGTTCATAACGTTTCGGCAGAGGAATCTGGTGGTACGGCCACGCGTCGCGCACATCCGGTCTCGCTGCGCGCACAATCGCCCCGCCTTTTGGCGGGGCTCGTTCTTTATGACCGTTTTATCTGGGGCTTACATCCCTCGGAATCCCCACCTCGGACTGTTTGGAAGAGCGCAGGTCGTCGTGCTGGAATGCCTGAACTGCCCAATAGTCAATGACGTACACGTCAGTCGATGGCGTACCGGGCTCTGAGAAACTGCGGCACAACGTTGGTGCCGACCGCCGAGAGGTTGTTGGTCGAGTGAGGCGAAGCAAGAACAGTCCCGAGCCGTCGGCCCGGGGCAACTTCACCCCGCCGCCGCGCACAGCGGCGCCCGCCCCCGTGCCCGGTTCGGAGCCATCGGCCGCGCCCGCCCAGAGCGGCGGCCGTCTCTCCCCGCGCAACTGGCGAGTGGCGACCAGGCTCAACGCGATCCTGCTCATACCCGTGCTCGTCGGCCTCGTCATGGGCGGCTTCCAGGTGAAGAGCTCGATCGACACCTGGCAGGAGGCCGAGGACGCGGAGAACACCGCGCGTCTGGTGCGGGCCTCCCTGCTGTACGCCAACGCCCTCTACAACGAGCGCGACACCTCCGCTGCGCCCCTGCTGAAGGGCAGCGCCCAGAACTCCCAGGACAAGGCGACCGTCACCCAGGTCCGCAAGGCCACCGACGAGGCGGCCGACGCCTTCGACGCCGCGGCCCAGAGCATGCCGGAGAAGCCCGGACTGGAGCGCCGGCTGAAGCTGTTCCGCGAGGTGGAGCCGAAGCTCCAGACCCTGCGCCAGGTCGCGTACACCTCCAAGCTCAAGGGCGTGCAGACCGAGGAGGGCTACGTCGAGGTCGCCCACCCGCTGACGGAGTTCGCCAACGAGCTGGGCCTCGGCACCGGCAACATCACCAGCTACGGCCGGACCGTGTACGCCATCGAGCTCACCAAGGCGGCCCTGTCGCTCCAGCGCTCCATCGGCATGCACATCCTGACCAAGCCGGGCCCGGACGAGGGCAACCTGGCCAGCCAGCGCATCGCCCTGTCCTCGTACGCCTACCTCGAGCGCATCGCCGTGCAGGAGTACATCGGCGGCGGTACCGAGCAGGACGCGGCCAAGCTCAGGGCGGCCGAGGCGAGGCTCAAGACCGACGGCGCCGCGATGGCCCGGGAGGCCAAGGCCAAGAACCCGGACTACGTCGCCCCGCCGTCCAAGCCGGAGACGATGGTCTCGGCCGTCGCGACGCTCCAGACCACGGACCCGAGCGCCCGCGCCGCCCTCGCCGAGCAGGGCGTCACCGCCGAGAACTGGTGGGCGGTCAACACGCTCAAGTTCAACGCCTACGAGAAGATCGAGACGGACCTGGCCGACAAGGCCGTGAGCGAAGCGTCCGACATCGCCGACGACGCCCAGCGCGACGCCTACATCACCGGTGCCGCCGTCGTGGTCGCCCTGCTCCTGGCCTTCATCCTGGCCGGCGCGGTGGCCCGCCAGATGAGCCGCTCGATGCGCCAGCTGCGCAACGCCGCCTTCGGCATCGCCGAGCAGCGCCTGCCGATGCTGGTCGACCAGCTCTCGCGCACCGACCCGGGCCGCGTCGACACCCGTGTCCAGGCCATCCCGATCACCACCACGGACGAGATCGGCGAGGTCGCCCGCGCCTTCGACCAGGTCCACCGCGAGGCCGTCCGGCTCGCCGCCGAGCAGGCCCTGCTGCGGGGCAACATCAACGCGATCTTCACCAACCTGTCGCGCCGCAACCAGTCGCTGATCGAGGGCCAGCTGACCCTGATCACCGACCTGGAGAACAACGAGGCCGACCCGGACCAGCTGGAGAACCTCTTCCGCCTGGACCACCTCGCGACCCGTATGCGCCGCAACGGCGAGAACCTCCTCGTCCTCGCCGGCGAGGAGCCCGGCCGCCGCTGGGACCAGCCGGTCCCGCTGGTCGACGTGCTGCGCGCCGCCTCCTCCGAGGTGGAGCAGTACGAGCGCATCGAGCTGTCCGGCGTCCCCGAGGCCGAGATCCACGGCCGGGCCGTGACCGACCTCGTGCACCTGCTCGCCGAGCTGCTGGAGAACGCCACGACGTTCTCCTCCCCGCAGACCAAGGTCCGCGTCACCGCGACCCGTCTCCCCGACGGCCGCGTGATGATCGAGATCCACGACAAGGGCATCGGCCTGACCGCCGAGGACTTCGCGGACATCAACCACAAGCTGGCCAACCCGCCGACCGTGGACGCCGCGATCTCGCAGCGCATGGGCCTGTTCGTGGTCGGCCGGCTGTCCGACCGGCACGGCATCCGCGTCCAGCTGCGCCCCTCGGGCGAGCAGGCGGGCACGACCTCGCTCGTCATGCTGCCCGACGCGATCACCCACGGTGGTGGCGGCGAGCAGCACGTGGACCGCGACGAGTTCACCGTCTCGCAGATCATCCCGGAGCAGAACTTCGGCGGCGAGAACTTCAACCAGCAGCCCATGCGCACGGCGGCGGAGCTCGGCTTCGACGACAGCCGCTACTCCGACGTCCCCGACGACATACGCGAGCTGGACCCCGTCGGCCGCTCCCTGATGCGCGAGGAGCGCCGGGCGGCCCTGGAGGCCCAGTCGACCCAGCCCGAGCTCCCCGGCCGCCAGAGCGACCAGGAGCCCACCGAGGCCCCTGGATACCCCGACGAGTACAACGGCCGGCAGGGCTACGACGCCGGCCAGGCCTACGACACGGGCCAGTCCGGCTACCCGGAGCAGCAGCCGTCCGCGTACGACCGTCAGGCGCCGTACGAGGAGCAGCAGGCGTCGTACCAGGAGCAGCAGGCGTCGTACGAGCAGCAGCGGCAGACGGCCTACGAGGAGCCGCAGCGGGGCGCGTACGACGAGCAGTACTACGCGCCGAACGGCGGCCTGCCGCAGAACGACACCTTCTCGCCGAACGGCGGCTACCCGGACCACTCCTCCTATGCGGAGCCGGCCCAGGAAGAGCCCTCGTCGCAGGGTGCGGGTGCGCCCGGCAGCTTCGCCGCCTTCGAGCAGCGGCGCTACCAGGACGACTGGCCCCAGCAGGACGGTTACCAGAACGGCTACCCGAGCCAGTACCCTTCTGAGGCCCAGGAAACGGAATCTGCGCAGGCCGCTGACGCAAGTGAGCAGGACCGCGTAGGCTTCGACCGTCCGGGACAGGCCCAAGCCGCCGCACCCTCGCTGACCGACGCCGGGCTTCCCCGCCGCGGGGCCGCCGCGAGCGGTGCGAACGGCACGGGCGGCGCCCGGCACGCGAGCCAGGAGCCTCCGGCCTCCACCCCGGAGAGCAACGGCGACCGCGACTGGCGCTCGGCGAACGACGAGCGGTGGCAGCAGGCCTCGCAGCTCCGGAAGCCCAAGGCGGGCGGGGTCACCTCCTCCGGCCTGCCGAGGCGGGTGCCCAAGGCCAACCTCATCGAGGGTTCCGCCGAGAGCACTCCCCAGGGAGGCCCACAGGTCTCCCGCGCCCCGGAGGACGTCCGGGGCAGGCTGAGCAACCTGCGCCGCGGCGTACAGCGTGGACGCAGCGCAGGCAGTGAAACGAACGGCCAGGGCTTCGGTCCTGACAGCACCTACAACCAGGAGCGTTAGTGTGAGCCCGATGAGCCAGGCGGCACAGAACCTGAACTGGTTGATCACCAACTTCGTGGACAACACCCCGGGGGTGTCCCACACGGTGGTGGTCTCCGCCGACGGACTCCTTCTGGCGATGTCCGAAGGCTTCCCCCGCGACCGTGCCGACCAGCTCGCGGCCGTCGCCTCCGGTCTGACGTCTCTGACGGCAGGCGCCTCCCGGATCTTCGAGGGTGGAAGCGTCAATCAGACGGTTGTGGAGATGGAGCGGGGATTCCTGTTCATCATGTCCATCTCCGACGGCTCGTCGCTCGCGGTTCTCGCACATCCGGAGGCGGACATCGGCCTCATCGGATACGAGATGGCGCTGCTCGTGGACCGAGCCGGTACGGTCCTGACACCGGACCTTCGTGCGGAGCTCCAGGGGAGCCTGCTCAACTAACAGACGGACGGTGCGTTTTGGCGTCCCGTGGCCGTAAGGTTTCGGGACGCGGCTCCACAGCGATGGGTGCCAGGCACAGTCGGAGGAGGAGAAAGTGGCAACACCCCCAGGCGGTTCGTCTTCGGGCAACTGGTCGTACGGCCCTGCCCAGGGTCAGGGCGACGGTGGGCAGAACCCGAACCGTTACAACTTTCCCTCCGCACCGAGCCACCGGCAGCCCTACGCGCCACAGGGCCCCGGCCCGTCGCCGTACGACCAGCCGCCGGCGCCGCGCATCCAGCCCGTGCAGCCGCAGCGCCGCACCCCAGAGCCGTCGCCCGGTGGGGCGTCGAACAACCACAACCCGTTGGTGCGTCCGTACGCCATGACCGGTGGCCGGACCCGCCCGCGTTACCAGCTCGCCATCGAGGCGCTGGTGCACACCACTGCGCAGCCGCACCAGATGCAGGGCCAGTTGCCCGAGCATCAGCGGATCTGCAACCTCTGCCGGGAAATCAAGTCGGTCGCCGAGATCTCGGCGCTCCTCACGATCCCTCTCGGCGTGGCCAGGATCCTCGTCGCCGACTTGGCGGAGGCGGGACTGGTCGCCATCCATCAGCCCGGCGGCGACGAGAACGCCGGCGGCCAGCCAGACGTGACACTGCTCGAAAGGGTGCTCAGTGGACTTCGCAAGCTCTAGCGGCGGTCCTTCCCGCTCCACCACCTCGGCGAAGATCGTGGTGGCGGGTGGCTTCGGCGTGGGCAAGACCACGTTCGTCGGGGCCGTCTCGGAGATCAACCCGCTGCGTACCGAGGCCGTCATGACGTCAGCTTCGGCCGGCATCGACGACCTCACCCACACCGGGGACAAGACGACCACGACGGTCGCCATGGACTTCGGCCGTATCACCCTGGACCAGGACCTGATCCTGTACCTCTTCGGTACGCCCGGTCAGGACCGGTTCTGGTTCATGTGGGACGACCTGGTGCGCGGCGCCATCGGCGCGATCGTGCTGGTCGACACGAGGAGGCTCGCCGACTGCTTCCCCGCCGTCGACTACTTCGAGAACAGCGGCCTGCCGTTCGTCATCGCCCTCAACGGCTTCGACGGCCAGCAGCCGTACACGCCCGACGAGGTCCGGGAAGCCCTCCAGATCGGCCCCGACACCCCGATCATCACGACCGACGCCCGCCACCGCGCGGACGCGAAGTCGGCGCTGATCACGCTGGTCGAGCACGCGCTGATGGCACGCCTGCGGTAATCGGCACGTTCGCCTTGCGGCCCCCGTTCCTCCTGTGGGAGGAGTGGGGGCCGCAGGTGTTTCTGGGGAGGGGGCGCGATGAGCGCGGAGGCGGCGGCGTTACGGCTGGGCACGACCGTGGCGAAGACGGCGGCGGACATCTGGCTGGGCGGCAGGCGGCGGCAGCAGGAGCGGCATCTGACGCTGGCGGAGCTGGTGCGGGTACGGGTGCCCGGGCTGCGGTTGCAACGGAGTGTGGAGCGGCAGTTCGGGCAGATCACCGACGCCGTGTTCGACCGGCTGGAGCCCTACCTGGAGCACGAGTTCCGGGGACTGGACGAATCCGGCAGGCAGGCCGTGATCGACGCGGTGTGCGACACGTTCGCGCGGGCGGACCTCTCCGACGAGGCGGTGCTCGCGGCGGATGCGAACGCCGCTGAGCTGATCCGCCGTATCACCGGGTCGGTGCCGGCGCCGGTGGGCCTGAACGAGGCGGAGTCCCGTCTGTACGAGGTGCTCTTCGCCGAGTGCGTCGAGTACTACGTGCGGATCGTGCGGAGCCTGCCGGTCTTCGAGGAAAGGGCGGCGGCCGAGCTCCTCGCCCGGACGGCCACGCTCGGCGCCGAGGTGGCCCGGCTCCTGGAGCGGCTGCCGGACCGCTCCCTGCTCGCGCCGGACGGCACGGACCAGGACACGGCGTTCCGGCGCCGGTACCTGGAGCTGGTCAGCCGGGACCTGGACGAGGTGGAGCTGTTCCGGCGCACGTCCGACCGGGCGGCGGGGCCCCGGGTGCGGTTGTCGGCGGCGTACGTGAGTCTGCGGGCCACCGGGGACGACGGGAGCCGGCGCCGCACCGTCCGCTCCCTGTCGCGGCTGCGGCCCGACATGAGCGACTGGGAGGAGGCCGGGGCCGAGAGCTCCGGGATGCGGGTGGAGGCCGGGCTCAGCGGGGCCTCGCGGGTGCTGCTGCGCGGCGAGGCGGGCTCGGGCAAGACGACCCTGCTGCGGTGGCTGGCGGTGACGGCCGCACGCGGTGCCTTCTCCGGGGAGCTGTCCGACTGGAACGGCCTCACGCCTGTCTTCGTCAAGCTGCGGGAGTACAGCGGCCGCACGCCGCCGAATCCGGACGCGATGCTCGACGGGATCGCCGGACCCATCACCGGCATCATGCCCAAGGGCTGGGTGGAGCGGCAGCTCGACTCGGGCCGGGCCCTGCTGCTGATCGACGGCGTGGACGAACTTCTCGACCGGGAGCGCCGGGCGGTCCGGGACTGGCTGCGCAAGCTGCTGGTGGCGTACGACGAGGTGCGGGTGGTCGTCACCTCCCGCCCTGCCGCCGCCGGCGCGGACTGGCTGCGCGGGGAGCACTTCACGGCGCTGCACCTGGACCGTATGAGCCCGCCGGACCTGGCGGCCTTCGTACGGCAGTGGCACCAGGCGGTGCGGGAGCTCGGCGACGACCTGCCCTGTCCCGTGGACGACCTCCCGCTGTACGAGCAGTCCCTGCTGACCAGCCTGAAGGACCGTCCCCACCTCCAGTCGCTGGCGGGCACTCCCCTGCTGGCCGCGATGCTGTGCGCCATGCACCTCAACCGGGGCAGGCAACTGCCGCGCGACCGCATGGAGTTGTACCGGAACGCGCTGCACACCCTGGTCCATGACCGCGACGCCGACCGGAACGTGCCGAGCGCGGTGGACAGCAAGCTGAGCCTCAGCGACAAGCTCGTCCTCCTGCGGGACCTGGCCTGGCGGCTGTCGGACAACAACCGCAGCGAGATCTCCGTGGAGCAGGCCACCGTGCACGTCGGCCGGAAGCTGCGGGCGATGAGACACCTGGACGGCCTGGAGGGCGGGCAGGTCCTGGACCAGTTGCGGCACCGTTCCGGGATCCTCCGTTCCCCCGCCGAGGCCCGTCTGGACTTCGTGCACCGGACCTTCCAGGAGTACCTCGCCGCGGAGGAGGCGGCCGAGGAGGACCGGATGGGCAGCCTGGCCGGGCGGGCGCATCTGGATCTGTGGCGGGAGACGGTCATCATGGCGGCCGGCCATGCGAACGCCCGCCAGCGGGAGGAACTGCTGGGTGGCATCCTCGACCGGGCGGAGCGGGAGCCTCGGCACGCGCGGACGCTGCGGTTGCTGGCGGCGTCCTGCCAAGAGACGTTGCCGGAGGTTTCCGAGGGGCTGGCCGTCCGGTTGGAGGACGCGGTGTCGTGCCTCCTGCCCGCACGCCGGCCGACCGATCCGCCGGCGCTGGCGGCGGTGGGGTCGAGTCTGCTGCGGAGGCTGCCGCGGTCTTTGGGGGAGCTGACGGAGAAGGCCGCGGCGCAGACCGTGCGGACGGTGGCGTTGATCGGTGGGGTGGAGGCGCTGGGGCTTCTGGCGGGGTACGCGGGGGACTGTCGGGGGGCGGTGGTCGACGCGCTCATCGAGGGGTGGGGGTATTTCGACGCCGATTCCTATGCCGACGAGGTTCTGGCGGGGGTGCCGCTGACCGGCCGACAGGTCAAGGTCACGCACTCCGGCCAGTTGCGGGCAGTGGGACGCTTGCCTGGCATTGACGACCTGTGGATTTCCCAGTTCATGACGGACCTGACAGTTCTCGGCGAATTGCACCCGCTGAAGGAGCTCACCATCGTCGCCCTTCGCGGCGAGGTGGACCTGTCGAGGCTCACGACTCAACACTCGTTACTCCGACTCGGGCTGGGCGGCCGTGCGTCGCTCAAGAACGCCGATGTCCTGGGTGAGCTCTCGGAACTGGACGTCCTCCATCTCGGCTACCGTTGCCTGCCGGACCTCCGCGAGCTGTGCCTCGGCCCGAAGGTGAACTACCTGAGCGTGCTCAACTTCGACGCCTCCCTCGATCTCGCTCCGCTCGCACACGAGCGGATCAGGTGGCTGAACCTGCACGCCGATGTCCTCTGCCTGCCGCAGAATGTGCAGGCCCTGCTCACCCTGCCCCTGCTGACGCACCTGCGCCTCACGCGCGTCGATGTGACCGCCTGGCTGAAGGCCGGCACCTTCCTTCCACCCACTGTGAGACGCGTGTCCTTGAGGGATTGCGGCCTCCCTGACGACCTCGCCAAGCTCGACTTCCCGGGCGTGAAGGTCACCTTCGAATGACAACGCAACGGCCCCGCCCTCCCGAAGGAGAACGGGGCCGCAAGGGCGTGAAAAAGTCAGCGCCAGCTGTGCGGGGCGCGGAAGCCCGGCTCGCGTTCCAGGCGACGCCAGCCGGCCTTCACGCGGCCGCGGTGCGTCGGGGCCGGGTCCGTGGGGTGGGCGGCGGCGCGGGCCAGGAGGATCGCCGTGATGGCGGCGACTTCCTCGGGCTCGGCGTGGCCCTTCTCGACGCGGATGTCAGGGGTGTCCATGGGTGTCAGTCTCCGTGAGAGAGATGTCCGCCGTGTTACTGCGGAGGGTTGCCGTGTTTGCGGGAGGGCAGATCGGCGTGCTTGGTCTGGAGCATCGCGAGGGACTTGATCAGCACCTCGCGGGTTTCCGCGGGGTCGATGACGTCGTCGACCAGGCCGCGCTCGGCCGCGTAGTAGGGGTGCATCAGCTCGGACTTGTACTCCTTGACCATGCGGGTCCGCATGGCCTCCGGGTCCTCTGCCTCGGCGATCTGGCGGCGGAAGATGACGTTGGCCGCACCCTCCGCACCCATGACGGCGATCTCGTTGGTCGGCCAGGCGTAGGTGAGGTCGGCACCGATGGACTGGCTGTCCATGACGATGTACGCACCTCCGTAGGCCTTGCGCAGGATCAGCGAGATCCTCGGCACGGTCGCGTTGCAGTAGGCGTACAGGAGCTTCGCGCCGTGGCGGATGATGCCACCGTGCTCCTGGTCGACGCCCGGGAGGAAGCCGGGGACGTCCAGAAGAGTGACGATCGGGATGTTGAAGGCGTCGCACATCTGGACGAAGCGGGCCGCCTTCTCGGAGGCCTCGATGTCCAGGACACCGGCGAGCGCCTGGGGCTGGTTGGCGACGATGCCGACGACCTGGCCGTCCATCCGGCCGAGCGCGCAGATGATGTTCCGCGCCCAGCGCTCGTGGACCTCGAGGTAGTCGCCGTCGTCGACGATCTCCTCGATGACCTTGGTCATGTCGTACGGCCGGTTGCCGTCCGCCGGGACCAGGTCCAGGAGGACGTCCGAACGGCGGTCCACCGCGTCCGCGGACTCCGCGCGCGGCGGGTTCTCGCGGTTGTTCTGCGGCAGGAGGGACAGGAGGTAGCGGACCTCGGCGATGCAGGTCTCTTCGTCGTCGTAGGCGAAGTGGCAGACGCCGGACGTCTCGGCGTGCACGTCCGCGCCGCCCAGGCCGTTCTGTGTGATCTCCTCGCCGGTGACCGCCTTGACGACGTCCGGGCCGGTGATGAACATCTGCGAGGTGTCGCGGACCATGAAGACGAAGTCGGTGAGGGCCGGGCTGTAGGCCGCGCCGCCCGCGCACGGGCCGAGCATCACCGAGATCTGCGGGATGACCCCGCTCGCCTTGGTGTTGCGCTGGAAGATGCCGCCGTAGCCCGCGAGCGCCGAGACGCCCTCCTGGATGCGGGCGCCCGCGCCGTCGTTCAGCGACACCAGCGGGGCACCGGCCGCGATGGCCATGTCCATGATCTTGTGGATCTTCGTGGCGTGGGCCTCGCCCAGCGCGCCGCCGAAGATGCGGAAGTCATGGGCGTAGACGAAGACCGTCCGGCCTTCCACCGTGCCCCACCCGGTGATCACGCCGTCGGTGTACGGCTTCTTGGCCTCCAGGCCGAATCCCGTGGCCCGGTGCCGCCGCAACTGCTCGACCTCGCGGAAGGAATCGGGGTCGAGGAGAAGTTCGATGCGCTCCCGCGCGGTCAGCTTGCCCTTGGCGTGCTGCGCCTTGGTCGCCTTCTCGCTCGGTCCGGCCACCGCCTGCGCACGGATCTCGTGCAGTTCGGCCACGCGTCCGCGCGCGTCGGTCGGCTCACCCGGCGCCTCATCCAAAACGGTCATGTAGCGACCTTACGAAGCCGACCAAGGATTACGGGCCGTCGACTCCTCACAGTCTCCGGCGTGTTTTCCTGGTACCCCTGAACAGAACCATGGCGGGGTGCAGCCCTTCTGACTGCTCAGGGGGCGTGTGTGTTGTAGAGGTCGAACAAAGCCGTCAGCCGAGAGTCATCTCACAGATGTGCGTGGCGCATGCCTTCCCCGGGGTGACGCGCAGGCGCAGCCGGGGTCCCGTGGACAGTACTTCGACCGTCTCGTCCGCGTGGCGGACCCGGCGGACGGGGCGGTTCCAGGTGATCTCCAGAGGTTCACCCGTACGGCGTGGTTCGCTCAGGCAGAGGGTGGCGGTACGGCCCCGGCGGACGGTCAGCACGCTCGCGCCGGCGGAGGCGGTGAGCGGGCCCGCCGTACCGGCCTGCCAGAAGTTCGCGGCCGTCAGGCCGAGGGAGGGCACGGTGACCGCCTGCCGGCCGGCGTCGTTGGCGAGGACCGACATCCAGTGGCGGTCGGCGGCGCGGCGCGCGACCTCGCGGCGGGACGCGCCGGGCATGAGGAGGTAGGCGTAGGTGGCGTCCTCAGGGTCGGTGCCGTGGTCGAGCCAGAGAGTCTGCCAGCGGCGGGTGCGCCGCTCGGGTGCGCTGCCGGTGTTGATGTCGGACCAGGCGCCGGTGCGGTCCTCGCGCAGCGCCTTCGGCTCGCCGTGGAGCAGCACCCAGCCGCCGTGGTCCTCCAGGTGGGCCCAGCCCGGGCCCCGTACGAAGGTCTGGGTGCCGGACGCGCCGAGGTTGCGGTTGTCGACGATCGTCTCCACCGGGACGCCGTCGGAGCAGCTGATCCCGGCGCCCAGGCAGATCACCGCGTCCGCGACGCAGAACCAGGACTTGCGGGCCTGGAGGGTGGAGCCGAGGCCCTTGAGGTGCTGGCCGATTGCCGCGTACTCGCCGTCGGTGGTGCCGCCGACCCAGCGCGCGTCCGGGCGGGCCGTGCCCCACTCGCCGCCTTCCCGGTCGGCGAGGCGCTTGGTGGAGACGGTGGTGCCGGGCAGGCGGTACCAGTCGACGGTCGGCCAGAACCAGTCGGTGTACTGGTCGCTCGCGCCGGCCCACCAGCTCACCATGCCCGCACCGGTGTGCCAGCCGCGTGGGTTCTCGCCGTTGCCGCACTCGTAGTGGGCGATGCGGTCGCTGGCCATGGCGATGTTCACGGTGAATCCGGGGCGGCGGTGGACGGCGCGGTCCATGGCGGCGAAGAGGCGGTGACCGGTCGGCTCGGGTGCGGCCGGGACGGGCGAGGCGGCGATCGCGTGCAGCCGGGCCAGGTCGGCGACGCCGAACTGGCGTGCCGTCAGCATCGGGGTGACCGTGGCCCGTTCGATCCAGCCCTTGATGCGGGCGTGCCAGCGGTCGCGTTCCGCCTGGCTCGCGCCGGCCGCGAGGAGCGAGATGGCCGCGATGAGCTGCCGGCCGTGGAAGTGGTCGCCGCGCATGACCGCGCGGTCGTCGGCGGTGAGCAGACCGCGGCTGATGGCCCGGCCGTTGACGCTGTCCATGACCAGACCGTCGTGGATGAGCGGTGCGTAGGCGTGCTCGACGCTGTCGAGGACGATCTGCCGGTTCGGGTCGGTGACCTCCCAGTCGGATCCGGCGAGCAGGGCGAAGAGGCGGCCGAGGCCGTCGAGCATGACCTGGCCGTACGTGCCCGAGTAGGCGACCCAGGTGTGCTGGACGAAGGAGCCGTCGGCGTAGAGGCCGTCGCCCCGGGTGACGTACGGGAGGACCGGGGAGAGCGCGTCGCGGGCGAGGGCGATCCTGTCCGGGTCGCGGCCGAGGATGCCGCGCAGGGCGACGGAGCGGCACAGGTCGACGCGGTTGGCGCCGGTGGACGTGCCGGAGTAGTCGCCGAGGGCCGAGGCGGGGACGAAGTGGTCGACGGCGGCGCAGGCGGCCCGGATCCGGTCGTCGCCCAGGTGCTCGTACAGGGCGGCCGTGATGTCCATGAGCAGGCGCGGGCTGCCGATCTGCCATTCCCACCAGTTGCCGTAGCGGGTGGTGGCGGGGTTGTAGACGGTGGCGGAGAGGTGGTCGAGGCCGCGCAGGATGCCGGCGAGGAGGTCCGGGTCGGCGGTCGAGCCGGTGCCCCGCTGGACGTGGGCCTGGGTCATGGTCCACAGGCGTCTGTAGCTCATGGTGATGCCGGCCGGCGGGTCGAAGGGGCGGCCGGGCCAGAGGGAGTCCGCCGCCGGGGCCATGGTGGAGTGCAGACCGCGGGCGACCTCGCCGGTCTCCGCGAGGCGGGAGGCGTACGGCTGCGCGGCCGGGTCGTAACCGGTGCCCAGGGCGATGCCGAGCCAGCGGCGGCGGAGGGTGTCGTACGGGTCGGTGCCGGCGTCCCGGGCGTCGGCGCCGCGGGGTGTGGGCGTCGTGCCGCCGGTCGCCGCCAGGGCCGCGGCCGCGAGCAGCAGGGCGCGGCGGCCGGGGTGGGGCCGTGCCGTGCGGCGGGAGAAGACGCGACGCTGGGGAGTCATGCCCATGCCCTACCACGGGGAGGCGGTCACCTGAACGGAGGATCCGGCCGGAGTGACCGGAACGGCGGAACGTGCCCCGGGCCTGAGGCCGGGTCAGCCGAAGCGGTTGAGCAGGCGTCTGAACATCCTCGGGGCCAGGGCGCGGAGGCGGTCCGGGAGGGCCACCCAGGCGGGGATGTAGACCAGGTCGCGCTCCTCGCGTACGGCCTCCCAGATGGCCCGGGCGACGCAGCCGGGCGAGATCATCCGGGGACGGGAGCGGTCGTAGGGCCTGCCGCGGCGGGCGAAGAAGGGCGTGTCGACGGGGCCGGCCACCACGAGGGTCACGCCCACGCCCGTGCCGCGCAGTTCCTGCCGCAGCGCCTCGGAGAAGGTGGCCAGGGCGGCCTTGGCTGCGGAGTACACGGCTTCCTCGCGTACGCCCACGCAGCCCGAGATCGAGCCGAGCAGTACCACCCGGCCCTGCCGGGCCGCGATCATGGAGGGCAGGACCTCGCGCACGAGGTGGAGCGTGGCGTTGAGGTCCAGGGCCAGCACGCGGTCGATGTCGGTGTGCGGCATGGCGGCGAACGGGCCCGCCCAGCCGATGCCCGCCCCGGCGACCAGGACGTCGACCCGGCCGGTCGTGTGCAGCGCGGACCGGGCCAGCAGGCGCGGACCGTCCGGGGCGGCGAGGTCGGCGGGCAGCACGACGGCCGAGGTGCCCGACGCCGTCTGCTCCAGGCGGTTCCGGTCGCGCCCGGTGAGGAGAAGCTGCCAGCCGTCCATGGCGAACCGCCGTGCCGTGGCCGCCCCGATGCCCGAGGAGGCCCCGGTGACGAGGGCCACGCGCCGGTCCAGGCGCCGCGGTGGCCCGTGCTCCCGCGCCGGGGAGGGGGCAGCGGGACGGCGTGGGGCGGGGCCCGCCGGTGGGTCGTAGGCCGAGCCGGAGCCGGTGAGTGTCATCGGTCGGTCTCCCTGCGCTGTACGTCCGCCGTGGTCTCGGCTGTCTCGGTGCGGGTTCCTGGGAACGGAACCCCGTCGTCTGCCTGCCGGTCCCTTGAAACGGAACCTCGTCTTCCAGGACACCGCCACTGCGGGGTTCCGCGCCAGTGCAGGGGCCGGACCGGGCGGGCCGGGCCCACCCGGTCCGGTGTGCGCCGTGCCGTGGGCGGTCTGCGGACCGGCGCCCCGCACACGGGATGCGACAGGACCACCCCTGCGTGCCGCCGGGTGCCGCCAGGCGGCGGTATGGGCGCCACACGGAATGGCCGCGCCGGGTTACGTAGGGGGCACCCGTGTCCGGTACGGCCCCTCGTGGCGAGGTGACCATGCGTGTGCTGTTCGTCCGTCCCAGCGCCCTGATGTGCTCGGAGATCGCCCGCGTGCTGTGGAAGTTCAGCCAGGTCTGCGACCCGCGCCGGCGGTTCGCCGACCACGGCCGGCCGGTGCGCTGCGAACCACCCCTGCCGCGGCACCTCGGCGTCCACGACCGGCGGGCGCTGTACATCCACACGCAGGGCCCGCCGTCCCGGCGGACGACCGGCTGACTCCCGCCCCGGCATGCCGATCGCGGTCCTGGCCTCCCTCGCCGCCGGTGTCTGCTTCGCCGTGGCCGGAGTGCTCCAGCAGTGGGCCGCGGGCGGGCGCCCGGACGCGGAGGCGCTGTCACCGCGCCTGCTGGTCCATCTGGCGCGTGACCGGGTGTGGCTGGGCGGCATCGGACTGGCCGTACTCGCCTACGGCTTCCAGTCGCTGGCGCTGGCGGGCCGCTCAGTCTGGTGCAGCCGCTGATCGTCGCCGAACCGGTCTTCGCCGTACCGCTGTCGGCGCGGCTGCGCGGGAGCAGGGCCGCGAGCCCTGGGTGGTACGGGGCGAGATCGGTGCCGTCCTCCGCGCCGTCGGCCGAGGTCAGGGCGGCCGTGCCGAGCACCGGGCGGAGCGTGACGACGCGCACGCGCGGCGAGAGGACGTCGACCCGTTCGCGCTCGCCGAGGAAGTAGACGGTCAGGTCGAGGCCGGACCGGACGCCGCCGGGCAGTCGTTCCGGGAGGCGGGCGGCGCTCTCCGCGAAACGCTCCCAGCACTTCACATGGCCGCCCGACGTGCCGCTCCGCAGCAGCTCGACCAGGACCGCGACCGAGGTCGTGATCACCGGGTACCACTGGCGCCGCGGGCCCAATCGCGACACGCCCGCCAAGAATGTTGAACGTTGAACCGGAATAGGTCTACGGTGGGTCGCGTTACATAGTTAAACGTTCAACATTCATCGCAGGAGGCGTACCCCCATGAGCATCTTCAGCCGCAAGGACACCGCGACCGCCACCACCGACGCCGCGCAGCCGGACCTGGCCGCCCTGACCGGCGACTACACGATCGACCCCGCGCACTCGGCGCTCGGCTTCGTCGCCCGGCACGCCATGGTCACCAACGTCAAGGGCAGCTTCCAGGACTTCACGGGCACGCTCCACCTCGACGGCACCGACCCCTCCCTGTCCACGGCCTCCCTGGACGTCGTGATGGACAGCATCGAGACGGGCAACGCCGACCGCGACGGCCACCTCAAGAGCTCGGACTTCTTCAAGGCGGACGAGTTCCCGACCATGACCTTCCGCTCCACCAAGGCGGAGTCCCTCGGTGGCGAGGACTACCGCATCACCGGCGACCTGACGATCCTCGGCACGACCCGCCCCCTGACCATCGACCTCGAGTTCAACGGCGCCGCGAAGGACCCCTTCGGCAACGAGCGCGTCGGCTTCGAGGGCAAGGCGGAGATCCTGCGCTCCGAGTGGGGCCTGACCTGGAACGCCGCCCTCGAGACCGGCGGCGTCCTGGTCTCCGACAAGATCAAGCTCAACTTCGACATCTCGGCGATCAGGAACGCGTGAGCCCGCGCGGCCGGCCCGGCGGCGTACCGCCGGGCCGGACTGGCCGGATCGCACCTCTTGTGGAAGGACCGGCGGCGTTCTCATAATCCAGCAGCACAATTTTGACCCGTCCATGCCAGCACATGGACTTTTCTTTTTGCCCAGCTGCTGTCATGCGCCCGTCAATTTGATGCTTCGGTTGCACCTCCCCAGTCAACCCCCCACGGAAGGCATCACGTTGAAGAGACTCCTCACGGCCCTCAAGAGATGCGCGGCCCTCGGCGCCGCCGCACTCGCCATCGCCAGCCTTCAGCCCGTCTCCGCCGCGCAGGCCGCCCCGTCGCCCGTCGTCGGCGGGACGCGGGCCGCGCAGGGCGAGTTCCCGTTCATGGTCCGGCTCTCCATGGGCTGCGGCGGCGCGCTCTACACCCAGCAGATCGTGCTCACGGCCGCGCACTGCGTGGGCCGCTCCGGCAACAACACGAGCATCACCGCCACGGCGGGGGTCGTCGACCTCCAGTCGACCAGCGGCCGCGTCCAGGTCCGCTCCACCAAGGTGCTCCGCGCCCCCGGCTACAACGGCACCGGCAAGGACTGGGCGCTCATCAAGCTCGCCCAGCCCATCAACCTGCCGACCCTGAAGATCGCCACCACGGCGCAGTACAACACCGGCGACTTCACCGTCGCGGGCTGGGGCGCGAACCGTGAGGGCGGTTCCCAGCAGCGCTACCTGCTGAAGGCGACCGTGCCGTTCGTCGGCGACGCCGCCTGCAAGGCCTACGGCGGCCTGTACAGCGGCCTCGTCGCGAACGAGGAGATCTGCGCCGGCTTCGACGCGGGCGGTGTCGACACCTGCCAGGGCGACTCCGGCGGCCCGATGTTCCGCAAGGACGACTCCGGCAACTGGATCCAGGTCGGCATCGTCAGCTGGGGCGACGGCTGCGCCCGGCCCGAGGCCCCCGGCGTCTACACGGAGGTCTCGACGTTCGCCTCCGCCATCGCCTCGGCGGCGTCGACACTCTGACCCCGCCCCCACATCCTGCGGGCCCGGCGCCGTACGGTGCCGGGCCCTTCCCCCGCCCTATCGGGCCTTGCGGCCGGACTCCAGCTTCGCGACCGCCGCCGCCACCTGCGCCGCCCGGCTCCGCGAGGTCCGGGCGCGGAGCACACCGAGCATCGCCAGGTACCGGTCGGTCCGCCCGAGCGCCTCGAAGGCCGCCGCGGCCCGCGGGCTCCGCGCCAGTGCCGCCGCGAGGTCCTCCGGGACCTCGGCCTCCTGCTGGGACGCGTACGCCGCCTCCCACCGTCCGTCCGCCCGCGCGGCCGCCACCTCCGCGAGCCCGCCGGGCCGCATCCGCCCGGCGGTGGTCAGTTCCCCGACCCGCCGGACGTTGACCACGGACCAGAGGCTGCCCGGGCGCCGCGGGGTGATCCTCTGGAGGTAGTACGACTCGTCGAGTCCCTTGCGCTGCCCGGTGATCCACCCGTGGCACAGCGCCACGTCGTTGACGTCGGCGGCGCTGACGGAAGGGATGCCCGAGCCCTTCTTGGCGACCTTGACCCAGAGGCCCGGATGCGGGGCGGGGTGTGCGGTCAGCCAGGAGTCCAGGTCGGCGACGGTCGCGAAGGGGAGTGGGTCTCCGGAGGCGGTCATGGCACCACCGTAGGGACCGGTTAGGACAGATCCTGTCCGCTACGGCGTGTCCGCTACGACAGCAGCGCGCGTGCCTGTTCGCGGGCGTGCGCGACGGCGTCCGGGAAGATGCCCAGGCCGTGCGCGACGAGCGCCCCCTCGTGCAGCAGCATCAGCGCCCGGGCCATGGCGTCGGCCCCCTCCCGGTCGATGTCCGAGGCGAGGCGGGTGAAGAGGGCGAGCATCCACTGCTTCTGCCCGGCGATGATCGGGTGGGCCGGGTGGGCGGGGTCGCTGATCTCCGCGTGGGCGTTGACCATGCTGCATCCCTTGGGGCTGAGCTCCGCCGCCCAGGCGCCCGTGGCGTCGAAGACGGCCAGGACGCGCTCCCCCGGCTCCGGTCCGGCCGCGTCGAGGCGTTCGGCGAGGAAGGCCCGCCAGCGCTCGTCGCGGTCCGCGAGGTACTCCACGACGATCTGCTCCTTGGAGCCGAACCGGTCGTAGAGGGTCTTCTTCGTCACCCCGGCCTCGGCGGCGATGAGGTCGACCCCGACGGCGTGGATGCCGCGCTCGTAGAACAGCCGGGCGGCCGCCGCCAGGACGCGACGGGCGGCGGGCGTCATCGCGATCCGGCGCGGACTCCCGGCAGTGGCCGCGGTGGTGGCGGTGGTACCCATGACACCCAAGTATACCGATCTGTATAGTGGGCGGGGAACGGGTATACCGATCTGTCTACTGGTTGTGGTGTCCGTGAACATCCTGCTCTCCGTCGCCTTCGTCCTCTGCTGGAGCTCCGGGTTCATCGGGGCCAAGCTCGGTGCGGGCAACGCGTCCGCGATCACGGTCCTGATGTGGCGCTTCCTGCCGCTGGCCGTCGTCCTCGTCGCCGTCGCCGTCGTCATGCGCCCGGCCTGGCGAGGGCTCACCGCCCGGGACCTGACCCGGCAGGCCGTCATCGGCGTGCTGTCGCAGAGCGGCTATCTGCTCAGCGTCTACTACGCCATCCAGCTCGGCGTCTCCAGCGGCACGACGGCGCTCAT
Source organism: Streptomyces coeruleofuscus (assembly GCF_039532725.1). NCBI lineage: Bacteria > Bacillati > Actinomycetota > Actinomycetes > Kitasatosporales > Streptomycetaceae > Streptomyces > Streptomyces coeruleofuscus. The sequence continues at coordinate 208,121 of NZ_BAAASE010000011.1, forward strand.
CGACGGGGTCCAGCCCCTCGTCGCCGGGGCCCTCGCGGGGCCGCTGCTGGGACAGTACGTCTCGGGCCGGCAGTGGATCGGCCTCGGTCTGGGGCTGAGCGGCGTCGCCGTGGTCACCCTGGCCGACGCCGCGGCCGGGACCGGCGTGGCCTGGTGGGCGTACGCCGTCCCGCTGCTCGGCATGCTGTCCCTGGTCGCGGCCACGTTCCTGGAGAGCCGGTCCCGCTCGCGGGTCGCCCCCTCGGTGTCGCTGACCGTCCACTGCGCCACCAGCGCCGTCCTCTTCTCCGCGCTGGCCCTGAGCACCGGAGCCGCCGCGCCGCCCGCCGAGGGCGGGTTCTGGGTGGCCGTCGCGTGGCTCGTGGGTCTGTCCACGTTCGGCGGGTACGGGCTGTACTGGCTCATCCTGAAGCGCTCCGGGGTGACGAAGGTGAACACGCTGATGTTCCTCATGGCCCCGGTCACGGCCGTCTGGGGCGCGCTCGCGTTCGGTGAGCCGTTCGGCGTGCAGACCGCTCTCGGCCTGGCCGTCTGCCTGGTGGCCGTGGTCGTCGTCCACCGCGGTGGCGGCCGGAAGGACACGGCTGTGACCGCCGCGCGAGGCGAGCCGGGGGAAAACCGGTGGACCCGGGCCGCCGGGCCCGTCTAACGTCTCGCGCATGTCCAGCCCCGAGGCGTCCAGAGTGCGGCCACCGGCTCTCCGGTGGCTGCTCGTGATGCCGGGCCGCTGAAGCCCGTTCGCTCCGCTGCCGGAAGTCGTCCGACCTGTCGTGTCCGACGTCTCTTCAGGGTGCGGAGTTTCTTCATGCCGTTCGCTCTTCTTCTGCTGGGCCTCGCCGTGTTCGCCCAGGGAACGTCCGAGTTCATGCTGTCCGGTCTCGTGCCGGACATCGCGCGGGATCTGGGGGTGTCCGTTCCCGCGGCGGGGGCGCTGACCTCCGCCTTCGCGGTGGGGATGGTCGTAGGGGCGCCGCTGGTGGCGGGGCTCGCCCGGCGCTGGCCGCGGCGGGGCGCGCTGCTGCCGTTCCTCGTCGTGTTTCTCGCCGTCCATGTCGCCGGTGCTCTCACCGGCAGTTTCGAGGTACTGCTCGCCACCCGGGTCGTGGGGGCGCTCGCCAACGCCGGGTTCCTCGCCGTCGCCCTCGTGACCGCCGTGGACATGGTCCCGGCGGACGCGAAGGGGCGGGCGACGTCCATGCTGCTGGGCGGCGTGACGCTGGCGTGCGTGGCCGGGGTGCCCGCCGGGGCCGTGCTGGGCGGGCTGTGGGGCTGGCGTGCGGCTTTCTGGGCCGTGGCGCTGGTGTCGCTGCCCGCGCTGGCGGCGGTGGCGAGGTCGGTGCCGGGCGGTACGGCCGGGGGTGCGCCGCCCGCGCTGCGCGGTGAACTCCGGTCGCTGCGCAGCCCTCGGCTGGTCGTCACGCTGCTGCTGGGCGGCCTCGTGAACGGCGCGACGTTCTGCACCTTCACCTATCTCGCGCCGCTGGTCACCGAGGTGACGGGGCTGGGCAGCGCCTGGATTCCGGGTGTGCTCGCGCTGTTCGGGGCCGGGGCGTTCGCGGGGGTGACCGCCGCGGGGCGGTTCGCCGACCGGCGCCCCGCGGCGGTCCTGGCCGGCGGGGGCGTCGCCGTGTGCCTGGGCTGGTGCCTCCTGGCCGTCGGGGCCGGACACCCGGTCCTGGCCCTCGGGCTCGTCTTCGCCCAGGGCGCGTTGTCCTTCGGCGTCGGCTCCACGCTGATCTCCCAGGTGCTGTACGCGGCGCCGGGCGCACCCACGCTGGCCGGTGGTTTCGCCACGGCCGCCTTCAACGTCGGTGCCGCGCTGGGCCCGTGGGCCGGTGGCCTGGTGATCGGCGCGGGGTTCGGGTACCGGTCGCCGGTGTGGGTCAGCGCGGGCCTGGTCGCGCTGGCGGGCGTGGTGGCCGGGGTCGCGTCACGGGAGCGGGAACGGGTGCTGGGCCGGGAGGCGGCCGGGCGCTGACCTGTGGCCGGGGCGCCGGCCGGGGGGCCGCCAGGCACCGACCTGTGGCCGGGGTACCGAGCCGGGATGCGGTCGGGCGCTGACCTGTGGCCGGGACGCCGGGCCGGGGGGCCGCCAGGCACCGACCTGTGGCCGGGGCCCCGGGCCGGGATGAGGTCGGGCGCTGACCTGTGGCCGGGACGCCGGGCCGGGAGCCGCCAGGCACCGAGCTGTGCCCGGGGCCCCGGGCCGGGATGCGGTCGGGCGCTGACCTGTGGCCGGGGCCCCGGGCCGGGATGCGGTCGGGCGCTGACCTGTGGCCGGGACGCCGGGCCGGGAGCCGCCAGGCACCGAGCTGTGCCCGGGGTACCGGGCCGGAATGCGGTCGGGCGCTGACCTGTGGCCGGGGCCCTTGGCCGGGAGACCGCCACGCACCGACCTGTCACCGAAGCACCCGTGCCGGAGGCCGCCAGGCACCGACCTCCGGCACGGACGCCGGGCACTGTGCCGCTCCCGTCAGAACTCCCGTCAGAACCCGCCCCCGAAGTCCCCTCCCCCACCGAAGTCGCCGCCGCCGAAACCACCGTCGCCGAAGCCGCCCCCGAAGTCGCCGCTGTCGAAGTCCGCGCCGGAGACGTCGCCGCCCTCGTAGCCGCCGAAGTCGCCGTAGCCGGCGCCGTAGTCGGCCCCGTAGGCGGGGGCGGCCATCATGCTGCCGAGCATGGTGCCGATGAGGAGGCCGGGCAGGATGCCGCCGCCGAAGTAGCCGCCTGCCCAGGGGCCGTACGCCGGGCCGGCCTCCCAGTACGGGCGGCGGCCGTACTCGGTGTCGACCTCGCGGATCACCGGGTCGCGGCCCTCGGAGAGCCGGGTCCGGTCGGCCGCGCAGACGGGGACGTCGCGTGTGGCGCCGCCCGGTGGCGTCCAGCTCGCGTCGGCGACCGAGGGGCCGTGGCGGGGGTCGAAGAAGCAGGGCGGGCGGCGTTCCGGCAGCGGACCGCCCTCGCGGCGGGCCGTGAGTCGTGCCAGGGAGAACCGGCCGTCCTCCACGGCCTGGGTGACGGCCCGCACGTCCTCCGGTTTCGTCGCGGCGGCCATCAAGGACTTCGCCTGTTCGTAGGAGTCCAGGGCGCGCTCGTAGTCGGCGCGCATCGCGTCGTCGGCGCCGGGTTCGCCGGGGTGGAAGTCGAGGCGGTCTAGCTCCTCGCCGAAGGCGGTGATGTCCTCGTCGACCACCACGCGCAGCTTCTCCAGCGCGGCCCGCTGCTCCTCCTCGTGGCGGCGGCGGTTACGGCGGGCCACTGCGTAGGCGCCCGCGCCGCCGGCCGCGACCAGTGCGCCGACCGTGACCAGGCCGCCGACCGGCACGTCGGTGCCCGAGCCGTCGCTCCAGCTGCTGGGAGCCGAGCCGCCCACGTTGCGCAGGGCGTCGTCGACGAAGTCGTTCAGCTGGGCCTTGGCGTCGCCCGCGCCCCCGACGGCCGTGACCAGGTTCGACACCGCCTGGGGGCTCATCACCGAGCTGTCCGCACGGGCGTCGAACTCGTCGCCGGCACGGATGCCGTACAGGCCGGTGACGCCGGTCTCGGTGCGGAGGTTACGGAAGAGGTCCTGTGTGGGGAAGTCTGCCGGGAGAACGGCCACGAAGACGGGTTTGTCCGCGTCCTTGATCTTGTCGGCGAGCGCCTCGGCGTCCGACTCGGCCAGCTGGCCGGAGGCGGCCGGATCGACGTAGACCGGGTTCTCACGCAGTTCCTCGGCGACCTTCGAGAGGTCGGTGGCCGCGTGCGCACCGGGCGCACCGACCATGAGCGCCGCCAGTACGGCGACGACCGGCACGATCAGCAAACGTACGAGGGTACGCACCGTTGCGGCCTTCATATGTTCGAAGCTACCCGAATCGGCACAGAATCGACACAGACGGACGCAATGGATCGGCTGAGGCGACGGCGCGGAAGGCGCCGTCGCCACCCGCCTACTCGACCGGGGCCACTCCCGCCCGCAGGAGCCCGTACGTGTACGCGTCCTCCAGGGCCTGCCAGCTCGCGGCGATGACGTTCTCCGCCACGCCCACCGTCGACCACTCGCCCGTGCCGTCGGACGTGGAGATCAGCACGCGGGTCGTCGAGCTGGTGCCGTGCTTGCCCTCAAGGATGCGGACCTTGTAGTCGACCAGGTCCAGCTTGGCGAGCTGCGGGTAGATCTTCTCCAGGCCCACGCGCAGGGCCCGGTCCAGCGCGTTGACCGGGCCGTTGCCCTCGGCCGTGGCGACGATGCGCTCACCCTTGGCCCAGAGCTTGACCGTGGCCTCGTTGGCGTGGGAGCCGTCGGGCCGGTCCTCGACGATGGCACGCCAGGACTCGACCTCGAAGTAGCGCAGCGGCTTGCCCTGGACCTCGGTGCGCAGGAGGATCTCGAAGCTGGCGTCCGCCGCCTCGTACGTGTAGCCCTTGAGTTCGCGTTCCTTCACCCGCTCGACCACCCGGCCGACCAGCTCGCGGTCGTCGCCGAGGTCGATGCCGAGTTCCTTGCCCTTGAGCTCGATGGAGGCGCGGCCGGCCATGTCGGAGACCAGCATCCGCATGGTGTTGCCGACCTGCTCGGGGTCGATGTGCTGGTACAGGTCGGGGTCGACCTTGATGGCCGAGGCGTGCAGACCGGCCTTGTGCGCGAAGGCCGAGACACCGACGTAGGGCTGGTGCGTGGAGGGCGTGAGGTTGACGACCTCGGCGATCGCGTGCGAGATGCGCGTCATCTCGCGCAGGTGCCCCTGGGGCAGGACCTGCTTGCCGTACTTGAGTTCCAGGGCCGCCACGACCGGGAAGAGGTTGGCGTTGCCGACGCGTTCGCCGTAGCCGTTGGCCGTGCACTGGACGTGCGTCGCGCCCGCGTCGACGGCGGCCAGCGTGTTCGCCACCGCGCAGCCCGTGTCGTCCTGGGCGTGGATGCCGAGCCGGGCGCCCGTGTCGGCCAGGACCGTGCCGACGACCGCCTGGATCTGCGCCGGGAGCATGCCGCCGTTGGTGTCGCAGAGGACCACCACGTCCGCGCCGGCCCCCGAGGCCGTACGGACGACCGACTTGGCGTACTCGGGGTTCGCGCGGTAGCCGTCGAAGAAGTGCTCGCAGTCGACGAAGACCCGGCGGCCCTGCTCCTTCAGGAACGACACCGTGTCGCGGACCATCGCCAGGTTCTCGTCGAGGGTCGTGCGCAGGGCGAGCTCGACATGGCGGTCGTGCGACTTGGCGACCAGCGTGATCACCTGCGCGCCGGAGTCCAGGAGCGCCCTGACCTGCGGGTCCTCGGCGGCGGTGGTGCCGGCGCGGCGGGTGGAGCCGAAGGCGACGAGCTGGGCGTGCCGGAAGTCGATCTCCTGCTGGGCGCGGGCGAAGAACTCGGTGTCCCGGGGATTGGCGCCCGGCCAGCCGCCCTCGATGAAGCCCACGCCGAAGTCGTCCAGGTGCCGCGCGATGGCCAGCTTGTCGGCGACGGTGAGGTTGATGCCCTCCCGCTGGGCACCGTCGCGCAGGGTGGTGTCGAAGACGTGGAAGGAATCGTCGAGCTCGCTGGGTGCGGTCATGTGTCAAGGCTCCTGAGGATGGGATCTCGGTCGTACCGGAATGACCGGCTCCACCGCCCTCACATACTCCCTCGCGCTCTCGCCTCCGGCTGTGGGTGGGCCAGAAATGCGAAAAACCTCTCGCGGGTGCGAGAGGTCTGCGCGCGGGTCGAGGACGACGGTGTCCGCCCGTACCTGGTCGTACGTGGCGGTCACTGCGGACCGGCGCGCCTGCTGCCAATAATCATGGCGAACGAGAGCACGGGGGCAGTCTGGCACAACCCCCGCGCCTCGCTCACGGGTGTCTCAGGATGCGGTCGGTCACCTCATGTGACGGACGTAGACGTGCGAGGTGTCGTACGTGTCGCCGGGGACGAGGTCGGGCGAGGAGCTGCTGAAGGCGACCGTACGGCCGTGCCGGTCGAGGACCGGGGCGGACACACTCTGGTCGTTCGGGCCGCCCTCGGCGTCCGGGCTGGCCAGGACCGTGCGCCCGGTGCGCAGGTCACGTACGTACGCGCGGGTCGTGCGGTCCGTGTCGCCCGGGTCGGACGAGACGAAGGCGAGGTGCCGGCTGTCGGCGCCGAGCCGCGGGTGGGCGGTGAACGCGGCCGGGTCGGCGGCGTCGATCCGGCGCAGCCCGCCCGTCTTCAGGTCGCGGACGAAGACGTTGTGGCCCTTGTTGGTGTCGCCCGGGGTGAGCTGCGAGTCGAGGGAGTTGAAGACCGCGTACCGGCCGTCGGCGCTGACCTGCGGGGACTCGGTCTGCCCGTCGGACTTCAGACCGTCCGGTGCCCGGTCGGCGTGGAACAGCTCGCCGCTCGGCACGTCCCGGACGCAGGCGTCGCTCCAGTCGCCCGAGGCGGGGTGCGGGACGAAGAACTGGTAGCCGACGCGCTTGCCGTCGGCGCTGATGGACGGGCGGGTGGCGGCGGTCTTCCGGTCGCCGGCGGCGGGCACCTGGCTGACGCGGACGGCCTCGCCGCTGGTGCGGTCGACGCGGTAGACGCGTCCCCAGCGGTCCTCGCCCTCCGCGGGTCCGGACTGCTGGGCGACGAAGGCGACGTAGCGGCCGTCGGCGCTGATGGCGGGCTGCCTGCCGGTGTCGTAGCCCGTGGCGACGGTGTCCTTGATGCGCTGGAGGGCGCCGGACTTCAGGTCCTTGACCCAGATGTGGCTGCGGCCGTCACCGTCCGTGGCGCCGAAGGCCAGGTACCGGCCGTTGCCGCTGAGGGCGACGTCGTCGACCGAGCCTCTGTCCGCGGTACTGGCCAGCCGGGTCGTGCCGGTCTTCAGGTCGCGCACGAAGGCGTCGGCGGCGCCGTCGGTGTCGCCGGCGACGAGGTTGTCGGCGCTGGAGACGAAGGCCAGTCGGCGGCCGTCGGCGCTCAGGCTCGGCCCGCCGGAAGGGGCGTTGCCGTCGGTGCCGTTTGGGGCGACGCTCGCCTTCTCGGTCCGTGGCACCGCATCGGCGGCGGTGGCGGGCAGCGCGGCGACACCGCCGAGCGTGACGGCCAGGGCCACGCCGAGCGCGACGGACGTGGCCCTCCTGGTGCTGGTCATGTGCTGTTCCCCCTGTGTTCCCCGTTGACGCTTCTCCCCCGGCCCCGCGCCGAGGGCTCCCCCAGAGCCAACAGCACCACGGATCACAGGGTCAATCCGTCATATCGAGTACAACCCGGGCAGGTGTTCAGGCGTCCGCGAGGAGGCTGTCGGCGAGGAACTCGTGCACGTGCCGCAGGACTTGGCCCGGTCCGTGCCGCGCAGGCCGATCGCCACATGGATGGCGAAGCCGTCCAGCAGCGCCCGCAGGCGGGCGGCGAACCGGTCGGTGGCCGCGTTCGGGGCGCGGATGCGGCAAACGCGGCTTCTTGGCCGACCGAGTCCGGGGGGTGGGCGGGCGTGGGCCGGGGGTCCGGGGCGGAGCCCCGGCGAGTCCGGCACCGACGCCGAGTGCCGCCTAACCCAGCTGGTGCATCCAGCCGTGCTTGTCCTCCGCCGTACCGCGCTGGATGTCGAGCAGCGCCTGGCGGAGCCGGAGCGTGACCTCGCCCGGCTCTCCCCCGCTCTGCCGCCACTCGGCCCCGGCGCGCTTCACCGTACCGACCGGCGTGATCACCGCGGCCGTACCGCAGGCGAACACCTCCGTGAGCGACCCGTTCTCCGAGTCCCGCTGCCACTGGTCGACCGAGACCCGGCCCTCCTCGGCCTCGTACCCGAGGTCACGGGCGACGGCGAGCAGCGAGTCCCGCGTGACACCCTCCAGGATGGAGCCCGTGAGGGACGGCGTGACGATCTTGTTGCCGTAGACGAAGTACAGGTTCATGCCGCCGAGCTCCTCGACCCACTTGTGCTCGACCGCGTCGAGGTAGCAGACCTGGTCGCAGCCCTTGGTCGCGGCCTCGGCCTGCGCCAGCAGGGACGCCGCGTAGTTGCCGCCGGTCTTGGCGTCGCCCATGCCGCCGGGCACGGCGCGGACGCGGTCCTCGGAGACCCAGATGGAGACCGGCTTGACGCCGCCCGGGAAGTACGCGCCGGCCGGGGAGGCGATGACCAGGAACAGGTACTCGTTGGCCGGCTTCACACCCAGCCCGACCTCGGTCGCGATCATGAACGGGCGCAGGTAGAGGGACTCCTCCCCGCCGTGCGCCGGCACCCACGCCTTGTCCTGCTTCACCAGGGCGTCGCACGCCTCGATGAACGTCTCGACCGGCAGCTCGGGCATCGCCAGCCGGCGCGCGGAGCTCTGGAAGCGCTCGGCGTTCTTCTCCGGCCGGAACGTGGCGACCGAGCCGTCGGGGCGGCGGTAGGCCTTCAGCCCCTCGAAGATCTCCTGCGCGTAGTGCAGGACCGTGGTGGCGGGGTCGAGGGAGATCGGCGCGTACGGCACGAGCTGGCCGTCGTGCCAGCCGCGGCCCTCCGTCCACTTGATCGTCACCATGTGGTCGGTGAAGTGGCGGCCGAACCCGGGGTTGGCCAGGATCGCCTCCCGGTCTGCGGCGGAGAGCGGGTTGGCGGACGGCTTGAGCTCGATCGTGGGCGTCGTCATGGATTGAAGTCCTTCACCGGTTGTAGTGACGGGCCGCGCTCGGTACAGCTCTGATGGTGACCAGTGCTAGGACGTCCGAGCATTCCCTCGTTCCGCGGCCTCGCGTTCGATTATCGCCCGGGGGCGACGGAGGACGGAACGGGGTGAATGCGGCCCGGTGGTCGATGGTGACACCCGGCGGGAACATGCGGAAGCCGCCGGGTGCGGATGCGACCCGGCGGCTTGGGTGAAGCAGCGGCGGGTCAGCCGGCTACTCGTACGGCGAGCGCGTCGCCGATCTCCGAGGTGGAGCGGGCGGGCTTGCCGGTGCGCTCCGACAGGTCGGCGGAGACCGCCTCGTCGATACGGGCGGCCTCGGCCTCGTAGCCGAGGTGGCGCAGGAGCAGGGCGACGGACAGCACCGTGGCGGTCGGGTCGGCCTTGCCCTGGCCGGCGATGTCCGGGGCCGAGCCGTGCACGGGCTCGAACATCGAGGGGAACTCTCCGGACGGGTTGATGTTGCCGGAGGCCGCCACGCCGATGCCGCCGGAGACGGCCGCGGCGAGGTCGGTGATGATGTCGCCGAAGAGGTTGTCGGTGACGATCACGTCGAAGCGCTCGGGCTGGGTGACCAGGTAGATGGTCGCCGCGTCGACGTGCATGTACTCGGTGGTGACCTCGGGGAACTCCTCGGCCACCTTGTTGAAGATGTTGGTCCACAGGTGACCCGCGAAGGTCAGCACGTTGTTCTTGTGGATCAGCGCCAGCTTCTTGCGCGGGCGGGCCTGAGCACGCGCGAAGGCGTCACGGACCACGCGCTCGACACCGAAGGCCGTGTTCACGGACACCTCGGTGGCGACCTCGTGCTCGGTGCCCTTGCGGATCGTGCCGCCGTTGCCGGTGTACGGGCCCTCGGTGCCCTCGCGGACCACGACGAAGTCGATCTGCGGCTCGCCGGCCAGCGGGGTGGCGACACCCGGCAGCAGCTTCGAGGGACGCAGGTTGACGTGGTGGTCGAAGGCGAAGCGGAGCTTCAGCAGGAAGCCGCGCTCCAGGACGCCGGACGGCACGCTCGGGTCGCCGATCGCGCCGAGCAGGATGGCGTCGTGCTTCTTCAGGGCGTCGAGGTCGGCGTCGGTGAGGGTCTCACCGGTGGCGTGGTAACGCTTGGCGCCGAAGTCGTAGTCCTTGGTCTCCAGCTTCACATCCTGCGGAAGGACGGCGGAGAGGACCTTCAGGCCTTCGGCCACGACTTCCTGGCCGATGCCGTCACCGGGAATCACTGCGAGATTGATGCTGCGAGACATGCGGGCACCCTACTCCTCGTCCCATGTGATGACACGGGGTGTCCGTGATGCGGACAGCGCAGGGCAGGCGACACGGCACCCGCCCGGCGGAGCGCACGCGGCCGACGGATTCCGTTCACCCGTATGTGGGGCGGATGTTGGCGTTCGCTGGGAAATTGACCCGACATGGAGATCCCCCACTTCGGCATCCCGCCCGAGCTCGCGCGCCGGATGAGCATGGCGGAACAGCACGAGTACCTGCGCACGCGGCTGTCGCGGCGCCGCACGCTGGTGACGGCGGGCGCGGTCGCGGGAGGTCTGCTGACCGGCTGTTCCGGCTCCGGGCCGGCGGGCGGTACGGCGACCAGGAGCCCGTCGCCGAGCACGTCGAAGGCGCCCGGCTCCCACATCACGCCCTTCGGCCGCCATCTCGCCTTCGGCGCCGACCCGAAGACGCAGATGCGGATCTCCTGGCAGGTACCGCTGGCGGTGCGCAGGCCGTACGTCCGGGTGGGCCTGCGCCCCGACGACATCGGGCGCAAGATCGAGGCGGAGCTGCGCGACCTGCACACCCCGGAGCTGAAGGGCGTACGGCCGGCGGTCGAGCAGTACTACCTGCACGCGGCCCTGGACGGCCTGCGCCCGGACACGACGTACTACTACGGCGTCGGCCACGAGGGCTTCGATCCGGCGTCCCCGGGGCACCGGTCGACCGTCACGTCCTTCCGCACGGCCCCGGCCAATCCGCCCGAGCGGTTCGTGTTCACCGCGTTCGGCGACCAGGGCGTCGGCGAGGAGGCGGCCCTCAACGACCGTCTGCTGCTGCGCCGGGGCCCGGCGTTCCACCTCCACGCCGGCGACATCTGCTATGCCGACCCGACCGGCAAGGGCAAGGAGTCGGACGTCTTCGACGCCGGGCAGTGGGACCGGTTCCTGAAGCAGACCGAGCCGGTGGCCAGGTCGGTGCCGTGGATGGTGACGACCGGCAACCACGACATGGAGGCCTGGTACTCGCCGGACGGCTACGGCGGCCAACTCGCCCGTTTCTCCCTGCCGGAGAGCGGCTTCGACGCGCGCACGGCACCGGGGGTGTACGCCTTCACGTACGGCAACGTCGGCGTGGTCGCGCTGGACGCGAACGACGTGTCGTACGAGATCCCCGCCAACTTCGGCTACACGGAGGGGCGGCAGACGAAGTGGCTGGACGGGAAGCTCGGCGAACTGCGGGACGACGCTTCCGTCGACTTCGTCGTCGTCTTCTTCCACCACTGCGCGTACTCGACGTCCACGCACGCCTCGGACGGCGGGGTGCGTGCCGAGTGGCTGCCGCTGTTCGCCAAGCACCAGGTGGACCTGGTGATCAACGGGCACAACCACGTCTACGAGCGCACCGACGCCATCCGGAACGGCGAGGTGGGCAGGCCGGTTCCGGTCGGCGGGACGACGGATCCACGGCGGGACGGGATCGTGTACGTCACGGCCGGCGGTGGCGGCAAGGAGCTGTACGGCTTCCCCGACGGCGTGAAGGAGAGCTACGAGAGGAACACCGCCGACCGCGAGTCGGTCGACACGTTCCGGTGGACGAAGTCCCGGGACACCAAGGCGGAGTCGGTGCAGTGGTCGCGGGTGCGCTACCGCGGTTTCTCGTTCCTCTCCGTGGAGGCGGAGAGCGGCGCCGCGGCGAGGCTGAAGGTGTCGGCGCTGGCGTCGAGCGGTGAGCGGATCGACCATTTCGAGGTGCGGCGCGGGGCGTGAGCCCCGCACCGCGCCTCGTCGGGTGCGGCTCCCGGACCAGGGGTGTTGCGGCTCAGTGACCGGTGAATGCGCTCAGGACCTCAGTGACCGGTGGATCCGCCGTTGTCCCTGCGGTCGAGGGCGCGCTGGAGCGCGGCGGCGGCGTTCTTGCGGTCGGACTCGGTCGTACGGGAGACGTGACGGACTCGGCGGCGGACGGTCGTCTCGGCCATGGTGAATCGACTCCTTCGACAGCACGGAGTGCACAGGGAGGGTTACGAGACGCCGGATGGGGCGGGGAGCGGTGCCGCAGGGGTTGCCTGCGCGGGGCCCGGCTCACGACCGCCATTCGCTTGGTCGAGCGAGACGTTCGGCTCCTACAAAACTAAGGGAGGCCGGAGCGTCTGTCTCCACAATTACTCGGACTTCCTACTATCTGAGACGGTGGACTGCATCACACCGCGCTGACCTGTGGTGATTCCTAGAGCACGTCTCCGTCACGCCAGTCGAAGAGCAGTTCCTGCGCGGGGTCGAGCGAGCCCGCGAGGGCGGGCCGGACGTAGGTGCTGTCCTCTTCCTCCGGCAGGCGGACGACGCCGTCCTGCGGGCTGAGGGCGTGCACCTGGCCGCGCCACAGTCGCCAGCCGCGGGAGGTGTAGAGCCGGGCACCGTCGTCGCTGGCGGAGAGGGCCCCGAAGTCGTAGGCGCGGTCGATCACGCGTTCCAGCTCCGCCATGACCTGCCCGCCGAGGCCGGTACGGCGGGCGTCGGCGCGTACGGCGACGTTCTCGACGTACCCGGCGCGCAGCCACCGGCCGCGGTGCCGCACCCGGCGCATCACGACCGCCCCGTGCGCGGCGAGCCCGGAGCCGTCGTGCACGAGGGCGTGCATGCCTCCGAGGCCGTGGTCCCAGTCCTCGTCGCCGAAGTCGCCGTCGAAGGCGGCGTCCAGCAGGGCCCGCACGGCGTCGAGTTCGGCGGGCGTGAGGTCGGCGGTGTGGGCGGTGCGCGCGCGGGTGGTCATCGGCCCAGTCTTCCCCGCGGACATGCCGACGGGCCAGGTCATTTCGTGACCTGGCCCGTCGGTGCCACGGGGCTCAGCCCATGTGCGGGTAGGTGTAGTCGGTCGGCGGGACCAGCGTCTCCTTGATGGCGCGGGTCAGGGTCCAGCGCATCAGGTTCTGCGGGGCGCCGGCCTTGTCGTTGGTGCCGGAGGCACGGCCGCCGCCGAAGGGCTGCTGGCCGACGACGGCGCCGGTCGACTTGTCGTTGATGTAGAAGTTGCCGGCCGCGTAGCGGAGCTTGTCGGCCGTGTAGGCCGCCGCAGCGCGGTCGTTCGCGATCACCGAGCCGGTCAGGGCGTAGTCGGAGACGGACTCCATCTGCGTCAGCATCTCGTCGTACTTGTCGTCCTCGTAGACGTGCACGGCGATGACGGGGCCGAAGTACTCGGTGCGGAAGACCTCGTTCTCCGGGTCGGTGCACTCGATGACCGTCGGGCGGACGAACCAGCCCTCGGAGTCGTCATAGGTGCCGCCCGCGACGATCGTGCAGGAGGGGTCCTCCTTGGCCCGGTCGATGGCGGCCTTGTTCTTGGCGAAGGCACGCTCGTCGATGACGGCGCCGATGAAGTTCGACAGGTCGGTGACGTCACCCATCTTGATGCCGTCGACCTCGGCGGCCCACTCCTCCTTGAAGCCGGAGTTCCAGATCGAGGCGGGGACGTACGCCCGGGACGTGGCGCTGCACTTCTGGCCCTGGTACTCGAAGGCACCGCGGGTGAGCGCCGTCTTCAGGATGGCCGGGTCCGCCGACGGGTGGGCGACGAGGAAGTCCTTGCCGCCGGTCTCGCCGACCAGACGCGGGTAGGTGCGGTACTTCTCGATGTTGTTGCCGACCGTCTTCCACAGGTACTGGAAGGTCTTGGTCGAGCCGGTGAAGTGGATGCCCGCGAGGTCACGGTGCTCCAGGGCGACCTTGGAGACCTCGATGCCGTCACCGGTGACGAGGTTGATGACGCCCTTGGGCAGGCCCGCCTCCTCCAGGAGCTGCATGAGCAGCACGGCGGCGTGGGTCTGCGTCGGGGACGGCTTCCAGACGACGACGTTGCCCATCAGGGCCGGGGCGGTCGGCAGGTTGCCCGCGATCGCGGTGAAGTTGAAGGGCGTGATCGCGTAGACGAAGCCCTCCAGCGGGCGGTGGTCCAGACGGTTCCACACACCCGGGGAGTTGGCCGGCGGCTGCTCGGCCAGGAGCTTGCGGGCGTAGGAGACGTTGAACCGCCAGAAGTCGATCAGCTCGCAGGGCGTGTCGATCTCGGCCTGCTGGGCGGTCTTGGACTGGCCGAGCATGGTGGAGGCGGCGAGCGTCTCGCGCCAGGGGCCGGACAGCAGCTCGGCGGCGCGCAGGATGATCGCCGCGCGGTCGTCGAAGGACATCGCACGCCAGGCGGGCGCGGCGGCCAGGGCCGCGTCGATGGCGTCCTGGGCGTCCGCCTGCGTGGCGTTGCGGTACGTGCCGAGCACGGCCTTGTGGTTGTGCGGCTGGACGACCTCGAAGGCCTCACCGCCGCCCATCCGCTTCTCGCCGCCGATGGTGCAGGGCAGGTCGACGGGGTTGTCGGCCAGCTCCTTCAGCCTGGCCTCCAGCCGGGCACGCTCGGGCGAGCCGGGGGCATAGCCGTGCACCGGCTCGTTGACGGGGGTGGGGACCTGGGTCACAGCGTCCATGTTTTCCGTAACTCCTTACTGAGCGGTGATTCGGTCTCAGCCCTTGACGAGCCTCAGTCCTCGGTGAGCCTCAGCCCTTGTCGGGCTTCGGTCCTTGTCGGGCCTCAGCCCTTTGTCAGCATCGAGCGGGCGAAGAAGCGCAGGTTGGCCGGCTTCTCCGCGAGTCGGCGCATGAAGTAGCCGTACCAGTCGGTGCCGTACGCGGTGTACACGCGCATCCGGTGGCCCTCGGCGGCCAGCCGCAGGTGCTCCTCGGTGCGGATGCCGTAGAGCATCTGGAACTCGTACTCGTCGAGCTTTCGCCCGGCGCGGTGGGCGAGCTCCTGGCCGATGGCGATCAGGCGCGGGTCGTGGGACCCGATCATCGGGTACCCCTCCCCCTCCATCAACGTCCTGAGGACCCGAACGTATGCCCGATCAATCTCGTGTTCGTCCAGATACGCGACCGAGCCCGGCTCCTTGTACGCGCCCTTGACCAGGCGTACCCGGCTGCCGTTCGCGGCGAGGCGGCGGGCGTCGGCCTCGGTGCGGAAGAGGTACGCCTGGATGACGCAGCCGGTCTGCGGGAAGTCCTTCCGCAGCTCCTCGTGGATGGCGAACATCGAGTCGAGGGTGGTGTGGTCCTCGGCGTCCAGGGTGACCGTCGTGCCGATCTCGGCGGCAGCCTCGACGACCGGGCGGACGTTGGCGAGGGCCAGTTCGTGGCCGCCGTCCAGGGCCTGCCCGAACATCGACAGCTTCACGGACATCTCGGCGCGGGTGCCGAGCTCCAGCGGCTTCAGGCGGTCGATCAGCTCCAGGTAGGCGTCCCGTGCGGCGGCGGCCTGAGCGGGGTTGGTGATGTCCTCGCCGACGACATCCATCGTCAGCTCCAGGCCCTGCCCGGTGAGCTCCCGGATGACCGGCACGACGTCGTCGACGCCCTCGCCCGCGATGAATCGGTCGACGACCTGTTTGGTCACCGGTGCCGCCGAAACCAGGCGTCGCATCCGGTCGCTGCGCGACGCGGCGAGAATCACGGGACCCAGCACGGGGCACCTCCAGAGCACAACCAACGGATGGCCGGACGCCGGGCGGATGACGCTTCGGGTACGGCACGGAGAACCACCGTGAAACCTAAGGATCCCTCCGACTGTCGGCCATCGACAGCTGTCACGCATCCGTGCCGCAGATCTCAGACAGATGTATGAAGGGTCCCCTCGGGTGCGGGACAATGCCCGGATGACGTCGGAACACAGGGATGACTACGAGGAGCTGGTCGACGAGATCTCCGAGCTGCTCGGGGCGCCCGCGACGCTGGAGAACCGGGACTTCGAGCTGATCGCCTTCGGCGCGTACGACAGTGAGGGCGATCTCGATCCGTCGGCCCTGGACCCGGTGCGCACCCGCTCGATCCTCACCCGCCGCTCGACGGCGGCCGTCCGGGCGTGGTTCGAGGGCTTCGGCATCACGCGCGCGACCGGCCCGGTCCGTATCCCGCCGACGCCGGAGGCCGGGGTGTACCGGGGCCGGATCTGCCTGCCCGTCCGCCACCGGGGAGTGGTCCACGGCTACGTCTGGCTGCTCGACGACGATCCCGGCCCGAGCGAAGGCCAGCTGTCCGCCGCCATGCGGGTCACGGCCCGGATCGGCGCGCTGCTCGCGGACGAGGCCCAGCACGGTGCCGACCTCAGCCGCGAGCTGCGGGCCGTCCTCACCGCCGACCGCGACTGGCAGCGCGACATGGCCATCGCGGAACTCCGCACCGCCCTCGGCCCCCGCGCCGACGGCCTCCACACGGTGCTCTGCGTCGCCCCCTGGCCCACGGCCGACCCCGACGACGCCCCGTCGGTCCGCACGATGCCGGGCGCGACAGCCATGTGCACCCTGCCGTGGGGGGCGTCGTCCCAGTGCGTGGCCGTCCTGATCCGCCTGCGCTCGGCCGACGTACTGACTCCGGCGACGACAGCGGCAGCCCGTCTGCTGGAGCGGGCGGGCGGAGGAAGCGGTCCGGCTGACGGCACGGGGCGGGCGCCGACCGGCCCGGGCTCGCACGGAGCGACCGGCACATCAGGTAGACCGACAGACCTCACCTCCCCCGGCCCCACCCCTCGCGGAGCGACCGGTGGCGCCTCGCGCGGGGCGGGCGCCGGGGTCGGGTCCGCCGCCGCCGGTCTCTCAACGCCCCGTTCCGGCCTCGCCGAGCTGGGAACGGCCTGGCGGGAGGCGTCGGCGGCGGCGCGGGCCGCGTCGGCCGAGCCCCGGCTGGGGCCCGTCGCCCAGTGGGCGTCGATCGGGCCGTTCCGGATGCTCACCGCGCTGCCGCCGGAGGTGGCCCGCGACCCGGCGGTGCACGCCCTGCTCTTCCCCGTCCACCAGGAGCTCGCCCGTACCGCCGAGGTCTACCTCGACTGCGCCGGCCAGGCCGCCCGGGCCGCCGCCGAGCTGGGCATCCACCGCCAGACCCTGTACTACCGCCTGTCCCGGATCGAGAAGCTCACCGGCCTGGACCTGGACGACGGCGAGGACCGCCTGCTCCTGCACATGGCGCTGAAGGGAGCCCGGCTGGCACAGGGGCAGGACACCAGGCCGTCCGAGTGAGTCCGTCGCCCGAACGGGCGGTTTCAGGGCGGACCCGCGCTCCGTCGGAAGCCGAGCCCGGTCACGGTTCTCCTGGTGTGCCAACGACTGGGAGGAGTTCACGTGCGGAACCGACGCGCCTGGTCTGCGACGCGAACGGTGGTGGCGGGGCTGGCCTGCGGGGTGCTCGCACTCGCGCTGCCGGGCGCCCACGCCAGTGCCGGGGAGGACCGTCCCGCGGGAGCGACGTCCGACGCGTCGGCCATCATCGAGTGGATGCGCACGGCGGAGACCACCATCGAGGCCGAGGCCCGCCCGGGCCCGGCCGAGATGTTCATCTGGGAGGCGTACGTCTCCACCGCCGTCTACAACGCCGTCGTCGGCATCGAGGGCCGCTTCACCCCGTACAAGTGGGACGGGCGGGCACCTCGTACGGCCTCGTCCGCGGCGGCTGCCGCCTCGGCGGCCCACCAGGTGCTGCGCCACCACTTCCCCGGGGCCGCGCCCCGGCTGGACACCGCCCTGACCGGCACGCTCGCGAAGATCCCCGACGGCGAGGCCGAGGACCGGGGCGTCGCGTTCGGGAAGTCCGCCGCCGACCACATCATCGACCTCCGCCGCGATGACGGCCGCGGCGCGTCCGTGCCGTTTCCCGCGCGCCCGCGCCCCGGCGTCTGGCGCCCCACCCCGCCCGGACACGAGCCCTTCGCCAGCGCCTGGATCGGCAGGGTCCGGCCGCTGCTGCTGGACTCCCCGCACCAGTTCCGCCCCGGCCCGCCGCCGGCGCTCCGCTCCGCCCGGTACGCGAGGGACCTCCACGAACTGGCGGCCTACGGAGGCCGGACCGGCTCGCACCGGACCCCCGAACAGACGGACACGGCACGGTATTTCACCAACCTGGACCTGCAAGGGGCTCTGGGCGACCACGCACCCGGCACGGATTCGACATCGCCGAGACGGCACGCCTGTACGCGGCGGCCAACACGGCACAGGCCGACGCCGTCATCGCCGCCTGGGACGCCAAACTCCACTACGGCGCCTGGCGGCCCGTCACCGCCATCCGGGAAGCGGACACCGACGGCAACCCGGCGACCCGGGCGGACCGGCACTGGGAGCCGCTGCTCGTCACCCCGGCGCACCCCGACTACCTCAGCGGCCACGCCACCATGGGCGGTGCGCTGATGCGCATGCTGACCGGGATCCTCGGCACCTCCCGCGTCGACCTGCACATCCGGTCGACCACCACCGGCGCCTCCCGCCACTACCGCTACGCCCACGCGTACGAGCAGGGCGTCGTCGACGCCCGGGTCTGGGGCGGCATCCACACCCGGACGGCCGACGAGGTGGGCAACGCCACCGGCCGCCGGCTCGCCGCCTGGGCATTGCGGAGGTACTTCCGCCCCGTCCGCTGAAATCAGACACCTCAAGATCGGCCACTTCTGAAAACGATTGTCATCATGCTACGGTCATGGCGCGTTCAACCATTTACCAGGCCTTGACCGAGGTGTCCCCGTGCGCGTCCCCGCCCGACTCATCCCCCTGGCCGCCGTCACCGCGGCCTCCGCCCTGCTCACCGGCTGTTTCTCCGGTGGGCAGTCGGCCACGGACGACTCCGGGGCAGGGGGCAAGCGCGTACGCGTCGCGATGATGCAGCCACCCCGCTCGGGGCTGTCGCCGTTGTCGGACGACGCCTTCAAGCTGTCGCGCTGGTCCACGGCGGAGACCTTGGTGAAACTGGACGCGGACGGTGACGCCGAGCCGGCGCTGGCCACCGAGTGGGCCCAGTCCGGCCGGAACTGGACCTTCACCCTGCGCGACGGCGTCACCTTCCACGACGGGACGAAGCTCACCGCCGAAGCCGTCGTCAACTCCCTCACCAAGGCCGCCGCAGCCTCCCCCAAGCCCCGCATTCTCGACGGCGTGGACCTGACCGTGAAGGCCGACGGCGACAAGGTCACCGTCACCACCGCCACCGAGGACCCCCTGGTCCCGCAGCGGCTCAGCTCCCCGCAGCTGTCGATCCTGGCCGCCAAGGCCTACCAGGGGAAGACCGTCAGTCCCGTCGGCGCGGGCACCGGTCCCTTCGAGCTGACGAAGGTCAACGGCACCTCCTCCGCCGCCCTCGACCGCTACGACGATTACTGGGGGAAGAAGGCCAAGGCCCCCGGCATCGACGTCCGGTTCGTGCCGGACGGCACAGCCCGGGCCGCGGCCCTGCGCAGTGGCGAAGCCGACATCGTCGAGGCGGTGCCGGTGTCGCAGGCCGCCGTCCTCGACCAGGACCTGATCACCGAGGTCCCGATGCCGCGCACCAACACCCTGTACCTCAACACCGAGAAGGGCCCCTTCAAGGACGCCGCGGTGCGGGCGGCGGCCCGTGAGGCGATCGACGCCGAGTCGATCGTGAAGGGCGTGTACGAGGGGCGCGCCGACGTCGCCGAGGGGCTGCTCGGCCCCGCCCTGCCGTGGGCGGCCGAGTTGCGCAAGCCGGTGCGGCGGGCCGAGGCCGGCGACCCGGCCGGCAAGACGATCACCATCGGCACCTTCACCGACCGCGCCGAGCTGCCCGAGGTCGCCGCCGCGCTGCAACAGCAGCTCCAGAAGGCCGGGTTCAAGGTGAAGCTCGACGCCCGCGAGTACGCCAACATCGAGTCCGACGCGCTGGCGGGCCGGTTCGACGCGTTCATCCTCTCCCGCGCCACCGTCCTCGACTCCGGCGACCCGGCCGCCTATCTCTACAGCGACTTCGCCTCCGACGGCTCCTTCAACATCGCCCAGCTCGCGGACCCGGCCGTGGACAAGGCCCTGAAGAAGGCCGGCGAGACGCCGACCGGCGACGCCCGGCGCAAGGCGGTCGTCGCCGCCGAGGCCGCCGTACTCGGCACGGACGCGGCCGTGCCCATGCTGCACGAGCGGGTGATCCAGGGCGACGCCTCCGGTGTGACCGGTGCCGCCCACGACCCGCGCGAGCGGGAGCTGGTCACGGCGGACACCTACGTCAAGTGAAGGTCCCCATGAGGCGGTTGGCGGACGCCGCCACGCTGACCCGTCTCCTCTGCCTCATCGCCGTCCTGGCCGCCGTCGGCCTGCTGCCCTGGCTCTCCGGCAGGGACCCGGCACTGGCCGTGCTGCGGGCCCGCTCCGCCGAGCAGGACCCGACCGAGGAAGCCCTGGACTCCGTACGACGGGACCTCGGTCTCGACGCCGGCCCGCTGTCCCTGCTGGGCGGCTGGGCCTCGGACCTGCTGCGCGGTGACCTCGGCACGTCCTGGGTCTCGGGCACCGAGGTCCTGCCCTCCGTGGTCTCCGGGATCCAGGTGTCGCTGGCGCTGATGGGCGCCTCGCTCGGCGTGGCACTGCTGCTGGCGTGCGCGCTGGTGGCGCCCGTGCTGGTGCGGGGCCGGGCCTCGGCCGGGGCGTGGGCCGCGATGCTGGCCGCCGTGCCCGAGTTCCTGCTGGCCACGGTCGCGCTGCTGGTGTTCGGGGTGTGGCTGGGGTGGCTGCCGACGTCGGGCTGGGTGGGGCCGGAGAACATGGTCCTGCCCGCCGTGGCCCTCGGTGTCCCCGGCGGCGGGCTGCTCGGCCGGCTGGTCGCGGACGCGCTGCCCGCCGTGCTCGACGAGCGGTGGGTGGAGCTGTGGCGGGGCGCCGGGGTGAGCCGGGCGCGGATCGCCGGGGCGGCCCTGCGGCGCGTCCTTCCGCCGCTGGTCCCGCAGTTCGGGATGGTCGCCGTGGGGCTCACCGGTGGCGCGGTCGCCGTGGAGACGGTCTTCGCCGTGCCGGGCATCGGCCGTACCGCGCTCGGCGCGGCCAAGTCACAGGACCTGCCCCTGCTCCAGGGGGCGGTGCTGGCGCTGCTCGCGCTGGGCCTGGTCACGGGCGCGCTGGCGGCGCTCGCCCGGCGGCGGCTGCTGGGCCCGGCCCTGCGCGACGCCTCGCTGTCGCTGCCTCCGGCACGGCCGGTGCGCGCCCATCCCGCGATCCCGTTGTCGCTGTTCACCGTCCTCGCCGTGACCATCGGCTGGGGTCTGCTGCGCGACCCGTACGCCGTGAACACCATGGACCGGCTGGCCGCGCCCTCCTGGGCGCATCCGCTGGGCACCGACGGTCTCGGCCGTGACGTGCTCGCCCGGCTGGGCCACGGCGCCGCCTCCACGGTCGGCACGGCGGCGGCCGTCTGCCTGCTGAGCCTGCTGATCGCGCTCGCCCTGGGCTTCCTGCCCCGGATCGCGGAGGGCGCGGCGGACATCGCCAACGCCCTGCCCCCGGTGATCGTCGGCATCCTGGTCGCGGCGGCCGCCGGTCCCGGCACCGGCGGCGCGGCCCTCGCGGTCGCGCTGATCTCCTGGCCGGCCCTGTCCGCGCACGCGGCGGCGCTGGTGCAGGAGGTGCGTGCGTCGGCGTTCCTGACCGCCCAACGGGCCATCGGGGCGAGCCCGTTCTGGATCCTCACCCGGCACGTCCTGCCGTCCGTGGCCGCCCCGGTCGCCCGCCACGCCCTGCTGCGCCTGCCGGGCATCGCCCTGGCCCTGGCCTCGCTGGGCTTCCTGGGCCTGGGCGCCCAGCCGCCCGCCCCCGAGTGGGGTCTGCTGCTCGACGAGTCCCGCGCCTATGTGGAACGCGCCCCGTGGGCGGCCCTCGCCCCGGCGGTGGCGCTGGCCCTGCTGGCGGGACTGGCGGTGTCGGGCGCGGCACTCACCCAGGGCCGGAGGGTACGGCGGCGCGCCACCCCGGCTCCGGTCAAGAAGGAGGCCCCCGTTGGAGTCTGAGCCACTGCTGTCGGTGCGCGAGCTGCGGATCGCCTTCGACGGGGCCGAGGCCGTGCGCGGCCTGTCCTTCGACGTCCGTCCCCGCGAAGTGCTGGCGATCGTCGGCGAGTCGGGAGCGGGCAAGTCCCTCACGGCCCGCGCCCTCCTCGGCATGCTGCCGCGCGACGCGACCACGAGCGGGACGATCCGCCCGGACCTCTCGGCCCACCGCGGCCGCCGCATCTCCCTGGTCCCGCAGGACGCCCTGTCGGCGCTGTCCCCCGTGCACCCGGTGGGCGACCAACTGGCCGCCGCCGTACGGTCGGTGGCCGGCGTCTCCCGCAAGGAGGCCCGGGCCCGGGCGGTCGCGGCCCTGGACCGGGTGGGCATCCCGGACGCGGCCCGCAGGGCGCGGGCGTATCCGCACGAGTACTCCGGCGGCATGCGGCAGCGGGCCGTGATCGCCATGGCCACGATCAACGAACCGGACATCGTGGTCGCCGACGAACCCACCACCGCCCTCGACCAGGAGCGCCGCGACCAGGTGCTGCGGCTGCTGGCCGAGCAACGGGAGGCGGTCGGCGCCGCGCTCGTCCTGGTCACGCACGACATGGACGTCGTGCGGGGCCACGCGGACCGGGTGCTGGTCATGTACGCCGGACGCCTCACCGAACTCGGCGCCGCCGACGAGGTGCTGACCCGCCCCCGCGCCCCCTACACGGCCGGACTGCTGGCGTCCCTCCCGCAGAACGCGCCCCCGGGCCGTCGCCTCCCCGCCCTGCGCGGCACCCCGCCCGCCCCGGGCGCCCTTCCGCCGGGCTGCGCCTTCGCACCGCGCTGCCCGCTCGCGGCGGACCCCTGCCGCACGGCGGAACCGGAGCCCCAGCAGGTTTCCGGCCGCCTGGTCGCCTGCCACCGCTGGGAGGAACTCCCCCACCCGGCCGCCGAGTTGTTCCTGAAGGAGCGGCAGCCCGCATGAGCGAACCCCTGCTCGACGTCCGCGACCTGGTCGTCCGCTACGGCACGGTCACCGCCGTGGACGGCGTCTCCTTCTCCCTGGCGGCCGGCGAGACCCTCGCGCTGAACGGCCCGTCCGGCTGCGGCAAGTCCTCCACAGCTCTGGGGGTGCTCCAGCTTCGCCGCCCGACGAGCGGTGAAGTCCGCTTCGAGGGGCGGGAGTTGACATCCCTCACCGAATGCGAGCTGCGCCCGCTGCGCCCCCGTATGCAGCCCGTCTTCCAGGACTCGTACGGCTCGCTGAGCCCCCGCCACCGCATCCGCGACGCCGTCGCCGAACCCCTGAAGGTCCAGGGCCGCTGGGATCCCGCCGACGGCCCGGCCCGGGTCACCGAGCTCCTCGACCGGGTCGGTCTGGACCCCGCGTACGGTGACCGGCACCCGCACGAGCTCTCCGGCGGCCAGTGCCAGCGCGCCGGTATCGCCCGCGCCCTGGCATCCGAACCGCGGCTGCTGGTGCTCGACGAGCCGGTGTCGTCACTCGACCCGTCGGTACGCGCGGGCGTGCTGAACCTGCTCGCCGATCTCCAGGACGACCTGGGCCTCGGCTACCTGTTCATCTGCCACGACCGGGCGGTCGTACGGCACTTCGCGGACCGGGTCGTCGAGATGCGCGAGGGGCGCGTCGGCGTCACTTCGGGGTAGCGGCCTCGATCACCTGGCGGAGCCCCTCGGCGAGCTGCCCGGCCTCGGGCGCGCTCTTCGGATCGAAGGTCCACTGCGCCATGACCCCCATCATCAGGGTCAGATAGAAGTAGCCGAGGGTGTCGACCTTCTCCTCGGGGACGTCGTCCTCGTTCCCGCCGTGGAAGAGCGTGACGATGCCGCGCGCCCCGCCCCGCTGGGCCTGCGCGAGATGCTCCCGCACCTCCGGCAGCTGGTCGCCCATCGCCACGATCTCCATGCTGAGCCGCCACATCGACCCGGGCTCCCGCATGGTCGCGATGATGTTCGACCACACTTCGGCGAACCGCTCCAGCGACCCGGGCTCCCCGCTCAGCTCACCGCCACCCTCGAAGGCGTCGGACATCCCCTCCACCATCTCGACGTACGCCCGCGCCAGCAGCGCGTCCTTCGAGCCGTAGTGGTAGCCGATCGACGCCAGGTTGGTCCCGGACTCCTTGACGATGTCGCGCGCGGTCGTGCGCACGAACCCCTTCGCCAGCAGGCAGCGCTTGGCGCCTTCGAGCAGATCCTCACGGTGTCCCATGGCGTCTCACCCTACCCCCGCATCCATACATACGTCCCAGACGCACGTCTTATACGGCCGTACTAGACAAGCGTATAAGACGCTCGTACAGTCCTGCTCATGACGACGAACCCCAACTCCCCGGTGCGCGCCGGCCGCCGCGAATGGACCGCTCTCGGCGTGCTGATGCTGCCGCTGCTGCTGGTCTCGATGGACGTCTCGGTCCTCTACTTCGCGGTCCCGGAGATCGGCGCCGACCTGGAGCCCACCGGCACCCAGCAGCTGTGGATCTTCGACATCTACGCCTTCGTCCTGGCCGGCCTGCTGATGACGATGGGCGCGCTGGGCGACCGGATCGGCCGCCGCAAGCTGCTGCTGGTCGGCGCCGCCGCCTTCGGAGCCGCCTCGCTGGCCGCGGCGTACGCCGACAGCGCCGAGGCCCTCATCGCGGCCCGCGCCGTCCTGGGCATCGGCGGCGCCACCCTGATGCCGTCGACGCTGGCGCTGGTCCGCACGATGTTCACCGACCCCGCGCAGCGCGCGAAGGCGATCGCCCTGTGGTCAGGTGTGATGACGGGCGGCGTCGCGCTCGGCTCGGTGATGAGCGGCGTGCTCGTCGAGTACTTCTGGTGGGGCTCGGTCTTCCTGGTCAACCTGCCCGCGATGGCGCTGCTGCTGGTCCTCGGCCCGATCCTGCTCCCCGAGTCGAGGAACCCCGCTCCGGGCCGCTTCGACCGGCTGAGCGTGCCGCTGTCGATGGCGGCGGTGCTCCCGGTGATCTACGGCCTGAAGGAGATCACGTCGGACGGCTGGAACGTCCGGTACGTCGTCTCGATCACCGTCGGCCTGCTCTTCGCCGCCCTGTTCGTCCACCGCCAGCGCACGTCGGCCTCACCCATGATCCCGCCCGCGCTGTTCCGCGGCCGGGGCTTCGGGCCGGCCGTCGTCCTGAACCTGCTCGCCCTGTTCGGGATGATGGGCTCGGCGTTCTTCACCACGCAGTACATCCAGTCGGTGCTCGGCAAGAGCGCGATGGAGGCCGCGCTGTGGGCCCTGCTGCCGTCGGTGCCGATCGGCATGGCGGCCCCGCTGGCGGCTCGGCTGGTCCAGAAGGGCGTCGCCCGCGCCACCGTCGTCGCGGCGGGCTTCACGATCTCCGCGAGCGGTTACGGCCTGCTGGCCGTCGCCGGTACGGAGTCGATGGGGCTGGTGCTGGCCGCGTGCGGGGTCCTGGCCTGCGGGGTCGTCATGGCGACGACCCAGATCATGGACCTCGCGATGGGCGCCGCCCCGGTGGACCGGGCCGCGACCGCCTCCTCCCTGATGGAGACCGGCGCGGAGTTCGGCGGGGCCCTCGGGATGGCGGTCCTGGGGTCAATCGGTACGGCGGTCTACCGCCACGAGATCCCCGCCTCGGCACCGGCCCCCGCCCACGAGACGCTGGGCGCCGCCCTGGCCGTGGCAGACCAGCTGCCGGGACGCGCGGGGGACGTCCTGGCGGCGGCGGCACGGGAGGCCTTCACCAGCGGAATGCGGGGCGCCGCCCTGGCCGGGGCGGTGACGCTGCTGGCCGCGGCCGTCCTGGCGGCGGTCACGCTGCGGCGGGTGCCCTCGCACGACAACGCCGGACGAGCTGATCGACTCAGCCCGTCCGGCGTTTGAGGACGAGTCCGTTCAGGACGAACGGGGGGTCCGGGGGCGGCAGCCCCCGGAATGCATCAGACCAGGTTCACCGAACGGGCCGAGGTCGCGCCGATCTCCGCCGCCACTTCGGCCAGCACACCGGAGGTCACCGTGTCGTCCACCGTCAGCACCGCCAGCGCCTCGCCGCCGGCCACGGACCGCGACACCTGCATGCCGGCGATGTTGATGCCCGCCTCGCCGAGGATGCGGCCGACCGTGCCGACGACACCCGGCCGGTCCTCGTACCGCAGCACCACCATGTGGTCGGCGAGCGCGAGGTCGACGTCGTAGTCGCCGACGGCGACGATCTTCTGGAGGTGCTTGGGGCCGGCCAGCGTGCCGGAGACCGACACCTCCTCGCCGTCGGCGAGGGTGCCGCGCACGGTGACGACGTTGCGGTGCTCGGTCGCCTCCGAGCTGGTGGTCAGCCGCACCTCGACGCCGCGCTCCTGGGCGAACAGCGGGGCGTTGACGTACGACACCGTCTCGTCGACGACGTCCTCGAAGACACCCTTGAGGGCGGACAGCTCCAGCACCTTCACGTCGTGCTGGGTGATCTCGCCGTACACCTCGACGTCGAGGCGGACCGCGACCTCGCCGGCGAGCGCGGTGAAGATCCGGCCCAGGCGCTCGGCGAGCGGCAGACCGGGCTTGACGTCCTCGGCGATGACCCCGCCCTGCACGTTCACCGCGTCCGGCACGAGCTCACCGGCGAGCGCGAGACGCACGGAGCGGGCGACGGCGATGCCGGCCTTCTCCTGCGCCTCGTCGGTGGAGGCACCGAGGTGCGGGGTGGCGACGACCTGGTCGAACTCGAAGAGCGGGGAGTCCGTGCAGGGCTCCTTCGCATACACGTCGAGACCGGCACCGGCGACCCGGCCCTCCTTGAGGGCGGAGTACAGCGCCTCCTCGTCGACGATCCCGCCGCGCGCGGCGTTGACGATGCGCACGCTCGGCTTGACCTTGCGCAGCGCCTCGTCGCCGATCAGGCCGAGGGTCTCGGGGGTCTTCGGCAGGTGGACGGTGATGAAGTCGGAGACCTCCAGCAGCTCGTCCAGCGACAGCACCTTGACGCCCATCTGCGCGGCGCGCGCGGGCTGCACGTACGGGTCGTAGGCGACGACCTTCATGCCGAAGGCGGACATGCGCTGCGCGACGAGCGCGCCGATGCGGCCGAGGCCGACGACACCGAGGGTCTTCTCGGCCAGCTCCACGCCCGTGTACTTGCTGCGCTTCCACTCGCCGTTCTTCAGCGCGGCGTTGGCCTGCGGGATGTTGCGGGCGGTGGCGAGGAGGAGACCGCAGGCGAGCTCGGCGGCGGTCACGATGTTCGAGGTGGGGGCGTTGACGACCATCACGCCGGCCTTGGTGGCGGCGGAGACGTCCACGTTGTCCAGGCCGACGCCGGCTCGCGCGACGACCTTGAGCTTTTTCGCGGCGGCGATCGCCTCGGCGTCGACCTTGGTGGCCGAACGGATCAGGATCGCGTCCACCTCGGCGATGGCCGGGAGCAGCTCGGCCCGGTCCGCGCCGTTGCACTGCCGGATCTCGAAATCCGGGCCCAGCGCGTCGACGGTGGCGGGCGACAGCTCTTCAGCGATGAGTACGACTGGTTTCGAGCTCACGTGAGTCCTCACAAGTCCAATACTGCGGACGGCCGTCCCGACGGCCGCAGGCGGTGGAGGGGTGCATGCCGCGTGGAAGACGCACGACGCTGTGGGCCTGACGCGTATATATGCAGCAGTGTAGTGGTGCAACGGTGGGCGTCTCACGCCTGCGCGGAAGGATCACCCGGACGAGAAAGGGCCCGGCCGCGGCGTCGGTGCCGCGGCCGGGCCCAAAGGCTCACGCCTCCTCGTCGACCCAGCTCATGAGCTTGCGCAGCTCCTTGCCGGTGGTCTCCAGCAGGTGCTCGGAGTCCTGCGTCTTGTACTCGTTGTACTTCTTCAGACCGCCGTGGTACTCGTCCATCCAGGTCTGGGCGAAGGTGCCGTCCTGGATCTCGGCGAGCACCTTCTTCATCTCGGCCTTGGTGGCGTCCGTGATGATGCGCGGGCCGGTGACGTAGTCGCCCCACTCGGCGGTCTCGGAGATCGACCAGCGCATCTTCTCCAGGCCGCCCTCGTACATGAGGTCCACGATCAGCTTCAGCTCGTGCAGGCACTCGAAGTAGGCGATCTCCGGCTGGTAGCCGGCCTCCGTCAGCGTCTCGAAGCCCGCCTTGACCAGCGCGGCCGTACCACCGCAGAGGACGACCTGCTCGCCGAAGAGGTCGGTCTCGGTCTCCTCGGTGAAGGTCGTCTTGATGACGCCGGCGCGGGTGCCGCCGATGCCCTTGGCGTACGACAGGGCCAGCGCGAAGGCGTTGCCCGTGGCGTCCTGCTCGACGGCGGCGATGCAGGGAACGCCGCGGCCCTCCTCGTACTGGCGGCGCACCAGGTGGCCCGGGCCCTTCGGGGCGACCATGCAGACGTCCACGCCGGCCGGGGGCTTGATGAAGCCGTAGCGGATGTTCAGGCCGTGGCCGAAGAACAGGGCGTCGCCGTCGCTCAGGTTCGGGGCGATGTGCTCCTCGTAGACCTGGGCCTGGATCGGGTCCGGGACGAGGATCATGATGACGTCGGCCTCGGCGGCGGCCTCCGACGGCGTCACCACGCGCAGGCCCTGCTCCTCGGCCTTGGCCTTGGACTTGGAGCCCTCGTGCAGACCGACGCGCACGTCGACACCCGAGTCACGGAGCGACAGCGCGTGGGCGTGGCCCTGGCTGCCGTAACCGATGACCGCGACCTTGCGGCCCTGGATGATGGACAGGTCGGCGTCGGCGTCGTAGAACAGCTCGGCCACTTTGGGTTCTCTCCTCGGGAGTGCAGGTGTTGCGTCCCACCGTATGACGGGGGGCGGAAGGGAAGCTTGAGGGTCTCGGAATACGGGCGGCCGACGGCGCGCCGACCGCCCGTTCTCCGTCTTACGCCGACCGGTCCAGGGCGCGCAGCGACCGGTCCGTGATGGAACGGGCACCGCGGCCGATGGCGATCGTGCCGGACTGGACGAGCTCCTTGATGCCGTACGGCTCCAGCATCTTGAGCATCGCGGACAGCTTCTCGCCGGAGCCGGTGGCCTCGATGGTCACGGCCTCCGGGGAGACGTCGACGGTCTTGGCGCGGAACAGCTGGACGATCTCGACGATCTGGGAGCGCGTCTCGTTGTCGGCGCGCACCTTCACCAGAACGAGTTCGCGCTGCACCGCCTGCGTCGGCTCCAGTTCGACGATCTTGAGCACGTTGACGAGCTTGTTGAGCTGCTTGGTCACCTGCTCCAGCGGCAGGTCCTCGACCCCCACGACGATGGTGATCCGGGAGATGTCGGGGTGCTCGGTGACGCCGACGGCGAGCGAGTCGATGTTGAAGCCGCGGCGGGAGAACAGCGCGGCGATCCGGGCGAGGATGCCGGGGGTGTTCTCCACCAGGACGGAGAGCGTGTGCTTGGACATGATCTCTTCGGTCTCTCTCGCTCAGTCGTCTTCGTTGTCGCCGAAGTCGGGGCGGACGTCCCGGGCGGCCATGATCTCGTCGTTGGAGGTGCCGGCGGCGACCATCGGCCAGACCATCGCGTCCTCGTGGACGATGAAGTCGACGACGACCGGGCGGTCGTTGATCGAGTTCGCCTCCTCGATCACCTTGTCGAGGTCGTCCGGGGACTCGCAGCGGATGGCGTAGCAGCCCATGGCCTCCGACAGCTTCACGAAGTCGGGGACGCGGGTGCCGCGGGCCTGCGGGTTGACGTCGTCCGGGCCGGAGTGCAGCACCGTGTTGGAGTACCGCTGGTTGTAGAAGAGGGTCTGCCACTGGCGGACCATCCCGAGGGCGCCGTTGTTGATGACGGCGACCTTGATCGGGATGTTGTTCAGGGCGCAGGTGGCGAGCTCCTGGTTGGTCATCTGGAAGCAGCCGTCGCCGTCGATCGCCCAGACCGCCTTGTCCGGCGCGCCGGCCTTGGCGCCCATGGCGGCCGGGACGGCGTAGCCCATGGTTCCGGCGCCGCCGGAGTTCAGCCAGGTGCCCGGCTTGTCGTACTCGATGTAGTGCGCGGCCCACATCTGGTGCTGGCCGACACCCGCGGTGAAGATCGTGCCCTCGGGGGCGAGCTGTCCGATGCGCTCGATGACCTGCTGCGGGGAGAGCGAGCCGTCGTCGGGCTGGTCGTAGCCGAGCGGATAGGTCTCGCGCCAGCGGTTCAGGTCGTTCCACCACATGCCGTAGTCGCCCTGGTGGCCCTCGCTGTGCTCCTTCTGCACGGCCTGGACCAGGTCGGCGATGACCTCGCGGGCGTCACCGACGATCGGCACGTCGGCCGCGCGGTTCTTGCCGATCTCCGCCGGGTCGATGTCGGCGTGGACGATCTTGGCGTGCGGGGCGAAGCTGTCCAGCTTGCCGGTGACGCGGTCGTCGAAGCGGGCGCCGAGGGCGACGATCAGGTCGGCCTTCTGCAGGGCGGTGACGGCGGCCACCGCGCCGTGCATGCCGGGCATGCCCAGGTGCTGCGGGTGGTTGTCGGGGAACGAGCCGAGCGCCATCAGGGTGGTGGTGACGGGCGCGCCGGTGAGCTCGGCGAGGACCTTCAGCTCGGCGGTGGCCTTGGCCTTGATCACGCCGCCGCCGACGTACAGCACGGGCCGGCGGGCCTGGGTGATCAGCTTGGCGGCCTCGCGGATCTGCTTGGCGTGCGGCTTGGTCACCGGGCGGTAGCCGGGCAGGTCCATGGCCGGCGGCCAGGAGAAGGTCGTCTTCGCCTGGAGGGCGTCCTTGGCGATGTCGACCAGGACCGGGCCGGGACGGCCGGTGGAGGCGATGTGGAAGGCCTGCGCGATCACCCGAGGGATGTCATCGGCCTTGGTGACGAGGAAGTTGTGCTTGGTGATCGGCATGGTGATGCCGACGATGTCCGCCTCCTGGAAGGCGTCCGTGCCGATCGCCTTGGAGGCCACCTGTCCGGTGATCGCGACCATCGGCACCGAGTCCATGTGCGCGTCGGCGATCGGCGTGACGAGGTTGGTCGCGCCGGGGCCCGAGGTCGCCATGCAGACGCCGACCTTGCCGGTGGCCAGCGCGTACCCCTCGGCCGCGTGACCGGCTCCCTGCTCGTGACGCACCAGGACGTGACGCACGCGGGTGGAGTCCATCAGCGGGTCGTACGCCGGAAGGATGCAACCACCGGGAATGCCGAATACCGTGTCGGCGCCGACCTCCTCGAGGGAGCGGATGAGGGACTGCGCGCCCGTCACCTGCTCGGGGGCGGAGTGCTGTCCTCCGGATCGGGGCCGGGGCTGCGGGTGATGGGCCCCGGTGGCCTGCTCGGTCATCGGCATTCTCTTCTCAGATGCTGAGGGTTTTTTGCGAAGGTTGTACGGTTTTCGGCTGTTGCACGGAAGGCGCCCGTGCAACAAAAAACCCCTCGTGCCATAAGGCAAGCGAGGGGAGCGCGCCGGGTGCGGTCGCTGAGCGGTCGAGGCTCAGCGTCAGCCGACGCGCTTTCCAAGTACGAGAATTCGGGTGCGCATGGCACAGACCCTCTCCCCGGCACGCACTCACTGTCAAGTGGGTGGGACGGGAGTCTCATTATGTGAGCGGAGGACCGTACCGCCTCCGATGACGGCGGACACACCCGAGCTGTACACCCGCGGGGCGCCGCCCGCGAACGCCGGTTCGGCCGGTTCGTGCGGCACCGGATAGTGGCCGGAAGCGAGCGCCCGGCGCAGCCGGTACTCGTCGAGCGGCCCGGAGAACGCCATGCCCTGCCCGTGCGTACAGCCCATCGCCCGCAGGGCGACGACCTGCTCGGGCAGATCCACCCCGTCGGCCACGGATGTCAGCCCGAGGTCGCCGGCGATGCGCAGCAGCCCACTGGTGATCTTGTGCAGGCGGGCGGACTCGACGACGCCCTCGACCAGACTGCGGTCGAGCTTGAGGATGTCGACGGGCAGCCGCCTGAGGGCCGTGATCGCCCCGTAGCCGCTGCCGAACCCGTCGAGCGCGATCCGGACACCGGCCCGCCTGAGGGCACCCAGCCGCCGCTCCAGCTCGTCCAGGCCGGCCCTGGGGTCGGCGTCGGACAGCTCGATGACCAGCGACCCGGACGGCAGCCCGTGGCGCGTGAGCAGCGCCTCGATCGTGCCGAGCGGCATCGACTTGTCCAGCAGCCGGCGGGCGCTCATCCGGACGACGACCGGCGCGGGCAGCCCGGTCGCGTGCCGCTCGGCGGCCTGCTCGACGGCCTCCTCGATCATCCACCGGCCCAGTTCCGCGGTCTTGTCGCTGTCCTCGGCCACCCGCAGGAACTCCGCGGGGGTGAACAGCACCCCCTGTGAGGAGCGCCACCGCGCCTGCGCGGACACCGATGCGATCCGGCCGTCCTCCAGGGACACCACCGGCTGGTGCACCAGGGTGAACTCGCCGTCGTGCAGCGCGGCCCGCAGGCGCGTGGCCAGCTCCGCCTTCCGTACGACGTCCTGCTGCATCTGCGGCTTGTACAGCTCGACGCGGCCCTTGCCGCCGGCCTTGGCCCGGTACATGGCCAGGTCGGCGTTGCGCAGCAGCTCGCCCGCGCCGAGGCCCGGCTCGGCGAAGGCCACGCCGATGGAGGCGTTGACACGGACATCGTTGCCGTCGATGACGTACGGCTGGGACAGCGTCGTCCTGAGACGGTCGGCGAGCTCCAGTATGTGCCGCTGCCGGGCCTCGCGGTCGCGGGTGTTGTCCCCGACGATCAGGGCCGCGAACTCGTCCCCGCCCAGCCGGGAGGCCGTGTCGCCCTGCCGGACGGAGTCCTGGAGCCGGCGGGCGGCCTGGACGAGCAGCTCGTCCCCGGCCTGGTGCCCGATGGTGTCGTTGACGGCCTTGAAGCCGTCGAGATCGATGAACAGCACGGCCGTGTTCCGCAGGGCCACGCCCCGGTCGGAGGCACGGCGGCCCGAGAGGGCGTGCTGGACGCGCTTGGTGAACAGGGCGCGGTTGGGCAGGTCCGTGAGCGGGTCGTGCTCGGCGTTGTGCTGCAACTGGGCCTGGAGCCGGACCCTTTCGGTCACGTCCCTGCTGTTGAAGATGAGGCCGCCGTGATGGCGGTTGACGGTCGACTCGACGTTCAGCCAGCCTCCGTCACCGGACCGGAATCGGCACTCGATGCGCGTAGTGGGTTCCTCGACCGGGTTGGCGGCGAGGAAACGCCGCACCTCGTGCACGACGCAGCCCAGATCCTCCGGGTGGATGAGACCGGCCAGTTCCGTACCCACCAGCTCCTCCGCCGGGCGGCCGTACACACCGGCGGCGGCCGGGGAGACGTACCTCAGGACGCCGCTGGGTGCGGCGATCATGATGACGTCGCTGGAGCCCTGCACCAGGGAGCGGAAGTGGTTCTCCTTCTGCGCCAGTTCCTGGGTGAGCGTGATGTTGTCGAGCAGCATGATGCCCTGGCGCACCACGAGGGCGAGCACGACCGTGCCACCGGTGAGCAGGACCACGCGGTCGACGCTGCGGCCGTTGAGGACGTTGTAGAGGATGCCCAGGGTGCACACGGCCGCCGCCAGATACGGCGTGAGGGCGGCGAGGGAGCCGGCGATGGGCCGGGCGGCCGGATACCGGCCGAGCTCGTCTCCAGGCAGCGGCGCATGATGGTGCGGGCCGCTGCGCTGACCGGGCACGTGCTCGTGCACCACGCGCGTGTGCCCCGCCGTGCTCTGCCGGTCCGGGCCGTGCCGGTCGGTGTCCGGCGTGCGGGGCGCGGCCCACGGGGCGTACGCCAGGAGCAGCGAGCCGGCGAACCAGCCCGCGTCGAGCAGCTGGCCGGAGCGGTAGTCGTGGTGCATCAGCGGTGAGGTGAACAGGGCGTCGCACATCACGGTCAGCGCGAGGGCGCCGATGGCGGTGTTGACCGCGGAGCGGTTCACCGCGGACCGCCTGAAGTGCAGCGCGAGCACCATGCTGACCAGCGCGATGTCGAGCAGCGGGTAGGCCAGCGACAGCGCGATGTGCGCCACGCTCGGCCCTCCCGACTTCGCGGCCTGGGCGAGGGCCAGGCTCCAGGCCAGAGTGAGCAGCGAGCCGCCGATCAGCCAGGCGTCGAGACCGAGGCAGACCCAGCCGGCCTTGGTGACCGGCCGCTTGGCGAGCACGAGCAGCCCGACGATCGCGGGTGGCGCGAAGCAGAGGAAGAAGAGGTCGGCGTAGCTGGGGCTGGGCACGGGCTGCCCGAGGACGACCTCGTACCACCCCCAGACCAGGTTGCCCATGGACGCCATGGCCGAGGAGAGGCCGAAGAGCAGCCAGGCGGGTCGAAAGCGGGTGCGGCGGTTGCGGGCGTAGAGGAAGCACGACACGGCGGCGGTGGCCGCCGCGGCGCTCAGCCCGAAGTCGCCCATGATCAGGGCCAGTTCGTACGAACCCCAGCCGAACGCGGAACCGACGGCGTATCCCGCGCAGACCAGGGCGAGGACGAGTTGGAGGGCCAGGCCCGGCCGGGGGCCGGGGGCCGGCATGCGGGGCAGCAGCGCCCCGGGGGACGGAGGCTGTGCCCGCAGCGCTCCGTCGAGC
This sequence comes from Streptomyces coeruleofuscus, assembly GCF_039532725.1. NCBI lineage: Bacteria > Bacillati > Actinomycetota > Actinomycetes > Kitasatosporales > Streptomycetaceae > Streptomyces > Streptomyces coeruleofuscus. The sequence continues at coordinate 242,192 of NZ_BAAASE010000011.1, forward strand.
GTGGGTGTGGGGGTCGGCGGCGCGCTCACCGGACCCTCCCGGTCCGTGCCGCTCCCGGGTCCACCGGACCCCGGTGCGCCGGCTGGGCATGCCTTCCGCGGCCGCCGGCCCCGCGGTGGTGATGGCTGTGGTCGGTGTGGTGGTCGCTGTGGTGGGTGTGCTGCCCGCCGTGATCGGCGTGGTGACCGCGTCGTCTGCTCGCGGCCGTCCGCCAGGGTCGCCGCCGGCAGCCCCGCCCCGTCGGATCGCTCGTCCAAAGGCCGTGCATCGCCTGTCGCCCCCCTCACAGTCCTGAAGTGTCCGTCCCCGGCGCCGAACTGTCCCCGGCGCAGCCCCTGTCGGGACGATACACCAGTCTCGTCACTCAGGGACATAGGTTCTCTACGCTCCGTGACGATCACCAGATACATGAGTACCCACCGCGCCCGAAGGATTGCGGACAGTACCCGAAGTTCGGATCAGCCGGTTGGTGCACCCGTCGTAAGGATCACGTTGCGCAGCGGCTCCCGGTTCACATAACGGTTCAACTGGTCCGCCAGGAGCCGCTTGGCGCGCGGCAGGAACGCGGAGGTGGGTCCGCCGACGTGCGGGCTGATGAGTACCCCCGGCGCACGCCACAGGGGGTGTTCACGCGGCAGGGGCTCGGGGTCGGTGACGTCGAGGGCGGCGGTGATGCGGCCGCTTTCCAGTTCGGCGAGCAGCGCCTTGGTGTCGACGACGGGGCCGCGGGCGACGTTGACCAGGAGCGCGCCGTCCTTCATCCGGGACAGGAAGTCGGCCCCGGCCAGGCCACGGGTGGTTTCGGTGAGCGGCGTGGACAGGATGACGACGTCCGCTTCCGGGAGCAGCGCGGGGAGTTCGGTGAGCGGATGCACCGGCCCGCGCGCCGTGGTGCGCTCGGAGCGCGCGACGCGCGCCACCCGCGCCACCTCGAACGGAACGAGCCGGTCCTCGATGGCCGCGCCGATCGATCCGTACCCGACGATGAGGACGTTCTTGTCGGCGAGCGCGGGCCGGAATCCGGCGAGCCACTCCCCCCGGTCCTGTGCGCGGACGAAGTCGGGGACGCCGCGCAGCGAGGCCAGGATCAGCGTGAGCGTGAGCTCTCCGGTGCTGGCCTCGTGCACCCCGCGCGCGTTGCACAGCCGCACGCCCGCGGGCAGCCGGCGCAGCCCCGGCTCCACGTGGTCGATGCCGGCGGAGAGCGTCTGCACGACCTGGACCCGGCTCATCCCCGCCATGGGACGCACGCACAGGGGGCTGGGCTTCATGTAGGGGACGACGTAGAAGGCGCAGTCCGCCGGGTCCGCGGGGAAGTCCTCCTCTCCGTTCCAGAAGCGGTAGGCGGGGCCCTCGGGGAGTCCCTCGATCTCGTCCGGCGGGATGGGCAGCCACACGTCAGCAGTCATGCTCTGGAGGCTATGTCAGGAGGGTGCGACGGCAGAGGTTAGGTTGGGGTGGCCGGAACAGGGAGGGTCACGACCAGGTGGAGCGCAGGACGATCGGCGCGGCGGCGCTCGCGGTGGGGGCCGTCGGACTCGGGTGCATGCCGATGAGCTGGGCGTACAGCGCGTCGCGGCAGCGTGGCGACGAGTCGCTCAGGGCGGTGCACCGGGCTCTCGACCTGGGTTCGTCCCTGCTGGACACGGCCGACATGTACGGCCCCTTCACCAACGAGCTGCTGATGGGGCGGGCGTTGAAGGAGCGGCGGTCGGACGCCTTCGTGTCGACGAAGGTCGGTCTGCTCGTGGGCGACCAGCACATCGTCGCCAACGGCCGCCCGGGATATGTGAGACGAGCCTGCGACGCGTCGCTGCGGCGCCTCCAGACGGACGTCATAGACCTCTACCAGCTGCACCGGGCCGACCCGGAGGTCCCCGTCGAGGAGACGTGGGGCGCGATGGCGGAGCTCGTCCGGGCCGGGAAGGTGAGGGCGTTGGGCCTGTGCGCGGTGGGCGCGCGGGCCGGCCGCCGCTCCGGGGCCCGGCTGCACGACGCGACGATCCGGCAGCTGGAACGGGTGCAGCAGGTGTTCCCCGTGAGCGCGGTGGAGGCGGAGCTGTCGGTGTGGTCGCCGGAGGCTCTGGAGACGCTGCTGCCGTGGTGCCGGACGCGGGGCATCGGCTTCCTGGCGGCGATGCCGCTCGGCAACGGCTTCCTGACCGGCAGGCTGCGGCCCGGCGCGGGCTTCGAGGCGGACGACATACGGGCCCGGCACCCCCGCTTCACGGCCGAGATGATGGCCGCGAACCAGCCGATCGTCGCGGGCCTGCGCCGGGTGGCCCGCCGCCACGGCGAGCACGTCACCCCCGCCCAGGTCGCCCTCGCCTGGATCCTCGCCCAGGGCCCGCACGTGGTCCCGGTCCCCGGCACGAAGCAGGAGCGCTGGGTCGCGGAGAACGCGGCGGCCGCGACCCTGCGCCTGACGACCGAGGACCTGCGAGAGGTGGCGCAACTGCCGCCCGCACAGGGGTCGTGGGACTGACCCGGCCCGGGCCGCGACCACCCGCGGCGACTCGGACACCGGCGCCCTCCGCGCCACCGACGGACTGGCACCGCACCGGCAAACGGATGCCGGAGGCCGACGCCGTGGCGGCGCCCGGCGGCGGTCCGCGGAGGGGGGGCGGGCGTGCACCGTCGCCCGGAGGGCTTCGGCCCTGAAGGTGGCAGAACTGCGCCCACACACGGGGCGTGGGACTGACCCGGCCCGGGCCGCGACCACCCGCGGCAACTCGGACACCGGCGCCCTCCGCGCCGCCGACGGACTGGCACCGCACCGGCATACGGATGCCGGAGGCCGACGCCGTGGCGGCGCCCGGCGGCGGTCCGCGGAGGGGGGCGGGCGTGCACCGTCGCCCGGAGGGCTTCGGGCGAAGCCCTGAGGGTGGCAGAACTGCCGCCCCCACACGGGGCGTGGGGCTGATCCGCACCCGGGCCGCCCGCCACGAGCAACGGCTCGACCACCGGCGGTCTCCGCGCCGCCGAAGAACTGGCACCGCAGCGAAGCCCCGGCTGCCCGAAGCTCGCAGCGCCGGCCGACGGAAGTCCGCCGAGGAGGCGGGCGTGCACCGTCGCGCCGAGGGATTCAGACAAAGCCTCAGGGGCAGACGGCCCACCCACGGCTCGTGGGACTGCCCCCGGGCCGGCCCGCGTTCACACGCGGCGGCTCGGGCACGGGCGGTCTCCGCGCCGCTGAAGGACTGGCACCGCCGGCCCACGGCGATCCCGCGAGCGCGGGGCGATGCCCGTCGGACGGAGGGATCCGGGCAAAAGCCCTGAGCGCGCCCGCGTTCGCGGTTCCGGGTTGGGTGATCGGGAACTTCCCAGGCGCGGGAGGTGTATGACAGGTAGAACCCGCCGCCGCTCGAAGGGACAATGATCGTGCAACGTCGAGCCGTGCCGGCCGTGCTGGCCGCCGCCGCGCTCCTGCTGACGGCCGGCTGCTCCTCCGACGGCGGAGGATCGCCCGGCACGGACGGGAGCGCCTCCCCGAGCCGTGCGGCACCGGGATCGTCCGCACCGGCGGGGCAGGCCGCCGAGGAGACACCACCCGCCAAGGGCTCGGTGAAGGTGGTACGCACCGTCGCCGAGGGCCTCGACTCCCCCTGGGGCCTCGCCCCGCTGCCCGGCGGCGGCCTGCTCGTCTCCTCCCGGGACGACGGGACGATCGTCCGGGTCGACGAGAAGACCGGGAAGAAGACCGTGCTGGGCGAGGTGCCGGGCGTATCGGCCGCGGGCGAGGGCGGCCTGCTCGGCATCGCCCTGTCCCCCGACTACGCCTCGGACCACATGGTCTACGCGTACTTCACCTCGGCCTCCGACAACCGCATCGTCCGCATGCTGTACGACGAGAAGAAGCCCTCCGGCGAGCAGCTCGGCGCTCCCGACACGGTCTTCCGGGGCATCCCCAAGGGCTTCGTCCACAACGGCGGCCGGATCGAGTTCGGCCCGGACAAGATGCTGTACGTCGGCACGGGCGAGAGCGGTGACACGGGACTGTCCCAGGACAAGGAGTCCCTGGGCGGCAAGATCCTTCGCCTGACACCGGAGGGCGAACCGGCACCGGGCAACCCGTTCCCCGATTCCCCCGTGTACTCGTACGGCCACCGCAATGTGCAGGGCCTCGCCTGGGACGGCAAGCAGCGTCTGTTCGCCTCGGAGTTCGGCCAGGACACCTGGGACGAGCTCAACGCGATCAAGCCGGGCGACAACTACGGCTGGCCGGAGGCGGAGGGCCGGTCCGGCGACACCGGGTTCCACAACCCGATCGACCAGTGGACCACGGCCGAGGCCTCGCCCAGCGGCATCGCCTACGCCGAGGGTTCGGTCTGGATGGCAGGCCTGCGCGGCAAGCGGCTGTGGCGCATCCCGCTGAACGGCACGGAGGCATCGGCCGAACCGCAGGCGTTCCTGGAGGAGGAGTACGGCCGGCTGCGCACGGTGGTCCCGGCGGGCGGTGACCGGCTGTGGCTCGTGACCAGCAACACGGACGGCCGGGGCAATCCGGAGGACGGGGACGACCGGATCCTGGAACTGCGGGTGACGTAACCCGGGCTCAGTCCTCCGGGTCTTCGGCCTCCGGCTCCTGTGGCGGGTGTACGACGACCTTCCCGGACGACAGGTCTATCGGCCCGCGTCCGGGATCTCCGTCCCCGACGTCCTCGCGGGTCAGTTCCAGCCGGTTCTGCTCGTCGCGGGTGTGTTTGCGGCCGGGTGAGAACAGTTCCTCGAACATGTTGAACAACGGAGCCTCCCAGGGCCGCGTCTCCCCCGACGTCCTTTACAGCGTATACCTCAGTTGGCCGAGCCGGGCGTGACGGATTCGGCCGTGAACAGCTCCAGCCGGTGCGCCACCGCCGCCGCCTCACCGCGCCCGGAGACGCCGAGCTTCGCCAGGATGTTGGAGACGTGGACGCTCGCGGTCTTCGGGGAGATGAACAACTCCTCGGCTATCCGGCGGTTGGTGTGGCCGGCGGCAACCAGGCGCAGCACGTCACGTTCCCGGCTGGTGAGGCCCAGCGCCTCGGCGGGGTCCGCGGGGGCGGGGACCGGTTCCGTGGCGGGCGTGAGCGGCAGGCGGGCCCGCTGGGCGAGCCCGGTGGCGGCGTCGGCGAGCGGCCGGGCGCCGAGGTGGCGGGCGACGGCATGGACGAGGCGGAGCAGTTCCGTGGCACGGTCGCGCTCGTCGGCCTCGCCGCCGCCCGTCAGCAGTGACTCGGCCAGGCGGTACCGGACGCGGGCGAGGTCGTAGGGCCGCTCCAGGGGTTCGAAGGCGGTGACCACCTCCGACCAGACGTCCGGGGTGCTCCGGCTCTCGGCGCGGTGGAGCTCGGCGCGGACCCACTTCTCGTGGGCGAGCCAGACGGGAGCGTTCGTGGTGAGACATTTGACGGCCCCGAAGATGCTCCTCAGGACCTCCGCACGGCCGTCCCGTGCGGTCGGCACCGTCCGGGCGTCGGCCTCGGCCGTGGCGGCTTCGAGCAGCAGCGGCCAGGCGTAGCGCTGGGTGCCGGGCGGGAAGCCGGACTCCAGGGTGCGGGCCAGTTCGGCGCGGGCGTCGGGGAGGCGGCCCTCGGCGACGGCGACGGCGACGGTGAGGCAGGAGAGCGGGAGGTCGTGCTGCGGCATGGGGTCGTGCGGGCCGTAGGAGCCGCGGCCCTCGGCGAGATGACGGGCCGCCTCGGGCACCCGGCCGCGGGCGAGCGCGAGAAACGCCAGGCTGTTGGCGCCGGACCCGTACGGCGCGGCCGTCTGCCCGCGCCGCTGGGCGTTGACGGCCGCCTCGGCCGCCTCGTCCCAGCGGCCCAGGGAGATGAGCGATTCGGCGAGGTTGCCCCAGATCCAGCCCTCGGAGTCCCGCAGGCCCATCCTGCCCGTGAGGCGCAGGCCCTCGTGAAGGACGTCCACGGCTTCCTCGGAGCGCCCGATGCCCTCCAGGGCGGAGGGCAGGTTCACATGGCTGCGGCCCACGACACCCACGAGCCCCCGGGCCACGACCGCGTCGCTGATCTCGTACATATGGGCCAGCCCGGCCTCGATCTGCCCGGCGTCGATCATGAGTGCGCCGAGGGTGAGCCGGGCGTTGGCCTCGATGTCCTCGGCGCCGACCATCCGCGCGTACTCCACCGCCCGCTCGGCGGCCGTCAGGGCCTGCGGGCCCGGCTGGCGGAGCATCGACCAATGGGCGACCGTGGCGAGCACCTCGGCGTGCACCCCGGACGGCGGCAGACCGCGGACCAGATCCTGCGCGGTGGCGATCTCCTTCCAGCCGTCACCACGGGCGAGCCGCTGCACCAGCCGGGAGCGCTGGATCCAGAACCAGGCGGCGCACAGGGGATCGTCCTCCACTTCCAGGAGGCGCAGCGCCCGCTTGGTGATCTTCAGGGCGCGCTCGCGCTCCCCGCAGAGCCGTCCGGCGACCGCCGCCTCGGCCAGCAGGTCGAGGTGGCGCAGGGCGCCGGCCTCCGGGTCGCCGCCGACGGGGTTCCCCCCACGCCGTTCAGGCAGTGGCGGAGGGTAGGCCTCGGCGTAGTCGACGGGGCGCAGGGCCCGGCGTACGGCTTCGGGGGCGGTGTCCCACAGTTCCATCGCCCGTTCCAGCAGCCGGAGTTGCTCCGCGTAGGCGTGGCGGTCGCGGGCCTCGACGGAGGCGTCGAGGACGGCGGGCAGGGCCTTGGCCGCGTCGTGGGCGTGGTACCAGTAGCTGGCCAGACGCGTCGCGCGCTGGTCGGCGGGGACGAGGGCCGGGTCGGTCTCCAGGACTTCGGCGTAGCGGCGGTTGAGGCGGGAGCGTTCGCCCGGCAGCAGGTCGTCGCTGACGGCCTCGCGGACCAGGGAGTGGCGGAAGCGGTAGCCGTCGCCGCCGGGCGCGGGGGTGAGGATGCCGGCGTTGACGGCGGCCCGCAGTGCCTCGATGAGGTCGTCCTCCGTGAGCCGGGCGACGGCGGCCAGCAGCCGGTACTCGACGGTGGAGCCGCCCTCGGCGACGATCCGGGCGACCTGCTGGGCGGTCTCCGGCAGCCCTTCCACCCGGACGAGCAGCAGGTCGCGCAGGGAGTCGGTCAGGCCCGTGCGGCAGCCCTCCTGGGCGGCGACGGCGAGTTCCTCGACGAAGAAGGCGTTGCCGTCGGAGCGTTCGAAGATCGCGTCGATCTGGTCCGGGTCGGGTTCCTGGGCGAGGATGCCGGCGACCTGGCGGCACACCTCCTCGCGGTTGAAGCGGGCGAGGTCGAGGCGGCGGATGGTGCGCAGGCGGTCGAGTTCGGCGAGCAGGGGTCTGAGCGGGTGGCGGCGGTGGATGTCGTCGGAGCGGTAGGTGGCGAGGACGACGAGGCGGCCGGTGCGCAGGGTGCGTAAGAGGTAGGTGAGCAGGTGCCGGGTGGAGGCGTCGGACCAGTGCAGGTCCTCCAGGGCGAGGACGACGGTGTGCTCGGCGGTGACGCGCTCCAGCAGGCGTGCGGTGAGTTCGAAGAGGCGGGCCATGCCGTCCTCGTCGTGCCGGGCCGCCTCGCGTGCGGCGGCCGTGCCGATCTCGGGGAGCAGCCGGGCCAGTTCCTCCTCCTGCCCGGCGGCCGCGGCGGCGAGCTGTCCGGGCAGCTCGCGGCGAAGGGCGCGCAGGGCGGTGGAGAACGGCGCGAACGGCAGCCCGTCGGCGCCGATCTCGACGCAGCCGCCGAGGGCGACGACCGCGCCCCGCCCGCGGGCCGCGCCGGCGAACTCCTCGACGAGGCGGGTCTTGCCGACTCCGGCCTCGCCGCCGATGAGCAACGCCTGCGGGTCGCCCGCGGCGGCACCGGCGAGCACCTCGTCGAGCATGCTCAACTCGGCGGCCCGGCCGACGAACACGGGGCTGACGGACCTGGTCTCCACGGACCCGAGCATCGCACGCGGGTCCGGCGGCACGGCACCGGTTTTGCCGCTGCGGGCCACCGGACCGGCGGCCGCTTCCGTGCGGACGGCCGCCCCATCAACGGCCGCTTCCGTACGGACGGCCGCCCCATCAACGGCCGCTTCCGTACGTACGGCCGCCCCATCGACAGCCGCTTCCGTACGTACGGCCGCCCCATCGACAGCCGCTTCCGTACGTACGGCCGCCCCATCGACAGCCGCTTTCGTACGGACGGTCACGCCGCCGGTCCGGCCCGGCCCCGTGTTCACGCCGTCCGGGCGGACCGCGGCCTGCGCAAGCGGCGGCTATGGCTCTCGTGCTCGGCGGAGCTTTCGGCGGCTTCGTGACGGGCGGCGCGGCGGGCCCGGGTGGCCTCGCGGGCCTGCCGCTCGTGGTCGGCGCGGCGGATGAGGTCGGCGGCGCGCAGCTGCTGGAGCTCGTACTCGTACATGGCGTGTCCTCGGTGGGAGTCGGGTGCTTGGGCTTCGCTTTCTGCGATGCCTCCACCTTCGTCTCCCAGGCGGGGCTGCCACATCGGGAGAGTTCCGCATCTTCGGGGGCGGTCGGGGCCTTAGACACGGTTGAGGGGCCTCAGGGCCTCCGTAAGGTGCTCACGGATTCCCTAAGACCCCTCAGGACCTGCGGTGACTCAGCTCGCCGACGGCAGTCCGAGCAGGATGCCGGTGTACTTGAGGACGGCCAGGAACAGGCCGATCACGCCGAGCGCGACACCCGCCCAGGCGACCGACTTGATCCACGGGGCCTGGATCCTGCCGGGCGTGCCGAACGCCGGCCGGGCGAGCGTCACGACGCCGACGACCAGCGCGACCAGCGCGAAGAAGCCGCCCCACAGGGCCGTGGTCTGCCAGGCGTCGCCGTAGACCGCCTGGATCTGCTTGGCCACGTCCGCGTTCTGCGCCGTCTCCAGCTGACCGATGAGGTTCTGGCGTGCGGCGGCCACCGTGCCGAGCCAGCTGCCGGTGAGCGAGACGACGCCCAGTGCCGCGGAGACCACGGCGGCAGCACCCTGGCCGACGCCGGAGGGTGCCTCCTCCTTGGTCTCGGCGGCCTCGGCCGGGACCTCGGTCTTGGTCACCTCGTCGGACTTGGTGGTGTCCACCGCCTTCTCGTCGGTCGTGGCCTCGGTGGCCTCGGTCTCGTCCACTGCGTTCGTTGCCATGTCTCGCACCGTAGGGTCGCTGTCTGAGAAGTCTCTTAATGATCGTCGTGAGCGGCCCGCGCGCGTGCCGCGCGCCACTCGGGTGCCAGCACCGACCAGACTTCGAGATCGTGCCGTACGCCACCATAGGGGTGGGCCTCGCGCCGCACACCGTCGCGGGTCATGCCGAGGCGCCGGGCCACGTTCAGGCTCGGCTGGTTGCCCGAGGCGGCGACCCACTCGATCCGGTGAATGCCGCGCTCCTCGACCGCCCAGTCGATGAGGACGCGCATCGCCCGGGTGACCAGACCGCGCCCGGTCCCGGCGGGCTCCAGCCAGCAGCCGACCTCGCAGTTGCCGCTCGCGGCGTCGAAGTTCAGGAACAGCACGCCGCCCACGAGCTTGCCGTTCAGCCACAGTCCGTGCAGCGAGCGGGTGTCGGCGGCGCGCATCTCGGCGTACCGCTGGAGCATGGCCCGCGCGGACTCCACGTCCGTCTCCTGCGACCCGAAGTTGATGAACCGCCCGATGAACTCCCTGCCCCGCTCCAGGTGCGCGAAGAACTCCTCCGCGTGCCAGGGTTCCAGGGGCCGCAGTTCCGCGCCGTCGTCACCCAGGGATATCGCGTACATCCCGCTGCCGCTCCTCCTCCGCCAGGACGTCCGCCACCTCGGCGTCCGTCGCGGCGGCCAGCCTCTCATGGGCGGCCCTGGCCTCGGGCGGTTCGATGCTGATCCGCGGCAGGCGCTTGTCGAGCCAGCGGGGCAGCCACCAGTTGGCGCCGCCGAGCATGTGCATGAGCGCGGGGACGAGGAGCGTCCGCAGGACGAAGGCGTCCAGGGCGACGGCGGCGGCCAGGGCGATGCCGAACATGGCGATCACACGGTCGCCGCTGAGGACGAAGGCGAGGAAGACGGAGATCATGATCACCGCCGCCGAGTTGATCACCCGGCTGGTCTCGGCGAGGCCGACCCGGACGGCCCGCCGGTTGTCGCCGGTCTCCAGCCACTCCTCGTACATCCGGCTCACCAGGAACACCTGGTAGTCCATGGACAGGCCGAAGAGCACCGACACCATGATCACGGGCAGGAACGGCTCGATGGGGCCCGCGCTGCCGAGGCCGAGCAGTTCGCTGCCCCAGCCCCACTGGAACATCGCGACGACCACCCCGAAGGCGGAGGCCACGGCGGCGACGTTCATCGCGGCGGCCTTCAGCGGGATGCCGATCGACCGGAAGGCGAGCAGGAGCAGCAGACAGCCCAGGCCGATCACGACGCCGATGAAGACGGGCAGCTTGGAGACGATGACGTCGGCGAAGTCGTCGTAGCCGGCCGTCATGCCGCCGACCTGCGTGTCCAGCGAGGTGCCCGCCTCGGCGCGGGGCAGCACCTCGTCGCGCAGCCGGTCGACGAGGTCGCTGGTCTGCTTCGACTGCGGCGAGGACTCCGGTACGACGGTCAGGTATGCGGTGTGGCCGCCGGAGTCGAACGTCACCGGCGTCACCGAGGCGACGCCCTCGGTGGTCCGGAGCGTGCCGTCGAGGTTGTCCAGGGCGAGCTTGTCGTCGGCTCCGTCGACCTTCGTGACGAGGGTGAGCGGGCCGTTGACGCCGGGGCCGAAGCCTCCCCCACTCTCGGCTGCGCTCGAGCGGGAGGTGCCCCCAGCGAGGAGGTCGTAGGCCTGGCGGGTGGTGGACGTCTTCGGGTCGTTGCCCTGGTCGGAGGTGCCCAGGTGCAGGGAGAACGTGGGCAGCGCGAGGACGGCCATGACCACCAGCGCTACCGCCCCGAGCACCTTGGGGTGGCGCTCCACGAACGCCGACCAGCGGGCGGCGAAGCCCGTGGGCAGCTCGGGTTCGGGCCCGTGCTCCGCCAGGCGGCGGCGCTCGCGGCGACTGAGCGCCCGCATGCCGATGAGGGACAGCAGGGCGGGCAGCAGCGTCACGGAGGCCGCGACGGTGAGGATCACGGTCAGGCTGGCGGCGATGGCGACGCCGTTGAGGAAGCTCAGCCGCAGGATCAGCATGCCCAGCAGGGCGATGCAAACGGTGGCACCCGCGAAGACGACCGCGCGTCCCGTGGTCGCGACGGCGTTGGTGGCGGCCTCGGTGACGGACAGCCCGCGTTTCAGCCCGCGCCGGTGTCTCGTCACGATGAACAGCGCGTAGTCGATGCCGACGCCGAGCCCGATGAGCATGCCGAGCATGGGGGCGAAGTCGGCGACGGTCATCACGTGCCCGAGCAGCACGATCCCGGCGTAGGCGGTGCCGACGCCTACCAGGGCGGTGGCGATGGGCAGCAGTGAGGCGGCGAGCGAGCCGAAGGCGAGGAACAGCACGACCGCGGCGACGACCACCCCGACGACCTCGGCGACGTGCCCGCCGGAGGACTCGGTGAGCGCGACGGCGCTGCCGCCGAGCTCCACCTGGAGCCCGTCGGTCTCCGCGCTCTTCGCGGTGTCGACGACGGCCTGCGCCTCGGACCGGCTGACGTCCTGGGCCTGGTCGTCGAAGGTGACCGTGGCGTACGCCGTACGGCCGTCCGGGCTGACGCGTCCCGTGCCCGGCCCGTCGTAAGGGCTGGTCACGGAGGCCACGCCGGGCAGGTTCTCGACGCGTTCCAGGGCGCGGGTCATCGTCTGCTCGACGTCGGCGGCGCGGACGCTGCCGGACGTGGTGTGCCAGACGACGGTGTCGCTGTCGCCGCCGAGCTGCGGGAAGCCCTCGTGCAACAGCTGGGTGGCGCGGCCCGACTCGGTGCCGGGGACCTGGTAGTCGTTCGAGTACGCGGATCCGGCGGCCGCGGCGCCCGCGGCCACCCCCGCGAAGGCGAGGAGCCAGAGCAGAACGGTGACCAGACGGCGTCGGACACACCAGTGTGCGAGGGCTGCCACGAAACGTGCTCCCAGGGTGACTTTTTGTGGATCTTTGACCGGGAGCAGTCGTCCGTGAACTGAACAGCCCGCAAAGAACGCATGAGCAATGCGGAATCACTCTTACAGGCCTACGAGATCATTTGTCGTTTTCGTGGGCTTATTCACAGCGGGAGGGATCAGTCGAACTGGTCTCCCAGCGCCATCACCATCGCGCCCGCGATCAGCAGCCACAGCGCGCGCCGGGTGCGTCCCCGGGAGCCCAGCACGGCGGCGCCCGCGCAGACGGCCGCTCCGCCGGCGTACGCCGCCGGGACGAGTGCGGGTGCGGAGCGGGCGAGGCGGAGCAGTGCCGCGGCCAGACCCGCCAGGGCCAGAACGGTGCCGGTGCCGGCGGCCGTCCAGCGTGCCCGCCGCGCGCCTTCCGCCGCATCGTCGGCATCGTCGTCCGGCTCATCGGCGTCGTCCAGCTCGTCGGCGTCGATCGGCTCGTCGTCGGGCACGGCCTCCGGCTCGGTGTCCTGCGCGGCGGCTGCCCCCGGGTCCGTTATCTCAGGATCGGTGTCGGAATCAGCGCGTCCACTCATGGCCGAGACGGTAGCGCGTCGGGTGGGAAAACCGAGTGCGGGGCCGACGGGCCGGCTGTTAGCGTCCGCTGGTTCGAGGTACGCCCGCGGCACCCCGCCGCCCGGCCGAAGCAGGTGCATTGTTTGACGGTCCGACCGAGCTCCGACGCATCCCCTTTCTTCCTCAAGGACTCAAGGAGCCCGTTCACCGATGTCGGACATCACTTCCCGGACCTCGAACGACCCCCTCACTGACCGCGTCAGCAACCCCCGCTACCCGCGCAGCAACCGCTACGACGCCCGCTGGACCATCGAGAACCAGATGGGCCCGCACGCGCTGTGGCTGCTGGAGTGGCTGGCCCCGGCTCTGGGGCTCGACACCCTGAGCCCCGGCTCCCGCGTGCTCGACCTGGGCTGCGGCCGCGCCATGACGTCGATCTTCCTCGCCAAGGAGTACGACGTTCAGGTCACCGCCGCCGACCTGTGGGTCAAGCCCGGTGAGAACGCGGCCCGTATCACCGAGGCCGGCGTCGCGGACCGCGTGCTGCCCGTGTTCGCCGAGGCGCACGACCTGCCGTTCGGCGAGGGCGGCTTCGACGCGATCGTCTCCGTCGACGCGTACCAGTACTTCGGCACCGACGACCTGTACCTGCCCAGGCTGACCCGGCTGCTGAAGCCGGGCGGGCGGATCGGGGTCGTCGTACCGGCGCTGCGCGAGGAGATCGACGGCGCCGAGCCGCCGGAGCACCTCAAGCCGTACTGGGAGCCGGGTTTCTGGTGCTTCCACTCGGCCGCCTGGTGGCGGCGCCAGTGGACCCGCAGCGGGACCGTGGAGGTCGAGACGGCCGACTGGCTGGACGACGGCTGGCGCGACTGGCTGCGGTGGTGCGAGGTCGTGGCCGAGGAGCACACGGACGAGTGGCACGTCCGGATGGCCGGACAGTGCGCCGAGATGCTGCGCCTCGACCAGGGCCGCACGCTGGGCTTCGTCCGGGTCGTGGGGCGTCGCCCTTAGGTGACTGAGAGGGGGGATGCACCGGGTTCGGCGCATCCCCCCTCTGTCGGTCCACGGAAGGGCTCAGCCCTCGCTGACGCCCAGCTTCTGAAGGATCAGCTCCTTGACGCGGGCCGCGTCGGCCTGCCCCCGGGTCGCCTTCATGACCGCGCCGACCAGCGCGCCGGCCGCCGCCACCTTGCCGCCGCGGATCTTGTCCGCGATGGCCGGGTTGCCCGCGATGGCCTCGTCGACGGCGGTGGTGAGCGCGCCCTCGTCGGAGACGACCTTCAGACCCCGCTTGTCGACGACCTCGTCCGGGGTGCCTTCGCCCGCGAGGACGCCTTCGATGACCTGACGGGCCAGCTTGTCGTTCAGATCACCCTTCGCCACCAACTCGGTGACGCGGGCGACCTGCTGCGGCGTGATCGCCAGCTCGTCGAGCGCCTTGCCCGACTCGTTGGCGCTGCGGGCCAGCTCGCCCATCCACCACTTGCGGGCGGACGCGGCGTCGGCCCCGGCCTCGATGGTGGCGACGATGGGCTCCAGCGCACCGGCGTTGAGGATCGCCTGCATGTCGGTGGCCGAGACGCCCCACTCCTCGCGGAGCCGGTTGCGGCGGACCAGCGGCAGCTCGGGCAGAGTGGCCCGCAGCTTCTCGACCCACTCGCGGGACGGGGCCACCGGGACGAGGTCGGGCTCCGGGAAGTACCGGTAGTCCTCGGCCTCCTCCTTCACGCGGCCCGAGGTCGTCGACCCCGTGTCCTCGTGGAAGTGCCGGGTCTCCTGGACGATCGTCCCGCCGCCGCTCAGTACGGCCGCGTGCCGCTGGATCTCGAAGCGGGCCGCGCGCTCCACGGACCGCAGCGAGTTGACGTTCTTCGTCTCGGAACGCGTGCCGAACTTCTCGGTGCCGTTCGGGCGCAGCGACAGGTTCACGTCGCAGCGCATCTGGCCCATCTCCATGCGGGCCTCGGAGACGCCGAGCGCCCTGATGACCTCGCGCAGCTCACGGACGTACGCCTTCGCCACCTCGGGGGCACGCTCGCCCGCGCCGACGATCGGCTTGGTGACGATCTCGATGAGCGGGATGCCGGCGCGGTTGTAGTCCAGGAGCGAGTGCGAGGCGCCGTGGATACGGCCCGTCGCACCGCCCACGTGCGTGGACTTGCCGGTGTCCTCCTCCATGTGGGCGCGCTCGATCTCCACGCGGAAGGTCTCGCCGTCCTCCAGCTGTACGTCGAGGTAGCCGTTGAAGGCGATCGGCTCGTCGTACTGGGAGGTCTGGAAGTTCTTCGGCATGTCCGGATAGAAGTAGTTCTTCCGGGCGAAGCGGCACCATTCGGCGATCTCGCAGTTCAGCGCGAGGCCGATCTTGATCGCGGACTCGACGCCGGTCGCGTTGACGACCGGGAGCGCGCCGGGCAGGCCGAGGCAGACGGGACAGGTCTGCGCGTTGGCGTCCTGCCCGAGGGCGGTCGAACAGCCGCAGAACATCTTGGTCTTGGTGCCGAGTTCGACATGGACCTCGAGGCCCATGACGGGGTCGTACGACGCGAGTGCTTCCTCGTACGACACCAGGTCTGTCGTGGTGGTCACGGTGAAACTTCCCTCTCAGCCCAGCAGGACGTCATCGTCGCCCAGCCGCTTCAGCTCGCGGTAGAGAATGGCCAGGTTGGTGACGACCGCGGCACCGGTCACGACGGCGTCGAGCAGCCGCAGCGTGTCGTTGTCTCCGCGGGCCTTCTTGATCTGCTTGTAGACGCCGACGGCGCCGAAGGCCGACGTGGCCATCGAGATGTACAGACCGGACTTGGAGCTCTTGAAGCCCTTGGCCTTGGACAGTGCGCTCACAGCGACGGAGCCTCCTCGATCAGCGGGTGGCCCCACTTTTCCACGAAAGCGGCCTCGACGGCGGCGCCGACCTTGTAGAGGCGGTCGTCCTTCATGACCGGGGCGATGATCTGCAGTCCGACCGGGAGGTTGTCCTCCGGGGCGAGGCCGCACGGCAGCGACATGGCCGCGTTGCCCGCCAGGTTGGTCGGGATGGTGCACAGGTCGGCGAGGTACATCGCCATCGGGTCGTCGGCGCGCTCGCCGATCGGGAAGGCGGTGGTCGGGGTCGTCGGGGAGACGATCACGTCGACCTGCTCGAACGCCTTGTCGAAGTCCTGCTTGATGAGCGTGCGGACCTTCTGGGCGCTGCCGTAGTACGCGTCGTAGTAGCCGGAGCTCAGCGCGTACGTGCCGAGCATGATGCGGCGCTTGACCTCGGGGCCGAAGCCGGCCTCGCGGGTCAGGGAGGTGACCTCCTCGGCGGAGTGCGTGCCGTCGTCGCCGGCGCGGAGGCCGTAGCGCAGGCCGTCGAAGCGGGCGAGGTTGGAGGAGCACTCGGACGGCGCGATCAGGTAGTACGCCGACAGCGCCAGGTCGAAGGACGGGCAGTCCAGATCGACGATCTCGGCGCCCAGTTTCTTCAGCAGCGCGACGGACTCGTCGAACCGCTGGATGACACCGGCCTGGTAGCCCTCGCCGCGGAACTGCTTGACGACGCCGACGCGCATGCCCTCGACGCTGCCGTTGCGGGCGGCCTCGACGACCGGCGGGACCGGGGCGTCGATCGAGGTGGAGTCCATCGGGTCGTGGCCGGCGATCACCTCGTGCAGCAGGGCCGCGTCCAGGACCGTGCGGGCGCAGGGGCCGCCCTGGTCGAGGGAGGAGGAGAAGGCGACCATGCCGTACCGCGACACCCCGCCGTACGTCGGCTTCACGCCGACCGTGCCGGTGACGGCGGCGGGCTGGCGGATGGAGCCGCCGGTGTCGGTGCCGATGGCGAGCGGGGCCTGGAAGGAGGCGAGCGCGGCGGACGAACCGCCGCCGGAGCCGCCGGGGATCCTGGTCAGGTCCCAGGGGTTGCCGGTCGGCCCGTAGGCGCTGTTCTCGGTGGAGGACCCCATGGCGAACTCGTCCATGTTGGTCTTGCCGAGGATCACCACGTCGGCGGCCTTGAGCCGCTTGGTGACGGTCGCGTCGTACGGCGGGATCCAGCCTTCGAGGATCTTCGAACCCACGGTGGTCGGCACACCTTCGGTGGTGAAGATGTCCTTGAGCGCCAGGGGAACGCCGGCCAGCGGACCGAGCTTCTCCCCCTTGGCCCGCTTCTCGTCGACGGCACGGGCCTGCGCGAGCGCGCCCTCGCGGTCGACGTGCAGGAAGGCGTGCACCTTCTCGTCGACGGCCTCGATCCGGGCCAGGTGGGCCTCGGTGACCTCGACGGCCGTGAGTTCGCCGGAGGCGATCTTCGCGGCGGTCTCGGCGGCCGTGAGCTTGATGATGGGGCTCTCCGTCATGGCGGGTTACTCCTCCCCCAGGATCTGCGGCACCTTGAAACGCTGCTGCTCCTGGGCCGGGGCTCCGGAGAGCGCCTGCTCGGGGGTGAGCGAGGGACGGACCTCGTCCGGGCGCATGACGTTCGTCAGCGGGAGCGGGTGCGAGGTCGGCGGTACGTCTTGGTCGGCGACCTCGCTGACGCGGGCCACCGCGCCGATGATGTCGTCCAGCTGTCCCGCGAAGTGGTCGAGCTCTTCGGGCTTCAGCTCCAGACGCGCCAGCCGGGCGAGGTGGGCGACCTCCTCGCGCGTGATGCCAGGCATGCAGCGATCCTCTGGGGTGAGTGTGAGTGGTTTGGGGCCAATCCTATGGGGCGGGCGGGTGTGCCAGTGAAACGGTTGCCCTGCGCCCGCTGCCTGGCCCCGCCAGGGCGCTTCGATTCCCGCCCTAGGCGATGCGCCCCGAGTCGTCCGCCGTCGCCGCCGGGAGGGCGGCCCGGGGGCGTTGCCAGCCGCGGGAGCCCCGGGCGCGGAGCCAGGCCGTGGTCTCCTCGGGGGGCATCGCGGCGGCGACCAGCCAGCCCTGGACGGCGTCGCAGCCGAGGTCGCGCAGGCGCTCCCAGGTCTCGTCGTCCTCGACGCCCTCGGCGACGACGAGCAGACCGAGGGAGTGCGCGAGGTCGACCGTGCAGCGCACGATCTCCGCGTCCTCGTTGTCGACGGCGAGCCGGGCGACGAAGGAGCGGTCGATCTTCAGTTCGCTGACCGGGAGCTTGCGCAGGTGCACCAGCGACGAGTAGCCCGTGCCGAAGTCGTCCAGGGACATCTTCACGCCGTGCCCGGTCAGCGCATTGAGGGTGTCGGCGGCGCGCTGCGGGTCCTCCAGGAGGACGTGTTCCGTTATCTCCAGTTGGAGCGCTCCCGCCGGGACGCCGTGCCGGGCCAGCCGCGCGGCGACGGAGCCGGCGAAGCCGGGGGTGTGGACGTCACGCGGGGAGACGTTGACCGCGACCGGGACGAACAGTCCCTGGGCCCGCCACCGCGCGACCTGGGCGAGCGCGGTCTCCAGGACGTACTCGGTGAGGTGGGGCATCAGGCCCGAGGACTCGGCGATCGCTATGAACTCGTCCGGCGGGACCTTGCCCCGCTCGGGGTGCACCCAGCGGACCAGGGCCTCCAGGCCCGCGACCTGTCCGTCGAAGCGGACCTTGGGCTGGTAGTGCAGCTCCACCTCGTGGGCGTCCAGCGCCCTGCGGAGGTCTCCCAGCAGACCGAGCCGGTCCGGGGTGTTCGAGTCGCGCTTGGACTCGTAGACCTCCACGCCCGTACGGTCCCGCTTCGCCTGGTACATCGCCACGTCCGCCCGCCGCAGCAGTCCTTCGGCGTCGAGCGCGTGGTCGGGGAAGACGGCGACCCCGGCGCTGGCCTCCAGGACGAGGGTGAGGCCGTCGAGGTCGAGCGGGGAGCTGAGCGCGGCGACCAGGTTGCGGGCGACCCTGGTCGCGGACGTCGTGGAGTCGGCGACCGGTAGTAAGACGGCGAACTCGTCCCCGCCGAGCCGGGCGGCCTCCGCCCCGCGCGGCAGCGCCAACCGCAGCCGGTCGGCGATCTGGAGGAGCAGCCGGTCACCGGCCAGATGACCGAGCGTGTCGTTGACCGACCGGAAACGGTCGAGGTCAATCAGCATCAGGGCGGCGCGCGCGTCGATCCGCTCGGCGTCGTCCAGCGCGGTCCAGATGCGCTCCAGCAGCCACTGGCGGTTGGGCAGCCCGGTCAGCGGGTCGCGCAGCTGCTCCTCGGCCCGGGCCCGGGCTATCCAGAGCGTGGAGTCCAGGGCGATGAGGGGGATGGAGAACAGCGGCAGCAGGATCGGCTTGGCCACGGCCACCACGCAGACCAGCGGCGCGATTCCCAGCAGCGCGATGGCGACCAGGCCCTGTCTGACCAGGGCGGTGCGGGCGACGGTGGGCAGGCCGGGGCGCGGGGCGTGCAGGTACCAGAGCAGGACGCGGGTGACCGCCAGGTAGGAGACGGCGACCAGGACCACCTCGGGCGCGGTGTAGAGCGTCCAGCTGTCCGGATCCGAGGGGGACTCGACGGACGGTACGGATCCGAAGACGCCCAGCACCAGGGCGCCGGCACCGATGCCGAGGAGGTCGACCGCCCCGTGCAGGATGCCCTGGCGCCAGCGGTTGCGGCGGGCTACGCCGACCAGCACGACGACCGTGAGGCTGACCATGCCGGCCGGTACCCAGCCGTACAGCAGCAGCACGGCGAGCGTGAGGGCGGCACCCGAGCCGGTGCCGCCCCACCAGCGGGAGCGGCCCAGCATGACGAGGTGGCCGACGATGATGCCGGTCAGCACGGCCAGCGCCCAGCCGGCCGTGCCGGAGGGGAAGAGCGCGTGGCCGCCGGTGAAGGCGCGGTAGAAGCCGGCGCCCAGGACGAACCCGGCCGCCGCGACGACGGCCGCGGGCAGCGCGGGCCAGGACAGGTGCCGTTCCGTGTCCGCGTCCTCGCCGGTCAGGCGGGCTGTGTGGTCGGTGACCGGCTGTGCGGCGCCGCGGCCGTCCGCCGCGGCGCGCCCCCCGGAGGCGCGCCCGTCCGCGGTGTACTGTCCGACGGCGCGCACTTCCGCGCCCGGACGCCCCGCCGGCCGACCCGTCCCACGGACTGCACGCCATGCGACCGCCATGCGGCTCAGGCGCAGCCGTGAGCCCGGCACGGCGCTCTCGGTCGGTTCCATTCCCGTCCCTCTCACAGCCGGCGGTGCCCACGCCCCGCGGCCCGGTGCCCGACAACCCTCAACGGCCCGCGTTGGAAAACCCTTCCCCGTGCTCCGCGAGCACGAAGATGCCCCGACCGCAGCTGGGCACGGCAGGCGCACATCTCAACAGTAGGCCGCAGAAGGCTTCCACGGGCAGCGGTCGCCGACGGTTGCCCGAATGCGCCCCGGCCACCCGTATGCATCTGGTATGCGCCGAACGGGTGGCCTTCAACCGCTACTCCTCGGCCGAAAGGGCGACTTCCGCCGCCGCGTCCGGTCCCTGCTCCAGCAGGACCCCGAAACCCTCCTCGTTCAGGACCGGGACCTTCAGCTGCATCGCCTTGTCGTATTTCGATCCAGGACTGTCACCCACGACGACGAATGACGTCTTTTTCGAAACCGAGCCGGTCACCTTCGCTCCGCGGCTCTGCAAGGCCTCCTTGGCGCCGTCGCGCGTGAAGTGTTCGAGGGTGCCCGTGACGACGACGGTGAGCCCTTCGAGCGGGCGGGGTCCCTCGTCCTCGCCGGTGCTCTCCTCCTCCATGCGGACGCCGGCGGCCTTCCACTTTCGGATGATCTCTCGGTGCCAGTCCTCGGCGAACCACTGCTTGAGGGAGGCGGCGATGGTCGGGCCGACGCCCTCGGTGACCGCCAGCTCCTCCTCCGTGGCCTGGTCGATGCGCTCGATCGAGCGGAACTCGCGGGCCAGTGCCTCGGCGGCGACCGGTCCGACGTGACGGATCGACAGGCTGGTGATGATCCGGGCGAGGGGACGCTGCTTGGCCGCCGCGATGTTCTCCAGCATGGCGAGCGCGTTCTTGCGGGGCTGGCCCTCCTGGTTGGCGAAGATCGTGGCGACCTTCTCCTCGCCGGTCTTCGGGTCGCGCTTGGGTAGACCGCTGTCAGGGTCGAGGACGTACGCCTTGATGGGCAGGAGCTGTTCGACGGTGAGGTCGAACAGGTCGCCCTCGTCCACCAGCGGCGGGTCCTCGGGCTCCAGCGGCTTGGTGAGCGCGGCGGCGGCCACGTAGCCGAAGTGCTCGATGTCCAGCGCCTTGCGGCCCGCGAGGTAGAACAGGCGCTCGCGCAACTGGGCCGGGCAGGTGCGGGCGTTCGGGCAGCGCAGGTCGACGTCGCCCTCCTTCATCGGCCTGAGCGCCGTACCGCACTCGGGGCACTCGGCCGGCATCACGAACTCGCGCTCGCTGCCGTCACGCAGGTCGGCGACCGGTCCGAGGATCTCCGGGATGACGTCACCGGCCTTGCGCAGCACCACCGTGTCACCGATGAGGACACCCTTGGCCTTGACCACGTCCTGGTTGTGCAGCGTGGCGAACTCGACCTCGGAGCCCGCGACCGTGACCGGCTCGACCTGGGCGTACGGCGTGACCCGGCCCGTGCGGCCCACGCCCACGCGGATGTTGACGAGCTTGGTGTTGACCTCCTCCGGCGCGTACTTGTACGCGATCGCCCAGCGCGGGGCGCGCGAGGTGGAGCCGAGGCGGCCCTGGAGCGGGATCTGGTCGAGCTTGACGACCACGCCGTCGATCTCGTGCTCCACGGAGTGGCGGTTCTCGCCGAAGTACGCGATGAACTCCCGTACGCCGTCGAGGCCGTCGACCACCTTGTTGTGCCGGGAGGTGGGCAGACCCCAGGTCTTCAGCAGGTCGTAGGCCTGGGAGAGACGGGTCAGGCCGGTGAAGCCCTCCAGGGCGCCGATGCCGTGGACCACCATGTGCAGCGGGCGGGTGGCCGTGACGCGCGGGTCCTTCTGGCGCAGTGAACCGGCCGCGGCGTTGCGCGGGTTGGCGAAGGGCTTGTCACCGGCCTCGACCAGACGGGCGTTGAGCTCCTGGAACTTCTCCATCGGGAAGTAGACCTCGCCGCGGATCTCCACGAGGTCGGGGACCGAGTCGCCCTTGAGGCGCTCGGGGATCTCCGCGATCGTCCGGACGTTCGGTGTGATGTCCTCGCCCGTGCGGCCGTCGCCGCGGGTCGCCGCGCGGGTGAGACGGCCGTGCTCGTAGGTGAGGTTCACGGCGAGGCCGTCGACCTTCAGCTCGCACAGGAAGTGGTAGTCCTGCTCGCCCAGTTCTCTGGCGATGCGCTCCGACCAGGCGGCGAGCTCCTCGTCGTTGAAGGTGTTGTCGAGGGAGAGCATGCGCTGGCGGTGCTCGACCGCCGTGAACTCCGTCTCGTACGAACCGGCGACCTTCTGGGTCGGCGAGTCCGGGGTGCGCAGCTCCGGGAACTCCTCCTCCAGTGCCTCCAGGGAACGCAGCAGCTCGTCGAACTCCGCGTCGCTGACGACGGGAGCGTCCTTCACGTAGTAGCGGAAGCGGTGCTCTTCGATCTGCTCCGCGAGGCGCGCGTGCTTCTCCCGTGCCTCGGCGGGCACCGTCGTCGTCTCCGCTTGCTTGTCGCCGGCCACCGTGTCGTCCTCCCGTTACTCTGGGTTGTCCGCGAGGGATCTCGCCGCCCGGGCGCAGTGGGCGAGAGCCGCGCGCGCGTATCCCGGGGAAGCCCCCGCGAGTCCGCACGTCGGCGTGAGCGTGACCGCCTCCGCGAGAAGCCCCGGTGACAGCCCCAGCCTGCGCCACAACGTCCTGACACCCATGACGCTACCGGCAGGGTCTGACAATGGGCCCTCCGCGGACGGCACGACACCGGTGAAGAGCCGGGTGCCGCCCTCCACCGCCTCGCCGATCACCTCGTCGTCACGCTCGGTGAGCAGGGAGAAGTCGAAGGAGACGGCCGCCGCGCCCGCCCGGCGCAGCAGGGCGAACGGGACGTCCGGTGCGCAGGAGTGGACGACGACGGGGCCGCCCGCGTGCACTGCGACGAGATCGCGGAGTGCGGCCTCGACGATCTGCCGGTCGGGGGCCCGGTGCGTGCGGTAGCCGCTGGCGGTCCTCACCTGGCCGCGCAGGACGGCGGTGAGGGACGGCTCGTCGAGCTGGAGGACGAGCTGCGCGCCGGGGACCCGCCGCTGGACCTCGGCGAGGTGCAGACGGAGTCCCTCGGCGAGGGAGGCGGCGAGGTCGCGGCAGGCTCCGGGGTCGGAGAGGGCGGCCTCGCCGTTGCGCAGCTCCAGGTTGGCGGCGAGGGTCCAGGGCCCTACGACCTGGACTTTCAGCTGCCCGGCGTACTCCTGCGTGCATTCCTCCAGCGCGTCGAGGTCCTCGCGGAGCCAGGAGCGGGCCCGTTTGGTGTCCCGTCCCGGGCGGTCGCCGAGCCGCCAGCCGCTGGGCTCCACGCGCGCGTACAGCTCGACGAGCATGCCGGCGGTCCGCCCGATCATGTCCGCGCCGGGCCCGCGGGCGGGCAGTTCGGGCAGGAAGGGGAAGTCCTCGAAGGTTCCGGTGGCCGTTTTGGCGGCTTCCCGGGCGTCGCCCCCGGGCATGGAGCCGACACCGGTGGCGGCACCGAACCTGAACTGGCTGTTTTCGCTCACCGCAGCAGCCTACGCAGCGGCCCGGCCGGTCAGTTCCCCGGCCGGACCGTCAGGTCGTTGACCTCGGCGTCCCTCGGCAGGTCCAGGGCCATCAGGATCGTCGTCGCGACCGACTCGGGGTCGATCCACTTCGACGCGTCGTACTCCTTGCCCTCCTGCTGGTGGACCTTGGCCTGCATGGGGCCGGCCGTGCGGCCGGGGTAGACCGAGGTGACGCGGACGCCGCCCGCGTGCTCCTCGTGGCGGAGGGAGTCGGCGAGGGCCTTCAGGCCGTGCTTGGAGGCGGCGTACGCGGACCAGCCGGCGTGGGCGTTCAGGCCGGCACCGGAGTTGACGAAGACCACATGGCCCCGGGCGGCCCGCAGCTGGGGCAGGAAGTGGCGGGTCAGCTCGGCCGGGGCGACGAGGTTGACGTTGAGCTGGTGGCGCCAGGTCTTCGGGGTGAGCTCGCCGACCGGGCCGAGGTCGACGACCCCCGCGATGTGCAGCAGCGAGTCCACGCGGTCGGGCAGCGACTGGTGGGAGAAGGCCCAGGAGAGCTTGTCGGGGTCGGCCAGGTCGCCTACCAGGGTCCTGGCCCCGGGGAACTGGGCCGCCAGCTCCTTCGCGCGGCCCGCGTCGCGCGCGTGCAGCACGAGGTCGTCCCCGCGCGCGTGCAGACGGCGGGCCACGGCGGCGCCGATGCCCGAGCCGGCTCCGGTGATCACATGAGTAGCCATGCCCGCCATGCTCGCATCACGCGAGGGTCACGCGGGGTGCCGGCCCGGCGTCACGCCACGCCCCGGCTCTCCTCCAGGTACGCCAGCGCCCCCACCGGCTCCTCCGCGAAGAACACCAGGTCGGTGAGCGGGCGGGGCAGGAAGCCCTCGTCCTCCATGCGGCGGAACTGCTCCTTCAGGCCGTCGTAGAAGCCGGCGGTGTTGAGCAGGACCACGGGCTTGTCCGTGTGGCCGTGCTTCTTCAGCTCCAGGATCTCCGTCGCCTCGTCGAGCGTGCCGGTGCCGCCGACCATGATCACCACGGCGTCGGCCTTCTCCAGGAGCAGCTTCTTGCGCTCGGCGAGGTCGCGGGCGACGACCATCTCGTCGACGCCGGGGCGGGCCTTGGCGGAGAGGAACCGCACGGAGACGCCGACGAGCCGGCCGCCCGCCTCCTGCACCCCGTCGGCGACCACCTTCATGAGGCCGACGTCGGAGCCGCCCCACACCAGGGTGTGGCCGCCCTTGGCCAGAAGCTTGGCGAACTCCCGCGCGGGACGGGTGTAGCGCTCGTCGAGATCGGCGGCGGACAGGAAGACACAGATGTTCATGGGCCCACCGTACGGGCCCGGTCCGACGTCGTGGTGACCCGCATTTTGGACTGCCGGTGCGGGAGTTGTTCCCAGTCGTCCATGAACCGGGCGTCCAGGCCGTGCTCGGCGGCGAGTTCGGTCAGCGTCGCCGTCCGGTAGTAGAAGTCCTCGTGCAGCACCTGGTGCTCCTCGCCGTCGGTGCGGTCGAACGTGAAGTCGAAGAACCCGCCGGGCGCGAGGATCCGGCCGACGTGGGCGAAGCACTCCTCGATGACGTGCAGCGGCGAGTGCGAGAAGACGCTGTGCGCGTGGACGACGTCGAAGTGCGCGTCGGGCAGGAAGGCGAAGGTGAGATCGTCGGCGAGCGCCAGGTAGGGCAGCTTGGGCTGGAGTTTCCCGGCCACGAGGGTGTCCTGGGCGGCGAGCAGGATGTGCGGCGAGATGTCGATGCCGTAGTAGTGCCCGGCGTCGAGGTAGTCGATGAACAGGCGCCCGGCGCGCAGGTTGCCGCAGCCGATCTCCAGCATGCGGTGGTGCGGCTGGAGGCCGTGTCCCACGAGGTAGTCGAACTGCATGCGCCCGATCCGCTCCCACGCCTCGCGTGAGGGGTTGTGCCCGACCGCCGCCTCCGCGCTGCGCGCCGCGTCGGAGGCCATCACGGCGCGGTAGTAGGCGATGTGGTCGCGGTACCGCAGCCGCAGCCAGGCGTCCCGCACCGCGCGCCGGGCGTGCGCGGGCACGCGCTCCGGGTGGCGCAGGGCGTACCGGACCTGGTGGGCCAGGGCGCTGCGGTTTCTGGCCGGCTGTGTGGCTCGCATGGGTGGCCTCCTGCGGCGAGGGAAGAACTCCGCTTCAGCCTGCGCTGTATCGGAGGAGTCGGCTACCCAAGGAGGGCGATTGTGACCACCGGGCATCGCATCACCATCGAGAAGAGTGACCGGCCCGTTCGCGTGGTGCACGCCGGGCAGGTCATGGCGGAGAGCGACCGGCCGCTGGTCCTGCGCGAGACGGGCTGCCCCGAGCGCTACTACATCCCGGCCGAGGACGTACGCCTCGACCTGCTGGCACCGTCCGGCACGCGCACGTACTGCCCCTTCAAGGGCACCGCGTCCTACTGGTCGCTGCCGGACGCCGCGGACCTCGTCTGGGCGTATCCGGAGCCCAAACCGGACGTCGCGGAGATCAAGGACCACCTGTGCTTCTACGACGTGGAAGTGATGTGATCGGCTGACGCGCGGCCCGCCTCATCGATGAACACCGTGCCGTGCGGCAGTCTGCATGAGCATGGACAAGAAGATCCTTTCGCGTGACGGCACCCGCATCGCCTACGAGAGCACCGGCCGGGGCCCCGCGGTCGTCCTGGTGAGCGGCGCGATGTCGACGGGCGGCACTTTGGCACCGCTCGCCGTGTCGCTCTCGGAGCGTTTCCAGGCCGTGGTGTACGACCGCCGGGGCCGCGGTGCCAGCGGGGACACGGCGCCGTACGCCGTGGAGCGCGAGGTCGAGGACCTGGCGGCGGTGATCGAGGCGGTGGGCGGCGAGGCGTTCCTGTACGGCATCTCGTCGGGCGGGGCACTGGCACTGGAGGCGGCGGCGAGCGGCCTGCCGGTGCGGCGCGTCGCCGTCTACGAGACGCCGTTCGCGATGTCCGAGGAGGGCGCCAGGGAGCGCGCGGAGTACACGGAGCGTCTGACGGAGGCGCTCGGCGAAGGGCGGCGCGGGGACGCGGTCGAGCTGTTCCTGCGGCTGACCGGCCTGGGCGAAGGGGTGATCCAGGGCGCCCGCCAGTCCCCCATGTGGGCCGGCATGGAGGCGATCGCCCCGAGCCTCGCCTACGACGACGCCGTCATGCGCGACGGCCGGGTCCCGCGCGCCCGGCTGGCCTCGATCGGCGTCCCCGTCCTGGCGGTCGCGGGCGACGCGAGCCCGGCCTGGCTCCGCGAGGCGGCCCGGGCGATCGCGGACTCCGTCCCCGACGGGTCGTACCGCACGCTCCAGGGCCAGACGCACATGGTGGAGCCGAACGTGCTGGCGCCGGTGCTGCTGGAGTTCTTCACGCGGGGCTGAGCAGGCGGGCTGAGCAGGCGGGGCCGGGAGGGACGGGGGCACGCGCGCGTGGCACCGGCCTGCCCCCCCCGGACGCCCGCGGGGTCAGGCCACGCCCGCCGTCGCCCGCCTGGTCGACGCGATCGTCGCGGAGCCCACCACGCGTGTGCCGTCGTACAGGACGATCGCCTGGCCGGGGGCGACGCCGCGGACCGGCTCCGCGAACGACACCTCCAGCCGGCCGTCGACCAGCTCGGCGGTGACCTCGGTCTCGCCGCCGTGGGCGCGGAGCTGGGCCGTGTACGTGCCGGGGCCGGTGGGGGCGACGCCGCACCAGCGCGGCTTGATCGCGGTCAGGGCGCTGACGTCCAGCGCGTCGGCCGGGCCGACCGTGACCGTGTTGGTGACCGGGGAGATGTCGAGGACGTAGCGCGGCTTGCCGTCGGGCGCCGGGGTGCCGATGCGCAGGCCCTTGCGCTGGCCGATGGTGAAGCCGTACGCGCCCTCGTGCGTGCCGAGCCGGTTGCCGGACTCGTCGACGATGTCGCCCTCGGACCTGCCGAGCCGGTCCGCCAGGAAGCCCTGGGTGTCGCCGTCGGCGATGAAGCAGATGTCGTGCGAGTCGGGCTTCTTGGCCACGGCCAGGCCCCTGCGCTCGGCCTCCGCGCGGATCTCGTCCTTGGTGGTGACCGTGTCGCCGAGCGGGAACATCGCGTGGGCGAGCTGCTTGTCGTCCAGGACGCCGAGGACGTACGACTGGTCCTTGGCCATGTCGGAGGCGCGGTGCAGCTCGCGGGTGCCGTCGGGCAGGGTGACGACCTGCGCGTAGTGGCCCGTGCAGACCGCGTCGAAGCCCAGCGCCAGCGCCTTGTCCAGCAGCGCCGCGAACTTGATCTTCTCGTTGCAGCGCAGGCAGGGATTGGGGGTGCGGCCGGCCTCGTACTCGGCGACGAAGTCCTCGACGACGTCCTCACGGAAGCGGTCGGCGAGGTCCCACACGTAGAACGGGATGCCGATGACGTCCGCGGCGCGGCGGGCGTCGCGCGAGTCCTCGATGGTGCAGCAGCCCCGCGCGCCCGTGCGGAAGGATTGGGGGTTGGCTGAGAGGGCGAGGTGGACGCCGGTCACGTCGTGGCCCGCCTCGGCCGCGCGGGCGGCGGCGACGGCGGAGTCGACTCCGCCGGACATGGCGGCCAGGACGCGGAGGGGGCGGGAGCGCTGCGGGGTGTGAGTCATAACCCTTCCAGGGTAAGGGGGCGCGGGAACCAAGGCCGCCGGGTATCCGTTGGCGATCACATGGGACAGCGGAAGGCTTCGAAGGACGGCGACCGGAAGGTCGGCCGTCGCGCGCTGCTGATCGGTGGCACGGTGGCCGCGGCGGGCTCCGCCGTGCTGGCCCGGGACGAGCTGGCGCGTCTGTGGTGGCGCGTGCCCGGCGTCGAGAAGCCGCGCAAGGAGGGCGAGGTCGACTACGCGGGCGCGCGCTGGGTGGCCGCGTCGGACGCGAACTGGCGCCGCGCGGACCGGCCCGACGACTACGGCATAGACATGGTGGTCGTCCATGTCACGCAGGGCAGCTTCGACAGCGCGGTGAGGGCCTTCCAGGACCCGGGGCACAAGGCGGCCGCGCACTACATCGTCCGCCAGGACGGGCACGTCACGCAGATGATCCGCGAGCTGGACGTGGCCTACCACGCGGGCAACCGCGACTACAACGAGCGCAGTGTCGGCATCGAGCACGAGGGCTTCGTGGACCGTCCGCAGGACCTCACGGACGAGATGTACGAGGCCTCGGCCCGCCTCACGGCCCGGATCTGCGCGCGCTACGGCATACCCGTCGACCGCGAGCACATCATCGGCCATGTGGAGGTCCCGGGCACGGACCACACGGACCCGGGACCGCACTGGGACTGGGACAGGTACATGCGGCTGGTGCGCGAGGCGCGTACGGCGCCGGCCTGACCGGTCGAGCAGGGCGGAGACGGCGGGGACTACGTCAGCCCCGCCGCACGCGCCCGCTCAACTGCCGGGCCGATCGCCTTCGCCAGGGCCTCGACGTCTGCCTCCGTGGAGGTGTGGCCGAGGGAGAAGCGGAGGGTGCCGCGGGCCAGGTCGGGGTCGGTGCCGGTGGCGAGGAGGACGTGGCTGGGCTGGGCGACGCCGGCCGTGCAGGCGGAGCCCGTGGAGCACTCGATGCCCTGGGCGTCGAGCAGGAGCAGCAGGGAGTCGCCCTCGCAGCCGGGGAACGTGAAGTGCGCGTTGGCCGGGAGGCGTCCCTCCGGGTCCGGGTCGCCGCCGAGGATCGCGTCCGGCACCGCCGTACGGACCGCGGTGACCAGGGCGTCGCGCAGGGCGCCGATCTCGCGGACGAACCACTCGCGCTGTTCGGCGGCCAGCCGTCCGGCGACCGCGAAGGAGGCGATGGCGGGGACGTCGAGGGTGCCGGAGCGGACGTGGCGTTCCTGGCCGCCGCCGTGCAGGACGGGTACGGGGGTGTGCTCGCGGCCGAGGATGAGCGCGCCGATGCCGTACGGCCCGCCGATCTTGTGGCCCGACACCGTCATCGCGGCGAGGCCGGAGGCGGCGAAGTCCACGGGGATCTGGCCGAAGGCCTGGACGGCGTCCGAGTGCAGGGGGACACCGAACTCGTCGGCCGCGTCGGCGAGTTCGCGGACCGGCAGAATCGTCCCGATCTCGTTGTTCGCCCACATGACGGTGGCGAGGGCCACGTCGTCGGGGTCGCGGGCGATCGCCTCGCGCAGGGCGTCCGGGTGGACGCGGCCGTGGGCGTCGACCGGCAGGTACTCGATGGTGGCGCCCTCGTGTTCGCCGAGCCAGTGCACGGCGTCGAGGACGGCGTGGTGCTCGACGGGGCTGGCGAGGACGCGGGTGCGGGCCGGGTCGGCGTCACGGCGTGACCAGTAAAGGCCCTTGACGGCGAGGTTGTCGGCCTCCGTGCCGCCCGAGGTGAAGACGACCTCGCTGGGGCGGGCGCCGAGGGCTTCGGCGAGGGTCTCGCGGGCCTCCTCGACGGTGCGGCGGGCCTGCCGGCCGGATGCGTGGAGGGAGGACGCGTTGCCGGTGGCACCCAGGTGGGCGGTGAGCGCCTCTGCCGCCTCCGGGAGCATCGGGGTGGTCGCGGCGTGGTCGAGGTAAGCCATGGTGAGCCCGATTCTACGGCTCCCCCTCGGCCGTCCTCAGATCAAGGTCGGCCGAAGCCGGAAAGGGCGTGAACCGCTTTCCCCGCGCGGCTGCGACCCGTCGTCCCCGGGCGGGCAGCGGCTTGCCGGCGGGCGACTGCCCGAGGACGGCTCAGAAGCTCCACGAGATCGTGCTGTCCGCCTGCATGAACGCCACCAGGACCACCAGGTCGGCGACGCCGAGGCCCAGGCCCAGGAACGCGCGGCCGCGGCGCTGGGTGCCGCGCCACAGAGCAAGGCTCGCCAGCACGATGGCGATCGGGCCGAGGAAGACGTTCAGGACGAGGAGGCCGAGCAGGCCCAGGACGAAGGACGCGACGGCCATGCCGTCGGTGTCGCGGATACCGGTGCGGCGCCTGGCCGGAGCGGTGAGCTGCATGGTGATCGACTCCCGGTGTCGGTTCGGTGGTGGTCGTCGGTTGAGCGCGTACCGCGTCAGTGCGCCTGGGTGTGGCGCCGACGGCCGTGGCGCTCGCGGACCGCGAAGATGCCGAGCCAGACGGCGATGACGACGCCGGCCGCGGCGGAGAAGCCGAGCGGCGCGTGGGCCACGGTGCCCAGGACGGCACCCAGCAGCAGGAGTGCGGCGACGATGAACAGCACGGGAAACAACCCCCAGAGTTTCGGTGAACGCTTGTGGTTACACTTGTTCACTGACTTCCCAGTCTAGCGCGTCCCATGACTTTCCAATTACAGAGAACAGTTGTTAACTGCATGGTATGAGTCACACCCTCGGCATCCGGCAGGCCCAGAAGCAGAAGACCCGGCAGGCGCTCCTGGACGCGGCCCTCGGGCTGCTGGAGGAGCAGAGTCTGAGCAGCCTGGGGCTGCGCGAGGTCACCCGTGCCGTCGGTGTCGCCCCGACGGCCTTCTACCGCCACTTCCGCTCCACGGCGGACCTGGGCGTGGCCCTGGTCGAGGAGGCGCTGGGCAGCCTGCACCCGATGATCCGGACGACGGTGTCCACGACGGGTGACAGCGAGGAGCGCATCACGCGCACCATCGAGCTGATCGCCCGTCACGTCGACGGGTACCCCGCACATGTCCGGTTCATCGCCCGTGAGCGACATGGCGGAGTTCAACCGGTACGGGAGGCCATACGGGAGCAACTGGCCCGGTTCGCCCAGGAGGTCAAGGACGAACTGGCCAAGGACCCGGTGTCCGCGGGCTGGACCGAGGACGACCTGCTGATGCTCGCGCATCTCTACGTCGACCAGATGCTGATCACCGCGTCGCTCTTCCTGGAGGCGCTGGAGGGACCGGAGCGGGAGCGCGAGGAGCGGACCCGGCACGTCGCGCAGATGGCGACCCGGCAGATGCGGCTGATCGGCCTGGGCCGCCATCACTGGCTGGACTGACCGACCCCACGTTCCCGCCGTTCACCCCGGGTCCGCGCCGGAGCCCCGGTACAGCTCCGTGACGGAAGCGGCCGCCCGGGCCAGTTCCTCGCGCACCTGTGGGGGCGAGAGGACCTCCACCTGGTCGGCGAACATCAGCAGTTGGCGGGTCTCGGGGAGGAATCCGTACGTCAGCCGCACGGTCGCCCAGTCGCTCTCACCGTCGTCGTCCAGGAGCTCCGCCGGCAGGAAGGCCGTCAGCCGCAGGAACATGTCGAGCCGGTGTCGCCGCACCCGGACGGTGACGTCCAGGCCGCCGGGCCGTTCCTCGACCTGGCGTCGCAGGGCCTGCCAGGCGTCGGCGAGTTCGACGCCCGGGCGCCGCCGTACGGGATCGTCGAGGAGCCGGGCGGAGCGCACCCGGTCGGCCCGGAAGAGCCGGGGTTCGGCCCGCCGGTCGGCGACCAGGTACCAGACGCCCGCCTTGGCGACGAGGCCGTACGGGTCGACGGTGTACGTGCGAACCTGGCGCTCTCCGCTGTGCCGGTAGCGCAGCCTCAGCCTGCGGTCGGCGAAGACCGCGTCGCGCAGCACCTCCAGGTCGACGGCCGGTCGCGGCCCGCCGCGCCAGCGGGTGGCGTCGACGAGGATGCGACGGGAGACCGTCTCGGCGGCCGGGCGGTGCGGAGCCGGCAGCGCGGCCATCACCTTGCGCAGGGCGGAGCCGAACGCCGCGTCCAGGCCGAGTGCGGCGTGCGCGCCCTGCCCGGCCAGGACGAACAGCGCGCGGGACTCGTCGGCGGTCAGGCCCGTGACGTCCGTGCGGAAACCGGCGAGCAGTTCGATGCCGCCGTGCCGGCCGCGTTCGGCGTAGACCGGGACACCGGCGGCCGACAGGGCCTCGACGTCGCGGTAGACGGTGCGGACCGACACCTCTAGCCGCTCGGCGAGTTCGCGCGCCGGGACCCGGCCGCGGGTCTGGAGGAGCAGCAGGATCGACAGCAGGCGGTCGGACTTCACGGCATCAGCATCGTGGCGTGCGGGGGCCCGGGCAAATGTTGACGGCGGATGTCAGGTTTTCCGGCCATGCTCCTCCTGTCCACGCACTCAGGAGGAGTCTCATGACCAACGACCCCCGTCCGCTGTTCGGCCGTGCCGCGGAGCAGGCCGCCGAGCTCGTCCGGTCCGTCCGCGCGGAGCAGCTCGACGGATCCACGCCGTGTACCGAGTTCGACGTGCGCGCCCTGCTGAGCCATCTCACCGGCGCGACCCACCGGGTGGCCGTCGTCGCCGAGGGCGGTGACGCGAACGCCGTGCGGCCGTTCGCCGAGGGCGTCCCGGACGACGGCTGGACGGCCGCGTACGACGAGGCCAGGATCCGGGCCGTGAAGGCCTGGGCGGGCGACGACCGGCTGGACGCGGTGGTGCGCCTGCCGTTCGGCGAGATGCCCGGCCGGGCCGCCCTGTCGGCCTACGTCCTGGAGACGGTGACCCACACCTGGGACCTGTCCGAGGCCCTGGGGCGTCCGCGTGAACTCGACCAGGAGCTCGCCGAGTTCGCGCTGACCGTCGCCCAGCGCATGCTGCCGGACGAACAGCGGGACGAGAACACGCCGTTCGCCACGGCCCGGCCGGCCCCCGAGGGCGCCGACGCCTACGGCAGGCTGGCGGCCTGGCTGGGGCGCGAGCCGCTCAGCCGAGCCTGACCCGGGCGAGCTGACGGGACTGCGCCACCAGCCGGTCGGCGCTGTCCCACACCTCGGCGTCCTCCTCCAGGAAGCCGCCGGCGAGATTGCGGGTGGTGATCGACACGCGCAGCGGGCCCGGCGCCGGGCGGCAGCGGACGTGCACGGTCAGCTCGACGGTGGGCACCCAGCCCTTCAGCCCGAGTTCGAAGGCGGTGGGCGGCAGGGCGTCCACCGCCAGCAGCAGGGAGAGCGGGTCGTGGTCGCGGCCGTCCGCGAGCCCGAACCAGGCCCGCATCTCGCCCTTGCCGGAGGGCTGCCCGAGGGCCCAGCCCAGGGTCGACGGGTCGAGCTTGAGCATCAGACGGTCGGCGATCGCCGAGCTGCCGTCGACGGGGGCGGGCCCGTCCTCCGGGCCGAAGCAGTGCTCCAGCGGCGGGATCGCGGGCGGCTGGGCCGTCGTGCGGACGTCGTCGGGCAGGGCGTCCAGGTCGCCGTAGGAGGCGAGGACGCGGATGCGTTCGACCTCGCGGCCCTCGTCGTCGTACTGGAAGAGGGAGGCCTGGCCGGTCGACAGGGTCCGGCCGGTGCGGACGGTGTCCGTGCGGACGACCGCCGGGCCGGGCTGCGACGCGGTCAGGTAGTGCGCCGAGACGGTGAAGGGGTCGGCGTGCGGCAGGGTGTCCGCGAGCGCGCGGCCCAGGACGGCCAGCAGATAGCCGCCGTTGACGGCGCTGATGATCGTCCAGCCGGCGGAGAGGTCGATGTCGTAGACGCCGGGCGCGCGCCGGGTGAGCGCGGTGTCGCGGTCGAACTCGCTGTCGCCGATCGTGGCCCGGACGGCGGGTGCGGTGGCTGCTTCTGACATGGCTGAACAGTACAAGAACTGACTACTAAGCGGTAGCTTTGGTCAGTTCCGTCTTGGGTGAGGTGTAGGCAATTTCTCGGTAAGTGTCCGCACTCGTCCGTAAACCCGGAGGACCGTCCGTCCCTCTGACGAGACATGAGCCTCACCGGGACTCCGTTCCTCTACACGCTGATCGCGCTGTCGGTCGTCGCTCCGGCGCTGCCGCTCGTCCTGTGGTCGCGCGTCCGCGGTCCCCGCGCCCTGCGCACCGCGACGCGCGCGCTGATGCTGCTGTTCGCCCAGGGAACCGCCGTCGCGCTGGTCTTCACGCTGGTCAACAACGCCGACAACCTGTACGACAACTGGGCCGACCTGCTCGGCACCGGCGACCACGTGCAGCAGGCGGCCGACCTGGGCGCCGACGGCACCGGAGGCATCGCCCTGAAGCGGCTGCCGAAAGTGCGCCAGACCTTCCGGCCGGCCACCGGCCCCGGCATGGGCGCGGCCGGCGGGGTACGGGTCACCCAGCTCGAGGGCCGGGTGTCGGGTGTGAACGCCGAGGTCTACGTCTGGCTCCCGCCGCAGTACGACGAACCGGCCTACCGGCACCACGAGTTCCCGGTCGTGGAGCTGCTGCCCGGCTATCCCGGCTCGGCGAAGGCCTGGTTCGGCTCGCTGCACGCGCACGAGCAGCTGGAGCCGCTGATGCGGGACGGGCAGGTCGCCCCGTTCATCCTGGTCGCGCCGCGCACCAACCTGCTGGCCGGGGTGGACACCGGCTGCGCCAACATCCCGGGCACCGTCGACGCCGACACCTGGCTGAGCGTCGACGTGCCGATGATGGTCATGGACAACTTCCGCGCCGAGTCCGCCCCGCGGGGCTGGGCGGTGGCCGGCTACTCGGCCGGGGCGCACTGCGCGGCCAAGCTCGCCGTCGCCCACCCCGACCGCTACCGGGCCGCCGTCAGCCTGTCCGGCTACAACGACCCGATCGGCGAACGCGCCTCGCTCGCCGCGCAGAACCCCGCCCTCCGGGCCGAGAACA
Organism: Streptomyces coeruleofuscus; assembly: GCF_039532725.1. Lineage (NCBI taxonomy): Bacteria > Bacillati > Actinomycetota > Actinomycetes > Kitasatosporales > Streptomycetaceae > Streptomyces > Streptomyces coeruleofuscus. Next base: position 276,671 of record NZ_BAAASE010000011.1, read on the forward strand.
ACCCCTGTCTGCTGCTGCGCGGGGCGCCCGTCCCGCCGCGCATCTCGCTCTACCTCTCCGGCCAGCCGCACGACGGCTACGAGGCGGCCGTCGCCCTGGAACAGACCGCGAAGGCGCCGACGACCGTGCACGTGGTGTACATCCCGAGGAGCGCGGGCGGTCACACCATGGCGCTGTGGCGGCCGCAGGTGGTCCCGGCGTTCCGCTGGCTGACGGAGGTGACCGGCCGCGGCCACGTCACGGCAGGACGGGCTGCTCCTCCTCGCTCACCGTCGACCGCCGGTGCCAGGCCCGCGGAGCTCGCCAGTGGAACCGCATGGCGAGCAGGCGCAGTACGAAGGCGGTGACGACCGCGAGGCTGCTGGTGAGCGGGTTCAGGGCGTCGTAGCGGATGCACAGGGCGACCAGGGCGGCGCCGACGATCGCCGGGACCGCGTAGAGGTCGCGGTCCCAGCGCAGCAGCGAGGGCACCTCGTTGGCGAGGACGTCCCGCAGCACACCGCCGCCCACCGCGGTGGTCAGCCCCAGGCCGGCGGAGGCGGTCAGGCCGAGCCCGTACTCGTACGCCTTGATGGTGCCGGCGACGCAGAACAGGCCGAGGCCGGCCGCGTCGAAGACGTTCACGGCGACCTGGATGCGCTCCACCTGCGGGTGCAGGAAGAAGACGAGGAGCGTGGCGAGCAGCGGGGTGAGGAAGTACCCCAGGTCCGTGAAGGCGGCGGGCGGCACGGCCCCGATGACCAGGTCACGGAAGAGCCCGCCGCCCAGCGCGGTGACCTCGGCGAGCACGGCGATGCCGAACACGTCGAAGTTCTTGCGCACGGCCAGCAGGGCGCCGGAAATGGCGAAGACGAAGATGCCGATCAGGTCGAGCGTGTGCTGGACGGAGGGGCTGAACAGTTGCTGGAGCACCCGAACATTTTTACCTGCCAGAGCGCCTCTGCCTTAATTGTCAAGGCAGAGGCGCTCTGGCAGGGCTGGGTCACTTGTCCCCGGGCTCCTTGGACGTCTCCCCGGGCTCCTTGGAGGCGGAGCCTTCCGCTTCCTTCGCGGAGGCCTCCGCCGCCACCGCCGCCGACGTCTGCGCCGACTCGGCCAGCACCTCGTCGGCGACCAGTGCCGCCGCCTCCTTCGCGGCGGACAGCAGAACGGTGTCCTGCGGTGCCTGGTCCTCGAAGTTCTCCGGGTGGTGGCAGGCGACGCGCTGGCCGGGCCGCAGCTCGATCAGCGGCGGCTCGGTGCTCTTGCAGATCTGCGTGGCCTTCCAGCACCGGGTGTGGAAGCGGCACCCGCTCGGCGGGGCGATCGGCGAGGGTACGTCGCCCCTGAGCAGGATGCGCTCGCTCTTGGCCGCCCTGCGCCGGGGGTCCGGGATAGGCACCGCGGACAGCAGGGCCTTGGTGTACGGGTGCATCGGACTGGCGTACAGCGAGTCGCGGTCGGCCAGCTCGACGATCTTGCCGAGATACATCACCGCGATCCGGTCCGAGACGTGCCGGACGACCGACAGGTCGTGCGCGATGATCACGTACGTCAGGCCGAGTTCGTCCTGGAGGTCGTCCATCAGGTTCACGACCTGCGCCTGGATCGACACGTCGAGCGCGGAGACCGGCTCGTCGGCCACGACCATCCGCGGCTTCAGGGCCAGGGCCCGGGCGATGCCGATGCGCTGGCGCTGACCGCCGGAGAACTCGTGCGGGTAGCGGTTGTAGTGCTCGGGGCTCAGGCCCACCAGCTCCAGGAGGCGCTGGACCTCCTGCTTGACGCCGCCCTCGGGCTCCACGCCCTGGAGCCTGAACGGCGCCGAGACGATGGTGCCGATGGTGTGCCGGGGGTTCAGCGAGCCGTACGGGTCCTGGAAGATCATCTGCACGTCGCGGCGGAGCGGGCGCATGCCGCTCGTGCCGAGGTGCGTGATGTCCGTACCGTCGAACTCGATCTTCCCGCCGCTGGGTTCGAGCAGCCGGGTGATGAGACGGCCCATGGTCGACTTGCCGCAGCCGGACTCGCCGACGACGCCGAGGGTCTCCCCGCGGCGCACCTCGAAGTCGATGCCGTCCACGGCCTTGACCGCCCCGACCTGCCGCTGGAGCAGGCCCTTCTTGATGGGGAAGTGCTTGACCAGTCCCTCGACCTTGAGCAGCGGTTTGTCATCGTCGTCGGTCACGGCCGTCGTCCCTGCCCGGGTTTCGGTCTCGCTCACAGCTTCGGCGCAATCTCTTCGTTCCAGATCCGGGTGCGGTCCTCCTGCGGCAGGTGGCAGGCGGTGAAGTGCCTGCCACCCACCTCGCGCAGCTCGGGCCGCTCGGTGCGGGTGATCCCGCCCTTGGGGACGTCCGCGTACGGACAGCGCGGGTTGAACGCGCACCCCGAGGGGACGTTGATGAGGCTGGGCGGCTGACCCTTGACCGGGATGAGCCGGTCGGTCTGCTCACGGTCGATCCGCGGCATCGAGCCGAGCAGGCCCCAGGTGTAGGGGTGCTGCGGCTCGTAGAAGATCGTGTCGACCGGACCGCGTTCCACGCAGCGCCCGCCGTACATCACGAGGATGTCGTCGGCGATCTCGGCGACCACGCCGAGGTCGTGCGTGATGATGATGACCGCGGAGCCGAACTCCTTCTGCAGGTCCCGGATCAGGTCGAGGATCTGCGCCTGCACGGTCACGTCGAGCGCGGTGGTCGGCTCGTCCGCGATCAGCAGCTCGGGGTTGTTGACCAGCGCCATGGCGATCATGGCGCGCTGGCGCATGCCGCCGGAGAACTCGTGCGGGTAGCTGTTGACGCGCTTGTCGGGCTCGGGGATGCCGACCCGGTCGAGGAGTTCGACGGCGCGCCTGCGGGCGGTCTTCTTGTCGACGTCGTGGTGGACCCGGTACGCCTCGACGATCTGGTTGCCGACCGTGTAGTACGGGTGCATCGCGGACAGCGGGTCCTGGAAGATCATCGCCATGTCATGGCCGCGCAGCCGGCGCACCTCGTCGGGGCTGGCCGAGACGAGTTCCTTGCCGTCGAGCCAGATCTCGCCGGACATCCGCACGTTCTTGCCGCGGTTGCCGAGGCGGTGCAGGCCCATGATGGCCAGCGAGGTCACCGACTTGCCGGAGCCGGACTCACCCACTATGCCGAGGGTCTGGCCCTTCTCCAGCTGGAAGGAGAGCCCGTCGACGGACTTGACCAGGCCGTCGTCGGTCGGGAAGTGCACCTTGAGGTCGCGCACATCGAGGAACGCCCGGGGGACCTCCCCGCTGCTCGTCGGCTCGCCCACGGCGGCCCCGGTCTTGGTCAGTTCGGTCACGAGAGCCTCACCCGCGGGTCGACGGTGGCGTACAGCACGTCCACCACCAGGTTGCAGAGCACGACGAAGAAGGCCGCCAGCAGGGTGACGCCCAGGATCGGCGGCAGGTCGTTGTCGGTGATGGCCTGAACGGCGTACTGGCCGATGCCGGGCAGGGAGAACACCGACTCGGTGATCACCGCGCCACCGAGCAGCAGGCCGATGTCCATGCCGAAGACCGTCACGATCGGCGTGAGCGCCGCCCGCAGGCCGTGCTTGACGACGACCTTGCGCTCCTTCAGGCCCTTGGCCCGAGCGGTGCGGATGAAGTCCTCGTTCATGGTTTCGAGCATGCCGGACCGGGTGAGCCGTGCGTAGATGGCCGAGTACAGCAGGGCCAGCGAACACCACGGCAGGAACAGGGTGTTGGCCCACTGGGACGGGTTCTCGGTGAACGGCACATAGGTCCGCCCGAAGATGTCCAGCTGATAGCTGAAGACGAGCAGGGCCAGCTGGCCGGTGAAGAACATGGGGAGCGACACACCGGCCAGGGCCACGCCCATCGCGGCGCGGTCGAAGAACGAGCCCGGCTTGAGCGCGGAGATCACACCGGCGGCGACACCCGACAGCAGCCACAGCACGGCGGCGCCCGCGGCCAGGGAGATGGTCACCGGAAGCCGGTCCACGAGCTGCGGCCAGACCTCGATGTGGTTCTTGAAGGAGTAGCCGAAGCAGGGCATTTCACACTTGGCCGTGGTCGGGCCGAGGTTGTAGGTGGCGCCGGAGACGATCCCCTTGATGAACTCCCAGTACTGCTCGTAGACCGGCTTGTCGAGCCCGAGGTTCTGCTTGACCGCCAGGATGTCCTCGGGCGAGGGGTTCTTTCCGATGTACTGGGCGGCCAGCTGGTCGGGACTCTGCCCGGCCAGTCTCGGCAGCAGGAAGAAGATGCCGAAGGTGACCGCGGTGACGACCAGCAGCAGGATCACTGCCGCGATCGCCCGGCGGATGATGTACGAGATCACGGGGACCGGCGCCGGCGCCCGCGGGGGGTGAATCCCACGGGCGCCAATGCCTTCACCTGCCTTCCAGGGCTGCTCTTCGCGCTACTTCTTGGTCGTACCGAGGTTGAGGGCGTCGTACTGACCGCTCCAGGCGGCCGAGGAGACCACGTTGGTGGCGTTCGGCGAGCGGTACAGCAAGACCTTGAAGTAGGTCAGCGGCACGATGACGGCCTCGTCCATCGTCTTCTTGTCGACCTCGGCGTAGGCGGCGTTGCGCGCCGACTCGTCGGGGTTCTGGATGGCCTCGTCGAGCAGCTTGTTGACCTCGGCGTTGTCGAACGACGACAGGTTCGTGTTGCCGGAGGTGCTGATGGCCTTGCCGTTGAGGATCTGGTTCAGGAAGCCGTAGCCGGTCGGCCAGTCGGCACCCCACTGCATCATCATGATGCCGATCTTCTGCTTCTTGGCGAAGGCGGGGACACCGGCGTAGTCCGTGAAGTACTTGCCGGACGGGTACTGCTTCATCTCGGCGTTGATGCCGACCTTCTTCAGCGAGTCGATGATCGCCGTGGCCGCGTCGACCTCCTGCTGACGGTCGCTGCGCGCGGAGATGTAGGTCTTGAAGCCCTTCTCCTGGCCACAGGCCTTCAGGTGCCCCTTGGCCTTGGTGGCGTCACCCTTGTTGCCCTGGGTGGCGTAGGAGTCGAACTTCTGGTAGCCGATCACGTCCGGCGGCAGGACCGTGGAGGCGATGTCACCGCGGACCGGGCCGCCCTGCGCGGTCTGCACGGCCACCTTGTCGATGGCGTACTGCACGGCCTTGCGGCACTCGGCGTTGTCGAACGGCTTGACCGTGGTGTTGAGCGCCGCGTAGACGAGACGGCCACCGTAGGTGTTGTCGGTGTTGGCCTTCTTGTCCTTGTTGTTGAGCAGCTGGGCCTGGGTCTGCGTGTCCACGCCGCGGCCCGCGAGGTCGACGGTGGTGGTGCCGGCCATCAGGTCCTTGTCGATCGTGGCCTGGTTGACCTTCAGGTTGACCACGATCTTGTCCGGGTACTGCTTGCGCAGCGGGTCGGTCTTGGCGTCCCACTCGGGGTTGCGCACCAGGGTGACCGACTTGCCCTCCTCGTAGCTCTGGAACTTGTACGAGCCGGAGGAGACGATCTTCTTGGTGTAGTCGACGCCGGTGTCCTTGGCCTTCGGCACCGGAGCCGTCTGCGGGGCGGTGACCAGGTAGTCGAAGTCCGTGAACGGCTGCTTGAGCTTGAAGGTGATCGTGTGCTTGTCCGGCGTCTCGATCGACGCCAGGCCCTTGTCGCTCTTGTCCTTGTACGGGCCCTTGTACTTGTCGCCGCCGTCCAGGAACTGGGCGAAGTAGTTCGGGCCGAGGGAGAGCACGTCACGGGCGAAGTTCGAGCGCTCCACCGCGTACTTGACGTCCGCCGAGGTGACCTCGGTGCCGTCCTCGTACTTCACGCCCTGGCGGAGCTTGTACGTCCAGGTCTTGCCGCCGTCGGACGACTTGCCCTTGGACTCCGCGAGGTCCGGCACGATCTCGTTGCCCTTCTCGCCGGGAGCCGGCTTGAAGGTGAGCAGCGGACGCGCGTAGAGGCGGCTGAAGTTGTACATGTACGCGTAGTACGTGTTGCCCGGGTCGAACGAGTCCGGGACGTCGGACATCGCGTAGGTGACCGTGCCGCCCTTCTCCGTAGAGGCGTTCACGACCGACTTCGTGGCGGCGTCGGCGGTGGCCTTGCTGCCGCCGTCGTCGCCGTTGTCGTCGGCCTTGCTGCAGCCCGCCAGCACGAGGCTGGCACTGCTGAGGGCCGCGGCGACGGCAATTGCTGACCTTCGCATGATGGTCGGATTCCCCTTCTGAAGTTGAACACTTGGGCTGGACGCGGCACCGGCCGCGACCGCAGACGTCAGCGGCTGCGGGGGTCGAGAGCGTCCCGGAGGCCGTCACCGAGGAGGTTGAAGGCCAGTACGGTGATGAAGATGGCGAGACCGGGCACGAGCATGTACTGCGGATCGACCTCGAAGAAGTCGACGGCCTGGTTGAGCATGCCGCCCCACGACGCCTGCGGCGGCTGGATGCCCACGCCCAGGAAGCTGAGGGAGGCCTCGAAGAGGATGTTGGTCGGGATGAGCAGCGTCGAATAGACGATGATCGGCGCGACCAGGTTCGGCAGCAGCTCCTTGAAGAGGATGTACGGCCCCGAAGCGCCCATCCCCCGGGAGGCGTCGACGAACTCCCGCTCGCGCAGCGCCAGCGTCTGGCCGCGGACGATGCGGCCCATGTAGGGCCAGTTGAAGAAGCCGATGACGAAGATCAGCACGAGGATGTGCAGCGGGAGGCCCTCGAGCCCGAAGGCGCCGCCCTGGAGCGTCGCCGAGATGGCGATGGCGAAGAGCAGCAGCGGGAAGGCGAGGAAGGTGTCCATGAGCCGGCTGATGACCGCGTCGACGCGCCCGCCGTAGTAGCCCGCGATCAGGCCGAGCACGGTGCCGATCACATTGGACAGCACCGTCGCTCCGAAGGCGACGACGAGGGAGACCCAGGAGCCCTCCAGGATGCGGGCGAAGATGTCACGCCCGAACTTCGGCTCCACACCGAGCGGGTGGTCCCAGCTCATGCCGCCGAAGTCGCCCTTGGGCAGCGTGGTGTTGGGGTCGATGAGGTCCTGGTGGAAGGCGTTGGGGTCGAGGCCCAGCAGCGACTGCAGCGGGCGGGACAGGGCGGCCGTCAGGATGAGCAGCACGACGACGACGCCGCCCGCCACCGCCACCTTGTCGCGCTTGAAGCGGGTCCAGGCGATCTGCCCGAGAGACCGGCCCTCGATGTTCTGGGACTTCACACCCGCCAGCACGGCCTCCGGCTGGGCCTCGGCCTGCGATCCGGTGGTCTCGATCGGTGCCGTCACAAGTGCCCTGCCCCTTCTCGCCGGTGGTTACCGGCCCCCTTGCCCACCGTTTTCGGCGGCTTTATCCACTTTGGCTATGGCGTGGCGTCCGCAGATGGTGCGGCCACCGTCAGGCCGATCCCTCGCTTGGTATCGCTCACAGGATCGACGGCCTCGCGCCTGAGAGGCGAGTCTTCAACGCGCTCACGATCACACGCCAGGCCTGGTGGAGAAAGTATGCGCAACCGTGATGCCGACTGGGGGATTCCGTTATCCGGACACGCGGGCACGTGGTCCGGACGATATGGCGTTGAAACCTGCGCATTGCGGGCAAAGCGCCTGCTCCCGCGGGCCGGCCGACCGGGCGGCGACGGCCGGTGCGGCAACGGCCGGTGCGGGCCGGGTCAGTACCTGCCCTGGGCCGGGGGGAAGCCGTAGCCGGAGGCCGGGGCCTGGACGGGGGCCGTGGCGTGGGCCTCACGGTCGTAGAAGGGGCGGGCGCTCTTGCGCAGCCACATGGCGACCGGGTCGTGTTCGTCGGACATGGCGACGGTGGAGACGGGCAGCCCGTCCGGCACGGCACCGAGGGACTGCTGCATCATCGCGCGCACGGAATCCACGGCCGGCGGGGAGGTGTCGTACACATCCAGTCCGATGGCGAGATACGGCGCGCCCAGCGCGGGCTGCACCCAGGCCCGGCGCAGCGAGCGGACGGCCGGGGTGCGGTGGGCGTTCTGCGCGAGCAGGGCGTAGAACTGCGGGATCTCGATGGCGGGTTCGGACAGCCGCAGCGGGCCGGCGGGCTGGCGGTCCAGGCCCGTGGCGATCCGGCGCAGGTCGAGCCAGGGGATGCCGACGCCGCCGCCGGGGGCGTGCGGGTTGAGCCAGAGGCCGTAGTGGTCGGGGTAGAGGGCGCGGGCGACGTCGACTCCGTCGACCACCTCGTAACTGCGGTTCCAGCCGCTGGCCGAGAGTTCCTGGGCGGAGGTCACACAGGGGGCGTAGCCGTAGCCGTCGACCTCCATGTTCCCGTACTGGGCGTCGGGGGAGCCCGCCTGGCCGTGCCAGAGGAGCATCCAGATCTGGCCGGAGTGCGGGGTCGCGAGCGCGCGCAGGAGTGCCTCGTAGGCGTCGTAACGCCCGGGCGTGACCTGGCGCAGCATGTGCTCGACCTGTCCGGCCGCGGCCGTGCCGCTCGCGCTCACCTTTACCGCCCCTTCGTACAACGCCTCGACCGTGACCTAGCTTAAGCCCGCCCGCCGACTCGGGACTTGCCTCGTCCTGCGGGTGCGGGTCGGGCCGTGACCGGTCGCGTGCCTCACTCCTGGGAGCGTCTGCCGGTGAACCCTGTGAAAGATCTGCTAGTGAACCCTTTGGTAGAACGGGCGCACTCGCTCCCGCATCCACGCGCCCACGGGGTCCTCCGCCACGTCCAGGAGGACCAGGTTGACCGGCCACGGGGCCGGGGAACCGGTCACGGCCCGGGACAGGGCGTCCAGGGGGAGGGCCCGCAGGTCGCCTTCCCACTGGGAGAGTTCGACGCCCACGAACATCACCGGGTCGGCGGTCTCGATCGCGGCGAGGCAGCGGCGGGCGGTGACGACGACGCCGATCGCCTCGAACTCGGCGGAGGCGGCGGCGAGGAAGTCCACCGGGTCGTCCTGCCAGTCGGGCTCGAAGAGGCGGACCCGGCCGCCGCTCGCGGGGCCGTCCAGGGGGGTCCGGCCGGCCCGGCAGAGCTCGGCCACGGCGGGCGGCGGGAGCGGTATGCCGACCACGCCGCCCGGGTTGACGGCTATCCCGGCGTGCGGGGGCAGACCGCGGGCGAACTCCACGGCGGGCGCGATGGTGTACGACATGTGGGAGCCGACGACCTGGCGGAACTGCTCCTCGGAGCTGAACACCGGTACGTACGCCTGGCCCTCGATCTCGATGCCGGGCAGGTCGAGGGGGCCGCTCTGCGGGCCGCCGCCGCTCGGCAGGGGGACCCAGACGAAACTCCGGCCGAGCACCTCGACGATCCGCCCGCCGGCCGACGGCCCGGCGCCGAGGGAGGCCGAGAGCACCTCCTCCAGTTCGTTGCCTGGCCATCCGCCGTGCGGGTGGGTCTGCGTGTGCGCCGGGAAGTCCGCGGAGAAGTCCGCCGGGAAGTCCATCTGCCTACCGCCTGCCTGGAACCACTGCTGTGGCTCAAAAGGCTAGCGTCTCCCCGGCCGCCCGCGGTCAGCCGGTGAACCCGATCCGGCGCAGGGTGTCCGCCGCGTCCCGGTCGACGAGGATCGCCGAACCGCAGCCGGCGGGCAGTTCGCCCCGCTCCACGGCGCGCAGCAGACGGGTGGTCGCCGCGCGGTGGCGCAGGAACGCGTACCGCGAGACACCGCGGCCGCGGTCGCGCTGGCCGGCCAGGGCCTCCTCGGGGGTGACGTCGAGCATGAGCAGATGCAGGGCGCCGCCCCGGCGGCGCGCCTCGCGGGCCAGCCAGCGGCGGACCCAGGCCTGGGTGCCGCAGTCGTGCACGACGACGCCCTCTCCGGTGCGCAGGGCGCGGCGCAGCCCGGTGTAGTGGGCGAGGCGGACGAGCGGCCGGTAGACCGCGTACGGCAGGAGGCGCGGCATGCGGCCGTCCCAGCGGTCGCGGGTGTCCTGGGAGTCGATGCGCCGGCCGGGCACGGTGCGCCGCATCAGCGTGGACTTGCCGCTGCCGGGCAGGCCCGTGACCACGACGAGGTCGCGGGGGCCGAAGAGCAGCGCGTGCGGGCTGCGGCCGGCGCGCTCGCGCAGATCGCGGACGACCGGCACCGGCAGCGGGCCGCAGGCCGCCCGTGCCGGAGCGGCCGGCTGCTCGGGCAGCGCGACGCCCGATGTCGTGGCGTACGCGGTGGTCCTGTTCACCGTGATCGTCCTCCCCTGGGGCCAGGTGTGGAGTCCCATCCCCGCCGAGTGTAAAGAGAAGGTAATGCCCGATGTCTCTGGTTTTAGTCCTCTTCCTGCAACAGGCCTGCTACAGGGTGGTGCCCCTGCCACCCCGCGACGATGCGTGCAATGATGTGCGCGCCAACTGCATACCGGCCGTTTGAATCCGCGCGGGAGAGTCCCCAGCACCACTGACGCTGGGGCGCCGAAGGAGCAAGTCCCTCCCTTGAATCTCTCAGGCCCCGTTACCGCGCGGGCGAGGCACATCTGAAAAGCGGGCCGCCGTCCTCGGTGGTCCCACCCAAGGTGCAAGCCATGTCCCTTCATGGCGAACCTCTCAGGTTCCGATGACAGATGGGGAGGAACGACCTCGCCCTCCCCCACGCTCGAACGAGCTCGCGCGGGAGGTACCCCCATTGCCCTGGGAGACGACCGACCGATGAGCAGCACAGGAGAACTCCGCCACACCGCGCTCGATGCCCTGCATCGTTCGCTCGGCGCGACGATGACCGACTTCGCCGGCTGGGACATGCCCCTGCGCTACGGCTCCGAGCGCGACGAGCACAACGCCGTGCGCACGAAGGCCGGGCTGTTCGACCTCTCCCACATGGGGGAGATCACCGTCACCGGTCCGCAGGCCGCCGCCCTCCTCGACCACGCCCTGGTGGGCAACATCGGCGGCGTCAAGCCCGGCCGCGCCCGGTACACCATGATCTGCCGGGCCGACGGCGGCATCCTCGACGACCTGATCGTCTACCGGCTGGGCGAGACCGAGTACATGGTCGTCGCCAACGCCTCCAACGCCCAGGTCGTGCTGGACGCCCTGGCGGAACGTTCCGCTGGCTTCGACGCCGAGGTGCGCGACGACCGGGACGCCTACGCGCTGATCGCCGTGCAGGGGCCCCAGTCCCCGGGGATCCTGAAGTCCCTCACCGACGCCGACCTCGACGGGCTGAAGTACTACGCCGGTCTGCCGGGCACGGTCGCGGGCGTCCCGGCCCTGATCGCCCGCACCGGCTACACCGGCGAGGACGGCTTCGAGCTGTTCGTGAAGCCGGAGCACGCGGTCGAGCTGTGGCAGGCCCTGACCAAGGCGGGCGAGGGCGCCGGACTGGTCCCCTGCGGACTGTCCTGCCGCGACACGCTGCGCCTTGAGGCGGGCATGCCGCTGTACGGGCACGAGCTGAGCACCTCCCTGACGCCCTTCGACGCCGGGCTCGGCCGCGTGGTGAAGTTCGAGAAGGAGGGCGACTTCGTGGGGCGCGAGGCCCTGCGGGAGGCCGCCGCCCGCGCCGAGCAGAACCCGCCGCGCGTCCTGGTCGGGCTCGTCGCCGAGGGCCGCCGGGTCCCGCGCGCCGGGTACGCGGTCGTGGCCGGCGGCGAGGTGATCGGCGAGGTCACCTCCGGCGCCCCCTCCCCCACCCTCGGCAAGCCGATCGCGATGGCGTACGTCGACGCCGCGCACGCAGCGCCCGGCACGCCCGGCGTGGGCGTGGACATCCGGGGCAGTCACGAGCCGTACGAGGTCGTGGCGCTGCCGTTCTACAAGCGGCAGAAGTAGACACTGGCCCGGGGCCGCGGCAAGCGTTCCCGTGGTCCGTCGTTCCAGCTCACAGCAGTCCCCCCGTCAACAAAGCACTCCCGCGCGTACAGGAGAATCCAGGCCATGAGCAACCCCCAGCAGCTGCGTTACAGCAAGGAGCACGAGTGGCTGTCGGCCGCCGAGGACGGCGTCGCGACGGTCGGCATCACGGAGCACGCGGCCAACGCGCTCGGCGACGTGGTCTTCGTCCAGCTCCCCGAGGTCGGTGACTCCGTGTCCGCGGGCGAGACCTGCGGCGAGCTGGAGTCGACCAAGTCGGTGTCCGACCTCTACTCCCCCGTCTCCGGTGAGGTCACCGAGGTCAACGAGGACGTCGTGAACGACCCGTCGCTGGTGAACTCGGCCCCCTTCGAGGGCGGCTGGCTGTTCAAGGTGCGGGTCACGGACGAGCCGGGCGACCTGCTCTCCGCCGACGAGTACACCGCGTTCTCAGCCGGCTGAGGAGTCGTAGCCGTATGTCCGTCCTGAACACACCCCTGCACGAGCTCGACCCGGCCGTGGCCGCCGCGGTCGACGCCGAGCTGCACCGGCAGCAGTCCACGCTCGAGATGATCGCCTCGGAGAACTTCGCGCCGGTCGCGGTCATGGAGGCGCAGGGCTCGGTCCTCACCAACAAGTACGCCGAGGGCTACCCGGGCCGCCGCTACTACGGCGGCTGCGAGCACGTCGACGTGGTCGAGCAGATCGCGATCGACCGCGTCAAGGAGCTCTTCGGCGCCGAGCACGCCAACGTGCAGCCGCACTCCGGCGCCCAGGCCAACGCGGCCGCGATGTTCGCGCTGCTCAAGCCGGGCGACACCATCATGGGTCTGAACCTCGCGCACGGCGGGCACCTGACCCACGGCATGAAGATCAACTTCTCCGGCAAGCTCTACGACGTCGTCGCCTACCACGTCGGCGACGACGGCCGGGTCGACATGGCCGAGGTCGAGCGGCTGGCCAAGGAGTCCAAGCCCAAGCTGATCGTCGCGGGCTGGTCGGCCTACCCGCGGCAGCTGGACTTCGCCGCCTTCCGCCGGATCGCGGACGAGGTCGGCGCGTACCTGATGGTCGACATGGCCCACTTCGCCGGGCTCGTCGCGGCGGGGCTGCACCCGAACCCGGTGCCGCACGCGCACGTGGTGACCACGACCACCCACAAGACGCTGGGCGGCCCGCGCGGCGGTGTGATCCTCTCCACGGCCGAACTGGCCAAGAAGATCAACTCCGCCGTCTTCCCCGGTCAGCAGGGCGGTCCGCTGGAGCATGTGATCGCGGCCAAGGCGGTCTCCTTCAAGGTCGCGGCCTCGGAGGACTTCAAGGAGCGCCAGCGCCGTACGCTGGAGGGTGCCCGCATCCTGGCCGAGCGTCTGGTGAAGGACGACGTCCGGGCCGTGGGCGTGGACGTCCTGTCCGGCGGCACGGACGTGCACCTGGTCCTGGTCGACCTGCGCCACTCGGAGCTGGACGGACAGCAGGCCGAGGACCGCCTCCACGAGGTGGGCATCACGGTCAACCGGAACGCGATCCCGAACGACCCGCGTCCGCCGATGGTGACGTCCGGTCTGCGGATCGGTACCCCGGCCCTGGCCACGCGCGGTTTCCGGGCGGAGGACTTCGCGGAGGTCGCGGACGTCATCGCCGAGGCGCTGAAGCCGTCGTACGACGCGGAGGCCCTCAAGGCCCGGGTGAAGGCCCTGGCCGACAAGCACCCGCTGTACGCGGGTCCGAACACATAGCGAAGAAACCTTTCGGGCGCCGTGCGGCCACAAGCGGCACGGCGCCCACCCCCTCTGCACCACCCCCGTAGTCAGGAGTTCCCGTGGCCATCTCGGTCTTCGACCTGTTCTCGATCGGCATCGGCCCGTCCAGCTCCCACACCGTCGGCCCGATGCGCGCGGCCCGGATGTTCGCGCGGCGGCTGCGCAACGAGGAGCTGCTGGCCCCGACCGCGAAAGTCCGCGCGGAGCTCTACGGCTCGCTCGGCGCCACCGGCCACGGCCACGGCACGCCCAAGGCGGTGCTGCTCGGTCTGGAGGGCGACTCGCCGCGCACGGTGGATGTGGAGACGGCCGACGCGCGGGTGGAGGCGATCAGGACCGGCGGCCGGCTCAACCTGCTGGGCGAGCGGGAGATCGCGTTCTCCTACGACGACGACATGGTCCTGCACCGCCGCAAGGCCCTGCCGTACCACGCCAACGGCATGACCCTGTGGGCGTACGACGCCTCGGGCGCGGAGCTGCTGGCGAAGACGTACTACTCGGTCGGCGGCGGCTTCGTCGTCGACGAGGAGGCGGTGGGCGCGGACCGCATCAAGCTCGACGACACCGTCCTGAAGTACCCCTTCCGCACGGGCGACGAGCTGCTGCGCAT
>NZ_BAAASE010000012.1:0-244349 GCF_039532725.1 Streptomyces coeruleofuscus
CGTTCGACATGATCTGCAGACCAGGCCGGGCGAGCTCGGCGCGCATGAACAGCGCCATCACGCCACCGATGACGAAGAACGCGAACGACGTCACCAGGTACAGCGTGCCGATCGTCTTGTGATCCGTGGTCGTCAGCCACTTCAGGTGCATCATGCCCCGCCTGTGTCCGCGCCCCGCCCGGACGTCACACTTTCCTGACGCGACGAGAATCACCGAAACGGGTGTGACGATCGGGAAGGTGCCGGACACGAACGGGACATGAGCAACGACGAGATCTTCGCCGCTGCCTATCGCGAGCACTACTGGGCGGTCAGCCGCTATGTCGCGCGGCGACTGGACGGGCGGGCCGGCGAGGTGGAGGAAGTGGTGGCGGAGGTGTTCACGGTCGCCTGGCGGCGCCGGGCCGATCTGCCCTCCTCCCCGCTGCCCTGGCTGTACGGCGTGGCACGCAACTGCCTGGCCAACACGGTGCGCGGCCACGGACGCCGCCGCCGGCTCGTCGACCGGCTCGGCAACGACGACACCGCCCATGGACGGCACATCGCGCAAGGCCCCGAGACCGAGACCCCCGGCGCCTGGGTGCACGAGGCACTCGCCCGGCTCTCCGCGTCCGACCAGGAGGTGCTGCGCCTGACGGCGTGGGAGGAACTCGGCATCGACGAGGTCGCGGTCGCCCTCGGCTGCGGCAGGCGAGCCGCCACGATGCGGCTGCACCGGGCCCGCCGCCGCCTCAGAGCCGAGATCGACCGCATGAGTCCCGCGGTGGCGGCGGACACCGGGCACTCACTGCGCGAGGGGGAGCGGCGATGACCGACGTGCTCTTTTGGCCGCCCGTCACCGGTGTTCTCTCCGGGCCCGTCACCAGCACCACGCTCGGCCGTGACGCGCATGCCGTCACCAGGACGGCGATTGATCACGATGCGCAGGTCCGGCCCTGGGTCGCGCCCGCCCGTGATGCGTACGCCTGGTCGTGGGTCGCGCCTGGCCGTGATGCGTACGTCTGGTCGTGGGCCGCGCCCGCCCGTGATGCGCACGCCAGGCTGTGGGTCACGCCCGGCCGCTGCGCACACGCCCGGCCCTGGATCGCATCCGGCCTCGACCCACACCCCCTGCCCGCGCCCCCGACCGGCGGCCACGCCCGCGCCCCGCGCCCCCTGACCACCACCCACGTGACCGCCCCTAAGGAACACGGCCATGGCTGACGAACTCGAACTGCTGCGTGGTGCCAACCCGGTGCCGTCCGACGGCCCCCACTTCGGCGACGGCCCCCTGGACCACGGCGCCGAGCGCCGGCTGGAGCGGCTGCTGCGGGAGCGGCCCTCCGGTGGTCTGCGGGACCGGCTGCTGCCGGGCGCCGGGCGGCCCCGGCTGGCCTGGGGGCTCGTCGCGACGGCGGTGGTCGCCGCCCTCGCACTGACCCTCGTACTGAGCGGCCCGAACACCACACCGGCGGTCGCCGCGCCGCGCCCGCTGGTGGTGCAGACCGGCTCCACACCGCTGCCCCTGGACCGGCTGGCCGAGCGTGCCGAACAGGCCGCCGCCGACGGCTCGCCCCGCCTGCGCAAGGGGACGCACGTGCAGACCTGGAGCATGGGCATGTCGGACGACAAGCCCCCGATCACCGTCCCCGAGGAGCGCATCGTGCGCTGGCGGGCCGACGGAAGCCACACGGAACTGGTCGTGGCGACCGACCCCAGGCATCCGGGTCGCCCGGTCCTCTCCGGCGAGGGCGGCGAGCCGCACCTCGTCGACGACGGGCACGTCATCAGCGACCAGACGTATCCGCCGAGCTGGAGCTCCGCCCCGCCCCAGTCCCCGCCGCCGCACGACCCCGACCGGCTGCGCGCCTATCTGACGGAGGCCCAGTACTCGGACGCTCCGCTGACCACGCCCCAACTGCTGGACGCCGTCGAGGTGCTGCTCGACCACTGGACCCTCGGCGCCCGGGAGACCGCGACGCTCGCCCGCCTCCTGGCCGGCACCGAGGGGCTGCGGCCCGTCGGCCAGGTGACCGACCGCCTCGGGCGACGCGGTCAGGCGTACGTGTACGACGGCCCCGGCGCCCGCCGCATGCTGATCATGGACCCGGTCGCCGGCGCCGTCCTCGGCCTGGAGAGCACCTTCAGCACCGCCGAGCCCGAGTACGGCGTCAAGAAGGGCGACGTGATGTCGTACAGCGCGTGGATGCGCTGATCAGACCCCGGCCGCACCGAGCTGCCGGGCGGCGGCGTCCACGGTCTGCTCCAGCAGCGTGGCGATGGTCATCGGGCCGACGCCGCCCGGCACCGGCGTGATCAGCGAGGCCCGCTCCACGGCCGAGTCGAAGTCGACGTCGCCGATGTTGCCGGGGTTGTACCCGGCGTCGATCACGACGGCGCCGGGCTTGACGTCCTGGCCGCGGATCAGCCGGGGCCGTCCCACCGCGGCCACCACGATGTCCGCCTCCCGCACGGCCTCCGACAGGTCCCGGGTGCGCGAGTGGCAGTAGGTGACCGTCGCGTCCCGCGCGAGCAGCAGCATGCCGGCCGGCTTGCCGAGGATGGCGCTGCGGCCCACGACCACGGCCCGCTTGCCGGCCGGGTCGACGCCGTACTCGTCGAGCAGCCGCATGATCCCGCCGGGCGTGCAGGACACGAAGCCCGGCAGGCCGAAGCTCATCGTCGCGAAGGAGGCGAAGGTGACGCCGTCGACGTCCTTGCCGGGCGCGATCGCCTCGAACGCGGCACGCTCGCCGATGTGCTCGCCCATCGGGTGCTGGAGGAGGATCCCGTGCACGCCGGGGTCGGCGGAGAGCGCCTCGAGCGTGCCGACGAGCTCCTCGGTGGTCGTGGCGGCGGGCAGCGACACGTGCCGGGAGGTGATGCCGGTCTTGCGGCAGCGGTTCTGCTTCATCCGGACGTACGTGACGGACGCCGGGTCCTCGCCGACCAGAACCGTGGCGAGGCACGGTGCCGTGCCTGTCCGTTCGGTGAGGCCGGCCGCGCGCTTGCCGGTCTCCTCCAGTATCCGCCGGGCGAGCGAGGTCCCATCCATGAGCCGTGCCTGCGACATGATCCACTCCTGGGCTGGTGTGCTGCTTCGCCCAGGCGCACGGCATCGACTCCTGCGGAGCCGCTCCCCGGTGGTGCTCCACCTCAGCGCCAGTCACGGCCCGGCCCCACCTTAACCGAGCCCGCCGGGGGGCTCGTCGGCCTGGTTCCTCCTACTCCTCGTCCCAGGCCTGGACCAGGGTCTGCTCGGCGATCTTGCCGCCCCGCAGCGAGATCATCGACTCGGACAGGACGCGCACACCGTCCGCGTACTGGCAGCTCTCGCTGTACGCGGCTTCGTCGCCCTGGATGACGCACCGCTCCAGCTTGTGCGACATGTCGCGGCTGTAGACGTCCTCCAGCATCCGGCTGATCTCGTCCCGGCCGTGCAGGACCTTGGGGTGGCTGGGCTGGGTCGTGCGGTCGACGATACGGAACTCCGCGTCGTCCGCGTAGAGCGAGAGCAGCAGGTCCGGGCTCTGTCCTTCCACGCCCTGGCGCAGTGTCTCTCTGTCGAAGGCGGGGTCTGCCGCGGTTCCCATGATGACCTCCTTCGAAGGGCCGCGACCCGGTCGGAAGCGGGCCGCGACGAGCCTCTCCTCCTGTCGAGCCTCCTCCCGTCCGGCGAGCTCGGCAAACGCAGGCAGACGCAGGCAACGCAGCCGGACCCGCTGGCGTCGCGACAGGCCTGGTCTCAACACGACGTTGGGTCGGCGCCGTTGCTCTCGCGCAGGTGTCACCGGCCTCGCCGCGCCGCCCTCACGCATGCCCGGTGGCTCAGTCCGACGCGGCCAGGAACTGGGTCGCCGCCAGCTCCGCGTAGAGCGGGTCGGCGGTCACGAGCTCGCGGTGCGTGCCGACCGCCCGGACCCGCCCGGCATCCATCACCACGATCCGGTCGGCCATCGTCACCGTGGACAGCCGGTGCGCCACCACCAGGACCGTCGTCGTACGGGCCACGTCCGCGACCGTGTCGCGCAGCGCCGCCTCGTTCACCGCGTCCAGCTGCGAGGTCGCCTCGTCGAGCAGCAACAGCCGGGGCCGGCGCAGCAGAGCCCGGGCGATGGCGACCCGCTGCCGTTCACCGCCCGACAGCTTGGTGCCACGATGCCCGACGAGCGTGTCGA
Organism: Streptomyces coeruleofuscus; assembly: GCF_039532725.1. Classification (NCBI taxonomy): domain Bacteria; kingdom Bacillati; phylum Actinomycetota; class Actinomycetes; order Kitasatosporales; family Streptomycetaceae; genus Streptomyces; species Streptomyces coeruleofuscus. Next base: position 4,158 of record NZ_BAAASE010000012.1, read on the forward strand.
GGCCGGCGGGCAGCCGGGCGACCAGACCGTCGAGACGGGTCGTCTTCAGCACCCGCGCGAGGGCGTCGTCGTCCGCCTCCGGATTGCCCAGCAGCAGGTTGTCCCGCAGGGAGCCCGACAAGACCGGTGCGTCCTGCTCCACGTAGCCGATCGCGGCGCGCAAGTGCGGCAGTTCCCACTCCGCCACGTTCCGCCCGTCCAGCGCGATCTCACCGGACTCGGGGTCGTAGAACCGCTCGATGAGGGAGAACACGGTCGTCTTGCCCGCGCCGGACGGGCCGACGAACGCCGTCATCCCCCGGGCCGGCACCTCGAACGTCACCCCGTGGTGCACGTGCGGCAGATCGTCGGCGTAGCGGAAACGGACGTCGCGGAAGGCGACGGACGCGGGCGGCTCACCAGCGGACGGCAGCGGCGCGGAGCGCACCGGCGGCTCGGCGGGCAGGCTCAGCGCCTCCTGGATCCGGGCCAGGGCCGCGGACCCCGTCTGGTACTGCGCGACGGCGCCGATGACCTCCTGGAGCGGGGAGATCAGGAAGAAGACGTACAGCAGGAACGCCACCAGCGTGGCCACGTCCACGGCGCCCGTCGCCACCCGCGCCCCGCCCACCGCGAGCACCGTGAGGAACGCGATCTGAATGGCCAGCCCCGCCGTGTTGCCCGCCACGGCCGACCACTTGGCGGCGCGCACGCTCTGCCGCCAGGACTCCTCGGCCGCCTCGTGCAGCGCGCGTTCCTCGCGGTGCTCGGCGCCCGAGGCCTTCACCGTGCGCAGCGCCCCCAGCACCCGCTCCAGCGCGGCGCCCATGACGCCCACGGCCTGCTGCGCCTGCTTGCTCGCCTTGTTGATGCGCGGCGCGATCGTCCCGATCACTGCCCCCGCGCCCGCGATCACGGCCACCGTGACCCCGAGCAGTACCGGATCCACCAGCCCCATCATCACGATCGTCGCCACCAGGGTGAGGCCACCGGTGCCCAGACCGACCAGCGACTCGGTGGTGACCGTGCGCAGCAGGGTGGTGTCGGAGGTGATCCGGGCCATCAGGTCGCCGGGCTCGGTGCGGTCCACGGCCGTGATGCGCAGCCGCAGCAGATACGACGACAGCGAGCGCCGCGCGCCGAGCACGACCGACTCGGCGGTACGCCGCAGCACGTACGAACCCAGCGCGCCGACCGCCGCGTTGGTCACGACCAGGGCCGACATCGCCAGCAGCGCGCCGGTGATGGCCCGGTCGTGCGCCAGGTCGTCGATCAGGCCCCGCGCCACCAGCGGCAGCATCAGCCCGGTCGCCCCGGTGACCAGCGAGAGCACGGCACCGGCGAGCAGGGACCGGCGGTGCGGCCGTACGTATCCGAGGAGCAGCCGCCAGGCGGGTGTACCGGTCCGGGTCTCTGCGATGCTCACGTCGCTCCTTCGGCGTCGGGCGGAGCGTTCAGGTTACGGGGGCCGCCGCAGCGCTGCCCGGCGTTTCGGACACCGCGTGAGCTGGTGATACGGCGCCGCGGGGTGGCCGATCCGCGCCCCTTGCCGATCAGTCGCGCGTAGGGTCGGAAGGGAAGGCATCCGGCCTACGAGCCGACGAAGGAGTCAGCATGGCGCAGGAAGTACGCGGTGTGATCGCACCGGGCAAGGACGAGCCGGTACGGATCGAGACCATCGTCGTGCCCGATCCCGGCCCGGGGGAGGCGGTCGTGCGCGTCCAGGCCTGCGGGGTGTGCCACACCGATCTGCACTACAAGCAGGGCGGCATCAGCGACGACTTCCCCTTCCTGCTGGGCCACGAGGCCGCGGGCGTGGTCGAGGCGGTCGGCGACGGCGTCACCGACGTCGAACCCGGTGACTTCGTGATCCTCAACTGGCGTGCGGTGTGCGGGAAATGCCGCGCCTGTCTGCGCGGGCGTCCCTGGTACTGCTTCGACACCCACAACGCCGGGCAGAAGATGACCCTCGCCTCGACCGGCCAGGAACTCTCCCCTGCCCTCGGTATCGGCGCCTTCGCCGAGAAGACGCTGGTCGCGGCCGGGCAGTGCACCAAGGTCGACCCGGCGGTCGCCCCGCAGGTGGCCGGGCTGCTCGGCTGCGGCGTCATGGCCGGCATCGGCGCCGCGATCAACACCGGAAACGTCGGCCGGGGCGACACGGTCGCCGTGATCGGCTGCGGAGGCGTAGGCGACGCCGCCATCGCCGGCTCGCACCTCGCCGGAGCGGCGAAGATCGTCGCCGTCGACATCGACGACCGCAAGCTGGAGACCGCCCGGACCATGGGCGCCACCCACACCGTCAACTCGCGCGAGACCGACCCGGTCGAGGCGATCCGCGAACTCACCGACGGCTTCGGCGCAGACGTCGTCATCGAGGCCGTCGGCCGCCCGGAGACGTACAAGCAGGCCTTCTACGCGCGCGACCTCGCAGGCACGGTCGTCCTGGTCGGCGTGCCCACCCCCGAGATGAAACTCGAACTGCCCCTGCTGGACGTGTTCGGCCGGGGCGGGGCGCTGAAGTCCTCCTGGTACGGCGACTGCCTGCCCTCCCGCGACTTCCCCATGCTGATCGACCTGCACCTGCAGGGGCGCCTGGACCTCGGGGCGTTCGTCACCGAGACCATCCAGCTCGACGAGGTGGAGAAGGCGTTCGAGCGGATGCACCACGGCGACGTGCTGCGCTCGGTGGTGGTGCTGTGATGGCCCCGCGCGTCGAACACCTCGTCACCTCCGGGCAGTTCAGCCTCGACGGCGGCACCTGGGACGTCGACAACAACGTCTGGATCGTCGGCGACGACCACGAGGCGATCGTCATCGACGCCGCGCACGACGCCGACGCCATCGCCGAGGCCGTCGGAGACCGCCGGCTCACGGCCATCGTGTGCACCCACGCCCACAACGACCACATCGACGCCGCCCCCGCCCTCGCCGAGCGCACCGGGGCCACTATCTGGCTGCACCGCGACGACCTGCCGCTGTGGAAGCAGACCCACCCTGACCGCGAGCCCGACGCATGGCTGGTCGACGGCCAGGTGATCGAGGCCGGCGGCGCCGACCTGCGCGTCCTGCACACGCCGGGGCACGCGCCCGGCGCCGTGTGCCTGTACGACCCCGGGCTCGCCACCGTCTTCACCGGGGACACCCTCTTCCAGGGCGGCCCCGGAGCCACCGGCCGGTCCTTCTCGCACTTCCCGACGATCATCGACTCGATCCGCGACCGCCTCCTCACGCTGCCGCCCGGGACGAAGGTCCTCACCGGCCACGGAGACCCCACGACCGTCGGGGCGGAGGCCCCGCACCTCCAGGAGTGGATCGCCCGCGGTCACTGATCGCGTGTCGCCAGCAAAAGGCGACAGAAGATGTCCGGCTTACCCGTCACCCTGGAGGCGACACGCAGCCACGGTATCGGGAGGTCGGACATGTCAGCTCCACTGAAGGGCAAGGTCGCACTGGTCGCCGGTGCGACCCGGGGTGCCGGACGGGGCATGGCGGTGGAGCTCGGCGCGGCGGGCGCCACCGTCTACGTCACCGGCCGCAGCACCCGCGCCCGCCGCTCGGAGTACGACCGGCCCGAGACCATCGAGGACACCGCCGACCTGGTCACCGGGGCCGGCGGGCAGGGCGTCGCCGTACCCACCGACCACCTCGACCCGGCGCAGGTCCGCGCCCTCGTCGACCGCATCGCCGACGAACAGGGCCGCCTCGACGTCCTGGTCAACGACATCTGGGGCGGCGAGAAGCTCTTCGAGTGGGAGAGCCCGCTCTGGGAGCACGACCTCGACAACGGCCTGCGCCTGCTCAGGCTCGCGGTCGAGACGCACGCCGTCACCAGTCACCACGCCCTGCCCCTGATGCTGCGCAACCCCGGCGGCCTGGTCGTCGAGGTCACCGACGGAACCGCCGACTACAACGCCGAGAACTACCGCGTGAACTTCTTCTACGACCTCGCCAAGACGTCCGTCCTGCGCATGGCCTTCGCCCTCGGCCAGGAACTCGGCCCGCGCGGCGCCACCGCCGTCGCCCTCACCCCCGGCTGGCTGCGCTCGGAGATGATGCTCGACATCTATGGGGTACGGGAGGACAACTGGCGCGACGCCCTGGAGCGCGTCCCCCACTTCGCCATCTCGGAGACCCCGCGCTACGTCGGCCGGGCCGTGGTCGCGCTCGCCGCCGACCCCGACGTGGCGCGCTGGAACGGCCGCTCCCTCTCCAGCGGCGGCCTGGCCAGGGAGTACGGCTTCACCGACCTCGACGGCAGCCGCCCGGACGCCTGGCGCTACCTCGTCGAGGTGCAGGACAGGGGCAAGCCGGCGGACACGACCGGCTACCGCTGAGACACCGCCGGCCCACCGCGTCCGCCTGGGCGCTTTGCCCGGTTGGCCGGTGAGGTATGTCACCGTTTCGTCGCAGGCTGTCAGCCAGCACAACCGAACCCCCCGTGCGCCCGTCTAGCAGGCAGGGATCAGCAGACCATGCGACCACTTCCGCGAAAGGGCAGGACCAACCATGGGGGACGTACGCAGACGGGGCGCCGTCGCACTCGGGATCGCCGGACTGGTGGCGCCGCTCACGCTCGCGCTCGGCGCCACGCCGGCCGCGGCCGCGAGCTGCACCACGCAGACCGGCCCGTACCAGAAGCAGGTGGAGAAGTTCCTCGGCCGCCCGGTCGACGGCAAGCAGTCCGCCGCCGACTGCAAGGCGATCCAGGCCTTCCAGACCAAGCACGGCATCTCCCCGAACGCCGGTTACGCCGGGCCCGTCACCTGGGGAGTGATGGACCTGATGCAGAAGCAGAAGGCCGTCGGGAAGAACCCCAACAAGGCCGGCAAGTGCCCGGTGAACAAGGGCCGGATCGCCTGCGTGAACCTGAGCCTCCAGCTGAGCTGGATCCAGGACGGCAAGAAGCTCGTCTACGGCCCCGTCCCGGTCCGCACCGGCCGCGACGGCTACGAGACCCGTACCGGCCTGAAGAAGATCTACTGGCGCAACATCGACCACGTCTCGTCCATCTACGACGTGCCGATGCCCTACGCCCAGTTCTTCGACGGCGGCCAGGCCTTCCACTCGGTCGGCGTCAGCATGTGGAACCCGCCGGGCTCGCACGGCTGCGTCAACATGACCAAGACCGACGCCAAGAAGTACTGGTCGCTGCTGAAGAAGAACGACGACGTCTTCGTGTACGGCCGCAAGCCGGGCACCTGATCCGGGCACCCGGCTCGGACCCCGCCCCTTAGGGGTCCTTTCACTATGCCCGCCCGGGTCGCGCGGCCTGGCACCGCGCCTCGCCGCGTTGCCGGAGAGCCCTCGTAGCTCCGCTACGAGGGCTCTCCGGCGCCTTGCGATGCACGGCACCAGACCACGCGACCTGATCGGACGCTCATAGTGAAAGGACCCCTTACTGCGGCGCGTCCCCGAAGTCCGGGATCTCCAGCCGCACACCACCCTGCCGCGCGGACTCGTGCGCGATGATGCCCGGCAGGGTGTAGCGGGCGGCCACCCACGCGTTCACCGACGGCAGGGTGCGCGTGTTGACGGCGGTCACGAAGTCGTCCACCAGGAAGTGGTGGCTGCCCTCGTGGCCGTTGTGGAGGTTGTCGAACTCCCTCGGCAGCCGCGCACGGTCGTGCACGGGAGCCGACCCGGAGGTGAACGCGGCCCGCAGCTCGGGCGCGATGTGCTGGAGCGACGGGTCGTCGGGCGCCATGGTGGGCTTGGGCTCCAGCAGTTCGCTGATGTCCTTCACGCCCTGCTTGTCCTGCCACAGGGCGACCGTGGCGAGCTGCTCCATGCTCGCCTCGGTGCCGAAGAAGCGGAAACGCGACTCCCGTATGTGCGAGGGGTAGCCGACCCGCCGGAACTCGTTGGTACGGAACGAGCCGCCGCCCGCCACCTCGAACAGCGCGGTGGCGTTGGAGAAGTCGTTGCCGAACTGGCTGACCTCCTTGTCGAAGACGCCGTCGCCCCGGTCGTCGACGACACCGATCGCCGACACGCTGACCGCGTGCGTCCGCCAGGCGCCCAGCACCCCGCCGACCGCGTGCGTCGGGTACAGCAGCGGGGGATAGCTGGCGGTGGCCTTCCAGTTGTCGCCGCCGCTGTACTGGTAGGCCTCGTAGAACCCCAGGTCCATGTCGTGGACGTAGTCGCCCTCGGCGTAGAAGAGCCGCCCGAAGGCGCCCTCGGCGATCTGGTTGCGGGCGTGGACCGTCGCCGGGTTGTACTCGCTGGTCTCGCCCATCATGTACGTCAGCCCGGTGGCCTTGACCGTGTCGATGATCGCGGCGATCTCCTCCGTGCTGATCGCCATGGGGACGGCGGAGTACACGTGCTTGCCGGCGTTGAGGCCCTGGAGCACCAGAGGCCCGTGCGTCCAGCGCTGTGTGAAGATCGCGACGGCGTCGACGTCCTCCGATTCCAGCATGGCCTGGTACGACGGGAAGTTGCCGGCGAGGCCCTGCGCGGCGGCGAGTTGTTCGGCCCTCTCGGGCAGCAGGTCGGTGACGTGGACGGCGCTGACGCCGGGGTGGGCCTGGAACAGCGTGGCGAACTGGCCCGAGAACTGTCCGGCGCCGACGATGCCGATGGAGAACGTCATGTAAGGCATGCCCTTCACTGGTCGGGGGATCACTGCGAGAGGATCAGGTTGATCTGTTCGTTGGTCTCGTCGAGGCTGCTGACCGGCTTGCCGTTGCCGTAGATGTCCTCCATCGCCGGCGACATGAGCGCCGTCATGTCCGCCGAGTAGCTGGCGATCGGGTACGAGAAGGTCCGGAAGTTCTTCTTGTCGGCCACGGGTTCGGTGAACGACGAGACGTCGATGCCCTTCTTCCGGTACGCGGCGACGGCGGCCTCGGTCCCGGCCTTCGTCGCGGGGAAGACGACGCCGTAACCGCCGACGACCTTCTGGCACTGGTCCGAGGCCAGATACGCCACCCACTTCTTGGCGCCCTCCTTGTTCTCGGAGGCCTTGGTGACGGAGTCGGCGAGGCCGTTCATCATGGTGGCGCGCTTGCCGGTCGGGCCGACCGGCGTCAGGGCGGTCTTGATGTCCCGGCCCTTGAAGCCGGCGTACGAGGAGATCATCCAGGCCCCGTCGAACGCGGTGGCGGCCTTGCCCGCAGCGACCTGGGTGTTCGCCTGGTTGGACTGGACGTTGTAGTCGGACAGCGGCGGCATGTAGCCCTTCTTCGCCAGGCCGAAGTACCACGTGACGACCGACTGGAAGGTCTTGCTGTCGTACTGGTACTTCGTGCCCCAGCGCGGCTTGTCCAGGTAGCTCCACCCGGCGGAGGCGGCGAAGTTGCTCCACTGGGTCTGGCCGTCGCCGAAGCCGCCGCCGTTGGAGGCCATGCCGTACACCTTGACGTTGTTCTTGTCGAAGCCCGGCTCGTCGCCCCGCTTGCCGTTCCTGTCGATCGTGAGGTGGGCGATGGCCTTCTCGAAGGTGCCGCCGTCCTCGGGGTTCCAGGCGAGGCTGTTCAGCTGCTCGGCGGTGAGGCCGGCGTCCTTCGTCATCTTCGAGTTGTAGAACAGCGCGACGGTGTCCCAGTCCTTGGGGGCGCCGTAGCGGTGGCCGTCCTTCCCGATCCAGTTGGCGGCGAGGCCCGGCTGGTAGTCGGAGTTCTCGATGCCGAGGTCGTCGAGCGGTTCCAGGACCTTCAGGTCGGCGTACTGGCCGAAGTTCTGGATGTGGTCGGTGAACACGTCAGGCTGGGTACCGGCGATGAACCCGGCGGTGAGCTTGGTCCAGTAGTCGCTCCACCCCAACTGGGTGATCTTGACGTCCAGTCCGGGGTTCTCCTTCTCGAACCCCTTCGCGCAGGCCTGGTAGGCGGGCAGCTGGTTGGCGTCCCACAGCCAGTACGTGACCGTGTTCGCGGAGGATCCGGCGGCGCCTTGCTGCGCGCATCCGCTGACCAGGGACAGCGCCAGCGCTCCGGTCGCCGCGACGAGCGTACGCAGACGAATTCGCATGACAGTCCCCTTACTTGATCCCGGTGAAGCCGATGGAGCTGACGATGCGGCGCGCGAAGCAGGCGAACAGCACCAGCATCGGCAGCGCGGCGATCAGCGTCGCCGCCATGAGCCCGGACCAGTCGACGCCGGTCGCCGGGGTCTGCGCCCGGAAGATCGCCAGCGCCACGGTCAGCACGCGCGAGCTGTCGCTGTAGGAGACCATCAGCGGCCAGAAGTAGTCGTTCCAGGAGGTGATGTACGTCAGCACGCCCAGCGTGAGGATCGGCGTGGACGCCATCGGCAGCACCACCCGGAAGAAGATCTTGATCTTCCCGGCGCCGTCCAGCAGCGCGGCTTCCTCGACCTCCTGCGGGATGTTCATGAAGAACTGCCGCAGGAAGAACACCGCGAACGGCGCCATGAACATGGTGGGCAGCGCGATGCCGAGGAGTGTGTCCACCAGGTGCAGTTGCTTGATGAGCACGAAGTTCGGCAGCAGCGTGAAGATGGTCGGCACCATCATCCCGGCCAGGAACAGCCCGAAGACCGCGTCCCGGCCGCGCCAGCGCAGCCGGGAGAAGGCGTACGCGGCCATCGCGGAGAAGAAGAGCTGACAGCCGGTGACCAGGGTCGAGACCAGCACCGAGTTGAGCAGATAGCGCCAGAAGTCGAGCCCGCCGCCCGCGCCGCCCTGCGCGACGGCCTCCTCGGCCGACTGCATGCCCAGGGCGCGTTCAAAGCCGCTGGTGGTGAGGTCCACGGGCAGGGGGTTGGTCGGGTCGGCGTTGAGACCCGCGTTGGTGGAGAGGGCGGTGCGCAGGATCCAGTAGAACGGCAGCAGGGTGATGAGGACGATCAGTCCCATCACGGTCCAGGCGGCGGCCCGCCCGAAGGGGAACCTGCGCCGGACCGGTTGCGGAGTCGTGGACGTCGTTGTCGTCACGGCAGCCATGCCGGTGTCTCCCTTCCGTCAGCCGAGGTCGGTCCGGCCGGCCCGGGTGAGCCGGTACTGGAGGATGGTGATCGCGCTCAGCACGACGAGCAGGGCGACGGACATGGCCGAGGCGTAGCCGAACTGGAAGCGTCCGAAGGCGGAGCCGTAGATGTAGTACTGGAGCACGTTGGTCGCGTTCGCCGGACCGCCCGCGGTGGTCACGGCCACGGTGTCGAACACCTGGAACGACCCGATCACCGTCATGATGAGCACGACCGCGAGCACCGGCCGCAGCAGCGGCATGGTGATCCGCCAGAACATCCGCCACTCGCTCGCGCCGTCCACCCTGGCCGCCTCGTACATGTCGTTCGGGATCGCCTGGAGACCGGCGAACAGCAGCAGCGCGGTGTAGCCGACGTGCCGCCACACGTTGATGAGCGCGATCGTCGGGATCGCCCAGGTCTCGTCGGCGAGGAACGGGATGCGGTCGGCGCCGAGGGCGCTGATGATCTCGTTGCCGACGCCGAGCTGGGTGTCGAGGATCCAGAGCCAGACCAGACCCGCGACGACGTTCGACATCAGGTACGGCGTGAGCACGATGCCGCGCAGCATCGCCGACCGGGTCAGCCGCTGGAGGAGGACGGCGATGGCGAGCGCCGCGACCGTCTGGACGCCGATGTTGATGACGACGTACTCGACGGTGACCGTCAACGAGTCCCAGAAGATGGGGTCGTTGACCATGCGGACGTAGTTGTCCAGGCCCACCCACTCCGCTGGCGTCAGCAGGTTGAAGCGGGTGAAGCTCAGATAGATGCCCCGGAGCGTCGGCCAGAGGAGGAAGACGAGGAAGCCGAGCAGCGCCGGGGCGATGAAGACCGCGGCCAGCCGTCCGTCACCCCGGTTCCCGCTCACGTCGTCGCGTCGTGTCCTGGGCTTGCTGCGGGTCTCCGTCGCGCCGCCCGCGGGCAGGCGCGACGGAGGGCTGCTGGAGGCGATGGTCATCGGGAGACTCCCTCGCTGCGGCGGCTCGTCCTCTGGCGGGACTTACTTTTGGTGCGAAACAATTGCTGCGTCAAGAGGGGTGCAAACATCTTTTCCCAGGAACCGTCATCGACTTAGAGTGGTCATGTTGGTTTCAGTGCGAAAGAAAAGGGTGAGGGGAGCGGACCGAATGACCGCAGGCATGGCCGGCTGGCCGCCGCTGAGCCCGGGGGAGCGCGCGGTGGCGATCGAGGTCCTCGTGCACGGCCCGCTGTCGCGCACCGAGCTCGCCCGCAGGCTGGGACTGTCGGCCGGCAGCCTCACCCGGCTGACCAAGCCGCTGATCGAGTCGGGCCTGCTGGTCGAGGTGGCCGAGGCGGGAGTGCCGGCGGAGGCGCGCCAGGGCCGCCCCTCGACACCGCTGGACGTCGTCGCCGACTCCTGGTCCTTCCTCGGCTTCAAGATCACCGAGGACACGGTCTACGGCGTCGTCACCACGCTCCGAAGTGACATCGTCGCCCGCCACGACCGTCCGCTCACCACCCACGACCCCGCCGAAGTCGCCGATGTGCTCGGGGAGATGACCGCCGCGCTGATCCGCGACCATCCCCGGCTCGCCGGGATCGGCATCGGGGTCGGCGGTTTCGTCCAGGACCGCGCCGTCGTCGGCGAGTCCCCCTTCCTGCTGTGGCGGGACGTCCCCCTGGCCGAACTCGTCGAGGAGCGCACCGGGCTGCCCGTGGTCGTCGAGAACGACGTCGCCGCCCTGGTCGAGGCCGAGACCTGGTTCGGCGCCGGACGCGGCCTGGACCGCTTCGTCGTCCTCACCATCGGCGCCGGCATCGGCTACGGACTCGTCCTGGGCGGCAAGCGGGTGCCCTACGCCGAGGAGGACCGCGGCTTCGGCCGCCACTGGATCGTCGACCCCAACGGCCCGCTCACCCCGGACGGCCGGCGCGGCAGCGCCGTCTCGCTCCTGACCATCCCCAACATCCGCTACCAGGTACAGGCCGCCACCGGCCGCGACCGGACGTACGAGGAGATCCTCGCGGCGGCCGCCGCGGGGGACCCCATGCCCGCCCGGGTCGTCACCGAGGCCGCACGCGCCCTGGGCACGCTTGTCGCGCAGATCTCCAACTTCGTGATGCCGCAGAAGATCCTGCTCGCGGGAGAGGGGGTCGGGTTGATGGACGTGGCCGGCAAGACGGTCGAGGAGACCGTCCGGGACAACCGGCACCCCCTGGCCGCCCCCGTCGAACTGGAGACGAAGGTGTCCGACTTTCACGACTGGGCGCGCGGTGCGGCCGTTCTGGCCATCAAGGTCCTGGTGCTGGGATCGGCCGAAGTGTGAACAGGCTCACGTTTACTGGGAGATGGACGTGATCAGCAACACTGTCCGGAATGACCGTTTAACTCACGATTACTCACATCGTCTTCACGTGCGGCGACGTATGCTTCACAGCATGTCCACCACTGTTGAAACCTCTTCCCAGCGAACGGCTGACGAGGTCAACGAGGAGATCCGGGCCCTGTGGCGCCGGTCGGGCGGGACACTGAGCGTCGAGCAGCGCGAGGAGTACCAGCGGCTCGTCCTGGAGTGGGCCTCCGCGGCCCCGCAGTCCGCGCCCGCGGCCTGAGCGTCAGCCAGGTCCTGACGCATCGGACCCTCGTCCCGGGGCACCCCTCATCGAATGGGTGCCCTTCTCGCACTTTCCTCGGCCGTCGTCTACGGCATCGTCGACTTCGCCGGCGGCCTGCTGTCCCGGCACATCCACCACGCCGCCGTCACCTTCCTCGGCCAGCTCGGCGGGCTGCTGCTCGCCTGCGCCGCCGCACTCCTCATGCCCGCGGACGCCGTCCACACCGCCGACCTGCTCTGGGGCGCGCTGTCCGGCGTCGGCAGCGGCGTCGCCATGCGGTTCCTCAACCGCGGGCTGAGTCAGGGCGCGATGAGCGTCGTGGTGCCCGTGAGCGCCGTCACGGGCGTCGCGCTCTCGGTGCTGTGCGGCGTGCTCGTCCTCGGCGACCGCCCGGGGGCCCTGGCCTGGCTCGGCATCGCCGTGACGGTCCCCGCGCTGTGGTTCGTCTCCGGAGGCGGGGGCGGCTCGGGCAAGGGGACGGCGGACGGACTGCTCGCCAGCGCGGGCGTGACCGTGCAGTACCTCGCTCTGGGCCAGGCCGGCCCCGGCAGCGGGCTGTGGCCCGTCGCCGCGGGCCGTGTCGCCGCGGTCCTCGTCCTCCTGCCGGATGCCGTCCGCCACGCCCGCCGGCTGAAGCTGCCGCCGGGCCGCTGCGTCCAGGCCCTCCTCATCGGGGCCGGTGCGGCCCTCGGCCTCGTGCTGTATCTGCTCGCCGCCCAGCGCCAGTTGCTGGCCGTCGCCGTCGTCATCGCGTCCCTCTACCCGGCGCTGCCCGTCATCCTCGGCCTCGCCCTCCTGCACGAGCGGATCAGCCGACGCCAGGCGCTGGGGCTGCTGGGGGCGGGGGCGGCGACGGTCCTGCTCACACTGGGGTGAGGCAGGGCCGCCCTGGCGCAGGCATGCTTACGCGTCGCCCTCGTCCTTCGGTGGCGAGTGGAACCGGAAACCGACGCCTACCCCGTCCCGCAGCGCTGTCTGATAGGCGGCCCAGGAGAGTGCGAGATCCTGCCATGGCAGGCCGACCGGGGTGTAGACCGTCACCTGCTCGGCGTCGGTCCGCGCCGGGACGGTCCCGTCGATGATCCGGCCCAGCACGGCCGCGGCATCCTCCCGGCGCAGGCCCGCGCTGCCCAGCGCGCCGGACGTCATCGCCAGGTCGAGGTCGTCCACGATGACCCGGGCGTGCCGCAGCAGCCCGGTGTCCAGTTCCACCTTGCCCGGTTCGTCCGCTCCCAGCGAGGTGATGTGCGAGCCCGCCCGGACGTCCGGGCGGTGCAGGAGCGGTTGGCGGGACCAGGTCGCGGTGACGACGCTGTCACAGCTCCGGGCGACTTCTCGCGCGCTGCCGACGACCTGGCACGTGAGTCCGGCCCGTTGCCAGACCTCGGCCATCCGGTGAGCCCGGCCGTCGTCGGCGTCGTGGATGACGACTCGTTCGACCGTGCGCAACCGGGTCAGCCCGCGCAGCGTCATGTCCGCCTGGGCTCCGGCGCCGATGATCCCCACAGCGCGTGCTCCCGCCGGGCTGAGCAGGTCGGTGGCCAACGCCGCCGACAGCCCGGTCCGCCACGCGGTCACGAAGGCGGAGTCCAGCAGTGCGAGCAGCTCCCCGGTCTCCAGGTCGTGGAGACAGACGATGCCGGAGATCGCCGGGTCGGCCCCGGGGAACTTGGCGTTCACCTTGACCGTGTAGGCGGGGATGCCGGGCAGCAGCCCCGGCAGCAGTACGGCGATACTCCCGGAGGACGTCGGCAGACTCTGGCGCACGCGCTGCGGGGAGGTCCGCGTCGCGAGGGCCGCGACGAAGCCCTGGCGCAGGGCTGGGACCATGGCCTGCGGCGTGACCACCCGCTGAAGCTCGGTGGCGCCGAGCAGTACGGTCATGAGGCGTCCTCACCCGGACTGACGGACGTCATCCCCAAGTAGCCGAGTAGTACTGCCGATACGCCTTGCGGTCCTGCTCCGCGCGGATCCAGCGGGTCGCCACCAGGGCGACGAGGCTGCCCGCGATGACCAGCAGGCCGGGGCCCACGTTGCGCGGGTCGGTGAGGCGGGTCAGCAGGCCCGACACGTCCTCGCCCGTGACCGGTGCCGACGAGCCGGGGGAGGCGGCGCCCTGCGAGGCAGACGGTGCCGGGGAGGCGCCGGTGGCGCCACCGGCCTGCTTGGCCACGATCAGCTTGACCCCCAGCTCGGTCAGCGCCTTCGTCACCGGCTGGAAGAACGTCGTGCCGCCCGCCGCGCAGTCCCCGCTGCCCCCCGACGTCAGGCCGAGCGCGACGCCGTCGGCGAACATCGGGCCGCCGCTGTCACCGGGTTCGGCGCACACGTTCGTCTCGATGAGGCCGGTGACCGTGCCCTCGGGGTAGTTGACCGTCGCGTTCAGCGCGGTCACCTCCCCCTCGCGCAGCCCGCTCGTGCTACCGCTGCGGAAGATCTTCTGCCCGACCTCCGCATCGGCCACGCCCGTGATCCGCACGCCCTTGCCGCCACCGACCGCCACGACGTCCGCGCCCTCGCCCGCGCGACCGCTGTCGTACTTCACCAGCGAGTAGTCGTCGCCGGGGAAGCTCCCCTTGAGCGATGTGCCGACCTGTTCCCGGCCCCGGTCGTCGGCGAACCAGACGGAACCGTCGGGCCCGCAGTGCCCGGCCGTGAGGATGAAGTCGGTCTTCCCGTCGGTCACGTTGAAGCCCGCCGAACAGCGCCCGGCGGTCGACAGGATCGGCTCCGCGCCGTTGATCCGCGTCGTGAACGTGCCCTCGGTGCGCTCCATGCGCACGAAGCCGCCGATGCCCTCCGCGACGTCGGTCAGCCGGGACCAGTCGGAGGCGGAGACGGTGCGGTCGCCCCGTACCACCACCTCGTTGCTCTTGTAGTCCAGGGCCCAGGCGGTACCGGGCACCCGGGGCGCCGAACGCAGCGTCGCCGTGGCGGACTTGAGGTCGCTCATGCTGTGGCGCACCATCTTCGCCTGCGCACCGGCGCGCTCGACCTCGTCGGCCGCCTTCTCGTCCGTGACGGCGACGACCGGCCGGCCGGCGGAGTCGACCCAGCTGCCCGCCGTGCGGGAGGTGCCGAGCCGGGACACGAGGTCGGTGCCCATGCTCGTGGCCGGCTGCGCCGAGTACGGGACCCCGATCGTTGGGTCCGGGGGCTCGCTCGCCACGGCGCGTGTGACCATCGCTCCTCCGAGGAGGAGTCCGCCGACGGCCGCCAGCCGTGTCACTCGCCGGACGACCCGTCGTCGTGCGTGCCTCATGCATGGCTCCCGAACCAGAACAACACGGTGTGAACACCGCGGGGCACTCCTTGAGTTGAGTGCCCTCTTCCCATACGGGGCGCAGCCGTGCCGTGTTCAGCGCACGCGTGATCTCTTCACCGCCGGACGGCGGCAGGGGCGGTCGGCCCACAGTCCGCCGGGGCGGCGAGCAGGGCCCGGCTGCGCGCGTCGCCCCACACCGAGGCCGGGTCGACGTAGGGCCGCAGCAGGGCGGTGAGCGCGGGGTCGCCGCGCCCGTTCAGCTCGTCGGAGGCGATCTTGCGGGCGATCCCGGCGAGGAAGTCCGCCACCTGCACCCGGGCGTCCTCGCGCGCGACGACCAGCCGCAGCCCGGCCAGGCCGACCCCCGCCTGCCGGGCCGCTTCCTCGATCCAGGCGATGCGGTCCGGTGTCAGCATGTTCTGCCGGTCGTGCACCAGCCGGACCGGCCGCCCGTCGCCGCTCCACAGCGCGGCCGTCCGGACGATCGCCGGGAGCAGCGGGTTGAGCACCGGGATCAGGGGCGGCCCGTCCAGGAACGCCGCCCGGTAGGACACCGCGCGGGGCCGGGTCGCGGCCAGCCGCTCCAGGATCGCCGTCGCGTCGGTGTCCGGGCGGGCTCGCCGCAGGGCGTCGACCGTGTCGTAGAAGCCCTCCACGGGGGCGCCCGGTTCCCCGTTGTTGCGGACCCGCAGCAGCTGGTTGGCCGCCTCCAGGAAGGTCCGCCAGCCGTCCTCGCCGAAAGCCCTGCGGCCCTCGCGGAACAGGGCGACGGCCTGGCCCGGGTCACCCAGCAGCAGACCGACGGCCCGGTCCACCACGAAGAAGGATTTTTCCATGAGGTGCACCCGCGCCCGCCCGTGGATCGGCCCGTCAGGCGCGAGCAGCCACTCCAGCACCGCGCGGTGCTTCTCCCGCAACAGGTGGTTCGCCTTGTACTCCTCGGCCGGTGAGCGGATCCGGTCCCGGATCTCCCGTACGGCCGCCGCCGCCGTCGCCTCGGACAGCGACATACTGGCGTGCGCGAACACGTCCGTGTTCCCGCCGGTGAGGTTCTCGCCGTCCGACCCGGACTCGTCGCAGGCGATCTCTAGGAAGGGGCCCTCGGCCCCTCCCCGCTCCCCGTCCTCACGATTCCCGCTCACTGCACAGCCCCCTATCGTGTGCCCATGACCAGGATCCCGCACGAGACGTCCGGTGAACCGAATCCCCTGCATGCCCTCACTCTCGACCTTCTCCGCCGCCGTACGAGCATGAAGTGGCGCACCTACCCCGAGGACGTGCTGCCCCTGTGGGTGGCCGAGATGGACGTGCCGCTCGCCGAGCCCGTCGTGCGCGCCGTCACCGAGGCGCTCGACCTCGGCGACACCGGCTACCCCGCCGGTACGGCCTACGCTCAGGCGCTGGCCGCCTTCGCCGGGAAGCGGTGGAACTGGGACGGGCTCGCCGTGGAGCGCACCGCGATCGTGCCCGACGTCATGCTGGGCGTCGTCGAGATGCTCAAGCTGGTCACCGGACACAGGGACGCGGTGGTCGTGAACCCGCCGGTGTACCCGCCGTTCTACCAGTTCGTCGAGCACATGGACCGGCGCGTGCTGGAGGCTCCGCTCGGGGCGGACGGGCGCATCGACCTCGGCGTCCTGGAGGAGACCTTCCGGCAGGCGGTGGCGGGCGGAGGACGGGCCGCCTTTCTGCTGTGCAGCCCCCACAACCCGACCGGCACCGTGCACACCGCCGAGGAACTGTCCGCGGTCGCCGCGGTCGCCGAGCGGTACGGCGTCCGCGTCGTCGCCGACGAGATCCACGCGCCGCTCGTGGTCGGGGACACGGACTTCGTGCCGTACCTCAGCGTGCCGGGCGCCGAACGCGGGCTGTCGCTGATGTCGGCCTCGAAGGCGTGGAACCTGGCCGGGCTCAAGGCCGCCCTCGCGATCGCCGGTCCCGGGGCCGGTGCCGACCTGGCCAGGATGCCCGAGGAGGTCGGGCACGGCCCGAGTCACGTCGGCATCATCGCCCACACCGCCGCCCTGAGCGACGGCGTCGCCTGGCTGGACGCCCTGCTGTCCGGACTGGACGCCAACCGGCGGCTGCTCGCCGATCTGCTGGCCGAGCACCTGCCCGAGATCCGCTACCGCCCGGGCGACGCCACCTACCTCGCCTGGCTCGACTGCCGCGCGCTCGGCCTCGGTGACGACCCGGCGGACACCTTCCTGCACCGCGGCCGCGTGGCCCTCAACTCCGGCCTTCCCTTCGGCACGGGCGGCGCCGGACACGTCCGCCTCAACCTGGCGACCTCGCCGGAGGTGATCGGGGAGGCGGTGCGGCGCATGGCCGCCGCGCCGCACTGAAACCCGAGGGGCACGCCGCGCGGAACGCGCTCGTACACTGCCCGTCATGGACGACAGTGCGCTGGACGAACTGGGCGCGGGCAAGTACCTGCTGATCACCAGCTACCGCAGAAACGGTACGCCGGTCGCCACCCCGGTCTGGGTGGTGCGCGACGGGAACGCGCTCGGCGCCTGGACGCCGGCCGACTCCTGGAAGGTGAAGCGGATCCGCAACCGCGCCGACGTCCTGGTCGGCCCCTGCGACCTGCGCGGCAACCCCACCGGCGAGCAGGTGCCCGCGACGGCGGAGATCTGCGACCCGGACACCACCGCCCGCTACCGGCAGCTGATCGCCCGCAAGTACGGCCTCACCGGCCGGCTCACCCTGCTCGGCAGCCGGCTGCGCCGGGGCCTGGACGGCACGGTGGGCATCCGCGTCACTTTGACGGGCTGACCCCGGCTTGGGCGCGCGCCTTCCCGCGCTGACTCGGCATCGGCGCGCGGGATTCCCGCCCCGCCTGCCCGGCCCGCCCGCGGTGACGCCGTACGAGGCGATGCCCTACGGGACCCCGGCTTCGCCGCACGCGCCCTGACGCACTGACAGCCGCTTCGGCACACACTTCCGGCAAGCGCTTTCCGCGGCGGGGGAGTGGACGGCCCGTCCCCGGGACAGACCACCTGTCATGAGCCGAACTCCCGTCCTGCGCGCAGCCGTCGTCGGCACGGGCCACCGGGCCCAGCTCTTCACCCGGGGCCTCGCCGAACGCCCCGGCCACCGCGTGGCCGCGCTGTGCGACCCCAGCCCGACCCGGATGGCCTTCCACAACCGGCTGCTGACCGAGACCGGCGCGCCGGCCGCCACCACGTGGGAGCCCGACCGCTTCACCGACCTGCTCGCCGAGGAGGACATCGACGAGGTCGTCGTCACCACCGTCGACGCCGAGCACGACCGCTACATCGTCCCGGCCCTGAAAGCGGGCTGCCGGGTCGTCACCGAGAAACCGATGACCGTCGACGCCGAGCGCTGCACCCGCATCCTCGACACCGTCCGCGAGACCGGCAACCGTCTGACCGTCGCCTTCAACTACCGCTTCAACCCCGTGCACGAGAAGGTCCGCGCCCTGCTCGCCGAGGGTGCGATCGGCGAGGTGCTGTCGGTCCACTTCGAGTGGCTGCTCGACGTACGGCACGGCGCCGACTACTTCCGCCGCTGGCACCGCGAGAAACACCACAGCGGCGGCCTGATGGTGCACAAGTCCTCGCACCACTTCGACCTGGTGAACTGGTGGCTCGCCGACGAGCCCCGGGAGGCCTTCGGCTACGGGCGGCTCGGCTTCTACGGCCGCGAGGCGGGGGAGCGGCACGGACTGCGCCGGGACTACGACCGCGCCCACGGCGCCGACCGGGCCGCCGACGACCCCTTCGCCCTGGACCTCGCGGCCAACGACACCCTGCGCGCCCTCTACCTGGACGCCGAGCGCGACGACGGCTACCTGCGCGACCGGAACGTCTTCGACGGGCCGATCACCATCGAGGACGACATGTCCGTCCTCGTGCGCTACGCGCGCGGCGCGACGATGACGTACCACCTGACCGCCTACTCCCCGTGGGAGGGCTACCGCGTGATGTTCAACGGCAGCGCGGGCCGGCTGGAACTGGAGGTCGAGGAGAGCCGCTGGCAGCCGCCCCTGACCCGGGTCACCTCCGCTGCGGGTGCCGTGCACGGGGACACGGTGGCGGAGCACGCGGGCGGCGCCCGCCTCACCCTGCGCCCGCTGTGGCGGCCCCCGGTGGACGTGCCGCTCGCGGTCGCCCACGAGGCCCACGGCGGCGGCGACCCCCGCATGCTCGACGCGCTGTTCGGACCCGTCGGCCCCACCCGCGCGCCGGACACCGCGGCGGCGACCCATCCGACGGCCACCGAACGCGACGGGGCACTCGCCCTGGCGGTCGGTCTCGCGGCCAACCGGAGCTTCGAGACGGGACGGCCCGTGCGCACCGGCGAACTGCTCCCCGGGATCCGGTGACCGGACCGCCCGTCAGGTCCAGGCCCGGTACGGCTCGTCGATCAGCTGGAAGACCGGCTCACCCCGTACCGGGTCCTTGGCGGTCGACAGCCGCACCCGGTCCCCGCTGTGGATGCCGATGGGCGGGCCCATGACCCGGCCGCGTACGACGAAGCCCTCGGCCATCTCGATCAGGGACACGTTGCGGGCCGCCGGGGTGTTGCGGTGCACCACCGTGGAGTGGCGGACGGTCCCCACGCCCTCGCTGCGCTCCGTCCGCAGGTCGCTGCCGCGGCAGACGGGACAGAGCACCCGGTGGTACATGGCGGTGCCGCACCAGGTGCAGCGCTGGAAGAGGATGGCCTCCGTGGCCGGGCCCCTCGGGTCGAGCAGACCCGTCGGGGAGCCGGCTGCCTGCTGAGCGACGCTTCCTGAGTGGTGGTACACGCTGTCAACTCCCTGCACTCGGCCGGAATCCCGTGTGCGGTCGCCCGCGCACAGGTGTGCCCGGTTCGCCGTGCCACCGCGCACGCAGCCCAGAGTATGGCACTCAGTGCCACTCGTAAAGGCACTCCGTTCCCTCAATGTGCGGACCCTCAGCCCCGCCCCAGCGTCGACTCGATCTCCTGCACGACCCGCCACAAGGGCGCGTCGCGCCGGGACACGACGACCACGACGTCCTCGGGCTGCTCCCCGGCAGGAGGCACCGGCGTGCCGCCGAACGCGGACTGCACGTACGCGAGCGCGTGGTCCACCGTGGCGCTCGCGTCGTCCTGCCCGTCCGAACGCAGCCAGGAGCGCAGCGCGTTGTTGTGCGCCGCCACCACCGCCGCCGCGATCACATCGGCCTGGAGGGTGCCGTCCCGGCGGGCCGCGAAACGCCGGCGCAGATACTCGGCCAGGGCACGCTCGTAGCGCCACACGACCGACAGCTCGTAGGCGCGCAGGCCCGGGACCTGCTTGGTGAGGCGGTAGCGCTGCACGGAGAACGTCGGGTTCTCGGCGTACATCCGCAGCACGAGCCGGGCCGCGTCGCACACCCGCCGCACGGGTTCCTCGTCGCCGCCGCCCCCCGCGAGGAAGGCCGTCATGTCGGCCAGGCACCGCTCGTGGTCCGGGAAGACCACGTCCTCCTTGGACGGGAAGTAGCGGAAGAACGAGCGCCGTCCGACGCCGGCCAGCGTCACGATGTCGTCGATGGTGGTCTGCTCGTAACCCCGCTCGAGGAACAGCTGGAAGGCCGCCGCCACCAGGGCGTCCCGCATGGGCGGCTTTCCGGTCCCGGGGTCGGCTTTCTCGGAGCTCATGAGCGGGAACGTAGCACCCGGAAGGGTACGCATGGCACTCAGTGCGCTCTCCGGGAGGAACCGAGTTCCCTCTGAACCCCTGGCCCGGCAGCCGCGTATCTAGCGGCAGGACGATCCCCGAAGACGGGCGCCCCCGAACCCGGACGGAAGGAGAGTAGCGTGTCGACACCGTCCGAGCCCCGGCAGCCGCACGACGGACCGGCCCTCGAACCCATCCGCGTCCTGCGGCCCCGCCGCACCGACGCACTCGCGGAACTGATGCGGGAATACCGCGAGGAGATCGGCTCGGCCCCGGGCGGCAACGAGCCCCGCGGCTACGAGTCCGTCGCGCTGCCCCGGCCGACGGCCGGCTCCGAGGACCTGACACAGGAAATCCCGCCCCTCGGCCGCGAGAGCGGATACGGCCGTGCCGGGCCCGGACCAGGACTGCGCCGCGCGGCCGTCGCGGTGGCCGTCGTCGCGGCCGCGGTGCTCGGCTTCGGCGGTGCGGCCCTTCTGCTCCCAGGCGAGAACACCGACGACAAGGCGGCGGCGCCCGCTCCCCGCCCCACCGCGTCCGCCTCCGCCGCCGCCCCCACCCCTACACCCACCCCGCCGGCCGCCGACCCCGACGGACCGGGCACCCTCCGCGAGGGAGCCACCGGCCCCGAGGTGACCGAACTCCAGGAACGCCTCCTGCGCATCCCGGACGTCTACCGCGACGGCTCCACCAGCGGCCGCTACGACCCCACACTGACCGCGGCGGTCGCCCGCTTCCAACTCTGGTACGGCATCCGCGGCGACGAAACCGGCGTCTACGGCAACGACACCCGCCTCGCCCTGGAGTCCCGCACGGCACCGGTGGTCGACTGACCCGCCCTTGCCCGCGGGGCGGCATCGCCGGCAATGGGGCAGTCCCGCGGCCGGCACGGGCGCCGGACATCCCGGACGTCGGACGGTACTGGTGGCCGACTGCCGGGTGGGACTACACGCCTCCACCGCCTCCAGTTCCGCCCGGCGTCCCTGCCCTGCCCGCGGGGCGGCATCGCCGGAAGCGGAGCAGTCCCGCGGCCGGCACGGACGCCGGACACCGCGGACGCCGGACGGTACGCATGTCGGGCGGCACCGGCGCCGGCCTGGTCGTCGCGCGGCCCGGGCCTCGCGCGGCCGGGCGCCGGGTCGCCGGGGCGTGGGCTGGTCCGGCGGCCCGGGGCGTACCGTCCGCCGAACGGCGTCGTCCCGCCGGTAAGCACACCCGTCGGCGTGGTGGCGTCGTTCGGCTGGTCTGGGCGTTGTGCGGCGTGGGTGGCCAGGGGCTTGGTTGTGGGGTGGCCTTGGGCTGCGCCGTCCGCTGGTTGCACCCGTCGGCTTGGCGGCGCTGTCCGGCTGGTCTGGGCGTCGTGTGGAGGTGGGTGGCCGGGGGGCGTGGGGTGGCCTGGGGGCTGGGCGGTGCCGACTCGCCGGTTGGCACCCGTCGGCCTCACGGCGCCGCCCGCCCAGCCCTGATGACGCCCAGCCCTGATGACGCCCAGCCCTGATGACGCCCAGCCCTGATGCCGCCCAGCCCTGACGGCCGCAGGCCCCGGCGCCGGACCCCCAGTCAGGGGCCGGTCCGAAGCCGGGCGGCAGCGACCGCCCGGCTGCATCGGCCCCTCGTACGCACCCGTCGGACCGACGGCGCCACCCCGCAGCCGGCGGCGGCCCGGGGCATCGCCCCCCGGGATGGCACCCGCCCACCCGACATGGTGAGGTGATGCCGAGACGACGTAGGACGCGAGGGCGAGGGAGTGGTGTGAGCATGGCGGGCATGGACGCGTTCATCGGGCGGCTGGACCCCGAGATGTGCGTGGTCACGGCCGTCGCGGGCGGTGAACGGGCGGGGTGCCTGGTCGGATTCGCCTCGCAGTGCTCGATGCGGCCCGTGCGCTTCGTGGTGTGGCTGTCCGAGGTGAACCACACCTTCCGGGTGGCCCGGGACGCCGAGGTGCTCGCCGTGCACCTGCTCGCACGTGAACAGCACGCCCTCGCCGAGCTGTTCGGCGGGCGGACCGGAGACCGGACGGACAAGTTCGAGGGGCTCCGGCTGCGAGAGGCGTACGGCGGGGCCGTCGTGCTGGAGGACGTCCCGGCCTGGTTCGTCGGCCGGATCGTCACGCGCGCGGGCGGCGGCGACCACATCGGCTTCGTCCTCGACCCCGTCGAGTGGGGCGGACACGAGGCGTACGACGGGCCGCTGCTGCGCCTCTCCGGCGCCCTCACCATCGACCCAGGTCACCCGGTCGACTGAGCCGGCCCCCGGTGGGTCGAACACCGGGCAACGCCCGGGACAAGAAGCGTGACGCCGGGCCCGCCGGGCGTCATCCTGAGCCGGGGCGACGACGCACGAGGCGCCCCGCCCGCCGACAGAAGGCCACGCCCATGAACGGCTCCCGCATCCCGGGCCTGGTGCTGCCCAGCCTGTTCCTGCTGGCCCTGGTCGTGGGCCTGTGGTGGTACTGGCGGCACCGCGGCGACTCGTGAACGGCGAACGGGCCGTCCCTGCACCTCTCGCACCTACACCTCTCGCATCCTGGGAACCCGGACGTCGACGACGCACACGTCGTCCCGCCGCTCGTCCGGCAGCATCCGCGCCAGCAACTGCCCCAGTGACCCCGGCCCCTCGGCGTGCGGGGCGGCCACCGCGTCGGCGAGACGTTCCAGACCCCGGTCGATGCTCTCCGGGGGGTGCTCGACCAGGCCGTCGGTGAACAGGACGAGCCGGTCGCCCGGGAGGAGACGGCACTCCGCCTCCTCGAAGACCGGCGTCGCGGTCGCGCCCAGCAGCATGCCCTTGGGGCGGTCGAGATACCGCACCTCACCGTCCCTGAGCAGCAGCGGCGGGGGATGCCCCGCCTGGGCCCAGACCAGCCGGCGCTGCCGGTGCTCGTACCGGGCCAGCACCATCGTGGCCGTCGCGTGGGAGTCACGGGAGTGCAGCAGCAGCGTGTTCAGCCGGGCCAGCGCGCCGGTCAGCGACGAACCCGTGATGACCATGCCCTTCGCGGTGAAGCGGAGCTGCGCCATCGTGGCGACGGCGTCGACACCGTGCCCGGCGACATCGCCGACCACCAGCAGAGCGTCCCCGTCGGGCAGTTCCACGGCGCTGAACCAGTCACCGCCGACGTGCACCCCCGACTGGGCGGGCAGATAGGCGACCTCGACGCGCAGTCCCGCCAGGTGCACCGGCCGGTTGGCCAGGGGCAGCAGCGCCTGCTGGAGCCGGGACGCCAGGGTCCGCTCGGCCTGGAGCACGTCGTGCTGCGTGAGGATCGCCTGCTCGCTCTCGACCAGGGCCAGCTCCGCCCGCCGCCGGGCGGTCATGTCCTGGACGACACCGTGCACCTCGACAGGCGTGCCGTGCATGTCGGCCACGGCCTCGGCCACGAGACGCAGATGCCGGATACCGCCGCTCGTCCTGACCCGGAACGGCAGGTCGAACGCCCGCCCCTCCTGGAGGAGCGCGCGGACGGCGCGGGTCAACGCGGGCGCGTCCTCGGGCAGCGCGAGCTCCGGCAACGCGGTGAGCCGCACCGGGCCGTGCGCGGGGTCCCGGCTGAAGATGGCGAACACCTGGGTCGACCAGGAGGCCTCCTGGGTCGCCAGGTTCCAGTTCGCCCAGCCGAGGTTGCCCAGCCGCTGGAGGTCCGCCAGCCGCTGCTCCTGCCGGTCGGAGGAGCCGTGCCGGATCCAGCTGACGACCAGCGCGTCGTCCAGCCGAGCCACCCGCGCCGAGTACGTGGACAGCGCCGCGATGCCCGCCACGACCTCCTCGTGCGCGAACGGTTCACTCTCGTACGGCTCCCCGGTGGTCAGTGTGCGCAGGCAGCCCTGCCACAGCGGCTCCTCCGTCAGGGCCGGCCGGAATTCCAGCAGCCGCCGCCCCGCCAGCTCCTCACCGGCGCGGCCCAGCAGGTCACCCGCCCGTGTGGTCGCGGCCTCCACCCGGAAGTCCTCGGGGTCGCCCGACGCGTCCCTCAGCGGAGTGAGCAGCATCGCCGCGATCGGCAGCGCGTCGAACAGCGCCTGCACCGCGTCCGTGGTGGCGTCGCCGGTCCGCTCGGGCGGTGCGTCGAAGGCGCGCAGCCGGCCGGCGCACAGCCCGGTGACGCCCCGCAGATGGGCCTGGTCGCGATCCGTGAACGACCCGGCACGGCCGCGCAGCACACCGATGCAGACGTGGGCCGGGCCCGCGGCGGGCACGGGCAGCCAGGCGCGCGACCGCCACCGCTCGGGCGGGTCACCGATCAGCAGTTCCCGCCGCTCGTGCGTGGCGACGTCCTCCAGCCAGCACGGTTCGCCCCTTCGCAGCGCGTCCAGCGCCGGGATGCCGCTCAGCGGCGGCACCTGGCTCCACTGGGCGGCGAGCTGGTCGTCGATGCCGGCGTGCCCGATCAGTCCGAGTCCGCCGTCGGGCCTGCGGGCGTAGATCATGATGGCGTCGGCCGCCATGTCGGGCGCGAGATGCTCCAGCAGACAGCGGGCGAGGTCGTGCGGTGTCATCACCCGAACGAGGGCTTGCCCGAGGCGGGCCAGGGCGACGGCGACATCGTCGGGCGCGGCCGTCTCCGGCAGGACGTCGGAGCCGAAGCAGGGGGTGTCGGTGCCGAGGGGCTCGGCCGCCTCGCCCGGGCCGGGCGCCGTGGGCGCCAGGGATCCCAGCGTGATCCAGCACTCCTCCAGGAGGGTGTGGCGCGCCGCCTTGGCCCGCTGGAGCAACCGCTCGTCCGCCGCGTCCGCGGAACACCCGGTCAGCGCCATCACCGCGCCCTTGGCCCGTTCCACGACAGCCGACATCGCCGCCTGATCGCGCAGCCGGTCCAGCTCGGCGCGCTGCCGGGCGACGATCTTGGCCAGTTCGACCAGGTCCGGTGCGGCACCGGGCTCCGCCGGCGTCACGGGCTCGCTCGTCACGCGTTGAGCATCGCACACCCGCGCCGGTTCGAAGACGGCCTTGGACAACGGACTGCTCCCGCATCCCGCCAGCCACAACGGTCACATCAGCCTCGGACCGTCAGTGGCCGTCGCGCGGATACAGCCACAGCCGCAGCAGCCGGCTGAGCCTCGGCATGACGAGGTACGTCAGCACCGGCAGCAGCACCAGCGGGAACACGGCGGCCCGCAGCGGCAGCGGCCAGCCGGTGGTGTGCGGCGTCACCAGCCACTGGATGAGCAGGGTGAACGGATAGGCGCCGAGGAACGTCGTGAGGACCATCTTCCACCGGGGCGGGGCCTGCACGCTGGTGCCGGGCAGGCTGAACCAGGTCTCCATACCGGTCGTCGACTGGCGTTCGCTGCTGACCTCGGTGGCGATGTCCTCGATCCGCCGGTGCCAGTGAGCGCGCTCCTCGGACTCCAGCCAGGCGGCGAGCCGGTGCTGGTCGGACCAGCGCAGCACCGCGTGGTAGCGGTGGCCGTCCTCCGGCGTGAGCCAGGAGACGCCCTCGTTGCCCGGGAACTGTCTGGCGCAGCGGGTGATGCCGTGCGTCCACTCCTCGAACTGCCGCTCCCGGCCGGGACGCACCTGCCAGGTCAGAACCGTGGTCACCGGCTCGCGCCGGACTTCGGTGGTGCTCATTCCCTCACGTGTGCCACGCACACCGCGGGTCATGCCCCACGCGTCACGGCTGGCGATTGGCCTCCACCAGGGCCTGGGTGACCGCCCGGACGCTGCGCGCGATGTGCTGCAACTGCATGACCTCGGCCGCGTACAGCTTGATCGTGTGCTCGATGACGCCCTCGTGCAGACCGAGTCCGGGCAGGTCGGCGCGGGCGGTCTGGAGGGCGGTGCGGGCGACCCTGATCTCCTGCTGCACCTGGATCTGGGCGTGCCGGGCGAGCAGGACGGGGTGGCGGATGAACACGGGGTAGCCGGCGTAGCGCGCGGGCACCAGCTCGCGCAGCCACTTGGCCGCCGAGCGCTCCCAGTCGTAGCTCCCGGGGGTCTTGACCTGGCAGGGCCAGTCCGGGCTGATGCGCGTGGACGTCAGGGGCATGATCATCGCTTCCGGGTGTGCGGCGTCGTGAGGGTGGACGACGGGTCGGGGTGGCCCCGGCCTAGGGGATGACCGGGGCCGCCACGGACACCCGGGAAGCCGAAGCGGGTAGGAGCCGGCCCCTCGGGTGCGGAACGGATCCGGAACGGCCGGGTCGCGATCCGTGAGCAGTATTTATATATGCCATCCGGTTTTCAAGGCGCATGAAAACATTCATGCGCGCTTTGTTGTGGATGGTCCCCTTGTGCGGAGCCGAGGCGCGGCCCGGAGCGTGCCGCTCAGTCGCGCAGGAAGAAGTGATGCTGGTCGGCGACCTGTTCGTACTCCTCGAGCCGGGCCTGCGTCCGCTCCGGATCCGCGTCCGTCATGGCCTGGAGCAGCGCCGAGCACATCACGCCCGGGGCGGCGTAGGAGTCGAAGACCAGGCGCGATCCGGTCCCGAGGGCGAAGGTGACGTCGGCCTCGTCCGCGAGCGGTCCGAGAGCCAGGTCGGTGATCAGGGCGACCTTGAGCCCCGCGCCGCGCGCGACCCGGACCGCCGTCAGTGTCTCCTGCGCGTGCCGGGGCATGGAGAACGCCAGCACCCAGGTGCCGCCCGCCTCGCGCGACTGGAGCAGCGCGTCGTAGGCGACGCTCCCGCCCCTCGTCACGAGCCGCACGTCCGGGTGGATCCGGCGGGCGGCGTACGCGAAGTACTCGGCCAGCGAGACGGAGATGCGCAGGCCGAGGACCGTCAGCGGCGTCGAGGACGCCAGCTTGCGGCCGATGTCGATCACCGGGTTCGGGTCGGCGAGGTCCCGCCGCAGGTTCTCCAGGTTCTCGATCTCGGCGTCGACCGCCGCCTGCAGCTCGTTGCCCCGGTTCTCCTCGGCCGGGCCGCCGCCCGCGAGGGTGCCGAGCGCGATCGCCTGGAGCTTCTCCCGCAGCGCCGGGTAGCCGCTGAAGCCGACCGCCGAGGCGAACCGCGTCACCGAGGGCTGGCTCACGCCGACCCGGTCCGCGAGATCCGTGATGGAAAGGAACGCCGCCTCGGTGATGTTCTCGATCAGGTACTGGGCGATACGCCGCTGGCCCGGGGACAGCCGGGGCCGGTCGAAGAGCGCCCTGAGCTGGGCGGAGGGGGAGACCTCCGCTTCGGGTGGGGCCTTCCCCGAGGTGATCGCGGATGCCTGTGCGCGTGCCTGCTGCGGCGATGGCACCGGTGCGCCTCCTTCGTCTCCCGCGGACGTTCAACATAGCTCACGCCCCTTGGTGACCAGGGCTTCTTCACCCGGCACATGAGGTGCCCGGCAGATGGATACCCGGGCGCCGGGCGGGAACCCGCCGCGGCAGAAGATCCCGACACGACGCAGGAGGAGCCATCGTCATGACCGTTCCCGAGGAGAACCGGCCGAAGACGCAGACCACGGACGAGGTCCTGGAACAGCAGGACGAGCACCAGACCCGGCCGCCGGGCGCGAGCGGTCGCACGATGCGCGAGGCCCTGGAAGAGGCCGAGGTGCGGCCCGACGACTACGACGAGCATTAGCACACCCCCGGCCACCCCACTCGAACCGACGACGCTTCCGGCAGGTGAGACCGCATGGGCGCACTGAGTGCGCTGGAAGAGACACTGGAGAACCGATGGGAGGCCCTGTGGGCGCGGGTCCTCGACAAGGAGCCGGTCGAGGTCCTCGACGCACTGCGACACGCGTGCGACGACAACGCCGTGGTGTGCCGGGCGGACCGGGTCATGGTCCCCAACGCCTACGACGTGGAACTCTCCGACGAGGTGCACGACCAGCTGACGCGCCACGGCACCAACGTGGGCCAGGCCCTGACCGACAGCCTGGCCCGCCACGCGGAACGCAAGGGCTACGAGTTCGCGGGCCCGCTCGCGGTACACGTCGCGAGGTGTCCCGACGTGCCCAACGGGCGCTATCGCGTGGCCAGTCGCGTCATGCAGCACGTGAGCACGGACGGCTTCTTCCACGCGGCCCACTGAGGGGCCCTCGAGCGCTCAACGGCGATAGATCGTGATCGAGTGCCCGACATCGTCGACCGGGCGGCTGCCGCCGATCAACTCGGCCAGTCGCCCGGTCGCTTTCGCGGCCGCGGAGTCCGACACCGCCAGCACCCCCCGCACGTCACCGGCAGGCACCCCGCGCGGATCGCGGGACCGGATGCCGTAGAAGGACGGCACCCCGCTGCCCTTGTAGACCAGCCACACCCGCTCGCCCGGGTACCGCTCGCGCAGCCGCTCCGCGAGCCGCCCCAGATCCTGCCCCCAGTCCACGTTGGAGTCGTGCAGCGACTCCCGCGTCCTGCCCGGCCCGCCGAACGCCTCGTTGGAGTACGGCAAGTAGTAGGGGTAGGCACGCAGCGAACCGACCGCGACGAACGCCACCAGCGCCCCCACCGCGACGGAGACCCACCGCGGCCGCGCCACGAGGACGCAACCGGCCGCCACCGCGAGGAACAGCGGCAGGAAGACGGCGTACCGAGTGCCGAGGTCCCGCGCCCCCTGCATGGCCGCCGCCAGCAGCACCGCGGGCGCGGCCAGCACACAGGGCGCGGCCGGCCGCAGGCGGCGCACCGCGACCACGGCGACGGCCCCGGCGATCCACAGCGCGAGCATACCGAGCGGTGTCTTCACCAGCAGCGCGGCCGGCAGGTAGTACCAGAGCGAGCCCGAGTACAGCCGGCCGAACAGAAAGCCCTGCCACGGCCGGTTCTCCAGCCCGAACTGGATCCGCATCCCGTCCCGGTAGGCCTCCGGGAACGGCAGCGTCTCGACCAGCAGCCCCCGCAGCCCCCGCACGGTGGGGACATGCTGCTCCGGAGTCCAGCGCAGCCGCGGATCGACCATCAGATACGTCACCCACACGACGGCGACCGCGGCCAGTGCCACGACTCCGGCGCCCGCCGCCGCCCGCCCCAGGTTCCGCCCCCGGCCGGCTGCCGACGAGCGCCACACCGACACGGCGGCCAGTGCCATGAGCACAGGTGCGACAGGGAGCGTGCTCATCTTCGTGGCCAGGGCCGCCCCCAGCGCCACCCCGGCGAGCGGCACGTACAGCCGGGGCCCGCGGCGGGCCCGCCACAGCAGCCACGCCGACGTCAGCACGAACCCGGCGGCCGGCACGTCGAGCGTGGCGAGCGAACCGTGGGCGATGACGTCGGGGGAGAAGCAGTACAGGGCGAGCGCGGCCAACGCCCCGGCTGTCCCGGCCAGTTCACTGGCGAAGGCGAAGACGACCAGCCCGAACAGCAGCGTCAGCGCGATCACCGGGAGGCGGGCCCACAGCATCAGCCGCCACGGGTCGTTGCCCGTCTCGTAGAGCAGATGCCGCCCCTCATCGCCCTGGTCCCCGGTGAAGGACGGGTCGACGCGCGGATCCGCGAGGGCCACCCCGGCGCCGATGACGAGCTTGCCGAGGGGCGGGTGCTCGGGGTTGTGGCGCAGCCGGTGCTCGTGCGTGTACTCGACGGCGGCGCCCACGTACACCGGTTCGTCGATCGTCGGGGTCTGCCGCACGGCGGTGGTGACCATGGCGAAGGCCATCTGTCCGAGCAGCACGGACACGAGGAGCGGCAGCGCCCACCGTCTGCCGGACCGCGGGGCGGCTCCCGCCGGCGACGGCGGGGGGAGCGACAGCGGCCGGGGGACGGCGGGAGCGGTCCGGAGGTCCCTCATGGACCCACTCTGCACCAGCCCCCGCCGCTCCGGGCGTCACCGCTTCACGAGTCGCACCGACAGACCGTCAGCGGTGTGGACGGGCACGGCCCGCAGCGTCGTCGAGTCCAGCTCGACACGGTCGAACCGGCCGCGCAGCGCCGGAGCCGACAGGACCGGGACGGTGGTCCCCGCGACCGGCGGCCGCTCGGCGTCGAGCCGCAGCGACAGCACGCTGCCCGGGCCCAGCAGCAGGCGCCGGCTCACCGTGAGCGCCGGGCCGTGGTTCCCGCGCAGCGTCAGCTCCAGCGTCGACTCGCCCTCCTGGACGTACGAGCCGCGCACCCGCAGGACCTTGTCCGCGCGCAGCGTGCCGCCGGTGACCCGGACGTCGCCCTGTCCCAGGGCGTTCGGCGAGGCGGCGACCAGTGTGCCGTCCCCTACCACGGTCCCGCCGTGGTAGCGGTTGTGGCCGGTCAGCGTGAGCGTGCCCGTGCCGCGCTTGGTCAGCCCGCCGTCGCCCTCGATGTCGTTGCGCCAGCTGTCGGCCGCGTGGAAGCCCCCGGCCGCCGCGTCCAGTGTCACCGTGACGTCGGTGTCGAAGGCGCCGTATCCGTCCGCCGCCGCGAACAGGTTCAGCCGGCCCCACTGCTCGAAGCCGTCCAGCAGGACGTACCCGGAGGGCAGCGCGGTCGTGCGGAGCACCTCGCGGCGCTGGGCCGCGTTCAGGTACGGCAGCCGGGTC
Organism: Streptomyces coeruleofuscus; assembly: GCF_039532725.1. Classification (NCBI taxonomy): domain Bacteria; kingdom Bacillati; phylum Actinomycetota; class Actinomycetes; order Kitasatosporales; family Streptomycetaceae; genus Streptomyces; species Streptomyces coeruleofuscus. Next base: position 34,964 of record NZ_BAAASE010000012.1, read on the forward strand.
TCCAGCAGGACCTCCGCGCCCTTCGGCACGGTGAGCGGGTCCTTGCGGCCGCGGCGGGGCAGGACGTACGTCAACCGGTGGCGGACCGCCCGGGCGTTGGCCTCGCGGTCCGCGTACGTGTCATCGGCGTCCGAGTGGGCGTAGGCGTACAGCGTGTCCGCCGTCGTGCCGGTCTTCTGCGTGAAGTAGGCGAGGGCCTGGGCGCGCGCGGCCGCCTTGAGTTCCGCGTTCGCCGGGTCGGCCAGTGTCGCCGCGGTCAGGGCGGTCGCCATGATCCGGCCGCCGATGACGTCGACGGTGGAGTGCATGCCCGACATGATCCGGGTGTGGCTGAGCTCGAACGCCCGCGTCACCAGCTCCTGGAAACGCTCGGGAACCGCGTACGCGAAGGCCAGACCGGCCAGTTGGAAGGCGTTGGTGTGGCCGCTGGGGAACCCGCCGTCCTCCTCCGGGGTTTCGGAGCGCTGCCGCAGCAGCTGCGGGGCCACGATCACGTCCGAGTCGTACACCGGGTAGCCGAGGGCGTCCTTCTTCCCGGTGTCCACGACTTCGCTGTCCTCGTTCATCCGCCACGGACGCGGGTACTGGAAGGCGAACTTGGCCGGGTTGCCCGAGGCGAACGGCCCGCGCACGGTGTCCACCAGCTTGGCCACCTTGCCGAGCTCCGACTCGTAGGAGCCCGCGCCGAGCGCGGATCCGGCCGGGGCGTCGGAGGGCAGGGTGTCGCTGATCTTCCCCGGGGGCGTGCCGTCCGGGGCGCTGGTGATCGACGTGACCGCCTTGGCACCTGACTTGTACAGCCCGGCGAGCGGACCCAGCCCGCCGATCATGGCGTAGCTCTGGTGCTGACGGTCGTAGAGGAAGGCCTCCTTCGCCTGCGCCTCGGTGCGGGATGCCGTGACCCGGGCGCAGTAGCGCATGTTGGCGCGCAGTACCTCGCGGTCCAGGACCCGGCCGGTGTCCCAGGCGTCGCCGGTCTTCCACACCTGGGACATGCCGCCCAGGATCCGGAGGACCGCGTTGGTCTCGGGGGTCTGGTTCGTCAGGACGTTCGACTTGTAGTCGTCGACGAACGCGGCGGGGCCCGTGGCGGCCTTCGCGTCGGCGGCGGCGAGCCACGTGGCGAAGGCGGGCGCGGCCAGCAGACCGGCCGAGGCGCCCAGGGACGTCCTGAGGAAGCCCCGCCGGTTGACGGACGCGGTGGCGATGGGCCCGGCTGGTGACGGCATGCGTGTGCCTCTCTCGAGTTCTGCGACGGGTTCTTCCAGCCGTGCGGCCGGGGAAGGGCGTGCGATCGAGTGCGACTCGTGGCGCCTCTGGCGGCTTGTGGGGCGCCTGACGAGTGACGAGCGAAGATCTACGGCCGTGTCGTGACCCTTCGGAGAGGGATCGGCCACGAGCCGGTGTCCGGAACGAGAACGGCGTCCGCCCGGCTCACAGCAGCGAACGGGCCAGCGCCACCGCGCCTTCGACCGGCGGCACGCGCAGCCGCTGGGGTCGGGCCGCGGGCAGGGACCCGGCGAGCGCGGAGGTGAACGCCTCGTACAGCGCGGGCTGGGCGAGCACCGTGCCGCCCGCCACCACCACGTCGTCCACCGCGACCCCGCGCCCGGCGAGCCGTACGACGAGCGAGGCCAGCGCCCGGCCGCCGTCGGCGATCACGGCCGAGGCGAGTGGTGAGCCCGCCTCGGCGGCGGCGAACACGACGGGGGAGTGCCGGCCCCATTCGCCGGAGACGTCCGTGGCGGCCTCCAGCGCGGCGCCCAGCGCGGGTACCTCGGCCACGCCGAAGGCCGCGACCAGACCGGTCGCGAGTGCGTCGGGCTCCTCGCCGCGGTCGTGGGCCGCCCAGGCGGCCCGCGCGGCCTCGCGGACGAGTCCGGCCGCGCCGCCCTCGTCGCCGAGCACCGCGCCCCAGCCGCCGACCTGGACCGGACCGCCGTCGGGCAGCCGCCCCACCGCGACCGAACCGGTACCGGCGACCAGACCGACGCCCTTGTCCAGCCCGGCGGCGGGAACGAGCAGTTCGGCGTCGCCCACGACCAGCGCGGGCACCCCGAGCCGCTCCTGAAGCCCGGCCCGGATGGCTTCGCACTGGCGCGGCGTCTCGCAGGCGTGACCGCCCACGGCGACGGCGGACGGGCGGACGTCCGCCGGCAGGGCGTCACGGATCAGCGCGGCCAGCCGGCCGGCCGCGGCCCCGGGCTCGTGCGGCCGCCAGCCCGCGCTGCCGCGGACACGGTCGACGACGATTTCGCCGCCCGCGAGGGCACGCAGATGCGTCTTGGTGCCGCCCACGTCGATACCGACCACGTAAGGCGTGGAGTCCTGCACGGATCCTCTTTCGTCGTTGCGCGGTCACGGCGACGGCAGGCGAACCGTGCGTCGGACCACGCCAGTTGAAGAGGTAGGGAAGCCCCGGGACGGGCTTCTGCGGGCCACGGCAGGCGAGTACCGTGAAGTTCGTTAGGAAGTTAACTAACGAAGTAGGGTGCGCGTCAAGAGGCACGGAATCCCGATGCCGCGCGACCTTTGCCGCCGCTCTGCACGGCCGCAGTACGACCTGGGGAGACCATGCACCTGAGTGAGAGTGCCCGTGTGGTGTTCGACGTACTGGCCGGGACGGGCACGGCCACCCGTCCCCAGCTGGCGGCCGGTGCGGGCCTTTCCAAGCCGACCGTCTCCTCCGCCGTGGCCGAGCTGGAGGCCGTCGAGCTCGCCGCCCACTCCGGCAGGGCCTCCGGCGGCACCGGCCGCAGCGCCGCGATCTACCGTCTCGGACCGGCCGCCGGCGCCGTGCTCGCCGTCGACCTGGGGCCCGCCGTGACGCGGGTGCGCGGCTGCGCCCTGGACGGCACGCTGCTCGCCGAGGGCACCGGGTCCCGGCCGGAGGCCGCCGACACCGTCCGCAAGGTCCTCGACGCCCTGCCCACCGGGGCCCCGCTGCGGGCCGTCGTGGTCGCCGTCGGCGACGTCCCCATACGGGACCCCGCCGGGGAGCGCCCCGCGACCGCCAAGGCCGGACCCGTCTTCGACGCCATGGCCGTCGCCCTGCCCGAGGGCGTCCCCGTCCACCTGGAGAACAACGTCAACTGCGCCGCCCTCGCCGAGCTCCACGAGGGCGCCGCCGTCGGCCGCGACACCTTCGGCTACCTGCGCATCGGCGTCGGCATCGGACTCGCCGTCGTCATCGGCGGCCGGGTGCTGCGCGGCGCGAACGGCGCCGCCGGTGAGGTGGCCCGGCTGCCCTACCCCTGGGACGACGACCGCGCCCCGCGCCACGAGGGCCTGGAGCAGCGCATGGGCTCGCGCACCCTGCTGCGCCGTGCGGCCGAGGCCTGGCAGGACGGCGACGGGCCCCGCCCGCGCACCGCCGAGCGGCTCCTCGCCCTGGCCGGGCAGGGGCATGCCACGGCCGGTGCCGTAGTCGCCTCGCACGCCGCCGACGTGGGCCGGCTCGCCGCCGCCGTCGCCGCCGTACTGGACCCCGGGCTGATCGTGCTGGGCGGCGGCACCGGCGCGGATCCGCAGCTCCTGCCCGGTGTGCGGGCCGAGCTGGCCCGGCTGAGCTGGCCCACCGAGGTGGTCAGCAGCGTGGTGGGCGACACCGGCACGGTGGCGGGCGCCAGCAGGCTCGCGGTCGCCCATGGAATTCAAACCGTGACCGGAGCTGTTCGGGCGAAGCATTGACGGCTGCGCCATCGGTCTGCCAATGTCCGGACAAGCGCTTTCTGAGTCGGCCGGGACGCCGACTCCGGGTGAGCCTCCCGCCCGTACGAGAAGTACGGCAGCCGCACGAGGGCGTGCTTGTGCGACGCCGGCCGTCATGGCCGGGGACCCCACCCGTCAAGGCGTCGCGGCCGGGCGAGGCCGTGCCCCCGGAAAGCGAATTTTCCCGCAGACTGCACCCGTGCCGCCTCGGCTGGCGCCGTGCTTCCTCCGCTACGACGAAAAGGGATCGAAGATGACCAGTGTGGGTGTGCGGCGCTCCAGCCGACTCGGCCGCGGCGGCATACGCCGCGTGGTTCCCCTCGCTGCCGTGGCCACGGCAGGTGCCCTTCTGCTCTCCGCCTGCGGGTCGGGGTCCGACTCGGGTGGGACCTCCAAGTCGCTGACGTTCTGGATCTCCACGGTTCCGGGGCAGGACGCGGGCTGGAAGAAGCTGGTGGCCCAGTACAAGAAGGAAAAGGGCGTCTCCGTCAAGCTCGTCAACATCCCCTACGAGGGCTACACGACGAAGCTGCACAACGCCGCCCAGGCGAACTCCCTGCCCGACGTGGCGGCCGTGCCGGCGCTGGACCCCATCTGGTCGAGCAAGCTGATCGACCTCAAGTCCATCGCCGACAACAAGAACTACAACATCAACGCCAACTTCCTCGCCAAGGACTCGTCCGGGAAGGTGCTGGCCATCCCCTCGGACGTCACCGCGTCCGGCATGTTCATCAACAAGTCGCTGTTCAAGAAGGCCGGCGTCTCCTTCCCGACCTCGCCGGAGAAGACCTGGACCTGGACAGAATTCATCAAGGCGGCGAACAAGGTCCGCGAGAAGACCGGTGCCAAGTACTCCCTGACCTTCGACCAGTCACCCTCCCGGCTGCGCGCCATGGTGTACGAGATGGGCGGGAAGTACGTCCACGCGGACTCCTCCGGCAAGTTCTCGGCGGACGCGGCGACCAAGAAGGCCGTCAACACCTTCGTCGGATGGAACGACAACAAGACCATGCCGAAGTCGGTGTGGACCAGCGGTGCCGACCCGGCCGCCATGTTCCAGAGCGGTGACGTGGTCGCCTACTGGTCCGGCGTGTGGCAGGTCGCCGCCTTCGCGGACAGCATCAAGAAGTTCGACTGGGCGAGCGTCCCGACCCCCGCCCAGCCGGTGCAGGCCAGCGACGTCAACGCCGGCGGCTTGATGGTCGGCTTCAACAACAACGAGGCAGCGGCCACCGCCGCGCAGAAGTTCCTGTCCTGGGTCTACGAGCCGGACAACTACCGCACGCTGTGCGAGGCCTCCGGATTCCTGCCCGTCGAGAACGGTCTGAACCCGAAGTACCCCTTCACCTCCGAGGCGGCGCAGGCGGCGTTCAAGCTGTACAACGAGTCGATCCCGCTCTACGCCCCGATCTCCGGCTACTTCAACAACGCTCAGACGCAGTGGGTGCTGAAGGGCAAGAGCATCACCGAGGACCCGACCAAGACGGAACTCGGCAAGGCGATCAACGGCCAGCAGTCGCCCGAGAAAGCCCTGGAGAACATCGTGGCCGGCTACAACCAGCAGGTCGGCGGCGGTTCGTAGGCCGCTAGGGCCGGGCGGCGGGCGAGAGGCCGCCGCCCGGCCCGGACGCGCCCCTTGTCGCCGGGCTCATGGCGTGAGCCCCTCTGCAATCCCTTCCACCAGCACGGAGTCAGGAAGATGACCAAACGCGCCCCGGACGTGTCCGCGAGCCCGCCCAGGAGACGCAGCAAGTACACCCTTGCGCCGCTCGTCCTCATCGCGGCCAATGTCGTGCTCTTCGCGCTGTTCTTCGTCTGGCCTGCGGTGATCGGGCTCCTCTACTCCTTCACGAACTACACCGGCGTGGGAGTCTTCCAGTTCGTCGGACTGGACAACTACTCCAAACTGGTCGGGGACTCCACGTTCTACGACGCGCTGAGCCGGACGCTGCTCTACACCGTCCTCTTCGTCCCGCTGAACTTCGCGCTCTCGCTGCTCGCCGCCAACCTGGTGGTGAACAAGCACGCCAAGGGCTCGTCGGTCGCCCGTGTCATCTTCTTCATCCCGTGGCTGCTGTCGCCCATCGTCGTGGGCGTCCTGTGGCGGTGGCTGTTCGGTGAGAACTTCGGACTGGTCAACTACGTCATCGAGAAGCTCGGCGCAGACGCCGTTCCGTGGCAGTCGAACGCGGACCTGTCGCTGTTGGTGGTGGTGATGGCGGCGGCCTGGGCGTGGACAGGTTTCACGATGCTGCTGTTCATCGCGGCGATCAAGAACGTCCCGGTGTCGTACTACGAGGCGGCCGAGCTCGACGGCGCCGGTCCGTGGCGCAGGTTCATCAGCATCACGCTACCGAGCATCGCGCCCACCTCGTTCATCGTCATCCTGCTCAATACGATCAACGCGATGAAGGAATACCCGGTGTTCGTCGCCCTCAACAACGGCGGACCCGGAACCTCGAACAACCTGCTTGTCCAGTACATCTATGAGACCGGCTTCAAACGGGGCCAGATCGGCTACGCGAGCGCCGCGTCGTTCGTGCTCATGCTCATCCTGATGGCCGTCGCGATCATCCAGCTGATCGTCAACCGGCGGGTGGAGAACCGATGACAACCACAGACATGCCACGCCCGCTCGACGCCGACGCCAAGCAGCCCGTTCCCAGGCAGCGTCCCCGCAAGGCGGCGGGCGGTGGGTTCCGGCGGGCGGTGCCCCCGACGACACTGCTGTGGATCCTGGCGTGCCTGTACGGGCTGCCGGTGCTGTGGTTCATCCTCAGCTCCCTCAAGCCGGCCAGTGACCTGTTCTCCTATCCGCTGACCCTGGTTCCGCACGACCCCACCCTGTCGGGTTTCAAGGCAGCGTGGGACAGTGCCAACTTCTCCCAATATTTCATCAACACGGCCATCGTGTGCGTGATCACGACGATCCTCACGGTGGGTGTCAGCTGCTGCACCGGGTACGCGCTGGCCAAGTACGACAACAGATGGCTCAAGGCCTTCTTCCTCTGCATCCTGGCCACCACGATGCTGCCGGGCGAGGTCATGCTCGCCCCGTCGTTCCTGGTGGTTCGCGACCTCGGCCTCTACAACTCTTTCGGCGGCATCATCCTCCCGGCCGTGCTCACCGCGACCGGATGCTTCATGTTCCGCCAGTTCTTCCTGACGGTTCCCGACGAACTCGTGGAAGCCGCGCGCATCGACGGCGCCCGCGAACTGTCGATCTTCGTGCGGATCATGGTGCCGCTCTCCCGGCCCATCATGCTGACCCTCGCCATCCTGTCCTTCCAGTGGCGGTGGAACGACTACATCTGGCCGCTGCTGATGCTCAACGACCCCAACAAGTTCACCGTGCAGATCGGCATCCAGAGCATCGTCGGCGCGCAGAACATCAACTGGTCGGTCCTGCTCGGGGCGTCGGTCATCTCCATGATCCCGCTGATCGCCGTCTTCCTGGTGTTCCAGCGTTACGTCATGAACGCCGACATCAACGCCGGACTGAAGGACTGACCGTGCCCAACCCGCTCGACCACGAGTTCGTCCGCGCGGTGGCCCGCGCCGCCGACCGGCAGGCCGCCCCGCTCGCGGCCCGCCCCGACGAGGAACCCGCCGGTGTGACCCACCGCGCCCTGGCGCGCCGGGTGAGGACTCTGGTCGCGGCGTACCGTTCCCCGGATTCGGCACTGCACGGCAGCGGGCAGGCCGTCGCCGCCGCGATGACCCACCTCGGCGCCCTCCGGACCGCGCAGACCACCACCGGTCTCTTCGCCGGCGGCGACAACGTGCAGTCACCGCCGGACTCCGCGTTCACCGTCAACGACGTGTGCGACGCGCACGTCCTCGCCGCGGGCGCGGGGCCGGAACTGCGTGACGTCACGGCCGCGCTCGCCGAGATCGCCGGCGCCGCCTGCGAAAGTCTCCTGACCGGTGGGGTGCACACCCCGAACCACCGCTGGGAGCTCTGCGCGGCGCTGGCCCGCCTGCACCGGTCGTTCCCCGACGACCGGCTGCTCGACCGCGTCGAGGAGTGGCTCGCCGAGGGCGTCGACATCGACGCGGAGGGCCTGTACTCGGAACGCAGCGCCAACTACGCGGCCCACGTGACCAACCCGTCGCTGCTGCTGCTGGCCGACGTGCTCGGCCGCGCCGACCTGCTGGACGCCGTCGAACGCAATCTCGCCACCACCCTGGACCTCATCAGGCCGGACGGCACGGTGGAGACCGTCCACTCGCGACGGCAGGACCAGCACCACCCGTTCCCGCTCGCCCCCTACCTGCCGCACTACCGGCTGCTCGCGGTCCGCACCGGCCGGGGCGACTTCAGCCGGGCGGCGGGGCAGGCGGCCGCCGGCGGCATCGACGACCCCGGCCTGCTCGCCGAGACCCTCCTCACCCCGGACCTGTGCCGCGTCCTGCCGGCACCGGCCGCACAGGCGCTTCCACGCGACCGGTACATCACCACCGCGGGCCTCGCCGCACGCGCCTCGGCCACCGCGCACACGGTGGTGTACGGCGGCTCAGACGTGCCCGAGCACCGGCGCATCCGCTCGGGCCTCGCCTGCAACCCCACCTTCCTGCGCCTGTTCGCCGGCGACGCGGTCCTGGACGCGGTCCGCCTCTCACGGGGATTCTTCGACCTGGGCCCGTTCCGCGCCGCCGACATGCGGCAGCTCGCCGACAGCCGCTACCGGCTCACCGAAACCCTCTCGGCCGCCTACTACCAGCCGCTCCCGCCGGATGGGCGACGGGAGGACGGCGCCTACCGGATGGCGGACGAGGGACGCTTCTCGGCCGCGATGGCCTTCCTGGACCGGCCTCGGGACGAGGTCTCCCACACGACCCGCGTCGAGGTGGACCTGAGGGAGGACGGTGCCGACCTGCGGATCGACATCAGCGGACCACGGGTGCCCTGGGCCCTCGAACTGACCTTCCGGCCGGGTGGCGTGCCGGAGGGTGCCGTACCGATCGGCGACGGGCGCTGGTGCCTGACGGCCGGTCCGATGACCTACCGGGTCGGTGACGACGAGATCCGGATCGAGGCCGGCTTGGAGGCGGGCGAACCGCTGGCCGGACCGGACCGCAGCGACGTCCTGCGGTACGACCCGGGGCAGGACTACACCGTGGTGGGCGGCACCGATGCCACGACCGGGAACCGCGTCTACATCGGGGGACTCGGCCCGCACACACTGACCGTCGCACTGCGCGCACGCCGGCCCGCACCTGTCGTGTGACCCCGACGATTTACATCATGGCCACCTCAGGATCCTGCGGAACGGACGCCTGAGTGCGGATCACCCACGGCCCTGCGGCGGATGCGGCGGCCACGGCCCGAGCGCGGGCAGCCCCTCCTCCGCCACCGGCGACATGGCGGGTGTCCGGCCGGCCAGCCAGGCGGCCAGGTCGCGCACCCGCCCGGTGACCATCGTGCCGGTCCCGTCACCGACGGACCATTCCCGCGACACGTCCTCGGCGCGCACACCCGTGCCCGCCGGCAGCCGGCACAGCAGGAAGTCGATGGCGTGACAGGCCAGTTCCGCGGGCCACTCCGCCGGCCGGACGCCCAGGTCCAGATCGGTCATGTGAATCCAGGCCTCACGCCAGCGGGCGTAGACCGTCGCGGCGACGTCCGCGTTGCGGAACGTCACCGGACGGCCCCAGTCGGCGTCGCCGAGACGCGCCCAGACCGCTTCCAACTCGGCGATCCGGGCAGTGAGTTCGGCACGGTGACCGGCGGCACTGCGGCCCGCGCCTGCCTCGATGATCGCGTTGCGCTCGTCCACGCCACCGTCGTAAGCGGGCACGAGCTCTCCCCGCAGGGCGTGTTCCGCGAGACGGGCGAACATCCGGGCGTTGTCGGCGAGATGGGCCAGGACATGCCCGCGCGACCAGCCGGGCAGGGCGGACGCCGCACGGACCTGGTCGTCGTCGAGCGGGCCGACCAGGCGTGCCAGCACACGGTGGGCCTCGATCACCTCGGTCACAGGGGCTCGCACGGGTGTCCCTCCTGCACGTCGGGGGCGGGGTTCACGACGTCCGGTGCCTGAGCGGCGAGTTCGCTGAGGGGCGCACCACTGAGCCGGCACACCTTCCACTCCTCCAGGAGTTCCACCCCGAGCGACTTGTAGAAGTCGATCGTCGGGGTGTTCCAGGCCAGGACCCACCACTCGAAGCGGTCGTAGCCGTTGCTCCGGCAGGTCGCGGCGAGGGCGGCGAGGAGGGCCTTTCCGTGCCCCGCGCCGCGCGCCCGCGGCCGTACGTAGAGGTCTTCCAGGTGCATGCCGCGCGTGCCCGTCCAGGTCGAGAAGCGCGGGAACCACAGGGCGTAGCCCACGGCCTCACCCGTGCCGTCGTCCTCGGCGATCAGCGCGTAGGCGGCCGGGTGCTCACCGAACAGCGCCTCACGCAGCTGCTCCTCGGTGGCCCGGGCCTGCTCGACGGCCCGTTCGTACGCGGCGAGTTCACGGATCATCGCCCGGATCTCGGGGACGTCGTTCACTGTGGCGGACCTGATCATGCGACCGATCATGCCTCACTGCGGGCGCGGCCGGGAAACGGATTGCGGGCACGGGTGACTGCGCGAGTCCGCGTCACAACGGCAGACCGATCAGCCCCCATCCGCGCCGGCCGGCCTCCGTCACCACCACGCCCCACTCCCGCAACAGCACCGAGAACTCGTCGAAGTCCGCGATCCACCGCCCGGGACACGCGGCATGCACGCCGTACGGCTCGCGCAGGCTCTCCAGCAGGGGCTCGGCTCGTGCCCAGTGGCCGGCCAGCACTGACACGGCAGCGGGCGGGCAGGCGAGCAGCAGCCGACGATGCCAGGGATCGGGGTCCGCGGGGAACAGGCCGGAGACGGTGTCGTCGGCGTCGGTGCCGTCGTCCCAGACCAGGCTTTGCAGGAACGTGTCCAGGTGCGCGCGCTGTTCAGGCCCGGCATGCTTCCGCACGTCCTCCCAGGCCTGCCCCGCCCAGAAGTGCGGCTTGTAGGAGCCGGTGGTGCTGTGGAACTCGTACCGGCCGCACCACGGCACGCCCGACGCGGCGGGCCACACCCAGCCCCGCTCGGGCTCCGCGTCCCAGTCGCATTCGTCCTCGGGCAGCGCGGCGTCCTCGAGCAACGCGTACCGCTCCTCGAACGGCGTCCTCTCGAGCCGCTCCCAGTCGACTGCCAGCACCGTGATGTCCAGGCCCATGCGGGCACCTTAGGCACGTGACCGATGGCTGGTCGTGCGCATTGTTCACGTCCGCACGCGCGGCAGCGCCGACCCCGGCACCACCAGGTCGGCCCGCCCCCGGGTCGTCGCGACCAGTGCGGCGTTGGGCTGGTCCGAGCGGGACACCCAGGCCCGAGCCTCCTCGCGCGTCTTGCCGAACTGCTCGTGCCGGGTGACCAGTCGGCGGATCCGCTCCGGCTCGGGGAGTTCGCAGAACCACACCTCGTCGAGGAGGGGGCGGACGCGGGACCAGGCTCCGGTGTCCAGGAGGAGGTAGTTGCCCTCGGTGACGACCAGTCGGGCCGTCGGCGGGACCGGGATCGCGCCGGCGAGCGGCTGTTCCAGGACCCGTTCGAAGCCGGGGGCGTAGACGATGTCGTCGGCGTGTGTCTCCTCGCGCAGGCGCGCCAGCAGGGCCGCGTAACCGGCCGCGTCGAAGGTGTCGGGAGCTCCCTTGCGGTCGCGCAGGCCGAGGCGCTCCAGTTCGGCGTCGGCCAGGTGGAAGCCGTCCATGGGGACGTGCGCGACCCAGGGGACGCCCGATCCGTTCAGGTCCCGGACCAGGTGCTCGGCGAGCGTCGACTTGCCCGCGCCGGGGCTGCCGGTGATGCCGAGGATCGCGCGCCGGCCGCCCCGGGGCAGGGCGCGGGCGCGGCGGACGAGGTCGTCGAAGGTGAGCGGCACGGAAGAGAGTCTGTCACCCGCGTCCGGGCTCGGGCGCCGAGAGCCCCGCGCCCCTCGCGCCCCCTGGGTGTGGCGTGCGCCACTCACTGGAACACCACCGGGAGGGAAACCGGTCCTGTATGACGCAGCTCGGACTCCCCGAAGACATCCACGCCTGCCTCTTCGACCTCGACGGCGTCGTCACCAGGACGGCCGTCGTGCACGCGGCCGCCTGGAAGGAGATGTTCGACGCCTTCCTGCGGGAACGCGACGGCGCGGACTTCCGGCCGTTCGAGGCGTCCGACTACGACGAGTACGTCGACGGCCGGCCACGCGCCGACGGCGTGCGCACCTTCCTGGCGTCCCGCGGCATCGACCTGCCCGACGGCGACCCGGACGACCCACCCGGCGCGCAGACCGTGCACGGGCTCGGCAACCGCAAGAACGAGCTGGTCCTCGAGAAGATCCGCACCGAAGGCGTCGAGGCCTACGACGGCACCCTGCGCTATCTGGAGGCGGTCCGCGCGCACGGCCTGAGCACCGCGATCGTCTCCTCCAGCGCCAACTGCCGGGACGTGCTGCGCTCGATCGGCGCCGAGCACTTCTTCGACGTACGGATCGACGGCGTGGTCGCCGCCGAGCGCAAGCTGCCCGGCAAACCGCACCCGGACACGTTCCTGGCCGCCGCGGAGGACCTCGGCGTCCAGCCGGCCGAAGCAGCCGTCTTCGAGGATGCCTTGGCCGGCATGGACGCGGGCCGCGCGGGCCGTTTCGGATACGTCGTCGGCGTCGACCGCGTGGGACAGACCGACGCGCTGTACGCGCACGGCGCCGACGTCGTGGTGAAGGACCTCGCCGAACTGGGGGACACGGAGTGATCACACAGCGGGCGTACGACGTCGAACCCTGGACGGTGCGCGAGACGGAGCTCGACCTCGACCTCCTGGCACAGAGCGAGTCCGTGTTCGCCCTGTCCAACGGCCACGTCGGCTGGCGCGGCAACCTCGACGAGGGCGAACCGCACGGCCTGCCCGGCTCCTACCTCAACGGCGTCCACGAACTGCACCCGCTGCCGTACGCCGAGGCCGGCTACGGCTATCCCGAGTCCGGCCAGACGTCCATCAACGTCACCAACGGCAAGGTGCTGCGCCTGCTCGTCGACGACGAACCGTTCGACCTGCGCTACGGGCGGCTCGTGACCCACGAGCGGACCCTCGACCTGCGGCGCGGCGTGCTGGAACGGGTCTGCGAGTGGACCTCCCCGGCCGGCTCGACGGTCCGGGTGCGCTCCACGCGGCTGGTGTCCCTGACCCAGCGGGCGATCGCCGCCGTGGCGTACGAGGTGGAGCCCGTCGACAGCCGTACCCGCGTGGTCGTCCAGTCGGAACTGGTCGCCAACGAGAGCCTGCCCGGCCCGGACGCCGACCCTCGCGCCGCACGGGCGCTGAAGTCGCCGCTGGAACCGGAGGAGGACCTCGCCTCGGGCAGCCGGCTGCGCCTGGTCCACCGCACCCGGCGCAGCGGCCTCAGGGTCGCCGTGGCCGCCGACCACCTCGTCACCGGCCCGGAACGGACCACGACCAGCAGCGAGAGCAACGTGGACGTGGCCCGGCTGACCATCACCTCCGTCCTGGAGCCCGGGGAGCGGCTGCGGGTGGAGAAGCTCGTCGCGCACGGCTGGTCCAGCGCCCGCTCCCGGCCCGCGATGAGCGACCAGGTCGAGGCGGCGCTGGCGGCTGCCGCGCACAGTGGCTGGTGGGGGCTCCTGAAGGACCAGCGGGCCTACCTCGACGACTTCTGGGCACGCGCCGACGTCGAGATCGACGGCGACGAGGAGATCCAGCAGGCCGTCCGCTTCGCCCTCTTCCACGTCCTCCAGGCCGGTTCCCGCGCCGAACAGCGCGCCATCCCCGCCAAGGGCCTCACCGGCTCCGGCTACGACGGCCACGCCTTCTGGGACACCGAGGCGTTCGTGCTGCCGGTGCTGACCTACACCGCGCCGGCCGCCGCCGCCGAGGCCCTGCGCTGGCGCCGCGACACCCTGCCCGCCGCCCGGGAGCGCGCGGCCCAGCTCGGCCTGCGCGGCGCCGCGTTCCCCTGGCGCACCATCGAGGGCTCGGAAGGCTCCGCGTACTGGCCTGCCGGCACGGCCGCCTTCCACGTCGGCGCCGACATCGCGGACGCCGTGGTGCGGTACGTGGCGGCCACCGGCGACGAGGAGTTCGAGCGCGAGGCCGGCGTGGAGCTGCTGGTGGAGACCGCCCGCCTGTGGCGCTCCCTCGGCCACCACGACGACCGGGGCGTCTTCCACATCGACGGCGTCACCGGACCTGACGAGTACAGCGCGATCGCCGACGACAACACGTACACCAACCTCATGGCCCGGGCGAACCTGCTGGCCGCCGCCGACGCCTGCAAACGCCACCCCGACGAGGCGGCCCGGCTCGGCGCCGACGAGGAGGAGCGGGCCGCCTGGCGGGACGCCGCCGAGGCCGTGAACGTCCCCTACAACGAGGAGCTCGGCGTGCACGAACAGCACGCCGGCTTCACCCGCTACCAGCGCTGGGACTTCGACCGCACCGGCCCGGACCAGTACCCGCTGATGCTCCACTTCCCCTACTTCGACCTGTACCGCAAGCAGGTCGTCAAGCAGGCGGACCTCGTCCTGGCGATGTACACCTGCGGCAGTTTCTTCGAGGAGTACTTCGACGAGGAGCAGATCGCCCGCAACTTCGCCTACTACGAGCCGCTGACCGTACGGGACTCCTCCCTGTCGGCCTGCGTCCAGGCCGTCATGGCCGCCCGGACCGGCCATCTGGACCTGGCCTGCGCCTACACGACCGAGGCCGCCCTGATGGATCTCGGGGACCTGGAGCACAACACCCGCGACGGACTGCACATCGCCTCGCTGGCCGGAACCTGGATGGCGCTGGTCGCCGGGTTCGGCGGGATGCGGTGTGCCGACGGCGCCCTGCGGTTCGCGCCCCGCCTGCCCGAGAGGTACAGCCGGCTGGCCTTCTCGGTGGGATTCCTCGGCCGGTGCCTGCGGGTGGAGCTGACCGCCGGGCAGGCCACGTACACCCTGCGCTCGGGTCCGCCCCTGACGATCCGCCACCACGGCAGCGAGGTGACGGTGAGTGAGGACGCCCCCGCCACCCGTCCCGTTCCCCCGCTGACCCGCCGTCCGGCCCCGAGCCAGCCCCCGCACCGCACCCCGAACGCCCGCTGACCGCCCGATCGCGTCACGCACTTGGCCGTATTCCGCCCTGCACGTCCCCACCCCGCGGGTTAGCTTGGCGGTGTTCTCCGATTATCGGACTCCCATGCCCGGCCCGCGGGCCGTGGGGGTCACAGCACCCTACGCGCGTAGGGGTAAGGGGTGGACGATGTCCGACGGCGCGAACGCCATTCTCGTTCGTATGCGAAGACGCGAACAGGCGGCCGCATCGAGGACCCCCCGCAGGAAAGGCGTCGACAGACCTCTCGCCGCGCTCGCCGCCGTCTTCGTCCTCGCGCAACTCGTCCTCGTCCGGCCCGTCCTCGGCCTCGGCTGGGACGAGATCGTCTACGTCAGCCAGGTCACCTCCGACACCCCGGCGGCCTTCTTCAGCGCACCGCGCTCCCGGGGCGTCTCCCTGCTCGTGGCACCCGTCGCGTCCTGGTCGTCGTCCGTCCCGCTGCTGCGCGTCTACCTCGCCCTGCTGTCCGGCATCGCCCTCTTCCTGGCCCTGCGCGCCTGGCGGGGCCTGTTCCCGACCCGGGTCCTGGTCCTCGGCGGCGCCCTGTTCGCCTCCCTGTGGGTGACCCTCTTCTACGGTCCGCAGGCCATGCCCAACTACTGGGTCGCGATCGGCGCCCTGATCAGCGTGGGCTGCTTCCTGCGGGCCCGGGCGGACCGTTCCGCCCGGGCGGCGCTGTGGGGCATCGCGGCGGGCGCCGCCCTCATGGCGTGGATGCGGCCCACCGACGCGGTCTGGGTGACCGTGCCGCTGCTAGTCCTCACCCTGGTCCGCCGCCACTGGCGACTCCTCCTCGCGCTCGCGGCAGGCCTCGCGGCCGGCGCCGTCGAGTGGGTGATCGAGGCCTACCTCGGCCACGGCGGCCTCGGACAGCGGCTGTCGGACGCCTCCCGCATCCAGGGCGGACTGGGCTGGCAGATCGCCGTCGACGACCAGCTGCGCAGCCTGGGCGGACGGGCCCTGTGCCGGCCGTGCACCGTGCCGATGCCCAACCCCCTGGTCACCGTCTGGTGGTTCGTCCTGCCCGTCCTGGCCGGACTCGGCCTGGTCGTCGCGGCCCGGGCCCGGCGCCTGGGACGGACCCTGATCCCGCTGGCCTGCGCCGCCACGGCCGCACTGCCGTACCTGTTCATGATCGGCTACGCGGCGCCCCGCTTCCTCCAGCCGGCCTACGCGCTGCTCGCGATCCCGGTCGCCGACGCCCTGTGGCACCTGGTCAGAACCCCGGGCCGGAAGTGGCGGCCGGTGGCCGCCATGCTGGTCGCGCTCGGCCTGGCCGGCCATCTGGCGGTGCAGGTCGCCGTCCTGGAAGGCGCCGTGTCCCGCAACACCGAGAGCCGACGCGACTGGGACCGCACCGCCGGAGCGCTGCACCGCCTCGGCGTCCGCCCGCCCTGCCTGCTCACCGGCCACGAGGCCATCCCGATCGGCTACTACACCGGCTGCTCCTCGGGCGCGACCGCCGGCCACAACGAGAACACCACGGTGGCGGACATCCTGCGCACCGCGGACCGTCTCCCGGTCGCCCACATCGCACCGTCCGGCGGCACCCCGCCCCGCTACGCCCGCACCTGGCCCGTCCACCGGATCTCGGACCTGGACGTCCGCGTCGCACCGCCCGCGCAGCGGTCCGGCCCCTGACGCCGCACGGCACTCCCGCCCCGACTCGCGTTTCCAGCCCGGCCCGTTCAGGTAGGAGTCGGTTGACGGTCACGGACGAGGGGGGAACGCCATGGCGGGGAGCGACCACGACGGCCGGCTGGGGGAGGAGTTCTTCAGACCTGGCTCCTCGTCCTTCACCGAGTTCCTGGCGGCCCACCGCCCCGAACTGCTGAGCACCCGCCGGATCCTCCCGGACGGCGTCCGCGCCGAGGGCGCCCCGCACGGCACGACCGTGCTGGCCCTCACCTACGGCGACGGCGTGCTGATCGCGGGCGACCGGCGGGCGACGATGGGCAACGTGATCGCCCAGCGGGACCTGGAGAAGGTGCACCCCGCCGACGACCACACCGCGGTGGCCTTCGCCGGTTCCGTCGGGCTCGCGCTGGACCTGGTGAAGCTCTACCAGGTCGAGCTGACGCACTTCGAGAAGCTCGAGGGCGTCCCCATGACCCTCGCCGCGAAGGCGACCCGGCTGGCCACGATGATCCGGGGCAACCTGGGCCAGGCCATGCAGGGCCTCGCCGTCGTCCCGCTGCTCGCCGGCTACGACCCCGCGGCTCCCGAGGGCCGGCAGGGCCGGATCTTCGGCTTCGACGTCGCCGGCGGCCGCTACGAGAAGTTCGGCTTCCACGCCGAGGGCTCCGGCTCGCCGTACGCCCGGGGCGCGTTGAAGAAGCTGTTCCGCCCCGGCATGTCCCGGCGCGAGGCCGCCCTGGCCGCGCTCCAGGCGCTCTACGACGCGGCCGACGACGACTCGGCGACCGGCGGCCCGGACATCAGCCGCCGCATCTACCCCGTCGTGTCCGTCATCACCGAGGACGGCTTCGAGCGGCTTCCCGAGCCGGAGACGGAGGGGCTCAGCCGCGAGATGGTCGAGCAGCGCCGCAGCCGGCCGGACGGACCGAACGCCGCGGTGTGAGCCCCCGGGGGGCGCCCGGCTCGACGGAGTCTCCGGTCCCGCGGGAGTTTCCGTCCCGCGGAGTCTCCGGTCCCGCGGAGTTTTCGGTCCCATGGACAAGACCTGTCGCGGGCTTTACTGCACACGGGTTGCAGGTACCGGAGGATGGCACGAGGCTGTTGCCCGCAGCCGTCCGTCCGACAGAAAGACCTTCCCCCCGATGACGGCCGCCCCTGAGTCCACTCCGCCCCTCCCCGCCCCGGCTGCCGCCCAGCGCACGGCCCGGCACCGCGCCCGTACCTCCATGACGCGGCAGGAGTGGACCAGGGCCGGGGGGATGGCCGCGGTCATCGTGGCCCTGCACGTGATCGGCTGGTTCACCCTCGTGGCGGTCGTCGCCCCCGAGCACCGCGCCATCGGCACCCAGACCTTCGGCGTCGGCATCGGCGTCACCGCGTACACGCTCGGCATGCGGCACGCCTTCGACGCCGACCACATCGCCGCCATCGACAACACCACCCGCAAGCTGATGGGCGAGGGCCAGCGGCCGCTGTCGGTCGGCTTCTGGTTCTCCCTCGGCCACTCCAGCGTCGTCTTCGTCCTGGCCTTCCTGCTCACCCTCGGCGTGAAGACCCTGGCCCAGCCGGTCCGCGACGACGGCTCCGCGCTGCACGACGTCACGGGACTGATCGGCACGACCGTCTCCGGGGCGTTCCTCTACCTCATCGCGGCCGTCAACCTCGTCATCCTGGCCGGCATCTGGAAGGTCTTCCGCGGCATGCGCTCGGGCCGCTACGACGAGGCCGCCCTGGAGGAGCAGCTGAACAACCGCGGCTTCATGAACCGCCTCCTGGGCCGCGTCATGAAGTCGGTCTCCAGGCCCGGGCAGATGTACCCGCTCGGCCTCCTCTTCGGCCTCGGCTTCGACACCGCCACCGAGATCGCCCTGCTCGTCCTGGCCGGCTCGGGTGCCGCCTCCGGCCTGCCCTGGTACGCGATCCTGTGCCTGCCCGTCCTGTTCGCCGCCGGGATGTGCCTCCTCGACACCATCGACGGCTCGTTCATGAACTTCGCCTACGGCTGGGCCTTCTCCGAGCCGGTCCGCAAGGTCTACTACAACCTCACGATCACCGGCCTCTCCGTCGCCGTGGCCCTGCTCATCGGGACCGTCGAACTCCTCGGCCTGCTCGTGGACAGGCTCGGCCTGCACGGCCCCTTCTGGGACTGGATCTCCGGACTCGACCTCAACGTCCTCGGCTACGTCGTCGTGGCGCTGTCCGTCGCGACCTGGGTGGTGGCGCTGCTGGTGTGGAGGTTCGGGCGTATCGAGGAGAAGTGGACGGGTGACCTGGCCCGGGGTTAGAGCCCGCGTAACGGGAAACGCGGAACGGGCACGTGAGACGAACGAGTCGACGCAGCGCGACAGGGAGGCAGAAGTGATGGGCACGGAACCGATGCGCCCCGAACCGATGGCGGACGACGCGTACCAGCCCACCGGGAGCAACGAGGAGCAGGAGGACGCCGCGCCGCTGGACCTCCAGGACGCAGTCGACGAACGGACCTACGACGACACCCTCGACGAGGGCTACTCCCCGCCGGAGAAGCCGCTCGGCGTCACCAAGCGCGGCACCACCGCCGCCGAGCAGCACGAGGGCGAGACCCTCGACGAGCGCCTCTCCCAGGAGGTCCCCGAGGTGTCCCCCGAGCCCGCCGGGGACGGCGTGGGCGACAGCCCCGACAGCGACGGCGAACCGGTCGACCCGGAGGCGGGCACGGCCCGTGCGGGCCGCCTGGTCGCCCCGGACGAGGGCGCCCATCCCGACACGACGAAGGAGACCGTCGCGACGGACGTCGGCATCGACGGGGGCGCGGCCGGTGCGGAGGAGGCGGCGGTACACGTGGTCGAGGACGACGGCGACCTGCCGGAGGGCGACGACAGGGTGTGACCCGCGCGGCGTCACGCGTCACGGACTCCGTGACGCGTGACGCCGCGCGGGGAAGGCACCCTCTAGGGCAGCAGCTTCTCCAGCGCGGCCGGGCCCTCCGCCGCGAGCTTGCGCTTGGCCCATTCCAGGTTGCGTGGGGTGAGGTCCTTGCCGGACGCGAGGACGAGGTCCTCCGGCGACACATCGGTGCCGGTGCGGGCGTGGAGCAGGCGGTCCGGGGTGGTGCTGTCCTCGGGCGGCCGGAACGCGTGGGGCTGTGAGGTCGACATTCTCTGCTCCTAGGGTCCGGATCGCTGGGGCGGCCCCGGTGCTGAAAAACGGGTCCGCTATCACCATTCAACGCGCGAGCCCAACGTGCATCCGGAGAGGCCCGGCCACCGTTCGTGAACCGGCACCGACGCCCTCCCGAAAGTTTCACCGGAACCCGGGCGGAAGGCGACCCAAATCCCACCGGGTGCGGCCGGAAGTCCCCGGGAGGCCACCGGCAGACCCACCAGAAGACAGCCCGCAGACCCCGAGCCCACGTGTACCGGTCCCGCGGCCCCGCCGTCGGCCGCCGTCAGGACCCGCCCCACGGGCGGGGCGCGAGGACGAGCATCGTGACGTCGTCCCGCACGTCCGGGCAGTACCGGACGAGGTCGGTCCACACCCGCTCGGCCAGCGCGGCCGGATCCTGTTCGGCGAGGCCCGGCAGCCGCTCGGCGAGGGGATAGAAAACCCCGCCGGCGTCACGGGCCTCGGTGACACCGTCGGACGCGAGGAACAGCCGGTCACCGGCCCGCAGCGGCACCGATACGACCCTCGGCGGAGTGACCTCGGCGAGGCCCAGCCCCAGCGGCGTGCACGGCTCGACGTCCAGCTCGACGGTCCGCCCGTCCCGGAGCAGCAACGGACCCTCCTGCCCGCACGCCACGATCCGCACCACACGCGCGTCGGCGGAGAAGTCCAGCAGCACCGCCGTCGCGAACAACTCGGCGTGCGGCTCGCCCGCGGAGTCCACCGCCAGCCTCCGGTCGAGGCGGGCCGCCACCGCCTCCGGGTCCGGCTGGTCCAGCACCGCCTCCCGGAACGCCCCCAGCAGCGACGCGACCGTGGCGACCGCCGACAGCCCGTGCCCCTGCACATCGCCCATGACCGCCCGCACGCCGTAGGGGCCCGCGCGTACGTCGAAGAAGTCGCCCCCGACCAGCGTCCCGCTCTGCGCGGCCCGGTACAGGCCCGCGCACCGTACCGGCCCGACCTCTTGCGGGAGCGGCGGCACGACCGCCCGCTGCGCGACCTCGGCGACGGCCCGTTCCGTCACGAGCTGCGCGTCACGCCTGCTGCGCACGAAGGACAGCAGCACGCTCAGCGCCGCCACGAAACAGACGGTCACCACATCGGTGCTGCCGGGGTTGTCCAGACGGAAGACGGGAACCGTCAGCACCACCACCGCCAGCGCGCCGAGCACCGCCGTCACGACCGGCCCGTGGGCCAGCACGGCCAGCGGCGGGATCGCGCCCAGCAGAAAGCCGATGTCCAGCGGCACCGGACTGATCAGCTCCGCCGTGCACACCCCCGCCAGCAGTACGGAGGGCAGCAGCCGCGCCCAGACCGGCGGCGGCGCGCCGCGCAGCCAGCCCCGCCGGTCCAGGTCCCGGTCCAGGTCCCGGTCCAGGTCCCGGTCCCGATCCCTGTCCCGGCGCGGCAGCCGGGCGCGCGCTCTGCTCACACCACCACGCTGCTACGCCCCACCGGGCGCCGCACTCCGGGCCCGCGTCACCGGGGGAGGCGGTCAACGGCGGCAGGCGGGGCATGCGCGCCTGCTAGAACGGCGTGAGCGTCAGCCGCAGCCCCGTCGGCGCCGTGTCCTGGATGTACGAGGCGAAGTCGGCCACGTCGTCGAAGGCGAAGCCGTACGCCTTGCCGTCCCGCGCGGCCGCGTGCATGGCCTTGGCGTAGTGGTTGGTGAGCCCGGTCCGGTAGAAGGACGCGGGGTCGGTCGTCGGCTGGGCGGCGGAGCCCACCAGCGTCGAACGGTTGAAACCGGCGCCCAGGATCGCGGCGACCGGCCCCGTCGTCCCGTCGTTGGGAGCGGCGAGGGCACCGTCGCAGAACAGCACGTCACGGGTGGACGGCTTCCCGAAGGAGACCTCGGCCGGCCCGGTGAACGACAGCCGCTCGCCGCGCACCCGGCCGGTGAACGTACCGGCGTTGGTGGTCACCGAGAGATCCTTGCCGGTGTACGTGCTCCACACCTCGTCGATGTAGGGCGCGAAGTAGTCCTCGGCGAACAGCCCGGCGTCCAGGCCGTGGCCGGGCGCGATGATCCGGGTCTCGTCCACCACGAGCCGCTCGAACTCCGGGACCTCCCGCACGGCGGCGAACGCGGCCGCCCGGCCTCCCTCGCGCAACGTGCCCGTCGTCTGGTCCTTCGCGCCGGTCAGCCGGATGCTCAGCGGCACGCTGAACATGTCGACCATGGTGGTGTTGCAGAACATCCCCGAGGCGTTGTACGTGAACTCCGCACAGTCGTGCAGCACTCCGTAGTCGGGATCGGACGTCACCCAGCCGGCGGGGTACTGCAGAGCCGGCCGGCCCGCCCCGTCCGCGACGACCTTGAACTTGAGCTTCGCGCCCAGCGACACGTAGATCCGGCCCGACATGTACGGCAGGGACAGCCGCGTCTCGCCGCTGCCGGCCAGGGCGATCGCGTAGTCGGCGAAGCCGTCGGGCCCGTTGTCCGCCAGGGCCACCGGGGCCAGTGTGCCGTCGGGGGTGAGGCGTACCTGACGGCCGTCCGCGTTGCCCACGACGTAGACGTGGACGCTCGCGTTGCCGAAGGATCCGCTGTTGTTGACGACCGTCAGGGGGAGGCCGGCCGGCGCCTTCGGTGCGGCCTTGCTCCCGGTCGTCTCCGCGAGGGCGTGGGGGGCCAGCGCGGCGACGGCCGGGGCGGCGGCCACCGCGCCGCCGAGAGCGGCGAGGAGCGTACGGCGGGTGAGGGGACGTCGGTGACGAGGAGTCATGTGGGGGTCTCCTGGTGTGCGGGTACGGGTGCGGGTCAGCCGTCTTGAGAGCGCTCTCAGACGGATCCGCGTCACGGATGCTACGGACGGGCAGCACCCCCGCCAACCCGCCTGTCATGCCGAAATCCCGTGCTGTAGGCGCTACTTGGGTGCTCTGACGGTCACTTAACCGCCTCTTAAGGGCCGCTTAAGCCGCCTCGGAAAAGCGATGGACGGTCCGTCGGTGATCCCGTAGCGTGTCGGCGTCACGCCCCGAGACCGGTGGAAGGAGGGCAGAGCCGTGCAGTTCACACCGTTCCAGCGCTCCCTGTTCCTCGTCCCGGCGTGCCTCGACTGACCTCACCGGGAGCGCTCTCCGCACCATGCATCCCGGAGGAATTCCGTGACCGATGTGGTCATCCGCGCGCTCGACGCGAGCGACGCCGATCTCTTCGACACCCTGCCCGATCCGCTGGGCGCCCGTGAGGGCCACCGGCTGACCCGGCATCGCCCCGACTGGAAGCGGGTGGCCCTGCGCCACGGCAGGGTCGTGGCCCGCGGCGCCTGGTGGGGCGGCCCCGACGACACCGAGCCCCTCAACCTCAACTGGTTCGACGTGGCGGAAGGCGAGGAGGAAGCGGGCGCCACGCTCCTGCGCTCCGCCCCCTGGCAGGTGGAACTGGAACTGAACCTGCCCGCGGGCTGGCGCGACGACCCGGCCCTGCGCGCCGCGGCCGAGACCCGCTCCACCGCCGCACGGAAGGCCGGCTACGACCTCCTGGTGGAACGCCTGCTGTACCGGTGGACCCCCGGCCGCGGCCTGCCCGAGCGGCCCGGGCGCCTCACCTTCCGCGCCGAACCGGACGACGCCGTGTTCTTCGACGCGCTGCGCCGCATCCACTCCGTCACCCTCGACGTCCACGCGCTGAAGGCCATCGAACAGGGCGGACTCGACCAGGCGGCCCAGGAGGAACTCGACTTCTTCCACTGGTGCCCCTCACCGCGCGAGTGGTGGCAGGTGGCGTACACCCCGAGGGGCGAGATGGCCGGCATCCACATCCCGGCCCACAACCCCTCGGGCCCGTGCATCGGCTTCATCGGCGTCCTGCCGGACCAGCGCGGCCACGGCTACGCCTACGACCTGCTGGCCGAGTGCACGCACTTCCTTGCCGACCAGGGCGCGGACTTCGTCGCAGCCGCCACGGACCAGGGCAACTTCCCCATGGCCGCGAACTTCGCCAAGGCCGGTTTCCCGGTGGTGAAGGAGCGGCTCAACTTCGACCCGGCGCAGTAACCGGGCCGGGCCGTACTCCAGGGCTAACGCCCGCCGTCGTTCAGCAGGTCGTCGGCCGCCGTCAGGATCTCCGTGACCCGCAGGCCGAACGCCGCGTCGCACGCGTGCGGGCGGCCGGTCCTGGCGGCGGCGAGCAGGGCGTCCGCGGCCCGCATCAGGGCGGGAACCGCTCCGTCGGAGCTCTCCGGCAGGACCGCGGCCCCGGCCTCCCCGAGCAGCTCCACGGCGGCACCGGACGCGGCCGGCGGTGCCGTCAGGCTCAGGGTGAGGGTGCTCGACGCGCCGCCGGCGTGGTCGAGGACGACATGCGCCGTGTCCCCGGGGCCGTACGCCGCCGCCGTCACGCGCCGGACGTCGCCCAGCACCGGCAGCAGCACGGACAGGGCGTGCGGGCCGACGTCCCACAGGGCGCCCTTCTCCCGCCGCCACGGCGTGGCGAAGGGGCTCTCGCTGGTGAACACCGCCCCGAGCCACTGCGCCCGCCCCGTGAACCAGCCCGGCACCGCCGCCTGCTCGGCGATCCACGCCGCCGGCCCGGGCTGGAAGCGGGTCGTGAAGAACACGACCGAGGCGACCCCTGCCTCCCCGGCGGCCTCCACCACGGCCCGTCCCTGTTCCACCGTCGGCGCGAGGGGCTTGTCGAGCAGCAGATGACACCCGGCACGCGCGGCACGCGCGGCGAGTTCGGCCTGCACGTCAGGAGGCAGCGCCACGGCGACCGCCTCCACGTCGGCGAACAGCTCGTCCACGTCGTCGTACGCCCGGACACCGTGCCGCTCGGCCAGTTCCTTGGCGGCCTCCGGGCGACGCCCCCACACACCGGCGAAGTCGAGCTCGTCGTGCCCGCTCAGTGCGGGTGCGTGGGCCAGCTGCGCCCAGGGTCCGGTGCCGAGCAGTCCTATGCGCATGCCGCCGCCTCTCCACGGTGCCCTGAACAGCCGACGGCCGTTCCCCGGCCGCCCGCTCGCCGAAGAGCGTGTCATACGGAACCGGCCGTGGGGGAGTCCAGGCGGCGGACCTCAGTCGCCGGGAAGCGACTGTTCAGCCCAAATGATCTTGCCGTTGGGGGTCTGACGGGTCCCCCAAGCCTGGGTGAGCTGAGCGACGAGAAGCAGCCCGCGTCCGCCCTCGTCGAAGGTACGGGCCCGGCGCAGGTGGGGCGCGGTACTGCTGCCGTCGGAGACTTCGCAGACGAGGGCGCGGTTGTAGATCAGTCTCAGCTCGATGGGAGGCCGACCGTACCGGATGGCGTTGGTGACCAGTTCGCTGACGACCAACTCGGTGACGTACACGGCATCGTCCAAGCCCCACTCGGACAGTTGCCGGCACGCGGCCTTGCGCACCTCGGCGACTGCGGCGGGGTCCGGCGACACCCGCCAGGTCGCCACGTGGGAGGCGTCGAGGGCTCGGGTGCGGGCCACGAGGAGCGCCACGTCATCGGAGGGACGATCCGCGAGCAGGGTCCGCAACAGGGCGTCGCACATGGTCTCCAGATCCTGAGCCGGTCGCCGCAGCACCTCGTGCATGGCGGCGATCCCTTCGTCGATGTCACGGCCGCGGACCTCGACGAGCCCGTCCGTGAAGAGGACGAGCAGGCTGCCCTCGGCCAGCTCGACCTCGGTCGACTCGAAGGGCAGGCCGCCCAGGCCGAGGGGAGGGCCTGCCGGAACGTCGAGGAACTCGACAGTGCCGTCAGGTGTCACGAGGGCCGGCACGGGGTGGCCCGCGCGGGCGATCGTGCAGTGGCGCGAGACCGGGTCGTAGACGGCGTACAGACAGGTGGCGCCGATGTCACCGCCGAGCGGATCCGCGGTGTCGCCACCGCCGGCGACATGGTTGACCAGGTCGTCGAGGTGGGTCAGCAACTCGTCGGGAGGAAGGTCGACATCTGCCAGCGTGCGTACGGCGGTGCGCAGCCGCCCCATCGTCGCCGAGGCCTGGATGCCGTGGCCCACGACGTCACCGACGACCAGGGCGACCCGGGCACCGGAGAGCGGAATGACGTCGAACCAGTCGCCGCCGACACCGGCCCGGGCGCTGGCGGGCCGGTAACGGGAGGCGACATCGAGAGCCGCCTGCTCGGGGAGACGTTGCGGCAGCAGGCTGCTCTGCAACGTGAGGGAGGTGTCGCGCTCGCGGGTGTACCGCCGGGCGTTGTCGATGCACACGGCGGCGCGAGCGGTGATCTCCTGGGCCAGCAGCAGGTCGTCCTGCTCAAAGCGCTTGGGCCGGCGATGGCGGGAGAACGTGGCCACTCCCAAGGTGAGGCCACGCGCACGCATCGGTACCGCCAGCACCGAGTGGAACCCGAAACGTCGCATGCGTTCGGCCCGCTCCGGGGCCGTCCGGTCCAGATTCTCCAGGGCGGCGGGCGTGATGTGCTCGATGAGTGGCTGCCCCGCGGCAAGGCACACCGCCGCGGTGGAACCCTCCGGATAGGCGGCCACCGTCCCGATCTGCACCACGGCTTCGGGGCAGCCCTCCAGCACCGACTGACAGGCGACCCGGCGCAGCATCACCGGACCGTGCGGAGAACCCTGCGGCGGATCCTCACCCCCCTCGATCGCCGGCAGGAGATCGACCGTGACGAAGTCCGCGAACCGTGGGACGGCCACGTCGGCGAGTTCCTGAGCGGTACGGGGCAGGTCCAGGGTGCTGCCGATCCGCAGGCTGGCGTCGTTGACCAGGACGAGTCGCTGTCGTGCGAGGTGCTGCTCCGTCACGTCGTGTGCCGACAGCAGGACACCTTCGAGTCGCCCGTCGGAGCCCCGCACCGGGACGAGGGACACCGACCACACGCTCTCCCGCTCATGGCCGGCGAGGTGCAGCGCGGCTCCGAGCTCCTGGAGACGACCGGTCTGCAGCGCGGTGCGCATGCCCTCCTCGGCCCGTTCGCTCTCCGGGTCGAGGACGATCTCCGTCACCCGCAGGCCGCGCATCTCCTGCTCGGACAGGCCCATCACGCGTTCCATGTCCGCGTTCGCCCACCGCAACCGCAGCCCGGTGTCGTACAGAGCCATCGAGTAGGGAGCCTGGGCGAAACTGCGCCGCAGGAACGTGTCGTCCTCAGGCGTGGGTGCCGGCCGGGTTACCGGTGACACCAGCAGCCAGTCGTCCCCGTCGACCTCCCGGTGGTGGGCTAGCAGCCCGACGGTCAGGCGGTGACCGTCTTGGTGCAGCAGTGTGGCCGTCCCGCTCCACCTCCGCAGACCGGTCAGCGAGTTCAACGCGTCCATCGGAGCGGCGTCCGCGAGGAGCACGGCCGCCTTCCGGCCGACCACCTCGGGGGCCCGGTAACCGAGCAGCCGCCGCGCTCCTTCGTTCCACGCGGTCACGACCCCGAGGTCATCGACGACGACCCTGGCCGTCGCCGCACCGTCGACACGTTCCTGCGGCCGAGCGCTCGGGCCGTCGTCCCAGGCGGACGCGGATCCGATCATGACGTCATCTGCCCTCAATCCCGCCCTGAGGCCTGCTGCCCGGGAGCGCCCTGAATCCGAGGTGCGTCGCACCATCACTATTACGACACTAGACAACAAGAGTGACAGACCGGCGTGAATGGGTCCTCATGTCAGGATGGCGGCACCGACCCCGGACGGAGGGCGCCCATGACTGGCAACGGCAAGAGGTGGCCGGACCCGGCCGAGTGGGCCGGGAGGATCTACAGCGCGGGCTGGCGCACATCCGGGGGCGGCACACGCCAGGTGATCGAACCGGCCACGGGACACGCGCTGGCAGAAATCGGCGTCGCCTCCCCCGCAGACGTCGCTCGGGCCGGCGCCCGGGCCGCCCGGGCCGCCGGAGAGTGGGCCGCGGCAGCTCCTTCCGACCGTATCGAGGTCCTGCTGCGCGCATCATCGGCGCTGCGTGAGCAGAGCGCCACGGTCCGCGACTGGATCGTCCGCGAGTCAGCCGGCGTCCCCGCCAAGGGCGACTACGAGATCAACGCCGCCCTCGCCCAACTGACGCACGCCGTGGGACTCGCGTCCCTGCCCAGGGGCGAGGTCCTGGCCCCGCAAGCCTCCGGTGGAACGAGTCTGGCCTGGCGGGTGCCGCTCGGCGTCGTCGGCGTCATCAACCCCTGGAACGCGCCGCTCCTGTTCGCGATGCGCGCGCTGGCACCCGCACTGGCGCTGGGCAACACCGTGCTGCTCAAGCCCGACCCCCTCACTCCGGTGTCCGGGGGTGTCCTCGTCGCGCGGCTCTTCGAGGACGCCGGCCTCCCCGACGGGGTGCTGCACGTCCTGCCGGGCGGCACGGAGACCGGGCAGGCGGTCGCGGCAGACCCTCATGTCGCCATGGTCGCGTTCACGGGCTCCGCCGAGGTCGGACGCGACGTGGCCCGGGTGGCGGGTGAGGGACTGAAGCGGGTCGCGCTGGAACTCGGCGGCAAGAACTCGCTCGTCGTGCTGGAGGACGCCGATGTGGACGCGGCCGCCCTGGCCGGGGCCGTGAGCACCTTCGGATATCAGGGACAGGCGTGCGTCGCCGCCGGCCGCCACCTGGTCCATGCCGACCTGGTCGAGGCGTACACCGCCGCGCTGGTGGGGCACGCGCGGACCCTGCGCGTCGGCGACCCGCGCGTGGAGGGCGTCAGCGTCGGCCCGATCATCAGCGAGCGGCTGGCCACCAGGATCGAGCGCATCGTCGACGAGAGCGTGGCCGGCGGGGCGCGGGTGCTCACGGGCGGCCGACGCGACGGGCTCTTCTACCCACCCACCGTCCTGGACCACGTCGACCGGGCCATGCCCGCGTTCACCGAGGAGATCTTCGGTCCCGTCGCCCCTGTCATTCCCTTTCACAGCGAGGCGGAGGCCGTCGAGATCGCCAACGACACCGCGTACGGCCTGACGGCCGCCGTGCACTCCGGCTCCGTACCGAGGGCGACCGCCGTCGCGGAGCAACTGCGCACCGGCATGGTCCACATCAACGACGTCTCGGCCAAGGACGCCGCGAACGCCCCCTTCGGAGGCGTGGGGATCTCCGGCAACGGCTCCCGCATCGGCGGCACGGCCAGCCTGGAGGAGTTCACCCAGTGGCGCTGGATGACGGCACCCGGACCGGTGTGACATCGGGGCCGGGCGGAGCCCGCTCAGAAACAAGAAAGGCAAGGAGTCCTCTCCTTGCCACTCTCAACCTATAGCAGACAGGGGGCCTTGCGGCAAGGCCCCCTCTGTGCCGCAGACTGTCCGGCCTACCAGGACCTGCGGATACGGGAGCATGACGTGACCCCCCTGACCACCAGCGCGTTCGACCTTCCCGACCGCCTCGCGCACAAAGCCGACCCGGCGCTGATCGCCCGGGACGAGCGGCACTTCGCCGCCATCGCCGCCCGTCTCGAACAGTCGATCGCCGAGCTGTCCGACCGCCTGGCCGCCGAGCGCAAGGCGCCCGGCGGGAAGGGCCGGCAGGCGATGGACCGGGACGCCGAGATCCACCGGCTGACCGCCCGTCTGCGGGCACTGCGGCGCTTCGGCCTGGACCTGTGCCTCGGGCACATGGCCGGCGTCGACGACCCCGAGCCCGTGTACGTGGGACGACTCGGCCTCACCGACAGCGAGGGGCGCCGGCTGCTGGTCGACTGGCGTTCCCCCGCGGCCGAGCCGTTCTTCGGAGCCACCCACGCCAACCCGATGGGCCTGGCCAGCCGCCGCCGCTACCGCTGGACGGACGGCCGGATCAGCGACTACTGGGACGAGGTGTTCACCGCGGACGGAGCCGTCGGGCACGCCGCGCTCGACGACCAGTCCGCCTTCATCGCCAGTCTGGGCACCAACCGCTCGCCCCGGATGCGGGACGTGCTCGGCACCATCCAGGCCGACCAGGACGCCATCATCCGCGCCGGTTCACGGGGCGCCCTCGTCGTCGACGGCGGTCCGGGAACGGGCAAGACCGTCGTCGCCCTGCACCGCTCCGCCTACCTCCTCTACTCCGACCCCCGGCTCGGCCACCGCCGGGGCGGCGTGCTGTTCGTCGGCCCGCACCGGCCCTACCTCTCCTACGTCTCCGACGTGCTGCCCAGCCTCGGCGAGGAGGGCGTGCAGACCTGCATCCTGCGGGACCTCGTCACCGAGGGAGCCGAGGCGGCCGTCGAGACCGATCCGGACGTGGCGCGCCTGAAGTCGTCGGCGGACATGGTGAAGGCGATCGAGAAAGCCGTC
This sequence comes from Streptomyces coeruleofuscus, assembly GCF_039532725.1. Classification (NCBI taxonomy): domain Bacteria; kingdom Bacillati; phylum Actinomycetota; class Actinomycetes; order Kitasatosporales; family Streptomycetaceae; genus Streptomyces; species Streptomyces coeruleofuscus. The sequence goes on from NZ_BAAASE010000012.1 coordinate 64,742, forward strand.
ACCTTCTACGAGGAGCCGCCCGCCGAGGGCATGACGGTGACGACCCACTGGTCCGACATCCGGCTCAGCGCCGAGGACTGGCTCGTGGCGTTCGCGGCGGCGGAACCCGGCACCCCGCACAACGACGCGCGCGGCCAGGTCTGGGAGGAGCTGCTCACGATCCTGGAGGACAAGCACGAGGGCGACGCGCCGGCCGCCCTGCTGCGCAGGTCGCTGTCGCGGAACAGGGACCTGCTCACGGCCTTCAACCGCGCCTGGCCGCTGCTGGAGGCGAGCGATCTCGTCGGAGACCTGTGGTCGGTACCGGCCTATCTGCGGATGTGCGCCCCCTGGCTCAGCCGCGACGACGTGCGAAAGCTCCAGCGCGAGGATCCCCACGCCTGGACGGTGTCCGACCTGCCGCTGCTGGACGCGGCACGGCAGCGGCTCGGTGACCCGGAGGCGTCACGGCGCAAGCGCCGGCACGCCGCCGCCGTCGCCGTCGAACGCGAACGCATGGACAGGGTCATCGACAACCTGCTGGAGGCCCACACCCACGACGACGGCGAAGGGGTGCTGGTCATGCTGCACGGACAGGACATGCGCAACTCCCTGGTCGACGAGTCCGCCCTGCCCACCGACGACCCGGACCGGCTGGCAGGCCCGTTCGCGCACATCGTCGTGGACGAGGCCCAGGAGCTGACGGACGCGGAGTGGCAGATGCTGCTGCTGCGCTGCCCGTCCCGGAGTTTCACCATCGTCGGGGACCGTGCCCAGGCCCGGCACGGGTTCACGGAGTCGTGGCGGGAGCGGCTGGAGCGGGTCGGGTTCGGCCGGGTCGACCTGGCCTCGCTGAGCATCAACTACCGGACGCCGGAGGAGATCATGGCGGAGGCGGAGCCGGTCATCCGGGCCGCGCTGCCGGACGCCAACGTGCCGACCTCGATCCGCAGCGGCGGCGTTCCCGTCGTGTACGGATCCACGGCGGAGCTGCACTCCGTCCTCGACCGCTGGCTCGCCGACCACGCGGACGGGATCGCCTGTGTGATCGGCGATCCCGGGTTCCGGCCGGCTTCGCCCCGGGTCCGTTCGCTGCCCCCGGAGCTTTCGAAGGGGCTGGAGTTCGACCTGGTCGTCCTCGTCGACCCACAGGACTTCGGCACGGGCATCGAGGGAGCGGTCGACCACTACGTCGCGATGACCCGGGCGACCCGGCAGCTCGTCGTCCTCACGAGTTCCTGACAGGGACTCCGGCCGGGGCCCTCCCGCAGTGGGGGCCCCGGCCGGAGGTTTCAGGGGGTGTCCGCCTACGCGGCGAGCTCCTTGCGGATGCGGTCCAGCATGAACGCCGACGACTCCCGGGCCCGCTCCTCCCAGGCGAAGACACAGGACGTGGCGACACCGTCGAAGCCCAGATCGCGCAGCGTGCCGAAGAAGGCGTCCCAGTCGACCTCGCCCTGGCCGATGTCGAGGTGCTGGTGGATCCGCGCCGGCGTGCCCGGCGGGTTGAGGATGTAGCGCAGGCCGGACGAACCCTTGTGGTTGAAGGAGTCCGCGATGTGCACGTGCTGGAGCTTGTCACCGGCGTAGCGCATCATCGCCGCGATGTCGGCGCCGACCTCCGAGGCCCCGGAGAGGTGGAAGGAGTGCGGGGCGCAGTACAGGTAGTTCACCCACGGCTTGTTGATCGCGCGGACGAGATCGACGGCGGGGGTGTTCTCCTCGCAGAAGTCGTCCGGGTGCGCTTCCAGGTTCAGAGCGATGCCTTCGCGCTCGAACACCGGCAGCAGTTCCTCCAGCGAGCGCCAGAAGGCGGCCTCGCTCTCGGCGGCGTGCTCCGGACGGCCGTTGAACTCCGAGTTCATCAGCGGGCATTCGAGGTCGACGGTGATCTCGATCATCCGCTTCCAGTAGCGGACGGCGGCCTGCCGCTCGGTCTCGTCCGGCGAGGACCACTTGTACAGCGGCAGCACCGAGGACAGCCGGACACCGTGCCGGCGCAGCGACTGCTTCAGCTCAGCCACCCGCGCGTCGTCCGCACGCGGGTGCAGGAAGAACGGCATGAACTCCGCGCGCGGCGACAACTCGATGTACTCGTAGCCGAGTTCGGCGACCGTGCGCACCATCTCGTCGATCGGCAGGGCGCGGAACATATAGGGGTCAAGGGCGATCTTCACGCGGTCCCTCCGTAGAACGCGGGGCGGGGCTTCATGTCGACGGTGACGGTCCCGCCGCCGGTCTCCAGGGACCGGACGGCGGCGTCGGTGATGACGGTGGCGGCGTAACCGTCCCAGGAGGACGGGCCGGTGGGCTCGGCGCCGGCGGCCACGCCTGCGACCCACTCGCGGAACTCGGTGTCGAAGGCCTCCGCGAACCGGTCCTTCCAGTCCTGGAGGACACCCGTGCCGTGCCGGGCGGCGGTGCGGATCCCGACGGCCGCCGGGTCGGGCAGCCGGACCAGGCCGTCCTCGCCGACGACCTCGCACTGGATGTCGTAGCCGTACTGGCAGTTGACGAAGACCTCCAAGTCGATCCGGACGCCGTCGGATGTCTCGAAGATCATGATCTGCGGGTCCTCGAGATGCGCGAAGCGTTTGCTCGTGGCGCGTGGGGTGACCACCTGCGCGGAGACGATCTCGTCGTCGAGCAGCCAGCGCAGCACGTCGATCTCGTGCACGGCGGTGTCCTGGGCGGCCATGGCGGAGTGGTACGACTCCGGCACGGTCGGGTTGCGGTGGGCGCAGTGCACGATCAGCGGGGCCCCGAGCGAGCCGGTGGACAGGACCTCCTTCATCTGGCGGTAGCCGGCGTCGAAGCGGCGCATGAAGCCGACCTGCACCAGGCGGCGGCCGTGCGCCCGCTCGGCCTCGACGATCCGCAGACAGTCCTCGGCGGTCGTGGCCAGGGGCTTCTCGCAGAACACCGGCTTGCCGGCCGCGATCGCGCCCAGGACGTGCTCGGCGTGGGTGGGCCCCCAGGAGGTGACGAGGACGGCGTCCACGTCCCCGGAGGCGATCAGCTCCGCACCGGTGGGCAGCGCGGTGGCGCCGGCCCGGGCCGCCACCTCGGCGGCGCGGCCGGCGTCGATGTCGGTCACGGCCGTCACGGACGCCCCGGTGACGACCTCGGTGAGCCGCCGGATGTGGTCCTGGCCGATCATTCCGGCGCCGATGACGCCTACACGTACGGTCATGGTCGTTTCCTTCGAAGGGGGTCAGGAGAAGCGGGTGCGGAGCTCGGCTTCGAGGCTCTCGAGGGTGCGGCCCTTGGTCTCGGGGACGTAGCGCTTGACGAAGGCGAGGGACAGCAGGCCCGCCACCACGAAGAGGAAGAAGGTGTTGGAGATCCCGATCCCGGAGACCAGGGACGGGAAGACCAGCCCGATCACGAAGTTGGTCAGCCACAGCACCACCGCCGCGATCCCCATGCCGAAGCCGCGCATCCGCATCGGGAAGATCTCCGACAGCATCAGCCAGGTCACCGGCGAGATCGCGCCCTGCTGGAAGGCGAGGAACGTGACCGTCATGGCGAGCACCGCGAACGCCCGTGCGTCACCCGAGGGCAGGACCAGGGAGAAGACACCGATCAGCAACAGGGCGACCGTCGTGCCGGCCTGACCGGTCATCAGCATCGGGCGGCGCGGTACCCGGCCCAGCAGCCAGATGCCGACGAAGGTGGCCAGCACCGAGATCACGCCGTTGGCGATGTTCGCCGTCAGCGCGCTGTCGGCGGCGAAACCGGCGTCGGTGAGGATCTGCGTGCCGTAGTACATGATCGTGTTGACGCCGGTGATCTGCTGCACGATCGCGATGCCGAACCCGACGAACATCAGCTTGCGCACCCACGGCGTGCTCTTCATGTCCTGCCAGCCGCCGAGCTTCGCCTGCTCGTCCTTGACGGCGAGCGCGGACACCTCCTTCAGCTCGGCCTCGGCCCGGGCCTGCGACCGCACCTGCCTGAGCACTTCGAGGGCCTCCCCGAAGCGGCTCTGGGAGGCCAGCCAGCGGGGGCTCTCCGGCATCACCAGCATGCCGAACCAGAGCACCACCGCCGGCAGCGTGGCGATGACCAGCATCCAGCGCCACACGCCGCCGGACTCGCCGCCGACCTGGGCGATGATCGCGTTCGACGTGAAGGCCAGCAGCTGACCACTGACGATCATCAGCTCGTTACGGGTGACGAGAGCGCCGCGCCGCTCGGCGGGGGACACCTCCGCGAGGTACACCGGCACGGTCACCGACGCGCCGCCGACCGCGAGACCGAGCACGAACCGCGCCACGATCATCACCTCGGTCGTGGGGGCGAGCGTGCAGCCGAGCGCGCCGACGAAGAACAGCACGGCCAGCAGCAGGATGTTGCGCCGCCTGCCGCGCGCGTCCGACAACCGGCCGCCGGTCACCGCGCCCAGCGCGGCACCGAGCAGCAGCGAGCTGGTGACCATGCCCTCGGTGACCGGGGTCAGGCCGAGGTCCTCGGTCATGTAGGGCAGGGCGCCGTTGATGACTCCGGTGTCGTAGCCGAAGAGCAGACCGCCGAACGTGGCGATGATCGTGATCAGCCTCAGCCGCCGCCTGACCGCCGGAGGGGCGTCGTCCGCGACGGCGGTGGCGGGGGGTGGGCTGGAGGCCGGTGTCGTGTCGTCCGTGACGTCCATGGCCGCTCCTTACCTGTCGATGTTCGGGCGCCGGGTACCCGACAGTCCGCAGCCGGCCAGGTGTTCACGGGTGCTGACCGCGATCGGCAGTGGCACCTCGGGAGCACACGGGTACAGGTCCTGCTCGACGATTACGAACAACTCCGCGTCCAGCCCGGCGAGTTCGGCCACCACATCGGCCGGCTTCGGCACCCCGGCCGGCGGTGACACGCACACCCCGCGCTTCACGGCCTCGCCGAACGACAGGTCCTCGGCCGCGACCTGCGCCAGGACCTCCGGGTCCATCTGCTTGATGTGCACGTAGCCGACCCGCTCACCGAAGCGGCGGATCAGATCGAGGTTGTCCCCACCGCCGTACGCGACGTGCCCCGTGTCCAGGCAGAGGTTCGTGTAGCGGCTGTCGGACTCGTTGAGCAGCCGCTCGATCTCCGGCTGGGTCTGGATGTGGCTGTCGGCGTGCGGATGGACGACCAGCCGTACGTCGTACTCCTCCAGCAGCAACCGGCCCAGCCGGTCGGCGGCCCGGCCGAACCCGGCCCACTGCTCGGCGGTCAGCTCGGGCGACTCGGTGAACGCACCCGTCTTCTCGTCCCGGTACATCGGCGGGATGAAGACGAGATGGTGCGCCCCCGCGGCGGCGGTCAGCGCGGCCACCTGCCGGACGTGGGCGAGCATCTCGTCCCACGTCTCGGGCCGGTGCAGCGCGCCGAACGCGGTGCCGCCGGAGACCTTCAGCCCACGGGCGTCCAGCTCGGCCTTCAGCCGCTGCGGGTCGGTGGGGAGATAGCCGTACGGTCCGAGCTCCAGCCACTCGTATCCGGCCTGGACGAGCTCGTCGAGGAAACGGGTGTACGACACCTGGTGCTCGTCCTGGGGGAACCAGACGCCCCAGGAGTCGGGGGCGGAGCCGAGGCACAGGTTGCCGACGGTCGTACGCAGCGGGGCTGGCGCCGTTGCCATGGTGAGGGTCCTTCGGGGAGAGGAAGGGGGCGGGCGTGAACTGATGCGCTCTACTAGCGCGCTCTAGTTCGAGTACGATGACCCCTGTCCAAATGTCATGTCAATAGGTTGTTGCCGGGAGATTGCGGGGTCCTCGTGCGGACCTCGTGCGGGACGCCCCGTAAGGTGGTCGGCGTCGGAGGGTGGGTTCACACGTGGATGCATCGGGCAGGCAGCGGCCCACGATGGCGGACGTCGCCGAGAAGGCGGGCGTGTCCCGCGCGCTCGTCTCGATCATCTTCCGCAACCAGGCGGGCGCCAGCCGGGAGACGCGGGAACGGGTCCTGCGCGTGGCCGACGAGATCGGTTACCGGCCCGACAGTGCGGCCCGGTTGCTGGCCCGTGGCCGCAGCCGCACGCTCGGCGTGATGTTCACCGTGCAGCAGACCTTCCACACGGACCTCATCACCGGCATCTACCCCGAGGCCGAACGCCTCGGTTACGACGTCCTCCTCTCCGGGGCCACCCACGGCCGCAGCGAGGCCAAGGCGGTCGAGGCGCTGCTCAGTCACCGCTGCGAGGCCGTGATCCTGCTCGGCCCGGACGCCGAACCCGACTACCTCGCCGAGCTGGGGCAGCGCACGGTCGCCGTCTCGATCAGCCGCCGGGTGCCCCACGCCCATGTCGACTTCGTGCACTCCGCCGAGGGGAAGGGCGTCCGGCAGGCCATGGACCACCTGGTGGAGCTGGGGCACCGCCGGATCGTGCACATCGACGGCGGACGCGGCCCCGGTTCGGCGGAGCGGCGGCGTGCCTACCGCGCCGCGATGCGCCGCCACGGGCTTCAGGCCCAGGCGCGGGTCATCCCCGGTGAGCACACGGAGGAGTCCGGCGTCGAGACCGGCCGGCTGCTGCTGGCCGAACGCGACAGCGGGCGGCCGCTGCCGACGGCGGTCCTCGCCGGCAACGACCGCTGCGCGATGGGGCTGCTGATGGCCCTGACCCGGGCGGGCGTCGAGGTCCCGCGCGACCTGTCCGTCGTCGGCTACGACGACAGCCACCTCTCCCACCTGATGCCGCTCGGCCTGACCACCGTCCGCCAGGACGCGTTCCTCATGGCCGAGCACGCGGTCCGCTTCGCCGTCGAACGGCTGGAGAACGGGGAACTGCCGCCGAGGGAGGCGGTGCTGGACCCCAAACTCGTGGTGCGGGGAACGAGCGGGCCCGTTCCGGCGAAGGAATAGCGGGTCCTCTTCCCGGTGCGTCCCTTGCTCAGCGCGTCCCCTTCTTCGCGAACTCCGCGACGCTGTCGACATTGTCCTTGGTGACGAAGGCCGGCCCGGTGAGCACCGGCGCGGTGCCGCCGCCGCTGAAGTTGCCGTTCGTCCGGTAGAGCCACAGCGCGTCGACGGCGAGGTAGCCCTGGAGGTAGGGCTGCTGGTCGACGGCGAACTGGATGTCCCCGCTCTGGATGGCGCCGACGAGGTCCTTGTTGAGGTCGAAGGTGGCGATCTGGGCCTTGCTGCCCGCGTCCTTGACCGACTGCACGGCGGTCATGGCGATCGGGGCGCCCAGCGTGACCACCTGGTCGATGGTGGACTCCTTCTGGAGCTTGGCGGTCAGCGTCGACTTCACCGAGGGCATGTCGGTGCCGTTGACGTACAGGTTCTCCGTCGTGCCCTTGAAACCCTTCTTCAGGCCGGCGCAGCGCGCCTCCAGCGCGACCTGGCCCTGCTCCTGGATCACGCAGACGGCGTGCTTGGCGCCCTGCTGGTTGAGGCGCTCGCCGAAGGCCTGGCCGGCGATGTTCTCGTCCTGGCCGAAGTACTCGAGCATGCCGAGTTCCTGCCAGTTGTCCAGGCCGGAGTTGAAGCCGACGACGGGGATGCCGGCCGCCTTGGCCTTGGCCACGACCGCCTTCATGGCGTCGGGCTTGGCGGCGGTGAGGGCGATGCCGTCGACCTTCTGGTCGATGGCGTTCTGCACGAGGTTGGCCTGGTTCCCGGCGACGGGGTCGCTGGAGTAGACGAGCTTGATGTTGTCCTTCGCGGCGGCGGCCTGGGCGCCCTTGCGGATCAGGTCCCAGAAGGTGTCGCCGGGCGCCGCGTGGGTGACCAGGGCGACGGTCATCCGAGGCGTGGTGGCCTTGCCCGCGGCGGCGTCGGTGCCACCGGTCTCGGACTGCTTCCCGCCGGAGCCGCTGGAACAGCCGGCGGCGAGCAGCGCGCCCGCGAGGACGGCGGTGGTCAGGGCGGCGGATCTGTGGTGTCTGCGCATGTCGGGTGCACCTCGGTGTGCTGGGAAAGGGGCCGTGCCCGGTCCGGGGAGGTAACTGGAGCGCGTCACTAGCGCGCTCTAGTGGCAGGTACTATGCGGGCGCCCTGGGGTGATGTCAACAGCTTTGTCAGGACGTACCAACAAACAGGACGTTCCAACAAAACAGGGCCGCCCGCACACACCGGAAGTGCACGGCGTGTGGGGGCGGCCCCGCAGGCGGACGGTCCCTGACCGTCCAGGCTCCGAGCTGCTCAGCTCTCCGGTCTGCTGATGTTGACCATCCATGGGACGCCGAAGCGGTCCGTGCACATGCCGAACACGTCGCCCCACATCTGCTTCTCCAGCGGTACCGACACCGAGCCGCCCTCGGACAGCTTCTCCCAGTAGCCGGTCAGCTCGGCGTCGTCGTCGCCGCTCAGGCTCACCGCGAAGGGCTGGCCCGGCGCGGACTCCATGCCCGGCGGGTTGTCGGCGCCCATCAGGGTGAAGCCGCTGGGGGTCTCCAGCATGCCGTGCATGATCTTGTCGGCGTTGGGGGCCTCCGGCTGGCCGAAGTCGCCGTAGGTGTTCAGGGCCAGGGTGCCTCCGAAGACCTCCTTGTAGAACTCCATCGCCTGCCGGGCGTCGCCGTTGAAGGACAGGTACGGGTTGAGACGCGAGACCATGAGAACCTCCGTGAAGGGGTCGAGGGTCATGTGCGCGCAGCGTAACGCCGGGCACTGACGACGGCTCGTCGAGCGGTGCCGTGCCGGGGATGGCGTGCCTCTCCCGGTGACCGGCGTCGTCGTCAACCGCCCTGTCGGCGTGGCGCGTTGAGCAGAGGGGGAGGATCGCGCTCATGACAACAACCACCTTCCGCATCGGCGGGGATCTGGACGTACGCCGGCTCGGTTTCGGAGCCATGCATCTGCCGACCGAGGCCGGCCCCGCCCGGGAGAACGCCCTCGCGGTCGCCCGGCGGGCCGTGGAACTGGGCGTCACGCTGATCGACACGGCCCATCTGTACGGCGGGGGAGCCAACGAGGAGCTCCTCGCCGAGGCACTGCACCCCTATCCGGCCGAGCTGCTGATCACCACCAAGGTCGGTGTCGCACGCATCGAGGGCGAGTGGCGGCTCGACGGACGGCCCGACACCCTGCGCCGCCAGGTCGAGCAGGCCCTGGGCCGGCTGCGCGTCGAGCGGATCGAGCTGCTCCAGCTCCACCGCATCGACCCCGGAACACCGCTCGCCGACCAGCTCGGCACGCTGCGCGACCTCCAGACCGAGGGCCGGGTCGGCCGGATCGGGCTGTCGGAGGTCACCGTCGCCGAGCTGGCTCAGGCCCGGGAGATCGTCGACATCGTGAGCGTGCAGAACCGCTACAACCTGCTCGACCGTGAGCACGAGCCGGTGCTCGACGCCTGTGCGGCGGCCGGAATCGCCTTCCTGCCGTGGCGGCCCGTCGCCTGGGGGAAGACGGGGGCCGAGGCGGAGATCGCGGCGGTGGCGGCCGACCTCGGTGCCACGCCCACGCAGGTCGCGCTCGCCTGGCTCCTCCACCGCTCGCCGGTCGTCCTGCCGATTCCCGGTACGGCACGTATCGAGCACCTGGAGGAGAACCTCGCCGCGGCGGACCTCGACCTGACGCCCGCCCATCGCGACCGCCTCGACCGGCTGGCCGGGGGAGCGAGGGTCGCGGCGGGGGAGGACTGAGACAGGGCCTCACGCGTACGGGGCCCAGGAAACGGGGCCCCACGAAGGCTCAGGCCTCGTCGGACGACCCGCTGTTCCAGTCGTACGGGCCGCCGCCGCGCCACTCGATCAGCTCAGTGTCGTCGACGGCCGTGTCGGCTGTGGGCAGGCCCTCGCGGTGCAGCAGGTCCAGCACGTCGAAGAGGCTGTAGGCGACGCCCATGCGCTCGCCGTGGATGGTCACCAGCCGTCCGCCGTCCGACGCGGGCGGCTGCACGACCACAGGGGGTTGACCGTCCATAGCCCCACCATGCTCCCGAAATCGCCGGTTCGCAGCTCGGCCGGGCCGATAAGGGGGTTCTGAAGCGGGAGAGCCGGTCGGGTCCGCCGGTCCTGACCCGGTCGGGTCCGCTGGTCCTGACCCCGTCAGGCCCACCGATCCCCGGTCCCGGCCACGGAGGCTCTGTACGCCGGTGACAAGGCACGATCCGGAAACTGAGTTCTCATCAGCACCCCCTGAGCGACCTCCTGCCGGAGCCCTAGCGTCCGTGGCATGGACATGAACCGTAGGACAAGAGGGAAGTGGCGGGGGGCCGCACTGGCGGTGCTGCTGGCCGCCGGGACGCTCACGGCCGCGGCTCCGGGAGCCCGGGCCGACGGCGGGCGGACCGAGACGCCGGTCGCGTCGACGTCGCCGGTGACCGGGGTGACGGAGTCGGTGGTGCGGGTGAGGGCGCCGCTGCCGGAGTCGGCCGGGCCGCGTCCGGCCGCCTGCGACTGGCTGTCGTACCTGCGCTACCGCTCCGCCGACGGGCCCGCCGCCTCGGCCGACGCGGACCGGATCCTCGTCGCCCAGCCCGGCATCCTGGAGGGGGCCGGGGCGTTCGACAGCGTGGCCCGCAACACCGTGGCGCGAGCCGCCGAGCAGGGCGTGCACATCGAGTTCTGGGCGCTGGACCGACGCTCCAACTGCCTGGAGGACCGCACCGGCATCGCCTCCGGCGACCAGCACACCGCCGTCGACTACTACTACCGGGGCAAGCAGGTCGACGGCCGGACCTTCGCCGGCTTCACCGGCAACGGGAAGCTGGGCTGGATGGCGAAGCTCGGCATCGAGCAGACGGTGCGCGACCAGTACGACCTGCTCAACGCCGAGTTGCCCGACCAGACGCAGCGCAAGCGGAAGGTGCTGTGCGGCGGGCACTCGCTGGGTGGTGTGATCACCGGGTACTTCGCCGCCGCCGACTTCGACGGTGACCGGGCCACCACGGCGGACGCCGGCTACAACCAGTGCGCCGGTTACTTCGCCCTCGACACGACCGTCTCCACCTCGCTGGCCGACCTCAGCGGCAGCCTGCCGGACGACACCAACCTGCCCGACATCGGCCTCGGTTACGGCGTGGTGCAGGCGGGGCTCGACAGCGGGGTGCTGCCGCGCTCGCTGTCCGCGCCGGTGCTGCTCAATCCCGAGACCATGACGCTGCTCGGCATCGCGGGGATGGGTGCCCTCAAGGACCCGGACGCCGAAGCGAGCCTGCCGCGCTACCTGCCCTCCAACCTCAACATCGAGGCCACCCACCGCGTCCTGTTCTCCAAGAACACCGCCGCCTTCCTCACCGGCAAGCCCGCGGTGAAGGACTTCCGGCTCACCAACGGGGCGGTGCTCGGTGCCTTGCTGGACGACAACTCCGTACCGCTCGCCTTCCTCCAGACCAGCATCGGCTTCTTCGACGGCGGGCCGATCGCCGACAAGAGCTTCCCCGTGGCCAACGGCGGGACGCAGCAGCCCGGGCTGTACGGCACCGCGTACAAGGCCATCCCGGACCGGCCGCAGGGACCCCTCTACACCTGGCGCAACTACGACCGCGTCGGCGACCCCGACGACCCCGGCCATCGGTCGGCCGACGGCACGCCGTTCACCGGCCCCGGCGAGGAGGTGACCGACGTGCGGCAACTGGCCCGCAGCCTGGCCGAACAGCCGCTGGACTTCACCGAACAGTACTTCCCGACCAAACTGGTGACGGACATCCAGCTGTCCACCTCGCCGCAGGTCAAGAAGCTCGTGGTGCATCCCGGCGGGCTCAAGGCCAACCCGGTGCTCACCGTCCTCGCGGGTGAAGGCCTGCTGGCCGGCCGGGTCCCGCCCGAGCTCCACCCCGTCATCGCCGACGGCTACCAGCACCTCGACGTACTGACCGCCGCACCCACCCAGAACAACGGTCGCCCCGAGCCCGTCTCCACGAGCCTCGCCGCTTTCGCACACTCCCCGCGCTAGCCCACCCGCACGCACGCCCGGGGCCCGGGGCCCGGGAGGAATCCTCCCGGGCCCCTTCGCATGCCGCCACGACTCGGGCGTCACGGGAGGCCCGCTGCGGTCGAACCTGCGGCTCGGTTAGGTCCGTGCCGGGGCAAGGCCCGCCGCCCGGTTGAGGTCCGGCGTCGGATCAAGGCTCGCCGTCTGGGTCCAGATCCGTGTCGCGGCCAGGCCTGTCGTCCGGTTCAAGCCGTGCCGTGGCCGAGCCCCCGCTGCTCGGGGCAGGGTTTCGGCGCCGCGGCGAGGTTCGCGCGGCAGCCAAGGCCCGTGCAGCGACCGAGCCTTGTGCCGAGGCACGGGCCTGTGCCTGGGCCGAGTTCCGCCGCCCGGCGCAGTTCCGGGCGGGGAGCGAGGTTCGTGCCGGGGCGGAGGTCCCGTGCCGGGGCCAAGGCCCGTCGTCCGGTTCAAGCCGGGCCGGGGCTGAGCCCTCGCTACCCGGGGCAGGTCCGCGCGGCTGCGAGGTTTGCGTGGCAGCCAAGGCCCGTGCAGCGACCGAGCCTTGTGCCGAGGCACGGGCCTGTGCCTGGGCCGAGTTCCGCCGCCCGGCGCAGTTCCGGGCCGGGAGCGAGGTTCGTGCCGGGGCGGAGGTCCCGTGCCGGGGCCAAGGCCCGTCGTCCGGTTCAAGCCGGGCCGGGGCTGAGCCCTCGCTACCCGGGGCAGGAACGCGCCGCGGGGGATCCCCGCCGTAGCCAATGCCGTGCAGCGACCGAGGCCCGCGCAACGACCGAGCCCCGCGCCGCAGCGCAAGTCCGTGCCCGCGCCGCAGCACAGACCCGTGCCCGGGCCAAGACCCGTGCCCGGGCCAAGTCCCGTGCCCGGGCCAAGTCCCGTGCCCGCGCCAAGTCCCGTGCCCGGGCCAAGTCCCGCGCAACGACCGAGCCCCGCGCCGCAGCACAGCCCCGTGCCCGGGCCAAGTCCCGCGCAACGACCCAGCCCCGCGCCGCAGCACAGCCCCGTGCCCGGGCCAAGACCCGTGCCCGCGACAAAGCCCCGCGCCGGGGCCGAACCGTGCCCCGGCGCGGGGCCTCGTCGCTTCGGTCAGGTGCGGGTCAGAGCCTGCCCGCCGCGAACGTCGCCGCTTCGTCCGCGTTGTCGCGGTAGCTCAGGTGGGCCCCGGTGTCGCCGCCGCCCCTCTCGCAGACCGGGTCGCCCTTGGCGCAGATGTCCAGGGTGCGGCTCTGGTACGTGCCGGTGACGCTCTTGCCGAGGGCTCGGATCGGGTTGCCGAACAGCAGCACCGCGGCGACCTTCGGTTCGACCGCCGCGGGCAGCGTGGCCACGATGGGGCTGCCGACCACCGCGCCCGCGCTGCTGATGCCGATCGAGTTGTCGACGACGTTCGCGCCCTGCGAATAGCCGACGAGAACGAAACGCTGATTCGGACAGGCGGCGGCCTGGCTCTTCACATGGTTCACCAGGTCCGTGTTGCCCCGCGCGGCAGACGTCGGCAAAAGGTTCGCGGGATAGTCCACCGCGTAGCTGGACAGGCTCTTGCCCGTCACCTTCTTCTTGAGGGCGGAATACACCGGGTCGCCGACGATGAAGCCGAGCGTGCCCGGCTCGAAAGTACCGCGCGCCGAGACCACCTCGACGTCCGTGCAAGCCGCGGCCGCCTTCGTGGCCGCGTTCGTGGCCGCAGTCGTGGCCGTGGCCGTGGCCGAGGGCGCCGAGAGGGTGGCGAGACCGGCCCCGCCGGCCAGCGAGAGCGCGGCGAGACACAAACGGATACGCATGGGGAATCCTCCGCGAGTGAGGCGCGTCGAGCGCCTGCGAAAAAGGACGGCCCGAACGTATTCGCTGTGTCTCCCGGGGTGTTATGGACTGGATTATGGAATCGCCGCGGTTTTTTGTCGCCGATTGAGTACGCCGCCGGTTGAGTAACTCGCCGATTGCGCTCCGTACGGGGAATCAGTTCCGCGGCGTACGCAATGACTCCGCACGCAACGCGAGAATCAGGTCGAGGCGGGTCTCCGGATCGTGCAGGGCGTCGCCGAACAGCTTCTCCAGCTGGCGCAGGCGGTAGCGGACCGTCTGCGGGTGGATGTGCAGCCGCACGGCGACGTCCGGCACGTTGCTGCCGCTGAGCAGCCACGCCAGCAGTGTCTCGGCGAGTCGGTCGCGCTGCCCGGCCGAGACCGTGTCGAGCGGCGCGAGGACCCGCTCCTGGAGCCGTTCGAGCAGCGGTTCGTCGCCGTACAGCAGCAGGGTCGACAGATGGTCGGCGCACCGCACCACGCCCTGGCGGGGGAGGAGCCCGCGTCCCATCAGACCGAGCGCCCGGGTGGCGAGCCGCAGCGACTGCGCGGCGTCGGTGACCGCGACGGTCGGGCCGATCGCGGCGGGCCGGCCACGCAGCGCGAGCGTGAACGCCCGGCCGAAGCGGCCGGAGCCTTCCGGGTCGGGCACCAGCATGCGCGGCGGCCGGGACTCCATGTCCACCAGCGCGCCCGCCGCGGCCAGCGGCCGGTCCTCCTCCTGACGGTCCGGCGCCGCCGCGAGCGCCACCACGGCGACCGTCCGGGGCACGGCCCAGCGCGCGCTGTGCGCCAAGTCCTGCACCGCCTCCAGCGCCACCGGCCCGTCCTCCAGCAGCAGGTCGAGCAGCCGTCTGCGGCGCCGCTCCAGCTCGTCCGAGCTGCGCAGCTGGGCCTCCGCGTAGCCGGCCGCGGCCGCCTCGGCGACCTCGTGCACGGTCCGGAACGCCAGCTCGCCGAGTGCCGCGACGACCGAGGAGTCAAGGCCGAGTTCCTCCGCCGTACGGCCCATCAGCCGCCAGGCGTGCAGTCCCCCGACCCGCAGCGCGGACTGCAACGCGTCCAGGCTGCGGCCCTCCAGGGCCTCACCGCGCCCCAGTTCGTAGTACGTCGCCGCGATCGTGCCCCCGTCGTCCCGCGGGTCGGCGATGTGGTCGACGAACAGGGTCAGCGCCTGCACCACCCCGGCCCGCAGGTTCCTGCCGTACGCCCCGTCGGCGGGCCGCGCGTACTCGGGAACCTCACGGCGGACCTCCTCCTCCACCTGGTCGGCGACGGCCGCGAGCTGGGCGCGCAGCAGCTCCGCCAGATCCGGCGGCACCGGTGGCGTATCGGGGCGGTCGGGCACGCCGTGGGGGGTGGGCACAGCCATCACGGGCACTCCTTTCGGCCGGAAGCGGCTCACCCGCGGGCTGGTGCCGCTGGGACGAGCGGGAAGTCCTGTGTTGGACGGACGACCCCTGCGCTCCGTTCCGTGCCCCGACGGCACCCCCGTCACTCCGGCACGCCCAGGGCATGGGCGAGCATCGGCCACGAGGCGGTGAACTCCCGCTTCCAGTAAGGCCAGTCGTGTCCTCCTCCCGAGTAGAGGTGCGTGGTGGCCCGGATGCCGAGCCGGGCGAGCGTGCCGGCGAAGCCCTGCGCAGAGGGCCACAGGGCGCTCTCCAGCACCCCGGGCAGCGGATCGCCGCCGCTGCCGCCGCCCACCCCGCTGCCCTGAGAGACGTACAGGGCGGTGCCGCGCAGCCCCGCGGCGCGGGCCCGCGGATTGAAGTCCCGCCAGGTCAGCAGGTTCAGCAGCGGATGCCCCCACAGGGACGCGGCCGGCAGGTTCTCGCGGGCCACGATGGCGTCCATGATGGCGGGCACGCCCGGGGCGGTGGTGTCGAGGATGCCGCTGAACGAGGCCGCGGCCTTGAACGCCCCGGGGTGGCGGGCCGCGTGCGCCATCGCGCCGTAACCGCCGGTGGAGACCCCGGCGACCGCCCGTACGCCGGAGGCCCGGTACTCCCGGGCGAGCAGCGCCGGCACCTCCTTCACCTGGAACGTCTCGTAGTCGGGCCCGCCGCGCCAGACGCTGGGGATGCCGGTGGGGCCCGCGTCCGGCATCGCCACGATCAGGTCGCGGCCCTCGGTGAAGGCCTCGATATCGGTCTCCCGGGTCCAGGACGTGTAGTCGTCGTGGGCGCCGTGCAGCAGATACAGCACGGGATACGTCCGCTCCGGCCGCGCACCGAAGTCCGACGGCAGGATCAGCCGGACCGGCGCGCTGCGGCCGAGCGCGGCGGAGGGCACGGACACGTCCAGCGTGCGCGGCCCGAGCCGGGTGGCGGCCCCGGCGCGGGCCGTGCCGCTCGCGGCCCCGAAGAGGACGGCGAGACCGGCGGCGGCCGTCGCTCTGGCGACGGTGCGCCGGGACACTCCGGCGGCGGGCTTCGGCGGCAGATCGGGCATGGCGGCTCCTCGGTTGGCGGTTCAGGGGGCCCGTTCGGCGAGCACCCGGCTCAGGTGGGCGGCGATCTCGTCGACGTGCGGCGGATCGAGCAGGGACAGATGGTGACCGGGCACCGGCACGACCTCCAGGCGCGGGCACACCTCGTCCCAGCCCAGCGCCTCGTCGTCGCGTTCGTACGCCGGGTCGCGCACGGTGTGGGGCGCGGGCTCGGTGGCCCGGTACAGGACGACCGGCCCGTCGTAGTCGCCGGGCCGGTGCGACTCCCCGACGCCCATGTCCAGGTAGGAGGCGCGTTGGTGCTCCAGCGCCGCGGGCGGCACGTCAGCGGCTTCGCGCAGCGTCCGCAGGACGGTGTCGATGCGCTCCCGGTCGTCGTCCATGGCCAAGAGCTCGTCGTACGGGAGCTCCAGGCGCACCCCGTAGGCGTCGGCGACGTGGCCGGCGAAGCCCTCGAAATGCGCCCGGATCCGGTCGGCGCGGGTCACGCCGGGCCGGGGGAGGGGGCGTACGGAGTCGAGGAGCACGACCAGCGGCACGTCCCGTCCGGCGGCGGTCAGCTGCCGCGCGGTCTCCTGGGCGACGAAGCCGCCGAAGGACCAACCACCCAGCAGGCAGGGTCCGTCGGGGTGTGCGGCGGCGATGGCCTCGGCGTACCGTCGCGCCTTCTCCGGTACGGTCCGGGCCTCCTCGATCCGCTCCAGCCCGTACACCGGCCGTTCCTCGCCGAGCCGTTCGGCGAGCGTCCGGTAGACGGCGACCGGGCCGCCGGCCGCGTGGACGAGGAACAGCGGGGGCCGGGAACCGGTGGCGCGCAGCGGGCGCAGCGGGGTGTCGTCGCGGGGGAGGGCATGCCGGATCCGGGTGGCGGCGTCCTCGACCGTGGCGGCGGTGAACAGGTCGCGCAGGGGCAGTTCGACGCCGAACTCGCGCTCCACGGCCGTGCGGACGCGGACGGCCATCAGCGAGTCCAGACCGAGATCGGCCAGGGCGGTGCCCGGGGCGACACGGGCGGGCGGGTGGCCGGTGACGGCGGCGATGTGGTGGGTCAGCCGGGCCAGGACCGACGACGGTTCCGCCACGTCGGCGTCAGGCTCCGCCGGCTCCGGCGAAACCGGTTCGGTGCGGGCCCGCCCGTCGGTCCACCAGTGCCGCACGTGCCGCCACCGGGGCACCGGCAGGTCGACGACCCGGCCTGGCGGCACGGGCAGCCGCTGACCCCCCACGTACAGGGCGCCCAACTGCCCGGCGAACGCCTCCGCCCCGTCGGCGTCCCGGCGCAGGGTGGCCAGGGCCAGGGCTGGGGCATCGCTCACGGTGTCGGCGACGGCCCCGGTCAGCACCGGATGGGGCGAGATCTCGACGAAGGCCGTGTGACCGTCGGCCGCGGCCGCTGCCAGCGCCCGGTCCAGGCGGACGGGCCGCCTGAGGTTGGCCGCCCAGTGGGCCGCGTCGAACACGCAGTCGCCGCGCGGGTCGTCGAGGACGGTGGAGTACACCGGGACACGCGGCCGCCGGCCCCGGATGCCGGACAGCGCCTCGGCGAGCTCCGGCAGCAGCGGATCCACCTGGGGCGAGTGCCCGGCGCCGACGACCCGCATGGCCCGTGCCGCCCGGTCCTGCCCCTCCAGCCGGCGCACGAGCCGGGCCACCGCGGCCTCCTCGCCCGTGACGACCTTCTGCCGGGGCGAGGAGTGCACGGCGACGTGCACACCGGGGAAGTCCCGCTCCAGAGACTCCAGTTCGGCGTCGTCCAGGTCCACCACGGCCATCGCGCCGCCGCTCAGCCCGCTCAGCAGCCGGGCCCGCACGGCGATGACACGCGCCCCGTCCGCCACGTCCAGCGCGCCCGCACACACCGCCGCCGCGACCTCGCCCATGGAGTGGCCGATCACGGCGGCGGGCTCGACCCCGTACGAACGCCACAGCTCGGCGAGGGCCAGCTGAAGACCGAACAGCACGGGCTGGGCGACGTCCAGGCGGTCGAGGCCGGCCCCGGAGGACAGGTGGTCGTACAGGGACAGCCCGCACTCCGGGGCGAGTTGCGGGTCGAGTTTCTGCACGGCGGCGGCGAACGCGGGTTCCTCGGCCAGCAGTCTGCGCCCCATGCCCGGCCACTGGCTGCCGTAGCCGGAGAAGACCCACACAGGGCCGCGCCCGACCCGGTCGCGCTCCCCGGTCACCACCCGCGCGTCCGGGCTGCCCGCCGCCAACGCGCCCAGGGCATCGGCGAGTTCGGCGCGATCCCGGGCGACCACGGCGGCGCGTACGGGGCCGCGGCCGGTGCGCCCGGCCAGCGTCCGGGCCACGTCCGCGGGGTGCGCGGTGCTCTCGCGCAGCCACTCGGCGAGCCGGCCCGCCGTGTCGCGGACGCGCCCGGAGTCGAGGTCGGACAGCAGGTGCAGGCGGGCGGCGGGCTCCTCGGCCGACCGCACGGGGACCAGGCCGGGCGGTCCCTCCTCCAGCACCACATGCGCGTTGGTGCCGCCGAAGCCGAACCCGGAAACCCCTGCGAGGGCGGTGCCGCCGTAGCGGGGCCAGGGCTCCGGCTCGGTCACCACCCTCAGCCGCTCGTCGGCGAGGGACGTGCCCTCCGCGCAGTGCAGGGACGGCGGGATGCTGTCGTGGTGCAGGGCCAGCACGGTCTTCACCAGGCCCGCGATGCCCGCGGCGGACTCCAGATGCCCCAGGTTGCCCTTGACGGACCCCAGCAGCAGCGGCTGGTCCGGGTCCCGGCCCGCGCCGAGCACCGCGCCCAGCGCGCCCGCCTCGATCGGGTCGCCCAGCGGGGTGCCGGTGCCGTGCGCCTCCACGTAGTCGACCTGGGCCGCGGAGACCCCCGCCCGCGCGTACGCGCTCTGCAGCAGCGCCTGCTGGGCGGCCGGGTTGGGCGCCATCAGGCCGTTCGAGCGGCCGTCGGAGTTGACGGCGGTGGCCCGGACGACGGCCAGCACGCGGTCGCCGTCCCGCTCGGCGTCGGAGAGCCGCTTCAGGATCACGGCCGCGCACCCCTCGCCGCGCCCGATGCCGTCGGCCGCCGCAGAGAAGGGCTTGCAGCGCCCGTCCGGTGCGAGCGCGCCCGCTCTGCGGAAGGCGACGGTGACGGCCGGCGACAGCAGAAGGTTGACGCCGGCGGCGATCGCCGTGTCACTCTCGCCCGAGCGCAGGCTGACACAGGCGTGGTGCACGGCGACCAGCGAGGACGAGCAGGCCGTGTCGACGGCGAGGCTCGGGCCCCGGGTGTCCAGGACGTAGGCGAGCCGTCCGGCGGTCACGCTCAGGGCGCCCCCGGCCGGCGCCCAGGGATCCACGGCGTCCGGATCAGCCCCCGTGAGCTGTCCGTACTCGGGGGCCGACACCCCGACGAACACCCCGGTGGCGGTACCCGCCAGGGACCCGGCCTGCACGGCGGCGTGGTCGAGCGCCTCGTGGACGACCTCCAGCAGGATCCGCTGCTGGGGGTCCATCACCGCCGCCTCGCGCGGGGTGATGCGGAAGAAGTCCGCGTCGAACCCGGCGATGTCGTCGAGATAGCCGCCGTACGGATGCGCGTCGGTGGGCGGGAAGGCGGTGAAGTCGCGCCAGCGGTCCTCCGGGACGCGCCGGATCGCGTCGACGCCATCGCTCAGCAGCCGCCAGTAGCCGTCCGGGCCGTGCACCCCGCCGGGCAGCCGGCAGCCGACCCCGACGACCGCGACCGGCTCGGCGGTCCCGCCCGGAAGTCCGGCTCGCGGCACCGGCGCCGCCTCGGCCGCCCCCGGGCTTCCCGAGGCCTCCGCGCCGCACAACCGCGCCACCAGCGCCTGACCGGTGGGCGTCTCCCACAGCAGCGTCGTCGGCAACTCGCGGCCCGTGGCCCGGGACAGCTCACCGGCCAGGGCGACCGCGTCCCGCGAGGACATGCCGAGGTCGGAGAGCGGCCGGTCCATCGGGACGGCCTCGGGAGAGGTGCCGTACCAGACGGCCACCCGTTCGGCGATCAGCCGGCGCAGCGCGCCCTCGTCGACGGGGCTCATCCCGCGGCACCCGCCGTCGCCGCACCGGCCCGGCCACCGTACGCGCCCTCCAGATACCGGGCGCGGGTCAGCGCCCGCGACACCTTCCCGCTGGAGGTACGCGGCACCGTGCCAGGCGGTACCAGGACGACGTCGGCGAGCCGCAGCCCGTGCCGGGCGGAGACGGCGCCGCGCACGGCCCGCACCACGGCCGGCACGTCGAGTTCGGCGAGGCGCGCGGTCCGGGCGTGCTCCGCCACGATCACCACCCGCTCACCCGCGCCGCCCGGCACGGCGAACGCGGCGAGCCGGTCCCGGCGCACCACCGGGTCCGCGTCCTGGGCCGTCGCCTCGACGTCCTGCGGATAGTGGTTGCGGCCGTCGACGATGATCAGGTCTTTCAGCCGTCCCGTGACGACCAGTTGTCCCTCCAGCACCGTCCCCAGATCGCCTGTCCGCAGCCAGCCGCCCGGCCCGGCCGCGGGGTCCGCGAACTCGGCGCCGAAGACGTCCTCCGCTCCCCGGTTCCAGTAGCCCCGGCCGACATTCGGCCCCTGCACCCAGATCTCGCCGACCTCGCCCTCCGCCAGCAGGGCCCGCGTCACCGGGTCGGCGATACGGACCCGCTGGCCCGCCGGGGTGCCACAGCCCGCCAGCAGCACCGCCCGGGGATCGTCCGGCCGCGCAGGCAGGGCCTTCCCGGCGGCCAGGGCGTCACGGTCGAGCGCGAACCGGCCGATCGGCTCACCCGGCCGGGCCGCGCAGACGAACACGGTGGCCTCGGCCAAGCCGTACGACGGGCAGTGGGTCTCCGGTGCCAGGCCCTGACCGGCGAACGCCGCGTGGAAACGGTCGGCCGTGCCCGGGCGGACCGGCTCACTGCCGTTGATCAGCGCGGTCACCCGGTCCAGCCGCAGGCCCGCCTTCTGGTCCTCGGAGACGCTCGCGGCGCAGTAGTCGTAGGCGAAGTTGGGCGCGGCGCTCACCGCGTTCGGATGCGCGGCGAGCAGCCGCAGCCAGCGCACCGGCTCGTGCAGGAATGCGGCCGGGTCCATCAGCACCGACAGGGCCCCTCGTGCCACCGGCGCCGCGACGCTGAGCACCAGCCCCATGTCGTGGTAGAGCGGCAGCCAGCCCACGCACGTCACCGGGCGGGTGTCGGCACCGTAGGCGGTGAGCGCCTGGCGGGCGTTGGCGACGACGTTGCCGTGGCTGATCTCCACACCCGCCGGGGCACGGGTCGAACCGGAGGTGTACTGGAGGTAGGCGGTCGCCTCGGCGTCCGGCGGGACGGGCCGCCAGTCGCGGGCGGCGTCGTCGGGCACCTGGTCCGCGACCACGATCCGCGGTCCGTCGGGGCCGAGGAAGTCGCGCACCTCGTCCAGGCAGCGGCTCGTGGTCACGACGGCCGAGGGCCGCGCGTCGGCCAGCACGCCGGCGAGCCGGTCCGCGTGCCCGGGCAGGCCCGGCGGATACAGCGGCACGGCCACCAGCCCGGCGGCCAGGGCGGCGAGGAAGGCGGTCACGTACTCCGTGCCCTGCGGGCACAGCAGCGCGACCCGGTCCCCCGGGCCGGCCTGGTCGGTGAGGCGCGCGGCCAGTGCCCGCACCCGTACGTCCAGGCGGCGCCAGGTCAGGGTGCGGTGGACGCCGCGCGAGTGCGGTGCCGGGTGCTCGACGACGGTGAACGCCCTGCGGTCCGGGGTGCTTTCGGCCCAGTGCCGGACGTACTCCGGCAGTGTGGGGCACACGGGCGCGAGCGGGGGGCGGCGGCTGTCCATCAGGCGGGGCTCCTCACGGCGCGGATCGGCCTAGGGGTCGCAAAGGGGGAGAGGGGGGCTAAAGCGGGATGTTGCCGTGCCGGCGTTCCGGCATCGGCGCGCGTTTGCCGCGCAGGGCGCGCAGCGCGCGGCAGACCTGCTCACGGGTCTCGCGCGGCGCGATGACGGCGTCGACATAGCCGCGCTCGGCGGCGAGGTAGGGCGTGCCGTGGGTGCGCTCGTAGGCGCTGAGCAGGCGGGCCCGCAGCGCCTCGGGGTCGTCGGCCGCGGCGAGTTCACGCCGGTGCAGAACGCCCACGGCCCCCTCGGCGCCCATGACGGCGATGCGGGCGGTGGGCCAGGCGAGGTTCACGTCGGCGCCCAGGTGCTTGGAGCCCATCACCGCGTATCCGCCGCCGTAGGCCTTGCGCACCACGACCGTGACCTTGGGGACGGTCGCCTCGGCGTAGGCGTACAGCAGTTTCGCTCCGCGCCGGATGATGCCGGCCTGCTCCTGCCGTACCCCGGACAGATAACCGGGCACGTCGGCGAAGGTCAGCAGCGGGATGCCGAACGCGTCGCAGAACCGCACGAACCGGGCCGCCTTCTCGGACGCGTCGATGTCGAGGACCCCGGCGGCGTGCAGCGGCTGGTTGGCGACGACGCCCACCGAGCGGCCCTCGATCCGGGCCAGGGCGCAGATGATGTTCGGCGCGAACAGCTCCTGCACCTGGAGCAGTTCACCGTCGTCGACGACCGCGTGCAGGATCGCCCGCATGTCGTAGGCCTCGCCCAGCCGGTCCGGGACGACCTCGTCGAGGTCGGCGCCGGGCGGCGGAAGCCCGGGGGAGTACTCCGGTGGCCGTTCCAGGTTGTTGGCCGGGAGGTACGACAGCAGGTCGCGCACGGTGTCGAGGGCGTCCTCCTCGTCGGCGGCCAGGAAGTGGGCGTTGCCGTTGACGGTGTTGCTGGTGCGGGCGCCGCCGAGCTCCTCGGCGGTGGTGCGTTCGCCGGTGACCGCCTCGATGACGTCGGGGCCGGTGACGAACATGTGCGAGGCACCGTCCACCATCACCGTGAAGTCGGTGATCGCCGGCGAGTACGCGGCGCCGCCCGCGCAGGGCCCCAGGACGACCGAGATCTGCGGGACCACCCCGGACGCCTTGACGTTGCGGCGTACCAGCTCGGCGTAGAGGGCGAGCGAGGCGACACCCTCCTGGATACGGGCACCGCCCGAGTCGTTGAGGCCGATCACCGGGCAGCCGGTCTTCAGGGCCAGGTCCATCAGCGCGACGGTCTTCTCGCCGAAGGCCTCGCCCATGCTGCCGCCGAACACCGTGGAGTCCTGGGCGAACACGCACACCGGGCGGCCGTCGACCGTGCCGTACCCGGTGACCACGCCGTCGCCGTAGGGGCGGCGGGCGTCCTCCCCGGCGGGCCGGGCCCGGACGAACAGGCCGGTCTCCGTGAAGGAGTCCTTGTCCACGAGCCGTTCGATCCGTTCCCGGGCCGAGAACTCCCCGCGTCTGCGCGGCCCGCCCGGGGCCACCGCCTGGTCCCGGCGGTGCTCCAGGCCGGCGACGCGTTCCGCGGTGCTCCCGGGCGTGTACGCCGCCGTTTCCCCCGGACCGGATGCTGTCACCTCTGTGCTCACAACCACCTCCGAAGTGGTTCTCGAATATGGCAGCGAGGCGGGGGAGTGCCGTGCTGATCGACGCTCTGTGTGGGGGAATTGAGTCCTCCGGTGCGGGGTTTCATCCCCGGGTGACAAGGGACCGCCGACCCGGCCGGCGAGGGGCGGGCGCGATTCAGCTGCCCGAGCGCTGAATGCGTTCTCCTTCTTCTATTGGACCTCGCGCCGCCCGGCGTCCAGGCTGGAGTGCACCATCGCCCGACAGCCTCAGCGACAGCCGGAAGAGGTCACGAGCACATGCACACCCGCCGCATCGGTGATGTCGACGTCAGCGCGATCGGCCTGGGCGCGATGCCCATGTCCATCGAGGGGCGACCCGACGAGGAACGCTCCCTCGCCACCATCCACGCCGCGCTCGACGCCGGGGTGACCCTGATCGACACCGCGGACGCCTACCACCGGGGCGCCGACGAGGTCGGTCACAACGAGACCCTGATAGCCAAGGCCCTCGCCTCCCACGACCGCGGCGGCGACGTCCTGGTCGCCACCAAGGGCGGCCATCTGCGTCCCGGCGACGGCAGCTGGACGCTGGACGGCAGCCCCCGCCACCTCAAGGAGGCCTGCGAGGCGTCCCTGCGCCGGCTCGGCGTCGAGGCCATCGGGCTCTACCAGTTCCACCGCCCCGACCCGCGCGTCCCCTACGCCGAGTCCGTCGGCGCGGTCCGGGACCTGCTGGACGAGGGCAAGATCCGCATGGCCGGCATCTCGAACGCGAACCCCGAGGAGATCCGGCAGGCCGACGAGATCCTCGGCGGCCGCCTGGTCTCCGTGCAGAACCAGTTCTCCCCGGCCTTCCGCTCCAGCGAGCCGGAGCTGGACCTGTGCGACGAACTCGGCATCGCGTTCCTGCCCTGGAGCCCCCTCGGCGGGATTTCGAAGGCCGGCGAACTCGGTTCGGGCCACGCCCCCTTCGCCCGCATCGCCGAAGCACACGGGGTGAGCCCGCAGCGCGTGTGCCTGGCGTGGATGCTCGCCAAGTCGCCCGTGGTCGTCCCGATCCCGGGCGCCAGCCGCCCGGAGACCATCCGCGACTCGCTGGCCGCCACCGACCTCACCCTGACGCCGGAGCAACTGGCGGAGCTGGACGCCGCCTGAACAGACCACGGGACCCGGGGCCGGCCACGAGCCGCCCCGGGTCCCGTGCTGCGCACGCCCCGCGATGTCACCACAGCGGCCACCTCACCTGACGGTCAGTCAGAGACGGTCAGTTTTCGTCAAATCCGCCCCTGCTGAGAAAAACGTGTGAATGTTTCCGCGTGGTTCGGGCATACGCAGCGAAAACAGAGAGAGGGGCGCTACGTGCTCGTACCGGACCGGAAGGTCGTCAGGGAGTTGCTGACGCGGTATGCGTCGCTGAGGATCACTCAGGCGCAGAGGCACGTGCCGACAGCGGCACGCGAGCTTGAGGACGTCAGCTACACGCTGTGCGTGATGATGGGAACGTCCGACATCACCGACGCCATCGCCAAGGCCGACGCCCTGCTGCTCACCAGGGAGCGGTCCGAGAAAGCGGACGCGGACGGGGAGACCGGTCTGAGGCTGGTCGGCTGACATCTCGTAGGGCCCGGTCACGAACCGGGTGTCACCCCGGCGGCCTGTGAACGGGCCGCCGGGGCGTTCGCCTTCCCGTGGAACGCCGTGCGATACGCGTACGGCGTCGTGCCCACCACCTTCCGGAACCGCTCCCGGAACGCCGTCGGCGAGCCGAACCCCGCCTGCCGCGCGATCCGTTCCACGGAGTGGTCGGTGTTCTCCAGCAGGTACTGGGCGCGCCGCACCCGTGCCCGCAGCAGCCACTGCAACGGCGTGGTGCCGGTCTGCTCGCGGAAGCGGCGGCTGAAGGTCCGTTCGCTCATCCCCGCACGCTCCGCCAGCGTGCCCAGCGTCACCTCGTGCGCGAGGTTGTCCTCGATCCACTCCAGCAGCGGCTCCAGCGCCGACCCGCGGGGTACCGGCGGGTGCTCGTGCACGATGAACTGAGCCTGTCCGCCCTCCCGTTCCAGCGGCATGACCGACATCCGGGCGATGTTCGCCGCGACCGCCGACCCCAGATCCCGCCGGATCATGTGCAGGCACAGGTCCAGCGCGGCGGCCGCACCGGCCGAGGTGAGGATCTGCCCGTTGTCGACGTACAGCACGTCCGGCTCCACCTCCACCTGCGGGAAACGGCGGGCCAGGTCGCCCGCCGCGACCCAGTGCGTGGTGGCGCGCAGCCCGTCCAGCAGGCCCGCCTCCGCCAGCACGAAGGCGCCCACGCACACGGACGCGATCCGCGTGCCGGCCGCGGCCGCCTGCCGCAGGGCCGCCAGCACCGGCTCGGACGGCGGCGCGGCCTCGGGGGAGCAGCCCGGCACGATGATCGTGTCGGCCTCCGCCAGGGCCTCCAGCCCCCGGTCGACGGTCAGGGTGAAACCGCCGTCCGCGCGCACCTCCGGCGTCTCGGCGCACAACCGGACCCGGTAGGCCGGCCGCCCGTCCGGCATCTGTGTCCAGGCGAACGTCTGCTGGGGCGCCGCCATGTCGAACGGCACCACTCGATCGAGGACCAGGATCGCCACGGAGTGCATGACCGCCACCCTAGGGGCATTCCCGCCAGGCGCACGAACCGCCGGTACACCGGCCCGCGAGGCAAGAGGGCTGGTCACAGGAGTTGGCGGGAATCCGTTGGAAGCTGTCGTTCCAGCCCATGGGCGATCACGCCCCGGCTCCCTAACGTGGGCCCGGCACCGTCGACCGCATCACGGAAAGAGCCCCGGTGACCAAGATCCTGCTGTCCCTGCACGTGCTGGCCGCCATCGTCGCCATCGGTCCCGTGACCGTCGCGGCCAGCATGTTCCCGCCCGCGGCGCGTCGCGCCGTCCCCGCGGGCGGCGACGCCCCCGACCCGTCGGCGGTGAGCGCGGTCGCGCTGCTGCACCGCATCTGCCGCGTCTACGCCGGTATCGGACTGACCGTCCCGCTCCTCGGGTTCGCCACCGGCGCCGCGATGGGCGTCCTGGGCAGCGGATGGCTCGTCACGTCCATCGCACTGACCGCCGCTGCCGCCGGCGTCCTGGTCGCCTTCGTCCTGCCCCGCCAGGAGGAACTCCTCGGCCAACTGAAGGGCGAACAGGCCGTCGAGCACCGCAACACCGCCCAACTCGCCATGTTCACCGGCATCTTCAACCTGCTGTGGGCCACGGTCACCGTCCTGATGATCGTCCGGCCGGGCTCCACGACAGGAGCCTGACCCCAGGCCGCCCGCATGTCACGGATGTCCGGTCTGCGTCAAGTCCACCCGGGTAATTCACACTCCGGGACACCGCTCCGCCTACACTCGGCTTCCTCGCCCCCGCTACGGGGCCGACGAGCAGAAAGGCGCGTTGACGGGTGTTCCAGGATTCCCCCATCTACGACCGACTCATCGCGGAGTGCGGCGATGTGCCCGCACAGGTTCGCCGCGAGGCCGAACGCGTGAGCAGGGAACTGGAGCTGGTCATGCGGCCCGCGCAGTCCCCCGGCTACGACCGCCCGCACTCCCCGGGCACGGGGTGGCAGCGCACGGCCATGCTGCCCGGACCCCGGCCGCAGTGAACCGGGACCGGTGGACGGCCGGTCCCGGTGCTCAACAGGCCGTCCTGTTCGCGCCGTTGACGTGCGACGGCGCCTCGGGAACGGGGCGCGCCAGCCACTCGGCGATGGTGCGGGCGATCGGCTGGCCCGTCTCCACCTCGACGAACCCGAACTGCCCCGACTGATTGCACTCCAGGAACCACCAGGTCCCGTCGGCGTCCTCCACGAAGTCGAAGGCTCCGTACGCCAGTTCGGCCTCCCGGAGATAAGCCCGCACGCCCGGCGCGATACACGACGGCACGTCGGTGGGCCGCCAGGGCGCGCCGGGTGCGGCGAACCGCACGTCGACCTCGTCGGGATCCGCGTCCGCGTCGGCCGCCTTGCGGGCCGCCAGCATCCGGTCGCCCACCACGGTGAGGCGGATGTCGGCCCGCTTGGCGACCCGGCGCTGAAGCAGCGTCGGCCCGAACGCGACCGCGGAGAAGTCCGTGTCCGGTGGGACCCGGCTCGTCGGCACGGCCCGGGGCGGGTCCTGCGGATGCGCGCCCGACACCGGCTTGACCACCAGGTCCGGGTAGCGCTCCGAGAACTCGCGGGCGGCGAGCGGGAAGGTCGTGATCAGCGTCGCCGGTACGGGCAGGCCGCACCGCTGGGCGAGCCGTAGCTGCCAGGGCTTGTGCCGGGCCCGGCGGGCCGCGTCGGGGTGATTCATCCAGCGCGCGTCCGAGCCCCGCAGCATGCCGTAGAGCGCTTGGGCGGCCTCCTCGGTCAGCCACGCGGACGGCTGGGCCGCCCGCCCGGCCGGGGTGCCCGGCCTGCGTACCCACACCGACCGCAGCCCCCCGATGCTCACCAGCCGCCCCCCGGCGGACAGATGGCCTCGGAAACGGCCGTGGACGTACTCCCCGGACAGCGCGACACCGCCGGTCAGATCCGCGGGGTCGACGCGGACCACCGGAACCCCCGCCGCGTTCAGGTGCACGACCACCATGTCCGCGGTCACATCCTCCTCGCAGGTGAGGATCAGTACCGTCATCGTCGGCGGTCCGCGGTCAGTCGTCGAAGTGCGTCTTGGAGCCGGCGGTGGACGTCGTGGTGCCGACCTCTCTCAACAGGGCGAAGTCGGAGGCGGCCACCCGGCCGTCGTGGAGCACGTTCAGCTGCTGTCCGGCGTCGTACACGTACGGAATGGCAGCTTCCAACTCCACTGCCGGGCGCGCGTAGTTGAGCGCGAACGGTTGCATCGTCTCTCCCTCGTCGGTACTGCGCCGATCAAGCCGGATCCAGGGGCACGGCCACCCGGTCCGCCGACTCTTTTCGGCTCCCAGAGACTTATACGAATCGAACGGGTGGTTGGTTTCCTTACTTTCCGTAGTCATCGGGCCGGTTGGCGGTCCGGCCGGCGGTCCGGTCGGCGTGTCGTACTGCGCTCCCGCTCGCCGAGGGAGCCGCGGACGGTGCGCAGAGCGAGCAGCAGGACGCCGATGTCGTCCAGGTACACCGGATCGGGCAGCACGTCGGCAGGCAGTACGAAATAGAGAACCGCGCCCCAGAACACCCAGCGTGGGCCCGTGGGCAGTCCCGCGCGCCGCAGTTCGCGCCGGGTTCTGACCAGCCGCACGAGGACGCCCACGGCGAGAACGAGGACGACGGCCGCGAGAACCGCGGCCAGGATGATCACCGTTGTGGTCGTATCCACGGGCTGCCCTCCTCCTGGCGTGCCGCGACACGGGGTGTCCCTTCCTGGATTCCCGTTTCCGGCGGCTGTATTGCGGCCCGGGCCCGACATGTCGCCGTGTCGGCGGATTTTCCGTCCGCCGTGGGCGCGGGTGGTCGTCCCGGTGGCTCACCCGAGTGGCACGGCGTGACGGGGGCGCCTAGTAATGGTCAGCGTAACGTCGCTCGTCAGACGACGGGGGGCGCAGGAGCGGCCGCACTCTTCCCCATGGAGGCGAGTATGACCACCTGCTCTTCATCACCCCGCTCGAACGAATCTGCCATACCCGACGAGCCGAACGGGTCCGCCCAGCCGTCCGCCGAGACAACCGTTGCCACCGGCACGTACCAGGTGGAGCAGACGAGCACGCAGCCCGCCGCCGGTTCGCACGATACGTACGGTTCTTCCGACAGGCCGGGCGTGGAGCCCGGCGCCCTCGGCGCTCACCCGGATGCGAGTGCGGGCGCCCGGCCCGCCGCGGGCATGAGTTCATCCTCTGCGACCGGCTCGGACCACTCTGACCAGGCGGATGCGTGGGCCGCTACTCCTGGCTCGGGCCAGTCGTACGAGGCGGATGCGCGGGCGACCGCCCCTGGCTTCGGCCAGTCGTACAAGGCGGGTGCGCGGGCGGCCGCCCCTGCCCTGGACCAGGCGGACCAGGCCTCCGCACGGCCCGCCGCCCCTGGCTCGCGCACGGGGACCGAGCCGCCTGCCAGCCCCGCCTCGGGCGACGCGAGCACGCATTCCGCTTCCTCCGGGTGGGACGCGGCAGCCGAGTGGTCCGCCCCCGGCTCGGACCCGGCTGCCGAGCGGTCCGCCGCCCCCGGCTCGCGCATGGGGACCGAGCCGCCTGCCAGCCCCGCCTCGGGCGACGCGAGCACGCATTCCGCTTCCTCCGGGTGGGACGTGGCAGCCGAGCGGTCCGCCGCGCCCGGCTCGGATCCGGCTGCCGCACGGCCCGCCGCCCCCGGCTCGCGCATAGGGACCGAGCCGCCTGCCAGCCCCGCCCCGGGCGACGCGAGCACGCATTCCGCTTCCTCCGGGTGGGACGCGGCAGCCGAGTGGTCCGCCCCCGGCTCGGATCCGGCTGCCGAGCGGTCCGCCGCCCCCGGCTCGCGCATGGGGACCGAGCCGCCTGCCAGCCCCGCCTCGGGCGACGCGAGCACGCATTCCGCTTCCTCCGGGTGGGACGCGGCAGCCGAGTGGCCCGCCGCCCCCGGCTCGGACCCCGCTGCCGAGCGGTCCGCCGCGCCGGGCCAGGACTGGATGGACCCGGCGGAGGCGCGCCCCGCCCCGCCCGCACAGGAATGGCTGGATCCGGCTGAAGCACGGCCGGGCGCCCCCGCCCCGGACCGTACGGATCAGGCGCCGGCCGAGGCCGTCCGGCCCACCGCGCCCGGCCCGGACGACGTCGCGCTGTCTCCCGCGCCCGACCCGGGCGGCCCCGCCCAGCCCACCGTGCCCGACCCTGGCGACCCCGCCCGGCCCGCCGAGCCCGGCCAGGAGGAGACGGACCAGCCGTCGGCCGCGCGGCCGTTCGTCATCCGGTCCCTCGACGACAACCCGGTGGAGCTCCGGCCCGGCACCGGGCCGACCGCGTCGCCGTACGGCGACGCGGTGAGCGACCTCGTGCACGCCGCGGTGGCCGACCGGCCGCTGGAGGAGGTCGTCGACCTCATCACCTCGCTGGAGGAGTCGCCCGACCACACGCAGGCCAAGGTCGACGCGCTGCGCACCGCCGGCGTGAGCCGGCCCGTGGAGGACGTCTCCCGGCTGATCGCCATGCTGACGAAGCCCCCGCGCGACGCCGACTGCGCGGACGAGGCCATCCGGGCCGCCGCCGCCCACCGCCCGGTGAAGGAGGTGACCCGGCTCGTGACCCTCCTGCACCAGGAGCCGCAGATGCCCCACGTCCGCGAGGAGGCCCTGCGGGCAGCGGCCACCGGGCGGTCCGTCGGGGAGCTGGTCGAGCTGATCGACCGTCTGGGCCTTGAGCGTCTGGACCGCAACGGCCGCCCACCGGACGGCACTTCGGGTCCGGGTGACGAGACCGGGAAGACCGAGAAGCCCGGCCGGCCGGGCAGGCGCCGTGCGGCACGCCCGGCTGCCGCCCGTGAGGCCCACCGGACGCTCGACGACCCGCCCGCCGACCGCGTCCGTGCGACGGACCGGCTCGCCAGGACGGACCGGCTCGCCAGGTCGGTATCGTGGTCGGGCTGGCTCGCGGCCCTGGCGCTGGCCCTGTGCGCGGTGGCCCACTTCCCGCTGCAACGCGGCGGAGCGTCCCTGCACCTGCACGCGTTCGCCCTCGGCCTGTCGGTGCTGTGCACGGTTCTGGCCCTGCTGCTGGCGCTGCGCCCGGTCGCGGTGGTGCTGGCCGGGGCGGTGGTGGTACCCACGGTGCTGGCCGCGGCCCAGGCGTACGGGAACCCCTCCTCGTCGGCGTCCCTGTCCCGCGCGGTGGACCTCGCGCTCGCCCCACCGTGGCTCGCCGCCGCGGCCGCCGTGTGCGCGGCACTGCTGGCGCTCGTCGCCCTGGTCTTCCGTATGGTGGCGCCTCTCGCGCGCAGACAGTGGGCGTCCGCGTCGGCGCCCGAGGCGGGCCGGATGGCGGAGTGATGCCTACGCGCCCCGCACCGGACCGGATCCGCCCGTAGCGGGTCCGGTCCGGGCGTGGTTCGCCGCACGGCCGTCGAGCAGCCCGGCCAGCACCCGGTCCGGCGTCAGGGGGAGTTCGCGGAAGCGGACGCCGGTGGCGTGGTGGACCGCGTTGCCGATCGCCGCGGCCGTCCCGACGATGCCGATCTCCCCGATTCCCTTGCTGCCCATGGGGTTGAGACGGGGATCGTCCTCGTCCAGCCAGTGCGCCTCGATCGCGGCGACGTCGGCGTGCACCGGTACGTGGTACGACGCCAGGTCCGACTCCGTGAAGTCACCGAACGCGGCGTCCATCGTGCTGCCCTCGGTCAGCGCCATGCCCAGGCCCATCGCCATGCCGCCGACGAACTGGGAGCGCGCGGTACGGGCGTTGAGGATGCGCCCCGCGGCGTACACCCCGAGCAGCCGGCCGACCCGGACCTCGCCCGTGATCGTGTCCACGGCGACCTCGGCGAAGTGCGCCCCGAAGGCGTGCCGCGCCCACTCGCTCTCGGCGTCCGCCGAGCCCGTCGTGTCCGCGCGGGCGTCGATGCCCTGCTCGGGCAGCGGCCCCGGGTGCTCGGCCAGCCGCCGCGCCAGCCGGGCACCGGCCTCGTGGACCGCCCAGCCCCAGGAGGCGGTGCCGGACGAGCCGCCGGCCAGCGGCGCCGGCGGGAGTTCGGTGCTGCCGACCTCGATCCGCACCCGCTCCAGCGGCACGCCGAGGGCGTCGGCGCCGACCTGCGCGAGCACGGTCCGGGCCCCCGTACCGATGTCCGTGGCGTTGATCCGCACCAGGAACGTGCCGTCGGGCAGTGCGCCGACCGACGCCGTGGCGGGCGACACCATGACCGGATACGTCGCCGCCGCCACGCCCGTCCCCAGCAGCAGGGGCCCTTCCCTGCGGGAGCCCGGCCGGGGATCGCGCCCGGCCCAGCCGAAGCGGCGGGCGCCCTCGTGCAGACACTCCACCAGGTGCCTGCTGCTGAACGGCTTGCCGCTGTCGGGTTCGACGTCCGGTTCGTTGCGGACGCGCAGTTCGACCGGGTCCATGCCCAGCTCGCCGGCGAGTTCGTCCATGGCGGACTCCAGCGCGTACATGCCCGGCGCCTCGCCAGGCGCCCGCATCCACGACGGCGAGGGCACGTCCAGCGCCGCGACCCGGTGCTCCGTACGGCTGTGGGGCGATGCGTACATCACCCGCGCCGGGACCGCCGCCTGCTCCACGAACTCCTTGATCCGGGAGGTGTGCGTCGTGACCTCGTGCACGAGGGAGATGAGGCGTCCGTCGGCGTCGGCGCCGAGCCGCAGCCGGTGCAGGGTGGGCGCACGATGCCCGACGACGGCGGGCAGATACCGGCGGGGCAGTGCCACAGTGACCGCCCGGCCGGTCTGCCGCGCCGCCATCGCGGCGAGCACCACGTCCGGCCGAGGCGTGCCCTTGGAACCGAAGCCGCCGCCGACGTGCTCGGCGGTGACGACGATCCGCTCCTCGGGAATGCCGAACAGATTGGCGAGCACGCCCCGCACGGCACCGGCGCCCTGGCTGGAGGTGTGCACGGTGAGCCGGCCGTCGTCCCAGCGGGCGGTGCTGGCGTGCGGCTCCATGGGATGGTTGTGCAGCGGCGGCACGCGGTAGGCGACATCGACCCGGACGGCCGAGGAACCGAACGCCCCGTCGGGGTCGCCCCGTTCGCGGACGGCCGGATAATCGGCGTTGGCGTCGTCGGGGACGTACACACCCGGGTGCGATGCCGTGAGGGTCACATCGTGTTCCTCGGCGGCGTAGTCGACACGGACCGCGCCGGCACCGGCCCGCGCCGCCTCCAGGGTCTCGGCCACCACCAGGGCCACGAACCAGCCACGGTGCGGAACCCGGGGGTTCTGGAGCACGGCGAGCGTGGGGTCGTCCGGCTCCGCGAGCCGCGGCGCGTTCTCGTGGGTGAGGACGGCGAGCACACCGGGGACGGCCAGGGCGGCCGCCGTGTCGACGCCGGTCACCCGGCCCCGGGCGACAGCCGCCGGCACGGGCCAGGCCTGGGCCCGACCGGCGTGGTGGTACTCGGCGGCGTACCGGGCGGCACCGCTGACCTTCTCCCATCCCTCCCGGCGCTCGGCGGGGGCTCCCACACTGCCGGTCATGAAGTCCTCCTCGCCGGCGCCGCGTCCGCGAGCCGGGACAGCACGTCCACGGCGATCCCCCGGGCCAGCGGCACCTTGTAGGCGTTGTCGCGCAGCGGCTCCGCCGCGGACAGTTCCAGGTCGACCGCGTGCTCGAACGCGGCGGCGGTCGGAGCCGCGCCCAGCAGCGCCTCCTCCGCCCGGCGGGCCCGCCACGGCCGGTGCGCCAGCGCCCCGAACGCGAGCCCCACGTCGGCGACCACGCCGTCCGACACCCGCAGCACGGCCGCGACGGACGCGAGCGCGAAGGCGTACGAGGCGCGGTCACGGGCTTTGCGGTACGCCGACGGCAGCCCGGCCGCGGCGGCCGGCAGCACCACGCCGGTGACGAGTTCGCCCGGGCGGATCTCGGTGTCCCGCTCCGGCCGGTCCCCGGGCAGCCGGTGGAAGCCGGCCGCCGCCACGCTCCGGGCGCCCTCGGGGCCGTACAGCTCCACACGCCCGTCGAGAGCGGCCAGCGCCACCGCCATGTCCGACGGATGCGTGGCGATGCAGTGCGCGGAGTGCCCGAGCACCGCGTGATCACGGTGAACGCCGTCCCGCGCGCCGCAGCCGCTGCCCGGCTCGCGCTTGTTGCACGGCTTGGACAGGTCCTGGAAGTACGGGCACCGGGTGCGCTGGAGTAGATTGCCACCGGTCGTCGCCGCGTTGCGCAACTGCCCCGAGGCGCCCGCGAGCACCGCCTGCGACAGCGCCGGGTACCGGTCGCGCACCAGCGGGTGGGCGGCGAGGTCGCTGTTGCGGACCATCGCCCCGATCCGCAGCGCGCCGTCCGGCAGTTCCTCCACCGCGTCCAGCGGCAGCCGGGTGACGTCGACGAGGGCGGCGGGCCGCTCCACGCCGAGCTTCATCAGATCGACCAGGTTGGTGCCGCCGCCGAGATAACGGGCACCGGCGTGGGAGGCGTACGCGGCGGTCGCCTCCTCGACGCTCCCGGCGCGGACGTAGGCGAACTCCTTCACGGGATCACGTCCTCAACTGCCTCGGCGATCCGCGGATACGCGCCACACCGGCACAGGTTGCCGCTCAGCCGCTCGCGGAT
Source organism: Streptomyces coeruleofuscus (assembly GCF_039532725.1). Classification (NCBI taxonomy): domain Bacteria; kingdom Bacillati; phylum Actinomycetota; class Actinomycetes; order Kitasatosporales; family Streptomycetaceae; genus Streptomyces; species Streptomyces coeruleofuscus. The sequence continues at coordinate 99,360 of NZ_BAAASE010000012.1, forward strand.
CTCCGCCCGGTCCAGTGGTACGGGCTCGGCCGAGGGCGTCGCCGGGTCGGTGACGTGCGAGGGGTGACCGGCCGCCGCCTCGGCGAGCATGCCGGCCGCGGAGCAGATCTGGCCCGGGGTGCAGTAGCCGCACTGGAAGGCGTCGCGCTCAAGAAAGGCCCGTTGCAGCGGGTGCGGCTCCTCCCCGTCGTCCGAGAGCCCCTCGACGGTCGTGACCTCACAGCCGTCCAGGGCGACCGCGAACAGCAGACAGCTGTTGACGCGCCGCCCGTCGACCAGGACCGTGCAGGCGCCGCACTGGCCGTGGTCGCAGCCCTTCTTGGCGCCCGTGAGGTCCAGATCCTCCCGCAGGAGGTCCAGCAGGACCCGCCGGTGGTCGACGGTGAGGGTGTGGGGTTTGCCGTTGACGCGGAGCGTCGTCTCCGAGTGGTGCTGGTCGTTGTCCATGTGGTGGAGGACCTTCCCGGACGGGCCGTACTGCCGTACGGACCGCGTATCCACCAGACCACGACTGACACGTGCGCCCCGTCGGGACGGGTCTCTAGCCCTCGTCGCGGGACGGGGCCACGGGACGCTGGCCCTTGCCCTTGAAGCGCTCGAACGTGCGTGTGAGCTGTTGCAGGGGAGACGTCACGGGAGTGTCGGAGGGCCGCTGCCGCTCGGGAGCGGCCTCGGCGGACTCCTGGTAGGCGACCAGGGCCTCGTGGGCGCGTTCGGCCGCCTCCCGGTACAGGTCACGCGACTTCGTCATGGCTTCGAGCGCCTCGGCGTACATGGCCACCAGCCCGCGCTGACGCTCCAGCTCCTCCTCGAGATTCAGCAGGTGCCAGTCCTCCCGCAGCGCGGTGAGGGCGTCCTCGGCACCGTCGGGCAGCGGTCTCGGCAGCGCGGCGTACCGCCTCACCGCGTCGACGAGGTCGGTGGGCTCCGAGCCGTCGAGGAAGACCGCGCGGACGGAGAAGTCCTCGGCCTCGTAACCGTCCGGCGCGGGGCGGCCGGGCAGCACCGCGGCACCGCCGCGCGGCACCTGGACCCCCAGGTCGCGCAGGGCCCAGTTGAGGCCCCGGTGTTGCTGGGGTGCGGCGCGGTGCTCCACCACACGGTGCCGCAGGCCCGGCGGGAGCCACCGCGCCACCGGCAACCGGCCGAGCTCGTCCGTGGTCATCGCCTCGTGGACGACCACGTGGATGTGCCACCCGCCGCGCACCGCGTTCCTGAACAGGCGCCGCGTCTCCTTGTCGTCGTGGGGGAGTGGATTGATCTTCCGCAGGGACAGCTCCGCGGCGCCGTCCCGGTCCCAGGCGACGTCCGGCTCCTCCGGCCAGAACAGCGCGGCGGGCGACGGCCAGTCGTCGTTCCACGGCTGCTCGGCCTCCGCGACCAGCATCCACTCCTGCCCGCCGTCCGGCCCGGGCGTCACACCGATCCGGGCCCTTACCGTCACCGTCTCGTCGACCCGCCAGCGGGCTTCGAAGACCCGCTCCGCCGGGGCGGCCTCGGCCTCGGCCCCGGCTTCGATCTCGGCCACGGTCCTGGGCAACTCCAGAAAGTCGTCGATGGCCCGACTTCGCTTGCGCTCCTCCAGCGAGCGCCGGAGCACGTCTTCCGCGGCGCCTTCGGCATGGCGGCCGCGAGCCAGCCACACCGTGGTGGGAGTCATGGGTCGGACGGAGGGGGAGGTCGGCATGGGTCCAACTGTGAACGGGGGCAGGTGCGCCTGTCAGTATCGTCGCCGCAGGCCGACGGGCATAACCCGGGGTCACACACGGGGCAGCGCTCTGCGGCGCACGGTGGCGCCAGGGGGCAGTACCGGGTGCGCGGAGGTCGCGCGGCGCGCACGGGGTGTGAGCGCCGCGCGCACACCGGCGGATCACACTCGTGGCCCCACCGGCACCCCGTCCCGACAATGGTCCGCACGAGCAGGGCCCGCCCACCATCCGCATCGGGGCGGGTCCTGCTTGCCGCATGACATGGACGGCGCGGCGGGCACACCGCGGCCGACCACGAGGTCGCCCTCAGAGTGGGGTATACCGAGTGCGCGCTCGGATACCCGCCCGTCATGGCACGGAACGTCACGACGCGGAAGCTGGGCCGGTACGACGCGACCGGCCAGGACACCGAGCCCGGGCGCGAGAGGCGTGCGGGGCCGGACGAGCAGGTGGAGCGGCGGGCCCCGGACGAGCCGACGCAGTTGCCCGGGCGCTCCTGGCGGGCGGTGCTGAAAGGCACCGTCAAGGAGTTCAAGGACGATGAACTGGCCGACCGGGCCGCGGCGCTGACCTACTACGGGGTTCTCTCCCTCTTCCCGGCGCTGCTGGTGCTCGTGTCGCTGCTCGGGATCGCCGGGCAGTCGGCGACGCAGCAAGTGCTGGACAACCTTCAGAAACTCACCCCTGGATCGGCCCGCGACGTCATCCGCGATGCAGTGACGCAGCTCCAGGGCAACGCGGGCATCGGCTCGGTGGTGGCGATCGTGGGTCTGGCGGTGGCGGTGTGGTCGGCATCCGGCTACGTCGCGGCCTTCATCCGTACGGCCAACGCCGTGTACGACACGCCGGAGGGACGGCCGGTGTGGAAGGTGCTGCCCGTGCGTCTTGGAGTGACGGTGGCGCTGCTGGTGCTGGCGGTGGTCAGCGCTCTGATCGTGGTGTTCACCGGTGGCCTGGCTCAGCAGGCAGGTGCGGCTCTGGGGGTCGGGGACACGGCGCTGACCGTGTGGTCCATCGCGAAGTGGCCGGTCCTGGTCGTGCTGGTCACGATCATGATTGCGATTCTGTTCTGGGCGACACCGAACGTGAAGGGCCGCGGCTTCAGGTGGGTCACGCCGGGCAGTGTCCTGGCCCTGGTGATCTGGGTGATCGCGTCGGCCGGATTCGCGTTCTACGTGGCGAACTTCTCGTCCTACAACAAGACCTACGGCACCCTCGCCGGGGTGATCGTCTTCCTGGTGTGGTTGTGGATCAGCAACATCGCGGTCCTGCTCGGCCTGGAGTTCGACGCGGAGATGGCCCGCCAGCGTGCCGTCGCCGGCGGTCTGCCCGAGGACGAAGAGCCCTATGTCCCGCCCCGCGACACCCGTGCGTGGAGCGAGGAAGACCGGCGCCGTCTCGAATGAGGCCAGGTTTCCGCCGAGGGGGAGTTATGCGCTGCTCGGAGCGGGAAGTCGCAGGTCATGGGAGTGCTGACGGATCTTCGTGAGCGTGATCACCGGGTGACGCGGTGGGTGGCGTCGTGGCGGTCGGGCTGCGTTCGGCGGGTCCTGCCGGCGGTGGAGGAGACGGCCGAGCACACCAAGCTGTGGTGGGGCGCCGCCGTGGCCCTGTCCGCCACCGGGTGGCGGGGGCGCAGGGCCGCGACCGTCGGCCTGGCGAGCATGGCCGTGGCGGAACTGGCCTCGAACTGCGTCCTCAAGCGCGTGTGGCATCGGCGTCGGCCGCCGAAGGAGTGGATATCGCACGAGGACGTCCATGAGCGACCCGACTCTTCGTCCTTCCCTTCCGGGCACACCGCCGCGGGGGTGGCGTTCAGTGCCGCCGTGGCAGCGGTGTGGCCGTGGGTGGGCGCGGTTTGTGCGGTGCCGGCCGTCATGGTGGCCGCCGAACGCGTGCACACGGGTGCCCATTACCCCTCCGACGTCGCGGTCGGTGCCACGACCGGTCTGGCCGCGGCGGCCTTGGTGCGTCGTGTCCCCCGCCTGGTACGCCGACTGCTGCGCTGACAGGCGCAAGTCACCTGATTGCCGGAGATCGGGGAGATGAGGTTGACCCAGGCTGAAATGAAGGAGAAGGGCAAGCGGTACGGCAAGGGCGGGGCCTCTGCGGCGGGGTCGGCCTGGTCGGCTTCCTGACGCTGCAGGCAATGATCGCCACCGCCCTCGCAGCCTTGGAGCAAGAAGGAGGTCACCCAGGCCGCTCCACCGGTACCCGAGCAGACCATCGACAGCGTCAAGGCCGACGAGGCCGAGATCAAGGAGAGTGCACAGCGATGACCCAGCCGCCCCACGACGAGCCCACCGCCTCGAGCCCCGAGCAGTTGCAGGAGCAGGTCGAGCAGACCCGCCAGGAACTCGGGGAGACCGTCGAGGAACTGGCCGCCAAAACGGATGTCAAGGCCCGCGCACAGGAGAAGGCGACCGCTGTGAAGAAGCAGGTGGGCGTGCTGACGGAGCAGGCGGGCGCCAAGGCCGCGGAGGTGACCGGGCAGGCCAAGGTGAAGGCCGCCGAGGCCACGCACCTGGTGCAGGACAAGCTGCCCGACCCGGTCAAGGACAAGGCCACCGCAGCCGCTGAGCAGGTGAAGGCCAAGGCCGGAAAGGCCGGTCAGGTGTGGCAGGACAAGGCACCCGAACCGGTCCGCGCCAAGGCCCAGCAAGGTGCCCGGGCCGCCCGCGCCAACCGCACCGTGCTGATAGCGGCCGGCGGCGTGGCGGTGGCCGCGTGGCTGCTGCGCCGCCGAGGCAGGAGGTAGCCGTGAAGGCACCCCAAGTCGCCTACAAGCCAGTCGGCTGATCCGCCCTCTACCGGCGGCGCCCCGCCCTTCCGGGCGTGGGCGCCGCGCGGCGTCTCGGGGGATCGCGTCGGCCAGCACGGCCTGGAGATCGTCAAGGCCGTCGCCCAGAACCTCGACATCCAGCGGGAGCCGGTCGGTAAACGCATCACCGCCCGCATCGCCCTGACCGACACGCCCAAGTCGACGCCACCGTTCTGCTCTGCCGTAGCAGTCGGTCGCGCCCGCGTGCGGCGCTGACGCAGTGCCTTGCGATCCTGTCAACAGTGTTCGACGGAGCACGTCGGTCAGTAGCTCCGAGTCGACCCCGACGTCAGCGGCTGTCCCCTCCAGCGGGCGGGGCCGGGGCGGTCTCGCGCAGGACCACGTAGACCGTGTGCACGGTGAGTATGCGCTCGATCTCGTCGATGATCGGGGCGAAGAACTGCTGTCGGTGGTCCGCGTCCGTCATCGAGGTAACCGCGACATACATGCTGCCGAAGCCGACGAGGAGTGTGGCGTTGCGCAGCATGGCGACCGGGAGCTCGGGCAACAGGACCGACGTCTGGGGTTTCTCACCGATCCACTGTTCCGCCGTCTCGGGCGTGACCACCCTGAGGCGGTGGTTCCGTCCGCTCCGCTGCTGTCCGCTCCATCTGGAGGCGTCTTTGTTCCCTGTCGTCCGCCGTCGTCGCCGTCCGGTGGACGTCGGCGAAGCTGAGGAGGAAGGCGAGCAGTTCGTCGCGGGCGGCCAACCCCTCGGCGCCGGGGCGGGACAGGGCTTCGCGCAGGGCGTCCTGAAGGGTGTCCTGGACGTGAGGCCAGGGGCCGACGCTGGGCTGCGCCCTGCTCAGGTGCCCGGAGAGGACACCTGCCAGACGCAATGTGTCGCCATCGAGCCAGTCAGTCCACGCGCCGATCATTGACACGGTGTGGTGGAGGGAGCTCACGGTGGCGGCGGGGAGCGTCACCCGCACCGCATCCTCGGCATCCAGCGCCTCGATCAGTGCGGTGATCGGTGCGACCTTCTCCGGCCAGGGAAGGCGGGCCTGCATCGCGTCCAGGGCCCGCCGTATCTCGTCCACCTCCGCCAAGGGCAGGGCCATGGTGAGGTCCTGCGGCGGCCCGTCCCGCTCGCGATCCTTCTCCCGCCGGCGCGATCGTGGGTGGGAAGGCGAGATCCAGCCCATCACGTCGAACTCGTCGCCCGCCTCGGGGGCGCGACAGGGCGCCGGTGACGTGCGGTCGTAGCCTGTCTCGGCGAGGCATCGGTCGATCTCGTCCCACGTCGGCGCGTCGTCGCCGGACGAGAGGCGCACTACCCGCCGCCCCTGTGCGTAGGTGATCCGGAGGCTCCACGGACGCCCTGCCTCCAGCCGTGCCCTGCCCGGGCCTTTCGTCGCCAGCACCACAGTGATGTTCCCCCTCAGGAAAGGCCGCTCTGCACCCGGTGCAGATAGCTGAAGTCGTGGTCGTCCCGGGCGCTGGCCAGCGGGCGGATCTCCCGGGTGGCCACGTTCAGGGCATAGCCGCCGATCGTGCCGAGGAACCAGCCGAGGTCCGGCAGCAACAGGGCACCGCCCGCCGCGGCTGCCAGTGCGACCGACACCGTGACCGAACGGTGAACCCAGGCCATCCGGCTGCTGCGGCGCGCCCCTCGATAGTCCTCGACCGCCTCGGAGAGTTCCGCACGCAGCTGGGTGAGGACGTCCGCCGGGTGCTCGTAGTCACGGCGCAGATCGCCCAGCATGCGGTGCACGGCGCGCATCAGGCGGCGTCGTTCCTCGGCGTACTTCTCACGGAAAGCGAGGACCTCCTCGGTCGGGGTGCCCGGCGCCGGCACGGGCAGTAGCCGGCCCAGCTCCATCTCCCAGGCCAGACAGCGGGTCGGGGACACCGGGCGCAGGGTGTTGCGGTACGCGTCCTCGCTGTCCGTGTACGGAAAGAGGGCGAGGTCCGTGGCGGCGGCGAGCTCGCGGGCCAGCACGCCGACGACCAGGGCCTGGACCTCCTTGGAGACGGACAACTCCTCTCCCCGACCCAGGTGCCCGACGTCGGTGGCCAGTCCGAGGTGCAGCAGGAGCCGCTCCAACTCGAAAGTGATCTTTGACGTGTGGAGGACCGCTTCGGGCGGCGAGGTGGGTCTGGGCGGATCCGGGCGAGCCGCCATACGCCGGAGCTCTCGGGTAAGGACTGACCAGCTCTGGCCTGTGCTGTACGGGGGCCCGTAGACGGCCAGGACATCGAGCGTCTCCCCGGTGAAGGTGAGCGGCCGGTACAGCTCACGCTCTTCCAGCCGTCGCAGTTCGGCACCGACGAGCGCCTCGTACACCCGCGGGTCGCGGGGCACGACCGAGGCGAGACCGTCCCAGTAGAGCAGGGCCTGGTGGACGACCTCGGTGGGCGGATTCACCTTCGGGTAATACAGCAACACGCCCATGAAGCCCCCCCATGGCCCAGCTATGACAACCAGACCAACGATAGCGAGGCGCTTCGGTGTTGGTGGACCGGCGTCCGTGCGCTGTCGACCGGGGAAGTCCGGCTCACAGCTCCACTTGATCACCAACCCGTGAACTCCGGCTCCTTCTCCGAGGCGACCGAGGCCCTGCCCCCTTCCACGGGCTCGGACTCACTCTCCGCCCCGGTCTCCGCGGTGCGGTCATCGCCCGGGAGCAAGAAGGCCACGGAGACCGCCCCCACCCCCAGGATCGCCGCGCCCACCAGGCTGGTGTGAGCCACTGCGTCCGCGAAGGACGAGCCGACCGCGTCCGCCATCTGCTGGGCCCCGTGGGCGAGTTGCCCGGCCTGCTCCTTGAGCTGCGCGGCCTGCTGCGGGTCGGTCGCCCGCGCCGCCTGCTCGGCGACGTGCCGTGCCTGGTCGCCGATGCCCTCGGCGACCCCGTACCCGGCGGCGACCGAGTCCTGCGCCTGGCTCAGCGCGTCGGCCGGGAGCCTGCTGTCCGCTGTGGCATCCGACAGACCCGACGAGTACGAGGTCGACAGCAGCGAACCGAGTATGGCGATGCCGATCGCCCCGCCCAGTTCCTGCGAGGTGTCGTTGACCGCGCTGCCCACGCCCAGTTCTTCCTCGGGGAACGCGCCCATGATCGCGTCCGTGCAGGGCGAGAGCGCCAGGCCGATGCCGAGCCCGAGTGCGAGGAGGGGTGCCACGAAATCACCGTACGACGACGACTTGTCGACCTGGGTGAGCAGCGCGAGTGCCGTCGTGCCGGCGACCATGCCCGCGACGATCGTCGCCTTCATGCCGATGCGCGGGGTGAGGTAGCCGGTCAGCACGGAGCCGGCGAAGACAGCGCCGGCGAGCGGCAGCATGCGTATGCCGGTCTCCAACGCGTCGTACCGCAGGACGAACTGGAGGTGCTGGGTGAGGTAGTAGAAGGCGCCGAAGACCGCGAGAAGGAACAGTACGACGGCGATGTTGGCACCCGTGAACGCGCGGTTCGCGAAGCGGCGCGGGTCGAGGAGGGGGTGCGGGTGGTGCAACTCCCAGAGGGCGAACGCCACGAGCCCCACGACCCCGATGACCGTGCCCGTGACCGCCTTGGCGTCCCAGCCGTGCGGGGCCTCGATGAGCGTGAAGACCAGCGCGGCGATCCACACCACCGACAGCAGTCCACCGACGTAGTCGATGGGCGGCGCGTGCGTGGCCTTGGACGGCGGTACCAGGACGAAGGCGCCGACGATGGCGAGGGCGATCACGGGAACGTTGATCAGGAAGGTGGACTGCCAGCTGGAGCTCTCCAGCAGCATGCCCGCGATCAGCGGTCCGGCGGCGATGGCGAAACCGGCGGTGCCCGCCCACAAGGTGATCGCCTTGGTCCGCTCGGCGCGCGGGAAGGTCGCGGCGAGCAGAGAGAGCGTGGCGGGCATGATGAGCGCCGCGCCGACACCCATCACGGCACGGGCCGCGACGACCCCCGCCGCGCTGTCGACGAGTGAACCCCATATCGCTCCGCCGCCGAACAGGACGAGACCGAGAACAAGCGCGCCGCGTCGGCTGTACTTGTCGCCGATCGCGGCGAACAGCAGCATCAGGGCGGCGTACGGGATGGTGTAGCCGTCTATGACCCATTGCAGGTCGGTGCTGGACAGGCCGAGGTCCTGAGTCATGGAGGGAGCCGCGACCGTGAGGGCGGTGTTGGCCATCACGATCATCAGCAGGCTCAGGCAGAGCACCAGCAGAGCCCACCAGCGCCGGGCGTAGGGCCGGTCCATCCTCTCGACCGGTTCGTTCATGAACACACGCATGGGAGGCGGTCCTTCCGTATAGCGGATCCGCGTAAATCCCCTGCGGGCAGGGGCGGGTGCGCGGAAACGGCAGGGGATGCGAGCTTCCGTTCACCAGACTTTATCACTCGACAAAGTCGAAGGACCGAGTCTCGTTCCACGTGGCTGTTGGGAGATGGGTCGCCAGCAGCGTGAGATGGAGCGAATGCACAGATGGCATTGGCATCGACCAGGTCGATGCCAATGCCATCTGCGTGTTTGTGGCCCGCCCGTCCCGCGGGCGCTACGGGATGTGGAGACGGTGTCAGTTCGAAGGTACGGACACCATCTCCAGGCGGCCGCCCGCCATCGCCATCACGGCGGACACGAACGCTTGGAGGCAGGCGCGCTCGGCCTCCTCGTCGGGGTGCGAGAGACGTTGCATCGTGAGCCCGTCGAAGCCGGCGAGGAAGAATCGCGCGATCGTTTCCGCGGGATGGGCGAGAGGCCGGCCGGTACGCTCGGCCGCCTCGGCCACCAGTCTCGCCGTCACCTCGGTCACGCTCCGGCTGTGACTCTCGAGGGCTTCGCTCAGGGCGGGGGAGCGGAGCGCGAACAGGGTCAGTTCCGAAAGGAGCTGATGGCTGGCCGGTTGCTCGCGGACCGTCTGCCACAGGGCGGCAGCCAGCGTGCTGACTGTCTCCTCGAATCCCGCGCCGACCGGTGCGGCTCGCTCGACCTGTGCGATCAGATCCTGGGTGAGCTGCTCCATGACGGCTCGGTACAGCTCCTCCTTAGTGCCGAAGGTGTAGTGCACCGTGGCCTGGGCCACTCCCAGCTCGGCGGCGATGGCACGAGTGCTTCCCGCCGCGACCCCTTCCCTCGCCATGTAGTCGATGGCCGCTTTGATCAGCTGAGGGCGGCGCTCGGCCGCGGGAACGTGAGCCATGGCCGCATGATACCGACTGAGTCTCATGAACAAGTCGTTCGACGAAGTCGTTCCGTGCCTCGGCCGCTGCCCGTGCCGTCTGGCCGCTGGGGTCCGGTCTGTGGCCGCGCAGGTCAGTTCCCGCTGAACGGGGAGATCCACCAGCGCTTTCGAGTAGTGGACCCGCGAGAAGACGGTCTGATCCGCACCCGGTGGGCAATGTGGGGCAGTGTCAGTTCCGGCCGCAGGAGGAGGTGCTCGACGCGCTCGCGGCGCACTCCCTCGACGAGTGCCTCGTACGTCGTGCCGCACTCGGCGAGACGACGGCGCAGCGTCCGCTCGCTCGTCGCAGCCGCCGTGCCTGCTCGCTGAAGGAAGGGACCACCGGGAGGCTCTGCGCGACGGAAAGCCCTGGAAGCCCTGAAGGTCCTGGAGCCTGACGGACAGGTCCTGCTCGCTTCGGATCGATCCCGTACGCACCTCTGCCCGCTCCGCTGCACATTCCTTTGGAAAATGCCAAAGCCTTCACCTGGGCCGAGTACTTTCCGTAGTGTCGTGCTCACGTTCGCGGGAACGGCCGTGCAGGGAGGGGGATCCGGCGTGCCCGGAATTGACGAGAGTCTGCTGGAAGCCATGCGGCTGCCCGGTGCGCGAGGGGCGGCGGTGGTCGACTGGATCAGTGGTCTCGCCCTGGGCGCGGTGGGTGACGCGCCGGGCGGCGACCTGGAGGCGGCGGCCGCGGAGACCGCCGAACTCGCCCGCCTCGCCACGGAGAGCGGCGCGCTCGCCCCGGCCGGCGGCGACGTGGACGGAGTGTCCGGCAAGGAACCACCCGTACAGGACCTGATCATCACGAACACCGACTCGTACCACCTGCTGAGGTTCGTCACCACGACCTTCGACAGCACCGTGTTCCTGCACTTATGGCTCGACCGAGCCGAGGGCAACCTCGCCCTGGCCCGCATCCGGCTGGCCGAGATGGCGGACAGACTGGTGCTCGGATGATCACGCCGACCCGGACCGCACGCACGGACGAACCGGCCTCGGCCCTGCTCGGCACCCTCGCCGCTGAGGGCGCGAGCGGCGCCGTGTCCACCGAGGCGGGGATCGTCTACCTCGCCGCGGGACACGTCGTCCACGTCGAATCGGCCCTCACCCCCGACGTCGGCGATCTGCTCACGCACAGCGGCGCGCTCGCCCCGGACGGCTGGTGGGAGGCCATCGACCAGGCCGGCCGCCGTTGCCGCGTCGGCCGTCAGCTGGTGGACAGCGGCCACCTCGCCGCCGGCGCGCTCGAACTGTGCCATCTGGGCGCCCTCTTCGACGCGGCGTACTTCGTCCTCGCCCACGACGGACCGGTGCTCCGCTTCCGCCCCGGAGTCTCGCACTGGCTGGGCGCGGTCCGTGCGGTGCCGGTGGACACCGTCCTGCGGGAGTCGAGACGCCGCCGCGAACTGCTGCACCGCATATGGCCCGAACCCACCATCGACCTCGCCCCGGTCGCCCGTGTCCCCGATACCGGCCCGGCGGATCTCCCTGCCCGCCGCAGCCGCACCCTCGCCCAGGTCGACGGTGTCCGCACCGCCGCCCAGATCGCCACCGCCCTGGCCTGCCGCACCTTCCACACCCTCGTCGAACTCCGCCGCCTGGCCGCCGCCGGGCTGGTCGTCCCCAAAGCCCCAGCCCTTGTCCCTGCCCCAGCCCCCGTCCCTGCCCCCGCTCCCGCCCCAGTGTCCGCCGAGCCGGGCCCCGCCCCTCGTCCCACGGCACCGGACGAGCCCGACACCGCACTGCTGCGACGGCTCCTGCACGCCTTGGAGGCACTGTGATCCGCGCGCGACGACAGCGTGCCGAAAGGAGACTGCTCATGGCCGTCGAGACCGACGTCCTCGACGAACTGCGTCGGCTGCGCACCCGCATACCCCGGCTGACCGGTTCGCTCGCGGCCACCGTCGACGGACTCGTCCTCGCCCACGACGCCCCGGACACCGAACCGGAGGGACTCGCGGCGCTCACCGCCGCCGCCCTCGGCGTCGCCCACCGCATGACCGACGCCGCAGCGCGCGGCGACTTCCGCGAGCTGCTGGTGCGCGGCTCCGGAGGCTACGTCGCCACCTACGCGGCCGGGGCGACCGCCGTCCTGACCCTCCTCGCCGAGGACCGCGTCAACGTCGGCCGCCTCCACCTGGAGGGCAGGCGCAGCGGCGCCCGGATCGCGGACCTGGTGGCCACCCACGTCGAACCGGGCACCGGCCGCCACGCCGACCGGCCCGCGCCCGCCGAACACCTCGCGGCGGCGCCCACGGTCACGGCCCGCCCCATCGGCACCCTCCCGGTACGCACCCCGCAGCGGCCCACCCACCAGCCGCGCCCGCAGACCGGCATCTGAACCTTCCGCACCTCCCGGACCTCCTGACCGACCGAAGAATCCGCGAACGAAGAAACACCGAACGAAAGGAACCGCCCGCATGGCCAACACCGAGACCGCGCTGAAGGAATGCCTGAGCTCCATCGACGGAGCGACGGCCGCGGCACTCGTCGACTACACCAGCGGTATGGCGCTCGGCACCCTCGGCGGCACCAAGGACTTCAACCTGGAAGTCGCCGCCGCCGGCAACACCGATGTCGTACGGGCCAAGCTGCGCACCATGGAACTCCTGGGCCTGAAGGAGGAGATCGAAGACATCCTCATCACACTGAACTCCCAGTACCACCTCATCCGCCTGCTCAAGGGACGCGGAGGCAGCGGACTGTTCCTGTACCTCGTGCTCGACGGGAGCCGCGCGAACCTGGCGATGGCCCGCCACCAGCTCCGCCGGATCGAGAACGACCTGGAGGTCTGAGCCGGCACCACGGACGGGAGCCCTCCGCCACGGACACGTCGCGGAGGGCCCCGGCATGCCGGGGCGCCGCACCTACGAGGATCACCTGCCCCGGGGCAGGCCGGCGAGCCAGTCGGTCAGGAGCCGGTTGGTCTCCGCGGGGCGTTCCTGCTGGAGGAAGTGCCCGCAGCCGTCGAGGATGTGAGAAGCCGTCAGTCCGGGAAGGGTGGCCGGGTACGCCTCGATCGCGTCGGCCAGCCAGGTCGTGGAGGCGTCCAGGGCGCCGCCGATGAACAGCGACGGCTGTGTGACGGGGGCGCCGGCGAAGCCGGCCAGGTCCTGCCAGTCCCGGTCCATGTTCCGGTAACGGTTCAGGGCGCCGGTCATACCCGTGCGTTCGAACTCCCCGGCGAAGACGTCCAGGTCGGCCTCGCTCAGCCAGCGCGGCAGGCGGCCGACGGGGAACCGGTCGCGCAGCGTCCCTCCGCGGGCGACGAAATGCGGACCGGCTTCCGGCATCGTGCCGGCGGACAGGGCGGCGTAGAAACCCGCGAGCCAGCCGCGCACGTCGGGCTCGATCTCCGCTTCGGCCCGGCCGGGCCGCTGGAAATAGGAGACGTAGAACTCCTCCTCGCCGCCCATCCGCGCGAAGACCTCACTGGGCCTGGGGCCACCGGGCGGCGTGTAGGGCACGCTCAGCAGCCCCACCGCGCGGAACACCTCGGGCCGGACCAGCGCGGACGTCGCGGCGATCGTCGCCCCCCAGTCGTGCCCGACGACCACCGCGGACCGCTCGCCCAGCGCCTCGACGACGGCGACGTTGTCCTCCACCAGCTCGACCATCCGGTACGCGTCCACCGCCGCGGGCCGGGACGAGCGCCCGTAGCCGCGGACGTCGACGGCCACCGCGCGATAGCCCGCTGCGGCCAGCGCAGGCAGCTGATGACGCCAGGCGTACCAGGACTCGGGGAACCCGTGGAGCAGCAGTACCAGCGGCCCGTCACCCTGCTCGACGAGGTGGACGCGGCCGGCCGGTGAAGGGACGAGGCGGTGCGTGCGGTCGCCGGCGGACGTCTGCGGCATGGATCCTCCTGCGGTCCGGAGAAAGGTGCTCGGTCCACCGATCATCCGGCGTCCGCCGCGCCGCACGCGAAGCCTGTTGCCGGTTCGGCAAAAGGCTCAGCCGTGGTACGTGATGTACCCGTTGCCGTCCTTGTCGGAGCCGCTCTCGGTGTACGAGTGCACGTCGGCACGGCTGCCGGACGGCTTGTACACGTAGATCGTGTCCTTGTCGTTGTTCCACATGAAGTTGCAGTTGTCGCGGTAGACGACGTTCTTCGCGTCGGAGTCGGTCCCGTTGCCGCCGCGCAGCTTCACGTAGTCGCCCGGCTGAAGGGTGTGGCTCGCGGTGAAGGTGAACTTGTTCCCCGCGGCGTCCTTGACCACGTAGCCCTTGAGGTTCACGGTCGTCGACCGCGAGTAGTTCTTGATCGTCAGGTACTCCTCGTCGGTGTTCCCCGTCGAGCAGCGGTTGGAGTCGCTCCCGGGAGCGTTGTACTGGATCCCGCGGATCTTCAGTGCGGAGTTGTACTCGGCGGCATGGGCCGGGACCGCCGTCAGGGCGGCCAGGGCTCCGGCGGCGGCGGCCGTGGTGGCGACAAGGCGTATACGCATGGACGTTCGTCCCCCCTTGCGTGACCCTCTGATGAAGGTCATGTGATGGTTTGGTGAAGCATCCGGATCGTACACGGTTCAAGCACGCAAAAGGGCGGGTCCGGTGACATCGCCACCGGACCCGCCCGCAGGGTGTGTTGGACTCAGGCGCCGCTCGCCCGCAGCATGTCCTCACGCTCGACGATCTTCACGCGCTCGCGGCCCTCGGGCTCGCCCAGCGCCTTCTCCGCGGCGTCCAGCTTGTACCAGCCGTCCCAGGTCGTGAAGCGGATGTTCCGCTCGGCGAGGAACGCGTCCAGGGCCTCGGGGGCGGGGGCGGCGGGCGTGTGCAGCCGGCCGTTCGCGTAGTCGTCCAGCAGGTTGGCCACCGTCTCGTTCGCATCGCCCTTGGTGTGGCCGATGAGGCCCACGGGGCCGCGCCGGATCCAGCCGGTGACGTACGTGGACGGGAGGTGCTCGCCGGTCTCCTGCATGACCCGTCCGCCCTCGTCGGGGACGGTGCCGGAGTCGATGTCCCAGGGCAGCTTGGGGAGTTTGTCGGACAGGTAGCCCACCGCACGGTAGACCGCGCCGACGTCCCAGGTCTTGAACGTGCTGGTGCCCTTGACGTTGCCCGTGCCGTCGAGTTCCGTGCGCTCGGTGCGCAGTCCGACGACCTTGCCGTCCTCGCCGAGGATCTCGACCGGCGACTCGAAGAAGTGCAGGAAGAGCTTGTGGGGCCGGTCGCCGGTGTCGCGGATCGCCCAGTTCTCCAGGGTCTTGGCGACCATGTCGGCCTGCTTGTTGCCGCGCCGGGTCGCGATCGAGCCCTCGTCGTAGTCGATGTCCTCGGGGTCGACGATGACCTCGATGTTGGGGGAGTGGTCCAGCTCCCGCAGCTCCATCGGGCTGAACTTCGCCTGCGCCGGGCCACGGCGGCCGAACACGTGGATCTCCTTGGCCCGGTTGGCCTTCAGGCCCTCGTAGACGTTCGCCGGGATCTCGGTCGGGAGCAGCTCGTCCGCCGTCTTGGCCAGGACGCGCGCGACGTCGAGCGCGACGTTGCCGACGCCGAGCACGGCGACCTTCTCCGCCTCCAGCGGCCAGGTGCGCGGCACGTCCGGGTGGCCGTCGTACCAGGAGACGAAGTCCGCGGCGCCGTACGAGCCGTCGAGGTCGATGCCCGGGACGGACATCGACCGGTCGGCCATCGCGCCGGTGGCGAAGATCACGCCGTCGTAGAACGCGCGCAGGTCGTCCAGGCTGATGTCGGTGCCGTAGTCCACGTTGCCGAAGAGCCGGATCTGGGGCTTGTCGAGGACCTGGTGCAGGGCCGTGATGATGCCCTTGATCCGCGGGTGGTCGGGCGCGACGCCGTAACGGATCAGTCCGAACGGCGCCGGCATGCGCTCGAAGATGTCGATGGACACTCCGGGTTCGGCGGCCACCTCGGACTTGAGCAGGGCGTCGGCGGCGTAGATCCCGGCGGGGCCGGATCCGACGATGGCTACCCGCAGGGGGCGGGGCATGGTCAGGTTCCCTTCGAGCGGCGACAAGCGATCTCGCCGTGAAGCCTAAACTGAGGCATGCCTAAGTTGGTACGCGGGTCCGGTCTATGAGCTCATAAGGCGACTTTATGACCTCTCGTAGAAGGTCTTATGCGGTGACGCTCACGGCAACGGCTGCTCCGCCCAGATCACCTTCCCGGCGGGCATATAGCGCGTCCCCCAGCGTTCGGCGAGCTGTGCGACCAGGAACAGCCCCCGCCCGCCCTCGTCCGTCATCGTCGCGTACCGCAGATGCGGCGATGTGCTGCTGCTGTCGAACACCTCGCAGATCAGGTTGCGGTCCCGCAGCACCCGGACGTGGATGGGGCCGCCGCCGTACCGGAGGGCGTTGGTGACCAGCTCGCTCAGGATCAGCTCCGTGGTGAACGTCAGCTCGTCCAGTCCCCACTCGGCCAGCTGCCGGGAGACGGCGGCCCGCACCTCACCCACGGCCGCCGGGTCGGCCGGCACCGGCCACTCGGCGACCCGGTCGGCGGTGAGCGCCCGGGTGCGCGCGACGATCAGGGCGATGTCGTCGCTGGACCGGGCCGTGAGCCGCGCGTCGAGGACGGTCCGGCAGGTGTCCTCGGGAGACTGGCCGGCCCGGCTCAATGCCTCCCGCAGCATGTCGAGACCGACGTCGATGTCCCGCTCCCGGTCCTCGACCAGCCCGTCGGTGTAGAGGACGAGCCGGCTGCCCTCCGCCAGCTGGAGCTCCGCCGTCTCGAACGGCAGGCCGCCGAGCCCGAGCGGGGGACCGGCGGGCACGTCGGGGAATTCGACACTGCCGTCGGGGTGGATCAGCGCCGGCGGCGGATGCCCGGCCCGTGCGAGGGTGCAGCGCCGGGTGACCGGGTCGTACACGGCGTACAGACAGGTCGCGCCGGTGACCGGGGCGCTGCCGTCCTCCTCCGTCTCGTCCTGGTCGATCCGGCCGACCAGCTCGTCCAGCAGGGCGATGAGTTCGTCGGGCGGGAGGTCGAGCGCGGAGAAGTTGTGCACGGCGGTGCGCAACCGCCCCATGGTGGCCGCGGCGTGCAGCCCGTGCCCGACGACGTCTCCGACCACGAGCGCGACCCGGGCGCCCGACAGCGGCAGCACGTCGAACCAGTCGCCGCCCACCCCGGCCTGCGCGGGCAGATAACGGTAGGCGATCTCCAGGGCGTCCTGCTCGGGCAGGTTCCGGGGGAGCAGGCTGCGCTGGAGCGTCACCGCCATGCTGTGCTCGCGGGTGTAGCGGCGCGCGTTGTCGATGGAGACGGCGGCCCGCGCGACCAGCTCCTCCGCCAGGGCCAGCTCGTCCGTGTCGAAGGGCTCCGGCTTCTCGCAGCGCCAGAAGCTGACCACGCCCAGCACCAGGGAGCCGGCCCGCAGCGGCACGGTGATCAGGGAGTGGATGCCGTACTCCACGACCTGGGCGGAGCGCTCGGAATCCTGTGCCTGCCAGCCGGGGGCCTCGCCCAGCCGGGCTTCCAGGACGGGCCGGCCGGTGCCGAGACTGCGGCCCTGCGGAGAGGACTCGACGAACCTGATCCGCTCGCCGACGGGGTAGAGGGGGGCGTCCTTGCGGATTCCGCTGAGCGCCGTACGGCTGAGCGCGGCCGCCGCGTCCGGCTGCCCGCCGCTCAGCACCGCGTCGAACAGGTCCACGGTGGCGAAGTCGGCGAACCGGGGCACCGCCAGCTCGGTCAGTTCCTCGGCCGTGCGGGTCACGTCCAGGCTCGTTCCGATGCCCACCCCGGCGTCGTACAGCATGTTGAGCCGTTCCCGCGCGGTCTCGGCCCGGCCGGAGAGGGCACGCAGCTCCGTGGAGTCGCGGAGCGTGGCGACACTGCCGGGCGGGACGCCCGCGCGGTCCGTGGTGCGCTGGTTCACGGCGAGGAGCCGGTCCCCGACGCGGTGCACCTCGTCCGTGGCGACGCGCCCGGAGGCCAGCAGCTCGGCGGTGCCCGGGTCGAGCCCCAGGCTGAGCACGTGCCGGCCCTCGGCGTCGGCGGGCAGCCCGAGCAGACGGTGCGCCTCGTCGTTGGCGAGCAGCAGGGTGCCCCCGTCGTCGACGATGAGCACGCCCTCGCGCACGGCGTGCAGCACGGCGTCGTGGTGTTCGTACATCCGGGTCATCTCGTGCGGCCCGAGCCCGTGGGTCTGGCGCATCAGCCGCCTGCTCACCAGTGCGGCGCCCGCCGTCGCCAGGATGAGCGCCACCGCTGCGGCGGACAGGACGAGCGGCAGCTGACGGTCGGCGGTGCCACCGACGTTGGCGGTGGTGATCCCGGCCGACACCAGGCCGACGACCTCGCCGTCCGGAGCCTTCACCGGCACCACGGCCTGCACGAGGGGGCCGATCGTGCCGGTGATCTGCTCGGTCACGGACCTCCCGGCCAGCGCGGGCGCGAGCGTCCCGACGAACTTCTTCCCGATGCGGTCCGGCCTGGGGTGGGTGTAGCGGATCCCGTCGGTGTTCATGACGACGATGAAGTCGACCTTCGACTGCTCACGGGCGGCCTCGGCACGCGGCTGGAGCACCGCCGTGGGGTCGGGACTCTCCAGCGCCTCGATCGTGCCGGGGGCGTTGGCGAAGGTCTCCGCGACGGCGAGCGAACGGTTGCGGGCCTCCTGGGTCGTGTCGTGCCGCACTTGCAGCACCAGCGCCACCACGGCCGCCACCACCAGCAGCAGCACGATCACCACGACGAGCAGGAACACCTGGCGGGCGACACTGCGTCCGCCCAGCACCGACCGCAGCCCCGCCACCGGATGCCACCATGACGGGCCCGCCTCCCGCCGCTGCCGTTCGGACGGCGCAGCGCCGGGCCGCAGGGGCGATCGAGTCCCGGATCGACCCAAGAGTCGGACCATGTGCCATGTCTACACTGCCCGGCCGCGCGAGGCGAGGGGCATCACCCATGGTGACAGGGGGCCCTCACCGTATCGTCACGTCTCCCGCCGCCCGGGACGCCCGCGTGCGGTGTCCGCCCCCGGAACGGGCACGGACGGCGGACCCTCCGGGAGGTTCCGCGGCCTCAGGTGGCCAGTGAACGCGCGAGCTCGGTCGTGGCCCGGGCGATCTCCGTGTCCTCGTCCGCCATCAGCCGGCCGAGCTCACCGCGCCGGGCCCGCACCGCCTGGCGCGCCGCACGCTCCCACACCACCGGGTTCTCCCGGCGGTTCAGCAGCTTCGGATAGGCGGCCGCGGTGCTCTCCCACTGCCGGGCTTCGGCGATGTTCTTGAGCAGCCGGATGATCTGGGCGCGGCAGGTCACCTGCGGCAGCTTGGCCAGCTCCCACAGGAAGGGAACCGTGGCGGCCGTCGCCTGCTCCACGACGAAGCCGAACTGGCAGATCCGCTTGCGCAGGTCGTCGAATGCGGAGCGGGCCGTGTCGGCGTCACCCCAGGCGATGCCGTTGAGCAGGAGGGGAATGGCGGCCGCCGAACCGGTGGAGTCCTGGATCTCGCCCCAGGGCACGCGGTCCAGGGCCGTGAGCGGCGTGTCCCCGGCCACCCCGGACGGGGCGTCGGGGCGCTGTGGGCGCTCGCTGCTCGAGTGTTCCGTCGAAGCGCTGCGCATGGCGTGAGGCCTTTCCGCGGCAGTCGTGTCAGATGGGAGGACAGGTCGACAACCTGGCCCAGACCGTCTTGCCCGCCGGAGGGCAGGGGGTCCAGCCCCACTCCTCGGACAAGGCGTCGACGAGGCACAGGCCCCTGCCGTGCTCCTCCAAGGCGGAGCCGGCGGGCGCGTACACGGGCGGGTGGTCGTCGGGGTCGGAGACGGTGACCAGCAGATGGGTGGGGTCCAGGAGGAATCCGAGCCGGATCTCCGGCGCACCCGGCGCACCCGCCGCCGGTGCCGCGTGCGTCGCGGCGTTGGCGGCGAGCTCGGTGACGACGAGCGTCGTGTCGTCGTAGCGGTGGCCGAGCGACCAGATGTGCAGCGTGTCGCGGGTGAAGGACCGGACGCGCGCGAACCCCTCCCTGCTGCACTCGACGCGCAGGGCGGCCGAAACGGTCAGGGCACCGGACGGCGGCGGCACCGTCTCCGGCATCGGGGGCGGGGTCCCGTACGGCGTCGCCTCGTACGACGTCGCCGCGGGCGGGCCGGGCGGGAATCCGGTGCCCGTGCCGGGCGAGCCTGCGTGCGTCGCAGCCTCACCAGGCGGCCGGAGCACGTGCTGCGCAGCTGATGACACGGCATCTCCCCGATGCGAGGTCAGGTCGCGGCGCCAGCACGGGGGTTGACGCCGCAGCTATTATCCACGCTGACGGCGCTCCCGTGCAATTGCACGAGAAATTGCGTGACAATCAAGCCGTGTCGGGTACACGAGCCGGGACGTGAACGAGAACAGCGAGGAGAGCGTGGTGCCACCAGTGCAGAACGGAGTGCAGGCAAGCTCGTTGGACGCCTGCTGGATCAAGAGCCGGCACAGCAACGCCGAGGGCAACTGCGTGGAAGTCGCCCCTCTGGTCGACGGCGGGATCGCGATGCGCAACTCCCGCGACCCCGACGGGCCCGCGCTCGTCTACACAGCGGCGGAGGTGGCGGCGTTCGTGGCCGGGGCGAAGGACGGCGAGTTCGACCACCTGCTGTGAAGTCCTCATGCCGTGAAGCCCGCATGCCATGAAGCCTCATGCCGTGAAGTGCGTACGCCGTGAAGCCCGCGCGGTGATGTGGAGCTCAACTCCCCACTTGCGTGGGGCTTCTCCGGGGGATGCGGGGACGCCCGGCGGAGTGCGATAGTGTAAATCGCCCTTGTGCCGGTCTGCTGGGAGTCAGGATGTCCGCCGCGTCGCATCGCATCTCCCGTCTGGAACCCTACCTGGACAGGCCCGAGCCGGCGCCGACTCTGCTGAAGATGCTGGTCGGTGTACAGCTGGCAGGCTTCCGTGAGGACGCCGGGCTCGCCCAGGACCAGGCGGCGCGCGCTGTCGGCTTCAGCGCCGCGAAACTGTCCCGCATCGAGTCCGGCAAGGGCCGCCGCCCGCCGACGGAGAACGACGTCCGCGCGCTGCTCCGGCTGTACGGCACCGACGACTACGAGGCCTCGGTGCTGCTCAAGCTGTTGCAGCGCGCCGGCGAGCCGGGCTGGTGGCAGCGGTACGACAAGCGGCTGATGCCCGAGTGGTTCGACCGGCTGGTCGGACTCCAGGAGGCCGCCGCCACCATCCGCACCTTCGAGATCCAGTACGTGCCCGGCCTGTTGCAGACACCCGCCTACACCAGGGCCGTGGTGGAGCGGGGCCTGCCGAACGCGCCTGCCGGTGAGGTGGAGCGGCGTGTGGAACTCCGCCGGCACCGGGCGCGGTTGCTGCTCCGGCCGGACGCCCCGCAGCTGTGGGCGGTCATCGACGAGTCCGTGTTGCTGCGCGTCCTGGGCAGCACCGACGTGATGCGGGAGCAGCTCGCGCACCTCGTCGAGATGGCCGAACGCCCCAACGTGACGTTGCAGATCGTCCCGCTGAACGTCACGAACGCCTCGGCGCCCGCCATCCCGGTCACGTACCTGCGCTTCGGCGGTCTCGATCTCCCCGACGTGGTCTACCTGGAGCACATCAAGAGCGCGAACTTCCTGGAGGACCTCGACGAGACAGAGGAGTACCGGGTCGCGCTGGACCGCCTCGCGGACGAGGCGCTCAAGCCCCGTGACTCCCTGGAACTGCTGCGCACGACGATGGAGCAGCGCTACGCGTGACGCGCGAGTGCCTCACGCGGTCGACCTGCGTCCCGCGCGAGGCACCTGAGTCACTTCTCCAGCGGAATCCGCCCCACGCCGCCGAACTCGATCCACTCCTGGGTGAGCTGGCGGGGCGCCACCTCGGTGTCCGGACGCCACGTGGACACCTCCACCAGCCCCGGCTCCAGGATCTCCAGCCCCTCGAAGTACGCGGCGACGTCCTTCTCCTCGCGCACGCGGCCCCAGTGCCCCTGGGTCGCCTGGTCCATGAAGTTCGTGACGAAGTCACGGACCTCGGGGTCCTCGCTGACCAACTGGCACATCACCATGAAGCTGCCGGGCGCGAGCCGCTCCCGCACCCGGCGCGCCACCGCGATCGGCCCGTCGGTGTCGCTGTCCGGGATGCAGTGGAACACCGAGTTGAAGAGCACGCACACCGGCTCGGAGAAGTCGATCAGCCGCTTGGTGTCGGGGTGGTCGAAGATCAGGTCGGTCTCGCGCAGGTCCGCGTGGATGACGCTCGTGCGTTCGTCCTGCTCCAGCAGCGCACGGCCGTGGACCAGCACCATCGGGTCGTTGTCGACGTACACCACGTGGGTCGTGGGGTCGATGTGCTGGGCGACCTGGTGCACGTTGTCCTGCGTCGGCAGGCCTGATCCGTGGTCGAGGTACTGCCGGATGCCGTAATCCTGGGAGAGGGTCCGCACGACCCGCTGGAGGAAGCGCCGGTTGTTCAGGGCCAGGCGGCGCGTGCTGGGCACGACCTTGTCGAGTTCCTCGCAGGCGGCACGGTCGGCCGCGTAGTTGTCCTTGCCGCCCAGGTAGTAGTCGTACATACGCGCTGCCGTCGGCACGTTCGCGTCGATCTCGGTGGACAACCGCTTCTCGGAGTGCATCGTTCCCCCTGCGTGGTGCCGTGCCAACGGACTGGCTGGACAGGAAGTACATCCTAGGGAGCGGGAGTTGGCCGCTGCCAGCCCAGCGGCGAAGGTGCCCACGATCGAACGACCGGGTGATCGTCCCCCGCGACGCAGTGTGCGCCCTGTGCCACTCTGCTGTACTCAGCGTCACCGGAGACTTCGGTGGTCACGGCGGGGTACTCGCCAGGGAACGTTCTCCTGTGGGAGGTGGGTCCATGGACACCCCGGCCGACCGGATCGCGGATCCCTGGGGTGCGCGTACCCCGTACGACCCCGGCACGCCGTGGCCGTCCCGGACGGACACGCATCTGCGGGCCGGGACCGCCGAGCAGGACGTGGAGCGGTGGGTGCAGTCCGCCTCGCTGCTGCACTCCAACGGCGACGCGATGGACATCGCGGTGCGCGAGGGCCGCATCGTGGGAGTGCGGGGCCGGGCCGCGGACCGGGTGAACCGCGGACGCCTGGGCCCCAAGGACCTCTACGGCTGGCAGGCCAACGCCTCTCCCGACCGGCTCACCAGGCCCCTGGTCCGTGAGAACGGCCGGCTGGTGGAGTCCGACTGGGACACCGCCATGGAGCGGATCACCGCCCGGGCCCGGCACCTCCTGGACGACAAGGGCCCGGGCTCGATCGGCTTCTACACCACAGGACAGCTGTTCCTGGAGGAGTACTACACGCTGGCCGTGCTCGCCCGCGCCGGCATCGGCACCAACCACCTGGACGGCAACACCCGGCTGTGCACGGCGACCGCCGCCGAGGCGCTCAAGGAGACGTTCGGCTGCGACGGGCAGCCCGGCTCCTACGAGGACATCGACCACGCCGACACCGTCGCCCTGTTCGGGCACAACATGGCCGAGACACAGACGGTCCTGTGGATGCGGCTCCTGGACCGCCTGGAGGGAGGCGATCCGCCCCGGCTGGTGTGCGTGGACCCGCGGTACACGCAGGTCGCCCGGCGCGCCGACGTCCACCTGGCCCCGCGCGCGGGCACGAACGTCGCGCTGCTCAACGCGCTACTGCACGAGATCATCCGCACCGGCCGCGTCGACCGGGCCTACGTCGACGCGCACACCGTCGGTTTCGAAGAGCTGGCGGCCGCGGTCGAGGAATGCACGCCCCGGTGGGCGGCCGGGATCTGTGACGTGCCCGCTGCGCAGATCGAGCGGGCGGCGGAGATCCTCGGCACCGCCGAGCGGCTGCTGTCCACGGTCCTCCAGGGCGTCTACCAGTCCCACCAGGCCACCGCCGCCGCCGTCCAGGTCAACAACCTGCACCTGGTCCGCGGCATGCTGGGCCGCCCCGGCCGCGGACTGCTCCAGATGAACGGGCAGCCCAGCGCCGAGAACACCCGCGAGTGCGGCGCGGACGGCGACCTGCCGGGCTTCCGCAACTGGCAGAACGACCAGCACGTGGCCGAACTGGCCGCCGTGTGGAACGTGAAGCCCGAGACGATCCCGCACTACGCGCCGCCCACGCACGCGATGCAGATCTTCCGGTACGCCGAGCAGGGCTCGATCCGGATGCTGTGGATCACCGGCACCAACCCGGCCGTGTCCCTGCCCGAGCTGTCCCGCGTCCGGTCGGTCCTCGCCCAGGAACGGCTGTTCGTGGTCGCGCAGGACCTGTTCCTCACCGAGACCGCGCAGCTCGCCGACGTCGTCCTGCCCGCGGCGACCTGGGGCGAGAAGACCGGCACCCTCACCAACGCCGACCGCACCGTGCACCTGTCGGAGAAGGCCGTCGAACCACCCGGCGAGGCCAGGGCCGACCTGGACATCTTCCTCGACTTCGCCCACCGCATGGACTTCCGCGACAAGGACGACGGGCCGCTGATCAGCTGGCACGACCCCGAGTCGGCGTTCGCGGCCTGGCAGCGATGCAGCTCCGGCCGCCCCTGCGACTACACGGGGCTGAGCTACGAACGGCTGCGCGGCGGCAGCGGCATCCAGTGGCCCTGCACCGAACAGGCCCCCGACGGCACCGCGCGCCTCTACACCGACGGCATCGCCTACGCCCACCCCGACACCTGCGAGAGCTACGGCAAGGACATGGTCACCGGGGCGAGCGTGGAGCCCGTGGAGTACCGGTCCCTCAACCCGGACGGCAAGGCGGTCATCAAAGCAGCGGAGTACCTGCCGCCCCACGAGGACACCTCCGCCGACTACCCCCTCCAGCTGATCACCGGCAGGACCGTGTACCACTTCCACACCCGCACGAAGACCGCCCGCGCCCCCGAGCTGAACGCCGCAGCGCCGGACGTCTGGGCCGAGATCTCACCCGCCGAGGCCTCGACCCAGGGACTCGCCGACGGCGACCTGGTGCAGGTCACGACGGAGCGCGGGGCGGTGCGGGCCCGGCTGCGCACCACCGCGATCCGCGACGGCATGGTGTTCCTGCCCTTCCACTACGGCTACTGGGACACCCCGGCGGGCCACCGCCCGCCCGACGACGGCCCCGGCCGCGCCGCCAACGAGACCACCGTGACCGACTGGGACCCGGTCTCCAAACAGCCACTGTTCAAGACCGGCGCGGCGCGCGTCACCCTCGTCGCGCGGCGCGCGAGCGACACCGGCGCCCGGACCGAGACGGCGGGGAGCAGCACATGACCGGCATCGGCACCACCCTGCGCCTCCTCCACGACGGCGAACGCGACCTGGAGCAGGACCTGCTGTCCGCCGCCGCACGGCACCACACCGACCACGAGTTCCACCATGTCGCCCTCGACGTCGCCCGCTGGTCGCGCGAGCACGCGGCCCGCCTCGCGGACGCGGGCCGCGACCACGGCCTCGACCTGTCCGGCCCGCGCGGCAACCCGTCGCCCGGCGCGCTCGCCACGCTCCGGGAGAAAGCGTCGGAAGCCCTCGGCCGACGCCCTGAGACCGGTCTGCTCCTCCTGCACGACCTGCGCGATCTGCACCTCGCGGCCGCGCGGAACTCCCTCCACTGGGAGATGCTCGCCCAAGCGGCGCAGGCCACCCGGGACGAGCGGCTGCTGGCACTGGTCACCGACTGCCACCCGCAGACGCTCCGGCAGCTCCGCTGGACCAACACCATGATCAAGGTCCTGGCGCCGCAGCTCCTGACCAGTGTCTGACCCTGGCGGCGTCTTCCTGCGCCGCCGCCCCTCGATCTGGTCAGTCATGTTTTCAAAGGCGCCCCGCTAATCTGGAAATACGACAATTCATCGGTGATCGAGGGCGCGTCCGCAGCCGCTATTCTCACGGCTCCCGGCCGCTTTCCCAGGAGAATCCCATGGGCGACTATTTCGACCTCGGCACGCACAGCCGTCCCGTCACCACCTCCTCCGCCGAAGCCCAACTCTGGCTCGACCGCGGCCTGGTGTGGACATACGCGTTCCACCACGAGGAGGCCGTCGCCTGCTTCGAAAAGGCGGCCGGGGCCGATCCCGAGTGCGCCATGGCGTATTGGGGCATCGCCTACGCGCTGGGCCCGAACTACAACAAGCCCTGGGAATTCTTCGACGGCGAGGAACTGGCACGGACGGTGGAGCGTACGCACGCCGCCGTGGAACGGGCCCATGAGAAAGCAGTCCGGACCACCCCGGTCGAGCAGGCCCTGATCGGCGCGCTGCGGGCACGCTACCCCCAGTCGGAGGCCGTCGAGGACTGCTCGGTCTGGAACGAGCCCTACGCGGACGCGATGCGCGCGGTCTACGAACTGGCGCCCGAGGACCCGGACATCGCCACCCTGCACGCCGACGCGCTGATGAACCTCACCCCCTGGCAGCTGTGGGACCTGACCACCGGTCAGCCCGCCGAGGGCGCACGGACCTCGGAGGCCAGGGCCGTCCTGGAAGGCGCGCTCGGGACCGACGCGGGCGCCCGGCACCCCGGGGTCCTGCACCTGTACATCCACCTGATGGAGATGTCCCCGACACCGGAGCGGGCCCTCACCGTCGCCGACCGGCTGCGCGGCATCGTCCCCGACGCAGGCCACCTGCTCCACATGCCCTCGCACCTCGACGTCCTGTGCGGGGACTATCGCCAGGTCGTCGCGGCCAACAGCGCCGCGATCGCCGCCGACGAGAAGTTCCGCCGACGGGCCGGCGCGATGAACTTCTACACCCTCTACCGGGCGCACAACTACCACTTCAAGATCTACGGGGCCATGTTCCTCGGCCAGGCACAGGTCGCCCTCGACACCGCCGCCCAGCTGGAAGCCGCCATTCCCGAAGAGCTGCTCCGCGTGCAGAGCCCCCCGATGGCCGACTGGCTCGAGGGCTTCCTCGCCATGCGCGTCCACGTACTGATCCGTTTCGGCCGCTGGGCCGACATCCTCTCCCTGCCGGCCCCCGCCGACCCTGAGCTGTACTCGGTGACCACCGCCATGCGGCACTACGCCCGGGGCGTCGCCCTCTCGGCCACCGGCGAGGTCGGCCGGGCGGAGGCCGAGCGCGAGCTCTTCCGCGCGGCGGTGAACCGGGTGCCCGAGTCGCGGACGCTGTTCAACAACACCTGCCGCGACATCCTCGCCGTCGCGGCGGCCATGCTGGACGGCGAGCTCGAATACCGCAAGGGCAACCACGACCTCGCCTTCGCCGCCCTGGAACGCTCCATCGAGCTGGACGACAACCTTCCCTACGACGAGCCCTGGGGCTGGATGCAGCCCACCCGCCACGCCTACGGTGCCCTGCTGCTGGAACAGGGCCGGGTGGCGGAGGCCGAGGCGGTCTACCGCGCGGACCTCGGCCTCGACGCCACCCTGCCCCGCCCCCTCCAGCACCCCGGCAACGTCTGGTCCCTGCACGGCTTCCACGAGTGCCTGCTGCGGACGGGCAAGACCGCCGAGGCGGCTCTCGTGGCCCAGCAGCTCAGGATGGCGACCGCGCTGGCCGACGTCCCGATCCAGGCGTCGTGCTTCTGCCGCCTGGAGACTGCGCCCGGCCCCCAGCCGGGCGACGGATGCTGCCACTGACCGAGCGGGCCGGAGTCGCCCGGCCGCGTGGAGGAGTGGTGGCGAGGGGCGCTGGTGATGCCGTCGACCGCCACCGCCCGTCAAACCGTCACCGGCGGTGTCTCCTCCAGAGGGAAATGGCATGCCGCCCCGTGGAGGGGCCCTCGGGGCGGAGGCGCGGGGATCTCCTCGGCGCACAGGTCCCGCACCTGCCGGCACCGGGTCCGGAACCGGCATCCGGACGGCGGGTCGGCCGGGGAGGGGATCTCACCGGTGAGCAGGACGCGCTGCCGTTTGCGGCCGCCGCCGGCCACGGGGGAGGGGGCCGCCGACAGCAGCGCCTCCGTGTACGGGTGGCGCGGCCGCTCGTAGACCTCCTCCGTCGGGCCCGTCTCCATGATCTTGCCCAGGTACATCACGGCGACCCGGTCGGCGAGGTGCCGCACCACCGACAGGTCGTGCGAGATGAACACGTACGACAGTCCCAGCTCGTCCCGCAGGTCGCACAGGAGGTTGAGCACCTGCGCCTGCACCGACAGGTCCAGCGCGGAGACGGGCTCGTCGCAGACGATCACCTCCGGCTCCAGCGCCAGGGCGCGGGCGATCCCGATCCGCTGCCGCTGTCCCCCGGAGAACTCGTGCGGGTGACGGCTCGCGTCCGACGCGCGCAGGCCGACCATCTCCAGCAGCTCGGCCACGCGGGCCGCCCGCTTCGACACGGGTACGAGGCCGCGGTGGGTCAGCCACGGCTCGCCGATCAGATCCGCCGCGCACAGACGGGGGTTGAGCGAACCGAACGGGTCCTGGAACACCATCTGCACCTTCCGGCGCCAGGCGAGCAGCTCCGCACCCGACAACGTGAAGGGGTCGACTCCCTCGTACCGCACGGTGCCCGCGTCGGGCCGTTCCAGCCGCAGGAGGACCCTGGCCAGCGTGGACTTTCCGCACCCGGACTCGCCGACGAGACCGAGGGTCTCCCCGCGCCCCAGGGTCAGGTCCACCCCGTCCAGTGCCCGCAGCCGGGTGCCGCCTCGCACGGTCCGCCGGACCTTGAAGCTCTTGGCCAGCCCGGTGGCCTCCAGCAGTGCCCCGTGCTCAGGCATCGGCCAGTTCCTTTCCGAAGTGGCAGGCGGCGGCGCGGCCGGCCCCGGTGCCGGTCAGCGCCGGACGGTGGGTGGCACAACGCTCCCGGGCCATGGGACAGCGCGTACGGAAGGCACAGCCGGCCGGCACCGCACCCGGGTCCGGCGGGCTCCCCGGGATGGAGCTCAGCCTGGAGCCCCGGTGCTGCTCGGCCGGCACCGACGCCAACAGGCCTCGGGTGTAGGGGTGATGAGGCTTGCCGAACACCTCGGCGACCGGCCCGGTCTCCACCACCGTCCCCGCGTACATGACGGCGACCCGGTCCGCGTGCTCGGCGGCGAGCCCGAGGTCGTGCGTGATGAGGACGAGAGCCGTTTGCTGTTCGCCGCGCAACTCGCGCAGGAGGTCCATGATCTGCGCCTGCACGGTGACGTCCAGTGCCGTCGTGGGCTCGTCGGCGATCAGGACCCTCGGCCGCAGGGCGACCGCCGTCGCGATCAGCAGGCGCTGGCGCATCCCTCCCGAGAACTGGTGCGGATAGGCGTCCGCCCGGGAGCGGGCCTCCGGAATGCCCACCCGTTCCATCAGCTCCACTGCCCTGGCCTTCGCCGCGCGCCGGGACACGCCCTCGTGGATGCGGAACGGCTCGGCGAGCTGGGTGCCGACCGTGAGGACGGGGTTGAGCGCGCTCAGCGCGTCCTGGAAGACCATGGCGACACCGGGGCCGGCCAGGCGGCGTCTGGCCCGTGCTCCGAGACCGAGCAGGTTCTCGCCGTCGAGGCGCACCTGCCCGCCCACCACCTCCGCCACCGGGTCGAGCAGGCCGGCGACGGCGTGCGCGGTCATGCTCTTGCCGCAGCCCGACTCACCCAGCAGCGCCAGCGTCTCACCCGACCGCACGGAGAAGCCCACCCGGCGGACGACGTGGACGGGCCCGGCCGGGGTGTGGACGTCGACGGACAGGTCGTCCACGACCAGGACGTCGGCCGCAGTGGGCTGTTCAGTGCCGGCGGGACGGCTGCCGTCCGGAGCGGTGGTCGTGTCCGGCTCGGCGCCGGCACGGTCACGCGTTGCCGGGTCCGCGCTCGCCCCGCGCGCCGCCCGAGCGCGCCACCCACTCCGCCGGACCCCCTCCCGCCACCGCTGCCCCGGGTCGGTCGTCATCCGGGCCCAGGAGGCGAGAACGGTCGCCGAGACGGTCGTGAGGACGATCGCGAGCCCTGGGAAGAGCGCGATCCACCACGCGCTCTGCAACTCCTGCCGCCCCTGGGCGACCATCAGCCCCCAGCTCACGTCAGGCGGTTGGATGCCGATGCCCAGGAAGCTCAGCGACGACTCGGCGAGCATCACGAAGCAGAAGTCGAGCGCGGCGACGGTGAGCAGCGTCGGCAGCACACTCGGCGCGACATGCCGCCGTATGGTCGCCCAACCGCCGGTGCCGAAGGTACGGGCCGCGTCCACGAACAGCCGGCTGCGCAGCTCCGCCGCCTCGGCCCGGGCCGTGCGCAGATACACGGGGATCCGGGCGACGGCCAGCACCAGCACGATGCTCGCCGCACTCGGCGAGAAGACGTACAGCACCACCACGGCCAGCAGCAGGGAGGGGAAGCTGAGGATCACGTCGGCCACCCGCAGCGACACGTTCTCGCGCCATCCGCCGTGATACCCCGCCCACATGCCCCACACCGAGCCGATCACCAGCGAGCACAGCACGGCGGGCACCGCCACGGCCAGTGTCGTCCCGGCCGCGGTCAGCAGCCGCGCGGCGACGGGCCGGCCGAGGGAGTCGCTGCCGAGGACGAAGGCCCAGCCGTGATCGAGGCTGAAGGGAGGCCGGCCCGGGGCGCGCAGGTTCTGGCGGGTCGCCAGGTCCTCGGCCAGCAGCGGTCCCAGGACGGCGCACAGCGCGACCAGGAGCAGGACTAGGGCCGCCGCGCAGGCGAACCGGTCCCGGAGCAGCAGGGTGAACCACCGGCGCCGTACGGTGGTACCGCCCGTCTCCGATGTGGCTTTCTGAAGCATGTCCCGTCCTTGGCTCATGCCGCCGCCCGCTGCCGTACCCGCGGGTCGAGAAGCGCGTGGCTGAGGTCCACCAGGATGTTGAGGGCGAAGATCGCCAGAGCGGTCAGGAGCACCGCCGCCTGAAGCACCGCGAAGTCGCGCTGGAGCACCGAGTCGATCATGAGTTTGCCGATTCCGGGCCAGCCGAAGATCGTCTCGACGACGACGGCCCCGTTGACCAGCCCCACGGCCAGATCGCCCGCGACGGTCAGCGCCGGTGCGGCGGCGTTGCGCAGGGCGTGCCCGAAGACCACCCGGAGCTCGGAGGCCCCCTTGGCGCGCGCCACCTTCACGTACGGCGCGGACAGCGCGGAGACCATGGCGCCCCGCACCACCTGGACCAGCACGCCGAACGGGCGGATCAGCAGCGTGGCCACGGGCAGCACCCACGCCGCCGCGCCGCTCGTGCCGGAGGTGGGCAGCCAGCCCAGCGTGACCGCGAAGACCAGCACGCCCATGATGGCGATCCAGAAGTCGGGGACGCTGGCCGCCGTGGAGGACAGGAAGCTCGCGATCCGGTCGGTCGCCGAGTTCGGGCGGTAGGCCGCCAGGCTGCCGATGACCACGGCGCCCACGATGGCCAGCAGCATCGTCCAGCCGGCCAGTTGGAGGGTGGCGGGGAAGGCCCGCAGGACGGCCTCGCCGGCCGGCTGGGCGGTGCGCAGCGACTCGCCGAAGTCGAGATGGACGACTTGGGCGAGGTAGTCACCGAACTGGGTGATCAGCGGGTCGTCCAGGCCGTTGCGGGCGGCGAACTCGGCCCGCATCTCGGGCGTCGCGCTCAGCGGCAGGTACAGGTTGGCGGGGTCGCCGGTGAGGCGGGCCAGGAAGAACACGCCGAGGACCACCACGAGCAGTGGGACGACGCTGGAGACCGCCCGGCGGCGCAGCAGGGTCAGCACGTGATGTCCTCCCTCAGTCCGCGCGCCGCATGTCGGCGAGCCGCATCTCGTCGCTGGTGGACGGGTCGGGCCGGTAGCGGACCTTCGGGGAGAGGGCCAGCAGGCCGGTCATGTTGGCCATGACGGCGTCCCGTACGACCTTGTCGTTCTGGTATGTGAACGCGTCCGCGAACGCCTGCTGCCGTTTCCCGCCCGAGGCGAGCTCGGCCCGTTCGATGAGCGTGTCGAGGGCGTCGGTGCCGTAGCTGCTCTGGGCGCCCTCGCTGCCGTAGATCTGCGCCATCGTGAACGCGGCGTCCCCCGCCTGGTTGCCGTGCTGCGCCTGGAGCAGGGTGGGGCCGGTGTCGCCGGCGGGGAAGGGGCGCAGCAGGTACTCCAGCCAGGCGTTGACGTCGAGCATCTTGATCCTGACCTTCAATCCGGCCTTGATCAGGCCGTCCTGGACGACCTCCATCGCCTCGGCGGCCTTCGGGTAGATGCCGTTGCGGCCGATGATGGTGAGCGTGGTGTCGGTGCGGACTCCGTCGGCGCGGGCCTGGGCGACGAGCTTCCGGGCGCGTTCCGGGTCGTAGGGCCACGGCCGCAGGCGCGGGTTGTGGCCGGTGACGCCCTTCGCGACGAGCTGACCGGTGGGCCGGCCGGCGAAGACCGCCGTGACCAGACCCTCCCGGTCGATGGCGTAGTTGACGGCCTGCCGGACGCGGATGTCGTCCAGGGGCGGCTTGGTGGCGTCCATCCGCAGGTACGAGACCTCGTTGGTGGCGAACTCGACGGCCCGGTCGCCCGCCCCGTCCTCCGGCGCGAGCCCGATCGCGACATCCGCCTCGTCGTTCGTCACCATGGCCGCGCGCACACTGCCCTCGGCGCGCCAGACATAGGTGGCGGCCTTGAAGTCGGGCGCCTCGCCCCAGTAGCCGGGGAAGCGCTTGAGCCGCAGGTACCGGCCCTGGTTCCACTCGTCGATCCGGTAGGGGCCCGTGCCGACCGGCTCGCGCACGCGGGAGTCCGGGTCGGTGCTCGTCGGCACGATCTCGACGAAGGACAGGCGCAGCGGCAGGATCGGGTCGGGTTTCGCCGTGGTGACCCGGAGCGTGGTGTCGTCGACGGGCGTGGCGGTGAGCTCGCTGTCGGCGAAGATGTAGCCGTCGACGTTGCAGTCGATCCCCGAGTCCGTGGCGCGCTTGACGGAGAACGCGGCCGCCGCCGCGGTGAACGGCGAGCCGTCGTGGAAGGTGACACCCTTGCGGAGGGTGAAGGTCCACGAAGTGGCGGAATCCCGGGTCCACTTGGTGGCGAGGGCGGGTTCGAGGCGTCCGGTGGACGGTTCCCGCTCGGTGAGCGCCTCCGTGATGTTGGCCCGTGTCACCCGGCCCGTCGCGGTCAGTGAGGCGTCACAGGGTTCGAGCGTGGGCGGTTCCTCGGGCAGGACGATGCGCAGGGTGTCGGGGCCGCCGCCGATGGGGTCGGCACCGGCCACCGAGCAGCCGGAGGCGGCGAGCAGGACGGCGAGGGACGCGACGATCGGACGACTGCGGGATAAGCCTGAACCGGTCACTGTGCCTCCCGCGTTGGCTCGCGTACACAACAGAGAACGTCGTTTAGATATGTGGACGATCTGTGGGCGATCATTATTGGACCGGCGAGGCGGAGCGCGTCAAGGGGTGTGCGTCGGTTCTCAACTCGCCCTACCTCTTGACGTGTTGATTGCCGTCCTAAAACATTCGGGAAACTCGATTGGTTCTGCGCGGTTCTGTTCGCTCTCGAAGGGAATTCATGTCCAGCAGACATCGCCTCGCCCGGACACTGGCGGCCGGCGTCCCCCTGGTTCTCGGTGCGGGACTCGTGACCGCACCTCCTGCCGCTGCCGCCGAACCGCCCGGCAGCGCGGTCACGGTACGGATCGACCCGTCCTACCGGCAGCAGGAGTTCGAGGGGTGGGGGACGAGCCTCGTCTGGTTCGCCAACATCACCGGCCGCTACCCGGAACCCATCCGGCAGAAGCTCGCCGACATGCTGTTCGGTGAGGACGGCCTCCGCCTCAACATCGCGCGCTACAACATCGGCGGCGGCAACGCCCCGGACGTCCGCAAGGACTACATGAAGACCGGCGCGACGATGGACGGCTTCTGGAAGGCTCCCGAGGGCACCACCAGGGAGGACACCGACTGGTGGAACCCCGACGACCCCGACCACTGGGACTGGTCCGCCGACCCGGGCCAGCGCTGGTGGGTGGACCGCGTCAAGAAGAAGATCACCCGCTGGGAGGCGTTCAGCAACTCCCCGCCCTGGTTCCAGACCGTCAGCGGCTACGTCTCGGGCGGCTTCGACGCCAACACCGACCAGATACGGCCCGACCGCGTCGACGACTTCGCCACCTACCTGGTCAAGGTGACCGAGCAGCTCGAGAAGAAGCACCGCATCAAGTTCGACACCATCGCCCCGCTCAACGAGCCCAACACCAACTACTGGGGCACCCAGATCGGCCCCGACGGGCAGCCCACCGGCGGCCGCCAGGAGGGCGCGCACGCCGGCCCGGAACTCCAGCAGAAGGTCGTCCTGGCCCTGCACCGCGCACTGGAGAAGTCGAGAACCCGCGCGACGATCTCCGCGATGGACGAGACCAACCCGAGCACCTTCGTCCGCAACTGGAACGCCTACGACAGCTCCGCCCGCGCCGCCGTCGACCAGCTCAACGTGCACACGTACGGCACCGGCATGCGCACCAGCGCCCGGGACAGCGCCAAGGCCGCGGACAAGCCCTTCTGGATGAGCGAGGTCGAGGGCACCTGGGGGACCGGCACCGACTTCACCGGCATGGAACCGGGGCTCGGCATCGCCACCCGGGTCGTCGAGGACATCCGTGAACTGGAGCCGTCGGCCTGGGTGTTGTGGCAGCCCGTCGAGGACTCCATCCCCCAGGCGGCGGCCGGCAAGAACTGGGGCAGCATCCACATCCCGTTCAACTGCACCGCCGAGGACACCCTGGAGACCTGCCCGATCAGGGCCAACACCAAGTTCCACACCCTGCGCAACTTCACCCACCACATCCGGCCCGGCGACCACTTCGTCAAGACCGACGACCCCTCCAGCGTCGCCGCCGTACGCAAGTCCGGCCGCGCGGCGACCGTCGTGCACGTCAACAGCGGCACGACCCCGCGCGCCGTGACGCTGGACCTCTCGCGGTTCGAGCGCGTCGCCCCCGGCGCCACCGTCACGCCCGTGGTGACCAGCGCCGGCGGAGCGCTCGTCCGCGGCACAGCGGTGAAGGTGAAGGACGACTCCGCCACGGTGACCGTCCCGGCCAAGTCGGTCACCACCCTCCTCGTCGACGGCGTGTCCGGCACCGCCGAGGACGCCGCGCTCGTCCAGCCCGGCCACGTCTACCGCCTCCAGGGAGCCCAGAGCGGCAAGTCCCTGGCCCCGGCCACCGACGGCGACGGCGTCGTCGTCCGGACGCCCGACCCGGCCGCCAAGTCCCAGCTGTGGTCCGTGAAACGGCTGACCCGCGGCGACGGCAACCGTGACCGCTACGCCCTCGTGAACGCGGAGACGGGCGAACGCCTCGCCGTGCGCAACGACGACGCCGTCCTGGAGGACGCCGACACACCGGCCGCGCAGTGGATCATGTCGACCACGGGGGACGGCACCTGGACCTTCGTCAACGCCGCCACGGGCCGGCTGCTCGACGTCGTCGGGCAGTCGACGGCGGACGGCGCCCGCGTCTCGGCCGCCCTCCCGAGCTCCAACGCGAACCAGCGCTGGGCCGTGACCGACGAGACGGTGCTGCGTACCCAGCCGGCCAAGGCGTTCACCGTCCCCGGCCGCGCGCCCGAACTGCCCGGCACCGTGACGCCCGTCTTCCGGGACGGCGCCCGGGGCGCCCTCCCCGTGCGGTGGACGCTGCCCTCCGAGACACGCTGGAGCAAGCCCGGAACGGTACGGGTCAAGGGCCGGGCGACCGACGCCCTCGGACGGACCGTCCGCGCCGAGGCCGTCGTCACCGTGGACACCATCGCCTCCACCCTCCCGGCCCGCGCCAAGACCTACACCGGCGGACGGCCCGACCTGCCCGCCACCGTCACCGGCGTCGGACGGCACGGCGGAACCGCCGAGCTCCCGGTCACCTGGGACCCCGCACCCGACGGCGCGTTCGACGAGGCCGGAGTGGTGCCCCTGCGCGGCACCGCCCACGTCCCCGGCGGCACCGGGGCGGCGGCGACCGTACGCGTCCAGGTCACCGCGCCCCGCGAGAAGAACACCGCGCCGGACGAGGGCGTGACCGTCGGCGCGACCTACACCGAGAGCGGGTACTCCGCCGAGGGTTTGCGCAACGGCAACCCGTCCGAGAAGGCATGGTCGAACTGGAGGTCCGGCACGAAGAACCCGTCCGACACCATCACCTTCACCCTGCCCGAGGCGCGCGATCTGACCAGGGTCGTGACCCACTTCCACCGCGACGGCACCAACGTCAGCTTCGCGGAGTCCCTCAAGGTGCAGGTGCGCGGGGCCGACGGTACCTGGACCGACGCGAGCGAGACGGTGTCCGTCGGCACCGAGGGCACACCCGTCGCCGACGTCCCGGTGCGCGCCTCGGGGCCGGTGAGCGGGGTACGTGTGGTCATGACGGCCCGGCCGGGCGGCTACATCACCCTCGGGGAGATCGAGCTGTTCGCCAGGGCACCCGGCGCCTCCGCGGACGCCGCGGCCGCGTCGATCGAGGTGGACGGCGCGGCGATCGGCGGTTTCGACCCGGACCGGACCGCCTACCGGGTGACCACCGACCGCCCGGACCGGGCGAAGGTCACCGCTACACCACGTGACCCGTACGCGAAGGTCACCGTCCGCGAGGAGACATCACACGTGGCCGTCGTGACCGTCAGCAGTGAGGACGGCGCGAAGACACGGCAGTACAGGATCGAGCTGACCCGCTCCTGAGGCATGAGAACGCGGGGCGTGCCAGCCGGACACGCCCCGCGTGGTCCCCAGGGCTCAGACCGCCGGAGCCGGGTACGTCGGGTACTCCACCCCGGACACGTGCTGTACGACACGGATGACCTGGCAGGAGTAACCGAACTCGTTGTCGTACCAAAGGTAGAGGATGGCGTTGTCGCCCTCGACCTTGGTGGCGCCGGCGTCGACGATCGAGGCGTGCCGCGAGCCGATGAAGTCGCTGGAGACCGCGTCGGGGGCGCTGATGAAGTCGATCTGGCGCTTGAGCGGCGACGTCAGGGAGACGTCCCGGAGGTAGTCGAGCACCTCCTGGCGGGTGGTCTCGCGCGCGAGCTGCAGATTGAGGATCGCGATGGAGACGTCCGGCACCGGGACCCGGATGGAGCTGCCGGTGATCTTCGCCTTCAGTTCGGGCAGCGCCTTGGAGACGGCGGAGGCGGCACCGGTCTCGGTGATGACCATGTTGAGCGGCGCGGAACGGCCCCGGCGCTCGGACTTGTGGTAGTTGTCCAGCAGGTTCTGGTCGTTGGTGAACGAGTGGACGGTCTCGACGTGGCCCCGCGTGACGCCGAACTCGTCGTCCATCGCCTTCAGCGGCGGCACCAGCGCGTTCGTGGTGCACGACGCGCAGGACAGGATCTGCTCGTCGGGCTTGATCGTGTCGTGGTTGACGCCGTGGACGATGTTCGGGACGTCGCCCTTGCCGGGCGCGGTCAGCACGACCTTGTCGATGCCCGGGCGCAGGTGCTCCGACAGGCCCTCGCGGTCGCGCCACTTGCCGGTGTTGTCGATGAGGATGGCGTCCTTGATGCCGTACGCCGTGTAGTCCACTTCGGACGGGTCGTTCGCGTAGATGACCTTGATCGCGTTGCCGTTGGCGACGATCGTGCTGTTCGCCTCGTCGACGGTGATCGTGCCCTGGAACTGGCCGTGGATGGAGTCGCGGCGCAGCAGCGAGGCGCGCTTGACGATGTCCTGCTCCCCACCGCCGCGCACGACGATGGCCCGCAGCCGCAGACCGTTGCCCGACCCGGACTTCTCGATCAGCAGCCGGGCCACGAGCCGGCCGATGCGGCCGAAGCCGTAGAGGACGACGTCACGCCCCTCGCGGCGCTCGATCTTGTTGGCTCCGGTGGCACCGGCGACGGCCTCGGCGGTGAACTCGGCGACGGACAGGCCGCGGTCGTCCTCCCGGTACGTCGCGGCGAGCATGCCGATGTCGATCTGGGACGGCCCGAGGTCGAGCTCGGCCAGGGTCTTCAGGAACGGCAGCGTCTCGGTGACCGAGAGCTCCGCGCCGGCGATCTGCCGGGCGAACCGGTGGGTCTTGAGGATGCTGACCACCGACTTGTTCACCAGGGAGCGGCTGTGCAGCAGGACGGTCACGTCCCGCTCCCGGTGCAGCTTCCCGATGATCGGGATCATCGACTCCGCGATCTCCTCGCGGTTCTTCCAGTTGGTGAACGAGTCGTCGTTGACAGTCACAGATCCATCTTTCGAGCTAGGCGGCGCTCATATGTTAAACCGTCGATTTCCGGATCATGAACGGGGTGCCTCCGGAGCGCTCCGCCCCGCCGGAACGCCGCGCTCCACGAGCCCTTCGCGGCCTGGCCTGGGATGATCGGAACAGCGCCTCCACGCGAAAGGGACGCTCATGGACTTCGACGCTGTGGCCGACGAGTTGTACGCCCTGCGGCCGGAGGAGTTCACCGCCGCCCGGGCATCGGCCGTGGCCGCCGCCCGCACGGCCGGCGACCGTGAACTCGCCGAGCGGATCGGCACGTTGCGCAAACCCAGCCTCGCCGCCTGGGCCAGCAACCTCCTGGTCCGCAGCCGGCCCGGCGATGTCGAGCCCCTGCTCCGCCTGGGCGAAGGACTGCGGCACGCCCACCACGCCCTGGACCGCACACAACTGCGCGAACTGAGCCGGCAGCAGCACGCGCTCATCCGCGCCCTGTCCGCTCAGGCCCGGCAGCTCGCCGTGGAGGCCGGCCATCCGATCGGCGAAGGCGTGCAGCGCGAGGTGGAGAACACCCTGCACGCCGTCCTGGCCGACCCCGGGGCCGCCCAGGCGTGGGCGAGCGGCCGGCTGGCCAAGCCGCTCAGCGCCGCCGTCGGCTTCCCGGCCGTCGCGGAGAGCGCCGTCACGGACAGCGCCGGGACACAGCGTCGCCCGTCCGCCGCGACGGCCCCCTCCCGCCCGGGCCGCAAGGCCGGCGAGGAACAGCGGCGACGGCTGGCCCAGGCCCGGCGGGACGCCGAGGCCGCCGACCGGGAGCTGCGGGCGCTCAAGGACGAGGCCGCGGCCGCCGGCCAGGCCGTGGAGGAGGCGAAACAGCAGGTGTCCCGCCTCCAGCGGCGCGTCGACGAACTCACCGAGGAACTGGCCCGCACCAGGGAGGAGCACCAGCAGGCCCGCTTCGCCGAGCGGTCGGCCCGGGAACGGGCGCGCACGGCCGACCGCCGCGTCCGCGAAGCCGACCGCAAAGCCGCGACGGCCGCCGCCCAGCTCGAACGCCAGACCTCATCGGACGACGGGTAGGCGGGCCGGTTTCCATGGGGCGTGCCGGTTCCCGTGGGGCATGCCGGTTCTTCATGAGGCGGGCCGGTTCTCTTGGGGCGGGCCGGTTCTTCCCGGGGCATGCCGGTCTTTCATGGGACGTGTGGGCCCTCATGGCACGGGCCGGCTCTCAGCCGGGCACCTGGACCGCATCGGACCGCACGGTGCCTGCGACCTTCCCCTCCTCGGGAACCGGTCCTCCGGCGGCCGCCGCTGTTCGGCCCGTACAACCGTCCCGGCCCGCCCGCGTCACTCCGGCACAGCCGCGCCGCGGCCCACACGGCCCACCGCCCCTCGTCGGCCGACGAGGGGCGGCCGACGAGGGGCGGCCGGGGTCGGCCACCGGGGGAGTGGTATGGCGTAGCCCCGGGCACCCAGCCCGGGGATAAGCACCGATCAGAGGGACAGGGCGCCGGTCAGGACGGCACCGGCGGTCATCACGAGCGTGGTGGCGAAGGCCCAGCGGAAGATGAAGCGCTGGTGCTCGCCGAGTTGGACGCCGCTCATGCCGACCAGGATGAACGTGGCGGCGGTGAGCGGGCTGAGCGGGAAGCCCGTCGTCATCTGGCCGAGAATGGCGGCCCGGGCCACCTCGGCCGGGTCGGTGCCGAAGCCCTGGGCCGTCTCGGCGAGGACGGGC
The DNA here is from genome assembly GCF_039532725.1 of Streptomyces coeruleofuscus. Classification (NCBI taxonomy): domain Bacteria; kingdom Bacillati; phylum Actinomycetota; class Actinomycetes; order Kitasatosporales; family Streptomycetaceae; genus Streptomyces; species Streptomyces coeruleofuscus. The sequence goes on from NZ_BAAASE010000012.1 coordinate 138,722, forward strand.
AGGACGCCGAAGTAGTAGGCGTCCGGGGTGAAGACCAGGCTCAGCGGCATGCCCGTGACGGCCACGAGGACCGGCAGATGGCCGCCGACGGAGTCCGGTATCACGGACACGAGCGCCTCGGCCATGTCGTCGATCATCCCGGTCCCGGTCAGGACCCCGGTGAACACGCCGGCCGCGAAGATCATCGTGGTCACCAGGACGACGTTCTTCGCGTGCCGGTCGAGCAGCGCCTGCTGCTGTTCCCACGTGGGGTGGTTGACCAGGAGAGCCACCGCGAACCCGAGGACGAACAGCACCGGCAGCGGCATGACCTCCACGATCAGCGCCACCAGGAGCACGACGGTCAGCACCAGGTTGAAGACCGTCAGCCGGCGCGGCGCGGGTGCTGCGACCCGGACGGCACCCGGCCCGTCACCGGGCGCGGGGGCCGTCGCGGGAACCGGCTCGTCACCGGGCGCGGGGGCCGTAGCGGGAACCGGCTCACCGGCGGCGGATTCCTCACCCGGCCCGGTGAGAGCGCCGAGGCGCCGCCGCTCCCGGCGGCCGATCAGCCAGGACGCCACCAGGACCCACGCGATCCCGAACCCCATCGCGGGCAGCACGGGCGTGAAGACGTCCGAACTCTCCAGCTTCAGCGCCGCCATGGCCCGCACCGTCGGCCCGCCCCAGGGAATCATGTTCATCACGCCCGCCCCCAGGCAGACGACCCCGGACAGCACCAGCGGACTCATGCCCAGCTTCCGGTAGACGGGCAGCAGCGCGGAGACGGTGATGAGGAACGTGGAGGCCCCGTCGCCGTCCAGGGCCACGCACAGCGTGAGGACGGCCGTGGCGACGGTGACGCGCATCGGATCACCCTTGGCCAGCCGCAGCAGACCGCGGATCAGCGGATCGAACAGGCCCGCGTCCACCATGAGGCTGAAGTACAGAACCGCGAAAGCGATCATGATGCCGGTCGGCGCCACCTTCGACAGGCCGTCGAGCACCATCCCGCCCAGCTCACCCGCGAACCCGCCCGCCAGCGCCGCGAGCACCGGAAGCACCACCAGCGCGACCAGCACCGAGACACGTCTGGTCATGGTGAGCAACAGGAACAGGGCGATCGTGACGAAGCCCAGGGCTGCCGGCATGGTGGCGCTCGCTTTCTCGGTCGCGGTCCCCGGCGCGGGGAGCGGGGCCTGGCGGGGCGTACGGGGATAGCCGAGAGTGTCCGAGCGCCGGATGATCCATGTCCAGCATCAAACCGGCATCTGTCGATGCGATCCACGCATCAATCGGCCTACTCTGACGTACGCTTCCCGGCCATGGATGCCACTCTGCGTCAACTGACGGCGTACGCGGCCGTCGCCCGGGCGACCAGTTTCACCGCGGCGGCCGCCCAGTTGGGCGTCTCGCAGTCGACCCTCAGCCGCGCGGTCGCCGACCTGGAGCGGCAGGTCGGCGCACAGCTGCTCGAACGCGACACGCGCAACGTGCAGTTGACCGCGGCCGGCACGGAAGCGCTGCGGATCGCCGAACAGATACTCGGTGCCCACCGGGCCGGGATGAAGGAGCTGGACCGCTTCCTGCTCGGCGAGTCCGGCACGGTCGCCGTCGCCACGCTGCCCTCCGTCGCCGCGGTACTGCTCCCGCAGGTCATCTCCGGCTTCCGCACGGAACGGCCGCGCGTGGCCGTACGCCTGCTGGACGGCCTGGAACGGGCCGTGCTGAACCGGGTCCTGTCCGGCGACGCGGACTTCGCGATCACCACGGTCGGTGTGCCGCCCGAGCGGCTGGAGCACCGCCCGCTGGTGCGGGACCGTTTCGTCGCGGTCCTGCGCGAGGACCATCCGCTCGCCGCCCGCGACGAGGTCGGCTGGGCGGACCTGGCCCGCGAACCGTTCCTCGCCGTCGGACGGGACTCGAGCGTGCGGCGGCTGACGGACGCCGCCTTCGGCCAGGTCGACGCGCGTGCCGTCCCTGCCGCCGAGGCCGGCAGTGTCGCCACGGTGGGCGGACTGGTCGCCGCCGGACTGGGCGTGAGCGCACTGCCCGCCCTGGTGCTGCCCCTGCTGGGCACCGGGCCCTTCGTGTTCCGGCCGCTCGTGGACCCCGTGGTCGACCGGCGCCTCGACATCGCCCTGCGCGCGCGCCGCACCCTCCCGCGCGTCACCGAGCACTTCCTGGAGACGCTCGAGGGCTTCCGTGCCCAGGGCAGGGATCTGCCGCCCGGAGTGTCCTGGGCCTGAACCGCCGTCGAGAGCCCCGATCCATGCACGGAGCGCATGGATTGATGGTGTTCTTTTGCTGGACAGGCATTTGTGCGGCTCGGCAGTCTGAAGAACCGGACCAGCTGAGCCGAGGGGACGCATCCGTGCGGGACAAGGACATGCCGAACGCCATCGGACAGGGGCAGTTGTGCGGGCTGAAAGTGGTCGAGTTCGCTCATGTGGTGGCCGGCCCGCTCGCGGGGTCGATGCTCGCCGACCAGGGTGCTGACGTGGTCCACGTCGAGCCCCCGGGCACCGGTGACGCCGCCCGCGCGATGGGCCCCCGGCGCAACGGTGTTCCCCTGTGGTTCAAGGTGGCCGCCCGCAACAAGCGCTCGGTCACGCTCGACCTGCACCACGAGTCGGGCCGTGCGGTCGCCCACCGCCTCGTCGCCTGGGCGGACGTCGTCATCGTCACCCTGCGCGCCGGGCGCCTGCGCCGCTGGGGCCTCGACTGGGAGTCCGTGCACCGCATCAACCCCAAGGCCGTTCTGCTCCAGATCTCCGGCTTCGGCGCCACCTCCAGCCAGGCCGACGCCCCCGGCTTCGGCAAGATGGGCGAGGCCCGCAGCGGCGTCGTACACCTGACCGGTTCCCCGGACGGGCCGCCCGTCCACACCGGCTTCTCGCACGGCGACGCGGTGACCGGCCTGATGGGCGCCTACGCCGTCCTGGCCGCCCTCCACCGGCGCGACCACGACCCCGACTTCGACGGCGAGTGGATCGACCTCGCCCTGTTCGAGCCGCTGTTCCGGCTCGTCGAGTGGCAGGTCATCGTCCACGACCAGCTGGGTACCGTGCCGCAGCGCTCCGGCAACCAGCTCGCGGTCGCGCCCGCCGCCGTGATCAACACCTACCACTCCCGCGACGGGCAGTGGATCACCGTGACCTCCGCGACCCTGCGCTCGGTGCGCAACGTGGCCCGGCTGCTGGGTCTGCCGGAGGAGGAGTTCGCGACGTCGGATCAACAGCACGCACGGCGCGGAGAGTTGGACGACGGACTGCGGGCGTGGGTGGCCGACCGCACGGCGGCCGAGTGCCTGGACGCCTTCGCCCGCGCCGAGGTGGTGGCCTCCCGGGTGTTCGACGCGGCCGACATCGCCGCCGACCCGGTCTACGCCGAACGCGGCGACATCGTCACCGTGGACGACCCCGACCTGGGCGACGTCCGGATGCAGGCCGTCCTCCCGCACTTCCGGCAACGCCCCGGCCACATCTGGCGCACCGGACCCGCGCTGGGGCAGGACAACGACCTCGTGTACCGGGACTGGCTCGGCCTGAGCGACCGGGAACTGGCCGACCTGGAGAAGAACGATGTCGTCTGAACCCCGCGCCGGCGCTACCGGCGCCGCCCGCACACCCACTCCCGGCGAATCCCACCCCACAACCCCGCCCCGCCCCCCACTCCGCTCCCTCCTCTTCGTCCCCGGTCACCGCACGGACTGGCTGCCCAAGGCGCGCGCGGCCGGGGCCGACGCCGTCGTCCTCGACCTGGAGGACGCGGTTCCGGCTGCCGACAAGCCGCTGGCCCGGGCCCGGGTGGCCGAGGCCCTCGCGGAGGCCGCCGCGGAACCGGACGGCGGCATGGCCCTGTTCGTCCGCGTCAACCCGCTCGGCGACTGGACCGCCGCGGAGGAGTTGCGTGCCGTCGTACGCCCCGGACTGGCCGGGGTGGTCCTGCCCAAGGTGCACACCGCTGGGGACGTGCGGCTCGCGGACCGCCTCATCGGCTGGTGCGAACACGAACACGAACGCGGCCTGCCCGCCGGCACGACGGCCCTCGTCCCGTTGCTGGAGTCGGCCCGCGCCCTGCACGACGCCCACGACATCGCCGCCGCGGCCCCCCGTGTCGCATACGCCGGAGCCCTCACCGCACCCGGCGGCGACGTGGAACGCGCCGTCGGTTACCGGTGGAGTGCGCAGGGCACCGAGACCCTGGCCCTCCGTTCCCGCGTCCTGCTCGACGTCCGCGCCGCCGGAGCGCCGTGCCCGGTGACCGGACTGTGGACGGACATCGCCGACCTGACGGGCCTGCGTGCCTTCGCCGAGCAGAACCGCGCCCTGGGCTACGAGGGAATGATGGCCATCCACCCGACCCACATCCCCGTGATCAACGAGGTCTTCAGCCCCACACCCGAGGAACTCGACCACTACACCCGTCTCGTCGCAGCCGTGGAATCGGCCCAGCGCGCCGGCATCGGCGCCCTCACCTTCGAGGGCCGGATGGTCGACGAGGCCATGGCCGAAACGGCACGGGCGGTGCTGGCGCGACACGGACACGGCTGACACCATCCCGCCACCGCACCGAAGCCCCGATCATTCATGCTGTGACGGAGCTCACAGTGTGCCAACAAGGGCGCCACGTCAGGCCGCACACACGCCACGCCCGGCCGCACCCGCGCGACACCAAAATTGAACCGTTAGTTTTCTTGAACCACTCGTGTTTGTGTGGATAGGTTGTCCGCCATGACCGCATCCCGGACCCCGACCACCGCCGAGGAGCTGCGCGGTGCCGGCCTGAGAGTGACGGCCGCCCGCGTCGCACTGCTCGAGGCCGTGCGGGACGGTGACCACCTCGGCGCCGAGTCGATCGCCTCCGAGGTACGCGGCCGCGTCGGCCACATCTCCGTCCAGGCCGTGTACGAGGGGCTCCACGCACTCACCGCGGCGGGACTCATACGCCGCCTCGATCCACCCGGCAGCCCGGCCCTCTACGAGGGACGGGTCGGCGACAACCACCACCACCTCGTGTGCCGGTCCTGCGGGACCGTCGCCGACGTCGACTGCGCGGTCGGCCACGCCCCCTGCCTGACCGCCTCCGACGACCGCGGCTTCGCCGTCGACGAGGCCGAGGTCATCTACTGGGGCCTGTGCCCCGCCTGCTCCACCGCCCCCAGTTCCTGAGCGACGTGATCCACCCGAGCACCGCGATCCACCCGTCCGGAAGGATTTCCATGACTGAGAACCACGACGCGATCGTCACCGACCCGAAGCAGGAGGAGACGAGCGGCGGCTGCCCCGTGGCCCACGGCCGAGCCCTGCACCCGACCCAGGGCGGCGGCAACCGTCAGTGGTGGCCGGAGCGCCTCAACCTGAAGATCCTTGCCAAGAACCCCGAGGTGGCCAACCCCCTCGGTGGGGAGTTCGACTACGCCGAGGCGTTCCAGTCCCTCGACCTCGCGGCCGTGAAACAGGACATCGCCGAGGTGCTCAGCACCTCGCAGGACTGGTGGCCCGCCGACTTCGGCAACTACGGCCCCCTGATGGTCCGTATGGCCTGGCACAGCGCGGGCACCTACCGCATCAGCGACGGCCGCGGCGGCGCCGGCGCCGGCCAGCAGCGCTTCGCCCCGCTCAACAGCTGGCCGGACAACGGCAACCTGGACAAGGCCCGCCGTCTGCTGTGGCCGGTCAAGAAGAAGTACGGCCAGAGCATCTCCTGGGCCGACCTCATGATCCTCACCGGCAACGTCGCCCTGGAGCAGATGGGCTTCGAGACCTTCGGCTTCGCCGGCGGCCGCGCGGACGTCTGGGAGTCCGAGGAGGACGTCTACTGGGGCCCCGAGACCACCTGGCTCGACGACAAGCGCTACACCGGCGACCGCGAGCTGGAAAACCCGCTCGGCGCGGTCCAGATGGGCCTCATCTACGTCAACCCGGAGGGCCCGAACGGCAACCCGGACCCGATCGCCGCGGCCCGCGACATCCGTGAGACGTTCCGCCGCATGGCGATGAACGACGAGGAGACCGTCGCCCTGATCGCCGGTGGCCACACCTTCGGCAAGACCCACGGCGCGGGCCCGGCCGACCACGTCGGCGCCGACCCCGAGGCCGCCTCCATGGAGGAGCAGGGCCTGGGCTGGCGGAGCACCTACGGCACGGGCAAGGGCGGGGACGCCATCACCTCCGGCCTGGAGGTCACCTGGACCTCGACGCCGACCCAGTGGAGCAACGGGTTCTTCAAGAACCTCTTCGAGTTCGAGTACGAGCTCGAGCAGAGCCCGGCCGGCGCCAACCAGTGGGTGGCGAAGGACGCCCCGGAGATCGTCCCCGACGCGCACGACTCCTCGAAGAAGCACCGCCCGAAGATGCTCACCACCGACCTGGCGCTGCGCTTCGACCCGATCTACGAGCCGATCTCCCGCCGGTTCTACGAGAACCCGCAGGAGTTCGCGGACGCCTTCGCCCGCGCCTGGTTCAAGCTGACCCACCGTGACATGGGCCCGAAGTCGCTGTACCTCGGCCCGGAGGTCCCGGAGGAGACCCTGCTCTGGCAGGACCCGCTGCCCGAGGCCGAGGGCGAGGCCATCGACGCCGAGGACATCGCGACCCTCAAGACCAAGCTGCTGGAGTCGGGTCTGTCCGTCTCCCAGCTGGTGTCCACCGCGTGGGCGTCCGCTTCCACCTTCCGCGGCAGCGACAAGCGCGGCGGTGCCAACGGTGCCCGCATCCGCCTGGAGCCGCAGCGCGGCTGGGAGGTCAACGAGCCCGACGAGCTGGCCCAGGTCCTGCGCGTCCTGGAAGGCATCCAGCAGGAGTTCAACTCCGGCGCCGGTGCCAAGAAGGTCTCCCTGGCCGACCTGATCGTCCTCGGTGGCTCCGCCGCCGTCGAGAAGGCCGCCAAGGAAGCCGGCTTCCAGGTGGAGGTTCCCTTCGCCGCGGGCCGTGTGGACGCGACGCAGGAGCACACCGACGCCGAGTCCTTCGAGGCGCTCGAGCCGACCGCCGACGGGTTCCGCAACTACCTCGGCAAGGGCAACCGCCTGCCGGCCGAGTTCCTGCTGCTCGACAAGGCGAACCTGCTGACCCTGAGCGCCCCCGAGATGACCGTCCTGGTCGGCGGCCTGCGGGTGCTGGGCGCCAACTACCAGCAGTCCCAGCTCGGCGTGCTCACGAAGACGCCCGGTTCGCTGACCAACGACTTCTTCGTCAACCTGCTCGACCTGGGCACGACGTGGAAGTCGACCTCGGAGGACCAGACCACGTTCGAGGGCCGCGACGCCGCCACGGGCGAGGTCAAGTGGGCCGGCAGCCGCGCCGACCTGGTCTTCGGCTCGAACTCCGAGCTGCGCGCGCTCGCCGAGGTCTACGCGAGCGACGACGCGAAGGAGAAGTTCGTGAACGACTTCGTCGCGGCGTGGGTCAAGGTCATGAACCTCGACCGGTTCGACCTGGTCTGATCACACCCGCATGACAGGACGCCCCGGGCCGGCCGGCCCGGGGCGTCCCGCGTCGTCTGAGGGATCGTCAAAGACCGTTCAAGGTAAGAACATCACTTACCCAACTCTCACCATGAAACGGCAAGGAACGCGTCCGCGCCCGGATTCGGGCATACGTTCTGGCCGTGAACACTGATTCCGCTGCCCACAGAGGCGCCGGCCGTGAACCGCACCCCTTCGCCGGTCCACGGCCGACCACAGACGGCCCCGTCCGCCGCACCCTCCTGCGCACCGCACTGACGGGTGCCGCCGCCCTCGGTACGGGCCTCGCCGCCGCCCGACCGGCGACCGCCGCCACCCCCACCCGGAGCGCGCCCCCGCGGCCCGGCACCCCGGACGAGGCCTGGCGGGAACTGGCCGCAGGCAACCGCCGTTGGTGCACCTACCGGGAACGCCACCCGCACGAAACGCCCGCCGTGCGGCGGACCCTGACCACCGCCCAGCACCCCTTCGCGGTCGTCCTCGGCTGCATCGACTCGCGCGTGCCCCCGGAGCTGGTCTTCGACCAGGGCCTGGGCGATCTGATGACCGTCCGCACCGCCGGCGAGGTCCTCGACGAGGCCGTGCTCGGCAGCGTGGCCTACGGCGTGCTGGAGCTCGGCATACCCCTCGTCGTCGTGCTGGGACACCAGTCGTGCGGCGCCGTGCGGGCCGCCGTCGAGGCCGAGGAGTCGGGAGGCCACCTGCCCGCGCACATCCAGTACCTGGCCGACCAGATCAGCCCCGCCATAGACCATGGCGAGGAAGGCGACGCGCGCATCGACGCGACCGTCGACGCCAACGTCCGGCTCGTCCGCTCCAAGCTCGTGGCGGAGCCCGACCTCGCCGCCAGGATCACCACCGGCCGGCTCGGGATCGTCGGCGCCCGCTACGAACTGACCGACCAAAGGGTCCACCGCCTCGCCTGACCCCCCCGCCTGACCCCCCGCCCGGTCCGCCGCACGCGACGGCGGACCGGGCCGCTCCGTCAGGCCCGCAGCGGGTTGTACCGCGCCGCCGCCATCAGGTACCAGGCCGTCGCCCCCGTGTGCCGGTACGGGTAGTAGCCGAAGCCGAACCCGGTGTCCAGCGGACTGCTCGCGGACACCACCCCGGCCCGCTCGGGCAGCGCCTTCCCGCCGACGGTCTGACCTGCGCCCAGCAGCTCCTGGGCCTGCTCGGTCGACGCGAGCAGCCGCCGGGCACGCGCCTCGTCACCACGCTTCCCCCGGTCCCGCAGAGCGAGCGCGAGATGAGCCGTCCCCTCGAACCACACACCGTTGCGGTCGGGTCTGGGCTGGCCCTCCGCGATCGGCGCGTCCTCGTTCGCCACGAGGCTCGCGGAACTGAAGGTGACGCCCTCGTACGACTGCCCCGCAGGCACCGTGCTGTTCGTGCGGCCCGCGTGATCACGGACGGCGAGCTCCGCCGCGGCCCAGTCCAGGGAACGGGCGTACCCACCCGTGCGGGAGCCGAGAGCCAGATGGGTCCAGGTCTGGGTGTCCTCGGGGATCGGGGACTTGTTGACGGTCACCCCGTCGTTGGTGCCGGTGTAGAAGAACGCCCCGGCCGGCTCCCACATCCGCTTCACGAACGCCTCGGCCCGCCCGCGTCGCTCCAGCCACACCCGGTCACCGGTGAGCCGGGCGAGCCGGCCGAAGAGACACACCAGGTCGGTGTTGTGCTCGGTCGAGGTGAACGGCAGCTTCTGATTCGCCCCGTCGACCCCGAACTTGTAGCCGCCGAGCGGCTCGTCGGTACGACCCGTCCGCTCGATCCACTCGCCGATCCGCACGGCACCGGCGAGGAAACGACGCGCCCCGGTACGGCGGGCGAGGGCGCTCAGCGCGATGCCCGCCCAGGCCATGTCGCCCACCGCCGTGCCGGTGAAGCCGAACTGCGTACCGACGTTCGCGGTGCCGTCCGCCCGTACGAAGCCGTCGGGCTGCGGCGAGCCGTCGTAGAAGGTGTACGGCCCGGCGTTGTAGGCCTGCCGGAGCCTGCCGTCGTCGTACGCCGGGTCGTGTGTCTGCGCGTAGAGCAGGGCGTCGCCCAACGCCGTTGCCCTGGCCAGGTTTTCCGGCCTGCGGGCCGCGAGGTGGGCCAGGACCGCCAGGGCGTTGTCGTAGGTGAACGCGGTGCTGAACAGGCCCGCCTGGTCGGTGTAGCTCTGGGTCAGGCGAAGACTGCCGTAATCGGGATAGGCATCCATGGCGGCGGCGAGGAAGGCACGCCCCCGGGCCGGGGCCGACAGCGGGCCGACACGCTCTGAATCCGCGACCCCGTCCCGGCGCGCGGCGCCGTCCGAACCCGCCGCCAGGGCCTGCCCGGAGCCTGCCGCGGCGAACCCCGCGGCGCTGATGCCGAGGCCGGCACCGATGAGCGAACGCCGGCTCAACGCCGGGCCTTGTCTGCCAGTCATGGAACTCCTTTGAGAGCGCTCTCAGCACTGGGCGCTCATTGTGCTGGGGCCCTGGGGGCGGGTCAACGCCCCTGCGGGAAAGGGGATTTCCACGGGCAGGTCACGGGCAGGCGAACGGCGGGCGGATCACTCGCAGACGATCTCGTTCCGCGGCGTGTAGTGCGTACGGAACGGCTCCCGCCTCACTTCCCGGCCGTCGTCGTAGAAGACGCGCTCCACGGTGACGTCGAACCCTTCGAGCGGCGTCTGGGGCACGCACTCCTTGTCGTCGCTCACCTTCTTCTCGGGTTCCTTCACCTCGGTGCGCGGACCCTTGACCGACTTGATCTCGTCGTACTTCCTGGTGCCGAGGAAGGAGACCGTCACGGACGTGTCGGTGGACTCGGCCTGGATGTAGATCGCCTTGCCCGAGTCGTTGGTGAACCGCAGGTCCAGGCTGCCCCAGGCGACCGTCGCCTCGCGGCCCTCCGGGTAGCGCTCGATGTAGAAGGAGTGCGCACCGTGCTCCACGGGCTTGACCCCGGCGAAGAACAGCGCGTTGTACACGGTCGTCGCCACGGCCGAGACACCACCGCCCGAGGCCTTCGTGAACTGGTCGTCGAGGATGATGATGCCCTCGACGAAGCCGTTGGCCTCGGTGCGCTCGCCGACGGTCCGGTTGAAGCTCCACGTCTCCTCCGGCCTGACGAGGGAGCCGTTGATGAGTTCCACGGCCCGGCCGACGTTCTTGGTGCGGTACTCCGCCGGTTCGAAGTGGACGGTGAAGGAGGACATCTCCTCCGTCAGCCCCAGCTCCGCGGCGTTCTCGCGGGTGATCTCGGGCTGGGTCCGGTGCACGGCCACCTCGCCGCTGCGGTCGGCGCCCGACCTGGTGAGCAGCGGCAGTACCGCCTTGCCCAGCGCCTTGTCGGTGACCTCCTGGCCCACCCTGGCGTCCTCGGCGACGACGGCCTTGTCGCCGTCCGGCCGCAGCCTGGCGTTCTCGGCGGTGGTGGTGACGTCGTCCAGGGGGCCGGCCACGGAGGGATCGTCTCGCAGTCCCTCGGCGTCGAGCTCCGGTCTCAGTCTTCCGCTGCGGTCCGGCCGCATCGCCAGGTGCTCGCCCAGCACGGCCTGCCCGACCGTGAACCGCTTGCCGCCCGCGGTGAGCGTGACGGGCGCCGACATGGCCGGCCCGGCGAACGCGCGCACCGCCCGCCGTACCTCGTCGGCCGTGACCTTCGGCCGGGTCTCGCGGGCGGGCAGCGGCGTGACCGCGCGGGTGTCGCCGCGCAGGAAGGAGGAGCGCAGCGGGTCGATCGCGCCGTTCACGTCCAGCGCGTACCCCGTGCGGGGCGCGACCTGCTCGACCCGCCCGTCGTCGAAGGTGACGGCACCCTCCCGGACCTTCTGGTCGAGCCCCTTCGCCAGCCCGCCGAGGGCGGCCCGGGCCTTGTCCTCGTCGAGGCGCACGACCGGCTCGATGTCACCGCCCGAGCGGAAGAACCCGCCGATCACGCTGAATGGATCGGCGCCGGTGCGCGCCGCCCGGTCGACGGTCTCCTGGACGTCGAAGGAGAGCCCGGCACGCCGCGGATCGACCGTGCCCGTACGGTCACCGACCTTCACGGACAGCTTCCGCGCCCCGGCCGCGCCCAGATGCCGCTCCAGTTTCCGCACCGCCTCCGCACGGCTGAGGCCGCCGATCTCCACCCCGCGCACCGTCGTACCGGAGTCGATCTCCCCGCCCGTCAGCATCAGCCCGGCGAGGTACAGCCCGCCCACGCCCACGGCCAGCGCGCCGCCGGCCAGGGCGAGGGGCGGAAGGGACGTGATGCGCGGGACGGAGGTTATTCGGGGGCGCATGGGTCTCCTGGAGATCGATGACGACGGTGCACCCGGTGACGCGACGCTGCTGCGGGCAAACACATCAAGCTATCCACATCCGGGCGGCAAAGCGGTATGGCCCAGACCACTTATGTCCGAGATCACGCCGGAACGGGCTGGTCCGTGCCCATCCCGCCACAGGGCCACAGAGTGATAACGGCGAACAACTGTCCGGTGGTTGGGGCCGTCTACGCCACCATGAAGATCTCTTTCCTGATTCACAACGCCTACGGAATCGGAGGCACGATCACCACCACGTTCAACCTCGCCGGGGCGCTCGCCGAGCGACACGACGTGGAGATCGTCTCCGCGTTACGTCACCGGGAGCACCCCAATCTCGTCCTGGATCCCCGCGTGCGCCTGCGCGCGCTGGTGGACCTGCGCAAGGAGGCGGACCATCCACTGCACCAGAGACCGGCGAAGGTGTTCCCGTCCGCCGAGTACCGCCACCGCCAGTACAGCGAGCTGACCGACCAGCGGATCGGCGAGTGCCTGGAGGCGCTCGATACCGACGTCGTCATCGGCACCCGGCCCGGCCTCAACGTGCACATCGCGCGGCAGGCCCCGCAGCGCGTCCTGCGCGTCGGCCAGGAGCACCTCACCCTCGACAACCACCCGCCCGGACTGCGCACCGCGCTGCGCCGCGCCTACCGCCGCCTCGACGTGATCACCACCGTCACGGAAGCGGACGCCGCCGCCTACCGGCGCAAGATGTGGCTGCCCGGCGTCCACGTCGAGGCCCTCCCGAACAGCGTCCCCGACCCCGCGCTGCCTCCCGCCGACGGCACGGCCAAGATCGTCATCGCCGCCGGGCGGCTCGTTCCGGTGAAGCGCTACGACCTGCTCATCGAGGCGTTCGCCCAGGTCGCCGCCGCCTTCCCGGACTGGCAGCTGCGCATCTACGGCAAGGGCGAGGAGGAACCCAGGCTGCGGGGACTCATCGAACGGCTCCGCCTGTGGAACAACGTGTTCCTGATGGGGGCCGCCACCCCCATGGAGGCCGAATGGGCCAAGGGCTCGATCGGCGCGGCCGCGTCCAACTTCGAGCCGTTCGGCATGACCATCGTCGAGGCGATGCGCTGCGGACTGCCCGTCGTCAGCACCGACTGCCCCTACGGCCCCGGCGAGATCATCCAGGACGGAGCCGACGGCCGGCTGGTGCCGGTCGGCGACGCCGGCGCCCTCGCCTCCGCCCTGCTGGAACTCGTCGGGGACGACGAACGGCGCCGCCGCATGGGCCGCACCGCCCTGGAGAACGCGCGCCGCTTCGCCCCGGGCCCCGTCGTCGCCCAGGCCGAACGCCTCCTGGAGGAGGCCCGAACGGCCCGGAGTACGGGATCGCGGACCACCACTCCGCCGGACCACCGAACCAACAGCGCACTGATCGGCCGGGGCCACGCCGCCCGCGACGCGGCCCACGCCGCGGCCGCCGGCGCACTGCGCGCGATACGCAAGGGACGCCGATGACCACGCACCTCGACACCCACCTGCGCACCCACTGCGCGATCGACCCGGACGGCCGCGTCACCTTCCGTCTCCCGCCGGGCCCGGCCTCCCGTCCCCGGCTGCTGCTCCGGCTGCGCCCCAAGAAGGGCCGCCCCGAGACGACCGTCCACCTCCTCGACCTGGAGCCCGGCCGGGCCGACGGTGAGCTGCACGCCGTACTGGAACCGGACCCGGCCCTCGACGAAGGCCGCTGGGACCTGTACCTGCTGCCGGAACCGGAAGCCGAACGACAGCGGCTGCGCCCCGGCCTCAGAGACCTGCGCGCCCTCGTCGACGGCCACCTCCGCGACCGGCCCTCACCGGTCGCCGTCAGAATCCCGTACGTCACGAAGGACGGCTTCCTCGCACTCAGGGCTTGGCGGCGCACCGCCCACGCGGAGGCCCGCGCCATCGACGTCACGGAACAGGCCATGACGGTCGAGGCCCGCCTGCACGGTGCCGAGCTCCACGAGGACGCCACCGTACGGCTGCGCCTGCGGGGGAGCGACACCGTACGGGACCTCCACCCCCGGATCGACGACGACGCCAGAGGCTTCTCGTTCACGGCCGGGCCCGAGGACCTGACGGATGGCACAGCGGCCCCCGGCCGGATCTGGGACGCCTTCGTCCGGCCCACCGCCGACGCGCCGCCGATCCGGATCGGCAGGCTCCTCGACGACGTGGCGGACCGCAAACACGTCTTCGTCTATCCGGCGCTCACGGCGGGCGGATCCTCCTTGCGCCCCTATTACACCGTCGACAACGATCTCGCGATCGAGGTGACTCCGGCCGAATCGCCGATATGCCCGAAATGAAAAAACCGGGACCCCCGGATGGTTATTTCGTCGGTACATCGCGACAGGCATGTGTGGATTCTGTGCAAAGCGGCGGCAAAAAGGTCAGAGGCTCGTCCACAACGGCCCTGAACGCGAAGGGGACTTGCGGCAATAACCAAACTCAAGTACCTAGATGAATCATGAACCTGTTCAACCGCGTGGTGCCGTCCCGCCGGCAGGCACCGCCAGTCCCCCCACAGCGTCCCGCAGGCGCACCGGCTTCCCCCACCGCCGTCCTGCCCGACCCCGACCTGGTGAATCTCACCGGCGAATGGGTCGTCGACCCTGCTCACAGCCGGATCGGCTTCTCCGTCCGGCATGCCATGGTGACCACCGTGCGCGGTTGTTTCCTGGAGTACGAAAGCCGCCTCTACTTCGACGCGCGCAACCCCGCTCGGTCACGGGCCGATCTCACACTGTTCACCTCCAGCGTCGACACCGGAGTGGAACAACGCGACGCCCACCTGGTCGGCCGTGACTTCCTGGATGCCGCGGCCTATCCGCGTATGCGTTTCACCAGCACCGCGGTGGAACAGGCGGGCAGCGACCTCTATCGCATGTCGGGCGACCTCACCATCAAAGGCATATCGCGGCCGGTCGTACTGGAGTTGACCTACATCGGACACGTCACCGACCCCTTCGGATACGAAAGGGTCGGATTCGACGGCACCACCACCATCAACCGCTCCGACTGGGGCCTGACCTACAACAGCAGGCTGGCCGAGGGAGGCGCGATGGTGAGCGAGAAGGTGCGCCTGCAACTCGACATCGCCGCCATCCGCACGGCCCCCGGGGCCGGCTGAACCCGTGCCGGGCGCGGGGACACGCCTCAGGGCCCGGCGTCGTCGGGCCCGGTCACGACGCGGAACGTCGCCGGGCCCAGCGTGATCACCCCGTCGCTCAGCGGCGTGCACCGCACACCGCCCCGCCCGCGCAGGGCGCGCTGTGCGCCGGGGCCGATGGTCACGTCCATCCAGGCACAGGGCCGGGCCGGCCGGTTCACGGCGAACACCACCGGCCCGGTGCCGCAATCGAGGGCGATCGTCGAGCCGACGCAGGAGTCGATGTCGACACCTCTGAGCAGGACGTTGCGGCGGGTGTGCCGGAGGTCGGCCTCGGCCGGGAGGTTCTCCCAGGCCATGAGGGTCACCGCCGCGTTCCGGTGGGCGGGCCGGGCGTAGTAGCGGTCGCCGACCAGCCCCAGACCGCGGCGTACCTCCACCTGGGGGACGCGCTCGTCGGACGGGCCGGGGGAGGGGCCGTCCGACGGCCGTCCGGCAAGCCGGTGCGCGGGCGACACCAGCAGTTGCAGCACCTCCACCTCGGTCATGGCGTCAACCGCACGCCTCGGCACTCACCGCCCGGCGGGCTCGTCGGAGGCGTACGGTCACTCGTCCTGCCTCCGCCCGAGCCCGCCGTCCTCCAGGGAGGCGCGGCCGTCCGCCGACTCGCCCGCGGTGAGGTGCTCCAGGACCTCGACCAGCTCCTGGCAGGCGCGCTGCACCGAACGCCGGGTGTTGATCTGCTCGGTGATCACGGCCGACAGGATCAGGGCCGTCAGCGCCATCGCCCCGTTGAACGCCTGGAGCTTGATCATCACTTCGACCCTGGTCAACTGCTCGAACGGCCCGGACCGGTCGGTAGCCGCCACCGTGGCCATGACCGACGCGAAGAGGGCGCACAGCATGCTGCCGGCCAGTTGGAAGCGCAGAGCCGCCCAGATCAGCAGGGGATAGATGAGAAAGAGCAGACTGACCGGGCTGTGCGCGGCAAGCGGAACGACACAGCAGATGATCAGCGCGAGGCCCACGGCCTCCTTCCAGCGCGACAGACGCAGCGGCGGGCGCACGCGGAACAGCAGGAGCAGAACGGGGGTGACGATCAGCACGCCCATCGCGTCCCCGACCCACCAGGCCAGCCACACGGCCCAGAAACTCGCCCAGTCGAGCTTGCCGGTGACGAGCAGGAGACCGGCGCCCGCGGTCGAGCTGATCAGCATGGCGGTGAACGCGCCCAGGAACACCAGGGCGAGGCCGTCCCGCAGCCGTGCCAGATCGGTACGGAAACCGGCCCGGCGCAGCAGCAGGTACCCGACGACGGGTGCGGCCGTGTTGCCCGCCAGGACGCCGAGGGCTGACGGCGTCAGGGAGGTGAGGGACAGGATGACGAAGAAGGCGCCCAGGGCGATCCCCGGCCAGCAGCGCAGCCCGAGGACCAGCAGGAAGGCGACGGAGACTCCGGTGGGAGGCCAGATGGGGGTGACGACCGAGCCCTCGACGACCAGTTCCCGCAGCAGGCCCAGCTGCCCCGAGGCGTAGTAGCAGGCGGCGACAGCCAGCGTCTGCAGAGCGACGACGACCGGCGTACGCAGATCCCGGCTATCCACCACAGCAGCCATGAGACACCGAGGCCACCGCGACGGCGAGGCGAGAGCGGGGGCCCTGCGGCCCTATGGCTGAGCCCCCGGTCCGTCGAGGCCGACCACCAGCACGGCGGCGTCGTCGTCGTGCCCCACGAGCTCGGCACCCTTGATCAGGGCGGCCGCGAGCGCGTCCACGTCCATGCCCGCCACCGCCGCGATGCCCGCGAGCCGCATCGCCTGGTCCAGGCCCTCCTCGAGCGGCAGCGAGGGCCCCTCCACGACACCGTCCGTGAGCAGCACGAACACGCCGCCCGTGGTCAGCTCGTACCGGGTCACCGGATACGGCATCCCCGCCTGGACCCCCAGGGGCGGCCCGCCCTCGTCCGCGGTGACGCCCGACTTACCGTTCGCCGTGGCCCAGACGCACGGCAGGTGCCCGGCCCGCGCGCTCTCCAGTACCCCGGCACACGGGTCGAGCCGCATGAAGGTGCAGGTGGCGAACAGATCGGAGCCCAGGGACAGCAGCAGATCGTTGGTCCGGGCCAGGACTTCCCCCGGATCGCTGGTGACCGAGGCCAGGGCCCGCAGCCCCGCCCGCACCTGCCCCATGAAGGCGGCCGCCTCGATGTTGTGCCCCTGGACGTCACCGATGGACAGCCCGATCCGGCCGTCTCCCAGCGTGAACGCGTCGTACCAGTCGCCGCCCACGTTGAGCCCCTGGCACGCGGGGGCGTACCGCACGGCGAGATGCAGCCGGCTCGCCACGGGCAGGTCGCGCGGGAGCATGCCGCGCTGAAGCGCGATGGCCAGCTCGACCCGTGACCGCTGCATCTCGGCCTGTGCGCGTGCCTGGGCCGTCAGGGCCTCGAGCCTGGTCAGCAGCTCGTCTCCGTCGTCCGTCGTGCCGGTGCGGGACATTGATCACTCCGGCGAGGATGGCCACGGTCGGTGACGACCCTCGAAGGAAAATCAGCCAATTCATGTCCATAGGATGATATGCGGATCAAGGCCCGGGGCGCCGCCCGACCGCCGCCAGGACGAAGGTGACGCTGATCAGCAACGCCCAGGCACCGAACTTCGCCACCCCCACCGGCTCCCAGCCGTGCTCCTGGTACGGGTAGCGCCAGGCACCGACGAAGGTGGCGAGGTTCTCCGCCACCCACAGGAAGAACCCGATCAGGACGAACGACAGGGCCAACGGCATCCGCCGGCGCACACCCCACACCGTGAAGCGCACCGACGTTCCCGCGGTGACGGCCAGCAGCAGTCCCGCCAGCACCCAGCGCGCGTCGGGCAGCCAGTGGTGACTGAAGAAGTTGACGTAGATGGCCGCGGCCACCACCGCCGTCGCCCGCGGCCGGTAGCGCACCAGCTCGAGATCGAACAGGCGCCAGGCCCGGCACACGTAGCTGCCGACGGCCGCGTACAGAAACCCGCCGTACAGCGGAACACCGGCGAACTTCAGCACGCCCGGCTCCGGGTAGCTCCACGAACCGAGCGACACCTTCACCAGTTCGAAGGCCAGTCCGATGACGTGACAGACCGCGATGACGGCGACGTCCCGCCCGTTCTCCCAGCCGCGCAGCCAGAACACCAGCGTGAGCAGCACGCCGTAGACCACCAGCAGGTCGTAGCGCGCCACGGGAAGGTCGGGCAGCAGGGCGGACACGGCCACACCGGACAGCAGCGCGATGGCGAACGCGCACGCCCGGGTCTGCGTCCAGGCGAAGTCGAGCACCTGCCGAACCGGCGCGGCCCAGGGGCCGGAGAAGCTCGTTGTAGGGATCATGGTGCCCTGTAGGACGGGCCCGTGCCCCTACCGGTTGCAGCGCTCTTCCGCCGTCGGCACCCGCCCGCCCGGGGCCACGCCGTCCCGGGCTTCGGTCACGGCATTGCGCAGCAGCCGGGCGAGACGCTGATCCGCGTCCGGCGCGGCGCACAGCGCCCGCAGAGCGTGTTCGAGGTGCCGCCGCCCCGGCCCACGCCACCACAACAGATCGGCGACACGCCCCGGCAGCCCGCCCGCGCGGACGTGAGCAAGCCTCTCGCCCCGCCGGCGGCAGGCACGGCCGTGCCGCGCCAGACGCCGGGAAGCGGGACGCAGTACGCGCGCCTCATCCACGACCGCGCCGACGAGCCGAGGGGCGTACGCCCGGTCGGCGGGACGGGCGTCGGCGAGCTCGGCCGCCAGCGGCCACAGGGCATGCCGGGTGGCGTCACCGACGCTGTCGTTGACCACGCGGGCCAGAGCCGCGAGCACCGGATGCGTACGGGCCGGGCTGTCGGTGAACCGGTCACCGGCCAGCATGGCGGCGGCCTCCATCAGACAGGCACCGTCGTCGGGGTGCAGATGCGCGAAACGCCCGGGCACCGGGAGACCGTCCGGAAGTCCGGCGGGGGACTCGCGGTGCGGCGGGTCCGGCGTGTGCGGCGGAAAGGCGATCATGTGGGCCTCCGGGCTGGGATCACAGACCGGTGACGGCGTGCAGAACGAGGTAGATCGCGGCGGCGGGGATCCCGGCGCCGAAGAACGTGAGCACCCAGGCGGTGACGATGGAGCGGGCCACTTGCCAGCGTACGGCCGAGGCGCGCCGGGTGGCACCGGCACCCAGGATGGCCGCGGTGATCGTCTGCGTGGTGGAGATCGGCGCCTTCACCAGGAACGCGGTGGTGTAGAGGACGGCCGCGGCAGCGGTCTCGGCGGCGAACCCGCGCGGCGGGTCGAGGTGGACGATGCGCCGGCCGAGGGTGGTGATGATGCGACGCCCGCCGCTGTAGGTGCCGGCGGCCATGGCGGCCGCCACGGCGGCGATCACCCAGATCGGAACCGAGAAGTCGTCCTGCCAGCCCGCCGTGACCAGGGCGAGCACGATGACGCCCATGGTCTTCTGCGCGTCCTGCAAGCCGTGCCCCAGCCCCATCGCGGCGGCCGAGACGGTCTGTGCCATACGGAACCGGCGCATGATCCGCCGGGGCGTCGAACGACGGAACAGCCACAGGATGGTCACGTGCAGCGTGTAGCCGAGAGCCACACCGACCAGCGGGGAGAACAGCATCGGCAGGACGACCTTGTCCACGATCCCTGACCAGTGCACGGTCGCGGACGCGGCGAGCGCGGCACCGACCAGCCCGCCGATCAGAGCGTGCGAGGACGAGGTCGGCAGCCCCCGCCACCAGGTGAACACGTTCCACCCGATGGCCCCGATGAGCGCGCACAGGACCAGCAGCAGACCCGAGTCGTCCTCGGGTGCGGCGATGATGCCGCTGCCGACGGTCTGGGCGACCTCGGTCCCGAGGAAGGCGCCGCAGAAGTTCATCACCGCGGCCATCATGAGTGCCACGCGCGGGGTCAGGGCTCTGGTGGAGATCGAGGTGGCGATCGCGTTCGCGGCGTCGTGGAAGCCGTTGGTGAAGTCGAACGTCAGTCCCACAATGATGATCAGCACCACCAGGGTGAGCTCCATGACCGATCACCTTTCCGCGGGCAGAGCACCGGACCGCCACAGGCGCCGTCGGCGCACGGAATCCATCGTGCCGCGAAACCCTCGGACGGACCCGCCCGAAGCGGCGGTAGTGGGACGGGAGGAGCGGATGATCCGTTTACGGTGTTCCGGTGCGATCTGTCCCGAAATGGGCCCTGCTGTCGTCGGCGTGCGCTCCTGCCGTGCTGATCATCGGCTGGATGGTGGCGGCGGCACTGCAAGGCCCCGCCTACGACCCGGCCGCTCAGACGATCAGCGTCCTGGCGGCCCCCGGAGGTTCCGGCTACTGGGTGATGACAGGCGCGTTCATCGCCCTGGGCACCTGCCACCTGCTCACTGCCTGGGGGCTGCGCCCGGCCGCTGCCCCCGGCCGGGTGGCGCTGGCGGCCGGGGGAGCGTCCGCCCTGGTGGTGGCCCTGGTCCCGGCGCCGAGCAGCGGCGGCTCCCTGAGCCATGGCTCGGTCGCCGTCATCGGCTTCATCGTCCTTGCGGCCTGGCCGGTCCTGGCCGCCAGGACCGGCGACAGCGTCCCCTGGGCCCTGCGGCCCTTACCCTCCCTGGGAGCCACCGCGGTGATGGCGGTGGGCGCGGCATGGTTCCTGCTCGAACTGCACCTGCACGGCGTCGCCGGTGTGGCGGAACGCGCGGTCACGACTCTCCAGTCGGTCTGGCCCTTCGTGGTAGCCCTCTCCTGCCTGCGCCACTCCGCACGCGCGGCGCCCCCGGGTTGACGGCCCGGGTCCCCTACGGAGCGGCCGTCGATAGGGTGACCGCCGTGATGGTCGGCAGCGAGGAAACCCGGCTGGTCGTTCTGCGCGGCAACAGCGCCTCGGGCAAGTCGTCCGTCGCGGCCGGTCTGCGCGAGGAGTTCGGCCGCGGCCTGGCCCTGGTCGCCCAGGACAACCTCCGCCGCGTCGTGCTGCGCGAACACGACGTGCCCGGTGCCGCGAACATCGGCCTGATCGACACCGTGGCGCGCTACGCCCTGGACGCCGGGTTCCACGTCGTCGTCGAAGGCATCCTCTACGCCGACCGCTACGGCGACATGCTCGGCCGGCTGGGTGCCGACCACCGCGGCGCGACCCACCACTACTACCTGGACGTACCGTTCGACGAAACCCTCGCCCGGCACGCCACCAAGCCGATCGCCGACGAAGTGGACGAGACGCAGCTGCGCGACTGGTACCGGCCGCTCGACCCGCTGCCCGGCGGGGTCGAGACGCTCATCGGCGCCGACAGCTCCCTCGCAGCGACCGTCGACCGCATCATGTGCGACACCGGCATGCGCCGTCAGGCAGAGACCGCGCGAGGCGTCCACACGGACGCCGTACGTACGCGCTTCGTACGCGAAACCGACGCTCCACGCTAGGGTGGCGAGTCGGAGGTGCCCGATGTCCGAGCTGTTCGACGCGGTCGACGCCCTGGTCGCGTCCCGCTCCCCGCTGCCGCCCCCGGCGGAACGCAAGCGGCTGCGGCAGGCCCACGGCCTGACGCTGGACGAGGTGGCCGCCGCTCTGCAAGTACGGCGCGCGACGGTCAGCGGCTGGGAGGCCGGCAAGACCGAACCGCGCCCGCCGGAGCGCGACGCGTACGCCCGCCTGCTGAAGCAGCTCGCCCGGCTCTACCCCGTCACCGACACCGCGGTGCCCCCGAAGGACACGTCGGTTCCTCAGACGCCTGCCGCCCCTGCCCCCGCCGTGCCGACGCCATCGGCAGCCGAACCGCCCCGAGCCGCCCGCACAGGACCGACGGACCCGACCCCGGCGGCTCCTCCCGGGAACGCCGCACCTCGGCCCACCGGTCCGGCCGCCGTGCCGCGTCCGGCGGCCGGGGCCACGACCAGGCCGTCGTCGACGCCGCGCCGCCCCGGCACCAAGAAGGCGGCCCCGGCGGACCCCCCGCCCACCGACACCGACCCGCGGTTCGCGAACGGCCCGCTGCTCGTCATCGACGCCGACGACGGCTCGCAGGTGACCGGCTACGGCATCGGCGGCCTGGTCCTCGACGTGCCCGCCAAGTCACTCCCCGCGCTGGTGGAGTGGACGCTGAAGGAGGCCCAGCTCGGGGCCGGCAGGCTGCACGGCTCCGGCAAGGACGCCGACCCGCTGCTCGTCCTCACCGAGGCCGCGTGCGAGCGGTACGGGCTCCCGGTGGAGCTGTCGGACGCCGAGCGGCTCGCCGGACGCCTCCCGGACGGCCACAAGATCCTCAGGCAACTGGACCGGGCCGACTGGCGGCTGACCAAGCGGGGCTTCGGGCCGTGGGCGCGGATCTACCGCCCCGCCCAGGGCCGGCAGCGCCAGTGCGTGCAACTGTGCATCCCCTCGTGGAACGCGCTCGACGCCCGCACCTGGGGCCACGCCGCACAGCTCGAACCGCCGGAACTCGCCCGCGTGCTGGGCACCTACGCGGCCCGCGTGATGACGCCGCGCGGCTCCACGGCCGTCACCGGCCTGGAGCTGATGACCGCCCTCAATCCGCCGACCCGGGCGAGCGAGGCGGACGAGACGGGCAAGCGGCACAAGGAACACCGGCCCGGCTCGCTGGGCGAGCACCCGATCGACTGCGCCCCGTGCGAGGCCCCGGACGGGCATCCACTGCTCGCCGGTCTGCCCCGCTTCCACCAGCGGGGCCCGGACGAGATGCTGTTCGAGGAGGCGTACGACTGGGCGCGCGAGCTCACCGACGCCGAGTGCATGCGGCGGTACCTGATCGGCATCGACGTCAACCTCGCCTTCGGCGCCGCCGCCAACGGAGCCGTCGTCGGCCTGGCGACGCCGCCCATGCACCTCACCCACCCCGCTTTCGACCCGACGCTGCCCGGGGCATGGCTGGTCGACCTCTCGCACGTCGACCTCTCCCGCGTCCTGGTCGGCAAGCAGTGGCGCCGGCTGGAGGGCGCGCTGCTGCCCAGCCCCTTCACGCCGACCGGCGAGCGCCCGCAGGGCCCGGCCTGGTACGCGACTCCGACGGTGGCGTACGCGGTGGAGCTCGGCTACGACGTCGCCCCGGCCGAGGCCTGGGTGAGGGAGGACAGGGGCAGGTTCCTGGACGGCTGGTACAAGCGGCTGCGCAACGCGTACGTCGACACCATGGCGGACCTGGGCGTGGGCGAGAAGCTGCGCACCCCGGAGTTCCTGACGGCGATGGACGGCTACAGGCAGCGCGATCCCGAGATGGCGATCGTGCTGGACGCGATCAAGTCCACGGTGAAGGGCGGCATCGGCAAGCTGCGCGAACGGGCGCGTGGCGGCGGCTGGAAGCCCGGGCAGCCCTGGCCCGCCCTCTCCCGCCCGACATGGCGGCCCGACATCCGCGCCGTCGTCATCTCCCGGGCCCGGATCAACATGCACCGCAAGATGCTCAACCTGGCCGTGGCAACCGGCCAGTACCCGGTGGCGGTCCTGTCGGACTGCGCCGTCTACGCCGCCGACGGTCCCAGCCCGCTCCACGTCCTGCCGTACGACGCCGACGACAAGACCGTGCCCGGCAGCTTCCGGCTCGGAGTGTCGCCGGGGATGGTCAAGCACGAGGGCACCCAGACCACTCTGTGGGCCGAAGCGGTGCGGGAGAAACACGGACAGGTCCTCAACCTCGCCCGCTACATCAAGACCGGTGAGGTCACGGCCAAGGACGACGGGGAGTAGGGGAGCGAGCCGATGGACACGGTCGGGGACGGTCTCGACGCCGCGCTGCGGAAGGCGTTCACACGCCCGATCCCCAGGAGCGCGGGTGCGCAGATGCGCTACCTGGTCAGGCAGCTCAAGGGCACCAGGCCGGTGGCCGAGTTGCTCGGCATCACGCAGCGCACCGTCGAACGGTACGTGAAGGACCAGATCAAAAAGCCCCGTGCCGACCTCGCGCAGCGCATGGAGCGCGAGGTCACGGTGCGGTGGCAGCCCCAGATCCGGGCCAGGGCCAAACAGACGGCGGCCACCACGGACGGCATCGTCATCGACACCCGGGCCCGGTTCGGTTACACCGCCGCGCCCGGCACCACCGACGACGCCCGGCTGCGCCATCTCACCGTCGCTCTGCCCCCGCAGTACGCCGCCCGCCTCTTCGAGGCCAAGGAGGCCGGCGGCACGGAACAGCAACTGCGGAACATCGCGGCCGAGGCACTGGGCGAGGTGTACTTCCGCGACAACGGCCGCCGCGCCCAGGGCCTCGAAGTCGAGTTCACCGACGTGGAGCACCTCGAGTTCGACCTCTGACCGTCGACGGCCTTCGCGCTCCCGGCGATCTTTAATCCGGTGCTCGACCCGCTGTGTGCCCCTACAGTGCAACCCGATGACACTCCTACATGTCCATGACTACGGGGGCGATGGCCCTCAACTGGTTCTGCTGCACGGCTTCTCACGGTCGCTCGCCGACTGGGACGCCGCCGCCACCCTCCTCGCCGCCGGGCACCGCGTCCTCTCCGTAGACCTCCCCGGCCACGGTCGCTCTCCCGACATCTCCTCCTGGACCATGCCCGCCGTCGTACGGCACGTCGCGGACACGCTCGACGCGCATGGCGTGCCGGAGGCCGTCCTGGTGGGCCATTCACTCGGCGGAATGGTCGCGGTCGAGTACGCCCGGGCGAAGCCGAACCGTGCCCGTGCCCGTGCCGCCGTGAATCTCGACGGCTTCTGGTGGGGACGCGAGTACCCCGGAGCCGACCGGGTGGGTGAGGCGCTGCTGGCGTCGTCCGGGGCCGTCGCGCCACCCGAGTACATCGAAGAGAAGGCCGTCAACGACTCTGCCCGGCTGGGGATTCCCGCCGGTCGTGCGGAGGCCGCGGCCCGTGCGGCCGCACGCCTCTTGCCCGACGGCACGTGGCAGACGCTTCCGGAACGGGCGACGGCGCTGGAGATCCGCGACGAACTCCACGAGCTCGGCGCGCTCGGTGTCACCACATGGCTGGACGGAGCCGACTGCCCGCTGCTCCTGGTGCAGGCCGGCCGGCGGCTGCCGCCGGCGCCAGGTCTGGAGTGGTTCGACGATTTCAGCACCCGGTTCGGACAGGAGGTCTCCGACGAACTGGCCACGCTCTCCCGCACCCGGCCGACGATCACCGTCAGCCGGATCGACGCCACCCACGCCATGAACCTGGAGGCCCCGGAAGCGGTGGCGACGCTGGTCTCCGACTACGTTCGAGGACTGCTTCAACCGTCGTGACAACAGCCGGTGAGCCTCACTGGCGGATCTCTCGGCCCACTCGGCGGTGCCGGCCGGGCATTTCTCGGAGGTGTAACACGACGGTGCTCGCACGGCGCAGAGGTAAGCAGAAACAGGCCAGTCCGCGGCTGAATCTCACCGCCTCGGGCGGCCCTTGTCGACATCGCGCACGCGAGATTGGAATATTTCGTGAACGGCACCGACCCGGTTTCCGGATATCAGACCTACGACCAGGCCCCGGGCCCTGGCCGCCCCGAGCGCAACCAGGACACCGCGCGGCGGATAGGCCTCGCCACCTGCACGATCGCCGACATCGCGGCCGGACTGCTGGGTCTGTGGATCGTGCTTTACCTGCTCGACGCGAACCAAGCGAATCCCTTCGTCGAGTTCGTCCACGGAATGGCGGACTGGCTGTCCGGATGGGCACAGGACATTTTCACCATGGACACAGAGGGTCTACGTGTCGTCCTTAATTACGGCCTCCCCGCGGTCATTTATTTGCTGATCGGCCACGGAATCGCCGCCCGGCTCAACCGGGCCTGATCCATGGCGCGGGCTCGTGCAGAGTGCCCGCCGCAGTGCCTCGTCGAGGAGACTTCGTACCTGCAATGGCCGGTTCAGGAGCAGGCGGCGTCCCCGGTGCCGAGGCGAGAGCCCACCCCGGCACCGGGACGCCGTGTCACTCCTCGTCGCGCAGGCGGGCCGCCAAGGAGGTCAGCGGCTCGGTCTCGTCGGTGTGCCCCAGGGCAGTGAGGCGGGCGACCGCCGCGTCCAGGCGGGTGAGGGCGGGGGCGGGGCGCTCCAGATAGATGCCTTCCACGGCACCCGTGAGCCGGACGCACTCGGCCCATTCCCCGGCGTGGTCCTGGTCCGCTCCCGGCTCGCCGAGCAGGGCGAGGGCCTTCTCCAAGGCGGCCAGGGCGTCCTCGTACGCACCGGCGTAGGCGTTGACCCGCCCGTGCTCGTAGGCCAGGGCCGAGTCCAGGGAACGGCCGCGGGCCTCGTACCCGGCGGCGCGGGCCTCATCGGCGACGCGGCCGGCGTCGGCGAGGAAGGCGAGCGCGTCGGCCAGACCGTCGGGGCCCTGCTGCTGGCCCTGAAGCCGGGCGAGTTCGCGCAGGCAGTTGCTGAGCTGCTCGTAGCGCGGGTCCCGGGCGTGGGCGGCGAGTGCCTGCTCCGCGGCTTCGCGGGCCCGGCCGAACTCGCCGGACTCGCCGAGGAGTACGGCGGTCTCCGCGGCGATCATGGCGTGGCTTCCCGGGTCGTCGTCCCAGCCGGCCGACTCGGCCGCCAGGGCGACGAACTCCGCCGTGGCGGCCTTGAGGTCGTCCCCCGCGTGGAGCGCGCGGGCGCGGGTCAGGCGCAGCTGGGCGACGAGCCGGTCGTCCAGTTCTCCCGCGGTGACGTCCGGTTCGGCCAGGAGGGAGTCGAGCAGAGCGATGCAGTCCTCGACGCGGCCGAGGTCGAGACTCAACTGGGCCGCGTTGCTGTAGGTGCAGAACGCGTCGATCCGGCTGCCGTGGCGAAGGTCCAACTCCGCCGAGCGCGTCAGGTGCCGCAAGGCCTCGTCGGGACGCCCCAGGAACATGCAGGCCTGGGCCAGATCGCCGTGGAGGCGGGCGGCGTCGACCGCGTCGGCCGGCCAGTCGGCGGCCAGCCGTAGGCCTTCGGTCAGGTCCGCGTGCGCGGCCTGCGCGTCCTGGAGGCCGAGCTGGAGCCGGCCCCGCAGCCCGAGCGTACGGGGCAGGTGCCAGGCGGGGCCGTGCGCCTTCAACCGGTCGAGGAGGGTGTCGATCTCGGCGACCGCGGCGGGCAGGTCGCCGGAGAGGGCGTACGTGCTGGCTCGCAGGAGCAGGGCGCCGGAGATCTGCCCGCCGACGTCGTGCCGGGTGGCGAACGCGTGCAGCAGTTCCACCTCGGCGAGGACCGGCGCGACGTGCTCCTGGCTCCCCGAGGTCTGGAGGCGCAGGCCGAGCGCGGTCGCCCGCATCCGCAGCAGGCGGGCCTCCAGGTGCGGGGCGAGGCCGGCCGTCTCCTCGTGCAGGCGGACGATGGAGGCGTGCGCGGCGGTGAGCGCTGCGGCCTTCGTCTCGATCGCGTCGGCGCCCTCCACCGGGACCTCGGCGCTGGCGAGCAGGGCACTGGCGCGGGCGAGCGCCGCCCGACCGGGCAGTCCGGCGTCGTCGTACAGGCCCGCGGCCTCCTCGTAGAGGTCGGCGGCGACGGCGAAATCGTCCTTGTCGCCGGCCCGGCTCGCCTCGTCGGCCAGCAGTTCCGCGCGCAGCCGCACGAGCGGGCCCACGGCCGGGTCGTCAGGGTGGGTGTAGTCGCGGGCGGCGACGAGCGTGCGCAGCCGCGCCCAGCAGGCCACTGCGTCCGGGTGGCCCTGCTCGTCCAACGCCCGTGCCCGGGCGATGAGTTCGGGTACCGACTCCGGTACGGGGGCGGCCGTACGGGCGGCCGGCGCGGTAACCGGGGCGGCCGGGGCCACGTCGTCGAGGCTGCGGGGGCGCAGGGTCAGTTCCAGCGCGTCCAGGAGCGGGGCACGGTCCAGGCGGGCCCTGCGGCGGTCGGTGTGGGCCGTGGTTCCGTTGCGGGCGTCGAAGCGGGCGGCGAGGTCGTCGGCGCGGCCGCGCACCTCGGCGCGCAGTCCGGCCACCGTCCAGGTGCGGCCCGCGAACCCCGCGGCCGGCAGTTCGCCGTGGCCGAGGAGCTCGACGCGCTGGAGGAGGACCTCCACGCCGGTGAGGAAGCCGAGCAGGTCCAGCGGCGAGTCGACCTCCCCGAACAGGCTCCGGTTCTCGGCGAGCAGCTCCAGGCCGCGTGCCTCGTTGCCGGTCAGCGCGCAGAACTCCAGGTGCCGGCCGACCTCCTGGGCCATCGAGGGGTTGCGGCGGCAGCCGCGGTAGCCGGCGAGGTGCAGTTCGCGGGCCCGGTCGGTGCGGCCGGTGCGCAGCAGGGGCAGCAGCGCGTACGACACGGAGCGGGTCGGCTCCTCCCGGCAGGACTCCTTCCCGGCCAGGACGGGCTCCCAGGTGCGCAGCGCCCGCTCGTCGTCGCCCGCCGTCAGGTGGTACAGGGCGCGCTCGCAGATCTCGCAGGCCTCGCAGTCGCTGAGCCGGGTGCGGGTACGGGCCGCCCACAGCTCGTAGGCGTGGGTGGTGTCCTCGCCGACATGGGCGGCGAGCTGGTAGGCCTGCCCGTAGTACGGCTGGAGGCCGAGGTCGGCCTTCTCGTACCGGTCGCGCATCTCCGTGAGCCACTGGCGCAGACTGGCCAGCGGTACCTCGGGCAGCTGGCGCAGGGCGTGGGCCACCCACTTGAACCGCCAGAACAGCATGTGGCGCAGGCGCTCGTCGAAGACGTCGGGCTGCTCGTCGAACAGGGTGAGCAGACGGGCGAAGACGACGGGCGACTTGCGGGGTTCGGCACCGTAGGTGTACGCCTCCTGGAGTTCGAGGAGCGCGTGGACGAGCGGGACGGGCTCCGCGAACTGCTCGGCGGCGTCGACCAGTTCCTCGGCGGTGACGGTGCGGGTGCGGCCGTAGGGGCGCCGGTCGTTCTCCTGGAGCGCCTGGTACAGCTCGTCCGTGCTCTGGGGATGGGGTGCGGTAGGCATCGTCAGCTGTCCTTGCGGAGGGCGTGGGCGAGAAGGTCGAGGAAGGAGCGGTTGATGAGGCTCGACTCGGCGGGCCTGAGCGGGCGCCGGGACAGCATCGCGGCCTGCCCGTAGAGGGCTTCGGCGCTGGTACGGGCCAGCTCGGGCTCGTCGATGGCGACGGCGGCGCGGACCAGCGGGTTGAGCTGGTTGAGGATCAGCTGGGCCCGCGGTGCCTCCTGGCGCAGGGCGCCGAGGATGTCGCCCCACAGGCCGCCCTGCTGCTCGCGGGCCAGCTGGGAGCGGGTGCGCTCGTGCCGGGCCTCGCGGCTGTCGACGAGGAGGGCGGGGGCGTTGGCGGGCTGGAAGGTGCGCAGCGCGACGTCGCAGTCGAAGACGGCGAGGGCGTCGCGGGCCAGCGCGAGGTAGGCCGCGGCGGCCAGTTCCGTCTCCCGGTCGACGGGGTCGAGGTGGGCGGTGAGGGTCGCCGGGTCGAGGTCGGCGACAGTCGCCTCGGGCCTGATCTCGGGCAGCCGGTGGACCAGGTCGCGGTCGTAGGTGTAGCCGCCGTTGACGACGCCGAGCCCGGCGGCCGAGGCGATCGCGGCGACCTGCCGGAACTCTTCCACGCTCGACGTCACGAGCACGGTGCGGTGGGTGCGCGCGAACTCGTCGAGGGTGGTGTGCCCGTCGGTGGTCTCGAACGGCAGCCAGGGCAGCAGCATCCGCAGGATCTCGTCGTCGTGCACGGCGAGCGACTTCACGGCCAGGTGGTGGGCCTGGAGGAAGCGGGCGAGCAGGTCCGGGTCGCTGGCGGCGGCCCGGGCGATCCACGCGCGCAGCCGCTCGGCGAGGGCGTCGCGGACGGCGGCGAGGGTGTCGTCCTCGTACAGGGACTCGCGGGAAGCCGTCGGGCGCAGACTCTCGGCGTCGACGACACAGCGGACGAAGAACGCCCACTCGGGCAGGATCTCCTCGGCCTGCTCGGACAGCAGCATGCCCTTGACGTGCACCCGGTGGCCGTGGCGGCGCCCGGCCGGCACCGCCTCGGGCAGCACGCACGCGATGCCCCTGAGGCCCACGGCCGGCAGGTCCAGCTCGATGGTGTCCAGCGGCTTGAACCCGAAGACCTCCTCGCCGTACGCGGCCAGCGCGCGGGAACGGGCTCCCGGTGTGGGGTACGTACGCGCCCAGGGCGCGGGCTCGGGGTTGACGGGCGCCCCCGGCTCACCCGGCCCGCTCGTGCCGTCGTCGAAGGTCACCGGGTGGCGCAGCAGGGAACCGAAGTGCCGGGCCAGCGCGTGCACCTGTGCCGGCCGGGTCCACTCGCCCGCGTCGGCGCGGGGCGTCAGTGTGACGGTGGTGCCGGGCCGGGGGCGGGCCGAGGCGGGCAGGGTGCGGACGGTGTAGCTGCCGTCGCCGCGCCCCCGCCACTCCACGGCGGGTGCGTCGGGGGTGCGGGCGGAGCGGCTCAGGACGTGGATCTCGTCCGCGACCAGGAAGCAGGAGAGCAGGCCGATGCCGAACTGGCCGATGAAGTCGCCGCGTTGCTCGGCGATCTTTTCGGCCCGCTTGCTGCTGCGGCCGATCGTGGCGAGGAAGGTGTGCACATCGGCCTCGGTGAGACCGACGCCGTCGTCCTCGACGCGTACCACCGAACCGTCGGCGTACAGACGGATGCCGAGGGTGCCGACGGGTAGGGCCGGTTCGAGGCCGTGCCGGGCGGTCAGCGCGTCCACCGCGTTCTGCATCAGCTCGCGCAGATAGACCTTGGGACTGGAGTAGAGGTGGTGGGAGAGGAGATCGACGAGGCCGCGCAGATCCACCTGGAAGGTGCGGTCGGCGCCGGCCGGGTTCGCGGCGGTGTCGGGCAGAGTCATCGGGCAGTCCGGAGTGGGAGAGGTGGCGGGCGGGGTCGGGGCCGACGCGCACTCAGGCGCGGCGGTGATGGTGAGCCGGAGCGTGCTCAGGCGCGGCGGTGATGGTGGGCCGGCGTGCGCTTGGACGCGGCGGTGATGGTGGGCCGGCGTGCGCTCAGGCGCGGCGATGGTGGCGGGCGAACTGCTTCTCGGGCTCCGCGAAGTAGGTCCAGGGCCAGCTGGTGTAGGCGCCGTCGAGCGTCTGGAAGACGCGGCGGACCGTGTGGCGCTCGCCGGCCAGCGACAGGGCCATGGCGAACATGTTGAAGTCCTGCTGCCAGCCCGGGCGGTACGCGTAGGCGGGGTGGAGGATGCTGTGGTCGGCCGCTTCCCGCAACTGCGCCCGGATCTCGGCG
Organism: Streptomyces coeruleofuscus; assembly: GCF_039532725.1. Lineage (NCBI taxonomy): Bacteria > Bacillati > Actinomycetota > Actinomycetes > Kitasatosporales > Streptomycetaceae > Streptomyces > Streptomyces coeruleofuscus. The sequence continues at coordinate 169,655 of NZ_BAAASE010000012.1, forward strand.
GTTTCGAGGTAGTCCCCGCGCTCCTCCTCGACCCACTCCTCGATGTACGCCATGGCGATCACGCAGCCGAGGCGATGCCCCTGCGGGGCGCGGGCGAGCGCCTCCTGCGCGAACGCCAGGGCCTGGCCCGGCTCGCCGCCCCAGCGCGGCTGCAACTGCGACACCCACTCCAGGTGCGTCTCCAGGTCCAGCGGGTCACGGCGCAGGGCGGCGTCGCGCCGGGCCTCGTTGACGGCGGGGCCCAGCGACATGCCCCGGCCGGACGTGAGGAGGCGGCGCCACGGGGTGACCCAGTCCGGCCGCAGTTCGGCGGCTTCGAGCAGCTGCTCCTCGGCGATGTGGAGCCGCTCGTGGAAGACGCGCCACTGCTCCTGCGTGACGTTCACGGCACGCGCGGCGGTGCGCGCCTCCCAGCCCCAGCTGATGTGGCGCGTCCCGGATATCAGCAGGGCCGTCGCCCGGTGCTCCTTGTCCTCTTCGACCGCCCGGCCGATCCAGTCCTGCACACCGTCCAAGTCGGCCAGCTCGCCGAGGACTTGATGGTCGCGGCCGAGATCGAAGGGGACCAGCGCCGCTTTCACCGCCTCCCAGTCACCCGCGTCGGCGGCCTCCACCAGCGCGAGCACCCGCGTGTCCCCGAGTGCGCGCAGCGTGTACATCCCGTGCTTCTGCCTGCGCGGGACGGGCAGGGCATGCGGATCCGCCACCGGTCTCTCCCCACCCCTGCCGAACAGCTTGCCGAACATGCCGCGCCCTCCCCTGATCCCACGTGATCGTTCGGTGCAGCATATGCGGCACCCATGACACCGCTTCCACAGGGTTTTCACCGGTGCATCACCGGCGATATCGGCCCTGCCGGACAGGACGGCATAGCCGGAGGGGAGCGGGCTGAGGATCTGGTTCAGCTCGCCGCCGCTGACCGCGTCGGCCAGGGCCGTCAGGACGGCGCCGGCGTCCCACTCAGCGGTGCGGGGCCGGGCGTCGCCGATACGCTCGCGACCCTGCGGTAGAACTCCTCGATCCCGAAGCTCTCGGCGTTGTCCACCTCGCCGGGCTGATCCTCTGGGCGCACGCTCAAGACGGCTTCGGTGACCTTCGACGCTTCCTGGCCGCGATGGGGAAGGGCCGCGCGCCGCCGTCGGTGGAAGGCCGTACGCCCCGGTCGCCCTCGTGCGCGTTCCTCGCGGGCGGAGCCGGCCCCGCGACCTCCACGTGGGCCGGTCGCAGCAGATGGTCGCCGAGGCGGTAGCCGGACCGGAGGACGGCCGAGCAGACCAGGTGGTCCCTGTCGGGGGAGGCGTGGTGCGCCAGGGCGTCGTGGCAGGCGGGATCGAACGGATCACCCACCTCACCGAACGACGTGACACCCAGCGCGCCGAGCTGCTCCCTCAGGCTGTCGGCGATGTCCTCCAGGCCGGGCGTGAGCGGCTCGTGCGCGCACGCCCGGTCCACCGCGTCCAGCACGGGCAGCAGCGCCCGGAGCACGTTGGCCACCGCGATCTCGCGTACGGCCAGGCGGTCCCGCCGGACCCGCTTGCGGTAGTTGTCGTACTCGGCCTTCACCCGCTGAAGATCGGCGGTCCGCTCCTCCACCAGGCGCCGCAGCTCCGCCAATTCGGTCGCCTGCGGCCCGCTCCCGGTCATCGTCAGCCGGCCTCCCGCTTGTCATCGTCGACGATCTCGGCGTCCACAGCGTCGTCCTCGGACGAGCCGCCGGCCGTAGCGTCGCCCGCGGCGGCACCAGTGTCACCCGCGGGCTGCCCGGCCCGCGACTTTTCGTACAGCGCAGTGTCGATCCTCCGCGCGGCCCGCACCGTACGGCCGATCGCCTGCCGCGTCGCCGCGGTGTCCTCTCCCTTTGGCTTCTCCTTCAGTACGCCGCGCGGCGTACGGCGGCTCGGCGCTTGGTCAGCTTTCCCGGATGCGTGCGGTCTGTTCGGTGCCGACGTCGGTGACGCGTCGCAGATAGCGTTCGATCACGGCGAGTTCATCGTCGGTGAAGTCGTCCAGGGCTTGGTCGAAGGCCCTGCCGGGTGCCTCCCAGGCGGCCTCGATGTGTGGGGTGCGCGCTGTGGTGAGGGAGACGAGTGTCTTGCGCCGGTCGTGGGTGTCGGGTCGGCGTTCTACCAAGCCGGCCTTCTCCAGCCGGTCCACCAGGCGGGTGGCCGCCCCGGAGGTCAGCCCGGTCAGTTTCGCGATCTCGCCGGTGGTGTGCGGGCCGGGCTCCAGGCCGAGCAGGCTCACACACTGAAGGTCTGTGGGATGCAGGCCGAGCTGTTCGGCCAGGGCCTGGTTGAAGAGGGTGTAGGCGGCGTGGTGGCGCCGGGCTGCCGCGGTGACCGCCGCGACCGCCGCCGCGCGGGTCGTCCGTTCCGGCATGAAAGTCACCCCCTGATTCCTTACCCGTGAATAACTGTGTTGCGCAGATGTTGCATGATGCAGCATCTTTCTATCATGACCACCCGAGAAGAACCCACAGCTCCACACAGCCGCGAGCAGATGCGCGCCCTCTACGACCGCTGGAGCCGGATGTGGCGTGGCGACTTCCGCCATGCCGAGGACATCCTCGCCCCCGGTTTCCTCGTCCATCAGGCACGCCCCGACGGCAGCGACTCCGAGGCGGTCACCGGCCCGGCGCGGCTGCTGCCCGAGATCGAGCAGACCATGGCCGCCTTCGGCGGCATCGCCATCACCGTCGACCTCGGACCGATCATCGACGGAGACCTGATCGCCGCGCGGTGGACCATGCGCGCCACCTACACCGGCGGCATCCCGCACGCCACCGCCCCCGTCGGCACGAAGATCTCCTTCAGCGGCCACGACATCCTGCGCGTCGCCGACGGCAGGTTCGTCGAGTACTGGACCTGCACCGACATCCTCGACGGCCTGACCCAGCTCGGCGCCGTCTCCGGCCCCAACGGACCCGCTCAGCACTGAGCGGGCAGCCCGGCACGGGCTGCGGTTCGCAGCGCGTGCCGGGCTGGCCTGACGCGGCCCGGCCCGGCGTCACAGCGTGGCGCGAAGGTGGCTGACGGTGACGAAGTGGTAGCCGCGGGCGGTGAGGGTGCGCAGGATCCGGGGAACCGCTGCGACCGAGGTGGGGTGGATGTCGTGCAGGAGGACGACGTCGTTGGGCTGGGCCTTGGCGATGACGGTCCGGGCCACCTTGGCGGGGTCGCGGTACTTCCAGTCCTCGGTGTCGACGTCCCACAGCACCGGCGAGAGGGCGGTGGCGGCCCTGACGGTGCGGTTGACGGCGCCGTAGGGCGGACGGAAGAGGGTGGGGGTCTTGCCGGTGGCGGCCTTGATGGCGGCGCTGGTGCGGTTGAGCTGGGAGGCGACCTGCTGCGCGGTGAGCCGGGTGAGGTCGGGGTGGTTCCAGGAGTGGTTGCCGATCTCGTGGCCGGCCTTCGCCTCGGCGCGGACGAGGTCGGGGTGGCTGGCGACGTTCTGGCCGACGGTGAAGAAGGTGACGCGCGCCTTGTATCGGGCGAGGTGGCTCAACAGGGTCGCGGTCTCGGGGACGGCGGGTCCGTCGTCGAAGGTCATGGCGATGCACTTGACCTTCTTGCAGTCGGTGTCGTCGTCACCGGAGGCGGTGTGGGTGGGGACGGCCGGGGCGGGGACGTGGGGCGCGCCGAGGTCGAGTGAACGGCTGGGGCTCATGGTCTGCTGTTGGGCGCGCTTGCCGAAGGCGGACAGCCACGGCGTGATCGTCTTCTTGGGGATGGTCACCGTCAGGGCCCCGGCGGCCGGAACGCCCACGTCGCCGCGGTCGAAGTGCACCCGCAGGCCGCCGTCGGCGGTGAAGGCCATGTCGTCCAGGGCGACGTCGCGGCTCTCCGGGGCGGAGAACGTGTCGTCCAGGCCGGCGGCATCCACGCCCTCCCGGTCCTTGAGCTGGTCCTTCAAGGCGGCGAGGAAGGGCTCCCGGGAGCCGTCGTCGACGAGCCCGAGTGCCGTGCGGTAGGCGCCGGCCTTGCCGTCGTACCAGTACGTCCTGGCGGACAGCCCGTCGGCCGCCGCACTCTGGTCCTGGGTGGTGAGGCGGACGCCGAGCACGTCGCCGGAGGCGACGAGGAACTGGTGGCTGATGTTGAACTCGCGGCCGTCCGCGCCGCCCGAACCCGTGCACGCCCCCGAGCGGAAGGATGTCATGCGCCGCTCCACGTCCTTCTTCATCGCGGCCGTCATCGCCTCCGCGCCCGGCACGTCCGGGTAGCTGGTCGCGAACGGGCAGGAGCTGTCCTCGCTGCTGTCGTTGACGATCTCCAGGCCCTTGATCTTCGACGGGTCGACCGTCCGCACCGGGGACGGCGACGAGCCGGGCCGTGCGCCGTCGGGTGACGTGACCGGGGGCTCGGACGTCCCGTGCGCACAGGCTGCCGTGAGGGTGAGCGAGCCGAGCAGCAGGAGGGAAGGGAGCAGGGGGCGAGAGCGCATGTGACCAGAACCCGAGGAGAGAGGACCTTCCGGGCGTCGCGGACCGGACGCCGGCCGGCCGCCGCGTCGGAGGGACGCCGACGGCCGTTGTGGTCTCTGATCGTTCTGGTCGGGGGCGTTTTTCAGCGAGGCCCGGGGTCACTGTGAACAATTCCGAGGCCGCCCCGATGGGGTTTTGTCCCCTTTCGCGAGTGTTCAGGGTTTCGGTGGGCAGACCTGCCGGTACGGCGCGTCGGGGACGTACCGCTGCCACTGCGCCCGGGTCAGCCCGCCACCGGCGCGTTCGCAGACGGCGCGGACGGCCGCGTCGGGGGCGATGGGGTGACGTTGCAGCACCACGTTCGGGCCCGTGGCGTAGACCGTGCCGTCGTCCCGGCCGAAGGCGAGGGAGCGGATCTCGTCCCCGGGCGTGGGCAGGTCGCCGCCGAGGAGCCGCTGGCCGGCGGTGTCCCAGAGGCGGAGGGTGCCGCGGGCTCCTCCGACGGCGAGGGTGCGGCCGTCGGAGGAGAAGGCCAGTGCGCCCACGGCCTCGGTCTGGCTGCTCGGGGCCGTGTCCGCGGTGCCGGTCAGGACACCCGTGGTGTGCCTCAGGTCGCCGTCCCAGAGGGTCACGTGCCCGGTGGTGTCGCCGACGGCGAGCCGGGTGCCGTCGGGACTGAAGGCGAGCGCGGTCACCTCGCGGCCGTCGGCGAGCGCCCACCCGGTGACCTTGCCGGAGGGGACGTCGGCGTACTGGTCGGCGGAGCCGACGAGCAGCCGTCCGTCCGGCCGCACGGCCACGGCCTGCCCGAAGAGGCCCTGAAGGGATTTCGTGCTGTGGTGGGTCCGGGTGTCCCAGACCTCCGCCGCCTCGCCGTCGCCCGCGGAGCGCACGGCCACCACCGTGCGCCCGTCGGCGCCCAGGGCGAGCGCGGACACCGGGCGGTCGGCCGCTCCGGAGGCGGTGAAGACCGTACGGACCGTGTGGGCCCGTACGTCCCACACGGTGAAGCGCAGCCGCAGGGAGCCGTCCGAGGAGGTGGTGTCGGCGACGGCGAGCGCACGGCCGTCCGGGCTGAAGGCCAGCAGCGGGGTCTCATCGCCGGTGGCACTCGGCAGGGGGCCGAGCGTGCTCCGGGCGAGGACGGCGCCGGTGCCGGTGGAGCGCAGTGCGAGGCGGTAGGCGTTCCCCGACCGAGTGGCGGTGGCGAGGGTGGTGCCGTCCGGGCCGAGGAGCGTGGCGTCGGCCGGGGTGCTCTGCCAGGGGGCGGCGAGGCGGTCGGTCAGGTCGAAGGTGTGGACGGTGGCGCGGTCGAGGTAGCGCAGGACCCGGCGGCCGTGGTCCGGGGTCCACGTCAGGCCCCTGACCTCCGCGCCGGCCAACGGCCGGTGGAAGACCTGCCCGCCGCCGGCCGCCAGCCGCCAGACGGAGAACTCCTGGTCGTCGGCCGTGGCGAGGAACTCCCCGTCGGGCGAGAGGTCTGCCTGGGCGAAGCCGGTGGTGCCGCCGCTGGCGAAGTCGGCGACGACACGCCCACTGCCGACGTCCCAGACGGTGGCCGCCGTCCCGTGGACCGAGGCCAGCCGCCGGCCGTCCGCGCTGAAGCGCAGCAGCCGGTCCCCGCCGTCGGCTCCCGAACCGGTGCCGCACACGGTCTTGTCCGCCTTCTGCCAGGCGCCGGGCACCTGCCTGCCGCGCACGGTGTCCCACACCTGGGGCGGAGCTTCGGCAGGGCAGAGAGCGGCCAGACGCCCGCCCTGGCCGAGGGCCGTCGTGGTGATACTGCGGGAGACACCGGTGGTGAAGAGGACCTTGCCGTTCTCCGTCCGGCGGACCTGCACCTGACCGGGCCCGTCGAACGGCTGGGTGAGGTACGCGTCTCCGGCGGGCGCGGTCGCCCCGAGCTCCGCATCGCCCAGATCGGCGGCCGACCTCCCCTCGGGGAGGTTCCACAGGGTGTCGCTGCCCGACCCGGTCAGGACGAGGAACCGCCCGTCCGGGCCGACGCCGGACGCCTCCGCGTCGCTCGGCAGGTGATAGGCGGCGGTACGGCGGTGCTCGGACACGTTCCAGGCGGTGACGCGGCCGCCGTCGGCCCTGAGCAGGGTGCGGCCCTGGTCGGTGAGGAAGCGCCGGACGTCCTGGCCGGTCTGGGGATCGGTGAAGGCGTCCCGTTCCGGCTGCGCGAGTGCGCCCAGCAGGGCTGATCGGGACTCGGTGAGCGGGGCGATCCGCCAGGCGGCGGCGCCGAGCAGGGAGGCGGTACGGGGGTCGGTGGCGCGCAGGCTCTCGGCGACGGTGGCCAGGCGGCGCGCGGCGGCCTTGGCGGCCTCCTCCTCGCCGACCCGGTCGCGCTGCCAGGCCACGATCCCCGCGGTCAGCGCGAGCACGAGGAACACGCAGAGACCGACGGCGAGGGCCCGTGTGCGTTGGGCGGTGCGTTTTCCGGCGTCCCGCTCGGCGTCACGGGCAGCGGCCGAGGCGGTCAGGAAGGCCCGCTCCAGCCGGGTGAGGTCGTCGGTGTCGTCCTTCTCCCGCTGCCTGCCGAACAGCTCCTCGGCGCGCTCCAGCCGCGACCCCCGGAACAGCGCGCCGGGGTCACGGTCCAGCTCCTCCCAGGCGCGGGCGGCCTCGCCGAGGACCCGCTGGGCGCGCAGCCGGTCCCGGCTCTCCTCGATCCAGCCGGCGAGGCGCGGCCACCCGGTGATCAGGGCTTCGTGGGCGAGTTCGACGGTGTCGCCGTCCAGGGTGACCAGGCGGGCGGCGGCCAGACGCTCCAGGACGTCGAGCTCACCCGTTTCCAGCTCGGACCGTGACGCCGGGCGGCGCGTGTCGGCCGCACGGTCCCCCGGGGCGATCAGCCGCAGCAGGATGCGCCGGGCCGTACGGGCCTGGCCCTCGTCCAGATCGCCGTAGACCTGCTCGGCCGTGGCGGCGATCGCCCCGCGCACGCCTCCCACCTCCTCGTACGCGGCCAGCGTCAGCGTGCGGCCCCGGCGGCGGCGCCAGGTCTCCAGCAGGGCGTGCGAGAGCATCGGCAGCGCACCCGGCCGGTCGCCGACCTCCTCGATGATCCGCGCGGTCAGCACGCGCTCCACGTTGAGCCCCGCCGTGGTGGCCGGGCCGGTGACGGCCTCCCGCAGCTCGTCCCCGCTCATCGGCCCGACCAGCAGGTTCGCGTGACTGACGGCCTCCGCCAGCTCCCGGTGCCCGGCACAGTGGCCGTAGAAGTCGCCGCGCACCGCGACCACGACCCGCAGGCGGCTCTCCGGCTCCCGCGCGCCGAGCAGCAGCCCCAGGAAACGGCCCCGCTCCTCGCGGTCGTGGCAGAGGGTGAACAGCTCCTCGAACTGGTCGACGATCACCCAGGTGTCCAGCTCACCGTCCTGGGGAAGCAGCGCCTGCCCATGCGTGTGGGCGGGCCGCTCGCCGGGGGTGAGGACCCGGACCACCGCCGGTCGGTCGGCGCCCGGGCCCTCCCGCAGCAGCGGGATGAGGCCGGCCCGCAGCAGCGAGGACTTGCCGCTGCCGGAGGGCCCGAACACCGCCGCGAACCGGTGCGCGCGGGCCAGGTGCAGCAGTTCGCGGGCCGGCGTCTCCCGGCCGAAGAACAGGTCGCTGTCGTCCGGTTCGAAGCGGGCCAGCCCCCGGTACGGAGCCCGCTCGTCGGCCGCGGGAGCGCGGAACTCGGCGTCCGCCTCCCGCCAGCGGGCCTCCCACTCGTCCGGGTCGGCGTCGAGGGCCTCCGCGTAGGCGCGCGCCACCGCCAGCGTCGGCAGCTGATCACCGGCCGCGGCCTGCGACAGCGCGGTCATGGAGTAACCCGCCCGTTCGGCCATCTCCCGGTACGGCGGCTTCCCGGCCTTCTCCCTCAGCAGGCGCAGGTCGTGCGCGAGGCGCTGCACCGGACCGGCGCTGGGGTCCACCGGCTTCTCGCGTCGACCCACCGGGTGGCACCTTTCGACCCTCGACCAGAAAATTCGGCCCTCGAACAAGAAAACGGAGCTCAACCTACGTTTTCACCCGCCCGCAGGCAATCCCGGTGGTGAGTCGGCTCCGCCCCCGGGCATTCCCGCGCGGTGGACCGCCCGGCCGCACTGATCTCGTCCCTCACTGCCGGCGCAGCAGGTCCGACATGCCCGGAGCGGGAACGACGAGTCCGGAATTTTCGACCCCCTGGGCGTCAGGCGTCGAACGTGTAGTGCGCCGTGTGATTCAGCAGATCCGCCGGGCTCGTGTCGTGCCAGGGCCTCATCGTCTCGCGCAGGTCGATCACGTTCGGCGTGCCCGCGGCCGGCAGGTAGCCGGAGCCCGGGTGCCGCCGCTGCCACTCGGCCCACAGCTTGTCGATGAACGCGTGGTGCAGCCAGAACACCGGGTCGTTGGGGGACACCCCGGTGGCCATCTGCCCGCCGACCCACACATGGACGCGGTTGTGCAGGTTGACGCCCCGCCACCCTTCGAGGTGATTGCGGAAACCGTCCGAGGCGCTGTTCCAGGGCGCCATGTCGTACGTGGGTATCGACAGTACGGACTCGACCTCGGCCGGCGTCGGCAACTGACGCCCCCCGCCACCGAGGGACCGCCGCAGGAACGTACGGCCGTCGACCCGCACATTGATCGGCCAGTTCCCTGAGGACGCGGAGAACGGCCCGTCCGTCACCCGGCCGTCCCGCTCGCGCCCGGTGCCCCCGAGGAAGTCGGGCGCCCACAGCGAGGCGCGCGGCGAACGGTCGACGCTCCAGTCCCAGTACGGCAGCGCCACCGACGCGTCCACCGACTGCAACGCCCGCTCGAACTCCAGGAGGAATCTTCGGTGCCAGGGCAGGAAGGACGGTGAGCGGTGCCCCGTCCGCTCGCCGTCGTCGGTGTCGGAGACGATGAACGCGTTGTGCGTCGTGACGAATTCGTCGTAGCGGCCGCTGCGCTTCAACTCCAGGAGCGCGGCGACAAAACGCCGCTTCTCGTCGGCGGTCAGGGCGGACTGGTTCTTGCGGACGGTCATGCGCGGTGCTCCAGATGCCTTGCGTGAGGGGTCAGTTGGCGGGGAAGGGCAGCAGTGGCGCGCCCTGGAGCTCGTCCACGGCGGCGCGGGCGGCGGCGCGCGGCGTGGGCACCGGGTCGTAGTGGCTGACGACGCTGATCCAGGTGCCGTCGGCGTTGCGCATCACGTGCAGTTCCACACCGTCCACGAACACCGCGTATCCGGCGCCGTGGTGGTGATGACCGGCTCCGGCGGCCGGGCGGCCCTGTATCCGGCGGCCCTTGTAGACCTCGTCGAAGGTCCCGTGGGAGTCGTGGTGCCCGGCGGCCGTGGCCGGGGTGCTTGCCGACCAAGTCCCCGCGGTCGTGGCGACGACGGCCGCGGCGGTGAGCGCACGGCGACGGCTGAGTTCCGGCATGCGGGTCTCCTGAGTTCGTTCGGCTGATGACCACACATGCCTATCGGCCCGCCCGGTACCGGGAGAAATCCACGCGAGCCGGTTGGCTGCGAATCGGGCAAGTCACCTTATGCCGTGCAAGGTTGAACGAAGATGATCTTGTCGCGAGCGGTGTCCTGGCGGGTGCGGAAGGGGAAGTTCCGCCCGCGAGGCGTGCTGTGACGGATGTTTCTCCCCGTGCGGTCCGCTGCCCGTGGTTCGCGTCACGCCGAGAAGGTGACGCGATTCGGCCGTCCGGCCGATGACGCTGAGCGCGGCCCGCTTCAGCGCCCAGTGGTACGAGAACCTCCCGCGCTACGACAGGCGCCGGGGTGAGGCGCTCACTCCTCGGCGCCCTGCCCGAACAGCCGGTCCAGGAAGGCGTTGCCGTAGACGCGGTGCGGGTCCAGCCGGTCCAGCACCGCGTCCGCCTCGGCCCACTCGGCCGGACCGACCGCGGCCGGCACCACCGAGCCCAGTACCTCCTCGTCGCTCCACACCCCGTCGTCCGTGTACGCCCACCCCTTGGACCACTCGACCCGGGTCAGGGCGGACCCGCCGTCGTACGCGCGCAGCAGGAACCGCTCGATCTCGCGCAGGAATGCCTCCGCGTCCGGCGTGCCCGGCAGCGTCAGGATGTCCAGCCACACGGCCGTGTCCCACTCGGGGTGGTCGGCGCGCGGCCGGAGCGCGGACAGCAGCGGCGGACGGGCCCCGGACACCCCGGAGTCGCCCGGGTCGTCAAGGCCGGTCACCCGGATCTCCACCGAGCCGTTGACCGGGAAGCTGCCCCGGGCCGCGTACGCCGTCAGCCGCTCCCGGTAGAACGCGGCGAACTCGGAGACGACCTTCTGCACCCGGTCCCTGGAGGTGAGCACGGCGTAACCGTTCGCGTGGACCCGCAGGGTGGTCGGCTTCAGATAGAGCAGCGTGTTCTTGGAAGGTCCCCAGATGTCGCCCGACAGTGTCGCCACCAGCCCGAGCGCGGCCGCTTCGTACTGCGCGGTGCCGAGCACCGGCGCCAGGTACCAGGCCGCCTCCGACGTCATACGGCCCACCAGCTCCGCCACCGGGGTCGGGACGTTGTCGGAGAAGGGGTAGTTGTACGGCCGCCTCACGTGCCGTGAGGTCAGCGGCCGGGTGGGGGAGACGCTCCACACCTTCAGCCATGGATGCTCGGTGAAGGCGAACCAGATGGCCTCGACCCGCCCGGCCTCCTCCAGGAAGTCCGCGAACGTGCGCCCGTTCCCGGAGCCGGGTGCGGCGAACAGTTCGCCGGCCGGGATGTCCGTACGGCTCACGCACCGCAGGTTGGGGTTCGCGCCCGCCCGCAGCACCACCTCGGTCACCAGGGACCGCCCGAGATGGGTCAGCAGCGCGGCGCTGTCCCCCTCGTCACGGTGGAACGTGCGCAGCGCGTACGCGCCGGCGCGGGAGTCCCACACCACGGCCGTGAGCGACAGGATGAGATTGCTCAGCGAGCCGTACGTGTGCCCCGGCAGGCGTCGCTCGCCCCGTGCGGGGACGGCGGTGCCGTGCGCGTCGATCGCCAGGGCGCCGCCCAGCGTGAGGACGCCCGGAGCGGGAGCCGCTGTGACACCGAGGCCGTGCTCCTCCAGGAAGGTGAGCAGGGCTTCCATGGTCACGCCGGTGCCGGCGCGCACGGCGGCCGGCGAGTCCAGGGCGAGGCCGGTGAGGTGGGGCGCGGTGTCGACGAGGAGGACGGGCGCGCCGGACGGCGTCCCCTCCGTCACCGTCAGGGGCGACCAGCCGTGCGAGGCGCCCCGGGCGCGCACCCGCCAGCCGTGCCGCCAGGCCCAGTTGACGACGTCGACCACCTGGCCCGGACTTCCCGGCGCACAGGCCCACAGCCCGTCGGCGGTGATCTCGCCGACCCAGTTCCGGTACGCCGAGCGGTACAGCGCGACGTCCGCCGGGAAGTCCGGCAACTCCGCCGCGGCGGCGGCCGGATCCGCCGGCAGCCCCGGCACCGCGGCCAGCGCCGCCGCGGTGAGGAGGAAACTCCGGCGCGACCAACGCGCCCCGTCCGACGGAATGTTGCTCACTGAACCGGTTGTCACGTCCAGCCACGCTAGGGGCCCGTTGACACGTGACGCGTTCCTGTCGACTCTATTCACTCGTGTGAGTGAATCCGGCGGGGTCGGCGGCCCGGATCCGGACGGTCCGCGCGCGGCCGTGACGGATGACAGACTGACGCCATGGACGAGCGCACATTCGACAGGTCGGGTCAGCACGCTTCCGTCGTCGGTCTCGGCACGTGGCAGCTGGGTGCCGACTGGGGGGACGTCGACGACAAGGAAGCCCTCGCGGTACTGGAGGCGGCGGCCGAGGCCGGGGTGACCTTCTTCGACACCGCCGACGTGTACGGCGACGGCCGCAGCGAGCAGACCATCGCCGCGTTCCTCAGCGGCAGGCCGGACCTGCACGTGATGGTCGCCACCAAGATGGGCCGCCGGGTCGACCAGATCCCCGAGAACTACGTGCTCGACAACTTCCGCGCCTGGAACGACCGCTCCCGGCGCAACCTCGGCGTCGACCGTATCGACCTGGTGCAGCTGCACTGCCCGCCGACGCCCGTCTACTCCACGGACGAGGTGTTCGACGCCCTCGACACCCTGGTCGAGGAGGAGCGGATCGCCGCGTACGGCGTCAGCGTCGAGACCTGCGCGGAGGCGCTGACCGCGATCGCCCGGCCGAACGTGGCGAGCGTGCAGATCATCCTCAACCCGTTCCGCATGAAGCCCCTGCGCGAGGTGCTCCCGGCCGCCCGCGAGGCGGGCGTCGGCATCATCGCCCGCGTCCCTCTGGCCTCCGGCCTGCTGTCGGGCAAGTACACGCGGGACACGGTCTTCCCGGAGAACGACCACCGCACCTACAACCGGCACGGCGAGTCCTTCGACGTGGGCGAGACCTTCTCCGGCGTCGACTACGTCACCGGTGTCGAGGCGGCCGCCGAGTTCGCCTCGCTCGCCCCCGAGGGCTGCACCCCGGCCCAGCTGGCCCTGCGCTGGATCATCGACCAGCCCGGCGTCACGACCGTGATCCCCGGCGCCCGCTCACCCGAGCAGGCCCGCGCCAACGCGGCCGCCGCCCGCCTGCCGGAGCTGTCCGGCGAGACGCTGACGGCGATCCGCGACCTCTACGACCGGAGGATCAAGGACCAGGTCGAATCCCGCTGGTAGGCGAGGTCTCGACACGGCACCAAGGGCTCACGGCACCAGGAGCAGCTGCCTCTCCTGTTCCTGGTCGCCGGAGGCGGCACCGTCGTCGCGGGCCGTGAAGGCCCGGGTGAGCGTGTCGCTCGCGCGCCGCACCGCCTCGGGTGCGCCCTGCACGGTGACGGTCACCGGGGCGGACAGACGCTCGGCCCCCGCCCCGGCATCACTCGCGGGACTCGCGTCCGTGCCGCCGTCGAAGGTCGCCATGTGCACCGTCGCGTTCTCGTCGGCGGGAAGCTCGTCCGGCGCCCCGAACGTACCTTCCAGGGCCCGGACGACCGCTCGTGCGTCGTCGGCGCCCCCGCCGCTGAGCGTGACGGTGAGCTGCGTACCGGACATGCGTCCACGACCTCCTCGGGCTGTGCTTCAGTCGCCGTCCGTGTAACCGTCCGCTGATCGGTCAAACCGCCTGGGGGGTGTCCGCAAAGTCCCGTCGTCCGCCCGGAGGGCGGGCCCCGCGACGTCCGGTGCGTGCTCTGGGGGTGCCCCCGGCCGAAGGCTGGGGGAGTGCCGGGCGGACGCCCGCGTACTGGTTGTACGCGGGTGTTCGCACGGTGCGGCGAGAGTGCGTGCCGGGCGTCGCGGGGCAGGCGGGACTTTGCGGACACCCCCCAGGGGCCGGGACGACGGCCGCTTACGGGGAACACGCGTGAGAGAAGCACTCACGTCTCACCCGGGGAGGACCAGTGGCCGACACGGCAGAGGGCGCGCCGAGGCGCCGTGGGCGCAACGAGACGGAGGAGGAGAGAGCGGACCGGATGTGGCAGGAGCTCATCCAGGAGGTCCGCGTGGCCCAGATGGGCGTGCAGATCCTGTTCGGCTTCCTGCTCACGGTGGTGTTCACCGAGAAGTACGACGACCTGACCGACACGGACCAGACGATCTACCTCGTGACGGTCGTCCTCGGCGCGTGCGCGACCGGGGCGCTCATCGGACCGGTGTCCCTGCACCGCCTCGTCTCCGGGCGGCGCGTCAAGCCCCAGGCGGTGCGGCTGGCCTCCCGGCTCACACTGCTCGGCCTCGTGCTGCTGCTGGCCACGACGACCGCCTCGCTGCTGCTGATCCTGCGCGTGGCGACGCACGACGGCTTCGTGCCCTACCTCGTCGCCGGCGTGGTCGGCTGGTACCTGCTGTGCTGGTTCGTCCTGCCTCTGTGGACCCGGCACCGCCACACGTCGAAGTGACGGCCTGCGGTGGTGTCCGCCATCAGCACCACGGCGTGGGCGGGCGGCGGACAGCACGGCAGGTTCGTCAGCGGGAAACGCCCCTGGTCAGCCCCCGGCGATGACGTTCGCCAGGAAGTCGTCGACGCTGACTTCCTCGCGGCCCGGCGGGACCACTTCGTGGGTCTCGCGCAGGAACGCCGCGAACGCCGGTGCCCACGCGAACACCACCGCGTGGTGACGGCCGCCGTCGGGGCGGGCGTCACCGAGGAACTCCATGCGCAGCTCCTGCCACATGCCCAGCGACTCGGGACGCATCCGCACGTCCCCCACCCCGACCGGACGCCGCAGCCCCTCGCCGAGCATCTCGCGGTCCAGCTGCCAGCGGGCGAGGACACGGCCGTCGTGGCTGAAGACCACAGTGACGGCGAACGGGTCCGCGGCGTCGTAGCTCAGGTGGGCGAGCACGGAGAAACGGTCCGTGTCACCCGCCTGGAGCTGCACCACCAGGGTCTTGTGCACGAAGGAGTTCACGAGAGGGCCTCCGGAAGAACCAACCGACGTAGAGCCCTCTAGTACCCCCCACACGCACAAGATGCTCAGCCCTCCGGGTGATTCCCGCGGGCACCGCGCAGGGACTCGATGCACACGGCCACGGCCCGCTGGAGCTCCTCCAGGCGCTGGACCATGTCGTCCTCGTAGAACTCCCCGGCGTCGTCGAAGGTCAGCTCCTCGAACACCTTGGTCGCCTTCTGGAGGCTGCTGTAGAACTTCGTGCGCCGCTCCCGCACCCGCAGCGCCGGGTCGGTCTCGACGGTCTCGACGACGAGGGACTTCATGGTGTCGTACGCCTCGGCGGCCCACTCGCCGGCGTCCTCGTCCTCGTCCAGCTCGTCGATGAGCGACAGGTGCCGCTCGGCCTCCTGCCGGAGGTCGGCCGGCGCGTCCACGGTCTGCCCGGCGGGCGTCTTGATCTGCCCCGACTCGGCGATCTGGCGCACGTATCCGATCCGGTCCGCCGCCCTGCTCTCGCCGGCGACGGCCTTCTTCAGCTCGTCCGTGCGTACGACGTCACGGGCCAGCTCGGACTGGAGCTCCGGGTCCTCCCGGACGCGGTCCAGCAGGGCCTGGCGTGCCGCGCGGGCGGTGGCGGGGTCGGCGAGGATCGCGGCGCGCAGAGCGGTGGGGTTCTCCGCGACCTCCAGCGCCTTCGTGGGCCGGATGCCCTCCGCCTCGGCGGCCTCGGCGATGGCGGTGCCGCGCTCGGAGGTGGCGCCGGAGCGGGAGACGTAGTAGCTCAGCCACACGTCGGCGTCCGGAAGGTCCACTTCCTGCCCCGGCGTCAGGGCCTCGAAATGCGGGACCAGCCCGTCGTCGGCCGCCCGGTCCCACGCCTTGTAGTAGCGCATGACCCGCTCGGGGGAGCACCCGGCGAGTTCCGCGAACCCCTTCGCCGACACCTTCGGCGTCTCGTCCGATCCCTGCCCGCCGGGCCGCACGCTGCGCGCCACCTTCAGCCCGAAGGCCCACCCTCCGGTCCGGGCGTACGCCCCGAACTCCCGCGCGTCCCGCGCGATCGGTTCGCAGACGGGCGCCGGGGAGGTTTCGGGCGGGGTGATCGCTAGGGTCACGGACGACTCTCCTGAATAGGCTGGCCGGTTGAGTATGTGCAGGTCGGCAGCCTATACGTGCCCATGGCCCGGGTCGGCCCGGACGGGGGAGGACCTCAGCCGAACGCGTCGCGCAGGGCCGGCAGCAGGGTCTTCTCCGACCAGTCCAGATACGCCGGCTGCGACTCGCCCCCGATCTGGACCAGGGCGATCTCGGTGAAACCGGCCTCGGCGTACGGGCGGACGGCCTCGACGAACGCGTCCGGGTCGTCGCCGCACGGGATGGAGTCGGCGACATCGTCGGGGGTGACGAACTGGGTCGCCGCCTCGAAGGAATCCGGATGCGGCAGCTCCGAGTTGACCTTCCAGCCGCTGCCGAACCAGCGGAACTGGGAGTGGGCCCGCTTGATGGCCGTATCCCGGTCGGGGTCGTAGCAGACCGGCAACTGGCCCACGCGGGGCTTGCCCTCGCCGCCGTGCCGGTCGAACGCCTCCAGCAGCCCCGCCTTGGGCTCCGTGGCGATCACCAGATCGCCCAGCCGGCCCGCGAGTTCGCACGACCGCTCCCCGGAGACGGCGATGCCGATGGGCGGCGCCTCGTCCGGCAGGTCCCACAGCCGGGCCGACTCCACGTCGAAGTGCGTGCCGCGATGGTTGACGTGGCCGCCCTTGAAGAGGGCGCGGATGATCTCCACGGCCTCCTCGAACATCTCGTGCCGGACGTCGACGGACGGCCAGCCGCCGCCCACCACGTGCTCGTTGAGGTTCTCGCCGGAGCCGAGCCCCAGCCGGAACCGGCCCTCGGACAGCAACTGGACCGTCGCCGCCTTCTGCGCCACCACCGCCGGGTGGTAGCGGAACGTCGGGCACGTCACGTACGTCATCAGCGGGATACGTGACGTGGCCTGGGCAGCCGCACCGAGCACCGCCCAGGCGTAGGGCGAGTGTCCCTGCGAGCGCAGCCACGGGAAGTAGTGGTCGGAGGTCACCGAGAAGTCAAAGCCCGCCTCCTCGGCCCGAACCACATGGTCGACGAGCTCTCGGGGGCCGGCCTGCTCGGTCATCATCGTGTATCCGATTTGCACCATAACCGCCGGGTCCCCTGACAACGGGCGTGAAAACTGCTCGATCAAGGTCCCCCGGCGGGGGCAGGATGCCCCCATGAGTGCCTCCTCTCTGCCTGCGGACAGCCCCGCCGCCCAGGGCGTCGACGCGTCCGGCGTCCACGCCTTCCTCGACGCCCTCGAAGCGGCCCCCGAGATCGAGCCGCACAGCCTGATGATCATGCGGCACGGCAGGCTGATCGCCTCCGGCTGGTGGGCGCCGTACACCCCCGACCGCCCCCACCTGCTGTATTCGCTCAGCAAGAGCTTCACCGGGACGGCCGCCGCCCTGGCCGAGGCGGAGGGACTGCTCGACTTCGACGCGCCGGTGATCTCGTACTTCCCGGAGCTCGAGGCCGAGATCACCGACCCGCGCAGCCGGGCCATGCTCGTACGGCACGTGGCGTCCATGTCGAGCGGCCACGAGCGGGAGACCGTCGACGAGGTCTACGGGCTGGACAAGGAGGAGCCCGTGCGCGGGTTCCTGCTGCTGCCGCCGGACCGCGATCCGGGCACCGTCTTCGCCTACAACCAGCCGGCCACCTACACCCTCGCCGCGATCGTCCAGCGGGTGACCGGGCAGCCGCTCACCGCGTATCTGCGCCCGCGGCTGCTGGACCCGCTCGGCATCGGAGAGGTGTTCTGGCAGCGGGACCGCGCCGGCCGCGAGATCGGCTACAGCGGTCTGCACGCCACCACCGACGCCGTCGCCCGGCTCGGCGAGCTCTACCTGCGCGACGGGGTGTGGGAGGGCGAGCGGCTGCTGCCCGAAGGATGGGTGGCCCGGGCCACGCGCCCGCGGATACCGACCGCCGGAGCCATGGGTGACGCGGAGCGGCAGGACTGGGACCGGGGCTACGGCTACCAGTTCTGGACCTCCCGGCACGGCTACCGGGGCGACGGCGCGTACGGCCAGTTCTGCCTGGTGCTGCCCGAGCACGACGTGGTGATCGCGACGACCGCGGCGACCGAACGGATGCAGGACTACCTCAACCTCGTCTGGCGGCACCTGCTGCCCGCCTTCGGACCCGAGCCGCTGTCAGGGAGGGACGCCGCGGACGAGGCCCTGCGGGAGCGCCTCGCCGGGCTGGCGCTGCCGCCCGCACCGGGCAGGCCGGCACCGCCGGACCGGGCGGAGGAATGGGCGGCCGCCGAGTTCAGGACCTCCGAGAGGGGCGGTCCCGCTCTGTCGGCCGGGCTCGTACCGGGCGCGGACGGCGGCTGGACGCTCGCGCTCACCGAGGGCGAGAACCGGCTGGACCTGCGGATCGCGGCGGAGAGCTGGACGGTGGCGGAGAAGCCGCTCCCGACCGCGGTGAGCGGCGGATGGACGGACTCCGGCACGCTGGCCGTGGAGGTGGCCTTCCTGGAGACCCCGCACCGCCTCGCGCTGACGTGCTCCCTCGCGGACCGTACGCTCACCGCGACCTGGCGCACGCGGCCTCTCGGCGGCGGTCGGCTCACCTCCCTGCGCGCCCCGCGCGGCTCAGTCTGAACCCGGCCGGAACGTCTTCAGCAAGGTCCGCAGCGCCTCCTGGTTCGCCTTGTCCTCCCAGTCGTCGTCCGGGGTCGTCCAGCGCAGCGAGAAGCTCCGGCCCTCGCCCAGCAGGAAGCCCCGGCCGAAGGTGTGCACCCGGGTGCCGTCGACGTCCGCCGTCCACTCCATGTCGGCGGCCTCGCGTCCCTGGTACGTCGTGGCGCGGATCTCGCCGATGCGCCGGTAGTCGCCGGACTGCTCCAGGTTGGGTTCGACTTCGTCCCGCCACACGGCCACGGGATCCGGGCCCACGCGTTTGCTGTAGGTGACGGCCAGCGTGCGGTCGTCACCGTCGGCACCGAAGGTCACGCGGTACCGCAGATCGCCCTGGCGATCGGTGTCCAGTGGCTCCCAGCCCGCGGGGAGCGCGACGGAGAAGCCCTCCGGCGCGCGGTAGGTCCGGAAACCGGGCGGCAGGCCCGTGCCCGGGGCGGACGGCGTGGGCGTCGGGGTGGGGGTGGGCTTGGGTTCGGGGGACGACGGAGAGGGCGTGGGGGAGGCGGAGCCGGACTTGCCGGGTGGCTCGGACGGCTCGGGGCTGCCGCCGCCGGTGCCCTCGCCCGGTGTGGCGGCGGAGGCCGGTGGCCGGGCCGGGGACTCCGCCGCGTCGCTGCCCGAGTCGCCGCCGGGCAGCCCCTGGGTCGCGGCGAGTACGGCGACCGCGACGGTGACCACGGCCAGGGTGGTGCCGGCGACCATGGTCCGTCTGCTCCACGCCGGACCCCCCGGCCGCATCGCGGCGTACGCGCCGCGCAGCCTCGGCGCGGGCACCGCCCCCATGGCCGCTTCCGGGTCCTCGCTGAGCGCGCGGGTCAGTGCCTCCCGGACCACCGGGCGGGTGAGCCGTTCCCGCGCGTCCTTGCGGAGCAGCCCCTGCACGACCTGCGTGAGCGGCCCGGCACGCACCGGCGTGCGCAGCGGCAGCCGGTCCACGGCCTTCAGGGTGTTCTCCGGCCGGCCCCGGTCCCGGAAGGGCGGGCGGCCCTCGACCATCGTGTAGAGGATCGCCCCGAGCGCCCACAGATCGGCCACGGGCCCGATGTGCTGGTCGCGGGCCTGCTCCGGGGAGGCGAACGCGGGTGCCGTGAGCCGGGGCGCGAGGGTCGCGCCGACCAGACCGTAGCCGGTGACGACGACTGATTGGTCCTCGCGTACGAACACCTGGCCGGGGCTGAGCTCGCCGTGCGTGACGCCCTCGGCGTGCGCGGCGTCCAGCACGTCGAGCACCTCCAGGCCGATACGGGCGGCCCGCACGTAGTTGAACGTGCCCTGCTCCGAGAGGAGTTCGCCGAGCGGGGTGCCGTCGATCCACTCGGTGACCGTCCACAGGGTGCCGGCGTCCTCGATGGCGTCGATGACCGTGGCGATCCGGCCGGGGCACAGCAGCGCCATGCGTTCGGACGTGCGCAGCAGGCGGCCGGCGGTCCGGCGCTCGGTCTCGTAGGTGTCGTCCGGGAGCCCGATCTGCGTG
Source organism: Streptomyces coeruleofuscus (assembly GCF_039532725.1). Lineage (NCBI taxonomy): Bacteria > Bacillati > Actinomycetota > Actinomycetes > Kitasatosporales > Streptomycetaceae > Streptomyces > Streptomyces coeruleofuscus. The sequence goes on from NZ_BAAASE010000012.1 coordinate 189,621, forward strand.
ACGAGACACGGGCGGGAGACCTCGCCGGCACCGATGTCCTCGGCGTACCAGCAGATGCGGTTGGTCTCGCGCTGGATGATCTCGAGCAGCCGGTACCGGCCGGCCACCAACTGGTGTGTGGAGACGTGCGCCCTGCCCATGGCCATCCCTCGCTGGAAATCTGGCTCTCACCTTTTCCAGAGGTACGGGGCATGGACCGTGTTGCGTTCAACTGGATCGCAACTCCGGGTTCATTCTTGTCTTTTATTCAAGAGAGGGGGTCAAGTGTGCGAGAGAAAACGGTCTTTCGCGGGCTCGGGAGCGGCTCACCTCGGTCGCCCGGGGCCGCGGAGGCTGTCGCCGCGGCCGCGGAGAATTCTTCTCCGCGGCCCGCGGATTCCCCAATCCCCGGCCGGCCTGCTGGTAACCGACGGTAAATGCGAAGGTGTCCACCGGCTGAACTCGACACCCCTCCGATGAATTCGCCGACGGATTCCCGAGCGCGGTCGGCTCAGACGTCGCGCCGTACCAGGAAGCCCAGCAGCGACCGCAGTTCACCGAGGGCTCTCGCCTCCAGCGGCACCCCGGCGAGCGCCGTGTCGACGGCGGCGAGGTGACGCCGGGCCTCCGTCATGGCCGCCGCACGGGCGCCCGCCCGCTCGATCAGCTCCGCCGCCGCACCGGGATCGTCGCCTGCCTCCAGGAGCGCGGCGAGCCGGTCGCCTCGCGCCGAGCCGAGCGCGACCAGCACCGGGAACGTCTTCTTGCGCTCCCGCAGATCACCGTGGACCGGCTTGCCGGTGACCTGCGGATCGCCCCAGATGCCCAGCACGTCGTCGACGATCTGGAAGGCGATCCCGAGGTGCCGGCCCACCCGGTCGAGTGCGGCGGCCGTCTCGGGAGCGGCACCGCCGAGCACGGCACCCAGCGCGGCCGCGCAGCCCAGCAGAGAGCCCGTCTTGTGCTCGGCCATCGCCCGGTACTCGTCCGGCCGGACCCGCTCCGGTCCGGTCCAGGGGCGGTCGGCGAACAGCAGGTCGTCCGCCTGCCCGCGCACCAGGTCGCCCAGCGCCACGGACAGCGTCCGCACGGCCGCGGCACCGCCCGGCTGCACGGCGAGCGTCTCGACGGCCAGCGCGAACAGGGCGTCGCCCGCCAGGACCGCGGGACCCGTGCCGTAGGCCTTCCACACGGCCGGGCGACGGCGCCGGTCCGCGTCACCGTCCATGATGTCGTCGTGCAGCAGGGAGAAGGCGTGCACCAGCTCCACCGCGACCGCCGCTGCCACCCCGTCCCGCCCGGACGCACCGGCCGCCTCGGCACCGAGCACCGCGAGCGCCTGCCGTACGCCCTTGCCGCCCGGGGCGGCGGCCGCGGCACCGCCCACCTCGCACCAGCCGAAGGAGTAGGCGGCCATCTCACCGACCCAGGGGTGCAGCCGCCCGACGGCTTCGGCGAGGGCGGGGCGTACGAGGGTGCGGCAGCGGTGGAGGATCTGGTGGGGGCCGGCAAGGGGGTCGGGCGCGGCCGAGTGGCCGGGGCCGCGTGAGGGGTGGGAGCCCGGTGCGTGGCCGGGGGCGCTCGCGTGGTCGGAACTGCCCGAGGGGCTGGAGACGTATGGGTGGCCGGAAGCGCCCGTGTCGTGGGAAGCGCGTGCGTGGTCGGCAGCGACCGAGCGGCTGGGGACGACTGCCTGGCCGAGGGTGCCTGGCTGCCTGGAGTCGCCCGTGCGGCTGGCGCCGCCTGCATTGCCGGGGCCGGCAGCGCGGTCGACATCGTCCGAGGGGCCGAGCCGACCCGCGTGGATCAGGCTGCCCGCATGAAGGTCGGTCGCTCGAAGGCCGGCCGCATGAGGGCCGCCCGCCCGGCGGCCGTCCACGTGCTCCTGCCCCTCGTCATGCCCGCCCCCGGCGCGCCGGGCCGCATCTACCGCCGTGGAGGAGGACGTCACCGTGCCACCTCCGCCGCCGGCCTCGCCTCGACGAGCCCGGCGTCCGGTATGCCGAGTTCGTCGTACGCGCGAGCCACCATCTCGCGGGAGTGCTGGAGGCCGATCCGCTCCAGCGTGCCGGCGAGCTCGGACAGTTCGGCCGCCGTCTCGGCGCGGTCGCGGCCCAGCCGGGCCAGGGACTTGGCGAGGCCCAGCCGCGACAGCGCCTCTCCGCGCGGCTCGCTCATCTCGCGGAACTCCGCGAGGGCCTGCTCGTACAGGGCGCGCGCCTCGGCGTAACGCCCGGCCCGGTACAGGACGTTGCCGCGCATCTTGTGGTTGTAGGCCAGCGCGCTGGACAGCCGCATCGCTCGGCACGTCGTCTCCGCCTCGCTCAGCAGCTCCAGCGCCCGCCCGGTGTCCCCGTCCCGCACCGACACGACGTCGGCCAGACCGCGCAACGCCCAGGCGTGACCGCGCCGGTCGTCGGCGCGCGCGGCGATCTCGGCGGACTCCTCGAACAGGGCGTACGCGGTGTCGTAGTCGCCGGTGTTGCGGTGCATCTGCGCGATGCCCTCCAGCGCCCACACCGTGTGCCGCGCCTCCCCGCGCCGCCGGGCCTCGGCGAGCAGCTGCTCGTGCAGCCGGCCGACGGCCTCGTAGTCGCCCTGGATGCGTCCGGTCTCCGCCAGACCCGCCAGCGAGTAGCCGCGTACGACGATGTCCCCGCCCCGTTCGCCCAGGTCCGCCGCGAGCTGGAGCAGCCGGCGGGCCAGCCGGAACGCCCCGCGCTGCCGGGCCAGCGTGCCGCCGCTCCACAGCGCCCAGGCCATCGCCGCGACGTCCCCGGCCCGGCGGGCGGCCCGGTAACTCGCCTTCCACGCCCGGTCCGCGTCCTCGACCCGGCCCAGCCGGCGGTGCGCCTCGGCCACCGCCAGTCCGGAACGCGCCGCCTCCCCGGGCTTCCCCGCGCGCTCGGCCGCCCTCAACTGCTCGGTGCCGGCGGCCAGGACGTCGGTCAGGGAGGAGTTGACGGAGAGGGTGGTGAGCGCGCCCTGGTACTCCGGGGCGAATGCCTTGCCGTACATCGATGCCTTTCGGTCCGTATACGCACCATGTATACACAGTGCGTATACATAGAGTGTATAGAAAGGTGGAATTCTGCCCTGGCCACCTAGTGCCAGGGCATCACCTGCTGCGGATCAAGACGTCGACCGCCCGGACGGGGTTGCCTGTGAGGCGCAGATCACCGTGGGGGTCTCCTCTGGGCCTTTTCCGGGCGATGACGTGACCGCCCCGTGTCCGGGGCGTGGATGTGCGCATGGGGCGGGGCGATCCGACTGATGCCGAGAGGGAACGGCTACGGCCGATCCTGCCGGTCGGCAATGGGCGTTGTGGCCCGTGGGACCGTCTTGGGCGCGAACATGGCGCCGGTTCATAGGGAGTACCCAGCTGCGGGTGACCGCGATCGCCCAGTGCGACCGGTCCAGTTCTCCGCGCGAGCCCAGTTCGTCGAAGATGATCGGACTCGCTGCGGGCCCTGACACCTGTCAGGGCCGGTTGGGGCCGGCGGCCCTCTAGGTTCCTGTGAGCACCATCTCTGTCAACGAGGAACAGCCCGATCTCGCAGAGGATCCCTCCGCACGCGCTCCCCGCTGTTCCTGTCTCTGCCCCTCCCCGCTTCCTCGTTCACACCCAACGCGAGAGGACGTCATGCGCAAGGCAGTGATCAGCCTGCTCCTTGTGTCGGCCGTCATCACCGGCTGTGACAGCGCCGAGCACCCTCCGGCGAAAGCGGGGCCTCCGTCAACCGGAGGAGCCCGGCAACTGACCGATGCCGAGCAGCTGCGCATCTCGGACGCACAGCAACGGCTGATCGGCGCGTGCATGAGACGCCAGGGTTTCGAGTTCTGGGAGGCCGCGCGGCTCAGCCTGGAGGAAAGCCGCACGCTCGGCTATGTGCTGGACGATGTCGCCTGGGCCCGCAAGTACGGGTACGGCAGCCGCCTCCAGGCCAAGGATGCCGCCGCCCGGGCTGCCAACCCCAACCTCGCCTACCGCAAGCGGCTCTCCGAGCAGCGGCGCCAGGCCTACGACGAGGCTCTGGACGGCGGGGTCGACGTGCCGGTCATGACCGTCGAGATCCCCGGTGGCGGGAGCGTGCGCAAACAGATGGGGGGTTGCGTGGCCGAATCCGAGAAGAAGCTGTACGGGGATCCCCGGGAGTGGTTCCGCACGGAGAAGACCGCCGGGCATCTCCGCGCGCTCTACGTGCCCCGGGTACTGGCCGACCAGCGGTTCTCGGCAGCGCAGAACGCCTGGTCGCGGTGTATGAAGCGGTCTGGCTACGACTACGAGGACCCGGGTGCCTCCCGCCAGTCGGCCGTCGCACAGTCCGACCGGGCGGCCGAGCCCAAGGTCTTCGAGGCCGAGCGGAAGCTCGCCGTGGCCGACGCCACCTGCGCCAAGGACACCGGCCTTCGCTCCATCGGCGAGGAGCGCGAGAGCCACTACGTCGCTCAGCTGCGCGACCGCTACGGGGAAGCCCTGGACACGTATTTCCGGTTGCAGCACCAAGCGCTCGACCGTGCCAAGGAGATCGTCGGCCCTCGGGCCTGACCACCCATCACCTCCGCGACCCGTTCGTGTAACCGCATGCCTCACCAGAGGCGGAGACAGCAAGGAGTACGTCATGCGCAGATCAGGCACAGCCGCCATCGTCATCGCCCTGGCATCCCTCGGGCTCATGGCACCGACCACCTCTGCCGCCGCGGCAGACGACAACCTCTGCGCGGCGAGATGGCCGGGCCGTGATGGCAATGTGCGGGCCTGGGTGGACTGGGGCTGTAACGGGGATCGGCCTCTCGGCGTGACGCCGGGAGATGATCGGAGCTGGGGTGATGACGTCGGCGCGTTTCAGAGGCCCGCCAACATAGTGGCGTCCTCCGTGATGAACAGCGGGTTCGTCGGGGGCAGGGACGTCGTCGCCTTCTACTACGACAAGGACTACCAGTATCAGAACGGATATGTCTGCCTCGCTCCGGGAGAGAAGTGGGCCGACAACCTCACGGACAACTACTTTTACAACAGGCCCGGGCAGGTGGTGAACGACCGCATCGGGTCTCACCGGTGGGTCACCGCTTCCGAGTGCGCGGCGGGCAGCTGGCTCACCTGACGGAGAGCGGTGCCTGATCCCGGCGCGGAGAGTTCGGTTCGCACGAGGGCCCGCCGGTTTCGGCGGGCCCTCGTGCGACGTCGTTCCGCGGCCCGATCTCCGGCCGAGCCCTGCGGGAGGTGTCATGTCCGACGAACCATGGTCCTGGTGCGTACCGCCCCCGCGGCGTCCGTCGGGATCTGGTCGGCGACGGAAGGAGGCTCGCCAGCCTCGAAGAGTTCCGCGAAGCTGCACCCGGCGAGAAGGCATTCCCCCTCGACCACAGCCTCTTCGGGATCGAAGTTCAGTGCTGACCGGCCTTCTGCGGTGTCGCCTCGCTCGGCCGCACGACGACGTGTCCCTCGCCCTGGAGCGCCAGTTGCACGGCCTCCCCGGAGCCGCCGCGCAGCATCGAGCCGACGGACTGGGAACGGTGCAGAGAGGTCTGGAGGCCCGCCGTCCAGCCGACGACCGCGTCGGTGTCGACGTACACCGGATACTGCGGCGAGACCGGGATGACCAGCGGATTGCCCTCGCACACCAGGCCCAGTCGGCCGTGCCCCGTGAAGACGCTGTTGAACAGGCCGCCGCCGGTGATGCCGGCGCCCTTCACGGTCGCGATGCGGTAGGACAACGTGGCGTCGAAGCACAGGACGTTACGGCCGTTGACCGTGAACTCGTCGCCGGGTTCGACTTCGACGATGAAGCAGTTCTGCGCTTCATGGGCGAACCAGGCCTCGCCCTGTCCGCGTACGGCCATCAGCGGAAGTCCCTCCCCGGTGACCGCGCGCTTGAGCATGCCGCCCACGCCCTGGCCCTTGCGCTCGAACTGGAGGTTGCCGCGGTAGGCGATCATCGCGCCCTGTCGGGCGAGCATCTCGCCGTTCACCGTGTAGCGGAGGCACTTGGCGTTCTCGACCGTCATACCCGGTGCGACGGCCGGCTGCGCCATGTGCCTGCTGGAAAAGAGGTCACCCTTCATACGCGCATCCTCGCCCGGAGCATTCCCCTCCGCCAAGATCGGGGCAGGTGACGGCAGGGCGCGCGGTGGTGCGGTGTCAGCCGCCGAAGAGTTGCGTCCAGTACGTTCCCGCCCTGCCGCCGCCCGCGAAGCCGACCCCGAGGTGCGTGAAGCCGGGCTTGAGGATGTTGGCCCGGTGGCCCGGGCTGTTCATCCAGCCCTCCACCACTTCGGCGGGGGAGCGCTGGCCGCAGGCTATGTTCTCTCCGATGGAGAGCCGGGTGGAGCCCGCGGCCGCTGCCCTGTCCCAGGGCCGGCTGCCGTCGGGCGCGGTGTGCGAGTAGAAGGCGCGGGCCACCATGTCCGCGCTGTGCGCCTGGGCGGCGGCGGTGAGCAGGGGATCGGCGGCCAGGGGCGGGAGCCCGGCCCGGGCGCGCTCCCGGTTGGTGAGGTCGGTGACGGCCGCCGCCGCACCCGCCAGCCCGTCCGGTGTGAGGGGCCTCGCCCAGAGCGCCGTCCAGTACGTGTCGTCGGTGGGCCCGTCGTGGACGTGGGCCACTCCGGCGTGGGTGAAAGCCGGTTCGTGCAGGACGCGGCGGGCTCCGTCCGTGCGCAGGCAGTACGCGACGAACTCGGCTGTGCTGCGCGGGCCGGACACCAGGTGCTCGCCGACGGTGAGGTACGCGTACCCGGCGCCGACGACCCGCCGGTAGACGGAGACGCCGTCCCGGCTCTCGACACCGAGGCGTCCGGACGCGGCCATGGCGGCGGCGTGGGCCCGCGCCGCGGACACGAGCCGCGGGTCGAGCGAGACCGGTGGTGAACCGACGGCGGTACGGGCGGAGTTGACCAGGGCGGTGAAGCCGTCCGGGTCGGGGGCGGACGCTACGGAGGCAGCGGGGCCGGGGGAGGGGCCGGCGCCGGTTGCGCTCCCGGTCAGGCGCAACGCGGCCCGGGGCGGTGTCGGCGCGTGGGTGGGGGCGTGGGCCGTTCGCCGCGCGCCGCCGCCGGGGGAGCGCGGGCGTGCGGCCGGCCCACCGGCTGCCTGCGAGTCCGGCCCGGTCGCGGGCGGGTCGTCCACGACGTCGACGCCGAAGTCCCTGGCGAGTCCCGCCAGTCCGTCGGCGTACCCCTGGCCCAGGGCCCGCAGCTTCCAGCGGTCGCCGCGCCGGTAGAGCTCCGCGAGCAGCAGGACCGTCTCCTGGCGGGGATGCGGCGGGGTGAACCGGGCGAGCGGGCGGTCTCCCGCGTCGGTGACGTGCAGCGTGGGGGAGGGCAGGCGACCGAGGGCGGTTCCGGGCTCGGCGGGGCTGACGGCGACGGTGACCCGGGTGGCGCCGGCACGCAGCCTCGCCGGGTCCACGGTGAGCGCGTCACCCCGGAGCGTCGCTCCCGGCGTGGCCGGCTGGTTGTAGAAGACGAAGTCGCCGTCGTCCCGCACCTTTCCGCCGTCGTCCGTGACGAGCGCGGACACGTCGAACGGTCCGGGCACCCGGACGGTCACCGCCCCGCCCGGAAGCGGCAGATTGCCACCGGGGACCAACTCGTCCATCACGCCCCCCTGCTGTCGTCGTACCGGCCTCCCCGTGGGGACGCGGATGCCCGGACAACGGCCGTGGCGGCGCGGGGGTTCCCACGTCAGCCCCTGGGCACGGGTGATGCCCCTGGCGTCGGACGGCCCGTGCCCGGGTGACCAGACGAGTGGACGGCAGACCCGCCGAGGCCACCCTGCACGGCGTCGGGGGCCGCACCACTACCGTGTCGTACGCCGGGACGGCACGGAGTGTCCGACTCGCTCCCGGTGGCTCCGCGACGCTGCGGGATCTCGCCCCCTGACACCGCCCGCCCGTGCACACCGGCCGAAGGAGCGCCCTCGATGCCACGCACCGCCCGCCCCCGCGGCCGCACCGCCCTGGCCGCCCTCTCCTGCTGCCTGTCGCTGGGCTGCGGTTCCGGCGGCGCACCCCAGGGGGACGAGCCGGACCCGCCGGCCGGCGCGCCGACGGGGACCGGGTACGGCGTGGTCACCTGGGCCTCCTCCGCCGACCGCATCGGCGAGGCGGTCGACGGCCGCGGCTACCGGCTGGTCGTGCACACCAGCGTCGGCGGCACCGGCCTCAGGGTGCGGCTGTCCAACGCCTTCGGGGACCAGCCGGTGACGTTCGGCAACGTCCACGCGGGTCTCCAGCGTGACGGAGCCGCACTCGTCCCCGGCAGCAACCGGCGCCTGACCTTCGGCGGCGCGCGCTCCGTCACGGTCCCCGCCGGCGGCATCGTCTACAGCGACCCGCTGCCCGGCCACGTCCCCGCCGCGAGCAAGCTCGTGGTCAGCCTCTACGTCCCCCGGGCGGGAGGAGTGCTCACCGGGCACTGGATGGCGATGCAGACGTCGTACACCACCGCCGGCGACCACACCGCGGAGGAGAGCGGTGCCAACTGGGCGCAGCGGACCGGCTCCTGGTTCTACCTCGACGCCGTCACCGTGCGGCCCAGGCCCGCGGCGGGCGCCGTGGCCGCACTCGGCGACTCGATCACCGACGGCTGGCAGTCCACCACCGACCTCGACCGCCGCTGGCCCGACTACCTGGCCCGCCGGCTGCGCACATCCCCCGCGACGTCCGTCGAGGGAGTGGCCAACGCGGGCATCGCGGGCAACAAGGTCCTCACCGACGGCCCCGGACAGAGCGCCCTGAACCGCCTGTCGCGGGACGTCCTCTCGCTGCCCGGCCTGCGCACGGTGTTCCTCTTCCAGGGCGTCAACGACATCAAGGTTGAGCCCGGCGCCACGGCCGACCAGCTCATCGCCGGGTACCGCACGCTGGCCGAACGGGTGCACGCGGCCGGGAAGTGCGTCGTCGCCTCCACGATCGCCCCCTACAAGGGCTGGCGGGAATGGGACCCCGCCGGGGAAGCCGTGCGCCAGGAGGTCAACACCTTCATCCGCAGCAGCGGGGAGTTCGACGCGGTCACCGACTTCGACCGTGTCCTGCGCAGCCCTCACGACCCCGAGCGGATCCTCCCCGGCTTCGACGGCGGCGACCACCTGCACCCCAACGACAAGGGGATGCAGGCGATGGCCGACGCCGTCGATCTCGAGGGCCTCGACTGCGGAAGCCGTTAGCCCGCATGACGCCGCCCGGCTGGGCGGGTCGTCAGCCGGACGCCGACGGCTCCGGGGTGATCAGACCCTCCCGGTAGGCGATGGCCACCGCCTCGCCACGGCTCGACGCGCCCAGCTTGGCGAGGATGTTGGAGACGTGGACGCTCGCCGTCTTGCCGGTGATGAACAGCTCCTCGCCGATCTGCCGGTTGCTCCGGCCGAGCGCGAGCAGCCGCAGCACCTCCTGCTCGCGTGCGGTGAGCACCCCGGCGCGTTCGTCGGCGTCCGGCGTGTCCGCCAGGCGACCGCGCCGGACCAGGGCGTCCACCTGCTCCCGCAGCGGTGTGGCGCCGAGGCGGTCGGCGGTCTCCCGGACCTCGCGGGCCTCGGCGGCCGCCTCCTCGCGACGCCCGGCCGCGACCAGGGCCTCGGCGTACCGCAGCCGGCAGCGTGCCTCCTCGTAGACGTCGCCGAAGCCGAACGCCGTCAGCGCCTGAGACCAGGCCGCGGCGTCCGGCCCCGAGACGACTCGGATCCACTCCGCCTCGGCACGGGCCAGCCACGCCTGCCCCTCGGGGCCCTGCGGAGTGCCGTGCTCGGCGTGGGTGGCGGTGGCTCGCGCCAGTTCCACCAGTTCGGCCGCGGTGTCCGTCCAGCGGCGGGTCGTCGCCTCGTCGCCGGCCGACCGGGGCTCGGCGGCCGCGTCGGCCACCGCTGACAACGCCAGGGCGGCGAGCCGGACCGCGACGTCCGGGCGGGCCCCCGCCTCGTCGGTGAGGGCCGCGACCGTGGACCGCGTCCACCGCACCGCGTCCCCGGGATCACGGCGCAGCGCCGCGGCGTCGGTGAGCACGATGCCCGCGACCAGGGTGGCCATCCAGTCGAAGGGCCCCTCCAGCAGGGCACGCGCCCGGTCGGCGGCCGTCATGTCGCCCCGCGCCAGGGCGACATACAGCGCGGGACCGACCGTGTACGCGCCGGCGGCCGGCAGCAGCTCGGCATCGGCCGCCGCAGCCCGCACACACTCGTCCCAGCGGCCCAGCACATGGAGCACCACCAGCCGCAGGTACCGCATCTCCAGCGGATACGGGGACGACAGCAGCCCGGCGCGCCGGGCCCGGTCCAGGCCTTCCGTCAGCCAGGGCACGCACTCCGCCAGCGCACCGGACTCGTAGTAGCCCATGGCGAGGTTGAACAGGGCACGCAGTTCCACGGCCGCGTTGCCCGAACTCCGGGCCAGCTCCCGGGCCCGCAGCAGCCGCTCACGGCCCTCGGGGCCGCGCCGCCCGCCTCCGTCGAAGACGGCCAGGGAGATCAGCAGGTCCGCCTGGGCGTCGGCCATCCGCAGTTCCTCGGCCACGCTCAGGGCCCTCCGGGCGAGCCGCAGCGCGGTCTCGTTCCCTCCGACGTGGCGTGCGGCCATGGCGTGCGTGGCCGCCGCCCACACCCACGTACGCGACGGCGGATCCTCAGGGATCATCGCCAGGGCCTCGCTGCTGTAGGCGAACGCCGCCGTCAGGCTGTCCACGCTCAACAGGTTCCCGGCGAGGGTGTAGCGGACCCGGGCGGCGAGTTCGGAGTCGGCGTCCTGGCCGAGCTCCGCCAGCGCGGACCGCGCGAGGGAGACCGCCCGGTGCAGCTCCCCGGCGTGCGCGGCGGCCGCCGAGGCCCGCAAGGTCAGGGTCACACGGTCCACACCCCCACCCGAGGGCCGCGCCTCGGCACCCACCGCCGGCCACAGGTCGAGGGCCGCTTCGAGATGCCGCTGCTCCTCGGCCGGCGCGCCCACCCGCTGGGCGTGGTCGGCGGCTTCCAGGGAGGCGGTCAGCGCCTCGGCGAGGTCGTGGCTCTCCCGGTAGTGGTGGGCACGCTCGGCGGCGCTCTCCGCGGCCCGGCCCTGCCCGGCGAGCAGCCGGGCGAACGCGCCGTGCAGCCGCGCCCGCTCCCCGGGGAGCAGATCGGCGTAGACGGCCTCACGGGCGAGGGCGTGCCGGAAGGAGTAGGTGTCGTCGCCCCCGGCGACGAGCAGTTGCCGCCCCACCGCCTCGCGCAGCGCCGACTCCAGCTCCTCCTCGGGAAGCCCGACCGCCTCCCGCAGCAGCTCGTGTTCCACCCGGCGCCCGGCGACGGCCGCGGTCCGCAACACTTGCTGCGCGGTGTCGGACAGCTGCTCGAAGCGGATCAGCAGCACGTCGGCGAGCCCGCTGGGCACCCCGCCGGACTCCGTGTCCGTCGCCGCGAGCAACTCCTCCGCGTAGAAGGCGTTCCCCTCGGCCCGCTCCACGATCCGCCTCACCGTGGCCTCCGCCAGCGGACGCCGTTCGAGCTGACGCACCAGCCGGGCCACATCGGAATCGCCCAGCGGCCGCAGTTCCAGCCGCTCCACGGCGGGCAGCCGTATCAGCTCCGCGAGCAGCGGCCGCAGCGGATGGCGACGGTGCAGGTCGTCCGCCCGGTACGAGGCGAACACCGCCAGCCGGTGCCGCAGAACACCCCGGCCGAGCAGGAACCGCAGCAGATCCCGCGACGACTGGTCGGCCCAGTGCAGATCCTCCAGCACGAGCAACAGCGGCGCGACATCCGCCACATCGGCCAGCAGGCCCGCCATCCCCTCGAACAGCCGCAGCCGCCCGTCGACGTCCCGCGCGGAATCGCTCCCGGCCCCCAGCAGCCGCTCGACCACGGGATGGGCGGCCAGGGCGGAAGCGAACCGCTCGTCGGCGGCGAGCAGGCCCAGGATCTCGGTGAACGGCAGATAGGGCAGCCCGACGTCACCGAGATCCACGCAATGCCCGGTGACCACGGTCATGCCTGAAGCGGCGGCCCGCCCCCCGACCTCATCCAGAACCCGGGTCTTGCCCACTCCGGCGTCCCCGGCAATCAGTACGGCCCGCGCCTCACCTCCGCGCGCACGCTCCAGCATCCCGGAAAGCCGCGTGAGTTCGGCATCCCTCCCGACAACGGGCGTGTCAGATGAAGCCTGCGGCACAGAACCAACCTTCTCTTTTCAGGGGCGCGGGGAACTGCGCGATCAACCCCCGACAACCCGCAGCCGCCACCAAACAGAAGCTCCCGAGCTCCTAGGCTCGCAAAACCCTCGCCCAATCATCCGGCACCCGCCCCGCAGGCCCCGGCACCGGCTGATCCGCGGGATGACTCACCGGCGCGGCCAGCTCCGGCCCCGACTCGTACAACTCGTTCGTCGAGTAGTCCCAGTACCAGCCCTCACCCGGCTCGAAGCTCTGCACCAACGGATGCCCCGACTCCCTGAAATGAGCCGTCGCGTGCTTCGCGGGCGAACTGTCGCAGCACCCCACGTGCCCGCACTGCGCACACCGCCGGAGGTGGAACCACCACCCGCCGGCCGCCTCGCACTCCGCGCACCCGCTGCCGCTCGGCGCAGCACCCGGGTCGATCCCGTTCTCACCACTCATGCCGACTCCTCCTCGACCGCTGTCAGCGGAAGCAGCACCTGGAACCGCGTGTCCCCGGGCTCCGACTCCACCTGAATGCTGCCGTGATGCTTGTTGACCACGATCCGCCAGGAGATGTCGAGCCCGAGCCCGGTCCCCTCACCCACCGGCTTCGTCGTGAAGAACGGGTCGAAGATCCGCCCCCGGTCCTCCGCCGGGATACCGACGCCCGTGTCCCGGAACTCCACCAGCAGCCGGTCGTGGTCCCGGGCCGTCCGTACGGTCAACGTCCCTTCCCCGCCCGCGCTGTTCATCGCCGAGACCGCGTTGTCGATCAGGTTCGTCCACACCTGGTTGAGTTCCGCCGGGTACGCCGGGATCCTCGGCAGCGTCCGGTCGTAGTCCTTGACGACCTTGATCTGCCGGCCGGTCTTGGCCGACAGCATCAGCAGGGTGCTGTCGAGGAGTTCGTGCACATCGGCGTTCTGGAAGGGCGCCCGGTCGAGCTGGGAGTACTGCTTGGCCGCGTCGACGAGATGCGAGATGCGCGCGGTGGAGTCGTTGATCTCGTCCATCAACAGCTCGGTCTCGACGGTGTAGTTGAGCCACCCGACGGCGCTCGGCAGGAGTTCCTCGTCCACCGCCGCCGCGACCTGGTCCAGCCAGTCCTCGTCGAGACCGGCCTGGACGAAGGCCGGCGCGATCCGCCAGCCGTCCGGGATGCCGTGGTCGTCGAGCCAGTCGGTGAGCGCGTCCTCGCGGTCGGAGGCCTCCAGCGGACTCAGCGTCGGTGCCTTGGCGACCCGCTCGGCGGTGCGTTCCTGGAGGTCGATGAGGTTCGCCATGACCTCGGGGGAGTACGAACCCTGCGCGATGACCGCCAGCTTGTGCCGCATCTTGCCCACCCGCTCCCGCAGCGTCGCGGTCGCCCGTACGGCAGCCGCCGCGGGGTTGTTGAGCTCGTGGGTGAGGCCGGCGGACAACGAGCCGAGCGCCAGCAGTCGTTCGCGCTGCCCGATGGCCCGCTGGGTGTTCTTCGAACCGAAGAACAGCCCCTCCAGCAGATGCACCGCCATCGGGAACCACTCCTGCATGATGCCCGCGAAGGTGTCGGCGGGCAGCACGAAGAACCGCGTCGGCTCGGTGACGCGCATGGAGTTGTTGTAGACCTGCCGGACCCGGTCGCCCAGATAGGCCTGCATGGACCCCGCGTACACCCCGCGCTGGGAGGTCCGGGTCACCTCCACGTCGTCGCCGCCGACCCGGCGGTACAGCACGACCGTGCCCTCCAGCATCACGTAGAAGCAGGTGGCGGGTTCGCCCTCGGTGTACACGGGGCCGGGCTCGAACTGCTCCACGCGCCCCTCGGCGCACAGCCGTCCCAGCTGCTCGGGGGTCAGCTTCTCGAACAGGAACAGCGAGCCGATCTCCTGCGGGGCGCACGGCAGGGGCTGCCCGCTCACGACTGCTCCAGATACCGGTGGACGAGCATCACGGCCATGGCTCCCTCTCCGACGGCGGACGCGACCCGCTTGGCGGACTCGGAGCGGGCGTCACCCGCCACGAACACGCCGGGCACATTGGTCTCCAGGTGGTACGGAGGCCGGTCCAGCTCCCAGCCCTCCGGCGGGCGGCCGTCGGGCGTCAGGTCGGGTCCGGCGAGAATGAATCCGCGTTCGTCCCGCAGCACCGTGCCGTCCAGCCAGTCGGTCAGCGGGGCCGCGCCGATGAACACGAACACCCACTGCGCGTCGACCTGTTCCGTCTCGCCGGTGTCCGCGTCCCGCAGCGTCAGCCGCTCCAGGTGACCGTCGCCGTGTGCTTCCTCGACGACCGTGCGGGCGCGCACCTGGATGTTCGGGGACTCCTCGATCTGCTGGATGAGGTAGTGCGACATCGACGCCGCCAGCGACTCGCCGCGTACCAGCAGTGTCACCGACTTGGCGGCCCGGGACAGGTACATCGCCGCCTGCCCGGCGGAGTTGGCGCCGCCGACGATGTACACGTCCTGTCCCTGGCAGGAGGGAGCCTCCGTCAGGGCCGAGCCGTAGAACACCCCGCACCCGGTCAGGGCCTCGCAGCCGGGCGCTGCCAGCTGCCGGTAGGACACGCCGGTCGCCAGGATCACGCTGTGCGCGGCGACCGCCGAGCCGTCGGAGAACCGGACGATCCGGGCGGCGCCGTTGACCTCCAGGGCGGTCACCTCGCGCGCGGTGAGGATCTCGGCGCCGAACTTCGTCGCCTGCCGCCGCGCCCGGTCGGTGAGCTGGGCCCCCGACACGCCGTCGGGGAAGCCCAGGTAGTTCTCGATGCGCGAGCTCTGGCCCGCCTGCCCGCCGGTCGCCGACCGCTCCACCAGCACGGTCCGCAGCCCTTCGGAGGCGCCGTAGACCGCCGCGCCGAGCCCGGCCGGACCGCCGCCGATCACGACCAGGTCGTAGAACTCGGCCGTCGGGGTCGTCGCCAGCCCGACCCGGGCGGCGAGGTCGACGGCCTCCGGCTCCACCAGCGGTGTCCCGTCCGGCGTGATCACCACCGGCAGCCGCATCCCGTCCTCACCGGCCGCGGCCAGCAGCCGCCGCCCCTCCGGCTCGTCGGAGGAGTACCAGCGGTACGGCACCTGGTTGCGGGCCAGGAACTCCCGCACGTCCGAGGAGCGCGCCGACCAGCGGTGCCCGACGACCTTCGTGCTGGGCACGGGCCGGTGGTCGCCGGCCCGCCACGCCCGGAGCAGATCGTCCAGGACCGGGTAGAGCTTCTCCTCGGGCGGGTCCCACGGCTTGAGCAGGTAGTGGTCGAGGTCGACGACGTTGATCGCGTCGATCGCCGCGTTCGTGTCGGCGTACGCCGTCAGCAGCACCCGCCGGGCGCCCGGGTAGACGTCCAGGGCCTGTTCGAGGAACTCGATGCCGTTCATCTGCGGCATCCGGTAGTCGGCCAGGATCACGGCCACGAGGTCGCCGCGCAGCTTCAGCTCCCGCAGCGCGTCGAGCGCGGACTCGCCGGACTCCGCGCGCACGATCCGGTACGACGCGCCGTACCGCCGCCTCAGGTCCCGGGCCACGGCCCGGGAGACCCCCGGATCGTCGTCCACGGTCATGATGACGGTCCGCGCCGCATCGGCGGCCTGTGCCATACGTCCCCCACACCGGGCGGTCGACTCACGGCACGGCGCCCCGGGGCACCGCGCCGACCTCCGCCCATCGTATGTTCGATCGCCGTGGTGCGCTCCGGTACGGAGATCAGCTCCGGCGGGCCCCCAGCACGCAGAACTCGTTGCCCTCCGGGTCGGCGACCGTCACCCACGGCTGCTCGCCCTGCCCCACGTCGGCGTGCCGCGCGCCGAGTGCCAGCAGCCGGGCCACCTCGGCCTCCTGGTCGTCGGGCCGGAAATCGAGGTGGAGACGGTTCTTGACGGTCTTGCTCTCCGGCACGGTCGTGAAGAGCAGCCCCGGCAGCCGGTCCGGGGCGGGCCGGATCTCGAAGTCGTCGGGTTCGTCGTTCACCACGGTCCAGCCCAGCGCCTCGGCCCACCAGCGGCCCAGGGCGACGGGATCGGCCGAGTCCACGATTACCTGCTCCCACTCCAGAGACATGCGGGAAGAATAGTGAAAGCTGATCATCGTCGCAGCGACTTTTCCATGCAGTGGCATTCACACAAGGAGGCAGCCGGATGACACGCCCGATCACCGCAGGGGTCGACGGAACGCAGGAGAGCCTCGCGGCCCTCGCCTGGGCGGCCCGCGAGGCGGTGCGGCGCGACCGGCCGCTGCGCGTGGTGCACGCCTGGCGGTTCCAGCCGCAGGAGGCGCTCGAAGCGGGGATCGCCGGGGACGCGGACAGCCAGGCGGAGTGGGTGCACAGCGCTGTGACCGAGGCGGTCGGGACCATCACCGAACGCCATCCGGACCTGGAGGTGACCACCGACGTCGTGGAGGGCGCGGTCGTCGACACCCTGGTCGCCGCGGTTGCCGGCGCCGAGCTGCTGGTGCTCGGCTCGCGCGGCCACGGGCCGATCGTCGGTTTCCTGCTCGGCTCGGTCGGCCAGCAGGTCATCGCGGAGGCCACCCGGCCCGTCGTGCTCGTCCGGGCCGGGGACCAGCCCGCTGTCGAGGCCGCCGGGCGGGAGATCGTCGTGGGCCAGCAGGGCGACCCGGAGGACAGCGCCGACGCGCTGCGGTTCGCGTTCGAGACGGCTGCCGCGCGCGGGGCGACCGTGCGGGTCGTACGGGCCTGGACCCTGCCGCCGGTGTTCGCCTACAGCCCCGGCTCGCTGAAGCTCCTCGACGAGGCCGGGGGACTGGAGCCGTACGAGAAGAAGGCCCTGTCGGCCGCGGTCCTGCCGTGGCGGGAGCGCTTCCCCGAGGTGCCGGTGGAGGAGCACGTCGAAATGGGCAGCGCCGGGCAGGTGCTGCTGTCGGTGGCCGGTACGGCCCAGCTGATGGTCGTCGGACGGCGGGCCCACCGTACGGCCGTCGGCGCCCGGATCGGCTCGGTGGCGCACGGGGTGCTGCACCACGCGGACTGCCCGGTGGCCGTGGTACCGCACGCCTGACGGGGGCTGTGGCTCAGTCCGCCGTCGGCTGAAGCGTCTTGCGGGCTTTGGGGAGGATGTTCGCGATGTAGTCCTCGACCGCCGTTTCGATGCCGATGTCGTGCTGGGCCCGCTCGGACATGTACCAGCGGTGTTCGAGGAGCTGGTGGTAGATCTCCGCCGGGTCCATGGAACCGCGCAGTTCGGGCGGCACCGCCCGCACGGTCGGCCGGAACACCTCCCGCACCCAGCGGTGGGCCAGCACCTCCGGGCGGGCGCCGAGGGGGTCGCCCGGGGCGTAGTCGTCCTGGGTCGCCATCCAGCTCTCCAGGTCGTTGAGCAACCGCCGGGCCTGGTTCTCCTCGGCGTCGAGCCCGGTCAGGCGCAGCAGCTGGCGCTGGTGGTGGCCCGCGTCGACGACCTTGGGCACGAAGGTGACCGTGTCGCCGTTCGAGGCGTGCTCGATCTGCATCTCGGCGACGTCGAAACCGAGGTCGTTCAGACGGCGGATCCGGCGTTCTATGTAGTGGTGCTTGCCGGCCGGGTAGACGGAGGTGCGGGTCAGTTCGTCCCACAGGCCGCGGTAGCGGGCGCAGATCTCCATGCCGAACTCGATCGGGTCCACGGACGGGTGCAGCGCCCCGGACGCCTCCAGGTCCAGCAGTTCCCCGCTGATGTTCACGCGGGCGAGGTCCAGGTCGTACTCGCGCTGCCCGGAGCTGAGCTGCGGATGCAGGTCACCGGTCTCGGCGTCCACCAGATACGCGGCGTAGGCGCCCGCGTCGCGCCGGAAGAGGGTGTTGGACAGCGAGCAGTCGCCCCAGGCGAACCCGGCCAGGTGCAGCCGAACCAGCAGCACGGCGAGCGCGTCCATCAGCCGGTGCATGGTGGCCGGGCGCATGGTCGTCTCGAACATCGAGCGGTACGGCATCGAGCCGCCCAGGTGCCGGGTGATCAGCACGCTCTCCAGCGGGGCGCCGTCGGCGCCGGTACGGCCGGTGACCACGGCCAGCGGGTCCACCGCCGGGATGCCGATCCGGTCCAGGTCGCGCAGCAGCCCGTACTCGCGCTGCGCGGGCCGCTCGGCCAGCTCCTTGACGGCGATCACCTCGTCACCGGCCCGGGAGTAGCGCACCACGTGCCGGGAGATGCCGCGGGGCAGCGGCACGAGGTACTCCTCCGGCCACTCCTCCAGGGGCAGGTCCCACGGCAGCTCCAGCAGAAGCGCGGGATGCTCCGGGTTGGTCGCGCTGATCTGAAGTGCCATGAGCCGGGTGTCCTTGTCTCGCCGCTGATCGTCACCTCAGATTAGAGGGCGCGCTCCCGGGCCCGGTGTGCGGCGTCCTTCAACGAGCCGCGGTGGACCGGACCGTGCCCGGGCAGCAGCAGCTCGCCCTCCAGTTCCGCGAGGACGTCCAGGGACGCCACGGCACGCGGACGTTCGTGGTGGAACATGTCCGGCAGCAGCTGCGGCCCCTCGACCGGCGAGGTGGGGTGCCCGCTGACCAGGGCGTCGCCGGAGACGAGCACGCCGGTGCCCGGCAGGTGGTAGGCGCAGTGCCCGTCGGTGTGGCCCGGCGTGTGCACCGGCACGGGCCGCCCGGGCAGGTCCAGGGGGCCCGCCGCCGGGAAGGGCTCGGGGGCCGTGACCGGGTTGTGCGTCGTGCCGCCGGAGCGCAGCGCGTGCACGGCCCAGGGCAGCACACCCGGCCGCCAGCCGTTCTTCAGTACCGTCCCGAGGGACACCTGGTGCAGGAACTCCCGGCGCGCGTGCGGTGCTTCGGCCGCGTGCAGGTACACGGGCGTGCCGTACGTCGCGCGCAGGTACTCGGCGGAACCCAGGTGGTCGTTGTGCGCGTGGGTGATCAGCACCGCCGCGACCGCCTCCGGGGAGCTTCCCACCTCCGCGAGCGAGGCGAGGAGCCGCTCCCGGTCGCCGGGGTAGCCGGTGTCGACGAGCGTGACGGCGTCCCCCTCCGCGATGATCACCCAGTTGGTGTCGGAGCCGTGCACCAGGTAGGTGCCGTCCGCGACTTGGTGTACGTCTGCCCGCATGATCGCCCCGCGTTGGTGTGGTCCCAGCCCGACGAGAGAAGGAAAGCAGACGCCACGGCAGGCGGAATGGCCAGGTCCGCCTCAACGGACCGGCGGGGCATGGTCCTTCGGGCTCAGTGCACGCCGTGCGGGCGGAACTGGATGCTGATGCGCGGCTCCGTCGCGCGGGTGCTCTTGGGTACGGAGTGCTCCCAGGTGCGCTGGCAGGAGCCGCCCATCACGATCAGGTCGCCGTGGCCCAGTGGCCGGCGCACGGTGTCGCGGCCGCCCCGCATCGGGCGCAGCAGCAGATCCCGGGGCGCCCCCACCGACAGGATGGCGACCATCGTGTCCTCGCGTGCGCCCCGCCCGATCCGGTCGCCGTGCCAGGCCACGCTGTCCCGGCCGTCGCGGTAGTAGCACAGGCCGGCCGTGGTGAACGGCTCACCCAGTTCCTCGCCGTAGTGGGCGCTCAGCGCGTCGCGCGCCTCGGTCAGGACCGGGTGCGGCAGCGGGTCCTCGGCGCCGTAGAACGCGAGCAGCCGGGGGACGTCGACGACGTGGTCGTACATCGTGCGCCGCTCCGCCCGCCAGGGCACCTCGGCGGCGAGCTGTTCGAACAGTGCGTCGGAACCGCCGAGCCACCCGGGCAGGACGTCGAGCCAGGCGCCGAAACCGAGGTCGGTACGGCTGATCCCGTCGAGAGGCGCGAGCCGCAGCTCGTCCGTCTGGTCGAAGAGGGAGCCCTGGAGGTGCATGCCGCCAGCGTACCTCGTAATCGAATGCTTGTTCCATGGAGAATTCCAGGCTTTCGATACATCGGTGTATCGAATACAGTCACGTATCGAAAGGAGGCCGGGCATGGCCGTGGAGGGAACGACCGGGCGTGTGACCAGGCGCCGTGTCCGTACCCGGGCCAACCTCCTGGACGCGGCGTTCTCCGTGTTCGCGGCCAAGGGCTTCGGGCACGTCTCGATCGAGGAGGTCTGCGAGGCCGCCGGCTACAGCAGGGGCGCCTTCTACTCCAACTTCTCCAGCCTCGACGAGCTGTTCTTCGCCCTCTACCAGGAGCGGGCCGACCTCATCGCGGAACAGGTGTCCGGGGCCCTCGCCCTCGACGGGCCCGGCCTCGACGTGCCGGCCGCCGTGGACCGCGTCACCGACGTGCTGCTCCTCGACCGGGACTGGCTCCTGGTGAAGACGGACTTCCTGGTGCACGCCGCCCGTGACCCGGAGGTGGCCCGGAGCCTGCTGGAGCACCGGGCGCGGCTGCGGCAGGCGATCGCCGACCGGCTCGCCCGCGCCCGTGGGCACACCGCACTGCCCGCCGTCCTGGGCGACACCGACGGCGCCGCCCACGCCGTGGTCGCGGCCTACGACGGCGTCACCACGCAACTGCTGCTGGACCGGGACGTCGAACACGCCCGCGCCTGGCTGAAGCAACTGCTCACGGCCCTGCTGACCGACGGCAGCGGCACCCCCGACCACAGCCAGAACTGAAGAAGGGAACGTTGCCATGGACGCCGACGTCATCGTCGTCGGAGCGGGCCTCGCAGGCCTGGTCGCGGCACACGAACTGACCAGCAGGGGCAGGAGGGTCGCCCTCGTCGACCAGGAGAACGCCGCCAACCTCGGGGGACAGGCCTTCTGGTCCTTCGGCGGGCTGTTCCTCGTCGACTCGCCGGAGCAGCGGCGGCTGGGCATCAAGGACTCCTTCGACCTCGCCTGGAGCGACTGGCGGGGCAGCGCGGGCTTCGACCGGCTGGACGACGAGGACACCTGGGCCGTGCGCTGGGCGCGCGCCTACGTCGAGTTCGCCGCGGGGGAGAAGCGGTCCTGGCTGAACGGGCACGGCATCACGTTCCTGCCCACCGTCGGCTGGGCCGAGCGCGGCGACCTCACGGCACACGGGCACGGCAACACGGTGCCCCGCTTCCACATCGCCTGGGGCACCGGCACCGGTGTGGTGGAGCCCTTCGTCCGCTACGCCAAGCAGGCCGCGCGCGACGGACTGCTCACCTTCCACCACCGCCACCGCGTCGACGAACTGGTCATGCAGGACGGCAGCGCCCGGGGCGTGCGCGGCACGGTCCTGGCCGAGGACCCCTCACCCCGGGGCGTCGCCTCCAACCGCGACGCCATCGGCGAGTTCGAACTCACCGCCCAGGCCGTCGTCGTCACCAGCGGCGGCATCGGCGCCAACCACGACATCATCCGCCGCTACTGGCCCGAGCGCCTCGGAACCCCGCCGCGGGAGATGGTCACCGGCGTACCGGCCCACGTCGACGGACGGATGCTCGACATCAGCGCCGAGGCGGGCGTACGGCTGGTCAACCGCGACCGCATGTGGCACTACACCGAGGGCCTGCAGAACTGGGACCCGATCTGGCCCGGCCACGGCATCCGCATCCTGCCCGGACCGTCCTCGATGTGGTTCGACGCCCTCGGCCGCCGCCTGCCCGGGCCCTGCCTGCCCGGCTACGACACCCTCGGCACCCTGAAGCACCTGCGCACCACCGAGGACATCGCCGGGTACGACCACTCCTGGTTCATCCTCACGCAGAAGATCATCGAGAAGGAGTTCGCCCTGTCGGGCTCCGAGCAGAACCCCGACATCACCGCCAAGGACCGCGCCGGGTTCCTGAAGGAACGCGTCCTCGGAAAGGGCGCGCCCGGGCCGGTCGACGCGTTCCTGCGCAAGGGCGCCGACTTCGTGACCGCGCCCAGTGTCGAACAGCTCGTCGAGAAGATGAACGAGCTCACCGACAAGCCGCTCTTGGACGCGGCCGGGATCAAGCGCCAGATCGAGGCCCGCGACCTCCAGATCGCCAACCCCTACGCCAAGGACGCCCAGGTGCAGGGCATCCGCAACGCCCGCCGCTACATCGGCGACCGCCTCGGCCGGGTCGCCACCCCGCACCGCATCCTCGACCCGGCGGCCGGCCCCCTGATCGGCGTCAAGCTGCACATCCTCACCCGCAAGACGCTCGGCGGCATCCAGACGGACCTCGACTCCCGCGCCCTCGGGACCGACGGCAAGCCGGTGGAGGGGCTGTACGCGGCCGGCGAGGTCGCCGGATTCGGCGGCGGCGGTGTCCACGGCTACAACGCGCTGGAGGGCACCTTCCTCGGCGGCTGCCTCTTCTCGGGGCGGGCGGCGGGGCGGGCGGCGGCGAAGCAGACGGCCTGACCATGCCCGGACGGCCCGCCTCCTCAGCTCCGCACGAGGCGGGCCAGCACCGTGGCGTGGCTCCGTTCCGGCGTCTTCGACGCGGTCAGCAGTGTCACATCGCCCGTGCGGGCCAGGTCGCGGACGTGGTCGAGGAGCTCGGCCGCCTCGTCGGCGGAGAGTTCCGCCTCGTACCGCCCGGCGAACTCCTCGTACGAGCCCTCGCCGGAGTGGTACCAGCGGCGCAACTCCGTCGACGGGGTGATCGCCTTCGGCCACTCGTCCACCCGCGCCGCGTCCTTCGCCAGCCCCCGCGGCCACAGCCGGTCGACCAGGACCCGCACCCCGTCCTCCGGCTCGGGCGGATCGTAGACGCGGCGTACGCGGACGCTCATGCTCGGCCCCTCCTGGCTGCTGCGACGGACGGATGTGCCGCGAGCGTAACCCCGGCCGGGCGCCGGCACCCGTCCGCGCCGAAGGACCGATTCCGCTCGCGCCGAGCGGGTACTCCGTCCGCCTGACGGCGTCGAGGGAGGAGGACACGACATGAGTGGATCGGACGACCTGCCGGTCGTGCGCACACTCGCCGAGCTCACCGAGCTGGTCGAAGAGCATCAGGGCCTGTACGTCCGCTGGTCGCGCGGCCCCGCGACCGATCTCCGCGACGTGTCCAGCACCGACGATCTGACGGGCGTGCCCATGCCGGGTCTGTCCGCCAATCCGCTCGACGTCGAGGACTGGTGGGAGGACCGGCCCGTCCAGGTGTGGGTGGCGCGCCGCCTGCACGACTACGCCCATCTGCCGCACGAGAAGGGGCCCGGTGTGCGGGCCTGGGTGCTCGCGGGCCGGGAGACCTCCCGCGGACCCGACAACGAACCGCTGGTCACCGACGCCCGGCCGATGTGCTGGATCGACCAGCAGGTGATCGACGAGGCGAAGGCGGAGGTGTCCCGGCAGGAGAACCCCTGGGGGCCGCTGCGCCGCAGCTGAGATCCCCAGGGGAGTAGTGGGGGGGTGTGGGGGCGCCGGCCGAGCGGCGCCCCCAGGGGGTGGGGCGTCAGCCGGAGCGCCGCCGGGCCGCCGCCCGCCGCTTCAGCGCGCGCCGTTCCGTCTCGCTGGTTCCGCCCCACACACCGATGGACTGCCCCGTGTCCAGCGCCCACTGCAAGCACTGCTCCTGGACGGGGCAGCGTCGGCACACGCCCTTGGCCTGCTCCGTCTGCAGCAGGGCCGGGCCGGAGGTGCCGATCGGGAAGAAGAGCTCGGGGTCCTCGTGCCGGCAGGCAGCGTGGTCTCGCCAGTTGTCCATCGAAGTCACCTGCGATCGCAGTAGAAACGTGCCCGTTCGGATGATTGCTCCTTTTCGGGTCACCTGTCGACGCGTGGTGAAACAGCACCGCCCCGGACACGCTCACTGCTCGCGCATGCCCCAGGGCGAGCCGTAGGCGGTCAGCAGGTCCAGGAACGGGCGGGCCGGGAAGGCCTCCGGGCCGAGCACGCCCGCGCCGGACCAGGCGCCCGTGGCGAGGAGTTCGAGTGCGACGACGGGGTTGACGGCGGTCTGCCACACCACGGCCTGAGAGCCGTACTCCGCCATGGACCACTGGTTGTCTACCACGTGGTAGAGGTACACCTCGCGCGGTTTCCCGTCCCGCACGCCCCGCACCCACGTGCCCGCGCACGTCTTCCCGTGCATGCGCTCGCCGAGCGTCGCCGGGTCGGGCAGGCACGCGGCGACCACGTCCCGGGGCGAGACCGCCACCGGGCCGTCCGGGCCCGGCACGGTCACCGGGTCGGTACGGTCCAGGCCCAGCAGGTGCAGCGTCTTCAGCGTCTCGACGAACTCGCCGCCCAGGCCGTACTTGAAGGTGACGCGGCGCGCGTCGACCCAGCGCGGGACGAGCAGCACCTCCTCGTGCTCGACGTTCACGCACTCGACCGCGCCGATGCCCTCGGGGAAGTCGAAGACCTCGGGCTCGCTGAAGGGTTCGGTGGTGAACCAGCCCCGGCCGGCCTCGTAGACGACCGGAGGGTTGAGACACTCCTCGATGGTGGTCCAGATGCTGAACGAGGGCGCGAAGCCGTAGCCGTCGACCGTCAGGTTCGCGCCGTCGCGGATGCCGATCTCCTCGATCTCGTCGAAGAGTTCGTCGGCGGCGTACCGTGCGAAGACGTCCGACAGGCCCGGCTCCACGCCCATGCCGACGAGGGCCAGCACGCCCTCCTTCTCCCAGTCGGCCGCCTGCGCGAACTGCTCGTCGCCGAGCTTGACCCCGCACTCCTCGTACGGCCGCTCGGCGTGCGGCCGGGACAGCGACATCGCCATGTCGACATACGTGGCGCCCGCGGCGCGGGCCGCGCGGAACAGCGGCATCACGAACCGGGGATCGGTGGCGTTGAGCAGAACGTCGCAGCGGTGCTGCGCCAGCAGCCCGGCCACCGCCGCCTCGTCGCCCGCGTCCACCTGTCCGGCGGTGAACCGCGCGTCACCGCCGAGCGCCGCGACCGCCGCCTCGGCCCGGCCCCGGTCGTAGTCGGCCACCACCATCGCCTCGAAGAACGGCCGCCGGGCCGCGATCCGGGCGATCGCGCCGCCCACACCTCCGGCACCCACGAGCAGTACACGCATGACAGAAACTCCCTTTTTGCGAAGAACGTGGCGCGCCCTCGGGGAGATACAACGCCGCCCCGTGACTTAAGGTCAATGGCGTTGGCGTAAGGAGCCGTCGTGGAGGGAGCCCGTCGTGCCGAAGCCCGTGGTGCCCGAGGAGAAACGCCGCCGGCGCAGGCCCACCAAGAGCGGCACCGTGCTGTCCGAACAGCTGATCGTCGACACGGCGCTGCGCATGCTGCGCGAGCACGGCAGCGCGGGGCTGACCGCCCGCAGGCTCGGTCTGGCCCTGGACGCCGACCCGAGCACGCTCTACCGGTACTTCCGGGGCATGGACGACCTGACGCTCGCCATCGGCGACGCGCTGATCGGGCAGGCGCTCCGCGGCTGGGCGTCGACGGGGGAGTGGCGGGCGGACCTGCGGGCCGTCGGGCTGCGCATCCACGCCGCGTACATGGAGCATCCGCAGGCCGCCGTGCTCACCGCCAGCCGCGTCTCGGGCCGGGCCCACGAACTCGCGGCCGACGAGGCCGTCCTGGACATCCTGCACACGGCGGGCTTCCCGGTGCCGGACGCCGTGCGCGTCTACCACGCCTTCGTCGACACCACACTGGCCTTCGCCGCACTCGACGCCGCCTCCCTGGCCCTGCCCAGCGCCGCGCTGCGGGCCGACGAGGAGATGTGGCGCTCGACCTACGCCCGCCTGCCCGCCACCACCCACCCCCGCATCGCGGAGGCGGCGCCCCTGCTCGCCACGCGGATGCTCACCAGCGCCTATCCGACCGCCCTGGACATGCTGCTGGACAGCGCGGTGGCCCAGCTGGAGGACGTCCGGGACTAGGGGGCGTCACACCCTGGGCGTCACACCCGCAGTGCCTCCCCGGCGGTCGCCGTCACCGTCTCGGCCACCTGTGCCAGCGCGGGCGAGTCGAGCTTCCACTGCTGCCAGTACAGCGGCACGTCCACCGTCCGGCCCGGGGCGAATTCGACCAGCCGACCGGTGCGCAGCAGCGGGTCCGCCTGGGCCTCGGGCACCAGGCCCCAGCCCAGCCCGGCGGCCACGGCCTCGACGAAACCCTCCGAGGTCGGCACGTAGTTCCGCAGCGCGCTCGCGCTGCTCCGCCCCCGGGTGAGCCGGCGCACGAAGCCGTCCTGGAAGTCGTCCCGCCGGTCGAAGGCCACCACGGGCAGGCCGGGGAGCACCCGTTCCAGCGGCCCGTCGAGGTGACGCGCGGCGAAGTCCGGGGCGGCCACGGGGATGTAGCGCATCCGCCCCAGCGACCGGACGGAACACCCCGGCACGGGATCCGGCGACGAGGTCACCGCCGCCATCACCACCCCCTCCCGGAGCAGCGCCGCCGTGTGATCCTCGTCCTCGCGGCGCAGCTCGAAGTAGAGCCGCAGTTCCTCCGGCACCCGCGTGAGCACCCGGAGGAACCAGGTGGCCAGCGAGTCCGCGTTCACCGCCACCGAGACCCGGGTCGGCTCCCCGGTGCCGCTCAGCCCGAGCTCCGCGTACGCGTCGCGCTCCAGCCGCGCCACCTGCCGGGCCAGCCGCACCAGCACCTCGCCCGACTCGGTCGGCCGCACCGGCTTGGTCCGCAGCAGCAGCACCCGCCCCGTGCGCTGCTCCAGCGCCTTCACGCGCTGACTGATCGCCGACGGCGTCACATGCAGCGCGGCCGCCGCCGCGTCGAACGTCCCCTCGTCGACGACCGCGAGCAGGGTCCGCACCTGGTCCAGCGGGAGATCGGGCATCATCACGCCTGCTAATGATACGTAAGAATCTTTAGCTGGACCCGGATCGGGCCGGTCCGTAGCGTCGACGCCATGACCAGCACTTTCACCGCCGGCGCCGCCGGTTTCGGCACCGGACTGTCCCTCATCGTCGCCATCGGTGCCCAGAACGCCTTCGTCCTGCGCCAGGGCATCCGCCGCCAGGCCGTCCTCGCCGTCGTCGCCATCTGCGCCCTGTCCGACGCCGCGCTCATCGCCCTCGGCGTCGGTGGGGTCGGTGCGGTGGTGGTGACCTGGCCGGGCGCGCTGAAGGCGGTCGGCTGGATCGGCGGAGCGTTCCTGCTGGGCTACGGCGCCCTGGCCGCCCGCCGGGTGTTCCGGCCGGACGGTGGCGCGCTGCGGACGGAGGGGGAGGCGGCCGGATCGATGCGCCGGGCGGTGCTCACCTGCCTGGCGATGACCTGGCTCAACCCGCACGTCTACCTCGACACCGTGTTCCTGCTCGGCTCCGTCGCCGCCGACCACGGCCCGCTGCGCTGGACCTTCGGCCTCGGCGCCGTGCTGGCCAGCCTGTGCTGGTTCACCGCCCTCGGTTTTGGCGCCCGGATGCTCGGGCGCTTCCTCGCCAGGCCGTCCGCCTGGCGGGTCCTTGACGGCCTGGTCGCCGCCACCATGATCGTGCTCGGTGCCGTGCTGATCGCCGGAAGCTGAGACCGGCCGCCGCCCGCTCGCCGGCTGGTGCGTGGACCGGCGCAAGCTCGCCGACGTGCTGCACGGCACCGCGGGGCTCCGCCTTCGGCCCCCGCGCCGCCGTCGCGGGCGGCGGGCTGCTGGTCGTCGCCGTGATGCTGCTCCTGGCCGCCGCCGTCCCGGCGCTGCGGCGCTACCGCGTCTGACGTCTCACAGGGCGCCCCGGCGGTGCAGCGTGTACTGCTCCATCAGCTTGCCCCGGGTCATCTCCAGCCGGTGCGCGAGCACCTCGGCGACGTTCCGCACCAGCATCAGCCCGAGCTCCGTGTCCTCCTCGCACCGCGCCAGCACGGCCCTCGCGTCGAACTCGTAGGCCCGCACGGGGCTGAACGCCACCGCGCCGAAGTCCCAGGTGTACGGCGGGAACAGCCAGGACCAGCCGAGCAGGTCGCCCGCGCCGAGGCTGGCCACGGTCACCCGCTGGAGCGAGTTCACCTGCTGGTCCAGGGAGACCGCGCCGGAGCGGATGACCCAGAAGCGGTCGGCCGTGCCGCCCGCCTCGAAGATCCGGGCGTCCTCGGGGAAGGACACCTCCCGGGCGAGCGTCATCAGACGCTGCCGCTGGGGCGGAGGCAGGGCGGTCAGGAGTTTGATCGCTTTGGTCATGCGGAGCTCCTCGCCGGGCGGTCGACTTCGGTGCTTTCCCTACGCCCATTTCAGCCGCTGGCGGGGCCCAGGGCACCTCGGCGTGCGCAACTTTCCCGGGGCATGAAAAAGCCCTGGCTGGACGGGGGAGACCAGCCAGGGCCGTAAGCGGTGGTGCGGAGGACGGTGGGTCGACTCCGGCACCACGTATGAGTGAACCGTAAACCATCCAGGGGGCGTGCGCGCACCCTGGACCGGGTTGCGTGACCCGTTTCACTTCAGTCCGCGTCCCCGGCGAGGACCCGGACCGTCTCCAGCTCCGGGTTCGTGGGGTCGGGCAAGTGCATGCCCGCGGCCAGTCCGGTCCGCAGGTACGCCAGCACCGGCTCGGTGAGGCGCTCGCCGGGCAGGACGGCCGGGATGCCGGGGGGATACGGCGTGATCATCTCCGCCGCGACCCGCCCTGCCGCCCGCTCCACCGGCACGTCCTCGGCCGGGCCGAAGAACGCGTCACGGGGCAGCACCGCCTGTTCCATCCGCAGCTCATCGGGTGACGGCACCTCCACCAGCGGCGCCCGCGGCAGGTCCCGCGCGGCCCGCGCCAGGTCCCGCAGTGCCTCCAGCAGCTGCCCGGTCGTCTCCCGGTCGTCGCCGTGGGTGATCTGCGCGCCGATGCGGCGGTGGTCCACCAGATGCGCGTCGATCTGCCGGTGCTCGCGCAGCCAGTCCGCCGCCTGGAAGCCCGTGATCCCGAGTCCGTCGAGGTCGATAACGCCGGGCAGCGGGTCGAGGTCGTCGGACAGGCCCGGGCCGCAGAAGTCGTCGCGGTCGTTGACGTGCAGCCCGTCGATCTCCTCGATGGCGGACCGGACCTCGGTCGCCAGAGCCAGCGCGCCGCCCATCAGCTCCTCGCCGTGCAGCGCCATCTGACGCCGCCAGCCGTCCAGACCCGCGAAGATCAGCGCCGACGGGCTCGTGGTGCCCAGCAGGTCCGCGCGCATCCCCAGCAGCGCCGGCGGGACCAGATCACCCTGGAGATGGAAGACGGAGCCCTGCTCCAGGCCGCTGCCCATCTTGTGGATGCTGGTCACGCAGATGTCCGCGCCCGCGTCCATCGCCCAGGACGGCAGATCGGGGTGGAACGGCAGATGTGCCCCCCAGGCCTCGTCCACGATCAGCGGCCGCGAGCGGCGGTGGCACACCTCGGCGACCGCCCGCAGATCCGCGCAGCCGCCGTACGGCGTGGGGCTGGTGACCAGCGCACCCCGCGCGTCCGGGTGGGCCTCGAAGCCCCGGTCGAAGTCCTCGGCGGACGGGGGATGGGCCAGGTGCCGTTCGGCGTCCCAGCGCGGCTCGATCCAGACGGGCTCGATACCGGAGATGATCAGCCCCGCCACCACCGACTTGTGGGCGTCACGCCCGATCAGCAGCTTCTCGTGCGGCCCGGCGACCGACAGCATCGCGGCCTTGACCGACAGGGAGCTGCCGCACGTGCTGAAGAACGTGTGCTCGGCGTGCACCGCGTCGGCCATCAGCTCCTGGGCGCGTTGCAGCACCCGTCCCCGGGTGAGCCGGTCGTCCAGACCGCCCGAGGCCAGCACGTCGCCGTGGAAGACCGCGTCGCCCAGGACCTCCCGGACCGCCGGGTCGGCGCCGCGGGCCTGCTTGTGTCCGGGCGGCGTGAACGACAGGTGCCCCTTGCGGCGGTACGCGTCCAGGGCTTCCAGGACCGGTGCTCTGGTGTGGTCGATTGTCATGCGCACCGGGTTCCCGGCACGTGACCTCGCAATCCGCCCGTGCCCGTCACCGGGCAACGGCCCTCCTGGTCAGCCCTCCTCAGCGTGTTTGCCCGGAGTCACGATCTCGTCCAGCACCCTGAGCACCGCCTCGTAGGACATCTGCCGCACGGTCGCGTCCCGGGCTCCCTGCGGGTCGGTCGCGCCCAGCTCCTCGCTCCTGCTCCGCCAAGTCCGCTCCTCGTGCACCGCGCAGGCCCTCGCGCGCTGGATGCGCCGCAGCAGTTCGTCCGAATCCACCACATCGGTCATGGGCACCGCGTACCCCGAGGACGCGTGGTGATGGCATCGGTTCACGGCCATCGGCATCGATTCACGGCCGTCCCGGGGCTCCCAGGGGTCTTTTCGGGCTCTTTTTCCGGCAGTGGGGCGGACCGAGGTTTGCAGGTGCGGGGAGAGGTCAGCCGAACTAGGAGACCTGCGGCGCTCGCGCGAAACGCGCCCCGAACGCCGCGGGGGGAACACCGACAGCGGGTCCGTGAGCCCACGGCATGCCCGGGCGGGCGGCCCCGGTACGCGGCCGGACCCGGCTCATGCCTGACCGAGCAGGGAGCTTGAGGATGTGCGAGGAGCACATGATCGAATCGGTATTCGAACCGCCCGGTGTGAACCGGGCCCGGCCGTGCAAACCCGCCGAGGCGCGCCGGGCCGTGGAGCGCGCCGTGGCCGAGCGCTGCCGCACCACCCACACCGCGTGTGACGCGAACGCCCTGTCCGACGCGCTGCTCGTCGCTTCGGAGCTGACGACCAACGCGATCCTGCACGGCGGCGGAGTCACCGACTTCCGCGTCGACATAGACGGCCCCGGCGTACGGCTCTCGGTGAGCGACCGCAGCGACGAACTGCCGGTGACAGCGCCGCCCACCGATCCGCACGGACGGCTTCGGCACGGCGGTCACGGCTGGCCCATCGTCTGCCGGCTCTCCCGCGACGTCCGCGTGTCCGACCTGCCCGCCGGCGGCAAGTGCATCACCGCCGTCGTGCCCCTCTCCTGAAGGCCCGTGGACCGGTTCCCTCCAGATTGCACAGCAAAGTGGAGTTTGTTCTACCGGGGGCAGGGCAGACGCAATCTCGTGCTTCGGACCGGAGGCGCGCCAGCGGGAGCGGTATGCATGACTGCCCCGGAGGCCCTCCAGGCGATCCGGGCAGCGGCCGTCCCGCGGTAAGTCCCTGAGACCATCGTTGTTCAGGAGCGAATCCGCATGCTCATCGATACGCCCACCAACCGTCCCGGCACGCCCGAAACGACGGCCACCGCCACCCGGCGGCGGCACGACGACGCTCCGGACACCGCGGCCCTCTTCGCCCGGCTGGCGGAGATGGAGGAAGGGCCCGACCGGGAAGCCGTCCGAGACGAGCTCGTCACGCTGTGGCTTCCCATGGCCCACCGCATCGCCGGCCGCTTCCGCGACCGCGGAGAGTCGATCGAGGATCTCCGGCAGGTCGCCGCCCTGGGGCTGGTAAAGGCCATCGACCGGTTCGACCCGAGCCGGGGAGCCTTCGAGAGCTACGCCGTCCCCACCATCACCGGCGAGGTCAAGCGGCACTTCCGGGACCGCATGTGGGCCCTGCGGGTCCCCCGCCGCGTGCAGGAACTGCGCAACAAGGTGCGGGTGGCACGCCGTGAACTCACCCAGAACCCGGGCAGCCCCGAGCCCTCCGTGGCGGACATCGCCACCCACACGGGCCTGACCGAGGAAGAGGTCAACGCCGGGCTCGAGGCCCTGGAGAGCTTCAGCACCCTGTCGCTGGACGCCGAGCTCTCGGCCGACGACGACGGCTACAGCCTCGCGGACACCCTCGGCGCGGCCGACTCGTCCTACGACGTCGTGGTCGACCGCGAGTCCGCCAAGGAGGGCCTGCGCCGCCTGCCGGAACGCGAACGGGCCATCCTCTACATGCGCTTCTTCGAGGACATGACACAAAGCCGCATCGCCGACCACCTGGGCATCTCCCAGATGCACGTCTCCCGCCTCATCAGCCGTAGCTGCGCCCGCGTGCGCGACGAGGTCCTGGGGCAGCGGACGGGCACCCGCGGCACCGGCGGCACCTCCACGACGGCCTGACCACCCGACCCAGAGGAGCAAGGAATTGATGCTGAGGCCCCACCCCGCCGTGCTGCGCCGCCTCGTCGACGAGTACGAGGCGCTGTCGGCCGCCGTGGCGGCGAGCGAACAGGCCGATCTGAGCACACGGTTGCGCGACCTGACGTACACGTTGTGCGTGTCCACCGGTACCCGGGACGTCGAGCGTGCCCTGGAGGTCGCTCACCAGTGGCTCGGGACCGCACCCCCACCGGCCCGCGAGACCACCCCGCCGGCCGTCACCGAGAGGCGGCGCATGGCGACCCCCGAGCCCGCGTGATGCGAGTGTGCGCGTGACGTGAGGGGGAGGCGTGGCAACGCAGGGGCCCGGCCGACGGCGGCAACCGCGGCCGGGCCCCCTCATGTCACGCCACCGAGACCGGGGAGTTCCATGTCCGCAGCGGGACCGGCAGCCGCCGACGACGACAGCGAACTGGAGCGCCTGCGCTCCGAGGTGCGCGACCTTCGTGCCAGGGCCCGCGTGTACCCGCTCATTTCCCAGGCCCAGGGCCTGCTCCAGGAGCGGTACGGGCTTCCCGACGGGGAGAGCGCCTTCGGGCTGATGCAACGGGCGTCCCAGCGGTACAACGTCAAGCTGCGGACCCTGGCGGGATTCCTGGTGACCGCACCGCGCCCCGACGGAGGGGAGCAGCTGTGGTTCCCGCGCCGCGTCCGCCGGCCGGAACCCGGTCTGACCTTCACCTCGGCCCACCGGTCCGGGTCCGGCAGCCGCGGTGCCGTCCTGAAGGCCGTGCTGAGCCACACCCTGGCGGTGACCGGCGCCGACATGGGCAACGTCCAGCTCACCGACCGGGCCCGCGGCGGCCTGCGCATCGAGGAGCACACCGGACACACCCCCGAGTTCGTCGACTTCTTCGCCCACGTCGGCGAGGACGGAACCGCCTGCGCGCGGGCCGCCCGGGACGTCGCCCCGGTCACCGTGCGGGACGTGGAGAGCGACCCGCTGTTCAGCGAACCGGCCCGCCGGGCCATCCTCGCCGCGGGCAGCAGAGCCTGTCACAGCGTCCCCCTGACCACCGCGTCCGGACTGTGCGTCGGCATGGTCTCGGCCCACCTGGACCGGCCCGTCCAAGGACTGACGACGGCCCAGGCCAAGGCCCTCGACACCGTGGGCGGCCAGGCGGGCCGGTGGCTCGCCTGGCACGACCACACGGTGGTCCTGGACGCCCTGGAGCACCTGCACGCCCTCGGCCGCGCCGGCCGCGGGTCGAGGTTCCGGCGGTCCTGAATCGCACGCTGCAGGCCCCCGCTGTGACCGGAATCCCCTGGTCCGGCGGCCGTGCCCGGTGTGGGGTGGCCCGGCCGGGGCATCCGGAGTGCCGGGAGGTCGACATGAACACGAGTGCGATGGCACAAGGCGGTCGGATCCGGGCCCGGCGAGCGGCGCGGGGTTCGGTTGTCGAGGGGGCGGCACGGGCGGGCCTGGCCGCCCGGGGTGTGATCTATCTGCTCGTCGGGGCCCTCGCCCTGCAGATCGCCTTCGGCGACAAGGGCGAGCAGGCCGACCGCGGGGGAGCGCTGGCCGAACTGTCACAGAAGCCGTTCGGCGCGGTGCTGCTGTGGGCCCTGGGCATCGGCCTCGTCGGCATGGCCCTGTGGCGGCTCTCCGAGATGCTGTT
Organism: Streptomyces coeruleofuscus; assembly: GCF_039532725.1. Taxonomy (NCBI): domain Bacteria; kingdom Bacillati; phylum Actinomycetota; class Actinomycetes; order Kitasatosporales; family Streptomycetaceae; genus Streptomyces; species Streptomyces coeruleofuscus. The sequence continues at coordinate 223,098 of NZ_BAAASE010000012.1, forward strand.
CGGGTCCGTCGGACAGGACGGCCGCAGCGCCCGCAAGCGGCTGCTGGCGACGGCCCGCTTCGCGTTCTACGTCTTCGTCGCCTACTCCGTGCTGTCGTTCGCGGCGAACCGCGGCCAGAGCGGCAGCGGATCCAGCGACCGGCAGTCCCAGGACGCCACCGCCAGGGCGTTGGAGATGCCCGCGGGCCAGTGGCTGGTCGGCGCGGCCGGCCTCGCGATCGTCGCGGTCGGCGGGTGGATCGGCGTGCGGGCGGTGCTCCGCAAGTACCACGACAAGCTCCGGCTCGGGCAGATGAGCCCCCGGACACGGCGGCTGGTGGACGTCACGGGCGTGGCCGGCGGCGCCGCCCGCGGACTGGTGTTCGCGGTGGCCGGCGTCTTCGCCGTCCGAGCCGCGGTCGACTACGAACCCGACCGGGCCAAGGGCCTGGACGACACCCTGCGCAGCTTCGCCGACACCCCGCTCGGCCCCTGGCTGCTGGTCTGCGTCGCCGCCGGGCTGGTGCTGTTCGGGGTGTTCTCCTTCGCCATGGCCCGCTGGCGCCGCGTCTGAGCCGCGTCATCCGGGGAACACGAAGCCAATGAGCGATTCCGAGATTCCGCATGGCGACGGCCGGCCCGTGGACATGTACCTGGACCTCCTGCGCATCCGGATGGACACGGAGGACTACCGCCTTCTGATGCGCGTGGTGGAACCGGTCCTCGAGGCGATCGACGAGGAACGCCTGTCCAGCCTCGACTTCGCACTCGACTCCGGGGCCAACGACGAACTGCCCCAGGAGGTCCGTGACGAGGTGGCCCTCGTCATCGCCACCGCCGTCACCGGCCGCCTGGACAACGAAGTGATAGAACTCGACGTCGACGAGACCGGCCCGGTCAGGATCGTCACGGACGCGTCCACCGCGTCCGACCCGGTCCGCCTCGGCGAGATCGCCGACTACATCAAGGAACGGCACCGGCAGACCGAGGAGCTGCGGGGCATCGCCGAGGTGAGCGGACTGCCCACCGACTTCTGAGCGGCCCCGGGCTCCTCAGCCCCGGGGCTCCGCCATCGGCACGCCCAGCGGACGCGCGAGACCCACCACGGCCTCGTCCAGCCGCTCCAGATGCCGCAGCACGCGGTCGGTGATCCGGCCGTAGCGCGGTGTGCCGGCGTCGGACCCCAGCAGCGAGGCGATGCTCGGCCCGGTCTCGACCCGGGCGGCGGCGTGCTCGTCCGCGACCCGGGCCGCGATGTTCTCGATGTTGCGCACGGTGCGCCCCGCGGCCCCGCGCAGCCGTGGATCCGCCGCGATCGAGGGATGCGTGGGCAGCAGCTCGGCGGTGGCCGCCAGCGTCCGCGCGTGGTACGCACACGTCTCCAGCAGCGCCACCACGTACCGGGCCGTATGGCGCCGGGCCCGCAGTGGCGTGACCGGATGGGTCAGCGGCTGCGTGGCGGCCCGCAGGTCGGCCAGCGCCTGGTCCAGGTCGCGCGCCTTGTCCAGCAGCTCGTCCGCCGGCCCGCCGCTCAGCTGGCCGACCGCGGCCTCGGTGACCTCGGCCAGCCGGTCCAGGACGGTCCCGAGCAGCTCGTTCGTACGGCGGTCGGTCCGCACCGGCAGCACCAGCGCCGCCGCGATCACCCCGCAGGCCGCACCGAGCGCCGTCTCCTCCACCCGCAGCAGGAGCACGTCGAGGCTGTAGGTGTGCAGCAGCGTGTACAGCAGCCCCAGCATCGCCGTCACGAAGAACGACATCAGCGTGTACGACAGCGGCGCCACGTAGAACATCGCGAAGATCAGCACCAGGACCAGGCCGAACGCCGTCCAGGTGTGCTGCCCGACCAGACCCGCCAGGACGATGCCCGCCACCACGCCGAACACCGTGCCCAGCAGCCGGCGGTAGCCCTTGACGAGGATCTCGCCCGTCGAGGCGGTGTTCAGGAAAACGATCCAGCAGGTCAGCACCGCCCAGTACCAGCGCTGCGTGGACAGCAGCTCGCCGCCCACGATCGCCAGCGTCGAGCCGACGGCGACCTGTACGGCCGCGCGCGTGGTCGGCCGCCGCAGCCCCGTCTCCTGCTCCTCCGCCGGCTCCTCGCCGCCGTCGATCGCGGCGTCCTCCGCGTCCAGTTCCTCGCGGGAGCGGGCCGTCGCGGGAGTGTCGTCCGACTCGTCCTGCGGCCCGTCCAGCGCGATCCGCAGCCCCAGCACCGAGCGGGCCGCCTCGCCGATGCCGCGGAACACGTCCTGCACGGCCGCGGGCGCGGGCGGCAGGTTCTCCTCGTCCCGGTAGCCGAGGAGACGGTTGCGCACGTGCGCCAGCCCGGTCCCCGAGTCGCCGCTCCCGGCCCGCAGCACGAGAGCGCGCAGCGCCTGGAGATCACGGCGGAGCGTGGCCGTGGTCTCGTCCGGCACGGCCGGCTGCCCCACCGACGGCGCCGGCGCGCCCGGCAGGTGCAGGGTGAGCGTGTCGGCCCGTTCGGCGCTGCGGGAGGTCAGCAGCAGCAGGCCGAGCCGCTCGGCGGCGATCTCGGCGTCCGCGATACGCCGCTGCACGAGACGGGCCGCCGACTCGTCCGGGGTGCCCTCCTCCAGCTGCGCCTGGATCATCATCGCCGTCTCGTGGAGCCGCGCCGTGCCGTCGCGCACCGCCTCCAGGGCCTTGTCCATCTCGTCCGGGGCGGCGTCGAGCAGGTCGAGCTGCGCGGACACCAGCTGGGCCAGCCGGGCGCGGAAGGCCAGACGCAGCCGCAGCAGGACGCCCGTGGGGGTCGCGGGCACGACCGCGAAGCGCAGCAGGGCGCTGGAGCAGAACGCCACGGCGATGGCACCGCACAGTGTGGGCAGCGCGGACACCTCGGCGCCGACGAACAGGGACAGGAAGTAGACCTGGAAGCCGATCAGCCCGAGCGCCGTGCCGCGGTCGCCGAACCGGCGGCCGTAGACCGCGCAGAAGATCAGGACGACGAAGAAGACGTCACCGGCGTACAGACGCGCGTTGAGCACCGCGCCCAGCGTCACGGAGACCAGCGCCACCGGAAGACCCAGCGCCAGTGTCACGGCCTGGGCGCCGAGCTGCTTCTCCCGGATGGCGAAGGTGGCGACCATCGCCGCCATGGCCCCCGCCACCAGGAGGTGCACATCGGCCCCGAGCAGGGTCAGCACGGCCAGCGTGAGGGCGATGGCGCCGACCGTCCGCAGCCCGGCCGTCAGGCGCAGCAGCCCCGGGTCGGACGCCGCGATCCGGTCCCGCAGCCGTGCCCGCACCGACCGTCCCGCTGCCCTCACGCCGCCGCACTCTCTCCCGACTCACACCAAGATCCGCACCTCAGCATGACATGCCACGAGCGGAAGACCCCTTCCGGCCCGGCCCTACTCCTGCCGGGCGGTTCCCTCGACGTGAGCCCGCACCTGCTCCGGCGTCAGATAGGCGTCGGTGTACTCGAAGTCCTTCAGCCTGGCGGCCTTGCGGGCCTGGAACCCGGTCCGTACGAAGTCGTCGCCGGCGACCGCGTTGAGGAGCCAGTTGGTCATCACCCGGGTCTTGGCGACGTTGGTGCGCAGCGCCGACCAGTGGTAGCCGCGTGCGACGGCCTGGGCGGGCAGGCCGCGCAGTTCGATGCCCAGCGGCTTGGAGACCGCGTCGGTGCCGCCGAGGTCGACGACGAGCCCCAGGTCCTTGTGGACGTACGGCTTCCGGGCCTGACCCCGCAGCGTCGCGATGACGTTGTCCGCGACGTGCTTGCCCTGCCGCAGGGCGTGCTGCGCGGTGGGCGGGCACATGGCGCTGTCGTCGCCCTTGGCCAGGTCGGGCACGGCGGCCGAGTCGCCGAGCGCGAACACCCCGTCGTCGCCCGGCAGGTTCATCTCGGGGGCGACCACGAGCCGCCCCTTGACGGTCTCCGCGCCGAGCGTGGCGATGAGGGGGCTGGCGACGACCCCGGCCGTCCAGATGAGTGTGCGGGTCGGGATCACCCGCCCGTCGGTGAAGGTGACCTCCTCGGGGCCCGCCTTCGCGATGGAGACGCCCAGGGAGATCTCGATGCCCCGCCGGCGCAGGATCTCCTGTGCGCTGCTGCCGAGTTTCTCGCCGAGCTCCGGCATCAGCTTCGGCGCGATGTCGATCAGATGCCACTTGATCAGGCCCGGGTCCAGCCGCGGGTAGCGCTTCACGGCCGCGTGCGTCAGCCGCTGGAGGCACGCCGCGGTCTCGGTGCCCGCGTAGCCGCCGCCGACCACCACGAACTGGAGGCGTGAGGCCCGTTCGGCCGGGTCCTGGCTCGCGTCGGCCAGGTCCAGCTGCGAGATGACGTGGTCACGGACGTAGGCCGCCTCGGCGAGCGTCTTCATCCCGAACGCGTGCTCCGTCAGCCCCGGGATGTCGAAGGTGCGGGTGATGCTGCCGGGGGCCAGCACGATGTAGTCGTACGGCTCGTTGACGATCTGGTCGGTGATCGTGCGGATGACGCAGACCTTGGACTTCAGATCGACGCCGATGGCCCCGCCCGGAATGATCCGCGTGCGGTACTTCTTGCTGCGGCGCAGCGAGACGGCGATCGACTGCGGCGTCAGCACGCCGGAGGCGACCTGGGGGAGCAGCGGCAGGTAGAGCTGGTAGGCGAACGGCGTCACCAGCGTGACGTCGGCCTCGTCCGGGGAGAGTTTCCGTTCCAGACGGCGGACGCACTCCACGCCGGCGAAGCCTGCGCCAACCACCAGGATCCTGGGTCGTGTCACGGTGTTCATCCCTTTCTGCGGCTCCAGGCGGTCTGCCTCGAACGCCTATCGACTGCCCCTGGATCGCTGGTTCGCACCCCATTGATCCCACCGCGTGTTCGACCGGCACGCCAGTCGGACGCGGCAGGCAGACGAACGCGTCGATCACCACCATGCCCGCCCCGTGGCCGAAAAGCACCAGGCGGGAGTGAAGAACGCGTGCACACACGGTCGGCCGGGCCGCCGTCAGGACCCGGCGTCCCCTTGGAGATGACACAGCAGCAGACACACGTCGTCGTCGCGCTCCGAATCACTCAGCAGCGGATGCAGGATCCGGTCCGCCGACCCCTCCAGGTCCGCGTCCAGCTCCGCCGAACGGAACCCGCCGAGCGCCGAGGACAGCCGTTCGATGCCCGGGTCTATGCCCTGCGCGCGCCGTTCGACCAGCCCGTCCGTGTACAGCGCGAGCGTCGAGCCGGGCGACAGACGGACCGTGTGGTCGCCGATCTCCTGGGTCAGGGGGATGCCCAGCATGGCGCCCGGTTTGGCGTCGAGGGTGCGCACGGTTCCGTCGGGCAGCCGTAGCACCGGCGGCGGATGGCCCGCGGCGGCCCAGGTCAGCGTGGGCTCGTCCGGGTGGAGCCGGGCGATGACGGCGGTGGCGTACAGGTCCGGCTGGAGATGGTGCAGGAACCGGTGCAGCCGGGTCAGCAGCCGGCCCGGGCTGTCGCCGTCGACCGCGTACGCCCGCAGCGCGGTGCGCAGCTGGCTCATCATGACGGCCGCGTGCAGACCGTGCCCGGTCACGTCGCCGACGACGGTGATGAGACCGCCGTCCCGCTGGGGGAACGCGTCGTACCAGTCACCGCCGATGTTCAGCCCGTGGGTCGCGGGCAGATAGCGCGCGGCCAGGCTGAGTCCCGGCGTGGCCGGCAGATCCGTGAGCAGGGCGCGTTGCAGCGTCTCGGCGATGTCGCGGTTGTGCTCGAAGCGCCGGGCGTTGTCGATCGCGATGCTGGCCCGCCGGGTGAGCTCGAGCAGCATCACCGCGTCGTCCGGGTCCCAGCGCGCACCGGGCGGCGACAGGGTCAGCACCCCCAGCGGCGCCCGCCGCGTCGGCAGCGGCACGCACAGCAGCGGCCGCGTGGGATCCAGCGCGGACGCCGGCTGGTCGTCGACGCCGGGCAGGCCGCCGGGATGGTCGGCCGCGTACTGCGGCCGCCCGGTCCGGGCCGCGACCACGGCGGCGGCCGGGTGCGGCGCCGACCGGTGCTTGTCGTCCTCGTTGTCGAACAGCCAGACGTCGACGCTGCGGGCGTACTCCGGCACCAGCAGGTCCGGCAGCCGGCGCACGATCTCCTCGTGGTTGAGCGAGGCCGTCAGCACGGCGCTCGCGTCCGCGAGGAACGTCAGCCTGCGCCGGGCGCTCTCCGCCTCGTTGCGTGCCCTGCGCTCGGCGGCGAAGGCCTCGCGCTGGGCCCGGCCCGCCGCGTCCAGCTCGGCGTGCAGCGCCAGGACGCCCTGGTTCGTCTGGTGCAGCTCCTCGCGGTGGAAGGCGACCAGATCCTCCTGCTCGCCGAGCTTGTCCAGCACCACGGCCGTGTCCTCGTCGGCGCCGAGCAGCGCCTCCGCGAGAGCGGCGGGATCGTCCGCGACGGCGCCGCCCTCCGTGGCCCGGGCCACCTCGGGGCAGGGGACCGTGACCTCCCACGGCGGCTCCCCGGCGGCGGACGCGTCCGGTGACGGCGTCACCACGGCGTGCAGCAGCCCCTCCTCGACCGGGGCCCCGGCCATGTCCAGGGTGAGCAGCCAGGTGCCGCCCTTGGTGAGGCACTGCCGCAGGTGGGCGCTGAGAGCGGCGGCCAGCCTCGTCCGTTCGACGGTGGGCACACCGTACGCGGCGGCCAGGCGCGCGAGGGCGATGCGGGCGCGCGCCGCATCGGTGACGGTGGTGATCTGCCAAGTACGCATCATGGGTGTTCCGGCGGGGTCGGAGTCAGCACGGCCACGGCGGTGTCGTCCCGCACCGGACGGGCGGGACTGCTCGCGTCACGTATCGCCAAGGCGGCCGTCACGGCCGGGTCGGCCGCGGGGAGACCGGCGTCGGACGGCGGCGTCCAGCGGCTGGGCAGGCCGTCGGTGTGCAGGACAAGCAGCCGGTCCGGCGCCCAGTCGGCCTCCTCATCGCGGAGGGTGGTGGGCCGGTGCACGCCGACGATGCCGGGCCGCGACAGCAGTGGACGCCAGGTGCCGTCCGTGCGCAGCCGCGCCCCCACGTTTCCTATGCCGGCGAACCGCAGCCGCCCGGCCCGCACGTCGAGCTGGGCCAGGGCGACGGCCGCGCCCCGGGTGCCCTTGAGCGCGTCGTGGAGCCGTTGCAGCGATTCGGCGGGGGAGAGGTGAGCCCAGCGGTGCAGCGCCGCCACCGCCGCGGACGAGGCCCGGGCCGCCTCGGGGCCGTGCCCCAGACCGTCCGCCAGCATCAGCGTCAGCCGGTCCCCGGAACGCACCCACGCCCAGGCGTCACCCGAGTACTCGGCTCCGCCGTAGGGGATGTTCACGCCTCCGGCGCGGACGCCGGCGACGGGCAGGGAACGGTCACCGGTAGGACCGGGCCGCTCGTCACGGCCCGGTGCGCCGGGGCCCCGCAGGTCGCCGCCCGGAACACCGGAGACCTGCTGGGAACCGGGCTCGCTCACCACGGGACCACTGTGCCCGGGCACGCTCCCGGTCGGTCCGGCGAACCCCGGCGAGCCTCCGGGCTGCACCGCCGCGTGCCCCGTCAGGGCACCGCACGCCATGGCTCCCACGGGCGCGTCGCCGCCCCGTGAGGCCCCGCCCGGCCACCAGCCGCCGGTGGAGGCCCCGCCCTCGGACCACGCCGGGGCGCCGGGAGCGGCCGTGCCGTCCGCCGGACCTCGGCCGCCCGACGCCACGTCGGCCCCCACCCGCGCGGCCGGACCGCCATCACCGCGGGGCGTGGTGCTCACGCGGGCCACCGCGACCGTGCCGCGGCCGGGCGTGCTGTGCAGGGCGAAGTCGTCGGCGAGACGCTGACACGTGCCGAGGCCCGCGCCGAGCGAGCCGGTCGTCGAGAAACCGTCGCGCAGCGCCGCCGGTACGTCCGCGATGCCCGGGCCGTGGTCGATCGTGGCGATCTGCACGACCCGGGACTCGGCACGGCCCTCCCGCGGCGCGGGCGGCGCCACCACCTCGATGACCACCTGACCGCCCTCGGCGTGCTTGAGCAGATTCGTCGCGAGCTCGGTCGCGACCAGCGCGGCGGCCGCGGTGCGCCGCTCGTCGAGACCGGCCAGCGCGGCCGCGCCCTCCGCGGCGACCCGCGCGTCGCGCACCCGCGTCGAGTCGCGCACCGGGACGTCCCACACGCGCGGCATCAGGCCTCCTCGCGGGGCCGCGGCGGCCGGCCCACCCAGCAGGTCACCCGCACGATGGTGCCGTCGCCCGGCGTGCTCTCGATGTCGAAGTCGTGCACCAGGCGCCGGGCGCCGCTCAGCCCCATCCCCAGCCCGTCGCCGGAGGTGTAGCCGTCGCTGAGCGCCTGGTCCAGGTCGGTGATGCCCGGCCCCTCGTCGGTGAAGGCCAGCCGGAGCCCCTGCGCGCCCCCGCTGCTGAGGTGCGTCGCCTCCATCTGCCCGCCACCGCCGTGCACCAGGGTGTTGCGTGCCAGCTCGCTGGCCGCCGTGACCAGCTTGGTCTGCTCCACCAGGCCGAAGCCGAGCCGGGCCGCGGCCTGCCGCACGTGTTGTCGTACCCACACCAGGTCCATGTCCGACCGGATGGGCAGGCAGGCCTCCACGCCCGCGGCAGTGTGCATCACGGACTCTCCTGACGCGGCCCGCCCGGGCGGTACGCCGGGGTCTGCTGCGAGAGGAGCTCCATGCCCGCCTCCGTGCTGAGTGCCGTGGTCAGCCCGGGCAGTGTCAGGCCCAGTTCCGCCAGGGTGATGGCGACCGCCGGGCGCATGCCGGCCACCACGGTCCGCGCGGCCAGCAGCTTGGCCTGCGCGGCGATCTCGGCCAGCACCCGGCCGAGGAACGAGTCGACGATCTCCACACCGGAGATGTCGATGAGGACACCGCGCACCCCGGTACGGGAGATGGTCTCCGCGAGATCCTGCTGGAGCTGCTGCGCCGTGCTGTCGTGCAGGTCCCCCTGGAGCGTGACCAGCAGGACGTCACCGAGCCGGAGAACCGGCACGTGGCCCGGGACGGGACGGGAGTACGCGTCGCTCACCGCTGACCCGCACCCGGGTTCACGATGTCCGCGCCGAGCTCGTGCAGCGCGTAACCCAGCGCGTCGGCGAGGCTCGCACGGGTGATCACGTCGAGGTCCAGCCCGAGGTGGACGATGGTCTGCGCGATGGCGGGGCGGATACCCGAGACGATGCACTGGGCGCCCATCAGCCGCGCCGCGGCGACCGTCTTCATCAGGTGCTGCGCCACCAGCGAGTCCACCGTCGGCACCCCGGTGATGTCGAGGATCGCGAACCGGGCGTGCTGGTCGACGACGGCGTTCAGCAGCGTCTCCATCACCACCTGGCTGCGGGCACTGTCCAGCGTCCCGATCAGCGGCACGGCCACGACGCCGTCCCACAGCCGGATGACGGGCGTCGCCACCTCCATCAGCTGGAGCCGCTGCCGGTCGCTGAGTGCCTGCCACTCGCTCAGCGCCGTCTGCATGGCGACCAGCCGCAGGGTGCCCATCAGCACGGTGAGCGTGGTCGAACACGCCCGCAGATGCTCGGGCGGTGCCTCTTCCAGATCGGAGGCCAGCAGGTTCTCCACGGGCGGCCGCAGGGCGGCCAGCTCGCTGGCGACCTGGGTGTTCGACAGCCCGGCCCGCGAGCGGGCCGCGCCCATCCGGGCCAGCTGCTCGCGCACCCCGCTGAATCCTGCCGCGTCCGGATCCTCCACCTGTTCCGAGTCGGCCACCTGGGCCAGCGCGTCCACGACGACCTTGCTCGCCTCCACCGCCTCGTCGCGCGAGACGGTGAACACCGTGCGGAACAGAGGCTCGTCCGCCCATCGCTGGGCGATCTGCTCACGCCTGCGGTGCAGGAAGTCCCTGACCTCGTGTGTCGGCGTGGCGAGCTGTCCGTCCGCTTCGTGCTCCGGCACGTTCTCTCCTCATCCGCGTTGCGTCGACCGAGCCCGCCTCAGGCAACGGGACGGTGCTGTGACACTTGCCGGGCGACAACTCTAACCATGCGCCGACCTCGTACGACACCGGATCCGGCGCAACCGATCCGGTTGGCGTGAAAGGGGTTTGGCCACCGCCGTCACCGGCGCGTGAAAGGACCGACCGCCGTCCCGGCGGGGCGGAGCGAGCGCACCGGAACGCCGGTTCCGCCGGCGGCGCGCCGACCCGTCAGGCGCTCTGTATCCCCGGCTCCTCGGGAGTGTCCGGCACCTCGTCGGCGCGGGCCAGAGCCTCGTCGACGCTCTCCGATATCGGCACCGTGATGCTGACGCCCGTCAGGTCGAGGACGCGCCGCACGGCCGGCGTCGGGCTGATGACGTGCACGCTGCCGGCGGTCCTGCGGGTCTCCTGGTACACCCGCAGGATGATGTTCATCCCGGACGAGTCCATGAAGGGGACGGACGAGAGGTCGAGCAGGAAGTGCCGTCGGCCGTGGTGGAGTTGGTTGGCCAGGTGGGCCTGGAACTCGGTCGCGGTGTCGACGTCCAGGTAGCCGTCGACCGTGATCAGGGCCACGTCCTCCCGGGGCAGTTCGACTTCCACGGACAGCGGGTTCTGGGCGAGGGGCACGGGTACCTCCATCAAGTGCTACGGCCTGGGCAGGTCACCACTGTGGATGACCGCGGTGCGGGGCGATGCCGGTCGTGACGCGGGCTCTGCTGCTGTTTCTCACGTGCCTCCCTCCGCTACCGGGCTCCGAATTCCACCGCGCCCCCGCGATTACCCCGGAAACCGCCCTCCATGCCCCCGGTGAGAAACCTGCCGGAGCTCGCCGTCGGCGACGTACGGTGGCACGGGTGTGCGCCGAATGCGCTTGCGGCAGGAGGGTATTTGGCCTGTGGAGCAGGGTGGGCGGGAATCTCCCGCCGGGCTCTACGATCCGCACACCCAGGGAGGATGGAGCAGCGTGGCCATCGACAGAATCTGGTCGTACGCGCCGGACAGCGGTTACATCGAGGGGCAGGACCTGACCGGCTTCACCGTCGCCGCGACCGACGGCACGATCGGGCACGTCGACCGCGAGGACGCCCCGCACGGCATGCGGCACCTGGTCGTCGACACCGGCGTCTGGGTGTTCGGCCGCAGCGTCCTGGTGCCGGCCGGAGTCGTCACCGGCATCGACACGCAGGGCCGGAAGATCACACTGGGCTGCACCAGGGGAGACGCCAAGGCGGCACCCCGCTTCCAGACCGACAGCGAGACCCGGGACCGGGGATACCTCACCGCCGTGGGCGACTACTACGACCGGCTGCCACCGCGCGCGACGACTTCGGCATGACCGAGCCCTGAGCCGGTCACGGGCGTGCCGCGCTCGTGACCGGCTCAGGGCTCACCAGGGCAGGAACACGTGTACGTCCTTGCCGCGCTCGTCGCTCACCACGCTGACCTGGTCGCACAAGGTGTGGATCAGGTGCCAGCCGATGCCGCCGCCCCCGCTGCGCGGATCGAACGGGCGCGGAGCCGGCTCCGTGGAACTGGTGTCGTGCAGGACCACATGCACGCCGTCGAAGGTCCGGCGCATCCGCAGCGCGAACGGACCCGGGGCGTACTGGACCGCGTTGGCGGCCAGTTCCGTCACCACCAACAGGATGTCGTCCCAGTACTCGGGGGCAGAGGGCGGCGAGGAGCGTGACAGATCACGCAGGAACTCCTCCGCGGCCAGCCGCGCTCCCGTCACGTCGTGCGGCTCGCCCACGAAGCTGTTCGTGCGGCTCGGGATCTCCTCGGAGGTCAGTGCGTCATCCCCACGCGGCTCGGTTGACATATCGCCTTTCCGGCCCGGCGTCAGCAAGGGCTGTCGTCAGGGCTGTCGTCCTTTCTCTTGCGTCGCCACTGTTGCGTGTTCCCGAGGGGCCGAGGCCTACTCGTCCGGTTCCGTGCTCAGCGGAACACGTTGTCCGCGTCGTCCCAGTTCGACGGCTCGTCCCGGAGGCTCGGACGGCCGGGACGCCTGCGCGACTCGTACATCGCGTCGATCTCGGCCGCGTAGTGCCGCACGATCTCGTCCCGGCGCAGCTTCATCGAGGGGGTCAACAGCCCGTTCGTCACGTCGAACGGCTCCGGCAGGACCCGGAACGCCCGGATCGACTCCGACCGCGACACGGCGCTGTTGGCCGCGGCCACGGCACGCGCCACCTCCTCCCGCAACGCGTTCTCCTCTCGCGCCTCCCGCATCTCCCCCTGAAGCGCCAGTGCCGCCCGCCAGTGCGCCAGGAACTCCGGATCCAGCGTGATCAGGGCGCCGACACAGGGCCGGTTGTCGCCCACGACCACCGCCTGGTGGATGAGCGGGTGCATCCGCAGCCGCTGCTCCAGGGCGGCCGGGGCGACGCTCTTGCCGCTGCTGGTGATGATGATGTCCTTCTTGCGGCCGGTGATCGTCAAGTAGCCCTCGGAGTCCAGCTGCCCGAGGTCCCCGGTGGCCAGCCAGCCGCCGCGCAGCGCGGCCCGGCTGGCGGCCTCGTCACCGACGTATCCCTGGAACACCGACGGGCCGCGCACCAGGATCTCCCCGTCCTCGGCCACCCGGATCTCCGTGCCCGGCAGAGCCTGCCCGACGGTCCCGGACTTCTCCCGGCCCAGCGGCTGCATCGTCACCCCGCCGCCGGTCTCCGTCAGGCCGTACCCGTCGTTCACGTAGATGCCGATGCCCTCGTAGAAGAGCGACAGGTCGCGGCTGAGGGGAGAGCCGCCGGACGTCGCCCGCCGCACCCGGCCGCCCAGCGCGGCCCGCAGCCTGCGGTACACCGTGCGCTCGTACAGGGCGTGCTGGAACCGCAGGTCGAAGCCGGGCCCGCGCCCCCGGCCCAGCCGCTGGCGTTCCAGGGCCCCGGCGAAGTCCCGCGCCGTCTCGGCGGCCCGCTCGAACAGACCACCGTGGCCCCCCTGCTGGGCCGTGCGCAGGAAGTTCTTGTAGATCTTCTCGAAGACCGACGGGACCGCGTAGAAGTACGTGGGCCTGAACGAGCGCAGCGCCGACAACAGTGCCTCCCCGCCCAGCTCGGCCTGGTGTCCCATCACCAGGCCCCCGCGCAGGCACAGGCCCTGGATCATCAGCCCGTACACATGGGAGAAGGGCAGGAACGCCAGCACGGAGCCCTGCTCCCCGCGCGGTGCCGCCGTGTGCCCCCAGCCCGTCAGCAGCGTGTCGCAGGGCGCGGCCAGGTTGCGGTGGCTCAGGGCGCAGCCCATGGCGTGGCCGGACGTGCCGGAGGTGTAGGCGATGACGGCCGTGGAATCCGGCAGCACGATGCGGCGCATCGAATCGACCGTGGCGTGCGGGACGACCTCCCCGCGCGCGGCCAGTTCCTCCAGGGCGCCCGCGTCCAGTTGCCAGACGTGGCGCAGCAGCGGCAGCGAGGCGCACACCGAGCCGACGGTCATGACGCCCTGCTCGTCCTCCACCACCACCGCCACACAGCCGGCGTCCCGCAGGATCCACTCGACCTGGTCGCGCGACGACGTCGGGTAGACCGGGACGACCTCGGCACCCACGGCCCACAGCGCGTAGCACAGGACCGTCCACTCGTACCGGGTGCGCGCCATGATCGCCACGCGGTGCCCCGGCGTTAACCCGGAGGCGATCAGCCCCTTGGCCACGTCCACCACCTCGTCGCGCAGCTCGATCGCCGTCACCTCCTCCCAGGAGGCGGAGGCCGGGTCGGCGCGGCGCGCGAGCACCGGCCGGGTGGGTTCGCGGTCCGCCGTCTCGAAGACGCTGTCGGCGAGCCCGCCGGTCAAGGGCGAGACGGCCGGCGGAGCGAGGGCGAGATCGCGCATGCACTGCTCCTGACGTGTACGGGGTGTCACATTGCCGACGGGTAGCGTCATCGGCGGGGCTCGAATGTAGTCGAGCCGCGGCCCTCAGGGGTCGGGAAATACGGAAGTCGTCCCACTGATGATCTCGGCGTGATCGGGGGACCCGGACGGCATGAGTCACATCAGTCCCGATCCCGAACCCGAACGCAGCTCCGGCCTGGAACCGGGCGGCGGCGTACCGCCGGGTGAGACCCCGCCCGCGGAGAGCAGCATGCCCGAGGCGGGGCCCCGGGAGACGCACAACCCGCCCAAGGGCTGGGCCAAGGCACCGATGGCCGTGATCATCGTCCTCGTGGTGCTGATCGCGGCGTTCTTCCTGGCCTACGCCCTGGTTCTGATCCTCTGAGGCCGGAATCCTCCGAGCCCGTCCGCGGAAGCAGGCGGGACGCTCACGCCTGCGTGTGGCGGACGCACTCGGTGACGACGTCCCGCAGGCTCCCCGTGCGCTCCATCAGCGCGCGCTGCACCTGTGCGCCGTTGCCCTCCCGCAGCAGCTCCTCGCAGGCGGCCCGCGCCCGATCGAGGTCCCCGGTGTCCGCGAGGGCCTCCTCGACATGGTCCAGCAGGGCACGGACGACCGCCTCGGCGGGCAGGCGCCGCATGGTCGCGGGGTGCAGCAGCTCGCCAGAGAGCCCGGACCGGGCGGCCAGCCAGTCGGCCAGCCGCAGCAGGCTGACGCTGTGGTCGAGCGGTTCCCGGCCGGCCCGCCACTCGCGCGCGGCGGTCTCGACCAGCCCGCGGACGAGCGTGGCGACCAGCGCGGCCGTGCCGGAGTGCAGACAGACGTCCGACACCCGGACCTCCACCGTCGGATACCGCTGGGACAGCCGCGCGTCGAAGTAGATCATCCCGTCGTCGAGGAGAGCGCCGGTGGCCACCATGTCCGCGATCAGCCGGTGGTACCGCTCGGCCGAGCCGAAGATCTCCGTCGGGCCGGCCGACGGCCAGCGCAGCCACACCCGGCTGCGGTAGCTGCTGTACCCCGTGTCCTTGCCCTGCCAGAACGGCGAGTTCGCACTGAGCGCCGTCAGGACCTGGAGCCAGGGCCGCACCCGGTCGATGACCGCGACGCCCTCCTCGTCGGACTCGACGGACACGTGCACGTGGCAGCCCAGGACGAGCTGCTCCCGGGTGGCGATGCCGTACTGCTCGGCCATCCACTGGTAGCGGCGGTTGACGCCGACAGCGGGGCTGACCGGCAGCGGGGACGTGGCGAGCGCCGCGACCGTGCAGCCGATCTCCCCGGCGTGCCGGGCCGCCTCCTTGCGGCAGCGGACGATCTCCGCGCGCAGGCTCTCCATGGACGACTGCGGATGGGTGGCGAACTCCAGCATCTGCTCGTGGAGTTCCTTCTCGAAGACGTCCTGATCCGCGTCGTCCTGCTCGGCCCGGGCGAGCACCGCCGCGGACCTCGCCTGCGGTTCCCCGGTCTCCGGGTCGACCAGGAGGAGTTCCTCCTCCACTCCGACGGTGCGCACCCTGATGCCCGCCCTTCTGTGCCCCTGCGGCGTCCGCCACCGGGAGTTCCCGGTGGTAGACACCCAGTGCCCCTCACAGGCGGGTCGGACACCTGGTGCGGCCGCGGGACTTCACGCAGCGAACGGCGTCAGCCACACCGTGGCCAGCGGCGGCAGCGTGATCCGGACACAACCGTCCTCCGGTTTGACCGGATCCGGGTTGGTGACGCCGCTGCCGCCGTAGCGCGGGTCGTCGGTGTTGAGGGTCTCCTGCCACGCGACGGCGTCGCCCGGTACCCACAGGCCGTAGTCGTGCCGGACCACGGGGGAGAAGTTCGACACCGCCAGCAGCGGCCTGCCCTCCGCGTCGTACCTGAGGAACGCGAAGACGTTGTCGTCGGCCGAGTCCACCGCCACCCACCGGAAGCCCTCCGGGCGGGTGTCGCACTGCCACAGCGCCGGTGTCGCCCGGTACGCCGTGTTCAGGTCACGGACCAGATCACGCACGCCCCGGTGGTCGCCCGCCGAGTGGTAGCCCTCGTCGAGGAGCCACCACTCCGGCCCGTGTTCCACCGACCACTCGGCCCCCTGCGCGAACTCCTGCCCCATGAACAGCAACTGCTTGCCGGGGTGGCTCCACATGAAGCCGAGGTAGGCGCGGACGTTCGCGCGCCGCTGCCACCAGTCGCCCGGCGCCTTCGACACCAGTGCCTGCTTTCCGTGCACGACCTCGTCGTGGGAGATCGGCAGGACGTAGTTCTCGCTGTAGGCGTACACCATCGAGAAGGTCATCTCGTGGTGGTGGTACTTGCGGTGCACCGGCTCGTGGGCGAGGTACTCCAGCGAGTCGTGCATCCAGCCCATGTTCCACTTCAGCCCGAAACCCAGCCCGCCTGTGTCGGTGGGCTTGGTCACCCCGCCCCAGGCGGTGGACTCCTCCGCGATCGTCACCACGCCCGGGGCGCGCCGGTACACGGTCGCGTTCATCTCCTGGAGGAACGCCATGGCCGCCAGGTCCTCCCGGCCGCCGTAGGCGTTGGGCTCCCACTGGCCGTCCTCGCGCGAGTAGTCCAGGTAGAGCATCGAGGCGACCGCGTCGACGCGCAGCCCGTCGATGTGGAACTCCTCGCACCAGTACACCGCGTTCGCCACGAGGAAGTTGCGCACCTCGGTGCGGGCGAAGTCGAACTCGTACGTGCCCCAGTCCGGGTGCTCGGCGCGCCGCCCGTCCCCGGGCTCGTACAGCGGATCCCCGTCGAACCGGGCCAGCGCCCAGTCGTCCTTCGGGAAGTGCGCCGGCACCCAGTCCATGATCACGCCGATGCCCGCCCGGTGGCAGGCGTCGACGAAGAACCGGAAGTCGTCCGGGGTCCCGAGCCGGGCGGTCGGCGCGTAGAAGCCGGTGACCTGGTAGCCCCAGGAGCCGTGGAAGGGGTGCTCGGCGACCGGCATCAGCTCCACGTGGGTGAACCCGAGGTCCTTGACGTACGCCGGGAGTTCCTCGGCGAGCTGCCGGTAGTCCAGCCCGGGCCGCCAGGACGGCAGGTGCACCTCGTACACCGAGAACGGCGCCTCGTGCACCGGCGTGTCCGCCCGGTGCGCCATCCACTCCGTGTCGCCCCACTCGTAGTGCGAGGCCGTCACGATCGACGCCGTGTTGGGCGGCTCCTCGGTGCGGCGGGCCATCGGGTCCGCCTTCAGAAAGCGGTGGCCGTACCGGGAGGTGATCTCGAACTTGTACGCCGTGCCCTCGCCCACGCCCGGCAGGAACAGCTCCCACACGCCGGACGCGCCGAGCGAGCGCATCGGGAACTGCGTCCCGTCCCAGTAGGTGAAGTCCGTGGCGACCCGCACGCCCTGCGCGTTGGGCGCCCACACCGTGAACCGGGTGCCGGCCACGCCTTCGTGGGTCATGGGCTGCGCGCCGAGCGCCTGCCACAGCTGCTCGTGCCGGCCCTCGCGGATCAGGTGCAGGTCGAGTTCGCCGAGGGCGGGCAGGAACCGGTACGGGTCGTGCACCTCCTGCTCACCGCCCTCGTAGGCCACGTGCAGTGTGTACGCGGGGATCTCCGCCAGCGGCAGCACGCCGGAGAACAGGCCGTCGCCCTCCGAGACGAGGGGCGTGTGCTTGCCGCCGGTCACCACGCTCACCGAGCGGGCGAACGGGCGCAGCGCCCGGAACGCGATCCCGCCGGGGACCGGGTGGGCGCCCAGCAGCGCGTGCGGATCGTGGTGGGCGCCCGCCAGCAGGCGCCCGCGGTCCTCCGGACTCAGGGCGGGCGCGGTCGCGCCCGGGACCGGGCCGGACGGCTCCGGGATTGAGGTGTCGCGCAGGGCCACGGCTCAGTCTCCTCTCACAGCGAGGCGCTCGATCGCCGCCATCGGTACAGGCAGCCAGTCGGGGCGGTGCCGTGCCTCGTACAGCACCTCGTACACGGCCCGGTCCGTCTCGTAGGCCCGGAGCAGTCCGTGTTTCTTGCGCGGGTCCCAGCCCGCGCGGGCGGCATAGCCCGCGCAATAGGTCTCGCGACAGCGTCGCGCCCACTCCGGGCGCCAGGGGCGGCGCTGCCGGGCGGCGTAGTCGAAGGAGCGCAGCATCCCGGCGATGTCCCGCACGGGGGAGTGGGCGCTGCGCCGTTCGGAGAGCGGCCGGGACGGCTCGCCCTCGAAGTCGATGACGAACCACTCGCGTCCGGCCCGCAGCACCTGACCCAGGTGCAGATCGCCGTGGATGCGCTGGGCCGGCGGACCGGCGTCGCAGGTGGCGAGGGCGGCGAACGCGGTCCGCAGGCCCGGCACGTACGGCTGGAGCGCGGGTACGCAGTGCGCGGCGGCGGCCAGCCGCTCGGACATCGCGGTCGCCGTGTGCCCGTTCTCCCCGGGCTCGCCGACCGGGAAGGCGGAGGCGAGCGCGAGGTGCACCTCCGCCGTGGCCGCGCCCAGCGCCCGCGCCTGGGCCGTGAAGTCGTCGCCCGCGGCCAGGGCGTGCAGTGCCAGCGTCCAGCCGTCGGAGGCGTCCCGCAGATACGGCTGGAGCACGCCGAGGGTGGCCTTGAACGGATGCTTCGTCTGGAACCAGGCCACCGGCGCGGGCACGCGGTGACAGCCCTGCCTGGCCAGCGCCCCCGGCACCTCCAAATCGGGGTTGACGCCCGGCTGGATGCGCCGGAAGACCTTCAGGATGTACTCGTCGCCGTAGACCAGCGAGGAGTTGGACTGCTCGGCGTCGAGCAGCCGCGGCACCAGTCCGCCGGGCACCGGCTGGTCCGGGTCGCAGTCGAACCGCAGGGGGCCGGCGGTCCCGGGGTGCCGCAGCCGGTCCAGGAGCAGCTGGGCCGAACGGGGGTCGTGCAACGCGTCGTAGACCGTCAGACCGGCCAGCGGCCCGTCCTGCACCCGCCCGATGAGCGCCCGTCCCAGGCGCGGCGACGGGTGCTCCCGTACGCCGAGCAGGAGCTGGTAGCAGTCGCCGGCCGGGGGAGCTCCGCCCGGGGACGGCACGCCCGTGTGGCCGGCGTGACCGGCGTGGATCAGCAGGTGCAGACAGCCCGGGAACAGCTCGGTCATCGACAGCAGGCCGAGCTCCGTGACGGGCCGGTCCTTGCCCGCGAACCAGCGCTGCCGCGGCAGCCAGTCGCGCAGCAGCCCGCCGAGCGACTCCATGGGCTCGGCCAGGCGCGTGAGACTCGGGCGGAGGGATGCGGTCTTCGGCATGGTCACGCCTCCTTTCGTCGGCGCGTGCTCACAGTCGCCTGCCGATGCGGGATGCGACTCGAGTGAGCCGGAACCAGTAGAAGCCGTGGCCCCCGAGAGTCAGCAGGTACGGCAGTTCGCCGATCGCGGGGAAGCGGACCCCGCCGAACAGCTCGACCGGATGGCGCCCGGCGAACTCGCGCAGATCGAGTTCGGTGGGCTGGGCGAACCGCGCGAAGTTGTTCACGCACAGCACCAGGTCGTCCTCGTACTCCCGCAGGAACGCCAGCACCGAGGGGTTGGAGGAAGACAGCTCGGTGTACGAACCGAGGCCGAAGGCCGGGTTCTGCTTGCGGATCTCGATCATGCGGTGGGTCCAGTGCAGCAGCGACGACGGCGACGACATCGACGCCTCGACGTTGGTGACCTGGTGGCCGTAGACCGGGTCCATGATGGCCGGCAGGTAGAGGCGGCCGGGGTCGCAGGTGGAGAACCCGGCGTTGCGGTCCGGTGTCCACTGCATCGGCGTGCGCACCGCGTCCCGGTCGCCGAGCCAGATGTTGTCGCCCATGCCGATCTCGTCGCCGTAGTAGAGGATCGGCGAGCCGGGCAGGGCCAGCAGCAGCGCGGTGAACAGCTCGATGGTGTGCCGGTCGTTGTCCAGCAGGGGGGCGAGCCGCCTGCGGATGCCGATGTTGGCGCGCATGCGGGGGTCCTTGGCGTACTCGGCCCACATGTAGTCGCGCTCTTCGTCGGTGACCATCTCGAGCGTCAGCTCGTCGTGGTTGCGCAGGAACATGCCCCACTGGCAGCCCGAGGGGATGGCCGGGGTCTTGGCCAGGATCTCGGAGACCGGGTAGCGGGACTCGCGCCGTACGGCCATGAAGATGCGCGGCATGACCGGGAAGTGGAAGGCCATGTGGCATTCGTCGCCGCCGGCAGCGTAGTCGCCGAAGTAGTCGACGACGTCCTCGGGCCACTGGTTGGCCTCGGCGAGCAGCACGGTGTCCGGGTACTGCGTGTCGATCTCGCGGCGGACGCGCTTGAGGAACGCGTGGGTGGCGGGCAGGTTCTCGCAGTTGGTGTCCTCGGCCGCGTACAGGTACGGCACCGCGTCCAGCCGGAAGCCGTCGATGCCGAGGTCCAGCCAGAACTTCAGCGCGGCCAGGATCTCCTCCTGGACGCGCGGGTTCTCGTAGTTGAGGTCCGGCTGGTGCGAGAAGAAGCGGTGGAAGAAGTACTGGCCGCGCACCGGGTCGAACGTCCAGTTCGACGTCTCGGTGTCGACGAAGATGATCCGCGCGTCCGGGTAGCCCTTGTCGTCGTCGGCCCACACGTAGTAGTCGCCGTAAGGCCCGTCGGGGTCCTTTCTCGACTCCTGGAACCACGGGTGCTGGTCGCTGGTGTGGTTCATGACGAAGTCGATGATCACCCGCATGCCGCGCTGGTGGGCGGCGTCGACGAACTCCACGAAGTCGGCCAGGTCACCGAACTCCGGCAGCACGGCGGTGTAGTCGGAGACGTCGTAGCCGCCGTCGCGCAGGGGCGACTTGAAGAACGGGGGCAGCCACAGGCAGTCGACGCCGAGCCACTGGAGGTAGTCGAGTTTCGAGGTCAGGCCCTTCAGGTCACCGACGCCGTCACCGTCGCTGTCCTGGAACGAGCGGACGAGTACCTCGTAGAAGACGGCGCGCTTGAACCACTCCGGGTCCCGGTCCCTGACGGGGGTGTCCTCGAAAGTGTCCAGCACGGGCTCGTTCACGGTCATGACGTTCCTGCCCCTCCGTTCCCTTGCGCGGCGGGCGGCGACAGGACGTGGAAGACGTGCGCGGGAGCCCGCCCCGGCTCGAGACGCACGTAGTTGTTCCTGCTCCAGTGGTAGGTCTCGCCGGTGAGCTCGTCGCGCACCGGCACCGACTCGTGCCAGTCCAGGCCGAGTTGCGGCATGTCCAGCGAGACCGTGGCCTCCTGGGTGTGGTGCGGGTCGAGGTTGGCGACCACCAGGACGACGTCGGAACCGGTGCGCTTGCTGTACGCGAGGAATGCGTCGCTGTCGGTGTGGTGGAAGCGGAGGTTCCTGAGCCGCTGCAGCGCGGGGTGTTCCCGGCGGATGGTGTTGAGCCTGGTGAGCAGCGGGGTGATGGTGCGTCCCTCGCGTTCGGCGGCCTCCCAGTCGCGGTGCCTGAGCTGGTACTTCTCCGAGTCGAGGTATTCCTCGCCGCCCTCCCTGAGTGGGGTGTTCTCGCACAGTTCGTAGCCGGAGTAGATGCCCCAGGTGGGAGCGAGGGTCGCGGCGAGGACGGCCCGGACCTCGAAGGCGGGGCGGCCGCCGTGCTGGAGGTAGGCGTGCAGGATGTCGG
>NZ_BAAASE010000013.1:0-224958 GCF_039532725.1 Streptomyces coeruleofuscus
GTGGGGTCATGCTGCGGGGGGTGCGTGGCGGGGCGGTGCCGTCGGGGGCGTTAGTGGGGTTCGCGGGGGTGCGTGGGTTGGCGGTGCCGTCGGGGCGGCGTGAGTCGCGGCGGGTCGGCGGGCGGCCGTCGGCTGCCGGTGTGCGGGTGGGGCCTCCGCCCGGGGTGCGGGGTGGGGTGGTGTCGCCGGAGGTGCGGGGCGTGGTGCTGCCGGGGGTGTGTGGGGTCGTGCTGCGGGGGGTGCGTGGCGGGGCGGTGCCGTCGGGGGCGTTAGTGGGGTTCGCGGGGGTGCGTGGGTTGGCGGTGCCGTCGGGGCGGCGTGAGTCGCGGCGGGTCGGCGGGCGGCTGGCCGGGCGCTGCTGTGCCCTGGTCATGACCTTGTTCATGGGGGTCCCCGTTTCGTGGGCCCGGTGGATACCGGGGAGTAACTTCGGGTTGGTGATCTTGTACGGGGCCGACGGGGGCAGGGGCAAGGAAGCGGGCCTCCGGTGGCGGGCGCCGGAATGTTCACCTATCCGGGTGGTGCGGAGGGCATGGAGCCGGTCAGCGCGGGGATGCGCCGGGTGAATGCCGGGCCTGGAGTTGCCGCGTCCGGCGTCACGGGACGGAACTCGAAAGGGGACGCCCCGCACGTATCCTGAAGGCCCTCCGGAGCCCTGTGACCATGAAACGACCACGAAAGAAGCAGCCAGCCATGCGTGTCTACGTGCCCCTGACCCTCCCCGGTCTCGCCGAGGCGTACAGGACGGGTGAGCTGGGAGCCGGGCCGTTCGTCGCGTACGCCGTGACGCCCGGGCTGCGCGAGTGGTACCTCTCCGACGACATCGAGGAACTGGAGTACGCGGCGCTGAGCCGGGCCGCGCTGGCCTCGCTGCGGCTGCTGGCGGCCGAGCCGGAGGCGCCGCGGCGGCGGGTCGTGGTGGCCGTGGACGTGCCCGACCGGGTCGCGAGCGCGGATCCCGACCGACTCGACCCGGCGGCGCTGGGGGAGGTACGGGTCGCCGGCGCCGTCCCGCTGGCCAAGGCGGCGTCCGTGCACGTCGACGCGGCGGACGCGGAGGCGGATGTGACGGCGGCCGCCGAGGCGCTGCCGGCGGCGGACGGTGGCGACGACGACGCGCAGTTCGTCGTGGACGGGGCGGAGGACCACGAGCTGCTGTGGTTCGCCACGCAGGAGATTCCGAACCTGGTGGATCGCGGGGACTGAGCGAGCCGGGGCGGGTGCTCTCGGCATCCAGGGGGCGCGTTGAGTTGCCGTTCTCTTGATTGTCAGTGGGGGCGGGTACGTTTTGGGGCATGGGGAAGCAGACGGGCGCGCACATTGTCTGGGACTGGAACGGGACGCTGTTCCATGACATCGACGCGATCATCGGGGCGACGAACGCGGCGTTCGCCGAGCTTGGGCTGGAGCCGCTGACGCTGGAGAAGTACCGGGAGCTGTACTGCGTACCGGTGCCGAAGTTCTACGAGCGGCTGATCGGGCGGCTGCCGACCGAGGCCGAATGGGAGATCATGGACGACATCTTCCATCGGTACTACGCGGAGCACCGGGTGAGCTGCGGGCTGACCGTGGGGGCGGTGGAGCTGCTGTCCGGGTGGCGGTCGGCGGGGCGGAGTCAGTCGATCCTCAGCATGTACGTGCATGAAGAGCTGGTTCCGTTGGTGCGGGGGTTCGGGATCGAGCCGCACTTCATACGGGTGGACGGGCGGACCGGGCCGTCGGGGGGCAGCAAGGCCGAGCACATGGTGCGGCATCTGGGGTCACTGAGAGTGGATCCCGAGCGGACCGTGGTGATCGGGGACGCGGCGGATGACGCGGTGGCCGCGGAGCATGTGGGGGCGAGGGCTGTGCTGTATACCGGCGGGTCGCACAGTCGGGCCAGTCTGGAGGCGGTGGGCGTGCCGGTCGTGGACACGCTGGAGGAAGCGGTCGCCGAGGCGGAGCGGCTGGCGGCGTAGCCGGCTGCTCGGCGGTGGTGCTGAGGCCGGGTGGGTGCGCAACCCGGCGCGACGGGGTGCCGCTGCCTGCGCCCACCCGTGCCGCCCTGGGGGCACCTCCCAGGCCCTTAAGGCACTGGGGGAGGCACGATTGCCCGCAACTATGCCGGTATCCACATGGCGGCACTGTGCAGAACGTCAAACTTCCAGGCCTGGTTTTGTACACATACGGCTCATGACGGGCCCCCTGTGAGGAGCGATAGCCTTGGTGGCGTGATCAGCGCGATAGTTCGCGGGGACGTCGTCGTCCCTGCCCTGCGCCCGGAGAGCACGGACCACATCCGTGACCGGGCGGCGGTCGCTGGTCTTCGCGGGCGGGACGGGGCTTCGAGGACTCCCGGGACGCCGAGCACCACCCGGACCGAGGCGTCGCCGAGAGCAGCCTCACACCCGTGGGGCAGCTCAAGATTGGCTCAGACACCCCCGCTCATCTCACCTTGCGGCATAGCGTCGGAACAGACCGGATACCCCGTGTCACGACGTGACGTCGTAAGCGCAGAGGCCGTACTTCCTTCTACGTCACGCAACGGCGCGCGACAGGAGCCAGAGGACAATGCAGACCAAGCTGGACGAAGCCAAGGCCGAGTTGCTCGAGAGGGCCGCCCGGGTTGCTGAGAACAGCCCGGTCGGGGGGCACCTACCGACCGGGTCGACGGGCGAGGAGACCCCAGACGCCCAGGAGGCCCCGGACCGCGAGTCACTGCTGTCGTTCCTCCAGCGTTACTACCTGCACACGGCCCCGGAGGACCTCACCGACCGCGACCCGGTCGACGTCTTCGGAGCCGCTGTCTCGCACTACCGGCTGGCCGAAAATCGCCCCCAGGGCACGGCCAACGTGCGGGTGCACACCCCCACGGTCGAAGAGAACGGGTGGACGTGCAGCCACTCCGTCGTCGAGGTCGTCACCGACGACATGCCCTTCCTCGTCGACTCCGTCACCAACGAGCTGACGCGGCAGGGGCGCGGGATCCACGTCGTCATCCACCCGCAGTTCATCGTGCGGCGCGACGTCACCGGCAAGCTCGTCGAGGTGCTGCCCTCTCCCGCGACCGGCCTCGGCGATCTCCCGCACGACGCGCACGTCGAGTCCTGGATCCATGTCGAGATCGACCGTGAGACCGACCGGGCCGATCTGAAGCAGATCACCGCCGACCTGCTGCGGGTGCTGTCCGACGCCCGTGAGGCCGTCGAGGACTGGGGCAAGATGCGGGAAGCGGCGACCCGGCTGGCGGAGGGGCTGCCGGACGAGCCCATCCCCGCCGACCTGCCCGGACCCCAGGTCGAGGAGGCCCGCGAGCTGCTGCGCTGGCTGGCCGACGACCACTTCACCTTCCTCGGCTACCGCGAGTACCAGCTGCGCGGGGACGACTCGCTGGCCGCCGTGCCCGGCACCGGCCTCGGCATCCTGCGCGCCGACCCGCACCACTCCGACCAGGAGAGCCACCCGGTCAGCCCGTCCTTCGAGCGGCTGCCCGCCGACGCCCGGGCCAAGGCGCGCGAGCACAAGCTGCTCGTCCTGACCAAGGCGAACAGCCGGTCGACCGTGCACCGGCCGTCGTACCTGGACTACATCGGGGTGAAGAAGTTCGACGCCGAGGGCAATGTCGTCGGCGAGCGGCGGTTCCTCGGGCTGTTCTCCTCCGCCGCCTACACCGAGTCCGTGCGCCGGGTCCCGGTCATCCGGCGCAAGGTCGAGGAGGTCCTCGAACAGGCCGGGTTCTCGCCCAACAGCCACGACGGCCGCGACCTGCTCCAGATCCTGGAGACCTACCCGCGCGACGAGCTGTTCCAGACCCCCGTCGACGAGCTGCGGTCCATCGTCACCTCCGTCCTCTACCTCCAGGAGCGCAGGCGGCTGAGGCTCTACCTGCGCCAGGACGAGTACGGGCGCTACTACTCCGCCCTCGTCTACCTGCCGCGCGACCGCTACACCACGGCCGTCCGCCTGCGGATCATCGAGATCCTGAAGGAGGAACTGGGCGGCATCAGCGTCGACTTCACGGCCTGGAACACCGAGTCGATCCTGTCCCGGCTGCACTTCGTGGTCCGGGTCCCGCAGGGCACCGAGCTGCCCGAGCTGTCCGACGCCGACAAGGAGCGCATCGAGGCCCGGCTGGTGGAGGCCGCCCGCTCCTGGGAGGACGCCTTCTCCGAGGCGCTCAACGCGGAGCTCGGCGAGGAGCGCGCGGCGGAGCTCATGCGCCGGTACGCGCACGCCTTCCCCGAGGGCTACAAGGCCGACCACAACCCGCGCGCCGCGGTCGCCGACCTCGTCCACCTCGAACAGCTCAACGCCGAGGAGGGCGAGGACTTCGCGCTCAGCCTCTACGAGCCGGTGGGCGCCGCCCCCGAGGAGCGCCGCTTCAAGATCTACCGCACGGGCGACGCCATCTCCCTGTCGGCCGTGCTGCCGGTCCTCAACCGGCTCGGCGTCGAGGTCGTCGACGAGCGGCCCTACGAGCTGCGCTGCACGGACCGGAGCGTGGCCTGGATCTACGACTTCGGCCTGCGCATGCCCCGCCCCCGGGGCGGCGGGGACTACTTCGGCGACGACGCCCGCGAGCGGTTCCAGGACGCCTTCGCCGCCACCTGGACCGGCAAGGCGGAGAACGACGGCTTCAACGCCCTGGTGCTGAGCGCCGGGCTGACCTGGCGTCAGGCGACGGTGCTGCGGGCGTACGCGAAGTACCTGCGGCAGGCGGCGTCCACGTTCAGCCAGGACTACATGGAGGACACCCTCCGCAACAACGTCCACACCACCCGCCTGCTCGTCTCCCTGTTCGAGGCGCGGATGTCGCCGGACCGGCAGCGCGCGGGGCACGAGATCGTGGACGCGCTGCTGGAGGAGGTCGACGCGGCCCTCGACCAGGTGGCCTCGCTCGACGAGGACCGGATCCTCAGGTCGTTCCTGACGGTCATCAAGGCGACGCTGCGGACCAACTTCTTCCAGGAGGCGGCGGGCGGCAAGCCGCACGAGTACGTCTCCATGAAGTTCGACCCGCAGGCCATCCCCGACCTGCCGGCGCCGCGCCCGGCGTTCGAGATCTGGGTGTACTCGCCGCGCGTCGAGGGCGTGCACCTGCGCTTCGGCAAGGTCGCGCGCGGCGGCCTGCGCTGGTCCGACCGCCGTGAGGACTTCCGTACGGAGATCCTCGGCCTGGTCAAGGCGCAGATGGTGAAGAACACCGTCATCGTGCCGGTCGGCGCCAAGGGCGGCTTCGTCGCCAAGCAGCTGCCCGACCCGAGCGTCGACCGCGACGCGTGGATGGCCGAGGGCATCGCCAGCTACAAGACGTTCATCTCGGCGCTGCTCGACATCACCGACAACATGGTGGCCGGCGAGGTCGTGCCCCCGGCCGACGTCGTCCGGCACGACGAGGACGACACGTACCTCGTCGTCGCCGCCGACAAGGGCACGGCGACGTTCTCCGACATCGCCAACGGGGTCGCCGAGAAGTACAACTTCTGGCTCGGCGACGCCTTCGCCTCCGGTGGCTCGGCCGGCTACGACCACAAGGGCATGGGCATCACCGCCCGCGGCGCCTGGGAGTCCGTCAAGCGGCACTTCCGGGAGCTGGGCGTGGACACCCAGACCGAGGACTTCACGGTCGTCGGCATCGGCGACATGTCCGGTGACGTGTTCGGCAACGGCATGCTGCTCTCCGAGCACATCCGCCTGGTGGCCGCCTTCGACCACCGGCACATCTTCATCGACCCGAACCCGGACGCGGCCACCTCCTACGCCGAGCGCCGCCGCCTGTTCGAGCTGCCGCGGTCCAGCTGGGAGGAGTACGACAAGGAGCTGCTGTCGACCGGCGGCGGCATCTTCCCGCGTACGGCCAAGGCGATCCCGGTCAACGCCCACATCCGCGAGGCCCTCGGCATCGAGGCCAAGGTCACCAAGCTGACCCCGGCCGACCTGATGAAGGCCATCCTCCAGGCGCCGGTGGACCTGCTGTGGAACGGCGGCATCGGTACGTACGTCAAGTCCTCCACCGAGTCCAACGCGGACGTCGGCGACAAGGCCAACGACGCCATCCGTGTCGACGGCAAGGACCTGCGGGTCAAGGTCGTCGGCGAGGGCGGCAACCTGGGCCTGACCCAGCTCGGGCGGATCGAGTTCGCGCTGCACGGCGGCCGGATCAACACCGACGCCATCGACAACAGCGCGGGCGTCGACACCTCCGACCACGAGGTGAACATCAAGATCCTGCTCAACGGCTTGGTCGCCGACGGCGACATGACCGTCAAGCAGCGCAACAAGCTGCTCGCCGAGATGACCGACGAGGTCGGCCAGCTCGTGCTGCGCAACAACTACGCGCAGAACACGGCGATCGCCAACGCCCTCGCCCAGTCCAAGGACATGCTCCACGCCCAGCAGCGCTTCATGAAGCACCTGGTCAGGGAGGGCCACCTCGACCGGGCGCTGGAGTTCCTGCCCACCGACCGGCAGATCCGCGAGCGGCTCGCCCAGGGGCAGGGCCTGACCAGCCCGGAGACGGCCGTCCTGCTGGCGTACACGAAGATCACGGTCGCCGAGGAGCTGCTGCACACCTCGCTGCCGGACGACCCGTACCTGCGGGGCCTGCTGCACTGCTACTTCCCGACCGAGCTGCGCGAGCAGTTCCCGGACCGTCTCGACGGGCACCCGCTGCGCCGCGAGATCGTCACGACGGTCCTGGTCAACGACACGGTCAACACGGGCGGTACGACGTATCTGCACCGGCTGCGCGAGGAGACCGGCGCGTCGCTGGAGGAGATCGTGCGGGCGCAGACGGCGGCCCGGGAGATCTTCCGCCAGTCGCCGGTGTGGGACGGGGTCGAGGCGCTCGACAACAAGGTCGAGGCCGACGTCCAGACCCGTATCCGGCTGCACTCGCGCCGCCTGGTGGAGCGCGGCACGCGCTGGCTGCTCAACAACCGGCCGCAGCCGCTCCAGCTCGCCGAGACGGTCGACTTCTTCGCCGAGCGGGTCGAGCAGGTCTGGACCCAGCTTCCGAAGCTGCTGCGCGGCGCGGACCTGGAGTGGTACCAGAAGATCTACGACGAGCTGACGGACGTCGGCGTGCCGGACGAACTCGCCACCCGCGTGGCCGGGTTCTCCTCCGCCTTCCCGACGCTCGACATCGTCTCGGTCGCCGACCGCATGGGCCGGGAGCCGCTGGATGTCGCCGATGTCTACTACGACCTCGCCGACCGGCTGCGGATCACCCAGCTCATGGACCGCATCATCGAGCTGCCCCGCGCCGACCGCTGGCAGTCCATGGCCCGCGCGGCGATCCGCGAGGACCTGTACGCGGCGCACGCGGCGCTGACCGCCGACGTCCTGGCGGTGGGCAACGGCACTTCGACGCCCGAGCAGCGCTACAAGGCGTGGGAGCAGAAGAACGCGGCGATCCTCGGCCGGGCCCGCACCACACTGGAGGAGATCCAGGGCTCCGAGGCGTTCGACCTCGCGAACCTGTCGGTGGCGATGCGGACCATGCGGACGCTGCTGCGGACGCATTCGTAGCGGTTCGCAGCGGTACGGCGTCCTGGGCGCCCCGGGCCGGTATCGGCCCGGGGCGCTTTCTTCTTGGTGTGTCTTAGGGCGATTCGAGTGGAGGACTTACCGTTTCCGGCTAAGGCTTGGGGCGTGACTGTGAACCTCTCCAGGGAGCGGACGGCAGCTCCCGCCACCCCGCCGGTTAAGCGCCTCGTCGTCGAAGTGGTGAACTTCGCGCTGGTCGGCGGGAGCGGCGTCGCGGTGAACTTCCTGGTGTTCAACGTGCTCCTGCACGGACTGCACCGGGCCGCCATGGTGGCGACCGTGGCGGCCAGCCTTGTCGCCATGGGCACCAACTACCTCGGATTCCGGTACGTCACCTACCGCGACAGGGCGTCCCGCACCCGGCGCCAGATCGCGCTGTTCTTCGTCTTCAGCGGAATCGGCGTGGCGATGGAAAGCGGGCTGTTCTACGTCGGATATCACGGGCTCGGCCTGGCCGGTCCCTTCGAGTCGAACGCGGTCAAGGCGGCTTCCATCGTGCTGGCCTCCGCCTTCCGCTTCCTCGTCTGCCGCACCTGGGTGTTCCAGCATGACGCGCACCGCGCCTAGGCCGGCGGCCCTCGCCGCCCAGGCGGCCGCCGCGGTGGTCGTCCTGCTGCTGGTGCTGGTGATCGTCCGGCTGCCGTGGGCCGGGGACCTCGGCATGCACGCCGCGACGGTCCAGCGGCTGCGGCACGATCTCGTCGACCCGGGCAATCCGCTCGTCGACGCGGACACGCCGAGCCCGTACTACTCGCCCTGGATGCTGGTGCTCGGCTGTGTCGCCCGGGTGAGCGGTCTGTCGGTCTTCGTGGTGCTGCGGCTGGGAGCGCTGGCCGGGCTCGCGCTGCTGCTGTCAGGGGTGTGGCGGTATGCGCGGACGCTGAGCGGACATCGCGCCGCGCCCGCACTGGCCGTGCTGAGCCTGCTGTTCCTGTGGGGGACGGTCCTGTTCAACTGGAGCGGCTTCTACGGGCTCAACTCGCTCGCGCTGACGGTGTCGTATCCGAGCGTGTTCGCGCTGGGGCTCGCGTTCCACCTCTGGGCGTGGCTCGGGCGGGCGGTGCGCGGTGCCGATGACGGTGACGCGGGGTTGGGGGTGTGGCTCGGGCTGGGGGCGCTGTGGGCGGTGATCCTGCTGTGCCATCAGTTCTCGGGGGTGGTGGCCACGCTGGGGGCGCTCGCGACGGTGGTCGCCGCGCGGCCGGGGCGGGTGGTGTGGCTCCGGCTGGGCGGTGGGCTGGTGCTGGGGCTGGTCGTCCTGCTGCTGTGGCCGTACTACGACTTCTTCGCGCTGTTCGGGGCCGGGGGCGATCTGGAGTCGGTGCACCGGTCGCTGTACGAGGACCTGTTCGGGCGGTACTGGCTGGTGCTGCTCGGGGTGGTGGCGCTGGGCGTGCGGTGGTGGCGGGACCGGTGGGATCCGCTGGTGCTGTTCTTCGTACTGGGGGTGGCCGTGGTGGCGGCGGGCGGGCTGAGCGGGCACTGGTCGTGGGGGCGGGCGTTGCCGGCGGCGTTGATTCCGGCGCAGATCGCGGTGGCGGTGGAGGTCGGCGAGGCCGGGCGGCGGGGGGCTCGGGTGGGGTGGGCGTGTGTGCTGGGGGTGGCGTTGGCCGTGGGGGCCTGGACGCAGGTGGGGACGGTCGGATACGTGGTGGAGCGGGGCGATCTGCCGGAGGCCGTCGCCGAGAAGTACCGGCGGCCGTGGGAGGGGTACTACTGGATGACGCCCTGGCTGAAGTACGGGGATGTGGTGATGGCCCGGGAGGGACGGCCGGCTCGGCAGATCCCCGCGTACGGGGCGTACACCGTGGCGCCCGGGTATCCCGACTTCTTCCTGTCGGACGAGGGGCGGCGGGGGGCGGCTGTGCGGAGGTATTTCGCGGAGGGGACGCCGGGACGGGAGCGGGGGGAGATTCTCCGGGAGTACGGGGTGCGGTGGGTTGTGGATACGGGCGTTGCCGCCGGGCGTGGTGTGGGGCTGCGGGAGGTGGCTCGAGGGCCTAGGGGGCAGGTGCTCTACGCCGTGGTGCGATGAGCTGTACGACGCCCTGAGGTCGGGTGGGTCCGCAGCCCGGCGGAGCGGGGTGCCGCTGCGCCCACCCGTGCCGCCCCTAGCGGCACGACTGCCCGCAGCTAAGCGGGACGGGGCTCGCAGCCGGGCGGCACGACTGCCCGCAGCTGAGCGGGACGGGGCCCGCAGCCGCGGCTGGGCCTATTTCAGCGCGCTTGCCAGCAAGCGTGCTGCCCGCTTCACCCGGGGCCTTGCCACTCGGCGTGTCATCGGGCGTATCACCCTCGCCGTCACGCCCACCGGCTCCCAGCGGACCTGCAAGCGGCCCGGGCCGTGGCCCTCTGGTTCCAGGGTCAGGCGGTGGTGGGGGACCCGGGTCGTCAGGGGTCGGAAGGCCAGGGGAGCCAGGAGGAGGCCCGTGTGGGACAGGCCCTGGTGTTCCAGGCGGAGCAACGGGTGGCGGACTCCGGCGAAGCCGTGGAAGGGGAGGGGGGCCGCTGCCAGGTCCAGGTGGACGCGGCCCTCGAAGATGCCGGGGCGGACTGGGGAGAGGCGGAACGGGACGCGGAGGCGGCGTCGGCCCGGGGCGATGAGGAGGGTCGCGCGCTGGGGGCCGACGGGGAGGCGCAGGGCGGGGTCGTACGTGCGGATGGTGAGGTCGACGGAGGCGCCCGGGCCCCGGGTGATCTCCGTGATCTCGTGGCGGAACTGGGCGCTCGGGAAGGGGCGCGTCTCCAGGTCCAGGTCCGAGATGTCCAGTTCGCGGCGGGACCATGTGGAGGACGGGATGTGGGAGCCCCAGTACGTGCGGCCCTGTTCGTCCGTCGTGACCTGCCTCGGTGCCACACCGTGGCCGAGGCCCCGTGCCGCCAGCCTGGCCTCCGGCAGGCGGTGGTCGCGGATCAGCTGGATGACCACTCGTTCGGCGCGGGGGAGGCGGGCGAACGCGCCCGGGGCGAGCGTGTCCAGGTACGGCGTGACGATGTCCGCGAAGGCGGACAGCCACTCCTCGTCCCGGTAGGGCAGGTCACCGGCGTACATCCGGAAGTCGTGTTTGAGGAACTTGTGGTCCTTGTCCTCTCGCAGCGACTCGTGCCCGCTCTCGGCCAGGAACGCGTCGATGAGGTGCTGGACGTGGACGCGGTCGCGGACGTTGGCGAGCTTGTGCCGCTGGTTGGATATCGAGGCCGCGTCCAAGGCGGCGAACGGCGCGACGTACCAGCGGTAGACCGGCTCCGGGATGATCGTGAACGCCTTGGCCAGGCAGTACGCCTGCGCCGAGAACAGCTGGTCCTCGTAGTGGATGCCTTCGGGGAAGCGCAGGCCGTGCCGGTCGAGGAAGGCGCGGGCGTACATCTTGCTGGTGGCGAGGTGCTCGAAGAGCAGCCGCGGGTCGGCCTCGATGCCCTCGAGGGTGCGGCGCTCGGCGACCAGGTGCGGCATCCACGTCGAGCGGCGGCCGTTGTCGACCCGGACGCGCTGCACCGCTCCCATGGCGAAGTCGATCTCGCGTTCGCGGTGCGCGGCGAGCAGCAGTTCGACGGCGTCGTCGGGGAGTTCGTCGTCGCTGTCGAGGAACATCAGGTACGGCGCCCGGGCGGTCTCCAGGGCGCGGTTGCGCGGCGCGCTGCATCCGCCGCTGTTCCGCTCCAGCCGGAGGTGGCGGATGCGGGGGTCCTCGGCCGCCAGACGACGTGCCACCTCCGGGGTGTCGTCCGTCGAGTGGTCGTCGCTGATGACGATCTCCACGTTCGCGTGGGTCTGGCGGCGGACCGAGTCGACCGCGCGGGTGAGGCGTTCGGCGTCGTTGTAGACGATGACCGTCACGGTGACGTCGGGGGTGCTCATGCGGTCGCCTCCTGCGGGGTCGGGGCCGGGGTGCGTTCCTCGATCGGCAGCACCGGCGGCAGGGACCTTTCGTCCTGGCCGAGGAAGACCCGGCGCACGACGCGTTCGGCGGCGCGTCCGTCGTCGTACTCGCAGAACCGGCGCCGGAAGACGGCCCGGGCCTTCGCCGCGCCCTCGTCGCGCCAGGCCTCGGTGGTGAGGATCTCCGTCAGCTCCTGCTGGCTGCGGGCGACGGGGCCCGGGGCCTCGGCCATCAGGTCGAAGTAGACGCCGCGGGTGGTGCGGTACGTCTCCCAGTCGTCGGCGTGGATCACGATCGGGCGGTCGAGGTTGGCGTAGTCGAACATGATCGAGGAGTAGTCCGTGACCAGGGCGTCCGCCGCCAGGCACAGCTCCTCCACCGGATCGTAGGAGGAGACGTCGATGATCCGGCCGGTGCGGCGCAGGTTGGTGAGCGGGGAGGCCGCGCCGCCGTAGAAGTAGTGGCCGCGGACGAGCAGGACCGTGTCGTCGCCGAGGCGGTCGGCGAGGGCGGCGAGGTCGAGGCGCGGGGTCCAGCCGGCCTCGTAGTCGCGGTGGGTGGGCGCGTAGAGGACGGCCCGGCGGCCCGGCGCGATGCCGAGCCTGTCGCGGACCCCGCGGATGTCCTGCGCGCCGGCCGTGTAGTAGACGTCGTTGCGCGGATAGCCGTGGTCGAGGGAGACGTAGTGCGACGGGTACGCGCGCTCCCACATGCGCGTGGTGTGGCTGTTGGCGGAGACGCTGTAGTCCCACTTGTCGATGCGCTCCAGCAGTGCCTGGAAGTCCAGGCCCTGCGCGGCCGCCGGGTACGCCATCTGGTCCAGGCCCATGCGCTTCAGCGGTGTGCCGTGGTGGGTCTGGAGGTGGATGGCGTCGGGGCGCTTGACCACCGTGTTGGGGAAGTTGACGTTGTTGACGAGGTACTTGGCGGTCGCCAGCACCTCCCAGTAGCGGCGGGTGCCGGGCACGACGTGGTCGGTGCCGGGCGGCAGCAGGGCCGCGTTCTCCTCGGTCACCACCCACACCGGGTGGACCTGCGGGGCCAGTTCGGCGAGCTTCGCGGCGATCGCGGCCGGGTTGCAGGCGACGCCGCGGTTCCAGTACGCCGAGAACACCGCCAGGTGGGGGTTGACCGGGCGGCCGAGCGCCCTGCGGTACTGGTGGTCGCGGAGCTTGGCGCCGGCCTGCCGCTTGCGGGCCCGTACGGCCGACTTGGCGGTGCGGCGGGTGCGGTTGACGGTCTGGAAGGCCCGGTACCTCGCGTAGGCGCCCTCTTCGAGCAGGGAGCGGCGGACGCCTTCCAGGCCGGCGGGGCGCCGGTAGCCCTCGGGGCGGCGGCGCAGGGCGGCCAGGGACGCGCGCCGGAAGAACTCCCGCGCGACCTCCTCCGGCATGCCGCCGCGCGCGAAGGTGCGCAGGCAGTCGCGGACCATGACGTCGTAGAGCACGGCGTGGGCGGCGCGGCGGTCCCGGGTGAGGTCGAGGAGCGACTCGTAGCGCTCGACGAGGCCGTAGCGCTGCCCGGGAGTGACCGGGGGCAGGCTCGCGGGGCGCAGCCCGCGGTCCTCGTAGGCGACGTGCGGCAGGCAGGCGACACGGTCGGCGAGCAGCAGGGCGGCCAGGGCGGCGTACGGCTCGTCGTCGGTGGTGAGCCGCTGCTCGTGCGCCCGCCAGAAGTCCGCGCGCAGTACGCGGGTGCCGAGCAGCGGGGTCAGGCGCAGCAGGGGCGCGCAGTCGTCGAGGGCGACGTCGGCCCGGCCCGCCCGGGCCAGCAGGGGGCCGTCCCGGGAGGGCATGCCGGAGGTGTGCCAGGTGCTGCGGACGTGGTCGACCAGCAGGACGTCCACCTCGGCCGGGAGCTCGGCCACCCGCTCGGCGACCGCGCGCGGGGCCCCGGCGGGCAGGCCGTCCTTGGCGTGGACGAAGTGCAGCCAGCGGCCGGAGGCCCGCGCCGCCCCCGCCGCCCAGGCCTCGGCGTCGCCCGTGCCGTCCGGCAGCGGCACTACGTCGACCGGGCCGCCGTCCGGGCTGTGCCGCTCGGCAGTCTCCCGGGCCCAGTCGCCGACCGCGGCCACGATCAGCTCGGCGTCCGGCAGGGGATGGGCGGCGAGGGAGTCGAGGAGCTCCGTCAGATGGTCCTGAACGTTCGGCCCGTGGACGATGACGCTGAGCTCGGGCATCACGGGGCTCCTCCATCTCGTCACACCGGGCGGACCTTATGCGGTCATGGTGTCACCAATAAGACAAAAGGATCGACCGGGGTGCGCCTCACGAGGGAACCGGCGCCTCACGAGGGAGCCGGCACCTCAGGAGGGAACCGGCACCTCACGAGGTAACCGGCACCTCACGAGGGAACGGCACCTCACGAGGAAACAGGCACCTTGGGCTTCGGCTTGGCCTTGGGCGACTTGTCGCCGGTGAACGCCTCGTACTCCTTCAGGACGTCCTCCGTCGGCCCGTCCATGAGAAGTTCCCCGCGTTCCAGCCACAGCACGCGGTCACAGGTGTCGCGGATCGACTTGTTGTTGTGGCTGACCAGGAACACCGTCCCGGCGTGCTTGCGCAGCTCGCGGATGCGGTCCTCGGAGCGCTTCTGGAAGGAGCGGTCGCCGGTGGCCAGCGCCTCGTCGATCAGCAGCACGTCGTGGTCCTTGGCGGCGGCGATGGAGAACCGCAGCCGTGCGGCCATGCCGGAGGAGTACGTCCGCATCGGCAGCGTGATGAAGTCACCCTTCTCGTTGATGCCGGAGAAGTCGACGATGTCCTGGTAGCGGTCCCTGACCTGCTCGCGGGACATGCCCATGGCCAGGCCGCCGAGGTGCACGTTGCGCTCGCCGGTCAGGTCGTTCATCAGGGCCGCGTTGACGCCGAGCAGGGAGGGCTGGCCGTCGGTGTAGATGTGGCCGTTCTCCACGGGGAGGAGCCCGGCGACGGCCTTCAGCAGGGTCGACTTGCCGGAGCCGTTGGTGCCGATCAGGCCGATGGCCTCGCCCCGGTGGGCGACGAAGGACACGTTCTTCACGGCGTGCACCCGGCGCACGCCCGACGCCTTCTCGGTCTGCTTGCGGCGCACGATGCGGTTGAGGGCGGCGGTCGCGGAGCCGCGTCCGGCGCCGGTGCCGTTGACGCGGTAGACGATGTCGACGCCGTCGGCGACGACGGTGGGGATCCTGTCGTTGGCGATGTCAGCCACGGCCGTAGGTCTCCTCAGCCTTCCAGAAGTAGATGAAGCCGCCGACGCCGGCGACCAGCGCCCAGCCGACGGCGAGCGCCCACACATGGGCCGGGAGCTGGCTCGCGTGGAAGCTGTCGATCAGGGCGAAGCGCATCAGGTCGATGTAGACGGCGGCCGGGTTGGCCGCCAGCGCCAGCGTCACCACGTGCGGGAGGCTGTCCTTCTGCGCCAGCTTGTCGATGCTCCACATGACGCCCGAGACGTACATCCAGGTGCGCAGCACGAACGGCATCAGCTGGGCGATGTCCGGGGTCTTGGCGCCCATCCGGGCCATGACCATGGAGACGCCCGCGTTGAACGTGAACTGGAGGAACAGCGCCGGCAGCGCCAGCAGCCAGGACACGCCGACCGGCACGCCGAAGCAGAGCAGGATGACGACCAGGGCCCCCATCGAGAACAGCAGCTGCTGGAGCTGCTGGAGACAGAACGACAGGGGCAGCGCGGCGCGCGGGAAGTGCAGGGCGCGCACCAGGCCGAGGTTGCCGGAGATGGCGCGGGTGCCCGCCATGATCGAGCTCTGCGTGAACGTCCAGATGAACACGCCCGTGACCAGGAACGGGATGTAGTCCGGCACCCCGTGCTTGGTGCCGAGCAGCACGCCGAAGATGAAGTAGTAGACCGCCGCGTTCAGCAGCGGGGTCATCACCTGCCAGACCTGGCCGAGCTTCGCCTGGCTGTACTGGGCGGTGAGCTTGGCGGTGGCGAACGCGGTGATGAAGTGGCGCCGGGCCCACAGCTGGCGGACGTACTCGGGCAGGGAGGGGCGGGCGCCGCTGACGGAGAGGCCGTGGCGGGCGGCGAGGGCCGCGAGGTCGTCGGCGGCCGGGGCCGGGGCCGGGGCCGGTGCTTGGGGCGGTGTGTGGAGGACCTGGCTCACATCCGCTGCTTTCGTTCGGGGGTGTGGGACCTGTGGGGGCGTGAAGAGTGAGGGGATGAGGCGGTTCTTACCGGACTCTTCACGACTTCTTACGTCGGGACGGGACCGTATCGTCGCAACGCGAGCGTATGTCGTCCGAGCGTCGGAACGCAACCGTTTCGTCGTGACGCCCTATGCTGTCGGCATGACGACGAAGCCCGACGAGCCCCAGCAGCCCCGGCGCCGCCGGGCCCCCGCGGGGGCGGCCGTACTGCGGGAGGACGTGACGGAAGCCATCCGGGCGGCCGTCTTCGAGGAGCTCGCGGCCGTCGGCTACGCGCGGATGTCCATCGAGGGGATCGCGCGCCGGGCGGGGGTCGGGAAGACGGCGGTGTACCGCCGCTGGCGCTCGAAGCTGCACCTGGTCCTCGACATCGTCTCGGCGCTCGCGGTGCAGGGCCTGCCCGCGCCGGACACCGGCTCGCTGGAGGGCGACCTGCGGCTGCTGTACGAGGTGACCTCCCGCGCGCTGCGCCACCCCGTGGCCTCGCAGGTCATCCCCGACCTCCAGGCCGAGGCGGCCCGCAACCCCGAGATCGCCGAGGCCCTCCAGAAGGCCCTGCGCGAGGGCCAGGACGGGGTCGCCACCGGCATTGTCACGGCGGCGGAGGCCCGCGGCGAACTCCGCCGGGGCCTCGACCACGACCTGGCCCTCGACCTGATCTCCGGGCCGCTCTACTGGCGCTCGGTGGTGATCCGCAGCCCGAAGCTGCCCAAGGGGTACCTGGGGTCGCTGGCCCGGGCCACGGCGGGGGCGTTGAAGGCGTTGTAGTTCTGCCGGACGGCCCGGGTCAGCCCCGCGCCGCCTCCGGATGCAGGCGCACCCAGCCCTCCCACGCCGACGTGATCATGTCCTGGACGTCGTGCCGGGCCTTCCAGCCCAGCTCCGCGGCAGCGCGCTCGGCGGAGGCGACGACGCGGGCCGGGTCACCCGGGCGGCGGGGCGTGACCGTGGGCGGCCGGTCGTAGCCGGTGACCGTGTTGATGCGGTCGATCATCTCGCGGACGGAGACGCCTTCACCCCGGCCGATGTTGAGGGTGAGTTCGCGGCCGGGGGAGGAGCGCAGGACCCGGGCCGCCGCGACATGGGCCTCGGCCAGGTCGACGACGTGGATGTAGTCGCGTACGCAGGTGCCGTCCGGGGTCGGGTAGTCGTCGCCGAAGACGCGCGGCGGCGCGTCCTCGGTGAGCTTCTCGAAGACCATCGGGACGAGGTTGAACACCCCGACGTCCGCGAGCTCCGGGCCCGCCGCCCCTGCCACGTTGAAGTAGCGCAAGGACGCGGTCGACAGCCCGGTCGCCCGGCCCGTCGCGCGCACCAGCCACTCACCGGCCAGCTTCGTCTCGCCGTAGGGCGACATGGGCACGCAGGGCGTCTCCTCCGTGACCAGGTCCACGTCCGGCATGCCGTACACCGCCGCCGAGGAGGAGAAGACGAAGGACGGCACCTGCGCCGCCGTCACCGCGTCCAGCAGGACCCGCAGGCCCTCGACGTTCTCCCGGTAGTAGCGCAGCGGCTGCTCGACCGACTCGCCCACCTGCTTCTTCGCCGCGAGGTGGACGACGCCGGTGACCGAGTGGTCCGCGAGGGTGCGCGCGAGCCGCTCGCCGTCCAGTGTCGAGCCCACCACCAGCGGCACCCCGTCGGGCACGCGCTCGGCGATACCGGTGGACAGGTCGTCGTACACCACCGCCTGTTCCCCCGCCGCGGTCATCGCCCGTACGACATGAGCGCCGATGTAACCGGCGCCGCCGGTGATCAACCAGGTCATGTGCGGCCGTCCCCTCGTCAGTTGGCCCGTGGCGGTGGTGCTCCGTGCCGATACGCGTCGTGCTCTCAGTGAAGCAGGCGACGCAGCCTTCCGCGTACGACGGACAGCACACCGCGTGCGCCGGGCGCGACGCGCAGCGCCAGCGCGCCGGAGTGGGTGGCGTACGGCTGTACGAGCACCACGCCGTGCCGGGCGCTCGGGAGGGCGCTGCGGCGCAGCAGACCGGCGCCCGTGAGGGCGTGCGCCGTGACGTCGCGGCTCACGCCGTCGCGGAAGCGGATGCGAAGGCGCAGGTCCCAGGTGCCCACGCCGTGCGCGGCCAGCGCGGGGAGGTCCACGGTCGTCTCCGCCGACCAGGTGCCGGCCGACGGCACCAGCGCGGTCGTACCGCGGACGGCCTCGTCGCCGTCGTCCCGGTGCCGCCACTCCGCCTCCACCGCCTCCGGGCCCGCCCGCGCCACCCGGCCGTACAGCTCGTGCAGGCGCAGCCGCAGCCGGGCGCCACGCGCGCGTGGCCGCAGCTCCGCGTCGACGGCGAGGGGCAGCACGGGCACGGGCCGGGTGAGCAGGGGCTCCAGGGAGACCTGCGGGAGGTCCTCCGACCAGACGGGCGTGCCGTCCGCGGCCCGGGCGTACGGCGGGTACAGCCGGGCCGGGCGGGCCGCCAGCTCCCGCAGCCGGGGCAGGTCACGCGGCTCCGGGGAGGCCAGGACGACCCGCCCGGCCAGCCGACCGGGAGCAGCCGGGTCGCGGGCCCAGTCGTCCGCGTCGTACTCCGCGAGGTGCGCCCGCGTGATCTCCCACCACGCGCGCCGGTAGGCGGCGTCGCGCAACCCCAGTTCACGCAGGTACATCCGCAGGTCGTGGTCGAGGAACTTGGCGCGCGCGACCCGCGCGAGTTCCTTCTGCCCGGCGCCCAGCAGGACCTCGTACGCCTGCCGGCACGCCTCCGTACGGGCCCGCCAGTTCGCGACGCCGGACCGGTCCAGCGAGATCGACAGCCGCTCGGCGGACCGGCGCACGTGCCAGACGTACACCAGGTCCGGGACCAGGGCGATGCGCGGTGCCGCGGCCAGCACGCGCGCGGTGAAGACGACGTCCTCGTACGGGAAGCGGCCCTCGGGGAAGCGGATGCCGTGCTCGCGCAGGAAGCCGGTGCGGTAGAGCTTGTTGACGCAGAGCGTGTCGTGGACCAGGCGTGGGCGCTGCGCGGGGTGCGGTACAGCGGCGTGGAGTGCGTACAGGCGCGCCTGCCAGGGTACTTCTCGCCCCGAGGGCAGTTCCCGGCGTACGCACAGGCCGCTCGCGACCTCCGCGTGCGCGCCGGTCGCCGCGTCGAGCAGCGCGTCGACCGCGCCGGGCGGCAGGACGTCGTCGCTGTCGAGGAACATCACGTACGGCGACGTCACCGCGTCGAGCCCGGTGTTGCGCGGGGTGCCGCAGCCGCCGCTGTTGGCCCGGCGGCGGATGACCTTCAGACGGGGCTCCGACGCGGCGAGCCGGTCGAGGAGGCCGGCGCTGCCGTCCGTCGAGCAGTCGTCGACGGCCACGACCTCGCGCACGGCGGGGCCCTGGGCGAGCGCCGAGCGCACGGCGTCCGTCACATGGGCGGCGTCGTCGTAGCCGATGACCACGACGGCTACCTGGGGGAGGGGCCTCTCGGGGTTCCGTACGGCATTCATTACGGCCGA
Organism: Streptomyces coeruleofuscus; assembly: GCF_039532725.1. Classification (NCBI taxonomy): domain Bacteria; kingdom Bacillati; phylum Actinomycetota; class Actinomycetes; order Kitasatosporales; family Streptomycetaceae; genus Streptomyces; species Streptomyces coeruleofuscus. The sequence goes on from NZ_BAAASE010000013.1 coordinate 19,022, forward strand.
TCGTAAGCCGGGCGAATGACATGAAAGTGGTAACACACCATCAAGTGTCACCAAGGCTGGCGTAACGTCACACAATCAGGCCGTGATGAGCGCACAGTCGAGGGGGAGCGGCCGGTTCGGCCCGGGCGTGGTGCCCGTGGCGGTTCCCATGGCGGTGATGCCGGCGGTCGGCCTCTGGGGCCTGGACCGGGGCGGCATGTGGGGCGACGAGAGCGTCACCTTCCAGGTCGCGCAGCGCACGGTGCCGCAGATCTGGCGGCTGCTGCACGACGTGGACGCCGTGCACGGCCTGTACTACCTGCTCATGCACGCCGTCCTCGCCGTCCACCCGGACGAGGTCGTCCTGCGCCTGCCGTCGCTGTGCGCGGCGGCCGCCACCGCCGGCCTGGTCGCGGCCCTCGGCGTCCGGCTGGCCGGGCCACGGGTCGGCCTGTGGGCCGGTCTCCTCTACGCCATCACGCCGATGACCGGCCACTACGCCCAGGAGGGACGGTCGTACGCGCTCGTCGCGGCGGGCGTGGCGGGGGCGACGCTGCTGCTTCTCAGGGCGGTGGAGGCGGCCACCGCACGGGCCTGGTGGCCGTACGGGACCGTCGCCGCCCTGACCTGTCTGCTGCACGAGCTGGCGGTGCTGGTGCTGTGCGCGCACGCGGCGACGCTGGCCCTCATGCGGGTGCCGAGGAGGGTTTGGTCCGGCTGGGGGCGTGCGGCGGGAGCGGTCGTGCTGCTCCTGCTGCCGCTGGTGTGGGTGTCGCAGGGGCAGTCCGGGCAGGTGGCGTGGCTGGTGACGCCCGGCTGGGACAAGGCCGAGAGGCTGGTGCGGCACTTCTCTCCCGGGCCGGCCGGGGTGGTCTTCTGTGGCTCGCTGCTGCTGGTGGCCGTCGGGCTCCGTACGCGGCGACTGGCGGCGGTCGCGCTCCCGCTGCTGCTCGTGCCGCCGGGGATCCTGATGACGGTGTCGCAGGTGCGGCCGCTGTTCCACGAGCGGTACGTGCTCTACTCCCTGGCCGGGGCGTCCCTGCTGGTCGCCGCCGGAGCCGGGCGGGTGGCCGGAGTGCTGGGGCGGCTGCGGTTCGACGGGCGCCGGGTACGGGTCGGCGGCCGGCAGGTGCACGCCCTGCTGGGCGTCACCGGCGTCCTCGCCCTCACCGTCACCTTCGTCCACCACCTCCCCGTCCACCGCCAGGACCGGTCCGCCGCACACCGCCCCGACAACCTCGCCGTCGTCTCCGCGCTCGCCCTCCGCCAGATGCGCCCCGGCGACCCGGTGCTGTTCGTGCCGTCGGTCGGGAGGCTCGCCGCGCTGGCCTACCCCAAGGGGTTCCGGCAGGTCCGGGACATCGCGCTGCGGGAGTCGGCGCCCCGGTCCGGGACGCTGTGGGGCCGTGAGGCGAACCCCGGGGACCTGCGGCACAGGCTCGCCTCGGTGGACCGCGTCTGGGTCGTCGCCGAGGCGTACGCGCTGGACCCGCGCTGGTCTCCGCGCGACCCGGCCGAGCGCACGAAACTGGCCGTCCTGGCGGAGGAGTTCACGGTCCGGGAGGAACACGCCCGGGACGGGGTGACCCTCCGCCTCCACGTACGGAGGGCACCGGCGGACGCGCCTGCCACCGACGAGCCGTCCACCGGGGTGGCGACCGCCGGTGAGCCGTTCCCCATGCGCCGTGGCAGCTCGGGGTTTCGTGTCGAGCGCCGGCCGTCGGTGGTTGATCGCGCAGTTCACCGCGCCCCTTGATGCCCGACGTACCGGCCGCCGATGAGCCGCCCGGCGCGTCCACCGCGCCCCCCGCCTCCGCTACGACCGCTCGTCTCCCGGCGCACCACCCTGCGGCTCCGCCAGCGCGGCCGCGTCCAGTGCCGTGGTGAGTTCGTCGACGCGGGCGCGCAGGGCGCGGATCTCGTCCGGGCCGAAGCCCGTCGAGGCGGCGATCCGGCGCGGTACCTGAAGCGCCCGCCGCCGCATCGCCACGCCCTCCTCGGTCAGCCGCACCTCCACCGACCGCTCGTCGCGCGCGCTGCGCTCCCGGCGCACGAGCCCTGCCGCCTCCAGCCGCTTGAGCAGCGGCGACAGCGTGCCGGAGTCGAGGCGCAGATGTTCCCCGAGCTTCTTCACGGGCAGCTCGTCGTGCTCCCAGAGCACCAGCATCACCAGGTACTGCGGGTACGTGAGCCCGAGGTCCTTGAGGATCCCGCGGTAGACGCCGTTGAAGGCGCGGGATGCCGCGTGCAGGGAGAAGCAGATCTGCTGGTCCAGGCGGAGCCAGTCGTCGTCCGGCGTGTTCATGCCTCCAGGATAGCTCGTGCCCACCATTCAATTGCGTGCAACTTAATTGTGTGCTCTAATTCTGGGTGTCAGGCGGCCCCGGAAGAGGGCCGCCGAACGTTGACGTGTGAGAGGGAAGGTTTTCCATGGACGCGCTCTACACCGCTGTCGCCACCGCCACCCACGGCCGCGACGGCCGCGCCGTCAGCTCCGACGGCGTGCTGGACCTCGCGCTGGGCGTACCCCAGGCGATGGGCGGCAACGGCCAGGGCACCAACCCCGAGCAGCTCTTCGCCGCCGGGTACGCCGCCTGCTTCGGCAGCGCCCTCGGCCTCGTCGGCCGCCAGGCCAAGGTCGACGTCAGCGACGCCGCCGTGACCGCCGAGGTCTCCATAGGCAAGCAGGGCGAGGGCTTCGGGCTCGCCGTCATCCTCCGCGTGGAGCTCCCCGGCAGCGTGGACGAGGCGACCGGCCGCAAGCTGGTCGAGCAGGCCCACCAGGTCTGCCCGTACTCCAACGCCACCCGGGGCAACATCGAGGTCGACCTCGTCATCGATTGACGTGCTCCCTGGCCTGGAGGCCAGAGATTTCGGCCTGGGTCGTCTGACCCTTCCGGGGGCTTCCTGCTTCACCGCGCTGGGCGGGCACGTGTGCCCGTCTTACCGGCGCTCCACAGGCGTTTAGTGTCTCCGCCCGTCCGGCGGCGACGATACGGCGTCCTTCGAAGAGGACGTTGCGGGCTGCGTTGTGATCACGGTCGTGCACCGTGCCGCACGCGCCGCACGTCCACTTCCGAACGTGCAGCGGCTTGGGACCGTCCCGGAAGCCGCAGAACGAACAGACCTGCGAGGACGGGAAAGCACGGTCCACCTTGGCGAAAGTGCGGCCGTGCTTGACCGCCTTGTACTCCAGCATGCCGACGAACGCAGACCATCCCGCGTCGTGCACGGACTTGGCGAGCCGGGTGCGGCCGAGACCGGACACCGCGAGGTCTTCCACATACACCGCTTGGTTATCGCGAATGATCTGCGTGGAAGCCTTGTGGTGCCAGTCCCGGCGCCGGTTGGCCACCTTGGCGTGCTGGCGTGCGACCTTGAGGCGGGCCTTGGCCCGGTTCTTCGACCCCTTGACCTTGCGGGACAGCTCCCGCCCAAGGCGCCTGAGCTTCTTCTCTGCCCTGCGCAGGAAACGAGGGCTGTCAATCTTCCGCCCGTCGGACAGGACAGCGAAGGCGGACAACCCCAGGTCGATCCCGGCATCGGTCTCGACCTCGGGGAGGATGTCCGGCTCGGTGTCCACGACGAAACTGAGGAAGTACCGGCCGCAGCTGTCCTTGGTAACGGTCACGGAAGTGGGCACGGCCGGCAACCGGCGGGACCACTTGACCTTGAGGTTGCCGACCTTGGCCACATACACCGCGCCGTCGCCCTGTAAGGAGAAGGCGCTGGTGGTGAGGCGGATGGACTGCCGGGTGTCCTTCTTCGACTTGTAGCGGGGCGGCCCGACCTTCCGGCCCTGCCGCTTGCCCTTAAGACTGTCGAAGAAGTTCTTGTAGGCGGTGTCCAAGTCACGCAGGGACTGCTGCAGGGCGACCGCTGACACGTCGGCCAGCCAGGCCCGTTCCTCGGTGCGCTTGGCCTCGGTGATGCGCAGCCGGGACAACTCCACCGACTTTACAAACGGCAGCCCCGCCGCATGCGCTTCCCTGCGGTCGCGCAGGCAGTCGTTCCACACCACACGGGCACACCCGAACGCCCTGCCAAGCGCACGGCGCTGCTGGGCATCCGGGTAGGCCCGGTAGTTGTAGCGGAGCTGCATATCGATCACCGTATGGATGCTTCGTGGCCGCTCGCAGTGAAAGATCACATCCAACCGGAATTGCACACGATGTGAGCAAGTGTGTTCGAGTCGATCGCGCCGGAGCGGCGTCGCAGGTCGAGATGCTGACGCACTGCGAAGAGATCATGCACGGGGTAAGCGAGGACTCGGAGGCGGAGCACTAAGCGTTCCACGGCCCCGCCCGCCGCCCGTGGTCGCCTGCAAGAAGCCCAGCAAACCGAGCGTCACTCCCCGACCCGCGCCAGCACCTCCCCCGTCCGTCTGCTCCACGCCACCACCACGGCCTCCTCGGGTACCGGGTGCCAGCGCGTCAGCAGCAGCCAGCGCACGTGATAGCGGCGGACGACGGCGGCACGCTCGGCGCGGGTCGCGTCGGGGGCCAGATAGGCGCGGACGTCGGCCTCCCGGCGTTCGCGCTCCCGCTCGTCCAGGGCCGGGTCGGGCCAGATCGGCGCGGCGAGGTTCGGCCCGTACCCGGCGATGGAGTGGCCGGCCAGATACCCGTCGGTGATCACCACCTCGCCCGGCCTGATGTGCCGCGCCGCCCAGTCGTACGACGGCCAGCGCGTCGGCTGCGTGAACCCCACCGGGTCGACCGAGCGCGGCACGACCGCCCCGGCGTGCACGGTGACGAACCCGACGCACACCCCGGCCGCCGCCGCCCCGCCCAGCACCCTCCGGGCCCGCCGCCACGGCCGGGGCGCCGCCAGCTCCACCGCCGACGCGAACTGGAGCGGCACCAGCACGGCCCACAGAGCCCGGGCGTACGTGTAGTGCCCGCTCACCCAGCCGTACGCCACCAGCAGGCACTGAAGCAGGAACATCAGCACCAGCGGGTCACGCACCGACCTGCGGGCCCGCACCCACAGCGCGGGCAGGCCGAGCAGCGCCAGCCAGGAGTTGGCGAGCATCCCCTCGTACAGCCGCCGGTGCATCGCGTCCATGCCGGTGTCGCCCACCAGCGACAGGACGTCGTAGTACGGCCACGACACGGCGACCACCGCGCAGGACCCACCGGCGAGCGCCCAGCGCGCCACGACCGGCCGGCGCCGGCCCCGTTGCCGCGACGCCACGATCGCCACCGCCCCGATGAGCGCCGAGGCCGCCGTGACGGGGTGGGTGAGCAGGATCAGCCCGTACAGAGCGCCGATCCCGGCATAGCCCCACCAGCCGCCGAGCCCGCTGGGACCGACGAACCGCACGGACGGGGCGTCCTCACGCGCGCGCACGCAGGTCCAGGCCCAGGCCCAGAACGTCAGCCCGATCGCGACCGCGGACGGATAGCCCAGATTCGTCGTCATCGACATCAGCCCGAGGTAGCCGCTCCACAGGATCCGCGCGGTGCCCCACAGCAGCGTCATGAACAGCAGCGCCAGGACCGGTGCCCACGGGCGGGGGGTGAGGGCCCGGACGAAACGGCCGACCCCGGTCAGCAGCACCAGCAGGTGCACCGGCCCGGCGAGCTTCACGACCGCCCAGCCGGACAGCCCCGTCAGCCGCGCCAGGACGCCCTGGGCGACGGCGTACGGCCCGTAGTACGGGCTGCCCTCGCCCGGCAGATCGGCCATGGTGTGGGCCGGATGCAGCAGATCGGCCTTGAGCCGCTCGACGACCGCCGCGTGCTGTCCGGCGTCGCAGCACAGCGGGACCCGCCAGAACGCCAGCGTCATCACCAGCCAGAACAGGGCGCCGAAGAGCTGGTACGGCGTCAGCCGCCCCACACGGCCGCCGCGCAGCGCCGTCGCGCCGCGCACGGTCCGCCGGACGAGGACTCCGGCGCTCACAGGACTGCGGGGAAGGAGAGGGACTGGGGCATGCGCCGAATGTTCCCGCCCGTGCCGGAGCCCTGACCCCGGGTCACTTCATCGGGTGAGGCGGCTACACCCACCTGCCGACGCACCCACCTGCCGCCGTCAGTCGCACAGTGCCCGCTCCGCCGCGACCGGCCAGCGTGCGAACCGGAACCGCGTCCGCTCGAATGCCCCCGTGAGGTTCCGCACGAACCGCTCGGCGGTCAGCGGCGCGCGCACCGACTCCTTCAGCTCGGCCAGCTCGCCGCAGCCCAGCGCGGCCCGGGCCGCCTCGACCGCCTCCCGCGAGGCCCCGGCCCGCAGCAGGTCGCGCTGCGGCGGGTGTTCCACCGCCCACTCCGCGAAGACCCAGTGGTTGCGCAGGAACTTCTCGTGCCCGGGCCAGCTCCAGCGCTCCAGCGCGAGGTGCGCGCCGACGGGACTGGCCAGCCCCCAGGCGTCGTTGACATAGGCGTCGAGCGGCGCCGCGGCTCCCGTGACACCGAGATGACGTCCCACGATCACCACGTGGTACGGGGAGTCCTCCCGCATCGGCGTGGCGTGCAGCCGGCGCCCGGCGTCGAAGTACAGCAGCGTCGGCCGGGGCGCCCGCGCGGCCCGAGCCAGCATGCCCCGCCCCTCCGGCAGGGACGGCCAGTTGTCCACCCAGGTGGCGGTGCGCACCGGGTTGTGGTCGCCGAGGCCCTCCACGTCGGAGCTGCGCACGTTGAAGGAGCCGGGCGTGCTGCGCACGTCGAACGGTGCCCGCAGCGGGCTGACCGCAGCGCCCAGCCACACCAGCAGCAGCGCGCTCGCGACCCCCGTGAACCTGGTCGCGGGAACGATCAGGACCGGCAGGAGCAGCAGCAGGAGGGCGGGCAGGATCATGCGGGCGTGCATGTAGTCGCCGCCGACGCGGACGACGTACCCGGCGAGCAGCGCACCCGCCACGAGCGGCGCCAGCAGCACCGCGAGAGAGGCACGCCCCGGGGCGCGGTCCCGCCGTTCCCGGCGGACGCGCCGCACGAGGAGGACGGCCAGGGCGGCGAGCACGGGCACGACGGGCCACAGCCAGTAGGGCCCGAGTGTCTCCTGCACATAGCCGGCGCCCCGGCCCCAGTCGCTGGCGCTCGCCTCCTTGGCGATGGCGGGCAGCGGCACCAGGATCCCGTAGTACCCGGCCCGGAACACCTCGTACGCCAGCGGCAGCGCCACCGCCGAGGCCAGCATCGCCGCGGTGCCCCGCCGGGACGGGCGCAGCACCCACCACTGCGCCGCCAGGAAGCACGCCGTGACCACCGCCAGATCGGGCCGGACCAGCGGCCCCAGTCCGAACACGAAGGCGGCGGCGCAGGTCACCCGGGCCTCCTGACCGCGCCGGGTGCCCGTCAGCAGCCACCAGGACAGGCCGGTCCAGCAGGCGCCGAGGCCGCTCTCCAGTCCCGAGGTCATGTACGACCAGAACGGGGGCACGGCCAGCAGCACGAACACACCGGCCGGGAGCAGCGGCCCCGCGCCCCGGTGCAGCCGGCACGTGGCGATCAGGGCGAGCGCGAATCCGGCCGTGCTCAGCAGCAGCCCCAGCCCGACGGCGAGGAACGCCGGGTCCTCGCCGGTGACCCAGGTGCCGAGCGCGAGCAGCCACTGCCACAGGGTGCCGGTCGAACTCTCCGCCCGTTCCCCCACGTTGAACACGGGCCCGTTGCCCGCCAGGATCTGCCGGACCGGACGCAGGTAGATCAGCCCGTCGTCGCAGATCCAGCGCCGCCGGTAGCCCAGCACGAACAGGGCCGCGGTCGGTACGGCGACCAGTGCCGCGTGCCACCAGTGCACCGGCCGCAGCCGCTCCACGACGGCCGGGGGCCGTGCCGAGGAGGCGCGCTGGCCGGGCAGGGAGGGAACGGCCTCGGGGCCGGCGGGAGTTCTCATCGCTCGACCAGCGCCTCGGGCCGGGCACGCAGCCCCGGGGTCCGGCGGGCCGCGGGCAGCAGCGCACCGCTCCGCTCGCCCAGCATCAGCACGCGTACGACGCGTTCGGCGGCCTGCCCGTCCTCGAACTCGCAGTACCGCTCCCTGAATCCCGCCCGCAGCCGTGCCGACTCCGCGTCCTGCCAGGTGCCGGACGCGAACAGCCAGGCCAGTTCCCGGTACGAGCGCGACACGTGTCCGGGAGCGTCGGCCGTGATGTCGAAGTAGGCGCCCCGGCTCGCCGTGAACGCGCCCCAGTCGTCGGCGTGCACCACGACCGGCCGGTCGAGGAGGACGTAGTCGAACATCAGGGCGGAGTAGTCGGTGACCAGCGCGTCGGAGGCGAGCAGCACGTCCTCGACGTGCGCCTCGTCCGTCGCGTCCACCACCACCCCCCGCCGGTGCAGGTCGGCAAGGCCCAGGCCGCGCGCCACGCCCTGGGCCAGCGACGGGTGCAGACGGACGACGAGCGTGTGGCCGGGGCCGAGGTCCGCGGCGAACCGGGCCAGGTCGAACCGGTCCATGTGGCCGCCCCGCCGGTAGTCGCGGCGGGTCGGCGCGTACAGCACGGCCGTGTGGTCGGCGGGGATGCCTAGCCGCTCGCGCACGGCCAGGCCCCGCTCCGGGCCGGCGCCGACGAGCACGTCGTTGCGGGGGCTGCCGGTCCGCAGCGAGGTGAAGTGGCAGGGGTAGGCCCGCTCCCAGGCCCGCTCGGCGTGCCGCCCGGCGACCAGGCTGTAGTCCCAGCGGTCGGCGCGGCGCAGCATCTGCGGCACGTCGAAGCCGTGCCGGGCGCCCGGCTTGGTCAGCAGGTCCGCGCCCATGTATTTGAGCGGGGTGCCCTGGTGGGTGTGGATGTGGACGCTGCCGGGCCGTTTGGACAGGGTGCCGGGCCAGTTGACGTTGTTCACCCAGTACGTGGCCCGCGCCATGACCTCGTGGTAGCGCCGCGAGCCCGGCGTGACGTGGTCGATGCCGGGCGGCAGCGCGTCCACCGCGTCGTCCCTGACCACCCACACGCCCCGGATGTGCGGGGCGAGCTCGCGCGCCTTGGCGTGGATCGCGGCCGGGTCGCCGGACACGCCCCGGTGGTGGGTCGCCGAGTAGACGGCGAGATGCGGATCGAGCGGCCGCTTCGACTGGGCCCGGTACCAGGTGCGCACGGCGACGTCCGACGCCTTCCGCGCCACCCGCCGCTGCCCGCCCAGGGCCGCCGCGCGCAGGTCCCGCAGGCTCCGCACCGCCGCGTACGACGCGTAGGGCGCCGACGCCACGAGCCGCATCTCGACCCCGCGCCAGCCGTCCGGCTCCGGGAAGCCGCCCTCGGGGAGGTGACGGCGGTGGAAGGAGCGGATCTCGCGGTAGAAGTCGCCCCGGTCCGCGGGCCGTACCCGGTCCTCCCTGGCCAGCACGAACAGCATGTGGTCCAGGGCCCGTTCCAGCAGCGGCGGCCGCGCCCAGTCGAGGTCGGGGCGCTGCTCCAGGAACGCGAACAGGCCCTCGTACTGCGGGAAGATGTCGAAGTGCCGGCGCCCCGGCGTCTTGGTGATCGCGCCCTGCCTGCGCTGCCGGTACTCCACCCCGATCCGGTCCAGGCAGGCGATCCGCTCCGCCAGCACCATCGACCGGTAGGTGACCGGCGCGTCCTCGTACAGCCCCGGCGCGTACCGAAGACCGTGCTCCTGGAAGAAGGACCGGCGGTACGCCTTGTTCCAGGCGACCAGGAAGAGGTTCAGGTACTGCGGGCTCTCCCGGATGCCGAAGGTGTCCGTGCCCGCCGCGGCCAGCAGGTCCGCCGCCTCACTGTGCCCGCCCCGGCCCCACCAGTGGGTGCGCACGTGGTCGAAGACCAGGATGTCCGGGTCGCCCGTCATCTCCAGGCGCGCGGCGACGGCCGCCAGCAGGCCCGGCGTGTAGTGGTCGTCGCTGTCGAGGAACAGGACGTAGTCGCCGGCCGCCTGTTCCAGGCCGGCGTTGCGGGCCCGGCCCAGGCCGACGTTCTCGGGCAGGTGCAGCACCCGCACCCGGGCGTCGCGGGCCGCGTACTCGTCGAGGATCGCACCGCTGCCGTCCGGCGAGCGGTCGTCCACGGCGATCACCTCGAAGTCGCCGTACGACTGGCCGAGCACCGAGTCGAGACACTCGCGCAGGAAACCCTGCACCTTGAAGACGGGGACGATGATGCTGAAGCGGGGCACTTCTTCGGTCAGCTCCTTACGAGGGTGGCGGCGGCGGGGGCCGGGACGCGCTCCGCGAGCGGGATCAGGGGCGGGATCGACTCGGGCGGTTCCCCCAGCAGCACCCGGCGTACGACGCGCTCGGCGGCCCGCCCGTCGTCGAACTGGCAGAAGCGCTCCCGGAACGCGGCGCGCAGGGCCGTGGCGGACTCGTCCGCCCAGCCGCCGTCGCGGAAGACGGCCGCCAGTTCCTCGGGTGTACGGGCGACCCGGCCGGGCGGGGACTCCATCAGGTCGAAGTAGACGCCCCGGACCTCGCGGTAGACCTCCCAGTCGTCGGCGTACACGACGATCGGCCGGTCCAGGTTGGCGTAGTCGAACATGATCGACGAGTAGTCGGTGATCAGCGCGTCGGCGGCCAGGCACACGTCCTCCGAGGAGCGGTGCCCGGTGACGTCGATGATCCGGCCGCCGCCCCGGCTCGACCCCTGGTCGTAGAAGTAGTGGGCGCGCAGCAGCACCACGTAGTCGTCGCCGATCGCCTCGCAGAACTCCGCCAGGTCCAGGCCCGACGCGAAGCCGGTGGCGTAGTCGCGGTGCGTGGGCGCGTAGAGCAGGGCCTTCTTGCCGTCGGGGACGCCCAGCTCCTTGCGGGCGCGGGCGACGTCCTCGGCGGACGCCGTGCAGTAGACGTCGTTGCGCGGATAGCCGTACTCGAGGGTCTCGTGCGCGCCGGGGAACGCCTTCTCCCACATCTCGGTGGAGTGGCGGTTGGAGGTGAGGTTGTAGTCCCAGCGGTCGACCCGGGCCAGCAGTCTGGCGAAGCTCCCGGTCGCCGCGGCCACCACGGGGTACGTCGCCTGGTCGGCGCCCATCTTCTTCAGCGGTGTGCCGTGCTGCGTCTGGAGGTGCACGCTGCCGGGGCGTTTGACGACGGCGTCCGCGAAGTTGGCGTTGTTGACGAGGTACTTGGCGCGCGCCAGCACCCGCCAGTACTTCCGGCTGCCGATCACCGCGTACTCCACGTCCTTCGGCACGCTGTCCACCGCGTCGGGCTCCACCAGGAACACCGAGCGGATGTGCGGGGCGAGTTCGCGGGCCTTGGCGTGGATCGCGGCCGGGTTGCAGGCGTAGCCGCGGCCCCAGTACGCGCAGTACACGGCGAGGTTCTCGTCGAGGGGGAGGCGCAGGTCCGCCGCGTAGCGCAGGCGGGTGCGCAGTCCCCGGGGGTGCGGGAGCAGCGCGGCGGCCCGCGCGGCCCTCTGGTTGGCGGCGCGCAGGGCGCGGAACGCCGCGTACGACCCGGCCGCCAGCAGCCGGTGCTGGACGCCGAGGCTGCCGCCGGGCGGCTGGTAGCCCGCGGGGCGGTGCCGCCGGTAGAGCGTGCTCGCCCGGCGGAAGAAGGCGCGCCGTCCGGCCGGCAGCCGCCGGGGATGGGCGGCCGTCTTCAGCACGGCGGCGAAGAGCTGCTCGAACAGCGGCTTCAGCCGGTCCGTCGGCAGCCCCTGCTCCACGGCCCGCGTCAGCACCAGCTCGGTCTGGTCGAGCAGCTCGGCGTGGTGTTCCCCGGGCAGGTTGAGACGGTTGCCCTGCCGGCGCAGCAGATGCCGGACGACGACCGCGCGCAGGGCCGCCACCCGCTCCGCCCGTAGAGTGACCAGACCGCCGAACCCGGTGTCGGTGAAGTGGTCCCCGGGGAAGGCGAGGCCCTGCTCGGTGAGGAAGCCCCGGCGGTAGGCCGCGCTCCACGCCGGCAGCGCCACGCCCGTCAGCCGCGGGGCCCGGTCGGGGGAGAAGGCCCCGTCCGGCGTCCCGGCCAGCAGGGGCGCGGCCGGGTTGGCCGGCTCGCCCTCCCACCAGGGGGTGCGCTCGTGCTCGAAGTGCAGGACGTCGACGTCGCCGACCGCGCCCAGCCGGGCGTCCAGCGCCGCCAGCGCCCCCGGGACCAGGGTGTCGTCCCCGTCGAGGAACAGCACATGGCCGCCGACCGCCGACCGCAGCCCGGTGTTGCGCGCCCCGGCCAGACCGGCCGACGGCGGTGAGTGCACCGGCGTCACCCGGGAGTCCCGCTCGGCGTACCCGGCGACGACGTCCGCCGCGGGTGAGTCGGGCGCGTCGCACACCGGGATCAGCTCGAAGTCGCCGAACGACTGGGTGAGGATCGAGTCCAGCGCCTGGGACAGCCGGCCCGCGACCCCATGGGACGGGACGACGATGCTGAAGCGGGGCATTCTGCTCTTTCTGTCGAGGGGCGAGGGTCTTCGGAAGCGGGGCGTCCCGGCCGCCCGGACGGGCGCCAGGAGGACGGCCGGGACGGGGTCGGCCGCGACGGGCTGGAGGGCATACGGACTCCCACCTGAGAACCGGGTTCAGAGGCTGTCGACGACGAGGGCCGGCTGCGGCACCGTGGCGAGCGGCTCGCGCACCAGCGAGGCCGCCGCCGACGGCACCGGCCGGCGTTCGTCGAGCGGCACGACCGGCGGCAGCTCCGACTCCCCGAGGACGACCCGGCGGACGACCCGCTCGGCGGCCCGGCCGTCGTCGTACGTGCAGAACCGCTCCCGGAACGCCGAGCGCAGCTGGGCCGACCGGGAGCCGCGCCAGTGGCCGGTGGCGAAGATGTCGATCAGCTCGTCCTCGCCGCGCGCGACCGCGCCAGGAGGGAAGGAGCGCAGGTCGAAGTAGGTACCGCGGGCCGCCTCGTACGCCTCCCAGTCGTCGGCGTGGATCACGATCGGCCGGTCCAGGTTGGCGTAGTCGAACATCAGCGACGAGTAGTCCGTGACCAGGGCGTCCGAGGCCAGGCACAGGGACTCCACGCTCGGGTGGTCGCTGACGTCGACGACCCGGCCGCAGGTGCTGGTCAGCGGGGCACCGTAGGCGTGGTGGGCGCGGGCCAGCACGAGGAAGCGCGGGCCCAGGCGGCGCACGATGCGCTGGAGGTCGAGGGCGTGGCGCTGGGAGCGTCGGTAGTCGCGGTGGGTCGGCGCGTAGAGGATCGCCACCGTGCCTTGCGGGATGCCGAGCGAGGCGCGCAGCCGGGCCACGTCCGCTTCGGTCGCCGTGCGGAACACGTCGTTGCGGGGGTAGCCGTACTCCAGCGTGGTGTAGCGCCCGGGGTGGACGCGCTCGTGGGTGAGGGTGGTGTGGCGGTTGGCGGACAGCACGTAGTCCCACTGGTCGACGCCCTTGAGCAGCCGGGCGAAGTCCCTGCCCCGGGCCGCCGCCGGGCGTTCCTGGAGGTCGAGGCCGATGTGCCCCAGCGGGGTGCCCTGCCCGGTCTGGATCATGGTCTGGCCCCGGCGCTTGACCAGGCGGTGGTCGAATGCGGTGTTGCTGACCAGGTAGGCGGAGCGGGCCAGTGCCGTCCAGTAGGCGGCCGTGCCGGGGACGAGGCGGCGCGGGCCCGGCGGGATGGTGTGGTGGTGCTCGGGACGGGCGATCCACGCCGTGCGGATGTGCGGCGCGAGATCGCGGAAGGCGGACTCCAGCGCGCCCGGGTTGCAGCTGTGGCCGCGGCCGTCGTAGGCGGCGAAGACGGCCCGGTCGGCGCGCAGCGGGAGACAGCGCTGGACGCGGTAGTGGAGCCTGAGCGCGGCGGACCGCAGACCGCGCAGCAGCTTCCCGGTGGTCTGCGCGACGCCGCGGTGCAGGGCCGACACCAGCTGGAGTGTGCGGTACGTGCGGTGCAGGCCGAAGCGGATCAGGGCGTGCTGCACCCGGGCGCGCAGGGGGACGGGGGCGCCCCGGGTGCGGTAGCGGCGGTAGTGGGCGCGGGCCCGGCGCATGAAGTCCGCGCGTGAGCCGGGGGGCAGCCGGTCCCGCCGGGAGTACACGATCGCCAGGTGATGGACCATGCGGCGGAACAGCACCGGCCGCCAGCGGGCCAGCTCGGGGCGCTCCTCCAGGAACGCGAACAGCCGGTCGTACTGCTCGAAGACGTCGAAGTGCCGCTCGCTGGTGGTGCGCAGGATGCTGCCCTGCCGCCGCTGCCGGTAGTGCACGCAGACGCGGTCCAGGGTCGCGATCGACTCCGCGGTCATCAGCACCGGGTACGTCCACGGCGTGTCCTCGTAGTACCCGGGCGGGAAGGCGAACCCCTTCTCCTCGACGAACTCCCGCCGGTAGACCTTGTTCCAGGCGACCATCAGCAGCCTCAGCAGGCCGGGCCGGTCCTCCAGGCGGAACGGGGCCGGGCCCTGCTCGGTGAGCTGGAGGGCCGCCTGGTTGCGGATCGCCTCCCCCGTCCAGTAGGTGCGCGCGTAGTCGAAGACCAGGACGTCCGGATCGCCCGTCTCCTTCAGCCGGTCCGCGATCGAGCGCAGCGCGTCGGGTGTGAGGGTGTCGTCGCTGTCGAGGAACAGCAGGTAGTCCCCGCTCGCGTGGGAAACACCGGCGTTTCTCGCGGGGCCCAGGCCGACGTTCTCGGGCAGGTGGACGGGGTGGACGCGCGCGTCGCGGGCGGCGAACTCGTCGATGATCGCGCCGCACGCGTCCGGGGAGCAGTCGTCGACGACGATCAGTTCCAGATCGGGACAGGACTGGGAGAGCACCGATTCGAGGCACTCGTGCAGGTACGCCTGAACCTGGTACGCGGGGACAATGACACTGAACCTGGGCAAGAGGCCATCCATCGGTCGGCGCGGGCGTTCGGCCCGGGAACGGCCGGTGGGGCGAGTTGGTTACGGCGGCTACGGCATCCGGGGGAACGCGCGAGGGGCGGACCGTTACCGGCCCGCCCCTCCAACTACCGTGCGCCGTAGGCTACTTGACGGCTCCCGCCATCACGCCGGACACGAACTGCCGCTGGAACGCGAAGAAGACGGCCAGCGGGATCACCATCGAGATGAACGCGCCGGGTGCCAGCACGTCGATGTTGTTGCCGAACTGCCGTACCTGCGTCTGGAGTGCGACCGTGATCGGCTGGCTCCCGGAGTCCGAGAAGATCAGCGCGACCAGCAAGTCGTTCCACACCCACAGGAACTGGAAGATGCCGAGGGCCGCGATCGCCGGGGCGCCGAGCGGCATCACGACACGGAAGAACAGGCGCAGTTCACCCGCCCCGTCCAGGCGTGCCGCCTCCAGCAGCTCCCGCGGGATCTCCGCGAAGAAGTTCCGCAGCAGGAACACCGCGAAGGGCAGGCCGAAGCCGACGTGGAAGAGCACCACGCCGATCACCGAGCCGAAGATGCCGATGTTGCCGAAGAGTTCGGCGATCGGGATCAGCGCGACCTGCACCGGCACCACCAACAGGCCGACCACGCCCAGGAACCACCAGTCACGCCCCGGGAACTCCATCCAGGCGAAGGCGTAACCCGCCAGCGAGCCGATGATCACGACCAGCAGGGTCGCCGGGACGGTGATCCACACCGTGTTGGCCAGGCTGCTGGTGATGTCTTCGTTCTCCAGCAGCTTGGCGTAGCTGTCGAACGTGATCTGCGACGGCTCGGTGAACACGTTCCACCAGCCGCTCGCCGCGATGTCCTCGGGCGAGCGGAGGCTGGCCAGCAGCAGACCGATCGTCGGCACCAGCCAGAACAGGCCGACGACGATGAGGAACACCCGCACCAGTCCGCCGCTGACCCCCTCGGCCAGCCGGGACCCCAGCGACTGCTTCGCCTTCATCGCCGCACCTCCCGCCTCAGCCGACGCACGTTGAACCACATCACCGGGATCACGAGCAGCAGCAGGAACACCGAGATGGCGCTGGCGATGCCCGGCTGGTCCTCGGAGAAGCCCTTGCGGTACAGCTCCAGGGCCAGGACGTTCGCGTCGTCCTGGGAGGAGCCGGGGGCGATGATGAAGACCAGGTCGAAGACCTTCAGCACGTTGATCATCAGAGTGACGGCGACGACCGCGAGGACCGGCGCCAGCAGCGGCACCGTGACCCGTCTGAACACCTGCCACTCACTCGCGCCGTCGACCCGGGCGGCCTCCAGCAGTTCACGGGGCACGCTCGCGAGCCCGGCCGCGATCAGCACCATCGCGAAGCCCGCCCACATCCAGATGTACGCGCCGATGATGGACGGGGTGACCAGGGACGGGCCGAGCCAGTCCAGGCCGTTGTACGGCTCCTTGAAGTTGCTGTTGGGGAGCCGGAGTTGGGCCCCGTCGGCCGAGGCCGGCAGCGTGAAGGTGCCGTCGTCCGCTGCCGTCGCCGACGCCACCACCCTGCCGTCCTTCACGGCCTCGATCCTCATGCCGGCATAGCCCAGTTCGGACGAGTCGATCCGGTTGAGCGTCCCCACGCCCTCGCCCCGCGTGAAGTCCTGCCAGGTCGTCCCGGTGACCTTGTCCGGCTCGGGCTTCGGCGCCACCGCCGGCTTCGCGCCGTCCGGCATCAGGTCCGGCGCGACACCCACCAGGGGCAGCGAGACGGTCTCGCCCGTGCGGACGGGCGACTTGGTGATGAAGGCGCCCCCGCCCGCCGGCTCCAGCGGCGACTGACGGCCCGGGTGGGCCTTCGGGAACGCCGACGACTGGGCGAAGGTGTCGTGCACGCCGACCCACACCGCGTTCGCGACGCCCTTGTCCGGGTCCTGGTCGTACACCAGGCGGAAGATGATGCCCGCCGCCAGCATGGAGATCGCCATCGGCATGAAGACGACCAGCTTGAAGGCCGTGCCCCAGCGCACCCGTTCGGTCAGCACCGCGAAGATCAGGCCGAGCGCCGTCGCGACCGTCGGCGCGAACACCACCCAGATGATGTTGTTCTTCAGCGCGGTGCGGATGCCCTCGTCGGTGAAGAGGGCCTTGTAGTTGTCGATCCCGGCGAAGCCGTCGCCGGACTGGTCGTAGAAGCTGCGGACCACCGAGTACCCGATCGGGTACACCACGAGCGCGCCGAGCAGGACGAGCGCGGGCAGCAGGAACAGCGCCGCGACGGTCCTGCGGGTGCCGGTCACACTCTTGCGCGACTTGCCAACGGCAGGGGGCTTGACGCCCCCTGCCGCCGTGGCCGACGGCATGCCGTCAGCCTCCGTAGGCCGCGGCCGCTTCGGCCTCCAGCTTCGCTTGCGTACCCGCGACGTCCTTCGGGTTCTTCAGGAAGTCCTGGAGGATCTTCCACTCGCCCTTGCCGGGCGTGCCGCCGAAGGCCTGCGGGGCCTGGTCGGACATGTCGAAGCGGAAGTCGTCACCGGCGTCGATGAGCGCCTTGGCGATCCTCTGCTGCACCGCGTTCGGGTACGCGGAGTTCGGCACGTTCTTGTTCGGCGAGAGGTAGCCGCCCAGCTTGGCCTGGATCTGTGCCGCGTCGGGCGAGGCGAGCCAGGTGGCCAGGGCCTGCGCGCCCTTCGAGTCCTGAAGGATCACGGCCGCGTCGCCGCCCGAGACCACCGGCCCGTTGTCACCGACCGCCGGGAACGGGAACACCTTCGCGTCCGTGCCGACCTTCATGGTCGTGGGGATGTTGACCTGCGCGAAGTCGCCCGCGGCGACCATGGCCGCCTTGGGCTGGTCCCCGCCGGTGAAGACCTGCGTGACGGAGGCCGGGAAGTCGGTCTGCAACGCCCCGGTCGCGACGTAGTCGGCCTTGCCCCAGACCTGCGCGAGCGTGGTCAGCGCGTCCTTCACGGACGGGTCCGTCCACTTGATCTCGTGCTTGGCCAGCTGGTCGTACTTCTCCGGCCCGGCCTGGGAGAGGTAGACGTTCTCGAACCAGTCGGTCAGCGTCCAGCCCTCGGCGCCGCCGACGGAGAACGGTGTGACGCCGGAGTCGTAGACCGTCTGTGCCGTCTTCAGCAGATCCGGCCAGGTCTCGGGCTCACTCGCCCCGGCGTTCTCGAAGACCTGGTTGTTGTACCAGATGAGGGACTTGTTGGCGGCCTTGTAGTAGACGCCGTACTGCTTGCCGCCCACCTTGCCGATGTCCTGCCAGCCCTGCGAGTAGTTCTCGCCGAGCTCCTTCTGCGCCTCCGTACCGATGGGCTTGGCCCAGCCCCGGTCGACGGCCTGCTTGATGGCGCCCGGCTGCGGCAGCATCGCGATGTCCGGCGGCTGCCCGCCGGCCACCTTCGAGCCGATGAAGTTGATGATCGGGTCCTGCGCGGGCACGAACGTGACCTTGGCGCCCGTGCGCTTCTCGAACTCCGCCAGGACCTTCTTGAAGTTGGCCTGCTCGGCGCCGGTCCACACGGCGGCGATCTCCAGGCTCGTCCCGTCCAGCTTCGGAAGAGTGACGTTGTTGGCGGTCTCCTCGGTGTTGCCCTGGGTTCCGCTGTTTCCGTCGTCGTCGCCTCCGCAGGCGGTGAGCGAGAGCGCGAGCGCTCCCGCGGCGACGGCGGCCGCGGCCTTGGCGGCTCTGCGGTGGTGGGGGGTCGCCTTGTCCGGCTTCGGCGACCAGCGTGTCCGGATGGTGCTGCTCGTCATGCGCATGACTGCCCCGTTCTTCGTTCCATCGTCGAACGTCGAGCGCGCTCCCGTGCGATCTGGTCTACGCCCGGGTGTGCGGGGGCGGCAAGATGGCGTCGGCTGTCAAGCGGGGGATCGTGACCCCCTCGTGACCAGGGACTCGTCCCTGAGCAACGGACGGGGTCGGCATCCAGCCAGTGCCACGGACGAGTGCTACAGAAGTGACGGCACCTGCGCCGCCGCGACCTCCCGCGCCGCCCTTTCCAGCGCGCTGGCCAACAGTGCCAGGTCGGTCGGGCCGTTTCCGAGTTCCCGCACCGGACGCCGGGCAGGAGGGTCACCCATGCGGTGCCATTCCAGGGGTACGACCGTGGGCCGGAGCGTCGCCGTCCGGGGGATACGGCCGGTGACCCGCCCGCCCTGGAACGGCGTGATCCGCCCGTCCGCACAGACGAGGCGGCCACGGCCCGGAGCGGGCTCGTCCGGGCCCGGTGCCGGGGCGTCGAGGGTGACGCGGAGCGTGGCCCGGCGCGCCGGTTCCGTCTCCGCCGTACGGGCGCACGGGCCGGTGGCCGCCACCAGGTGGACGCCCAGCCGCTCGCCCTCCCGGGCCACGGCCTCCAGCGCGCGCATCACCGATCCGGCCGCGGGCCGTCCGGTCGAGCCGAGGGCGGGCGAGACCAGCGCGTCCAGGTCGTCCACGACCACGACGAGCCGGGGCAGCGGCGGCGCCGCCTCCGTCTGCCGCCGGGCTGCTCGGGGCCGCAGCCGCATGGTCGAACTGGGCGGAGAGTCGAGATCCCCGGCCCCGGCGGCGTTCCCCGCACCGGCCCCGTCCTGGGCGCCGCCCCGGGCCGTCGCCGTGCGCTGGGCGACCATACGGCCCGACAGCTCCCGCCCGGTGTGCCACTCGGCGAAGTCGGACCGCCCCAGCAGCTCGGCGCGCCGCTTCAGCTCGGCGCTCAGGGACTGCGCGAACTCGCGCATCCGGACCGGGTCGTGGGCCGTGAGGTACGTGGTGACATGCGGGACGTCCGTACACACGCGCAGTCCCTCGCCGGCCCCGCCGCCCGCACCGGGGCCGCCCCGGCCGTCGACCAGCACGATGCCCAGCCGGTCGGGCCGCTCGGCGGCGGCCAGGGACGCGACGACCGCCCGCAGCAGCTCCGTACGGCCGCTGCCCGGCGGGCCCTCGATCAGCAGATGCGGTCCCTGGGCCGCGAGGTCCGCGCAGACCGGGCCGCGCGGCCCGGCGCCCAGCACCGCGCGCACCCGCCCGCCCAGCGCCTCGGTGTCGTCGGCCGCGTCCGCCCAGCGCGCCATGAGCGACGCCGGGGTGGCGCGGGCCAGACCCAGCTCGTCCAGCAGCCGGGCCGCCTGGGGCAGGGGCGCGGACACGCGCGGCTGCCGCTCGTTCGTCGCGCCGTCCGTACACAGCGGCGCCAGCGCCCGCGCGAACCGCTCGGCCCACGCGGGGGAGACGGCGTCGACGGTGGCGATGGTGCCGTGGCCCACGGGCCCGACAGGTCCGGCGGCGCCGCCGACCCGGGCCACGCGCATCAGCCGCAGCGCCGTCGCCACGTCCCCGCTGAGCAGAGCGATCGCACCGCACTGCCGGAACGTCGGCGACGCCGCGCAGGCCGCCTCGTAGGTCTCCGTCACGGGCGAGGCGGGGGAGGCGGCCGCCGTCTCGGCCAGACAGACGACGTGGATCCCGGCCCTGGGGCCTTCCAGCGCCAGCCGCGCCACGGCCTCACGCAGGTCGGCTCCGCCGGGGTCACCGTCCACGACGAGGACGGTGTAGGGGCCGGGGAAGTCGGGTTCCGGGTCGGGGAGGGGAGTGTCGTCCCGGGCCCAGGAGGGGCGGCGGGGCACTGGACCGGCGGTGCTTGTCGCCGGGCTGTCGCCGCCCTGGGCGTCGGGGCCCGGTGCGTTGCCGCTCGGGCCGTCGGTCTCCTGGGCTCTGGTGAACCGCACGTTGCCCAGCAGCCCGGCGGTCCCTGCGGCACCGCCTCCCGCGTCCGCCAGCTGGTCATCCAGGCGGCGGAGGAGCTCGTCCGTGCGGGCGGCGGCCTGTTCCCGGTCGTAGGCGAGCAGCAGGCGGCAGTCCTGCCCGTGCCCCGGGCGGACATGCGGCAGCCAGCCCAGCCAGCCCCACTCGGCGGTGCGCTCCTCCAAGGGGCGGGAGCGGTCCGCGGCGATCAGGACGATCTCCAGGGTGTCGGAGGAGTGCAGCGCGGTGAGCTGCGCCAGCACGGCACGGGCCAGCCCGGCGAGCCGTGCCCGGGGCCCGGCCAGTCCCAGTGCGCCGACCTCGCGCAGCCCGGAGGTCACCGGCACGGCGGGCAGCAGGCCCGAGCCGTCCGGCGCCGCACGGTCAGCCGTGCCGAGGCGTACCGCGAGCGCCTCCGGGTGGCCCGGGCCGCGCTCCCACAGCCGGGACCCCGGCCCCAGCGCCGTCAGCAGCAGCGTGGCCGGATCCGGCCAGGTCTCCGGCGCCGCCGGCCCGACGGGGGAGCGCTCCACCGCCACTTCGGCCGGCTCGTCCTCGTACGTGCCGCCCGCGGCCGGCCCCTGCTCGCCACGCCCTCCGGCCAACCGTCGCGCCCACGCCCCGAGGCCACGCCTGCGCGTCCCCGGCGGAACATCGGTGCCCCGGAGGGGAGTGCCCTTGCGCCCGCGACCGGACCGATCGTCCGCGGCCTCCGCCGGGGAGACCGGGCCGGCGCCGACAGGAACTGTCGGGTGGGGGGCCGTCTGGCCCCCGGCCCGGGCATGAGGGACTGCGCCGTCCGCTGGTCCGGCGCCCTGGCCGGAACCGTCCGCACGCCCGTCACCGAACGCCCCGCCCGGAGCCCCGGCCCCGGAGCGTCCCGCGTGCGTGTCCCCGGCACCGGGCCCGCCCTGCGTCGCACCGCGCTGCCGCGGAGCCCGGACGACGGGCCCCGAGTCCTCCTGGCCGCGGTCTATGCCCGACCCCAGTTCACCGGCAGCGGCCTGGAACCCGCCCTGCGCGGTCCCCGGCCCGCCCCCGGCAGTCGGCCGCGGAGCCTCCGCGGGCGCACCCGCACCCCTGCTCTCGACCCGAGGCGCCCCACCCTGCTCCGGCACCACCGCGGAGTCCCCGGAACCGTGCCCCGCGGTGCCCGGCACGCCCCAGGCAGCCGAGCCGTAAGCATGATGGGTCGTCCCGGAAGGAACGGCGGGACCGGGAGGAACGGCGGGACCGGAAGGAACGGCGGGACCGGAAGCACCGGAAGCGCCAGAAGCCCCGGCAGATACGGAACGCCCGGCAGATCCGGGCCCGGCAGGCCCCTGAGCACCAGCAGGGCCGACAGGCCCGGCAGGGATCGGTTCCGACGCGCGCGCGTCCGCCCCCGAGGCGCCGACAGGCCCGGGTACGCGCACGTGCCCCTCCCCGTCCGGCGTCGTGTCCACCCGGCCGCCCGGCCCCCCGGCGGGAGCCAGCCGCAGCGCCGATTCACCGATCCGCAGCAGCGCCCCCGGCGCGAAACGGACCGCCCGGCCGGCCACCCGCGCGCCGTCCAGCGTCGTGCCGTTCGTGGAGTCGAGGTCGGCGACCGAGACGCGGCCGTCGGGGCTCACCGTCACCGCGCAGTGCAGCCGGGAGACGTCCGGGTCGTCGAGCGGTACGTCGGCGTCGGCGGAGCGGCCGATGCGGATCTCGCCGCCGTGCAGGAGGTGGACGCCGCCTGCGTCGGGCCCGGCGACCACCTGGAGCTGGGCCGGGGCGTCGTCCAGCTCGGGATGCGGCTCCGGCTCGCCCGGCGCGCCCGCGGACAGCACGGCACCGTCGGTCAGCGGGGGCTCGCCGAGCGTGCAGCGCTGGGCGTCGAGCCGCTGCTCCCCGGCGTACAGCACCGGGGAGCCCGAGCCGTCACCGCCGAGGACCACCTGGGCGAGCGCCGAGGACACCGCCGCGAGTGCCGTCCCGGCGGGCGCGGTGACCAGCACGTCGCAGCGCGCGGCGCGGTCCCGGGCCGGAGCCGCCAGGCCCAGCGGGTCTACGACGGTCAGCCGGATCTGCATCGCCGTCAGCGGTCCCTTCTGCCCGGGCGCGGAGTCCCCCACCCCGCCCCAGCACGTCGGCCAGTACTGACACGCATCCTCGCACCTGCCACTGACAGCGCGCCCCTTGCTCCGGAACAAGTGATCTTGATTGGTCGGCTCTGCCCGCAAAAGTGCCTGAGAGATGACCCACTCGCGATCACTTGAGATCGGTCACGCTCACTCTCGGCAACCACGAGACCGAGGTGAGCGTCTTTCCTTCGAACGCGTGCGAGATTCGAACGCGTGCGAGAACAGATACGTAAGACCCACAGAATGACGACACCCCGGTCCCCGGCGGCACGGCACTACAGTGGGTCGGACAGGCCAGCAGGCAAGGCAAGCACCAGGGAGCGCATGACGTGCGGCCGGTAGGCAGCAAGTACCTGCTCGAGGAGCCGCTCGGACGCGGCGCCACGGGCACCGTCTGGCGAGCCCGCCAGCGCGAGACCGCGGGCGCCGAGGCGGCCGTGCCGGGACAGCCCGGCGAGACGGTCGCCATCAAGGTCCTCAAGGAAGAGCTGGCCAGTGACGCGG
Organism: Streptomyces coeruleofuscus; assembly: GCF_039532725.1. Lineage (NCBI taxonomy): Bacteria > Bacillati > Actinomycetota > Actinomycetes > Kitasatosporales > Streptomycetaceae > Streptomyces > Streptomyces coeruleofuscus. The sequence continues at coordinate 42,016 of NZ_BAAASE010000013.1, forward strand.
ACATCGTCATGCGGTTCCTCCGGGAGCGCTCCGTCCTGCTCCGGCTGACCCACCCGAACATCGTCCGGGTCCGTGACCTGGTCGTCGAGGGCGAGTTGCTGGCGCTGGTCATGGACCTCGTCGAGGGCCCCGACCTGCACCGCTACCTGCGTGAGAACGGGCCCTTCAGCCCCGTCGCCGCGGCCCTGCTCACCGCCCAGATCGCCGACGCGCTCGCCGCCAGCCACGCCGACGGCGTGGTCCACCGCGACCTCAAGCCGGCGAACGTCCTGCTCCAGCAGTACGACGGGCAGATGCACCCGCTGCTCACCGACTTCGGCATCGCCCGCCTGGCCGACTCCCCGGGCCTGACCCGAACCCAGGAGTTCGTCGGGACGCCCGCCTACGTCGCGCCCGAGTCCGCCGAGGGCCGCCCGCAGACCTCCGCCGTCGACATCTACGGCGCCGGCATCCTGCTGTACGAGCTGGTCACCGGCCGCCCGCCGTTCGCCGGCGGCTCCGCCCTGGAGGTGCTGCACCAGCACCTGAGCGCCGAGCCGCGCCGCCCCTCCACGGTCCCCGACCCGCTGTGGACGGTCATCGAGCGCTGTCTGCGCAAGAACCCGGACGAGCGGCCCAGCGCCGTGAACCTCGCCCGCGGTCTGCGCGTCGTCGCCGAGGGCATCGGGGTGCACGCGAACTCCGCGCAGATCGCCGCCGCCGAGGGCGTCGGCGCGCTCCTGGTGCCCGACCCGGCGCCCGCGCCCGTGCCGGACATGTCAGGCGCGGCCGACCCCACCCAGGTCCTCCCGCAGGGCGCCGGCTCCTACGACCCGAACGCCGCGACCAGCGTCATGCCGCACACCGGCGGCCCGGCCGGCGCCGCCGACCCCACGGCCGTCCTCCCCAACCGGGGCGCGGCCGACCCGACCGCCGTCATGCCGCCGGTCCCGCCGGGCTCGCCCGGCCACCCCGGTCAGCAGGGCCAGCAGGGCGGACCCGAGGACCCGCACCCGTGGCAGAACCAGCTGCGAGCGGCCCGCGACCGCAACGAACAGACGCAGGTCCAGTACCTCGACCCCAACGAGGACCCGCTGCGCCGCCGCCCCCAGCGCCAGGTCGCCCGGCCCCAGCAGCCCCCGCAGCGCGGCCGGCAGCCCCAGCCCGGACCCGGCTACGGCCATCCGCAGCAGCAGCCCCAGCAGTACGCCCCACAGCCCCAGCGGCCCCAGCCGCCGCAGCGTTATGCCCCGCCCGCCCCGCCGCAGCAGCCCCAGCAGCCGCAGCGGCCCCAGCGCGAGCCCCGGCAGCCGCGGCAGCGCAGCGCCAACCGGATGCGGATCCCCGGGCTCGGCTGCCTGAAGGGCTGTCTCTTCACGATCGTCATCCTGTTCGTGGCCGGCTGGCTCATCTGGGAGCTGAGCCCGCTCCAGGAGTGGATCGGCACCGGCAAGGGCTACTGGGACCAGCTCACCGACTGGTTCAACACCGTGACCGGCTGGTTCGAGAAGCTCGGGAGCAGTTCCGGCACGAACTGACCGGAACCGCCCTACGGGGTTGGTGATTTGTCGACACCTGGCGGGTGATTTCTGCCTCGGCAGTGAAGGTTGGCTCTCCGGGCGCGTAGTTTTAGCGACAACACGCGTCGGTAGGAGCAGCCTTGGCACGGAAGATCGGCAGCCGGTACACCGCCCACCAGATCCTGGGGCGGGGCAGCGCCGGCACGGTGTGGCTGGGTGAGGGTCCCGAGGGCCCCGTCGCCATCAAGCTGCTGCGCGAGGACCTCGCCTCCGACCAGGAGCTCGTCGGGCGCTTCGTGCAGGAGCGGACGGCGCTGCTCGGCCTGGAGCACCCGCACGTGGTGTCGGTGCGCGACCTGGTCGTGGACGGCAACGACCTCGCGCTGGTCATGGACCTCGTGCGGGGCACCGACCTGCGGACCCGGCTGGAGCGGGACCGGCGCCTCGCGCCGGAGGCGGCCGTCGCGATCTCGGCCGACATCGCCGACGGGCTGGCGGCCGCGCACGCCGCGGGTGTCGTGCACCGGGACGTGAAGCCGGAGAACGTCCTCCTGGACATGCAGGGCCCGCTCGGCCCCGGCGGCTCCCACCGCGCGCTGCTGACCGACTTCGGCGTGGCGAAACTCATCGACACCCCGCGCCGCACCAAGGCCACGAAGATCATCGGCACGCCGGACTACCTCGCCCCGGAGATCGTCGAGGGCCTGCCGCCCCGCGCCTCCGTCGACATCTACGCGCTCGCCACGGTCCTCTACGAGCTGCTGGCCGGCTTCACCCCGTTCGGCGGCGGCCACCCGGGCGCGGTCCTGCGCCGGCACGTCACGGAGACGGTCGTCCCGCTGCCCGGCATCCCGGACGAGCTGTGGCAGCTGCTCGTGCAGTGCCTGGCCAAGGCGCCGGCCTCGCGGCTGCGGGCCTCGGAGCTCGGCGCCCGGCTGCGGGAGCTGCTGCCGATGCTGGCGGGCATGCCGCCACTGGAGGTGGACGAGCCGGACACGGAGGCCGCCGAGGAGGCGGACCGGGAGGAGCAGCCCGCCGGACCGGCACCGGCCGGGGAGAGAGTCCGGAGGCGGGGCGCGGTCCCCCTGGTGCCGGGCGCCAAACCGGCCGACTCCAACCGGGACACCCACACCTCGATGCGCGTCCCGGCCCCCGACGAACTGGCCGGCGGCGCCCACGGCACGGCCCGGGCCCCGCGCGCGTCGGGCACGCCCCGGCCGGGCTCGGCCCGCAACCGTGCCATCGCCCGGCGCCGCCGCGTGGCCCTGGGCGTGGCCGCGGTCGTCCTGGCGGCGGCGGCCGGCATCGGGGCGTGGATGTCCACATCGGGCGACGACGCGAGCACCCCGCCCCAGGACACGAAGAACTCGGCCCCGCAGTCCCCCTGACCGCCCCGAGCTCGGCCCTGTTTCCCCCTGGCGCCTCCCGCAGGACGGCCGAAGCCCGACGGTGGCAGCGGCCGGGGCGGGGAGTGGCCGGCGGTGGGGGGACCGGCGCGAGGGTGGCGCGTGCCCCGCTGTCGACGGCGGGTGACCGGCGCTGGTCGCCGCAGGACGCCGAGACCTCGGAACCCCGTCCCCTGAACGGTCGGCTCCGGCAGCCCGGCGCTGGCCGCCGGGCGGAGCCGTTACGCTGGAGGCGTGGCAGTCGTCGATGTATCCGAAGAGCTCAAGTCCCTCTCCTCGACCATGGAGTCGATCGAGGCCGTTCTGGACCTCGACAGGCTGAGGGCAGACATCGCCGTGCTCGAGGAGCAGGCGGCCGCGCCGTCCCTGTGGGACAACCCCGAAGAGGCGCAGAAGATCACCAGCAAGCTGTCCCATCTCCAGGCCGAGGTGCGCAAGGCGGAGGCCCTGCGCGGTCGTATCGACGACCTCGCCGTCCTCTTCGAGATGGCCGAGGAGGAGGACGACCCGGACACCCGCGCCGAGGCCGAGTCCGAGCTCCTCGCCGTGAAGAAGGCGCTGGACGCGATGGAGGTCCGCACGCTCCTGTCCGGCGAGTACGACGCCCGTGAGGCCCTGGTGAACATCCGTGCCGAGGCCGGCGGCGTCGACGCCGCCGACTTCGCCGAGAAGCTCCAGCGCATGTACCTGCGGTGGGCCGAGCAGCGTGGCTACAAGACCGAGATCTACGAGACGTCGTACGCGGAGGAGGCCGGCATCAAGTCGACCACCTTCGCCGTCCAGGCGCCCTACGCGTACGGCACGCTCTCCGTCGAGCAGGGCACGCACCGGCTGGTGCGCATCTCGCCCTTCGACAACCAGGGCCGGCGGCAGACCTCCTTCGCGGGCGTGGAGGTCCTGCCCGTGGTCGAGAAGTCCGACCACGTCGACATCGACGAGAGCGAGCTGCGGGTCGACGTCTACCGGTCCTCGGGCCCCGGTGGTCAGGGCGTGAACACCACGGACTCCGCGGTGCGCATCACCCACATCCCCACCGGCATCGTCGTCTCCTGCCAGAACGAGCGCTCGCAGATCCAGAACCGGGCGTCGGCCATGAACGTGCTCCAGGCCAAGCTGCTGGAGCGGCGCCGCCAGGAGGAGCAGGCCAAGATGGACGCCCTCAAGGGCGACGGCGGCAACTCCTGGGGCAACCAGATGCGTTCGTACGTGCTGCACCCGTACCAGATGGTCAAGGACCTGCGCACCGACTTCGAGGTCGGCAACCCCGAGGCCGTGTTCAACGGCGAAATCGAAGGGTTCCTCGAAGCCGGAATTCGCTGGCGCAAGCAGCAGGCGAAGTAAGTTTGTCGATAAGGCAACTGCCGACGGCAGGGCGGCAGTTGCCTTTTCTGTGCCCGCATGTCCGGGTTTTACATCACACTCACAGAGTCAGACTCCCGGCATTGCCCCCGTACTTGGACATGGCGTCCGCAAACGCCCTTGACGTGTTCTTGAAAAATGGGAAGGGTAAAGCGCGGCATGCGTGTCTCTGGGGCGCATGTGAACCGGGGGGCTCTTCACCGCAGCTATCCCCGTCGAGCACAGCCCCGAGCGGTGCCTAATGACGATGAGCTACTGGGGGTAGCAACCACATGACGAAGAAGACGCGGATCCGTGTCGCGCGGATAGCGGCCGGTGCCGTGATCGCGGCCGGTGCCTCGCTTACCGCCGCCGGTGCCGCATCCGCCGCGGAGTCCGAGGACTGCCTGCTGGGCATCCTGTGCGCCAAGGAGTCGCCGGTCCCGACTCCGACGCCGCCGGTTCCCACCGAGCTCCCGACCGACCCGCCGACGGACCTCCCGACCGACCCGCCGTCGACCGAGGAGCCCACCGACGAGCCGACCGAGCCCACGGACGAGCCCACCGAGCCGACCGAGGACCCGACGAGCCAGCCGAGCAACCCGGGCAACGGCAACGGCGGCGGAAACGGCGGCGGAAACGGCAACGGCGGCGGAAACGGCAACGGCGGCAGTGTCAGCGGCGGCAACGCCGCCGACCCCGACGGTGGCACCTCCCCGCAGGACGAGGGCTCCTCGTCCCTCACGGACACCGGCTCGGACGCCACCCCGGTGGCGCCGCAGGCCCAGGGCAACGGCCAGGAGCTCGCCGAGACGGGTGCCGCGCAGACCACCTTCCTGGTGATCGGCGCCGCCACGATGATCGCCGGCGGTGTCGGCTTCCGCGTCCTGCCGCGCCTCATGGGCGGCCGCGGCGGGACCGCCGCCTGACGGTAGCCGCGTCCGTACGGACAGTAGGCACAGCGCAACGCCGAGGGCCCGGAGCGAAACGCTCCGGGCCCTCGGCCGTGTTTTTGGACCGCTGAGTACGCCGCCGGGCGTATCAGGCGGTCTGGTGCGCCAGCAGTGCCACCGCGGCGATCAGCACTGCCAGCAGTGCGATCAGCGCCATCGGGTTCAGACCCGCGAGGAAGTTCTCCTGCTGCAGCCGCTCGCGGTTCGCACGGCACACGTGGCACCGGCCCTCGCTCACAGGCGCCGCGCAGTTCGCGCACACCAGCCGGTCGTACGTCATGCGCTCGCCCTCCTTGCGCCGGTTCCTAGTGTGTAACGCTCGCAGTGGTGCGAACGTTCCCTCTCCACTGTGCCAGGTTCCTCCGGAGGTCGCGCGGGTCGCTCCCAGAGGGGTGGGTGTGCATTGTTGCGCGGCTGCGGGCCTGTGGGGGCTGGTCGCGCCCACGCGGCGGAGCCGCATATGTCACAGCCCCGCGCCCCTTGGGTCGGCACAAAACGCCACATCCACTACGCAACCACAGCCGGTGACTGCGGTCTGCTGCCCGGTTCGCGTATGGTCACGCTCATCTACCCCCGGCTACCCGTGGTGCATCCGTGATCCGATTCGACAACGTGTCCAAGGTCTACCCCAAGCAGACCCGCCCCGCCCTCAGGGATGTCTCCCTGGAGGTCGAGAAGGGCGAGTTCGTCTTCCTCGTGGGGTCCTCCGGCTCCGGAAAGTCCACCTTCCTGCGGCTGATCCTCCGCGAGGAGCGGTGCAGCCACGGACAGGTGCACGTTCTGGGCAAGGACCTCGCGCGCCTCTCCAACTGGAAGGTGCCGCAGATGCGGCGCCAGCTGGGGACGGTCTTCCAGGACTTCCGCCTGCTGCCGAACAAGACGGTCGGCGAGAACGTCGCCTTCGCGCAGGAGGTCATCGGCAAGTCGCGCGGCGAGATCCGCAAGTCCGTGCCGCAGGTGCTCGACCTCGTCGGGCTCGGCGGCAAGGAGGACCGGATGCCCGGTGAGCTGTCCGGCGGTGAGCAGCAGCGCGTCGCCATCGCGCGGGCCTTCGTCAACCGGCCCAAGCTGCTGATCGCCGACGAGCCCACCGGCAACCTCGACCCGCAGACCTCCGTCGGCATCATGAAGCTGCTCGACCGCATCAACCGGACGGGCACGACCGTGGTGATGGCCACGCACGACCAGAACATCGTGGACCAGATGCGCAAGCGCGTCATCGAACTCGAGAAGGGCCGCCTCGTCCGCGACCAGGCCCGCGGTGTCTACGGCTACCAGCACTGAGACCGCACCCGAGAGTCACGGAAAGGCATAACCCCTCGCCATGCGCGCCCAGTTCGTCCTGTCGGAGATCGGCGTCGGTCTCCGCCGCAATCTGACGATGACCTTCGCCGTCGTCGTCTCCGTCGCCCTGTCGCTCGCCCTGTTCGGCGGGTCGCTCCTGATGAGCGACCAGGTCAACACCATGAAGGGCTTCTGGTACGACAAGGTCAACGTCTCGATCTTCCTCTGCAACAAGAGCGACGCCGAGTCCGACCCCAACTGCGCCAAGGGCGCGGTGACGGACGACCAGAAGAAGCAGATCAAGGCCGACCTCGACAAGATGGGCGTCGTCCAGACGGTCACCTACGAGTCGCAGGACCAGGCGTACAAGCACTACAAGGAGCAGTTCGGCGACTCCCCGCTGGCCAGCTCCCTCACGCCGGACCAGATGCAGGAGTCGTACCGCATCAAGCTGAAGGACCCGCAGAAGTACCAGGTCATCGCCACCGCCTTCAACGGCCGGGACGGCGTGCAGTCCGTGCAGGACCAGAAGGGCATCCTGGACAACCTCTTCAAGCTGCTGAACGGCATGAACTGGGCCGCGCGCGCGGTGATGGCGCTGATGCTGGTCGTCGCGCTGATGCTGATCGTCAACACCGTGCGCGTCTCGGCGTTCAGCCGCCGGCGCGAGACCGGCATCATGCGCCTGGTCGGTGCCTCGGGCTTCTACATCCAGGCGCCGTTCATCATGGAGGCCGCGGTCGCCGGGCTCATCGGCGGCACCCTCGCGTGCGCCTTCCTGCTGATCGCCCGGTACTTCCTCATCGACCACGGACTGGCCCTGGCCGACCAGCTCACGCTGATCAACTTCATCGGCTGGGACGCCGTCCTGACGAAGCTGCCGCTCATCCTGGCCACGAGCCTGCTGATGCCCGCGTTGGCCGCGTTCTTCGCGCTGCGCAAGTACTTGAAGGTGTGACGCATACCAAGAGGGGCCGTGCGGTCAACAAGCCGTACGGCCCTTTCCCTTGTCCTAGACTCACCGGCATGTCAGGCCGTGACCCGTTCTGTCAGCCCCGTCGCAACCGCCGCGGGGCCGCCCTGACATTGATGTTCGCGAGCGTGCTCGTCGCCGGAGCGGCCACGGGATCCCTCCCGCAGGCCGAGCGGAAGTCCGCGCAGGACGAGGCCCGTTCGGCCACCCCGGCCGGGCACCACGCGGACGTCGCCAGGGCGGCCGAGGAGGCCATGGCCGACGGCAAGTCCCCGATGGAGGCCGCGAAGCGCGCCGTCAGCCGCAGCGGCGACCGCTGGGGCGCCGTCTACTCCCGGGGCGACTACGAGGAGTTCGAGGAGACCCTCGACGGCCAGTACACCGGCGTCGGCCTGTGGGCGCGCAGCGAACGCGACGGCCGTATCGAGGTGACGAAGGTGCGCGCCGGCTCGCCCGCGGCCACCGCCGGGATCCGCCCGGGAGACGTGCTGCGCAGCGTCGACGGCGAGAAGACCGACGGGCGGCCCGTCACCGAGGTCGTCTCATTACTGCGCGGGGACGCCACCGACGCCCCCGCCGGCACCACCGTGCGCCTCGGTCTGGAGCGCGGCACGCGCGCGTGGACCGAGACCCTGCGCCGGGCCCAGCTGTCCACGGACTCGGTCGCCGTTCGAAAAGTCGCCGGATCGGTCACCGTCATCCGGGTCGACACCTTCACCAAGGGCTCCGGCGACCAGGTCCGCGAGGCCGTCCGGCAGGCCCGGCCCGGCGGCGGGATCGTCCTCGACCTGCGCGGCAACTCCGGCGGCCTGGTCACCGAGGCCGTCACCGCCGCCTCCGCCTTCCTCGACGGCGGGCTGGTCGCCACGTACGGCGTCGACGGCGAGCAGCGCGCCCTGCACGCCGAGCCCGGCGGCGACACGACGAGACCCCTGGTCGCGCTCGTCGACGGCGGGACGATGAGTGCGGCCGAACTCCTCACCGGCGCCGTCCAGGACCGCGGACGGGCGCTCGTGGTGGGCTCCCGGACCTTCGGCAAGGGCTCGGTCCAGATGCCGAGCCGGCTGCCCGACGGTTCCGTCGCGGAGCTGACCGTCGGGCACTACCGCACCCCCTCCGGCCGCGCGGTCGACGGCCGGGGCATCACGCCCGACCTGGAGGCCGACGAAGGGGCCCTCCAGCGGGCCGAGGCCGTACTGCGCGGTCTGACCGGCCCCTCGTAATCGACTTCCCGCGGGGCCCCTCCGTAGTGCGAAAATGGGCGGCACTATGGCTAAGGAAAAAGGGCGCAAGATGATCGCGCAGAACAAGAAGGCGCGGCACGACTACCTCGTCATCGACACCTACGAGGCCGGCCTGGTCCTCACCGGCACCGAGGTGAAGTCGCTGCGCCAGGGACGGGCGTCGCTGGTCGACGGCTTCGTGCAGATGGACGGGCACGAGGCGTGGCTCTACAACGTGCACGTGCCGGAGTACAGCCAGGGCACGTGGACCAACCACAGCGCCCGCCGCAAGCGGAAGCTGCTGCTGCACCGCGAGGAGATCGACAAGCTGGAGTCGAAGTCGCAGGAGACGGGTCACACCATCGTGCCCCTCGCCCTGTACTTCAAGGACGGCCGCGCCAAGGTAGAGATCGCGCTGGCGAAGGGCAAGAAGGAGTACGACAAGCGCCAGACGCTCCGCGAGAAGCAGGACCGGCGCGAGGCCGAGCGGGTGATCTCCGCGGTACGGCGGAAGCAGCGGGCGTGACCTGCATCACAAGCCGGGGTCGGGAATGCTCCGGCGCAGGGAGGCGTTGAACCCGGTACGACGGCGGGGTGACCGCCGGGAATACGGTGGCATCGGCGGAGGTTGATCCCGTACGATGGCATCTGCACCGCCCAGGCGGTGTGAGCCCCTCACAGCGGGGGCGACGATTGAAAAAACAACATGGGGATGATCGGTTTCGACAGCGGCTGTCGAAGCAGGGGAAGCGTGTCGAGGAAGCGGCCATGATCTCGTAAACCACAGGCCGAAAAAAATAATCGCCAATTCCAAGCGATCCATCTCCCAGGGCGAGCTCGCCCTCGCTGCCTGATCTTCAGGTAGCGAGCAGCGGCTCCCCTACTTAAGGGAGTGTCAGCCCGGGGGTGTTCCCGACCCGGATCCTGGCATCATTTAGGGAACTAAACCTTGATCCCGGTCACGGGGTGAAGAGGGAAACCACACAGTGACTGGGCCCGTCGGAGACTTGTCGGCGTGATCTCCGGGGCCGAGAAAAGCACAGCCGACTGCACACGGAGAAGCCCTGGTTCCGCACCGTTGGACGCGGGTTCGATTCCCGCCATCTCCACTCATCCCATGTGGGCACAGGCCCCGTCGCTTACGAGCGGCGGGGCCTTTGTCATGCGGCGGGGCCCGTGCTCGCCCGCTCCGTCAGCCGCGGCGGCAGCAGCGTCGCCTCCGGCACGGGTGTGCCGTGCAGTTTTGCCATCAGGAGTGCCACCGCTCGGGTGCCGAGCTCCGCGGCCGGCAGGGGGACCGACGTGACGGTCGCGGGGTCGTCGGGGCAGACGGCCGTGATCGACAGGTCCTCGGGGACGCGGAGGCCGAGCCGCTGGAAGGCCGTGATCAGGGGTTCCAGCAGGGGGGCGTTGTGGACGACCACGGCCGTCGGGGCGGGGTGTTCGCGCAGCAGCCGGTCCGCGATGCCGTGGGCCTCGGCCGGGGCCGGCACGGCGGGGTGCACCGACGAAGCCAGCCCGTGGTGGTCGGCCGCGGCCGTGAAGCCCTCGACCAGGCGGTGGGCCGAGGCGGTCCTGCGGAGGAAGACCTCCGGCGGCGAGCCGACCAGGGCCACCGCGCGGTGGCCGAGCCGCGCCAGGTGGTGCACGCACGCCTCGCCCGCCGCTCTGTAGTCCAGGTCCACGCAGGTCAGACCTTGCGGGTCGGCGGGCAGGCCGAGCAGGACGGACGGGCGGTTCAGGGAGCGGAGCAAGGGGAGGCGTGGGTCGTGGAGGCCGACGTCCATGACCACCAACGCGTCCGCCGGCGCCGATTCCCCGACGCGGGTCAGGCGCTCCTCATGGGTGAGGAGCAGGACGTCGTGGTCGTACTCGCGTGCCGCCGTCACCACCGACTGCGTCACACGCATCATCGCCGGTACGTGGACGCCGGTGCGCAGCGGAGCCGCCACGGCCAGGACTTTCGACCTGCCGTGCGCCGACGCGCCCGCCGGCGGGCGGTAGCCCAGCTCCCGGGCCGCCGCCTCGACCCTCCGCCGGGTCTCGGCGGAGATCGGGCGCTTGCCGCTCAGCGCGTACGACACGGTGCTGGGGGAGACCCCGGCCCGCCGTGCCACGTCCGTGATCCTGACCATCAGGCCGGCTCCAGCCCCAGTGTCAGGGAGCGGGTTCCGGCCGGTGCCCGGACCTCGTGGCCGGCGGCGGCGAGCGCCCAGGGAGCCGCCGGGTCGCTGCACGTCGCCCGGAGGGTGTCTGCCTCGCGTACGACCGTGAAGGTCACGTCCCCGACCCGTACCGTCGTCTCGTCGCCGGGCCGGAGGCCGTACGCCCGCAGCGTCACCCCGTCGGCGTGGTCGTAGTCCGGGCGGTCGTCCACCGCGCCCACCGGGATCACCGAGCCCGGCCTGACCAGCAGCGGCACGCTCAGGAAGGCGTGCCGCTCGCGCACCCAGCGCGGCCCGGTCACCTGCTCGCCGGTGAGGAAATGCGTCCAGGTGCCCTCGGGGACGTAGTACGTGACGTCGCCCTCGTCGCTGAACACCGGTGCCACGAGGAGGTCCGGGCCGAGCATGTACTGCCGTTCCAGGTGCGCGCAGCCCGGGTCGTCCGGGAACTCCAGCACCATCGCCCGCATCATCGGCACGCCCTCGGTGTGGGCGGTCCGGGCCGTCTCGTACAGGTAGGGCATGAGGCGCAGCTTCAGCCGGATGAAGTGGCGCGCGACCTCCACCGACTCCTCGTCGAACAGCCAGGGGACGCGGTAGGAGCTGCTGCCGTGCAGGCGGCTGTGCGAGGAGAGCAGGCCGAAGGCCAGCCAGCGCTTGAACAGGGCCGGTGTCGGAGTGCCCTCGAAGCCGCCGATGTCATGGCTCCAGAAGCCGAAGCCGGACAGCCCGAGGGACAGGCCGCCGCGCAGCGACTCTGCCATCGACTCGTACGTCGCCTCGCAGTCGCCGCCCCAGTGCACGGGGAACTGCTGGCTGCCCGTTGTCGCCGAGCGGGCGAAGAGGACGGCCTCCGCCTCGCCGCGGTGCTTGCGCAGCACCTCGAAGACCGTGCGGTTGTACAGGTAGGTGTAGTAGTTGTGCATCCGCTCCGGGTCGGAGCCGTCGGACCAGGCCACATCGACCGGCACGCGTTCGCCGAAGTCGGTCTTGAAGCAGTCGACGCCCTGCGTGAGCAGCGCCTCCAGCTTGGCGGCGTACCAGTCGCGGGCGGCCGGGCTGGTGAAGTCGACCAGGGCCATGCCGGGCTGCCACAGGTCCCACTGCCACACACTGCCGTCCGGGCGCTTCAGCAGATGCCCGAGCGCCTTGCCCTCGGCGAACAGCGGGGAGCGCTGGGCGATGTACGGATTGATCCAGACGGAGACGCGCAGGCCACGGGCCTTCAGCCGGGCCAGCATGCCCTCCGGGTCGGGGAAGACCCGGGCATCCCAACGGAAGTCGCACCAGTGGAACTCGCGCATCCAGAAGCAGTCGAAGTGGAAGACGGACAGGGGGAGTTCGCGTTCCCGCATGCCCTCGATGAAGGACGTCACCGTCTCCTCGTCGTACGACGTCGTGAAGGACGTCGACAGCCACAGGCCGAACGACCAGGCGGGCGGCAGGGCCGGGCGGCCGGTCAGGGCCGTGTACTTGCGCAGGATCTCCTTCGGCGTCGGGCCGTAGACGACGTAGTACGTCAGCTCCTGCGTCTCCGCGCTGAACTGCACCCGGGACACGACCTCCGAGGCGACCTCGAAGGACACCTTGCCGGGGTGGTCGACGAAGACGCCGTAGCCCGCGTCGGTGAGGTAGAAGGGGACGTTCTTGTAGGCCTGTTCGCTGCATGTGCCGCCGTCGGCCTGCCAGATGTCGACGACCTGGCCGTTCCTGACCAGCGGGCCGAAGCGCTCGCCCAGGCCGTAGACGGATGTGCCGACCTGGAGGACCAGTTGCTCGCGCAGGTGGTGGGCGCCGGTCGCGTCCCGCATGATGCCCATGCTCTTGTCGCCGCTGCTGGTGAGGGTGCGGCCGTGCGCGAGGAACTCCACGTGCCAGGGGGCGCCGCGGGCCACCCGGACCGACAACTCGCCCGAGGTCAGGGTCGCGTGCTCGTCGTCGCAGGAGATCCGCGGGGTGGCACCCGACCCGGTGAGCTCGAACTCGGGACCCCGCGGCTCCCCTCCCGTGAAGTGCGTCAGCGTCAGGCCGATGACGTCCGGCATGGGCGTGTGCGCGCGGAGCGTCAGGACGGGGCCCTTCAGCAGGTCCCCGCGGGAGCGGACGGGCCGGGTCGGCGCGTGGATCTCCAGGGCGCCGTCCGACTCGGTGACGTCGAGCACCTCGGCCGGGTACGCCGCGGTGACGCCCTCCCGGAGCAGCCAGTAGCCGTCGGTGAACTTCATGTGGGGGGTCCTTCTTCCCGTGCCCGCGGGGATCGGCACGTGACGTCGAAGCGCTTCGACGGAAGAACGTATGTGGGGGTGCGGGAAGGCGTCAATGGGGCGTGCGCCGATCGGTGAAGCGATTCGACGTCCCGCACAGGGACAGCGCCAGGGCCACGGCCGCCGCCGTCACCGGGATGCCGTACCCGGCCGTCGCCGACAGGTGCTCCACCGTCCAGCCGCCGAGCGCGCTGCCGCAGGCGATGCCGCCGAGCAGGCCGGTCACCGCCAGGGTCATGCCCTCGTTCAGCCGGCCCTCCGGGGTGCGCTGCTGGACCAGCGTCATGGTGGTGACCATCGTCGGGGCCGTCGCCATGCCGGCGATCAGCAGCGCACCCGCCAGGAGCGGGAGCGAACCGGTGAGGACGGCCACGAGGAGGGGCAGGGTCAGCATTGCGGTCATCGCGGCCACGCACCACGGCAGACGGGACGCGGCCGGCCCGGCGGGCTTCCAAGCGCCGTACAGCAGGCCCGCCGCGCACGAGCCCGCCGCCTGGAGCGCGAGCACGACACCGGCCGCCGAACCGTGACCCCGTTCGGCCGCGAAAGCGAGCGTGACGACCTCCGTCGAGCCGAACACCGCGCCCATCGCCAGGCAGACCGCGAGCAGCGGGGGCATGCCGGGGGCGCTCAGCGGCGCCTTGACGGGTATGTGCGCGCGGACCGGCGGCTCCGTCGCGCGCCGGGTCGTGAACAGGAGCATTCCCGTCAGCAGCAGCACCGCGCCGACCAGCGTGCCCGCCTCGGGGAAGAACGCCCCGCACAGGAAGGCCGCCAGAACCGGGCCCAGCATGAAGCACAGTTCGTCCGCAGCCTGTTCGAAGGAGTTGGCGGTGTGCAGCGCCTTGGCGTCACCGGCCAGCAGATACGCCCAGCGGGCCCGGGACATGCCGCCGGTGTTGGGAGTCGTGGCGGTGGCGGCGTAGGAGGCGAACAGGGTCCAGTCGGGGGCGCCGTGGCGCACGCACAGCAGCAGCGCGAGCGAGCCGAGGACGGCGATCACCGTGGCGGGCAGGGCCACCCGGGCCTGCCCGTGCCGGTCGACGAGCCGAGCGGTCCACGGCGCCACCACCGCGGTCGCCGCGAGCCCGGTCGCCGTGACGGCACCGGCGAGGGCGTACGAGCCCCGCGTCCCGGCGATCATGACGACCGCGCTGACGCTGAACATGCCCATCGGCAGCCGGGCGATCAGGTTCCCGGCGGTGAACGCACCGGCGCCCGGCAGGCGGAAGAGACGGCGGTAGGGGGTGAGGTGCGGCATGCGCCCACCGTCACCCGGCGGTGATCAACCGGTCCAACACCTGTTCCGCACGGACTCACGCACCTGGGTTGTAGGACCGCCTTGTGTTCTTCATACAGGGATATGGATATTCCTCATACTCCTCATGACGCATGGAAAAGATGCTCAACGGGAAAATCCTTCACTCGTTTGCCGCGCATCCGCCGAAGAGGGGCGACGGTTAGTCGGTACATGACCGAGGCGACCAGGAAAGACGGTTGGGCGGTAACGCTCGGCCCGTACACCTACATTCCCGCTCCGGCGCACTCGTCGGCCACAGTCAACGGCACGCTCACCAACGGCGGTTGCCCGGTCACACTGCAAGTGACCGAGCCGGTTCTGCGCGATTTCATCGACACCATGAGCGTGCTGGAAAAGGATCTAGCGCGACGGTGGATCAGTGCGACGGAATGGCCCGCATTCGCGCTTGCGGAATAGTCGGGCCGCGCCATGTATGACAATAAAATCGAGGGCACCGGCCGGCACCGGGCTCCGACCCGGGATTTCGTTACTCCCCTGACACCACCGGACCCGACCTGGGACCCGGCCGAGGAACTGGCGTTCATCCTCGAGGAGGCACTCGGGGAGCAGGAGTCGAGGATCCCCGCCCCGCGTGACGCGGCACCGGCCGCCCCCGCGGATCCGGCCCCGGGCGAGCGCATGCAGCGGCTCCAGGACATCACCGAGGAACTGCCGCCCGTGCGGGAGGTCCCCCGGCGCCACCGCAAGGTGCGGGCCCGCAGAACCCCCCGCCTGCTCCGCACCACCAGTTTCCTCATCGCCGCCCTGGCGGCCGTCATCGCCTCCGCGGTGAGTCTCCTGAGCGGCATGGTCGCCTACGACCCGCTGCGCCTGGCCGCGCTGTCCCCCGCGGAGCGCAGCCTCGGCGCCTGGTGGCCCCTGCTGGTGTACGGGCCCTGGCTGGTGGCCTCGCTGTCCGTCCTGCGGGCCGCGCTGCACCAGCGCCGCGCCGTGCACTCCTGGTGTGTGGTGCTGGTCTTCTCGTGCGTCGCCGTGCTGCTGTGTGTCGCCCAGGCGCCGAGGACCGTCCTCGGCACAGCGGCGGCCGCCCTGCCCGGGCTGGCTGCGCTCACGTGCTTCCAGCAGGTCGTCCGCCAGATCACGCTGACCCGTCCGCCCGTGCGTACTGTGCCCCGGCATCGCCTGGGGCAGGTTCCGTCGAGGGAGCTGTCCGGTGGGGATGTCCCGGCGGGCGAAGTGACGGGTGCGGGTGCCGGTGGCGGCGCCGGTGCGGTTTCGGGCGGGTGTGCGGGTGAGGGCGAGGGGCCCGGGCAAGTTCGCGGGGGCGGAGGAGGCCGCCGGGGCTGAGAGGTCGCCGGGGGGCCGGGCGGGCGGTACGCCGCTGTAGGTTCACGGCATGCCCGGCCACCTCGACCCACGACTCCTGCGTGCCTTCGTCACCGTCGCCGAGGAGCTGCACTTCACCCGTGCCGCGGTGCGCCTCCACACAGCCCAGCAGGCACTGAGCCGGGACGTGCGGCGGCTGGAGCGTGA
Organism: Streptomyces coeruleofuscus; assembly: GCF_039532725.1. Taxonomy (NCBI): domain Bacteria; kingdom Bacillati; phylum Actinomycetota; class Actinomycetes; order Kitasatosporales; family Streptomycetaceae; genus Streptomyces; species Streptomyces coeruleofuscus. The sequence goes on from NZ_BAAASE010000013.1 coordinate 57,915, forward strand.
GCTGGGTGCCGAGTTGTTCGTGCGGACCACCCGGCAGGTGACGCTCACGCCCGACGGGGAGCGGCTGCTGCCGTACGCCCGCCGCGTGCTCCAGGCGCAGGAGGAACTGCTCGCCGCCTTCGACCAGGCCCGGCCCCTGCTGGTGGACCTCAACTCCCCGGGCCTGGTCACACCGCGCCGCGTGCTGCACCGGGCGCGTGAACTCGCCCCCGGGCATGAGCTGATGGCCCGCTACGAGAGCGGCCTGACCGGGGCCGCCGGGGAGTTGCTCGCGGGCCGGCTGGACGCGTCGTTCGGACGGTTCGCCGGGCTGGACCCGGCGCTGCGGTCCGGGCTCGACCACCAGCCCGTGCGGTACGAGCCGATGGCTGTCGTACTGCCCGAGGACCACCGGCTTGCCGCGCTGGCGGAGGTGCCGCTCGCCGAGCTGGCCGGCGAGACCGTCTACGCGGGCGCCGGCAATCCCCGGACGCCGGAGTGGACCGGCCTCGCGCGGCTGCTGTTCGAGGGGCGGGGCATCGAGATCGCGCCACCGGCACCACTGGCCGTCGGGGAGGAGGAGTTCCAGCGGGTCATGGCCCGTACGCGCAACCCGGTCCTGGCCGTCGTGGGGTTCCCGGCCCTGCCGGCGACGGTGTCCCGTCCCCTGGTAGATCCCGTTCCGCTTTCCCCTGTTTCGCTGGTGTGGCGCAAGGGCCTGACGCACCCCGCGCTCGACGCGCTGCGACGGGCGGCGGCGCTGCTGGCGGTGGCGGAGGGGTGGCTTCGGAGGCCCACCGGGGGGTGGGTTCCGGCCACCGATGATGTCCTCATGATGTCTCGTCGGTGACACGATTCCGCACGTGGTCCGCACATATCCTCCGCGTGCGCTACATTCGACGCCTGAGCACGGTGTGGTAATGGGGGGCGCTCTGGACGGGTTGGGGACCTGGTCCGGACGACGGGTGCTCAGGTCGTAAGCGCACCTGAACCATCCCGTGGGGGGAAGTGCGTGCGTGTGAAATCGTGGCGAGAAGACGCCCAACCCGAATGGCCCGACGTCGCAGCGGCGACCGGTGAACTCCCCGCGGACGGCAGAGCCCGGGACTGGAGAGCCAAGCAGGTCTTCGCCGGTGGCGACGTCCAGGTGACGGGCACCCGCCCGCCCGCCGGGACGGAGCTGACGGAGATACTGCGCGGCATTCCCCGGCAGAGCGAGGGCGGGGCCGACTCGTTCGCGGCGGGTCCCGGAACCCGTCCGGCGGTCCGCGACCCCTGGCAGGAGGACGCCGACCCGGTCGGGCACGCCCGGGCCGGGGCCCCCGCCGGGCACACCCACGACCCGCACGAGGTCACCATCCAGCTCGACGCCGTGCAGCTCGGGGACGGGTTCGTACGGCAGGTCAAGGAAGACACCGGCGCGAGCTCCGCCGACCGGCCCGTCTTCGTGGACGAGTCCGGTCGCCGCAGCCGTCGCCTCCGCCGGATCGGCATAGCCGTCGCCCTGGCCTGCGGGGTCTACGCCGTCGTCATCGTCGCCACGCTGCTGTCGGGCAACTCCGACGCGCCCTGGCTGCCCGTGCCGGGCCAGCAGGAGGGCCAGCCGGCCGGGCAGGTCGACACCCCGTCGCAGCCCACCGAGTCGGCACCGGCCGGTGACACGGGCGCCACCGCCCCGGGCAGCGTGCCGACGACCGGCGAGGCCACGGCACCTGCGCCCGGCCCCAGCGCCCTGGAACCTGCGGCCTCCGCGAGCCCGGGCCGTTCCGGCGCGACCGCCGGGCCCTCGGCGACGGCGACCCCGACCGCACCGGCCCCGGGCAAGGGCGTGACCGACCCGACCCCGACCGAGCCGGCGGACCCGCCGACCACGCCGGCGACCGACCCGACGCCGACGGTCGAGCCCACGCCGGAACCGACCGAGCCCACGGGCGCCGGCGACGGCGGCACCGAAACGGTCGCCGAAGGCCCGCCCGAGATGCCGCCCGTCGTCCAGCCGCCCGTCGCGCAACCGCCCGTCGAGCAGCCGCCCGCCGTCTAGACCCGGTCGCGAGGGCGGCGCCGGCCGCGTCCGCCCTCCAGGAGAGATCCGGGGGGAGGGGCGCTCCGGCGCCCCGCATCTCGGGCCCTGAGCTCCCGGCCCCGCTGGAGCGGCGGGAGCCCGTGACGCCGCGGAGCAGGCCGGCACCGTCCCTGCACCACCACGTCCCCGCAGCACTTCATCCCTGCACCACCCCGGAGTACCACCACCCATGGCATCCCATACCCGCCGTCCCGGGCCCGCCCCCCGAGCCCGTGGCGGTTCCAGGCGCCGCCTGCCCCTGCGCCTGCTGCTGCCCCTGCTCGTCCTCGTCGCGCTGATGGCGATGCTCATGCTGCGCGGCTACGTGCACAGCGAGATCCTCGCCGACCACCGGGTCCGGCCGCCCGCCGCCACCGACCAGGTGCCGGAGAAGATCATGAACGGCGGCCCGGTCATCGACACCCGCAGCGGCCGCACCGAGAGCCTGCGCGTGCCCGACCGCCGTCTGGTCCTCACCTTCGACGACGGCCCGGACCCGGTCTGGACGCCGAAGGTCCTGGACGTCCTGAGGAAGCACGACGCGCACGCCGTCTTCTTCGTCACCGGCACCATGGCCTCGCGCTACCCGGACCTGGTCCGGCGCATGGTCGAGGAAGGCCACGAGGTCGGTCTGCACACCTTCAACCACCCCGACCTGTCCTACCAGTCCAAGAAGCGCATCGACTGGGAGCTGTCCCAGAACCAGCTCGCGATCTCGGGCGCGGCGGGCATCCGCACCTCTCTCTTCCGGCCGCCGTACTCCTCCTTCGCCGGCGCCATGGACAACGTGTCCTGGCCGGTGACCGAGTACATCGGCGACCGCGGCTACATCACCGTCGTCAACAACACCGACAGCGAGGACTGGCGCAAGCCCGGCGTCGAGGAGATCATCCGCAAGGCCAAGCCCAAGGGCGGCAAGGGCGCCATCGTCCTGATGCACGACTCCGGCGGCGACCGCCACCAGACCGTCGAGGCACTGGACCGCATGCTGCCCGACCTGCGCGAGCAGGGATACGAGTTCGCCAACCTCACCGAGGCCCTCGACGCCCCGAGCGCGCACTCCCGGGTCACCGGCCTCGAGCAGTGGAAGGGCAAGGCGTGGATCTTCCTGGTGCAGGCCTCGGAGCACCTCACCGACGGGCTGGTCGTCGGCCTCGCGATCGTCGGCACCCTCGTCATCGGCCGCTTCGTCCTGATGCTGGTGCTCTCCGGGCTGCACGCACGCCGGGTGCGCCGCCGCGGCTTCAGCTGGGGGCCGCCGGTCACCGAACCGGTGTCGGTCCTGGTCCCGGCGTACAACGAGGCCAAGTGCATCGAGAGCACGGTCCGTTCCCTCGCCGCCAGTGACCACCCCATCGAGGTCCTCGTCATCGACGACGGCTCCTCCGACGGCACGGCACGGATCGTCGAGGCCATGGGTCTGCCCAACGTCCGGGTGGTCCGCCAGCTCAACGCGGGCAAGCCGGCCGCGCTCAACCGCGGTGTGGCCAACGCCCGCTACGACCTGATCGTCATGATGGACGGCGACACGGTCTTCGAACCGTCCACCGTGCGCGAACTGGTGCAGCCCTTCGGCGACCCGCGGGTGGGCGCGGTCGCGGGCAACGCCAAGGTCGGCAACAAGGACACCCTCATCGGCGCCTGGCAGCACATCGAATACGTGATGGGCTTCAACCTCGACCGCCGGATGTACGACGTCCTGCGCTGCATGCCGACGATCCCGGGTGCGGTCGGAGCCTTCCGTCGCAGCGCCCTGGAGCGGGTCGGCGGCATGAGCGACGACACGCTCGCCGAGGACACCGACATCACCATGGCCCTGCACCGCGACGGCTGGCGCGTGGTCTACGCGGAGAACGCTCGTGCCTGGACCGAGGCGCCCGAGACGGTCCAGCAGCTGTGGTCCCAGCGGTACCGCTGGTCGTACGGCACCATGCAGGCCATCTGGAAACACCGCCGGGCCCTGGTGGACAAGGGCGCCTCGGGCCGCTTCGGCCGCGTGGGCCTGCCCCTGGTGTCCCTCTTCATGGTCGTGGCGCCCCTGCTGGCCCCGCTGATCGACGTGTTCCTCGTCTACGGCCTGGTGTTCGGCCCGACCCAGAAGACGATCATCGCGTGGCTCGGCGTCCTGGCGATCCAGGCGGTCTGCGCGGCCTACGCCTTCCGACTCGACCGTGAGCGCATGATCCACCTCGTCTCCCTGCCCTTGCAGCAGATCCTTTACCGACAGCTCATGTACGTCGTCCTGCTCCAGTCCTGGATCACCGCCCTCACCGGCGGCCGGCTGCGCTGGCAGAAGCTGCGGCGCACCGGTGTGGTCGGCGCGCCCGGCGGCGGCCCCGTGCCGAGCCAGCGGTCCCAGAGCAGCGGCGAGCGGAGGCCGGTGGCATGACCCACGGAAACCAGATCCCCACCTCGTCGGCGGCGTCCGGCATACCGGGGCCGCCGTCGTACGGCATCCCGCAGCAGCGCACGACGGACCCCGCGGCCACGGGCGGAACCGCCCCCGCTGCGACGCCGCGCCAGGGCGGCGGTCGTGACCGCTACCTGGACCTGCTGCGCTCGATCGCCCTGGTCCGTGTCGTCGTGTACCACCTGTTCGGCTGGGCGTGGCTGACGGTGCTGTTCCCGTCGATGGGCGTGATGTTCGCGCTGGCGGGCTCCCTGATGGCGCGCTCGCTGAACCGCCCCGCGCTCGGGGTGGTCCGGGGCCGGATCCGCCGGCTCCTGCCCCCGCTCTGGGCGTTCAGCGTGGTGCTGCTGGCGATGATGTTCGCGGGCGGCTGGAACCCGCTGAAGGACCCGGACCACGGCGGCACCTGGGGCCTGATCGAACTGTTCAACTACGTCTTCCCCGTCGGCGCCCCGCCCTTCCCCTGGCACCTCGGCGCCAAGTCCGGCCTGCTGGAGGACACCTGGGCGGTGCAGGCGGCCGGTCCGCTGTGGTACCTGCGGGCCTACCTCTGGTTCGTCATCGCCTCCCCGCTGCTGCTGTGGGCGTTCCGCCGGGCACCATGGCCGACGCTGCTGGCACCCCTGGGCCTCACGGCGGTCGTCGGTACGGGCCTGGTGAAGATCCCCGGCGAGACGGGCAACGCCGTGACGGACTTCGCGGTCTACGGCGGCTGCTGGGTCCTGGGCTTCGCCCACCACGAGGGCCTGCTCAAGCAGATCCCCCGCTACCTGTCGATCTCCTGCGCGGCCCTGCTGATGGCCTTCGGCCTGTGGTGGGCCTCCGGCCACCTGGGCCCCGACGGCTGGGACCTGAACGACATCCCCCTGGCCCAGGCGGCCTGGTCCTTCGGCTTCGTGGTGATCCTGCTCCAGTACTCCCCGTCCTGGCGCGAACTCCCGGGCCGCCTCGCCAGGTGGGACAAGCTCGTGACCCTCTCCAACAACCGCGCCGTCACGATCTACCTCTGGCACAACCTCCTCATCATGGCCACGGTCCCGATCCTCGACCTCCTCTACGAACTGCCGTTCCTCCAGAGCGACAGCGCGGTGTCCGCCCTGGACACCACGTACACGATCTGGATGTTCTTCCTGGTCTGGCCCCTGATCGGCGCGGCGATCCTCGCGTTCGGCTGGGTCGAGGACGTCGCGGCGAAGCGGAAACCCCGGTTGTGGCCGAACAGTGCGCCTCGGGTGAGGGTTCGTGGCAGCCGGAGGCGCTCGGCACCCGGAAGCTAAGCTGGCCCGGCATCGGCGGGGGCGGACGATGAGCGGCCCTTTCCGAGGGTTCCTTTTCGGTCCAGGTGAGAGAACGACAGTGACACAGGCACGGACACCACAACCGGCCGGACCGCGCGCGCCGGTCTTCGGGCTGATCACGCCCGAGGACTGGTACCGCATCCCGCTCCTGCCCGCAGACCGCCGTGAGGCGTCCGTGAACGCGCTGATCCGGCGGCAGTTCACGGGCGTCGACGACCAGCCGGTGTTGCGCCGGAAGGCCGAGGAGCAGCTGCTCGGCACGGCCGAGGCGGCGGTCGAGCAGGGCGGCGTGGTGCTGTACCTGTCGTTCCTGGAAGCCGGTGGCATCCCGCTGTCGGCCTCCCTGCTGGTCTCCCGCCTGTACGAGAGGTTCGACGGCCTCGACGCCGTCGCCGCCCTGGCCGGCTCCGGCGAGGTCGCGCTGGAGTCGCTGCCCGCAGTGGGCCGAGTGGCCCGGCTCCGGCGGCAGGAGCGGACGAAGCAGTCGCGGAAGCTGGGCTCCGAGTTCGAGGACACGGTCGTCGAGTACTTCGTACCGGTCCCGGACCGCGACGAGGTGCTGATGCTGACGTTCAGCACACCGCTGGAGCCGATCGCGGACGCCATGGTGGAGTTGTTCGACGCGGTGGCCGGAACCTTGCGCTGGCAGCCCCGCGACGAGGAGCGGACGGGGGAGGAACAGAAGTGAGCGGGAAGCTCAGGGTCTCGACGCAGGATCTCGAAACGGCCGGGAACGGACTTCGGACGGTGGCGACCGAGCTGGAAGGGCTCGACAAGCTCATGGACGCCTACGACCGCCGCACCGTCGGCCACCAGACGCTGCACGACCGGCTCCAGGAGTTCTCCGACGGCTGGGACGACAACCGCAAGAAGATGATCGAGGAGATCCAGGGGCTCGGGAAGATCGCCAAGGAGTCCGGAAAGGCGTACACCGAGCTCGACACCGCGCTGTACGACGCGCTCACGGGCAAGGGGAAGAAGAAGTGACCCGCCCCGCCGAGCACCGGTGGGAGGTACTGGGGGAGAGCGGTGACCCCGTACCCGGTGACGTCCATGACATGAAGGCCCTCGCGCGCCGGTTCACGGCCACGGCCGAGACCATCACCAAGACGGCCGACGCGCTGCGCCGGCTCGGCAACCTGGAGAGCTGGGACTCCGAGGCCGGACGCGCCTTCGCCGAGAAGGCGAACGACACGGCCAAGACGGTGAGCAAGGCCCACGACCGCTACGCCGACGCCGGAGTCGCCCTCAAGGACTACTCCACCGACCTGGAGACCATCCAGGGAGAAGCGGACAAGCTCCTCACCCAGGCGGAGACCAAGCACAACACCCTGTCCACCGCGAAGTCCAAGGCCGAGAACCCGCCCAAGGGCACCGACGACGCCGGGCAGGACAAGCTCGACAAGGCGGTCACCGACCTCCAGGAGGGGATCGACGGGCTCCGCGGCCAGCTCGACAAGCTGAAGACCCGTCACAGGGAGGCCGGTGACAAGGCCGCCAAGCGCATCCACGACACCACCGAGGGCGACGGCCTCAACGACGGCTGGCTGGACGACCTGCGCGACACCTTGAAGCTCGTCAGCGACATCACGGGAGCCATCGCCGCCGTCTGCGGGGTGCTGTCCCTGCTCGTCGGCTGGATCCCCGTCATCGGACAGGCCCTGGCCGGTGTGCTCGGCACCATCGCCCTGGTCATGACCGCGATCTCACTGGTCTGCCATGTGCTGCTCGCCATCAACGGCGACGGCTCCTGGGGTGACGTGGCCATCGACGTGCTGGGCCTCGCCACGTTCGGCATCGGACGCGTCTTCTCCGCGGGCGCCAAGGCCGCCGCCACCGTCGGCCGCAGCCGCGTCTGGACGGCGGCCACGCAGTACGTGCGCGGCTGGAACCCGGGCATGAACTCGGCCGCGCGCCGCGCACTCGTGGAGTCCATGGTCGGGGCGCGGGCCGGAGCGCGCCCCGGGGCGGCCCTGCCCGACGTGGGCCTGAGGGCGGCCTTCCGCGGACTGCCGAGCTCCTTCGCGGACGACCTGGCCACCATCCGCGGCAACTGGCGCGACCTGTTCAAGGCCGGCGACAACCTCTCGGCGGCCCGCGACGCCTACAACGCCGCCGGACCGCGCGGTCTGGCCAGCATGTACGCGGGCCCGGGCATGGTCGACGAACTCACGCGCATCAAGAACATCGACCCGGCGGACCTGAGGTTCATCGGCACGCCCGACGCGTTCAAGCAGGCCATGGCGTACAACGTCGTCGGCCTCGGCGGCACCGGGACGGGCGCGGCCTCCGACACCAACAGCTTCGTCGGCCTGTTCGGCGGTGACCCGGAGATCGACGTCACCGGCCCCGACGCGTCCTTGGCCGGACGGTGAGCCCGGCCATGACCAACCCGGCGGACTGGCGGGAGTGCCACGTCGCGCTGCCCGCCCACCACAACTGGCTGGTCCTGGACCTGCGGAACGAGGACCCCGAGGCCTGGGCGCGCACCCTCGCCGAACAGCACCTCGGCGGCGACGTACCCGAGCAGTGGCGGGAGGCGTTCGCGACGGACCTGCTCTGGTACTGGGGCGCCGCGGTCCGGCAGGGCGCCCTGTGCGCGGCGGTCCTGGCACCGCAGGACGGGCCCGTCGTGGCGGCTTACACGGTGCGAGAGCTGACCGTCCCTCCGGAATCCCGCACGGTGACCGCGTTCCGGGCCGAGGCGGAGCGGGCGCCGGGCCCGTACTTCGGCGACCGCCAGCTCCTCACCGAGGTCGAGCTGCCCCTGGGACCTGCCCTGCGCGTGCACCGCCAGGAGCCGACGGACCCGGAGGCGGACAGCGGAACGGTCGTGGAGGGCGTGGCCCACTACGTCCTGCCGCGCCGGCACCCCACCGCGCTGGAATGCCGGCTGTTGTGGACGTCCCTGGGGCTCGGCGCGGAGCTCGTCAAGGTCGCCGACGAGCTGGCGGACTCACTCCGCCTGGCGTGACGCGGCGGAACCCCGGCGCTTGGCGAACACGTCGCCCAGACCGAACCGCTCCCAGGGGAGCATCGCGAGCGGCATCCAGCTGAACCCGACGGCGAAGACGGCGACGACGGTGGTGGCCTGGGCCGGGAGGAGCCACCCCAGCTGGGCGACGAGCAACGCCACGACCAGCAGCCAGACGTCGAACACGAGCACCGCCAGCACCTTGCGCGCCGCGGCTCCCGGACCGACCCGGGGCGTGTCCTCGTTCCCGCGCACCATGCCGAAGAGGATCACCGGCAGCATCAGCCCGGTCAGCCCGCCGACCGCGATGCCTCCCACCACCAGGGCGTTGTGCCCGTCATCCGGTACCAGGCCCGACAGGGGGGCCGTGTCCACCGCCCTGCCCAGCAGGGCCACGGCCGCGAAGGCGCCGAGCGTGGCCGTCGCCAGCACGAGGAGCATTCCCGCCCCGAAGGCGACGTTTCCGGCAAAGGAGCGCTGCGAGCGCTGCGCCTCCGGCCGCTCGGCCCCCGACTCTGCGGACATGGACTTTCCCCTTCCCGTGTGGGGTCCGCTAGAGGATAACGGGACCCCGTTCCCCCGGCCTTTCCCGGTGTGGAAAACTGCCTGAGTTGCGTATGTGAACAATGTGCCCAGTGGGTCTACGGGGGAGCGGTCGGATGAGTAAGCGGCAGACACAGAAGATGCTGCGGTTGATGGCGAGCGGAGAGCCGGTCGAGCTCACCAGCCCGATGGCGTCCGTGAAGAAGCTCGCCCGGCTGGCCTTCGTCGCCCAGCAGTTCGGCTACGAGTACGCGGACGTCCGGCAGAGCAGCGGCCGCAACGGCGCGCTCACCATGCTGATCCTGCCCGACCCCAGCCCGCAGGCCCGGGCCCGGGCCGCACAGAACTGGGCGCAGTACCCGGGCGCCGGCGACGGCGTCTCCCTCCCGCCGCTCGTGCCGGACGCCTTCGAGCTCCTCAAGGCCCGCATCAACTTCGACCTCACCGGCAAGAACGCCGAGAAGCGCATGGGCTACGCGGCCCTCGGCGTCACCCTCGGCTGTGTGGTCCTCGCCTTCCGCGCCGGTGGTGAGTCCTTCGACTTCGTCGTGGCGGGTGTGGTGTGGCTGCTGGTCATGGCGATCCTCGGCATCGGGCTGCTGGTCACGCGCAAGCGCAACACGAAGTTCGCCGCGCGGTTGCAGGCGGCCGGCTTCATGCCGGTGACCGATGAGAACGGGCGGCTGCGGTATCTGCCGCCCGGGGCGCAGCTGCCGGGGCAGGGCAATCCGTTCGGGGCGGGGCCGTACGGCGGCGGGCCGGGGACCGGGGCGCCGGGGTATGCCGGAGCGCCGGGGCAGGCGCCCGGGGTGCCGGGCCGGCCCGGTGGGATGCCCGCTCCGGCCGGGGGCGCCCCCGCGGGTTACGGACAGCAGGCGCCGGGGCCGTACGCCCAGCCGGGGCCGTATGCCCAGCAGGCGCCGGGCCCGTACCCCGCGCAGCCGGCCCCCGGCCCGTACCCCGCCCAGCCCGCACCGGGCCCGTACGGAGGCCAGCCCGCGCCCGGTCCCTACGGTGCTCAGCCCGCGCCCGGCCCGTACGGTGCTCAGCCCTCCGGCCCCTACAACCAGCCGTATCCTCAGCAGAACGCCCCCGGGCAGCACCCGCAACACTGACACAATGCCACCGAACCTCTCATCCCGCCCAAGGCCGGGGTGAGAGCAAAGTTCCCTCGCGGTCACCCGCTGGCACAGTCACGAAACGAGTCCTCCCTACCTTCGGGACCAGCACTCATGGAACGACCGAGTCCCGGAGCAAGTGGAGGCGTCATGACAGGCCCTGGCACGGCACCCGCACCCCCGAGCAGGGGCGGACGCTGGATCCAGCACTGGGATCCGGAGAACGAGACCTTCTGGAAGGAGACCGGGGAGAAGGTCGCCCGCCGGAACCTCTTCTTCTCCGTCCTCTCAGAGCACATCGGCTTCTCGATCTGGACCCTGTGGTCCGTACTGGTCCTCTTCATGGGCCCGGAGTACGGACTGACCCCGGCCGACAAGTTCATGCTGACCTCGATGGTCACGCTCGTCGGCGCCGTCGTCCGCGTCCCCTACACCTTCGCCGTAGCGATCTTCGGCGGCCGGAACTGGACGATCATCTCCGCCGGCCTCCTCCTCGTCCCGACCGTCGCCGCGTTCACCGTGATGGAGCCGGGCACCTCCTTCTCCACCTTCCTCCTCGTCGGCCTGCTGGCCGGCATCGGCGGCGGTAACTTCGCCTCCTCCATGACCAACATCAACGCCTTCTTCCCGCTGCGGAAGAAGGGCTGGGCCCTCGGCCTGAACGCGGGCGGCGGCAACATCGGCGTACCGGTGATCCAGCTGGCGGCGCTCGCGATCATCGGCGCCAGCGGCGGTCCTCGCGTGCTGCTCGGGATCTACATCCCGCTGATCCTCGTCGCCGCCGTCCTCGCCGCGCTCTTCATGGACAACATCGAGAACGTGAAGAACGACACCGGCGCCGCCAAGGACGCCGCGAGGGACCCGCACACCTGGATCATGTCGTTCCTCTACATCGGCACCTTCGGGTCGTTCATCGGATACAGCTTCGCCTTCGGGCAGGTCCTGACGAACCAGTTCGGACGCACCCCGCTGGAGGCGGCGTACGTCACCTTCATCGGTCCGCTCCTCGGCTCGCTGATCCGCCCCCTGGGCGGCTGGATGGCCGACAAGTACGGCGGCGCGAAGATCAGCCTGTGGAACTACGTCGGCATGGGCATCGCGACGGCGGTCCTGATCGGTGCCTCGATGGAGAAGTCGCTGTCGCTGTTCACCGTCGCGTTCGTGGTGCTGTTCGTGCTCAGCGGGCTCGGCAACGGCTCGACGTTCAAGATGATCCCGGGCATCTTCCAGAACAAGGCACTCGCCAAGGGACTGGAGGGTGAAGCGGCCGCTGCCTACGGTCGTCGCCTCTCCGGGGCCTCCATGGGACTCATCGGCGCGGTGGGCGCGCTCGGCGGCGTCGGCATCAACCTCGCCTTCCGCCAGTCCTTCCTCTCCTACGGCTCCGGCACCGGCGCCTTCGTCGCATTCCTCGCCTTCTACGCGGTCTGCTTCGCGGTCACCTGGGCCGTATACCTTCGCCGTACGGCTCCCCGGGTACCCGCCACGACGGCGACCTCGGAGGCGGAGCCGCAGCTCAGCTACGCCAGGGTGTGACGTAACACCGTCGTCATCAAGCCGATCCGAGCCTGTCACGAGCCGTTGACAGGCTCGATCGGCATGTAGGTACGCCGTACCCATCAGTACGACGACTCGAGTGCGGGACGAGAGCCATGTACGAGGAAGAACAGCGACCGGACCACGGGCCCCTGGCGGGTTTCACCGTGGGTGTGACGGCCGCGCGCCGGGCCGACGAGCTGGGCACGCTGCTCCAGCGGCGCGGAGCCGCCGTCATGCACGCCCCTGCCCTGCGGATCGTGCAGCTCGCCGACGACAGCGAGCTGCTGGGCGCGACGAAGGAGCTCATCCGCCAGGTGCCGGACATCGTGGTCGCCACGACAGCGATCGGTTTCCGGGGCTGGGTCGAGGCCGCAGACGGCTGGGGGCTCGGCGACGATCTGCTGGCACGGCTCGGCGGCGCACGGATCCTGGCGCGCGGCCCCAAGGTGAAGGGCGCGGTCCGGGCCGCCGGGCTGACGGAGGAGTGGTCGCCGTCGTCGGAGTCCATGGCGGAGGTGCTCGACCGGCTGCTGGAGGAGGGTGTCGACGGGCAGCGGATCGCGATCCAGCTGCACGGTGAGCCGCTGCCCGGGTTCGTGGAGGCGCTGCGGGAGGGCGGGGCCGAGGTCGTGGGCGTGCCCGTCTACCGGTGGATGCCGCCGGAGGACATCGCCCCGGTGGACCGCCTCCTGGACGCCACGGTCTCCCGGGGCGTGGACGCGCTGACCTTCACCAGCGCCCCGGCCGCGGCCTCCCTGCTCTCCCGTGCGGAGGAGCGCGGGATGCTCCCCGAGGTACTGGAGGCCATGAGCCACGACGTACTGCCGGCCTGCGTCGGCCCGGTCACCGCCCTGCCGTTGCAGTCCCGCGGCATCGACACGATCCAGCCCGAACGCTTCCGGCTCGGCCCCCTCGTCCAGCTCCTGTGCAAGGAACTGCCCGGCCGGGCGCGCGCCCTGCCGATCGCCGGGCACCGGGTGGAGATCCGTGGGCACGCCGTTCTGGTGGACGGCGACCTCAAGCCCGTACCGCCCGCCGGTATGTCCCTCCTGCGCGCCCTCTCCCGCCGCCCCGGCTGGGTGGTCGCCCGCGCGGAGCTCCTGCGCGCCCTGCCCGGCTCCGGCCGCGACGAACACGCGGTCGAAACGGCCATGGCCCGCCTCCGCACGGCCCTCGGCACGCCGAAACTGATCCAGACGGTGGTCAAACGTGGCTACCGCCTCGCCCTGGACCCGGCAGCGGACACGAAGTACGCGGACGCGTGACCGCGTCCGCGGGTTGAGCGAAATACCGCCACGCTGACGCCCGTGTACTGGTTGTACGCGAGCGTTCGAACGGAGTGGCGAGTGGGGGCACCTCCCACTCGCCCTCAAGACAGTGGGGGAGCGTGCCGGGCGTCGCGGGGCAGGCGGGACTTTGCGGGCACGCCCCAAGGGGTTTCCGGCGTCGCAGCGGGCAGGCACTGTAAGAGGGAACGGTTTCCCAGCCCTCTCACTGGCACCCCACCGAACCCCTCGCGACCGGGGTGCACCCTAGGCGGTGACAGGCACATGGCACTGGGTACGGCCACGGCCCCGTACGAGCTGCGGTTCGATGCCGGGCGGATCTGCCTCGATCTGCTCTCCACCACGCATCCGGAGGAACGGCTGGACTCCGTGGACGTGTTGCGCGCCTGGATCACCGGCTCCGGGCTGGTCCCGGCGGACACCGTCCTGGCCCACGTCGACGCCACCTGGCCTGCCGCCTTCCGCGAACTGCGCGGTCAGATCGACCGGTTGGTGCGCGGCTGGCCGGGATCCGGGGCCCCGGCGTACGACTTCGCACTGGCGCGCGTCAACGACCTCGCGCGTCCCGCGCCCCCCGCCCCGCGTGCCGTCCGCAGCGGAGAGGGCGAGCTCGTACGGCAGTTGGACCCACCCGGCTGCCCCGCCCTGCTCGCGGCCGTCGCCCGGGACGCCGTGGACCTGCTGACCGATCCCGTCGCCCGCGCGGCCCTGCGCCAGTGCGAGGGCGACAACTGCCCGATCGTGTACCTCGACACGTCCCGGGGGCGCCGGAGGCGCTGGTGCTCCAGCGAGGTCTGCGGGAACCGCGAACGGGTCGCCCGACATCGCCGCCGCGCGGCACTCACCCGTGCTTAAGTCCCTTTTGCCCTTCACCGCAAAGCCGTTGGGTGGTCGCTACATTCAATTTCCCTGTCCTAAATGCGACTTCTGTGGATGCACTGTCGAAGTGATTTCGATTACACGTCGTTTACCTACGCACCCGTAGGGAAAGCCTGGCTTGATCTGGTCGATGTGGCGGAAATGTAAAGAACGCGGGGTGGGAATGTGCTCCCATGTCCCCCTCGTCACGTCACTTCGAAGAAATCTGTCACGCCTCTTTGAACACCCAACAGCTCGCGTCCGTACGGCATGTGGAGCGACCGACTGGGGGAACCCCCGGACACCGGAGGTGGGCGTGCGCAAGGATTCCGTCGTGGCCAATGAACGTGCACCGAGGGCCCGACATCGCATGTCCCAGCCCTCGGAACCCGACGAGGAGCTGATGCGTGCGCTCTATCGCGAACACGCCGGACCCCTGCTCGCCTATGTCCTGCGCCTGGTCGCCGGAGACCGGCAACGCGCCGAGGACGTCGTGCAGGAGACGCTCATCCGTGCCTGGAAGAACGCCGGACAGCTCAATCGAGCGACCGGATCGGTACGCCCCTGGCTGGTGACGGTCGCCCGGCGCATCGTCATCGACGGCCACCGCAGCCGGCAGGCCCGGCCGCAGGAGGTCGACCCGTCGCCGCTGGAGGTCATCCCCGCGGAGGACGAGATCGACAAGGCGCTGTGGCTGATGACTCTGTCGGACGCACTCGACGACCTGACCCCCGCCCATCGGGAGGTGCTCGTCGAGACGTATTTCAAGGGGCGTACCGTCAATGAGGCGGCCGAGACCCTGGGCATACCCAGCGGAACCGTCCGCTCCAGGGTCTTCTACGCTCTGCGTTCCATGAAGCTGGCACTGGAGGAGCGGGGGGTGACGGCGTGATGAGTGTTTACGGGGGAAACCAGGGGTTCGGTACGGGAGGCATGGGTATGTCTGGACCCATGCAGGGATCTCCGGTGCCGAATGAGCACGAGACCGTCGGCGCCTACGCTCTCGGCATCCTCGACGACGCCGAAGCAACCGCTTTCGAAGCCCACCTCGCGACCTGCGAGTGGTGTGCCCAGCAGCTCGACGAGCTGGCCGGCATGGAGCCGATGCTCGCCGCCCTCGCCGACCTGCCCGGCTCGGGCACACCCGCGATCGGCGAGTCGCTGTCCGCGAAGCCCCGGCCGCGCCTGGTGGAGAAGCTGGTCGACGAGGTCGCCGACCGTCGCGCCCAGAAGCGCCGCCGCAGTTTCTACATGGTGGCCGCGGCCGGCGCGCTGATCATCGGCGGCCCCTTCGTCGCCGTCGCGACGAACGGCGGCGGTGACGGCGGCGGCGCCGAGAACCGCCCGCTCGCCGCGAGCCCCGCCAAGGAAGCCTTCGACGGCATCTCCGACAAGATCACGGCCACCGACCCGAACACCAAGGTCTCCGCGACCGTCGCAGTCCAGAAGAAGGACTGGGGCACCGGAATGGTCCTCGAGCTGAAGAACGTCAAGGGCCCGCTGAAGTGCGCCCTCGTCGCGGTCGGCAAGAACGGCGAGCGGGAGACCCTGTCCTCCTGGTCCGTCCCGGAATGGGGCTACGGCCTCCCGGACGCCAAGTCCGAGAAGGCCAAGGAGCCGCTGTACGTCCAGGGCGGTGCCGCCTTCGAGCCGAACGAGATCGACCACTTCGAGGTAGTGACCTTCGACGGCAAGCGGCTGGTCGAGGTCGACGCGTAGCCTTACCGGGTCCCCTTCGCGTACGGTGGACGGCTGCCCAGCACGTCAGAAGGGGGCCCGGTGGCCGCTCAGGCTCAGCAGGAAACCGCGCTCGACTCCCTGAGAGACAGAGAGATCGGCGTCGAACAGGAACACCTGGACCGGGTGTACCGGCGTCTCGAGGAGAAGATCCACGAGGCGGAGTTCCTCATGAACGACGCGGCCCAGCGCGGCCAGGTCGGAACACCCGGCGCGCTCGCCGAGCGGGACGCCCAGGTCTTCCGCGCAGGCATACACCTCAGCCGCCTGAACAACGAGTTCGAGGACTTCCTCTTCGGCCGCATCGACCTGCTGCGCGGCAAGGACGGCAAGAAGGGCCCCGACGGCGCGTACACCGCCGTCGAGCCCGCCGAGGGCGCGATCCGCGAGGACAGCACCGCCGACATCGCCGAGACGCTGCACATCGGCCGCATCGGCGTCCTCGACCAGGACTACGCCCCGCTGGTGATCGACTGGCGGGCCCCGGCCGCCGCCCCCTTCTACCGGTCGACGCCCGTGGACCCCGGCCGCGTCGTCCGCCGCCGGGTCATCCGCTCCAAGGGACGCAAGGTGCTCGGCGTCGAGGACGACCTGATGCGCCCCGAGCTGACGGCCTTCCTCGACGGCCACGAGCTGCCCGTCATCGGCGACGGCGCCCTGATGGCCGCGCTCGGCCAGGCCCGCAGCCACACCATGCGCGACATCGTCGCCTCCATCCAGGCCGAGCAGGACCTGGTCATCCGCGCCCCCGCCGCCTCCGTGACCTATGTCGAGGGCGGCCCCGGCACCGGCAAGACCGCCGTCGCCCTGCACCGCGCGGCCTACCTCCTCTACCAGGACCGCCGCCGCTACGCGGGCGGCATCCTGATCGTCTCGCCGACCCCGCTGCTCGTCGCCTACACCGAGGGCGTGCTGCCCTCCCTCGGCGAGGAGGGCCAGGTCGCCATCCGCGCCATCGGCTCCCTCGTCGACGGCGCCGAGGCCACGCTCTACGACTCCCCGTCCGTGGCCCGCGCCAAGGGCTCGTCCCGCATGCTCAAGGTGCTGCGCAAGGCCGCGCGCGGAGCCCTGGAGCTGAACGACTCACCGGCCCGGCTGCGCGTGGTCGCCTTCGGCCGCCGCCTGGAACTGGAGGCCGAGCAGCTGGCGGACATCCGCCGCGCCGCCCTCGGCGGCACCGCCCCCGTGAACCTGCTGCGCCCCCGCGCCCGCAAGCTGCTCCTGGACGCCCTGTGGGAGCAGTCCGGCGCGGCCGGCCGCCACACCGACCCGGAGCTCGCCGCCGAGCTGCGCTCCTCCTTCGACGAGGACATCACCTCCGAGGACAGCTTCATCGCCTTCCTCGACGCCTGGTGGCCCGAGCTGACCCCGGCGGCCGTCCTGGACGCCATGGCCGACGAGCGGCGCCTCGGCCGCTGGGCCCGGCGGATCCTCAACCCCGGCGAGATCCGCAAGGTCGCCCGCTCCCTCAGGCGCGACGGCCACTCGGTGCACGACATCGCGATGCTCGACGAGCTCCAGGCCATCCTCGGCGCCCCGGCCCGCCCCCGGAAGAGGCGCGAACTCGACCCGCTCGACCAGCTCACCGGCCTGGAGGAGCTGATGCCGGTGCGCGAGGAGTCGCAGCGCGAGCGCGCCGAGCGCCTCGCGCAGGAGCGCACCGAGTACGCGCACGTCATCGTCGACGAGGCCCAGGACCTCACCCCGATGCAGTGGCGCATGGTCGGCCGCCGCGGCCGGCACGCCACCTGGACGGTCGTCGGCGACCCGGCCCAGTCTTCCTGGTCCGACCCCGACGAGGCCGCCCAGGCCCGCGACGAGGCACTCGGCACCCGCCCGCGCCGCCGCTTCGAGCTCACCGTGAACTACCGCAACCCGGCCGAGATCGCCGAGCTCGCCTCGAAGGTGCTGGCCCTCGCCATGCCGGGCTCCGCGTCCCCGAAGGCGGTCCGCTCCACCGGCGTCGAGCCCCGTTTCACCGTCGTGGACGACACGTTGGCCGAAACCGTCCGCGCGGAGGCGGCCCGGCTGCTGGAGCGCGTCGACGGCACGGTCGGTGTGGTCGTCGCCATGCAGCGCCGCGAGGAGGCCCGCCGCTGGCTCGCCGGGCTCGGCGACCGGGTCGTGGCACTGGGCAGCCTGGAGGCGAAGGGCCTGGAGTACGACGCGACGGTCGTGGTCTCCCCGGCGGAGATCGCCGACGAGTCCCCGGCCGGCCTGCGCGTGCTCTACGTCGCACTGACTCGGGCCACCCAGCAGCTCACGGTCGTCTCGGCCGAACGGGACGAGCCCGACGCGACGGGAGTGCCGGACCTGCTCAGGGACTGATCCGCCCTCTCGGAGGGCCTCTTGGACGGGCCGCGCCCGGTTACCCACTTGTCGGCGAAATGAACTCCCGGTACGGGAATGGCCTTACGGGATCTGTTTGTTAGCCTGGACGTGGCACCGGCTCGATCCAAGCCCCCGGGCCCAACCATCGTCGCTACGAGCGACCACTTGCCGCGAGGCGAGCATGGCGGGTCGGTGCCACCTACTTCATAAGAGACCCACGTCCTACGTGACGTGGGTCTCTTTTTGCTGGCCTGTTCCGCGAACAAAACGTTCGCAATCGAGGGTGGCTACCTGCTACTCAGCGGTAGGTGCGACGATCGGACGGCACAACTCAGCGTCAGGTGAAAGCAGAGGAAGTCGGCCATGGCAACGGCGCCCAGCGTCTCCTACTCGATGACGGTCCGGCTGGAGGTGCCCGCGAGCGGAACCGCCGTCTCGCAGCTCACCACCGCCGTGGAGTCCTCCGGAGGCTCGGTGACCGGCCTCGACGTCACCGCTTCCGGTCACGAGAAGCTCCGTATCGACGTCACCATCGCGGCCTCGTCGACCGCGCACGCGGACGAGATCGTCGAGGAACTCCGCGGCATCGAGGGCGTCACGCTGGGCAAGGTCTCGGACCGGACCTTCCTCATGCACCTCGGCGGCAAGATCGAGATGGCGTCGAAGCACCCCATCCGCAACCGTGACGACCTGTCCATGGTCTACACGCCGGGTGTCGCCCGCGTCTGCATGGCGATCGCCGAGAACCCCGAGGACGCCCGCCGCCTCACCATCAAGCGCAACTCCGTTGCGGTCGTGACGGACGGTTCCGCCGTGCTGGGCCTGGGCAACATCGGCCCGAAGGCCGCGCTGCCCGTCATGGAGGGCAAGGCGGCCCTCTTCAAGCGGTTCGCCGGTATCGACGCCTGGCCGATCTGCCTCGACACCCAGGACACCGACGCGATCGTCGAGATCGTCAAGGCGATCGCCCCGGGCTTCGCCGGCATCAACCTGGAGGACATCTCCGCCCCCCGCTGCTTCGAGATCGAGGCCCGGCTGCGCGAGGCCCTCGACATCCCCGTCTTCCACGACGACCAGCACGGCACCGCGATCGTCGTCCTCGCCGCCCTCACGAACGCACTTCGCGTCGCGGGCAAGGCGATCGAGGACATCCGCGTCGTCATGTCCGGCGCCGGCGCGGCCGGTACGGCCATCCTGAAGCTGCTGCTGGCCGCGGGCGTCAAGAACGCCGTCGTCGCCGACATCCACGGCGTCGTGCACGCGGGCCGCGAGGACCTGGTGGACGCCGCCCCGGACTCGGCGCTGCGCTGGATCGCGGACAACACCAACCCCGAGGGCCAGACCGGCACCCTCAAGGAGGCCGTGCGCGGCGCCGACGTCTTCATCGGCGTCTCGGCCCCGAACGTCCTCGACGGCGACGACGTGGCCGCCATGGCCGAGGGTGCCATCGTGTTCGCGCTCGCGAACCCGGACCCCGAGGTCGACCCGGCAATCGCCCGCCAGACCGCGGCCGTTGTGGCCACCGGCCGTTCCGACTTCCCGAACCAGATCAACAACGTGCTGGTCTTCCCGGGTGTCTTCCGCGGTCTGCTGGACGCCCAGTCCCGCACGGTCAACACCGAGATGATGCTGGCCGCCGCGACCGCCCTCGCGGACGTGGTGACCGAGGACGAGCTGAACCCGAACTACATCATCCCGAGCGTCTTCAACGACAAGGTCGCGGGCGCGGTCGCCGGAGCGGTCCGGGAGGCCGCGAAGGCGGCGGGCGCCACGGTGAGCAGCTCGTCCGGCGTCTGAGGACGAGGCGCTCGACCCGCAGTGAGGTCCGGGGGCACCGGCCCCCGGACTGTGAGGATCCCCACGGCAACCCGGAAAACGGCGCGTCGAGGGACCACTGTCAGCGGCGGAGCCCTATCGTGGCGGCCAGGCTCAGGCCCTCTTTTCGTGTGACTCCCAAGGGTGCTCTCACGACTCCGCCGGGTGCCGGATTGGCTTTCCCGCCGCAGGTAGAGGCAGGATGCCTCCCTGGGCGCGAGGGTCTGACGACGGACCCGGGTCCGGGGACTCATGGAGGACCCTGGCAGCATCGGCTTCGATCTGACGCCTCAACGGCAAGATGAACACGGGAGTAACAACATGAACCGCAGTGAGCTGGTGGCCGCGCTGGCCGACCGCGCCGAGGTGACCCGCAAGGACGCCGACGCCGTGCTGGCCGCGTTCGCCGACGTGGTCGGCGACATCGTCTCCAAGGGGGACGAGAAGGTCACCATCCCCGGCTTCCTGACCTTCGAGCGCACCCACCGTGCCGCTCGCACCGCCCGCAACCCGCAGACCGGCGAGCCGATCCAGATTCCGGCTGGCTACAGCGTGAAGGTCTCCGCGGGCTCCAAGCTCAAGGAAGCGGCCAAGGGTAAGTGACCTGGTCGTCCGTGCGTCTCAGGACGACGTACGAGGCACAGTGACACCAAAGGGGCGGCCACCCGATCCGGGTGGCCGCCCCTTTGGGCTTCACTGCGTGTACTGACTTCGGGTGCTAGCCGAGCGCCTTGCCCGGCAGCTCGACCTTCGCCCCGAGCTCCATGAGCTTCTCCATGCTGTGCTTTCCCGGGGGACAACCCCCGGACCCCCAGCCGGGCGGGCGTTGCTCCGGGGCCGGGATCAGCCGAGCGCCTTGCCCGGCAGCTCGACCTTCGCCCCGAGCTCCATGAGCTTCTCCATGAAGTTCTCGTAGCCGCGGTTGATGAGGCCGATGCCGTGGACGCGGGACGTGCCCTGGGCCGCCAGCGCCGCGATGAGGTACGAGAAGCCGCCGCGGAGGTCGGGGATGACCAGATCGGCGCCCTGGAGCTTGGTGGGGCCGGAGACGACGGCCGAGTGGAGGAAGTTGCGCTGGCCGAAGCGGCAGTCGGAGCCGCCCAGGCACTCGCGGTAGAGCTGGATGTGGGCGCCCATCTGGTTCAGGGCGGAGGTGAAGCCGAGGCGGGACTCGTAGACCGTCTCGTGGATGATGGACAGGCCCGTGGCCTGGGTCAGGGCCACCACCAGCGGCTGCTGCCAGTCGGTCTGGAAGCCGGGGTGGACGTCCGTCTCCAGCGCGATGGACTTCAGCTGGCCGCCGGGGTGCCAGAAGCGGATGCCCTCGTCGTCGATCTCGAAGGCACCGCCCACCTTCCGGTAGGTGTTCAGGAACGTCATCATCGAGCGCTGCTGGGCGCCACGGACGTAGATGTTGCCCTCGGTCGCCAGCGCGGCGGACGCCCAGGACGCGGCCTCCAGGCGGTCGGAGAGGGCGTGGTGGGTGTAGCCGCCGAGTTTGTCGACACCGGTGACACGGATGGTCCGGTCGGTGTCCATCGCGATGATGGCGCCCATCTTCTGAAGGACGCAGATCAGGTCCTCGATCTCCGGCTCGACAGCCGCGTTCGAGAGCTCGGTGACACCCTCGGCGAGCACCGCCGTCAGCAGCACCTGCTCGGTCGCGCCCACGGACGGGTACGGCAGCCTGATCTTCGTACCCCGCAGCCGCTGCGGGGCCTCCAGGTACTGCCCGTCCGCCCGCTTCTCGATCCGCGCGCCGAACTGCCGCAGCACGTCGAAGTGGAAGTCGATGGGCCGGCCGCCGATGTCGCAGCCGCCGAGGCCCGGGATGAACGCGTGGCCGAGGCGGTGCAGAAGGGGGCCGCAGAACAGGATCGGGATACGGCTCGAACCCGCATGG
The DNA here is from genome assembly GCF_039532725.1 of Streptomyces coeruleofuscus. Taxonomy (NCBI): domain Bacteria; kingdom Bacillati; phylum Actinomycetota; class Actinomycetes; order Kitasatosporales; family Streptomycetaceae; genus Streptomyces; species Streptomyces coeruleofuscus. The sequence goes on from NZ_BAAASE010000013.1 coordinate 79,768, forward strand.
GCATCGATGTCAGCGACGTTCGCGCTCTCCACGCGCGTCGGATCCATCACCAGTTCGCCGGGCGCTTCCCCCGGACGGACCGTCACACCGTGCAGCTGCAACAGACCCCGTACGACCCGTACGTCACGGATGTCCGGAACATTGCGGAGGCGGCTCGGGGCGCTGCCCAGCAGCGCTGCCACCATGGCCTTCGGTACGAGGTTCTTCGCACCGCGGACACGGATCTCGCCCTCCAGCGGGGTTCCGCCGTGGACAAGCAGGACATCGTCGTTGACGGTCATGAATCTCGCGTTCCGTGGAGTCGGGCAGGGGCCAGGAGGGAAAGGGTAATCGCCTTCCACCCCCCTTCCGTAAGCCTGAAGCAGACCCAGCCACGTCATAGCTCTGTCACAACACGAACCGTTCCGTGCCGGGCACATGGGGTCACCGTCACATCCGTGCGCGACAAACGCACCAGTGCGCCCTGAGCTGCGTCCCCTCCCGTACCCGCATTGCCTCCCCACGGAAAGGGAAGATGCGGGATCATGTCTGGCATGACCGAGGTGTCCTCGCTCACAGGGCGGTTGCTCGTGGCCACGCCCGCCCTGGCGGACCCCAACTTCGACCGCGCGGTGGTGCTGCTCCTCGACCACGACGAGGAGGGCTCTCTCGGTGTCGTCCTCAATCGCCCCACCCCGGTGGACGTGGGCGACATCCTGGAGGGCTGGGGGGACCTCGCCGGCGAACCCGGCGTCGTCTTCCAGGGCGGCCCGGTGTCGCTGGACTCGGCCCTCGGGGTCGCCGTCGTCCCCGGCGGCGCGTCCGGGGAGGCCGCACCGCTGGGCTGGCGCCGGGTGCACGGCGCGATCGGTCTGGTCGACCTGGAGGCCCCGCCGGAGCTGCTGGCCTCCGCCCTCGGCTCGCTGCGGATCTTCGCCGGGTACGCCGGCTGGGGCCCGGGCCAGCTGGAGGACGAGCTGGTGGACGGCGCGTGGTACGTCGTCGAGTCGGAGCCGGGCGACGTCTCCTCGCCGTTCCCGGAGAGACTCTGGCGCGAGGTGCTGCGCCGCCAGCGCAACGAGCTGGCGATGGTGGCGACGTACCCGGACGACCCTTCGCTCAACTGATGTCTGTGAGCTTCAGTACCCTTGGGCCTATGAGCACTCTCGAGCCCGAGCGCGGGACTGGTACGGGGACCCTCGTAGAGCCGACGCCGCAGACCTCTCACGGTGACGGTGACCACGAGCGCTTCGCCCATTACGTCCAGAAGGACAAGATCATGGCGAGCGCCCTCGACGGAACCCCCGTCGTGGCGCTGTGCGGCAAGGTCTGGGTGCCGGGCCGCGACCCGAAGAAGTACCCGGTGTGTCCCATGTGCAAGGAGATCTACGAGTCCATGAGCTCCGGCGACGACGACAAGGGCAAGGGCGACAAGTAGCCCCGGCCTGCGCGGCGTAAAGCCTCCAGGGTGCGTTTTGCGCGCCCTGGGGGCTTTTGTGCTGTTCGGGCGTTGCGCAGGATGCGTCAGCCGGTCACAGAGTGGTTGAGACCTCTTGTGGGCGTGTTCCTGCACTCCATAGCCTCCGAGGTGTTGTGCACAGCGAAACCTTCATTGCGCATGTTGCAACACTCCCTCGGAGGAGCACTCCATGAAGTTGTCCGTCCGATGTGCCGGGCTCGCCGCCCTCGCCGCTCTCCTCGCCACTGCCTGCGCCCCCCAGACCGCCACGAACTCCTCCTCCGACAAGGACGAGAAGACCGGCACGCTCCGTGTGTGGCTCTTCCAGGAGGTCGGCAACACCCCCAAGGAGAAGGTCGTCGACTCGGTCGTCGCCGCCTTCGAGAAGGCCCACAAGGGCACCGAGGTCGACGTCGAGTACATCCCCATCGACACCCGCGCCCAGCGCGTCAAGGCCGCCTTCAACGACCCCGCCTCCGCTCCCGACGTCATGGAGTACGGCAATACCGACACGGCCGGCTATGTGAAGGACGGCGGACTCCTCGACGTCACGGAGGAGTTCGGTGACTGGAGCGAGGCGAAGGACACCGACCCGACGGCCAAGCAGTCGGTGACGGTCGACGGCAAGGTCTACGGCGCCCCCTTCTACGTCGGCGTCCGCGCGCTGTACTACCGCACGGACGTCTTCGAGGAACTCGGCCTGTCCGCCCCGAAGACGATGGACGAACTGGCCTCCACCGCCCGCGAGATACGGGCCGCGAAGCCCGACCTCTACGGGCTCGTCGTCGGCGGCGCCTACACCTACGGCGCGATGCCGTTCGTCTGGGCCAACGGCGGTGAACTCGCGAGCGGCAAGGGCGGTTCGTACGCCTCCGGCCTGGACAGCCCGCAGGCGCAGAAGGGCATCAAGGCGTACACGTCCCTCTTCGGCGACGACAACTGTCCGGCTGCCAAGTGCGCGGGCATGGGCGGCAACGACACGATCTCCGCGTTCGCCGCGGGCAAGGCCGGGATGGCGATCGGCGGCGACTTCAGCCACACCGCCGTCGAGGCCGGGAAGGTCAAGGGCAAGTACGCCGTCGTCCCGCTGCCGGGTGTGAAGTCCGGCTCGATCGCACCGGCCTTCGCGGGCGGCAACAACATCGGCGTCCTGAAGAGCACCTCCCACCGCACGCTCGCGGTCGAGCTGATGGAACAGCTCGCCTCGAAGAAGACCCAGACCGAACTCTTCGACGCGATGGGCTTCCTGCCGACCTTCACGGACGTACGGCAGGACGTCGCCTCGAAGGAGCCGTTCGTGAAGCCCTTCGTGCGGACCCTCTCGGCCGGCACCAAGTTCGTCCCGGCCTCACCCGCCTGGGCCCAGATCGACTCCTCGCTCGTCCTGCCCACGATGTTCCAGGAGATCATCAGCGGCAAGAAGGACGTGGCCGCGGCCTCCGAGGACGCGGCGAAGAAGATGAACACCGCGTTCGGCTCCGCCGGGTGAGCCGGGTGAACGACCGGGGGGAATCGGCGGGGGCCGCCTTGGCGGGGAGTGATCCGGCTGGGGAGGACTTGTCCGGCGCCACGCCGGCGACGGGCGGCCTGGTGGAGGCCGAGGGTGGTTCTGCCGGGGCCGGGCCGACCGGGAGCGATACGGAGGTGGCCGACCTGGCCGGAGCCGACTCGGCTGGGGAAGAGGGGACGAGAGCGGCTGCGGCGGGAGCCGACCTGGCCGGAAGTGGCGTGCTGGGAACCGTCCCGGCCGCGGCCACTGCCGCGGGTTCTGCCCCTGTGGGGGGTGGGTCTGCGGGAGGCGGTCCGGCTGAGAGTGCCGCCGTACGATTCGCCTCTGCTGGGAGTGTCCCGGCAGGAGCCGGTCTCGCTGGGGGTGGATCTGCGGGTGCTGCCCCTGCGGGGGCCGATCCGGACCAGGCTGCCTCCGCGGGAGGCGATCCGGCCAGGGCTGTCCCTGCTGGAGCCGCCTCTGACGGGAGTGCCCCCGCGGGAGTCGCCCCGGTTGGCGTTGCCCCCGCGGGAGACGCGCGTGGTCCGACCGGTAGCCGTCCCCCGTCCGCTTCTGGGAGCGGCAGCTTGTCACTCGTGGCCAGGATCGGAGGGGGCGGGGGCGGTTCCCGTGAGGGCCGCGCTGGGTATAGCGGTGCTTCGCGGGGGCGGCCTTCGGCCAAGGGCAGCCGGGGGAGGCGGGGTGGTCGGACGGGAGTGCGGCGGGGTGTGGCCGGTACGTCGCCGCTCGCGGCCGGTGGGTGGACGCCCTGGCTGTATCTCGCGCCCGCGCTGGTCGTGCTCGGGGGGCTGCTCGTCTACCCCATCTACCAACTCGGCCTGATCTCGTTCTTCGAGTACACGCAGGCGCAGGTCAGCGGCGGGGAACCGACCGCGTTCCGGGGGTTCGCGAACTACGCCGAGTTGTTCGGGGATCCGCAGTTCTGGCAGGTGCTGCTCGCCACCGTGCTGTTCGCGGCGGCCTGTGTCGTCTCCACGCTCGCGGTCGGCTGTGCCCTCGCCGTACTGCTCACGCGCGTGCGGGCCGTACCGCGGCTCGCGCTGATGCTGGCCGCCCTGGGCGCGTGGGCGACGCCCGCGGTGACCGGCTCCACGGTCTGGCTGTTCCTCTTCGACCCGGACTTCGGCCCGGTGAACCGGATGCTGGGCCTCGGCGACCACTCGTGGACGTACGGGCGTCTCAGCGCCTTCTTCCTCGTCCTGCTCGAAGTGGTCTGGTGCTCCTTCCCGTTCGTGATGGTGACCGTGTACGCGGGGATTCGCGCCGTACCGGTCGAAGTGCTGGAGGCCGCCGCCCTGGACGGTGCCTCCCAGTGGCGGATCTGGCGATCCGTACTCGCCCCGATCCTCCGGCCGATCCTTGTCGTCGTCACCATCCAGTCGGTCATCTGGGACTTCAAGGTCTTCACCCAGATCTACGTCATGACGGGCGGCGGCGGCATCGCGGGCCAGAACCTGGTCCTGAACGTCTACGCCTACCAGCAGGCGTTCGCGTCCTCGCAGTACAGCCTCGGCTCCGCGATCGGCGTCGTGATGCTGCTGATCCTGCTCGCCGTCACGCTCGTGTACCTGCGGCTGCTGCGCCGGCAGGGGGAGGAACTGTGAACCCACTTCGCGTTCGTGTGCGCCGCCCGGGGCGGCTGGCCGCCGAGGCCTCGGCCCTGCTGGTCGCGGTCGTTGTCGCCTTTCCCCTGTACTGGATGGTGCTCAGCGCCTTCAAACCGGCCGGGGAGATCGAGTCGAGCGAGCCCAGACCATGGACTCTCGCGCCTTCTCTGGACTCCTTCCAACGCGTCTTCGGGCAGCAGGAATTCGGCCGGTACTTCCTCAACAGCCTCGTCGTCGCGGGCTGTGTGGTGATCGCCTCCGCGCTCATCGCGTTTCTCGCCGCGACCGCCGTGACACGATTCCGGTTCCGCCTCCGGACCACCTTGCTGATCATGTTTCTGGTGGCCCAGATGGTGCCCGTGGAGGCCCTGACGATCCCCCTCTTCTTCCTCATGCGGGACTTCGGCCAGCTGAACACCCTGGGCTCGCTGATCCTGCCCCACATCGCCTTCTCGCTGCCCTTCGCGATCTGGATGCTGCGGGGGTTCGTGAAAGCCGTTCCGGAGGCACTGGAGGAGGCCGCCTACATCGACGGGGCGAGCCGGGCGCGATTCCTGTGGCAGATCCTTTTCCCGCTGGTCCTGCCGGGACTCGTGGCCACCAGCGTCTTTTCCTTCATCTCCGCCTGGAACGACTTCCTCTTCGCCAAGTCGTTCATCATCAGTGACACTTCCCAGTCGACGCTGCCGATGGCGCTGCTGGTCTTCTACAAGCCCGACGACCCGGACTGGGGCGGCGTCATGGCCGCCTCCACGGTGATGACGATTCCGGTCCTGGTCTTCTTCGTACTCGTACAGCGGCGCCTGGTCTCCGGACTGGGCGGAGCGGTGAAGGACTGACGTGACTCCTCCGAACACGGACGTGATTCCGGCGCCCCTGAGCGTCGAGACCGGGGACGGTCCGGGCTTCCTCCTCGACGCGGACACCGGGATCGAGGCGGGCCCCGGCACCGAGCGGGTCGCGCGGTGGCTGCGCGCGACCGTCGGCGCGGCGACCGGTCTGCCGCTGGACCCGCACACCGGCGACGCCCGCCGCGTCCGACTGGGGATCCTGCCGGCCCTGGGCGGACCCGAGGCGTACCGCCTCACGGCCGATGCCGACCGCGTCCTCATCGAAGGGGCGAGCCCGGCGGGCCTGTTCTGGGGCGCCCAGACCTTCCGTCAGCTGCTGGGCCCCGATGCCTTTCGCCGCGCGCCGGTGACCCGCCGGCAGGAATGGGAGGTGCCCGCCGTCACCATCCACGACGCACCCCGATTCCGCTGGCGCGGCCTCATGCTCGACGTCGCCCGGCACTTCATGCCCAAGGAAGGCGTCCTGCGCTATCTCGATCTGATGGCCGCGCACAAACTCAACGTCTTCCACTTCCATCTGACGGACGACCAGGGCTGGCGCATCCAGATCGAGCGGCATCCACGGCTGACGGAGATCGGCTCCTGGCGCGCGCGGACGAAAACCGGCCACCGGGCCTCGCCGTTGTGGGAGGAGAAGCCGCACGGCGGCTACTACACCCAGGACGACATCCGGGAGATCGTCGCCTACGCCGCCGAGCGGCATATCACCGTCGTCCCCGAAATCGACGTACCCGGCCACTCGCAGGCCGCCATCGCCGCCTACCCGGAACTCGGCAACACCGACGTCATCGACACGGGCGTCCTGTCGGTCTGGGACACCTGGGGAATCAACCCGAACGTACTCGCCCCCACCGACGACACCCTGCGCTTCTACGAGGGCGTCTTCGAGGAAGTGCTGGAGCTGTTCCCGTCGGAGTTCGTCCACGTCGGCGGCGACGAATGCCCCAAGGACCAGTGGCGGCGGTCCGGGACGGCCCAGGCGCGCATCAGGGAACTCGGCCTCGCGGACGAGGACGAGCTCCAGTCCTGGTTCATCGGGCACTTCGACGCGTGGCTCGCCGCGCGCGGGCGCCGGCTGATCGGCTGGGACGAGATCCTGGAGGGCGGGCTGGCGAAGGGCGCGGCCGTGTCCTCCTGGCGCGGCTACGCCGGGGGCATCGCCGCCGCCCGGGCCGGCCACGACGTCGTCATGTGCCCCGAGCAGCAGGTGTATCTGGACCACCGTCAGGCCCCGGGCCCCGACGAGCCGGTACCGATCGGGTGGGTGCGCACCCTGGAGGACGTCTACCGGTTCGAGCCCGTGCCGCCGGAGTTGACGCCGGAGGAGGCCCGGCACGTGCTGGGCACCCAGGCCAACGTGTGGACCGAGGTGATGGAGGACCACGCACGGGTGGACTACCAGACGTTCCCCCGGCTCGCGGCCTTCGCCGAGGTCGCCTGGAGCGCCCTGCCCGTCCCGGCGGAACGGGACTTCACCGGCTTCGAACGCCGTATGGCCGCCCACTACCGGCGGCTCGACGCCCTCGGCGTCGCCTACCGGCCACCCGCCGGCCCGCTGCCCTGGCAGCGGCGCCCCGGGGTGCTGGGCCGCCCGAAGGACGGACCGCCGCCCAGCCGGTAGCACCGGGCCGTCCCTACCGAACAGCTCGAACAAGCCACGGAAAAAGCGCACAAGGGTCACCGAAAGTGCCAATGCACATGCACTGGGGAACCCGGGCTAAAACGGAACATCTCCCCGGTGAGGTGGGCGAATGCCTCCTAGCGGACCCGTGTCTTCGGCTCTCGCCAAGATGTGCCAGAGTTGCCACGTCCGCCCTGTCAGCACGTACCGTACGGCAGCACAGGTGGGACCAGGTGGGGCAGCGGGAAGGGGCAGCCGGTTTGACCACGCACGCACCGCAGGCGGCGCAGGCCGTCACGCTGCCCACGACGCTGGACGAGGCCGTCGCGGCACTCACCGCCGTGCCCGCCGCCGTGCCGGTCGCGGGCGGCACCGACCTGATGGCCGCCGTCAACTCCGGACAGCTCAGGCCCGCCGCGCTGGTGGGACTCGGCCGGATCAGCGAAATCCGCGGCTGGCAGTACCTCGACGGTCACGCGCTGCTCGGCGCCGGCCTCACGCACGCGCGCATGGGCCGCCCCGACTTCGCGGCCCTGATCCCGGCGCTCGCCGCCGCCGCGCGCGCCGCGGGCCCGCCGCACATCCGCAACGCGGGCACCCTGGGCGGCAACATCGCCTCGGCCGCCCCCACCGGGGACGCGCTGCCGGTGCTGGCCGCCCTGGAGGCGACACTGATCATCGCGGGCCCGGGCGGAGCCCGCCGGGAGATCCCGGTGTCGCACCTGCTGGCCGGGATGGACATGCTGCGCGCCGGCGAACTCATCGGCTACGTGCGCGTGCCGCTGCTGCACGCCCCGCAGGTCTTCCTGAAGGCGACCGGACGCACCGGCCCGGGGCGCGCGGTGGCGTCCGTGGCCCTGGTCCTGGACCCCGCACGCCGGGGTGTGCGCTGCGCGGTGGGCGCCATAGCGCCGATGCCGCTGCGGCCCCTGGAGGCCGAGCAGTGGGTCGGCAGCCTCATCGACTGGGACAACAACCGCGCGCTCGTGCCGGAGGCCCTGAGCGCCTTCGGCGAGTACGTCGCCGCGGCCTGCATCCCCGACGCGGCGCCGGCCGAGGACGGCTCGGTCGCACAGCTTCCGCCCGCCGTACTGCACCTGCGGCGCACCGTCGCCGCGCTGGCCCGACGAGCACTGGGGAGGGCGCTGTCGTGACCGACGACCAGCACGGAGAGGGCACGCCCCGGGGCGGGAGCCGCTGGGACCCGCTGCCCCAGGGCGAGTACGACGACGGCGCCACCGCCTTCGTCGAACTCCCCGAGGGGGGCGTCGACGCACTGCTGGCCGCCGACAGCCCCCTCGCCGCGCCCGGCCACGGCTACGTACCGCCGCAGATAACGGTCGACCCCGCCACGACCGCCGGAACCGACCCGGCGGCCCCGGGCGCGTGGCCGGTCCCCGGCGCGCCCGTCGACGGCGCCCAGTGGCACGATCCGCACGCGGCGCACGAGCAGGGCCACGAGCACGGCGGCCACCAGCAGCCGGGGCACGACACGGGCGAGCGGACGTACGGCACGGAGGCGCCGTACGGATCCGGCACGCCGTACGGTTCCGGCGCGGGGGCGCCCCGGCACGGCGGTGACGACCGCTTCACGTACAACCCGGGAGCCACCGGGCAGTGGAACTTCGACGAGGCCACGGCGGCGGAATCCGCGCCCGGCCATGACGTGACCGGGCAGTGGTCCATCCCCGTCGCCGGGGGCGATCTTCCGGACGAGTCGGGCGAGTTCACCACGTCCTCGCTGGTCGAGCAGTGGGGCGGCACCCCACCGCCCACGCTGCCGGGCGGTGCGCCCGCGCCGTGGGCGACGCAGGCGACGGGCCGGCCGTGGGGGCAGCAGGACACGGCGGGGCAGGAGCAGTCCGGGCCGGGCTATCCGCACGGGCACGAGCAGGACGGTGGGCACGGACACGGGCAGCCGCCGACCTCCGGGTACGCGCCGGATCCGGCCGCGCAGGGCGCCCAAGCCCCGGACCAGCCGCCTGCCGGGCCCATGCCGCAGGAGGCGGACCCGTCGGCTGGTCACGTGCCGCAGCAGCCGGAGGGGGCCGGGCAGGCACCGGAGCCGTCCGGCTTCGCCGGTCATGGGCCGGAGTCGCCCGGATTCGGCGGCCATGAGCCGGAGTCGCAGGGATTCGGCGGCCACGGGCCGGAGATGCCCGGCGCCGGTCACACACCTCAGCCGTCCGACGGTGCCGGCCAGGGGCAGGAGCGGCCGGACTTCGGCGACCACGGGTCGGATCCGCACGGCGTACCAGGCCACGGCTCGGAGCGGCACGGTTTCACGGACCACGGCTCGGAGTCGCACGGCGCGCCCCGCCACGGCTCGGAGTCGCACGCCTTCACCGACCACCGCCCGGAGCCGTCTGCCTTCACCGAGCACGGGCCGGACCCCCAGGGCTTCACGGACCACGCCTCGGATCAGTCCGCCTTCTCGGGCCACGGCTCGGATCCGCAGGGCGGATCCGGCCATGGCTCGGATCCGCACGGTGTACCCGGCCAGGGCCCCGAGCCGCACGACGTAGCCGCCCACGGCTCGGATCCGCACGGCTTCACGGGCCACGGCTCGGATCAGTCCGCCTTCTCCGGCCACGGCCCGGGGCCGCACGACGCGGACCACTACGGCTCGGAGCCGCACGCTTTCAGGGACCACCACGGCCCGGAGCCCTCCGGCTCGCCTGGCCACGGCCCTGAGGCGTCGGGCGCACCAGGCCACGGCCCTGAGGCGTCGGGCGCACCAGGCCACGGGTCGGACTCCTCCGGCGCACCCGGCCACGCGCCGGAGCCGGCGGGCCACGTCGGTGAACCGACCGGGCACCCCGCCGCCACCGATGGCGCACCCGAGCACGCCGAGCACCCCGGTTCAGCCGCGCACGCTCCCGAACAGCCCGCGTCCCCCCAGCCGTACCCCGAGGCCCCGGGGGAGGCCCCCGGCGAGCCCGCGCCCGGGGCGCACGCGGAAGCCGCCGCGCCTCCGCAGACCGCCCAGGAAGCCTCACAGGACGCTCCCGGCCCCGGTGAGGCCGCCGAGGACGCCCCAGAGGGCGCAGAGGCCGCAGACGGTGCCGACGCCCCCGCCGAGCCGTCCGCGGGGCCCCTCCCGGCCGAGGCGGGCCCGGACAACGCCGGACCGGAGGACGCCGACGGCGGGACCCCGGACGACCCGGCGGCGCAGGACCACTCCGCCGTCTCGCACGACCCGGCCGGCGCCCAGGGCGAGGCGTCCCAGGACGCGCCCTCCACGGCCCCGCAGGAGGAACACCCCCTCGCCTCCTTCGTCCTGCGCGTCAACGGCACCGACCGCCCCGTCACCGACGCGTGGATCGGCGAGTCCCTGCTGTACGTGCTGCGCGAGCGGCTCGGACTCGCGGGGGCCAAGGACGGCTGTTCGCAGGGCGAGTGCGGCGCGTGCAACGTCCAGGTCGACGGGCGGCTCGTCGCGTCCTGCCTGGTCCCCGCCGTGACGGCCGCCGGCAGCGAGGTCCGTACCGTCGAGGGCCTGGCCGAGGACGGGCAGCCGTCGGACGTGCAGCGGGCGCTCGCGCGCTGCGGCGCCGTGCAGTGCGGCTTCTGCGTGCCCGGCATGGCGATGACCGTGCACGACCTCCTGGAGGGCAACCCGGCGCCCACCGAGCTGGAGACCCGCCAGGCGCTGTGCGGCAACCTGTGCCGCTGCTCCGGCTACCGGGGCGTGGTGGACGCCGTACAGGAGGTCGTCGCCGAGCGCGAGGCGCACTCCGCGCCCGCCGACGGCGACACCGGCGAGGCCCGTATCCCGCACCAGGCGGGCCCGGGCGCCGGCGGCGTCCACGCGTCGGCCTTCGGCTCGCCGCCGGAACCGCACACTCCAGACCCCCATGACCAGCCCTACGGCCAGGACGGAGGCCCCGCGTGAGCAACGAAGCAGCCACCGCGCAGGCCGCACAGGCCGCGGAGGCCGCCCCCGCCCCCGAACCGCTGCCGCACGGCCTGGGCGCCTCCCTCCCGCCCGCGGACGCCCGCGCCAAGACGGAGGGCACCTTCCCGTACGCCGCCGACCTGTGGGCCGAGGGCCTGCTGTGGGCGGCCGTGCTGCGCTCACCGCACCCGCACGCGCGCATCGTCTCCATCGACACCACCCACGCGCGCGAGATGCCAGGCGTACGCGCCGTCGTCACCCACGAGGACGTCCCCGGCAGCCCGTTGCACGGCCGCGGCACGGCCGACCGCCCGTTCTTCGCCTCCGAGGTCGTGCGCCACCACGGCGAGCCCATCGCCGCCGTCGCCGCCGACCACCCGGACACCGCGCGGATGGCCGCCGCCGCCGTCATCGTCGAGTACGAGGTGCTCGACCCGGTGACCGACCCGGAGCAGGCCTTCGAGGCGGAGCCGCTGCACCCCGACGGCAACCTGATCCGGCACATCCCGCTGCGCCACGGCGACCCGGAAGCGGCCGGCGAGATCGTCGTCGAGGGCCTGTACCGCATCGGCCGCCAGGACCCCGCGCCCATCGGCGCCGAGGCGGGCCTGGCCGTACCGCGCCCGGACGGCGGTGTGGAGCTGTACCTCGCCTCCACCGACCCGCACGCCGACCGCGACACGGCCGCCGCCGCCTTCGGCCTGGAACCCGAGCGGGTCAAGGTCGTCGTCACCGGTGTCCCCGGCGCCACGGCCGACCGCGAGGACCAGGGCTTCCAGCTCCCGCTCGGCCTGCTGGCGCTGCGGACCGGCTGCCCGGTGAAACTCGCGGCCACGCGCGAGGAGTCCTTCCTCGGACACGCCCACCGGCACCCCACCCTGCTGCGCTATCGCCACCACGCCGACGCAGAGGGAAGACTCGTGAAGGTGGAGGCGCAGATCCTGCTCGACGCGGGTGCCTACGCCGACACCTCCGCCGACGCCCTGGCCGCCGCCGTCGCGTTCGCCTGCGGCCCGTACGTCGTCCCGAACGCCTTCATCGAGGGCTGGGCCGTCCGCACCAACAACCCCCCGTCCGGGCACGTACGCGGCGAGGGCGCCATGCAGGTCTGCGCCGCCTACGAGGCGCAGATGGACAAGATCGCCAAGAAGCTCGGCATCGACCCGGCCGAGGTGCGGCTGCGCAACGCGATGGCGACGGGCGACGTGCTGCCGACCGGCCAGACCGTGACCTGTCCGGCCCCCGTCGCCGAACTGCTCCAGGCCGTGCGGGACTTCCCGCTGCCGCCGCTGCCCAAGGACACGCCCGAGGAGGAGTGGCTGCTGCCCGGCGGCCCGGAGGGCGCGGGCGAACCGAGCGCGGTGCGCCGGGGCGTGGGCTACGGGGTGGGCATGGTGCACATGCTCGGCGCCGAGGGCGCGGACGAGGTCTCCACGGCGACCGTGAAGGTCCACGACGGTGTGGCGACGGTGCTGTGCGCGGCCGTCGAGACCGGCCAGGGCTTCACGACCCTGGCCCGGCAGATCGTGCAGGAGACGCTCGGCATAGACGAGGTGCACGTGGCGCCCGTCGACACCGACCAGCCCCCGGCGGGCGCGGGCTGCCGGGGCCGGCACACCTGGGTGTCGGGCGGCGCGGTGGAGCGCGCGGCCAAGATGGTCCGCACACAGCTCCTCCAGCCGCTCGCCCACAAGTTCGGCATGTCCACGGAGCTGCTCCAGATCACCGACGGCAAGATCACGTCGTACGACGGCGTCCTCTCGACGACCGTCACCGAGGCGCTGGACGGCAAGGAACTGTGGGCCACCGCCCAGTGCCGCCCGCACCCGACCGAGCCGCTGAACGAGGCGGGCCAGGGCGACGCCTTCGTCGGCATGGCCTTCTGCGCGATCCGCGCGGTGGTGGACGTCGACATCGAGCTCGGTTCCGTACGGGTCGTGGAACTGGCCGTCGCCCAGGACGTGGGGCGGGTCCTGAACCCCACCCAACTGGCCGCCCGGATCGAGGCGGGCGTGACCCAGGGCCTGGGCATCGCGCTGACCGAGAACCTGCGCACCCCGCGCGGTCTGATCCGCCACCCGGACCTGACCGGATACGCCCTCCCGACGGCTCTCGACGCGCCCGACATCCGCATCGTCAGGCTGGTCGAGGAGCGCGACGTGGTCGCCCCCTTCGGCGCCAAGGCGGTCAGCGCGGTGCCGGTGGTGGCGTCCCCGGCGGCCATCGCGTCCGCCGTACGGGCCGCCACGGGCCGCCCCGTGAACCGGCTGCCGATCCGCCCGCAGGCCGCGGTGGTCACGGAACGGTCCTGATGCCCCCCGGACGGGGTCGTCCGGTCACCGGAGTGATGGCGGCCGGCAAGTCGACGGTCGCCCAGGCGCCGGCGGAGGCCCTGCCGAGGGCCGCGCACGTCCGCGGCGACGTGTTCCGGCGCATGATCGTGTCCGGCCGGGAGGAGTACGTCCCCGGCGCCGGGGACGAGGCCGAGGCCAACTCCGGCTCCGGTACCGCCTGTTCATGGACCGTCGGCATGCTGGACGAGGCGCTGCGCACGCGGACGCCGCGCATCGGACCGTGGCTGGAAACCTCGGAGCTGACGGTGGAACAGACCGTGGAGGCGATTCTGGCGGAAAGGGAACGCGCGAGGGTGGTCTGAGCGTCTGCTGGGGTGGACGCGCCCTCGCTGGGCGCGTCGCTGTTCCGGGGCGTTGTCAGTGGTGGGGCGTACTGTTCTGGGCAGTGGGGGACGGCTGCCGGGCCTGGCCGGGCGGTCCGCCGTGCTCCGCCAGGGGACGGTGAGCAAGCACATTCGGGGGAGCCCATGAGTACGATCGACGCCGCTTCCGCGGTGATCACCCTGACCGAGTCCGAGCTGGACCCGTGGGTGACGCACGCGTCGACGCGGCACTGGCTGACCGGGCCCGGACTGCCGGGCGACAGCGGCGTGCTGAGCTTCGCCGAGCTGGACCGGAAGGGTCTGCGCACGGTGGCGGACTCGACGGGCGGCCCGGAGGACCGGCTGTCGGCGGAGCTGCGCGAGCAGCTCGTGATAGGCGGACTGCTCGGCCCCGGAGGCCTGGAGACGGAGTCCGTCCTGCTGGACGGCGCGACGGGCGAGATCTCGACGACGTACTTCCTGCACGACCGCCCCGACCTGATGGACCGCCGCCCGCTGGCGCCCTCGCTGCGGACACTGGTCCGCTTCGCCGAGGCGACGGACGAACTGGCGGGTCTGCGCGGCCAGTTCGCCTCCTACGCGGGCCGCTTCGGCCCGAAGGCGGTGGCGGAGGCCTCCCAGCACCTGCTGGCGGTGTTCCGGGACGGGACGGACGGCGAGCCGGCCCCGTTCTGGAAGATGGCGGCCCTGATCCGTCCGCTCTCCCTGATCGCGGGCCGGGGCGGCACATCCGGCCTGTCCCTGGACCTCCCGCACCGCCTCCTGGACCAGGAGTTCGGCCCCGGCAAGGTGGCCCGCTTCGAGGACGTCGACTTCCCCGCGACCCTCACGCACGAGCCGACCCGCCGCTTCCTGCGCGAGGTGGGCCTGCCGGAGGACGCCTACGTCTTCTCCCTGGACACGGACGTTCCGCTGGCGACGCTGGCTGAGTACTACGCCGACCGGGACGACCCGACGGACCTTCCTTCCGGCACCCACCGCCTGATACGCCTCGGCCACCTCGTCGAGGACAACAGCCTGGTCGTCGACGGCGAGACGGGCGCGGTCCTGAACTGGTGCGAGCCCGAGGCGACGCTGTACCCGCTGAACACGGACGTGTCGACCCTGGCGTTCACCCTCTGGCTGCTGCACCGCGAGCGGGTGATCGACGCCCAGTCGGACCACGAGCTGACGACCGACACCTACGACCAGCTGGCCATGACGATGCTCCAGGTCCTGTCGGCGGTCGACCCGACGGGCGTCACGGCGGGCGGCTCGGGCCGCCACTACTGGACGGACGCGTTCCAGGACGAGGCGGGCGGGGTGTTGTAGGAGCGGGGTCCCCCACCCGACTGCTCCCGTTGCGCCCTGATTGCGCCCTGGCCGACTCCCGGACGCAGGCACATGCTCGGTCCCATGGGGGAAACAGCCGAGTCGAGCATCATCCCGTTACCCGACCCCGACGGACACCGGCAGCGGCCACCGGGGGCGCCGCAGCCGTGGGAGAAGACCGACCGGGCCCAGGCCGCGATGGAAGGCGCCACCGGCCCTGAGCCGCCCGCTCCACCCGTCTGCCCCAACTGCGGGCTCGTCGGTGACCGGCGTGTCACCTACTACGGCTGGCACGTCCTGCTCGAACCGGACATGCCGGTGCCCGCGCACATGGTGCCCGCCTGGCACCGCTGGTACCTGGACTCCAACGGGACGGCGTGGAACAGCCGCGAGGACGAGCCCGCGTTCGGTGCCGTGTGCCGCGTGCCGCACCGGATCGCCTGTCCCGGGCTGCGGCTCGAGGAGATCGGTCTCTGGCGGTGGCTGGACGCCGTACGGGCGGAGAACGCGCGCAGGGCGTGGCGAAAGGCAGAGGAGGAAGCCGGTCCGGGAGCGCTTCCCGATGCCGGCTAGGGACGGCAACGCCCTGCGGTTCAGGACAGCACGCGGTACGTCAGGTGTGTGACCTGGGTCGCCGGGCGGGACTTCACCTGTTCCAGTCTCAGCGGTGGGACGTCCTCGAACAGGCGCGTGCCGGCGCCCAGGGTGAACGGCACGATGTGGAGCCGCAGCTCGTCGATCAGGCCGGCGGTGAGGTACTGGTTGACGGTGGTCGCGCCGCCGAGGACCAGGACGTCGCCGTCGCCGGCCGCGGTTCGGGCCTGGGCCAGTGCCGACGCGATTCCGTCGGTGACGAAGTGGTACGTGGTGCCGCCGTCCATCGGCTGCGGCTCGCGCGGGTGGTGGGTGAGGACGAACACCGGCGCGTGGAACGGCGGATTGTCGCCCCACCAGCCGTTCCACCGACGGTCCCATTCGCCGCGCACGGGGCCGAACATGTTGCGGCCCATGATGAACGCTCCGGCGGCGGCCAACTGGTCGATCTCGGCCCGGTTCTCGTCGGGGGTGTCGAACATCCAGGAGTGCAGCTTGTCGCCCGTGCCGTCCCCGCCGTCGTCGCCGAACGGGCGTTCCTCGGTCTGGTCGAGCCCCGCGGAGTAGCCGTCGGCCGAGACCGTGATGTCGCAGATCACCCTGCCGGTTCGTTCGGTCATCGTTCTCTCCTCCAAGCGCCGGCGTGAACAGACACAGCATGACGCTTTGTGACGAGGAGGTGTACGACCAAGGTCCCAGGCGGGGACCGTCTCGCGACAGGGGTAAAAGTGTGCCGTGGCCCTTACCCTGGCGGTCATGACCGTCCCGAAGCCGCGTGACGCAGATGTCGTGGATGCCGATGACCTGGCCTCCGCCCCCGGGGTCGAGGAGACCGTGCTGGGGCGGTCCTATCGGGCGCTGAGCTTCGGCATCGTCTCCGTGGTGCTGCTCGTCGCCTTCGAGGCGACGGCCGTCGGTACGGCGATGCCGGTCGCGGCGCGGGAGTTGGACGGGGTGTCGCTGTACGCGTTCGCGTTCTCCGGGTACTTCACGACGAGCCTGTTCGGGATGGTGCTCTCCGGGCAGTGGTCGGACCGGCGCGGGCCCCTCGGGCCGTTGACGACGGGCATCGCCTCCTTCGGGGCCGGGCTGTTGCTGTCGGGGACCGCCGGGTCGATGTGGGTGTTCATCCTGGGGCGGGCCGTGCAGGGGCTCGGCGGCGGGCTGGTGATCGTCGCGCTGTACGTCGTCGTCGGGCGGGCGTATCCGGAGCGGCTGCGGCCGGCCATCATGGCCGCGTTCGCCGCGAGCTGGATCCTGCCGTCGATCGTCGGCCCGCTCGCCGCCGGCACGGTGACCGAGCAGCTCGGGTGGCGGTGGGTGTTCATCGGGATACCCGTGCTCGTCGTCTTCCCGCTCGCGCTCGCCCTGCCGCAGATACGGCGCCGGGCGGCCGGACCGGTACCCGCGGCGGAGCCTTCCGCCACCGACGAACCCCCCTCCCCCAGCGGCCGCCGCATCCGACTGGCCCTGGCCATCTCCCTCGGCGCCGGCCTCCTCCAGTACGCCGCCCAGGATCTGCGCCCCTTCTCCCTCCTGCCGGGCGCGGCGGGACTGGCCCTGCTGGTGCCCGCCGTGCTCGGGCTGCTCCCGCGCGGCACCTACCGGGCGGCTCGCGGGCTGCCCTCGGTCGTGCTGCTGCGCGGCGTCGCCGCGGGGTCCTTCGTCGCCGCGGAGTCCTTCGTGCCGCTGATGCTGGTGACCCAGCGCGGGCTCAGTCCGACCCTGGCCGGGTTCTCGCTCGCCGCGGGCGGCGGGACGTGGGCGCTGGGCTCGTGGGTGCAGTCGCGGACGCGGTTCGAGCCGTACCGGGAGCGGTTGACGACTCTCGGGATGCTGCTGGTGGCGGCTGCCGTCGCCGCCGCACCGAGTGTGCTGATCGACTCCGTGCCCGTCTGGACCCTGGCCGTCGCCTGGGCCTTCGGCTGCTTCGGCATGGGCCTCGTCATCTCCTCCACGAGCGTGCTCCTGCTCAAGCTCTCCGCCCCCGAGGAGGCCGGCACCAACTCCGCCGCCCTCCAGATCTCCGACGGCCTCTCCAACGTCGTCCTGCTCTCCGCCGGCGGCGCCGCCTTCGCCGCCCTCGGCGGCGGCACGGTCACCCACACCACCACCGACACCACCGGCTCCCACCCGGCCGCCTTCGCCGCGGTGTTCCTGCCGATGGCGGTGGTGGCGCTGGCGGGGGCGTGGGTGGCCACGCGGTTGCGGGAGCGGTGAGAGCCGGTGAGCGGTGGGCTGTTCGGCAGCGGGCGGCACGGGCGGGCCGTAATACGGTCGCCCGTTCCCGATCGCGCTCCGTATCGTCAGCGGCATGACCGACTTGACCATCCCCCTCCCGCCGCACGTCCGGCAGGAGCTCGACGACCTCGCGGACGCCACCGGCCGCCTCCCCGAGGACATCGCGCTGGACGCCGTACTGCACCGGCTGGCGCGGGAGTCGTCGGCGGTGCGGGGCACGGCGGAGTCGCTCGCCGGCGCGCATGCCGATCTGCTGCGCAGGCTCGGCGAATGACCAGACACCTCACCGTCGCGGAGGTCACGACGATCGCCCGGATCGCCTTCGGCGGGCGTGACCCCGAAGTCCGGGAGAACGGGCTGTTCGTCTCCGCCGTGCACCGGCCGCGCGCCCGCATGTTCGGCACGGCGGCCTACGAGGACCTGCACGAGCAGGCGGCCGCGCTGCTGCATGCCGTCGCGACCAACCACCCCCTCGTCGACGGGAACAAGCGCACGGCCTGGCTGGCCGCCGCGACCTTCCTCGGGGTCAACGGCGTCGACCTCACGGGCTGCGACCAGGACACCGCGTACGCCCTGGTCATCGATGTCGCCTCCGGGGACGAGAGCGACATCCGCCTCATCGCCGAGCGCCTGCGGCGGCTGTGACGTGGATCCCACCCTGGTGTGACCGGGCCTGGTCCGCGCATGAGCAGTGGTGGGCCGCCGGTAGGGTGGCCCGGTTGTCATACGTAGCCGAGCCGTCAGGCTCCCTCGAACGAGCCGCCCGACCCCCAACGGAGACCGTGACTACCACCGCCGGCACCAGCTCTGCCTCGCACCACCTGTCCCCGGCGTTCCCCGGCCGCGCCCCCTGGGGTACCGCCAGCAAGCTGCGCGCCTGGCAGCAGGGCGCGATGGAGAAGTACATCCAGGAGCAGCCGCGGGACTTCCTGGCGGTCGCCACCCCCGGCGCCGGCAAGACGACCTTCGCGCTGACGCTGGCGTCCTGGCTGCTGCACCACCATGTCGTGCAGCAGGTCACCGTCGTGGCTCCGACCGAGCACCTGAAGAAGCAGTGGGCCGAGGCCGCGGCCCGGATAGGCATCAAGCTCGACCCGGAGTACAGCGCCGGGCCGCTCGGCCGGGAGTACCACGGGGTCGCCGTGACGTACGCGGGTGTCGGTGTGCGGCCGATGCTCCACCGCAACCGCGTCGAGCAGCGCAAGACCCTGGTCATCCTCGACGAGATCCACCACGCCGGTGACAGCAAGTCCTGGGGCGAGGCCTGTCTGGAGGCCTTCGAGCCCGCCACCCGCCGGCTCGCCCTGACCGGTACGCCCTTCCGGTCCGACACCAACCCCATCCCCTTCGTCACGTACGAGGAGGGGAACGACGGCATCCGTCGGTCCGCCGCCGACTACACCTACGGCTACGGCAACGCCCTCGCCGACAACGTCGTCCGGCCCGTCATCTTCCTCTCCTACAGCGGCAACATGCGCTGGCGCACCAAGGCCGGTGACGAGGTCGCCGCGCGGCTCGGCGAGCCCATGACCAAGGACGCCATCAGCCAGGCCTGGCGGACCGCCCTGGATCCGCGCGGTGAGTGGATGCCCGCCGTGCTGCGCGCCGCCGACCAGCGCCTGACCGAGGTGCGCAAGGCCATCCCGGACGCCGGTGCGCTCGTCATCGCCTCCGACCAGGACTCGGCCCGCGCGTACGCCAAGCTCATCCGGGAGATCACCGGCAGCAAGGCGACCCTCGTGCTGTCCGACGACTCCGGGGCCTCCGAGCGGATCGACGAGTTCAGCGCGAACAACGACCGGTGGATGGTCGCCGTGCGGATGGTGTCCGAGGGCGTCGACGTGCCGCGGCTCGCGGTGGGCGTGTACGCGACGACCATCTCGACGCCGCTGTTCTTCGCGCAGGCCGTCGGGCGTTTCGTGCGGTCCCGGCGGCGCGGCGAGACGGCCTCCGTGTTCCTGCCGACCGTGCCCGACCTGCTCTCCTTCGCCAACGAGATGGAGCGCGAGCGCGACCACGTCCTCGACAAGCCCAAGAAGGAGGGCGAGGAGGACCCGTACGCCGAATCCGAGAAGGAGATGGAGGAGGCGAACAAGGAGCAGGACGAGGACACCGGCGAGCAGGACATGCTGCCCTTCGAGGCGCTGGAGTCCGACGCGGTCTTCGACCGGGTCATGTACAACGGCGCCGAGTTCGGCATGCAGGCCCACCCGGGGAGCGAGGAGGAGCAGGACTACCTCGGCATTCCCGGACTGCTGGAGCCCGACCAGGTCCAGCTGCTGCTCCAGAAGCGGCAGGCCCGGCAGATCGCGCACAGCCGCAAGAAGCCGGACGAGGAGGCCGACCTGCTCGAAGTGCCCGCCGAGCGGCGGCCGGTCGTCTCGCACAAGGAGATGATGGAGCTGAGGCGGCAGCTCAACACGATGGTCGGCGCGTACGTCCACCAGAGCGGCAAGCCGCACGGCGTGATCCACACGGAGCTGCGGCGCGTGTGCGGGGGGCCTCCGGCGGCGGAGGCGACGGCGGGGCAGCTGCGGCAGCGGATCGCCAAGGTCCAGGAGTGGGCCACGCGGATGAAGTGACGCCGGGCGTCGTCACAGGGCCGGGCCGAGCCCGGCCCTTCCGTATGTGCGGGTGTCATGTGTACTCACTGGGGCCGATGAGTCCCGTGTCGCACGTATCCGGGCAAAGGGTGCCAGTCGACCCCGACGTGTGCCCGGATTCTGGACGGAGCCTTCCGCTCAGCGAACCCCCTTCGCTAATGTCCGGCTACGCATACGCCCCGTGGCAACGCCGCCGCGGAGCGCAGCCGTGAAGCGACGCGGCCCGGACAGGCCGGGCCGCCGGCCGATCGGCGGCCTCTGAAGCGCGTTGCCGACGGGACTCGGTGACGCATCCGACCGCCAGAGGGCCGCCGACCTCACCACTAAGGAGTGGGCGTCGTGACCGCGGAGACCTCCCAGACGCTCGACCGGGGACTGCGCGTCCTCAAGCTGCTCGCCGACACGGACCACGGGCTGACCGTGACCGAGCTCTCCCTCAAACTGGGCGTCAACCGGACCGTTGTGTACCGGTTGCTCGCCACGCTGGAACAGCACGCGCTCATACGCCGTGACCTGGGCGGACGTGCCCGGGTCGGGCTCGGGGTGCTGCGTCTGGGGCGGCAGGTCCACCCACTGGTACGCGAGGCCGCGATGCCGGCGCTGCGGTCGCTGGCCGAGGACATCGGCGCGACGGCGCACCTGACCCTGGTCGACGGGGCGGACGCGCTCGCCGTGGCCGTGGTGGAGCCGACCTGGACGGACTACCACGTCGCCTACCGGGCCGGGTTCCGGCACCCCCTGGACCGGGGCGCCGCGGGCAAGGCGATCCTCGCGGCCCGGCAGCACCCGATGACGGACCCGGGCTACACCCTGACCCACGGGGAGCTGGAGGCCGGCGCGTGCGGGGCGGCGGCCCCGTTGCTGGGCGTGACGGGCGTCGAGGGCAGCGTGGGCGTGGTGATGCTGGCGGACGTGGTGCCGGAACGGGTGGGGGTCAGGGTCGTCGAGGCGGCACGAGAGGTCGCGGACGCGCTGCGCTGACGGGTGTGGGCCCCTCACGGAGCCCTCCTGCCGGGCCCCGGGTGACCTGGGCCCGGCCGGTTCCCCCGCCCGAGTTAGATTGATCCCGTGTTCTCTCGCCTCACGCGTCCCCAGGCCATCGCCGTCTGCGCCCTGCCCGTCGCGGCTCTGCTCGCCACGGCGGTGTTCGCGCCGCTGCCGTTCTCGGTGGCGCAGCCCGGCCAGACGACGAACGTGCTCGGGGAGAACAAGGGCGCCCCGGTGATCACCATCTCGGGGGCGCCGGTCCGGGACACCCGTGGCCAGCTGCGGATGACCACCATCGTGGCGACCTCACCGGACACCCGGGTCTCGCTCCCGGACATCCTCGACAGCTGGTTCCGCACGGACCGGGCGGTCATGCCGCGCGACGCGATCTACCCGAGCGGCGACACGGTCCAGGAGATCGAGCGGCACAACGAGAGGCAGATGAAGCAGTCCCAGGACGCGGCGACGCAGGCCGCGCTGAACCACCTCGGCCTCGACGACAAGGACGTCAAGGTCGGCCTGAAGCTCGCGGACGTGGGCGGGCCCAGTGCCGGGCTGCTGTTCTCCCTGGGGATCATCGACAAGCTCGACGGTGACGGCACCGGTGGTGATCTCACCGGGGGCCGTGTCATCGCCGGCACCGGCACGATCGCCGCCGACGGCACGGTCGGGGCGGTGGGCGGCGTCGCCCTCAAGACCCAGGCGGCCAAGCGTGACGGTGCGACCGTGTTCCTCGTCCCGAAGGCGGAGTGCGCGGACGCGCGCGCCGAGCTGCCGAAGGGGCTGCGGCTGATCCCGGTGACCACGCTGAAGAGCACGGTGAGCTCACTGGTGGCTCTGGAGACGGGGAAGGGATCCGTGCCCAGCTGCTAGAGGGCTGCGGCTGCCGTCCCCGGCCGGGTGGCGAGTCTTAATCCGACCTCTACGAGGGTCCAGCCGAGTCGGGTGCGGAGGCCATGTCTGTTCCGGGCGGTGGGGCGCGGGACGCCGGCTTCGGCACGGAGTTCGGCGGCGCGGGCGTGGTGCAGGGTGAGGTGGAGGTCGGGGTGCATCTCAGTCCGTCCTGATCGGGAAGGCGTGGGTGTGGAGGCGGACCTGCTCGGTGCCGGGTGTGTCCTCGGTGGTCGCGCGGTCGCGGTACGTATCGACGAGCGCGTGCATCTTCTCGACGAGCTCCCGCGTCAGTTCGGGCGTCAGTCGCAGGGTCGCGCTGCTCATGTCCCAGGAGCGGCTCCACTCCTCGGGCCATGAGTCGCGGTTTCCCAGCCAGGTCGACAGGTCCCGGGTCTGCGTGGTGGCGACCTCGTGGAGGTACATGTCCGCCGCGCCGCGCACGGTCGGGTCCGAGTCGGTGAGCAGGGCGTCGTCGAATCGGAGGCCGTGGTGAGCCGCCTTCCACCACCGCTCGCGTCCCTTGCCGTGCTCGGGGGCGTCCTCGACGAAGCCATACTCCGCGAGTTGGCGCAGGTGATAGCTGGTGGCCCCGCTGGACTCGCCCAGCTTCTGGGCGAGTTGGGAGGCCGTCGCCGGGCCGCCGAAGCGCAGGGCGTCCAGCAGCTGCATCCGGAGAGGGTGCGCCAGTCCGCGCAAAGACCGGGCGTCCAGTTGCCGTACGGGTGTGTTCTCGGGCTCGCTCACGATGCAAAGATAGCGTTGCAAAGGGAGCTTTGCAACGGGTCCTTTGTAAGTCACCCCTCCCTGACCAACCCCACCTCCACCATCCACTCCAGCGCCACCTGATGCGGATCCTCCCCCTCCACATCCACCTTCGCGTTCAGCGCCCGCGCCATCGTGTTGTTCAGCCTCGCCGTCACCGGGTCCAGTACGTCCGCGATCGCCGGCCACCGCTTGAGGGTCTTCGCGTTGATCATCGGCGCGGCGTTGTAGTTGGGGAAGAACTTCCTGTCGTCCGCCATGACCGCCAGCTTCATGGACTCGATGCGCCCGTCGGTGGTGAACACCTCCCCGTACGGGCAACTCCCCTGGGACGTCTGGGTGTAGATGATCCCCGTGTCCATCTGCGTGACGTTCCGCGCCGGCAGCTTCATCCCGTACGCCTGCTGCATGCCCGGCAGCCCGTCCGCCCGGTTCGCGAACTCGACCTCCACGCACAGCTTCACCGCCCCCGGGTCGGACTCCGCCAGCTTCGCCACGTCCGACAGGGTCTTCGTGCCGTACTTCTCCGCGTTCTGCCGGTTCATCGCGAGCGCGTACGTGTTGTTCAGGGACGACGGCCGCAGCCAGGCCAGCCCGTTCACCGCGTCGGCCTTCCGCACCGCCTCCCACTGCTCGCGCGGATCGGTGATCGGCTCGCTGTGCCCCAGGTACGTGATCCAGGCCGTGCCCGTGTACTCGTAGCCGGCGTCGGCGTCGCCCTTGCGGACGGCCTCGCGGCTGCCGATGGAACCCTGGATGCCCGTGCGGTCGAGCACCTCCGCGCCGGCCGCCTCCAGGGCGATGCCCATGATCGCGCCGAGGATCAGCCCCTCGGTGAACGACTTCGACGTCACCGTCAGACGCGCGCCCTTCAGCGGCTCGCCGCGCCCGACCGACCCGGGCCGCACATCGTCCGCCATGGGGGAGCCGCTGGTCAGGCCGCACCCCGCGACCAGCAGTCCCGCTGCTGCCGCCAGGCACATCCGCCGCCTCACGGCTGGAGCCCCCGGGGCCGCAGGAGCACTTCCGCCAGCGAGGCCAGCCAGTCCACCAGCAGCGCCAGGACCACCGTGAGGACCGAGCCCAGCACCAGCACCGGCATCCGCTGGTTGGTGATCCCGGTCGTGATCAGCACGCCCAGTCCACCGCCCCCGCCGAAGACCGCCAGCGTCGCCGTGCCGACATTCAGGACGAGGGCCGTGCGGACGCCCGCGAGGATCAGCGGAACCGCCAGGGGGAGCTCCACCCGGGTCAGGACTCCCACCGGCGACATGCCGATGCCCCGCGCCGCCTCCAGCAGCGTCGGGTCGTTCGCCTTCAGGCCGGTGATCGTGTTCGACAGCACGGGCAGGACGGCGTAGACGATGATGCCGATCAGGGCGGCCCTGCGGCCGATGCCCAGCCAGATGACGAGGAGCGCCAGGAGGCCGATCGCGGGGGTCGCCTGGCCCATGTTGGCGAACGCCATCGCCACCGGGGTGGCCCTGCGGAACGCCGGGCGGGTCAGCAGGATCCCCAGCGGGATCGCGATGATCAGCACGAAGAACGTGGAGATCGCGGTCAGCTGGATGTGCTGCCACAGGGCCTTCGACACCTGGCCGCCCGACAGGGCGTTCCGGGACAGCGCGTCCAGGTCGGCCTGCTCGAACCAGAGCCAGGTGGCGAGCAGCACGGCCATCAGGACGGCGGGCAGCACGGTCAGCTTCTGCCGGCCGACGCGCCGGGGCGGCGGGCCGGGTGGCGTCCGGGGCGCCTCGGCCTCGTCTTCGCCCGCCGGTTCGGGGGCGGTGCGCACCTGCCCCGGAGCGGTCACCGCGTCCCTCCGAAGCCGCCCACGCCCGTGACGCTCCCGCCGCCCTCCTGCTCCGCGTGCGTCTGCGCCACCCGCAGTTCCTCCAGCTCGTGCTGGTGCTCCAGCGCGTCGAGCCGGTCGGCCTCCAGCATGTCGTGCACGGAGTTGAGGAGCGTCTCCATGTCGACGACGCCGGTGTACTCACCGCGCCGTCCCGTGACCGCCACCCGCCCGGTGTTGTCGGTGAGCACCGCCTCCAGCGCGTCCCGCAGGGTCGCGTCCCGGGTGACCGTGTCGTGCACCAGCGTCCCGGCGCGGGCCAGCGAGCCCCGGGCCCGCATCAGGTCGCCGCGTCTGAGCCACTTGTAGGGGCGGCCGCGCCGGTCGAGCAGCAGGACCTCGTTGGTGCCGGCGGCCCGCAGCCGGTTGAAGATCTGCTGCAAGGGGTCGTCGATCGTCACCGTCGGGTAGTCGGTGATCTCCACGTCCCGTACGCGGGTCAGGTTCAGCCGTTTCAGCGCCGCCCCGGCGCCGACGAAACCGGACACGAAGTCGTCCGCCGGGTTGGTGAGGATGGCCTCCGGGGTGTCGAACTGCGCGATGTGGGAGCGTTCGCGCAGGACGGCGATCCGGTCGCCGATCTTGATCGCCTCGTCGAAGTCGTGCGTGACGAAGACGATCGTCTTGTGCAGCTCGTGCTGGAGCCGGATCAGCTCGTCCTGGAGATGCTCGCGGGTGATCGGGTCCACCGCCCCGAACGGCTCGTCCATCAGCAGCACCGGGGGATCGGCGGCCAGGGCCCGTGCCACGCCCACGCGCTGCTGCTGGCCGCCGGAGAGCCGGCGCGGGTAGCGGCCGTGGAACTCGCCGGGGTCGAGGCCGACCAGGTCGAGGAGTTCCTCGGTCCGCGCCCTGATCCGGGCCTTCGGCCAGCCGATCATTCGCGGTACGAGCGCGATGTTCTGCGCGACCGTCATGTGCGGGAAGAGCCCGGCGGACTGGATGGCGTAGCCGACCTTGCGGCGCAGCCCGACCGGGTCGATGTCGGTGACGTCCTCACCGCCCATGCGGATGCGGCCGCCGGTCGGCTCGATCAACCTGTTGATCATCTTGAGCAGGGTTGACTTGCCGCAGCCCGAGGGGCCGACGAGGACGACGACCTCGCCCGCCTTGATCTCCATGCTCACGTTGTCCACGGCCGGCTGCGCACCGCCGGGGTAGCGCTTGGTCAGGTTCTCCAGCTCGATGGAGGCCCCGTGGCCGTCGGTCTCAGGCACGGATCCCCCTGGGAATGGTCAGCCGCCCGATCAGGACGTACGCGGCGTCGAACAGCAGCGCCAGGACGATGATGCCGAGCGTGCCCGCGAGGACCTGGTTGAGCGCGTTGGCGCTGCCCAGCGAGGCGAGTCCGCGGAAGATGACGTTGCCGAGGCCCGGTCCCGAGGCGTACGCCGCGATGGCCGCGATGCCCATCAGCATCTGGGTGGCGACCCGGATCCCGGTCAGGATCGGCGGCCAGGCCAGCGGCAGCTCGATCCGCAGCAGCCGGGCCGGGCGGGACATCCCGATGCCCGTGGCCGCGTCCACCAGCGCCGGGTCGACCCCGCGCAGCCCGACGATCGCGTTGCGCACGACCGGCAGCAGCCCGTACAGCGTGAGCGCGATCACCGTCGGCGCCACGCCCAGGCCCACGACCGGGATGAGCAGCCCGATCAGCGCGAGCGCCGGGACGGTCAGGACGGTGGCGGTGGCCGTGGTCGCGAGGTTCCCGGCCCACTCGCTGCGGTAGGTGGCGACGCCGATCAGGACCCCGAGCACGGTCGCGACGACCATGCACTGGAAGACGGCGCTCGCGTGCTGGTAGGCGTCCGTGAGCAGCTGCTGGTGCCGGCCGGCCAGATACTCCCAGAAGTTCACACGCGCTCACCCCACGACTCAGGTCTCCTCCGCGGCCTGCTCCACCAGCGGGATGATCCGCAGCGGAACGGGGTTCTCCATGACGATCGCCGTGGAGGCCCGGACGATGCCATCAAAACCGACGACCCGGTCGATCACACGCTGGAGATCGGCGTTCGAGCGGGCCACCAGCCGGCACAGCATGTCCCCGCTGCCGGTGGTGGTGTGCAGCTCCAGCACCTCGGGCACGGTCGCCAAGTGGGCCCGTACGTCGGCGCCTTGGCCCTGCCGGATCTGGAGCGTCGCGAACGCCGTGACCGGGTAGCCGAGCGCCGCCGGGTCCACCTCCGGGCCGAAGCCGCGGATGACTCCGTTCGACTGAAGCCGGTCCAGCCGCGCCTGCACCGTGCCGCGGGCCACGCCCAGCCGCCGGGACATCTCCAGCACCCCGATCCGCGGCTCCCGCGCCAGCAGCAGGATGATCCGGCCGTCCAGATGATCGATCGCCACAGCAGCCTCCCGGCATGGTCATCCTGTACAGAAGCGCCGTAGATACGGCCGTATTGCTGAACAGATTGCCCAGCGGAAACGCAAACTATTGCGCACCTTGCCGAGCGGGGAGACCCTGCGGCTATGACGCAGACCACACACCACACTCCCGACACCGCCCGGCAGGCCGACCCCTTCCCGGTCAAGGGAATGGACGCGGTCGTCTTCGCCGTGGGCAACGCCAAGCAGGCGGCGCACTACTACTCCACCGCCTTCGGTATGAAGCTGGTCGCCTACTCCGGACCGGAGAACGGCAGCCGCGAGACCGCTGCCTACGTCCTGGAGAACGGCTCCGCCCGCTTCGTCCTCACCTCGGTCATCAAGCCGTCCAGCGACTGGGGCCACTTCCTCGCCCGGCACGTGGCCGAGCACGGCGACGGCGTCGTCGACCTCGCCATCGAGGTGCCGGACGCGCGCGCCGCGTACACCTACGCCCTCGAACACGGCGCCCGCTCGGTGGCCGAGCCGTACGAGCTGAAGGACGAGCACGGCACGGTCGTCCTGGCCGCGATCGCCACGTACGGCGAGACCCGCCACACCCTCGTCGAGCGCTCCGGCTACGACGGCCCGTACCTGCCCGGCTTCGTGGCGGCCCAGCCGATGGTCGAGCCGCCCGCGCAGCGCACCTTCCAGGCGATCGACCACTGCGTCGGCAACGTCGAACTCGGCCGGATGAACGAGTGGGTCGGCTTCTACAACAAGGTGATGGGCTTCACGAACATGAAGGAGTTCGTGGGCGACGACATCGCCACCGAGTACAGCGCGCTGATGTCGAAGGTCGTCGCCGACGGCACGCTCAAGGTCAAGTTCCCGATCAACGAGCCGGCCATCGCCAAGAAGAAGTCCCAGATCGACGAGTACCTGGAGTTCTACGGCGGCGCGGGCGTCCAGCACATCGCGCTCAACACCAACGACATCGTCCAGACGGTCCGCACCATGCGCGCGGCCGGCGTGGAGTTCCTGAACACGCCCGACTCCTACTACGACACGCTGGGGGAGTGGGTCGGCGAGACCCGGGTGCCGATCGACACCCTGCGCGAGCTGAAGATCCTCGCCGACCGCGACGAGGACGGCTATCTGTTGCAGATCTTCAGCAAGCCGGTCCAGGACCGCCCGACCGTCTTCTTCGAGATCATCGAGCGCCACGGCTCGATGGGCTTCGGCAAGGGCAACTTCAAGGCCCTGTTCGAGGCGATCGAGCGCGAGCAGGCACGCCGCGGCAACCTGTGACCCGATCGCCCCTGTGAGCTCGTGCGGGTGTCACGGGGCACCCGCACGCCTCACTCCTCCGCCGGCTCCGGCAGCTCCTCGTCCGGCGGTTCCCCCAACGCCTCCGAAGCCGCCCGCGCCGCGGGCGCGTGCAGGGGCGAGAAGTGCGGGTTGATGCGCAGTGCCTCCGCGAGGTGCCGCCGGGCCGCTCCGTACCGCTCCAGCTCCCGTTCGATCATGCCGCGGTGGTACATGTGCACCGCGCTGCGCACCCCGCCCCCGTGCCCGCTCTCCGTCGCCCGCACCGCGAAGCGCAACGCCTTCTCCGGCTCCCCGGACCGGTGCAGGGCCCAGCCCAGGGCGTCGGCGACCTCGGTCCCCGGCTGGCGGCGCCACTCCGCCCGCAACCGCCGTACCGCCTCTCGCGGATCGCCGTGGTCCGCCTCGAACTGCCCCAGCACGAGCTCCTCGTCGGCCCCGCCCGCGGCGGCGCCCCGGACCCGTTCCCGCAGCAGGTCGTACTGCACCCGGGCCGCCTCCGGCATCCCCAGCGACTCGTACAGCTCGCCCAGCTCCAGGGCGTACCGGGGACAGGGCTGCTCGGCGAGAGCCACCCGGTACGCGTTCAGCGCCTCCGTCGTCCGGCCCAGGGCCGCCAGGGCCCTGCCCTGCCCGGCCTGCGCGGCCCGCTGGTCCGGGTCGAGGCGCACCGCCTCCTGGAAGTGCCGCAGCGCGTCCTGAAGGTCCCCGCGTTCCCAGGCGAGCTGACCGGCCCGCTCCAGATAGGCCGCCTGCTCGGCCGGTGTCCGCGCGCCCGCCGCCGCGTCCGCCAGCGCGGCCGCCGCGTCCTCCCGCCAGCCCCGGTCCCGGTAGACGGCAGCGGCCCGCGCCAGCACGGCAGGCCCGGAGCGCAGCTCCGTCAGCCGGTCCAGCGTCCGCTTGGCCGCCGCCTGCTCGCCGAGCCCGGTGTAGGCGTCGATGAGCAGCGGATACGTCGTCCACCGCCGGGGCTCCAGCTTCAGCGCCGCCTCGCCCCAGCGGCGCGCGGCGGGGAAGTCCCGGCGCGCGTTGGCCAGCGCGGCCAGTCCGGCCAGGGCCCGCGTGTTCCGCCGCGGCCGCACCTTCAGCGACGTGCGCAACGCCTTCTCGGCACGCGGGTAGTACGCCGGGTCCGCCAG
The DNA here is from genome assembly GCF_039532725.1 of Streptomyces coeruleofuscus. Lineage (NCBI taxonomy): Bacteria > Bacillati > Actinomycetota > Actinomycetes > Kitasatosporales > Streptomycetaceae > Streptomyces > Streptomyces coeruleofuscus. The sequence continues at coordinate 109,386 of NZ_BAAASE010000013.1, forward strand.
CCGCCGCCCCTGCTCCACGTAGGCCGCCCCGAGCACCGCCCAGGACCGCGCGTCCCGCGGATGCGTCCGCAGCCGCTTCTCCCGCTCGCCGATCAGCTCCGCCAGATCCGGCAGCGCGGCCGGCACCCCGGTGGTGACCGCCGCCATGGCCAGCGCCCCCGGCGACGGCGGAGCAGGCTCGGCGGGCCGCTCCCACGGCACCAGCACCAGCACCCCGCCGAGCACGGCACACCCCGCGACGCAGCCGAGCACCACACGCCGGGTGCGGAAGCGGCCCCTCGGACTGCTCTGCTGCCGCCGCGGACCCTCCTGCTGGTTCTCCATGACGATCACTGTGCGTCAGTACGACGACCACACCCGGGCAGGTGAAGGGTGCCGCCGACGGGGTTCACACCGATGGCCCCGGGTGCGAACCTGTGATCATGAGCCGTATCGAAGCGCCCAGCTCCGAAGGCGCGGACACCGCAGCGACCGGCAACCTCGTCGACCTCCTGCTCAGCGGCCTGCCCGCCGAGACGGTCCTCACCGACCCCGACGTCACGGCCTCCTACGCCCACGACATGGCCAGCTTCTGTCCGGCCGGCGCCCCGGCAGCGGTCGTCCTGCCCCGCACGGTCGAGCAGGTCCAGCACGTGATGCGCACCGCCACCGCCCTGCGCGTCCCGGTCGTCCCGCAGGGCGCCCGCACCGGACTGTCCGGCGCCGCGAACGCCTCCGACGGCTGCATCGTGCTCTCCCTGACCAGGATGGACCGGATCCTGGAGATCAACCCGGTCGACCGCGTCGCCGTCGTCGAGCCCGGCGTGATCAACGCCGCCCTGTCCCGGGCCGTCGGCGAACACGGCCTGTACTACCCGCCGGACCCCTCCAGCTGGGAGATGTGCACCATCGGCGGCAACATCGGCACGGCCTCGGGCGGCCTGTGCTGCGTGAAGTACGGGGTCACCGCCGAGTACGTCCTCGGGCTGGACGTCGTGCTGGCCGACGGGCGGCTCATGTCCACCGGCCGCCGCACCGCCAAGGGCGTCGCCGGGTACGACCTGACCCGGCTGTTCGTCGGCTCCGAGGGCTCGCTCGGCATCGTCGTACGGGCCGTGCTCGGCCTGCGTCCCAAGCCGCCCGAGCAGCTGGTGCTGGCCGCCGAGTTCGCCTCCGCGGCCGCCGCCTGCGACGCCGTGTGCCGCGTCATGGAGGGCGGCCACGTCCCGTCACTCCTCGAACTCATGGACCGTACGACGGTCAAGGCCGTCAACGACATGGCGCAGATGGGCCTCCCGGAGAGCACCGAGGCCCTGCTCCTGGCCGCCTTCGACACCACGGCCCCGGCCGCCGACCTCGCCGCCGTCGGCGCGCTGTGCGAGGCCGCCGGCGCCACCCAGGTCGTACCGGCCGACGACGCGGCCGAGTCCGAACTGCTCCTCCAGGCACGGCGGTTGTCGCTCACCGCGCTGGAGGCGGTCAAGGGCGTGACGATGATCGACGACGTGTGCGTGCCCCGCTCCCGGCTCGCCGAGATGCTCGAAGGGGTCGACCGGATCGCCGAGAAGTACCGGCTCACCATCGGGGTCGTCGCCCATGCGGGGGACGGCAACACCCACCCGACGGTGTGCTTCGACCCGGCCGACCCCGACGAGTCCCGGCGCGCCCGCGAGTCCTTCGACGAGATCATGGCCCTCGGCCTGGAACTCGGCGGCACCATCACCGGCGAGCACGGTGTCGGGGTGCTGAAGAAGGAGTGGCTGGCGCGTGAGATCGGCCCGGTGGGGATGGAGATGCAGCGGGCCGTCAAGCAGGCCTTCGACCCGCTCGGCATCCTGAACCCGGGCAAGCTGTTCTGACGGCCGGGTCCTCACCGGCTTCACGGACTTCACCGGCCTCACTGGGCGAGCAACTGGTCCAGTTCGTCGTCGAGACCGAGCTGCTCACCCTCCCTCCCCGGCGGGACCACCCGCAGCGTGCGCTCCAGCCAAGCCGACACCTGCGCCGCCGGGGCCTCCAGCAGGGCGTCCCCGTCGGGTGAACTCAGCGCCACCAGTACGACGCCGCGCCCCTCGGCCTTCGCCGGCCACACCCGCACGTCCCCCCGCCCGCACGGCCGGAACACGCCCTCCACCAGCAGGTCCCGGGCGAACGTCCAGTGCACGGGGTGCGCGGAGTCGATGTGGAAGGTGACGTGCACGGCGTACGGATCGTCGGTGACATACCCGAGCCGGGCCGGCACCGGGATCCGGCGCTGCGGCGACAGGACGAGTTCCAGCTCCAGTTCGCGTTCCACCACGGTGCGCATGGCGGTGTTCCCTTCTCTGCACGGCTGCCCGCGAGGGCCGGTCGGGAGGAGAGAGCGCGTGGAGGCGGCGCCATTACGCGTGTTGCCGGAAGTTTTTTCGCAGAGGGAGGCACCGGGCCGAGCGATGCGTAGCACATCGGTGCTCGAAAGGGGTGGGTCCGGTGGGACCGGCGGTGGGGGTTGCGCCGGTCTGATAGATGTGGAGGCCCCCATTTGGCCCTCGAGCAGATACGGGACGACGGAGATGAGCGCCCCAACCCCGGCCCCCGGTGACGACAGGCCCCGCGAAGGTTATTACCCGGACCCGTCCATTCCTGGATATGTCCGGTACTGGAACGGTGCGTCCTGGGTACCGGGCACCAGCCGTCCCGCGCCCAAGGACGGCGAGACGCTCGCGCCGCCGCCCGGTGCCGCGGCCTCCGGCTCGGGCTCCGGCCCCGGCTCGGCCTCGGTCGAGGAGACCGGCCCGCACTTCTTCGACGAGGATCCGGCCGACGAGCCGTCCCCTGCCGACGCCCAGCACGGCAGCCGTCCCGAGCCCGCGTCCGCCTGGGGCGCCGACCGCTCCCGTCAGTCGGGCTTCGGCGGCGACCAGGACCGCCGTGTCGCGTGGGGCGCACCGCAGGGCGCGCAGGGCTCCGACCCGAGGGTGTCGCCCGCCGACCGGCAGCCGGCCGACGAGTCCTCCTCGCAGGGGAAACCGCCGTCCGCCGCCGACCAGGAGGCGAACGCCGCGGCCGCCGGCAGCACGTTCGTCTTCCGGCGCCCGACGGGGAAGGCCGGGGGAGGGGCCTCTGCCGACGCGCCCGACGACGGCACGATGACGTTCCGCGCGGTGTCCCCGCGTCCGGGCACGGCCGGGGGCCCGGGCGGCAACTCCGGGACTCCCGGGTTCGGTCCGGCGGGCTCGGGCGGTCCGGGCAGTGGCCCGGCGGCGTCCGGGTTCGGTGCGCAGGCCGGGCCGGGTGGATCCGGTGGCGACCCGGCAGGCTCCGGTTTCGGCTCTCAGGGCGCGGCGGCGGGCTTCGGCTCCGCGGGCCCGGCCGGTCCGGCGGGATCCGGTTTCGGCGCCCCCGCGGGCCCGGCCGGCAGCCCGTCGGGACCCGCCTTCGGCGCGCAGCGCGGTGCGGCCGCCCCCGCCGACGCCTCGAACCGCCCCGGCTTCAATGCCGGGAAGGCCGCCGCGGCCCGGGCCGCCGCACAGGCCGACCCCGCCGTCCAGGCCTCCGCGGCCGCCCCGACGGCGCTGTCCGGGCCCCAGTCGGCGCCCACCGTCCCTCCGCAGTCCGGCGGGCCCCAGCCCGGCCCCGGCGCCTCCGCCACCCCCCTCAGCGCCGGCCCCGGCGGCGGTCAGTCCTCCTGGGCGCAGCAGGTGCACCGGCTCGCCGGAGCGGGCGGCGACGACGATCAGCCCGTCGCGCCCTGGAAGCCGCCGACCGAGGACATCTTCCAGGCGGCCGCCCGGCGCCAGGCGTCGGCCCGCCCCGCGGCACTCGGCAAGCGGCTCGCCGCCCGGCTCCTCGACACCCTCGTCCTCGCCGGCATCACGGCCGTGGCCGCCGTACCGCTCGGCATCAAGGCGGTCGACCACGTCAACGAGAAGATCGAGGAGGCCAAGCTCTCCGGCGAGACCGTCACGGTCTGGCTGCTCGACGGCACCACGTCGGCGTACCTCGGCATCGTCCTGGCCGTCCTGCTGCTCGTCGGCGTCGTCTCGGAGGTGCTGCCCACCGCCAAGTGGGGCCGCACCCTCGGCAAGAAGCTGATGGGTCTCGAAGTGCGGGACATCGAGGGCCACGACGCCCCGGAGTTCGGCGCGGCCCTGCGCCGCTGGCTGGTCTACAGCGTGCCCGGACTCCTCGTCGTCGGGATCGTCGGCATCGCCTGGTGCCTCTTCGACAAGCCGTGGCGCCAGTGCTGGCACGACAAGGCCGCGCACACGTTCGTGGCGGGCTGAGCGGCACCCGTACGTCCGGCACGGGAGGGCGGCGTACCGCTGCGGCACCAGGCGAATCCGTCCCTCGGACGGCCGCCGCCGGATGCGGAGCCGTGGGGTTCGCGGTCGACTCGGGGCCATGAGCAGTGAACCGCCCCCCGGCTCCGGTCAGCAGCCCCCGGAAGACGATCCGTTCAGGAAGCGGCCCCCGGGCGAGCAGCCCGGCGAGGGCGCGGGCTCGCCCTACGGCCATGAGCCCCCGCCGTACCCGGGCGGCGGGCCGGGCGGCGGCCAGGGCGGCGGCCCGGGCGGTGTTCCTCCCGGCGGCGGCCAAGGCGGCGGCCCCTACGACGGCCCTCCCGGTGGTGGCCCCGGTGACCCCTATGGCGGTTCCCCCTACGGCGGCGGCCCCACCGACCCCCTCGCCGGCATGCCCCCGCTCGCCGACAGCGGCAAGCGCACGCTCGCCCGCATCATCGACATGATCCTGGTGGGTGTCGTCGTCTGGCTGCTCACCTGGGGCTTCGACGTCAACGAGTACGACGTGGACAGCGACCGCATCGAGATCGGCAAGTCCGTCTGGCAGTCGGCCGTCGCCGCCGTCCTCTACATCGCCTACGACACCATCCTGACCGCGCGGACCGGCCAGACCCTCGGCAAGAAGCTGCTGCACATGCGGGTGGCCAACCTGGACAACGGCGCCACGCCCTCCGGGCAGAACGCGCTGATGCGCGCGGCGGTGCTGTGGATCCCGTTCGCCTTCTGCTGCGCCTGCTTCTGGACGGCGATCTCGGGCGGCTGGAGCTTCTTCGACCGGCCCTACAAGCAGGGCCTGCACGACAAGGCCGCCCAGACGGTCGTGGTCAGCACCGATTGAGGCACGGACGCCTCAACTGGAGGTGAGAAAAGGGGCAGCGGGCGGTCAGGAGACCGCCCGCTCGCGTACCGGTTCCGGAGTCGGGGCCGGCGCGGGAACCGACGCCCGCACGGGTTCCTCGTGCGCGGGCTGTTCCACCGCCGCCGGGCGCTTCCCGGACAGCGGCACCGTCATGGCGACCAGCAGCCCGAGGGCGAGCGCCGCGACGGCGACGATCGCGATCCCCACGGCCGAACTCGTCTGTGACAGCAGCAGCATGGCGAGGGTCGAGAAGATCACGGTGCAGGAACCGTAGGCGAGCTGTGCGGCAGTCGGACGGGGCATGGCCATCATGTCCTCGAAAGTGGGGGTCCACGGGGGTGTCGGCCTGGCATTCCGCCAGCTTCCGGGCGTTCCGCCAATCGACTCTAATCGGCAGGGTGCCCGAGTGGAACGAACGGTAAGCGTGACCTAATCAACAGGGCCGGAGCACAGGGGGCGCACGGAGTCATGGCGTCCACGTAGTGGACATATGCGCGCGCCCACCGGACGGTGGCACGTGCCTGCGGGGCGGCGGACTTCGCCGGCCCGGAACCAGCTTGATTGTCCGTTAAACGAACATCGACTCCGCATAATGCACTTGACCTGCTCAAGTCAAGATCTGTCTTTTCTTCTCAACCTCTAGTCAAATGTCGTCACTTGACTACACGCGTTGACCACGCGCGCGCGGACCCCTTCGACACCAGACCCCTTCCTCCGCGCGCACGAACGCGGGGGAGGAACTCAAGTGACCAGTAGACCCTGGACGTTCAGAGCGGCGGCCATCGGCGTCGCGCTCGCGGCGGCCACGGCCACCGTCTCCGCATACGGTGTGGCCCAGGCCGACGACACCTCGGCTCCCAGGTCCACCACCGTGGACCGGCACGACCCGGCGGATCGCCACCACGGCGAGCACGACCTCGACGGCCCGCTGAGCAAGACCCAGGAGGCCCAGCGCCAAGAGGCCCTGAAGCAGGTCATATCCGGCAAGAACACGGTCAAGAACCGTGACGGCTCGAAGGTCGTCCAGCTCAAGAGCAAGAAGGGCGACAGCAAGTACGTCGAGCTCGGCCGCGAGAAGACCGACAAGATCTTCACCATCCTGGTCGAGTTCGGCGACAAGACCAGCGAGTTCGGCGGCACGCCCGGCCCGCTGCACAACCAGATAGCCAAGCCGGACCGCAAGAAGGACAACTCCACGGCCTGGCGGGCGGACTACGACCGGGAGTACTTCCAGGACCTCTACTTCGGCACCGGCAAGAAGACCGAGTCGGTGAAGAAGTACTACGAGAAGCAGTCCTCCGGCCGCTACTCGGTCGAGGGCGAGGTCTCCGACTGGGTCAAGGTCCCCTACAACGAGGCCCGTTACGGCAACAACGCGTGCGGCGACACCAACTGCCCGAGCGTGTGGAACGTCGTCAGCGACGGTCTGAACGCGTGGGTCTCCCAGCAGAAGGCGGCTGGGAAGACCGACGCCGAGATCAAGGCGGACGTCAAGCAGTACGACCAGTGGGACCGCTACGACTTCGACGGCGACGGCGACTTCAACGAGTCGGACGGCTACATCGACCACTTCCAGGTCGTGCACGCCGGTGAGGACGAGTCCGCGGGCGGCGGCGCGCAGGGCGAGGACGCGATCTGGGCCCACCGCTGGTACGCCTTCGGCACCGACGCCGGCGCCACCGGCCCCGCGGACAACAAGCTCGGCGGCGCGAAGATCGGCGACACCGGCATCTGGGTCGGCGACTACACCGTGCAGCCGGAGAACGGCGGACTCGGCGTCTACGCCCACGAGTACGGCCACGACCTCGGCCTGCCGGACCACTACGACACCACCGGCGGCGGCGACAACTCCACCGGCTTCTGGACCCTGATGTCCTCCGGCTCCTGGCTGGGCACCGGCAAGAACGAGATCGGTGACCTGCCCGGCGACATGACCGCCTGGGACAAGCTCCAGCTGGGCTGGCTCAAGTACGACACCGCGAAGGCCGCGACGAACTCGTGGCACAAGCTGGGTCTCGCCGAGTACAACACGAAGCACAAGCAGGCCCTCGTGGTCGCGCTGCCCAAGAAGAAGGTCACCACCGAGATCGTGGCCCCCGCGCAGGGCGCGAACCAGTGGTGGAGCGGCAGCGGCGACAACCTCAAGAACACGCTGGCCCGTTCGGTCGACCTCACCGGCAAGAAGTCGGCGTCCCTGACCCTCGACGGCTGGTACGACATCGAGGCCAACTACGACTACCTCTACACCGAGGTGTCGACCGACGGCGGCGCCAACTGGACCCCGCTCGACGGCACGGTGGACGGCCAGCCGCTCCCGCGCGACGGCAGCGACAAGCCGGTCCTGACCGGCACGTCCGGCGCGTACAAGAAGCTGGCGTTCCCGCTGGACGCCTACGCGGGCAAGAAGATCGACCTGCGCTTCCGCTACCAGACCGACGGCGGCGTGGCCCAGAAGGGCTTCGCGGCCGACCGCATCACGGTGACCGCCGACGGTGCCCCGGTCTTCTCCGACGACGCCGAGTCCGCGGACGCGGCCTGGAAGGCGGGCGGCTTCTCGCGCATGGGCGCGTCCTTCACCAAGGACTACGCGCAGTACTACATCGCGGAGAACCGCCAGTACGTGTCGTACGACAAGACCCTCGAGGTCGGCCCGTACAACTTCGGCTTCACCAAGACCCGTCCGGACTGGGTGGAGCACTACCCGTACCAGAACGGTCTGTTGATCTGGAAGTGGGACACCTCCCAGCAGGACAACAACACCAGCGTCCACCCGGGCACGGGTCTGCTGCTGCCGGTCGACTCGCACCCGAAGGCGATGAAGTGGACCGACGGCACGCTGATGCGCAACCGCATCCAGTCCTACGACTCGCCGTTCAGCCTGTACCGCACGGACGGCATCGAGCTGCACAACGCGGACGTCGCGACGCGCATCCCGTCGTCGAAGGGGGTGTCGGTCTTCAACGACCGGGTGAACACCTACTACGACGAGACGAACAAGACCGGCGGCGTCAAGATCACTGACACCAACACCAAGATCAAGATCATCAAGGAGGCCAAGGACGGCTCGACGATCGAGCTCGAAGTAGGCCCCGCAGCGAAGTAAAACGAGTTTTCCCAGGTCAGAGCATGATCGGCGGTGACCCCCTGGCGGGTCACCGCCGATCCGTGTTTAGGTGCGTCCTGTGGTTCTCTTATTGACACCGACCGACACACCGACCGACACGGGGGTATGACCGCATGGCCGCAGGAGGCTTCTGCAAGCTGCCGAACGGCACCGTGGTGGTGGCACTGAACCTGCCCAGCCCCGCCGCCGACGGCCCCGGCGCCGTCCGCGTACTCGTCCACGCGGCGAACCGCGCCCGAGCCCTGACCAGGCTCCGCAACCTCGGCATGCGCTCGGTCTACCTGCGGGGCAACGCCGCCCCGCCGTCCCCCGACGAGATCACAGCCGTCCTGCACCACCCCGACGGCCTGATATGGCGCACGGCCCCTGACAACGGTGTCGTGGCAGGCCCTGACCTCGCCCTGGAACTGTGGCGCCCGATCAGAGCCCTCCTGCGCCGCCCGACGGCCCAGACCTGATCCTCAGGCGCTGCGGGCTACCGGGACGGGCTACCGGGCCACCGGGTCACTGGACGACCGGCTTGCCCGAGAGCTCCACGCCCGCCTCGCGCATCTCCTCCAGGGCCCGCTCGGTGGTCTCCTGGGCCACGCCTGCCGTGAGGTCGAGCAGGACGTGGGTGCGGAAGCCCTCCTTCGCGGCGTCCAGCGCCGTGGCGCGCACGCAGTGGTCCGTGGCGATGCCGACCACGTCGACCTCGGTGACCTCCCGGGAGCGGAGCCAGTCGGCGAGTTTCGCGCCGTTCTCGTCCGTGCCCTCGAAGCCGCTGTACGCCGCCGCGTACGCGCCCTTGTCGAAGACGGCGTCGATGGAGCCGGACGCGACGGCGGGGGCGAAGTTCGGGTGGAAGCCGACGCCCTCCGTGCCGGCGACGCAGTGCGCGGGCCAGGAGCGGACGTAGTCGGGGTTGGTCGAGAAGTGACCGCCGGGGGCGATGTGGTGGTCGCGGGTGGCGACGACGTGCTGGTAGCCGGACCCGGCCGCCTGGCCGATCAGCTCGGTGACGGCGGCAGCCACATCGGCACCGCCGGCCACCGCGAGGCTGCCCCCCTCGCAGAAGTCGTTCTGCACGTCTACGACGATCAAGGCGCGGCGCATGGTCGGTGTCCTTCGGCTATGAGGTCGGCAAGCCCGGCCGGTGAACTTCCGAGCCTATTGACATGGAGGAGGAGACGGGAGGGGGCAGGCTCGGCGCATCGCGGCACACCGCAATTAGCTACCCGAGGCTCCGTGCGCGTACTCCGTCGGAATGACGGGCTCCCCGCGCGAGAGCTGCGTGGCCGACATCGGGAGCCCCGCTCGCGCCGCCGCGTGCCGGTCCCGCGCCGCGTCCAGCGGCTCCCGGGCGACGACCTCGCCGCCCTTGACCAGCTCCACGAGCAGCTGCCGGTCGGCCAGATCCGCCGGCACCGGCCCGGTGCCGATCACCTCGGCCTCGGCGACCCCGTACGCGTCCAGCCGCCGCGCGGCCCACTTGCGTCCGCCCACGGACGTCTTGCCGCCGGTCGACTTCTTCGCCACCGGCACCAGCGGCGCGTTCGGCTCCGCGGACTCGGCCCGCGCGACCAGCTTGTAGACCATGGAGGACGTCGGGTGCCCGGACCCGGTCACCAGCTGTGTGCCGACGCCGTACGCGTCCACGGGCGCCACCGCCAGCGACGCGATCGCGTACTCGTCCAGGTCCGAGGTCACGATGATCTTCGTGTCGGTCGCGCCCAGCTCGTCCAACTGCTGCCGCACCCGGTGCGCCACCAGCAGCAGGTCGCCGGAGTCGATCCGCACCGCCCCGAGCCCGGTCCCGGCGACCTCGACGGCCGTACGGACCGCCTCGGCGACGTCGTAGGTGTCCACCAGTAGCGTCGTGCCCCGCCCCAGCGTGTTCACCTGGGCCTGGAAGGCGTCCCGCTCGCTGTCGTGCAGCAGGGTGAAGGCGTGGGCGGAGGTGCCGACGGTGGGGATGCCGTAGCGGAACCCGGCGGCCAGGTCCGAGGTGGTCGCGAATCCGCCCACGTACGCGGCCCGGGACGCCGCCACCGCCGCCAGCTCGTGCGTGCGCCGGGCGCCCATCTCGATCAGCGGCCGGTCCCCGGCGGCCGACGACATGCGCGAGGCGGCCGCGGCGATCGCCGAGTCGTGGTTGAGGATCGACAGGATCACGGTCTCCAGCAGCACACACTCGGCGAAGGTGCCCTCGACCCGCATGATCGGCGAGCCCGGGAAGTACACCTCACCCTCGGGGTAGCCCCAGATGTCCCCGCTGAAGCGGTAGCCGGCGAGCCACTCCAGGGTCTCCCCGTCGGCGATCTCGCGCTCCCGCAGGAAGTCGAGGACGCCCGCGTCGAAGCGGAAGTTCTCCACCGCGTCCAGCACCCGCCCGGTGCCTCCCACGACGCCGTAGCGGCGCCCGTTCGGCAGGCGCCGGGTGAAGACCTCGAAGACGCTCCGCCGCTCTGCCGTGCCCGCCTCCAGGGCGGCCCGCAGCATCGTCAGCTCGTACTGGTCCGTGAAGAGCGCCGTCGAGGGAACATCCACCGGCAGCCCAAGGTCCGCTGTGTCCATGGCGTGAGATCGTACTCCCATTTCGTCAGTTTGACGATTTGTATCAAGACCCCCGGCTTCCAGGCCCATTTGTGCGAGTACCCCCCTCGGGTGGCAGCATGGGCTGTGTGACGTCACCCGCGCCCCTGGAGATCGAACGGACCGAGTCGGCGGAGGAGGTTTTCGCCGTACCGGAGCCGGACCTCCCCTGGGTCACCATCGTCCACAACGACCCGGTCAACCTCATGAGCTATGTGACGTACGTCTTCCAGACGTACTTCGGCTACTCCAAGGACAAGGCCACCAAGCTCATGCTCGACGTCCACCACAAGGGCCGGGCGGTCGTCTCCAGCGGCAGCCGCGAGGAGATGGAACGCGACGTGCAGGCCATGCACGGCTACGGCCTGTGGGCCACCCTCCAGCAGGACCGCAAGTAGCCAGCCCCCGCCCAGCAGCGAAAAGGCGTTCATGCCCGGAACCTTCGAACCGCTTCCCGGCGGCGGCGCGGCCGTCGCCCTCGACGACGTCGAGATCTCCATCATCCGGTCGCTGGCCGTCCAGCTCCTGGAGCTCATCGGCCCCGGCCCCGCCGAGGACGCCTCCGACGACCCGCTCGCCGAGCTGTTCGCGGACGGCCCGAGCGAGCCGCCCGCCGACCCGGTGCTCAAGCGCCTCTTCCCGGACGCCTACAGCGATCCCGAGCAGCCCGCCTCGCCCCGGGACGCCGAGGAGCGGCGGGCGTACTCCGCCGAGTTCCGCCGCTACACCGAGAACGACCTGCGGGCCGGCAAGCGGGACAACGCCCTCGCGGTGATCCGCTCCCTGGACGCGCTCTCCTCGGCCTCGGCCGGCGAGGGCGGCGCGGTGCTGAAGCTGTCGGTGGACGAGTCCCAGCGGTGGCTGTCGGCCCTGAACGACCTGCGGCTGGCGATCGGCTCGCGGCTGGACATCACCGACGAGGAGGACACCGACCTCCTCTACCGCCTCCCGGACGAGGACCCGCGCAAGCCGATGGTGATGGCCTACCTGTGGCTGGGTGGACTCCAGGAGACGCTGGTCGGAACCCTTATGCCCTGATCCGTGCAGGTTCTGTGACCGCCGGATGACCGCTTCGTGTTCGCTCAGAGGACACTCAAATCCGGATAACGATCCCGTCACCGCACCCGCCTCCTATGGCCTCTTTCGGGTGCGCTTTGTCCGGTTTCCCTGTGTGGTGCGCCACATCGCGCCTCTGTGATCAGTATTGCGGCCGTGATAAATCTTCACGACCGCCCGGCCAACACCACCCGAATGTTCGGCCGGGTGCGCCACCGAGCCGGTAACCGCCGGCCAGGCACCGCTCCATTCATCCGGGGGGATCGAGACCCGATCCGAGGCCGACGAAGGTCCGGGTCGGCATGGAGAAAGGCGCACCACACATGACCTCTGCGCAGGTCGACACGGAAAACGTCCCTGAAGAGGGGTACGAGCGCGGACTCGGCAGTCGCCAGGTCCAGATGATCGCGATCGGCGGCGCCATCGGCGTCGGCCTGTTCATGGGTGCCGGAGCGAACATCGCCAAGGCCGGCCCCAGCATCATCCTCATGTACGCCCTCGCGGGCGTCGTCATCTTCTTCATCATGCGGGCGCTGGGCGAACTGCTCCTCTACCGGCCCGTCTCCGGCTCCTTCGCCGAGTACGCCCGCGAATTCCTCGGCCCGTTCTTCGGGTTCGTCACGGGCTGGACGTACTGGCTCATGTGGGTGGTCACCGGCATGGCCGAACTCACGGCCGCCGCGATCTACATCCACTTCTGGTTCCCGGAGATCCCGCAGTGGGTCAGCGCCCTGGTGTTCCTCGTGGTGCTCTTCGGCGTCAACCTGATCTCCGTCAAGATCTTCGGCGAGGTCGAGTTCTGGTTCTCGATGATCAAGGTCACGGCCATCATCGGCATGATCGTCATCGGTCTCGGCGTGCTCACCCTCGGCTTCTCCGACGCCGGTGACACCGCCACCGTCTCCAACCTCTGGTCGCACGACGGCTTCTTCCCGAACGGCATCGGCTCCAGCCTGATGACGCTCCAGGGCGTCATGTTCGCCTACCTCGCCGTCGAGCTCGTCGGCGTCACCGCGGGCGAGTCCGAGAACCCCGAGAAGACCCTGCCCAAGGCCATCAACACCCTGCCCTGGCGCATCATCGTCTTCTACGTCGGCGCCCTGCTGGTGATCCTCTCCGTGGTCAAGTGGACCGAGTTCTCCGCGGGCGAGAGCCCGTTCGTCCACGCCTTCGGCAAGATCGGCATCCCGCTCGCCGCGGGCATCGTCAACTTCGTGGTGCTCACCGCGGCCCTGTCGTCCTGCAACTCGGGCATGTACTCGACCGGCCGGATGCTGCGCGACCTGGCCTCCAACAGCGAGGCACCGCAGGCCTTCGGCAAGCTCAACGCCCGCAAGACGCCCGCCGTCGGCATCACGGTCTCCGTGGCGCTCATGGGCATCGGCGTCGTCCTGAACTACGTCGTCCCGGAGAAGGCGTTCCTCTACGTCACCTCCGTCGCCACCGCGGCCGGCATCTGGACCTGGATGATGATCCTCGTCAGCCACATCCGCTACCGCGCCGCGGTCGACGCGGGCCGGCTGCGCGCCTCGTCCTTCCCCGCCCCCGGCGGGGCGCTGTTCAGCTGGGTCGCGCTCCTCTTCCTCATCGGCGTGACCTGCATGATCGCGTACGACAAGGACGCGCGGGTCTGCCTGTACGTCGCGGCCGGCTGGGCCGTCGCCCTGGGCGTCGGCTGGGCGGTGCTCAAGAGCCGCAACCCGCAGATCGCCGAGCGCCGCGACGCGGAGTTCGAGAAGGTCGGCTGAGTTCCGGACAGACCGGCTACGAACCAGCCAGGACGCCCAGCCGCAGGGAGTACTCGTGGCACCCCCCGCGGCTGCCGCTCAGGGCGTCCGGCATGTGGGCCGTTCCGTACCATCCATCGGTACGGAACGGCCCTTCTGCTTATCCTGACGAACATGCTGACCATCACCCAGGCCCTCGTCGACCAGATCGTCGCCCACGCGCGCAAGGACCACCCCGACGAGGCGTGCGGCGTCGTGGCGGGACCGGCGGGCTCGGACCGCCCCGAGCGCTTCATCCCGATGCTCAACGCGGCCATGTCGCCCACGTTCTACGAGTTCGACTCCGGCGACCTGCTCAAGCTCTACCGCGAGATGGACGACCGTGACGAGGAGCCGGTGGTGATCTACCACTCCCACACGGCGACCGAGGCCTACCCCTCCCGCACCGACATCTCGTACGCGAACGAGCCGGGCGCGCACTACGTCCTCGTCTCCACGGCCGACACCGACGGGGCCGGCGAGTTCCAGTTCCGCTCGTTCCGGATCGTGGAGGGCGAGGTCACGGAGGAAGAGGTCGAGATCGTCGAGGCGTACTGAGCGGGCCTGAACAGTGCGGTCTCACTCCCCGGCCTCAAAACGTCCGCGATGTGGGATCACATTCCAGAACCCGGACCGGGAATCGATACGATGAGCGCATGGTTTTCCACGACGTGAGCGACAAGACGCCGGGCATGCTGCTCGTGGCGCGGCTGCACGTCGACCTGTGCAGGCTCGCCAGCGCCATCTGTTGACGCCGACCCCTGCCGCCGTACGGCCGTGAGCCGCGGCGCTGCACACACGCACCACCCCGCCGTTTCTGCGCTGCCGCGCGCCCGACTGACTACTCCCGACAGGAGCCCTGAGCCATGGCCATCGAGGTCCGCATCCCGACCATCCTCCGCACCTACACCGACGGTCAGAAGGCAGTGGAGGGCAAGGGAGACACCCTCGCCGAGCTCTTCACCGACCTCGAGACGCGGCACGCCGGTATCCAGGCCCGCATCGTGGACGGCGACCAGCTGCGCCGCTTCGTCAACGTCTACCTGAACGACGAGGACGTGCGCTTCCTCGACGGCATCAACACCAAGCTGACGGACGGCGACAACGTCACGATCCTGCCGGCCGTGGCCGGCGGCATGGTCTGATCACCGATGCGATACGACTCACCCCTGGCCGCGGTCGGCAACACCCCCCTGGTGCGCCTGCCGCGGCTGTCGCCGTCCGCCGACGTCCGGATCTGGGCGAAGCTGGAGGACCGCAACCCGACCGGGTCGGTCAAGGACCGCCCGGCCCTGCACATGATCGAGCAGGCGGAGAAGGACGGCCGCCTGACCCCGGGCTGCACGATCCTCGAGCCCACGTCGGGCAACACCGGCATCTCCCTGGCCATGGCGGCGAAGCTCAAGGGTTACCGCATCGTCTGCGTGATGCCGGAGAACACCTCGCAGGAACGGCGCGACCTGCTGGCCATGTGGGGCGCCGAGATCATCTCCTCCCCGGCCGCCGGCGGTTCCAACACCGCCGTGCGCGTGGCCAAGGAGCTCTCGGCCGAGCACCCGGACTGGGTGATGCTCTACCAGTACGGCAACCCGGACAACGCGGGCGCCCACTACGCGACGACGGGCCCCGAGATCCTCGCGGACCTGCCCTCCGTCACTCACTTCGTGGCGGGCCTCGGCACCACCGGCACGCTCATGGGTGTGGGCCGTTTCCTGCGCGAGAACAAGCCGGACGTCCAGATCGTCGCGGCCGAACCGCGCTACGACGACCTGGTCTACGGCCTGCGCAACCTCGACGAGGGCTTCGTCCCCGAGCTGTACGACGCGTCGGTCCTCACCAGCCGCTTCTCGGTCGGCTCGGCGGACGCGGTGACCCGCACCCGCGAGCTGCTCCAGCAGGAGGGCATCTTCGCCGGCGTCTCCACGGGCGCCGCGCTGCACGCCGCGCTCGGCGTGGGCAAGAAGGCCGTCAAGGCCGGCGAGCCGGCCGACATCGTCTTCGTCGTCGCCGACGGCGGCTGGAAGTACCTGTCGACGGGCGTCTACACGGCGACCACGACGGAGGAGGCCATCGAGACGCTCCAGGGGCAACTCTGGGCGTAACCCGACGGCGGATCACCCAGAGAAGGGCTGGAGCGAGAACTCCGGCCCTTCTGTGTTGAGCCCGGCTCTCAGCCGGCCAGGTACCGGACCTGGTCCCACAGCGCCGGGTCCACCACTCCGACCCGGCGGCGGAAGCCCCACACCGGGACCTCCCTCAGTTCGTCCGTCTCCAGGAAGCTCGCGCGGCCCTGGGTGTCGCCGACCGAGCCCGGGGGGAGGGGGATCACGCCGGTGCGCTCGTGCCGGAAGCGGGTGGTGATCTTCGCGACGGTCGCCCGTTCCCCGCGCACCGCCAGCACCAGGCAGGGGCGGTCCTTCGTGAGCGCCTCGTCCTCGTAGGGGACGTCCGCCCACCAGATCTCCGCCGGCCGCGGCAGCCCCGCCACCGTGGCGGTGGCAGCCGCCGTCCGGCCCCGCCGCGCCGACGACCGCCGACCCCAGCCGTCGACGAGCGTGGCGACGAGCGCGAGCAGTACCACCGCGGCGAGCGCCAGCCACCAGGACGTGTCCATACTGAGACGGTACCGGCGCCGTCCCTCCCACGCGCCCCCCTCACAAGGATCACGCCGCGCCCTGCCAGCCGAACCGGTGACACCACAGGTGAGTTCGCCCACAACGGCCCTTGGCGGAGGAGCGACCGGAGGTTTTGCGCCTTACGCTCGACGCACCGCACGACCCCCGACGCCCCTCTCAGACTTATCCCGCCAGCGGAGGTTTCTGCTTCATGAAGCTCACCGTCGTCGGCTGCTCGGGGTCGTTCCCGTCCGCGGAATCGGCCTGCTCGAGCTACCTCGTCGAGGCCGACGGCTTCCGGCTGCTTCTCGACATGGGCAACGGTGCCCTGGGCGAGTTGCAGCGCCACTGCGGTCTCTACGACCTCGACGCGATCTTCCTCAGCCACCTGCACGCCGACCACTGCATCGACATGTGCGCGTACTTCGTCGCGCGCTACTACCGCCACGACGGCGGCCGCTGCGATCCGCTCCCCGTCTTCGGACCGGAAGGCACGGAACACCGGCTGACCACCGCCTACGCGGACACTCCCTCAGCCTCCTCCATGAGCGAGGTCTTCGACTTCCACACGGTCAAGCCGTCCACCTTCGAGATCGGCCCGTTCACGGTGCACACCGAGCGCGTGGCCCACCCCGTGGAGGCGTACGGCATCCGCGTCGAACACGACGGCAAGGTCCTGACGTACTCCGGCGACACGGGCCTGAGCCCCGCCCTGGACGAACTCGCCCGGGACGCCGACCTGTTCCTGTGCGAGGCGGCGTTCACGCACGGCAAGGAGAACATCCCCGACCTGCACCTCAACGGCCGCGAGGCGGGCGAGACGGCGGCCCGGGCGGGCGCCCGGCGCCTGGTCCTCACGCACATCCCGCCGTGGACGGACCCCCAGGTCAACCTGGCCGACGCCCGCGCGGTCTACGACGGTCCCGTGGACCTCGCGGCGCCGCGGCAGACGTACGAGGTCTGACGGGGCTGTCCCGCACCCGAGCACGACGAGGCCCCGGAACCGAAGCGGTTCCGGGGCCTTCGGCGTGTGCGGGACCTGTCGCGCGGGGCAGGTCCTACTTCGCCTCCGCCTTCTGGAGTTCCGCGAGTTCCTCGTCGGACTCGCGGCCCGGCGTCGGCAGGTTGAACTTGGTGATCGCGAAGCGGAAGACCACGTAGTAGACCGCCGCGAAGCACAGGCCCACCAGGGCCAGGCCCCAGGGGTTGGTCGCGATGCCCAGGTTCAGGAAGAAGTCCACCGCGCCGGCCGAGAAGCCGAAGCCGTCCTTCATCCCCAGGGCCCAGGTCAGCGCCATCGAGACACCGGTGAGCACCGCGTGGATCGCGTACAGCACCGGGGCGATGAACATGAAGGTGAACTCGATCGGCTCGGTGACGCCCGTGACGAACGAGGTCAGGGCCAGGGAGAACATCATGCCGCCGACGACCTTGCGGCGTTCGGGCCGGGCGCAGTGCACGATCGCCAGGCAGGCGGCCGGCAGGGCGAACATCATGATCGGGAAGAAGCCGGTCATGAACTGCCCGGCGCTCGGGTCGCCCGCCAGGAACCGGGCGATGTCACCGCTCTTGCCCTCGTAGGTGCCGGCCTGGAGCCAGGGGAAGGAGTTCAGCAGGTGGTGCATGCCGATCGGGATCAGCGCGCGGTTGGCGACACCGAAGATGCCCGCGCCGACGGCTCCGGAGCCCACCAGCCACTCGCCGAGGTTGTGCAGGGCCGTACCGAGGACCGGCCATATGTAACCGAAGACGATGCCGATGACCAGGCCCGCGAAGGCGGCGAGGATCGGGACCAGGCGGCGACCGCCGAAGAAGCCCGCCCAGTCGGGCAGCTTGGTGCGGTAGAAGCGCTGGTAGAGCAGGGCGACGACGAGGCCCATCACCACACCGCCGAGCACCTTGGCGTCCACCGGCGCGTCCGTCATGACGACCTTGCCGTCGACGGCCGTCGCCACCTGGGGCAGGTTCGGGTCGGTGAACGTGGCCAGCACGTTCTTGAAGACCAGGTAACCGACGACGGCGGCGAGAGCGGTCGAGCCGTCCGACTTCTTCGCGAAGCCGATCGCGATGCCCACGGCGAACAGCAGCGCCATGTTGTCGAGGATCGCGTTGCCGCCCGCGCTCATGAAGCTCGCGATCTTGGTGATGAACTCCGGGAACGACTCCCGCCCGAGCATGTCGGCGTTGCCGAGGCGGACCAGGAGCGCGGCGGCCGGCAGCACGGCGACGGGCAGCATGAGGCTGCGGCCGATGCGCTGCAGGACCGCCATCACCGCGGACCCCTTCTTGGGGCTCGCGGGCGCGGCTGTGGTTGTGGACATGAACTTCCTCCATGGGGCACGGCGCCGCCCAGGGAAGAGTTCGACGGGGGACGGCGGCGTCTCAAAAGGGGAACGCGGTTCAAAGGGCACCGCGCGACCTCCACCACTGAGTGGTGTAGACCAGTTGTAGCACGGTAGGCCGAACGAGCGGAACCCGCCAATTCCGCCCGCCCCGACGATCACGCCTTGGCGCTGTCCTCGACTTCCTCCTCGGGCTCGCGCCCCGGAGTCCTCAGGTCGAACTTCGTGATCGCGAACCGGAAGATCACGTAGTAGAGGACCGCGAAGCACAGACCGACCGGGACGATCAGCCACGGCCGGGTCGCCAGATCCCAGTTGATGACGTAGTCGATCAGCCCCGCCGAGAAGCTGAACCCGGCACCGCCGCCAGCGCCGTCGAACCGTCCGACTTCCTCGCCATCCCGATCGCAACGCCCACACAGAACAGCAGCGGCAGCCCCAGCGAACCGTCCGGCAGCGCCCCGCCCGCCTCCACCATCACCTTCGACACGTTCGTCCAGCCAGCCCGTCGTCCCCGAACACATCAGGCTGCCCCAGCCGGTTGAGAATGCCCGCCGCAGGCAGCACCGCGATCGGCAACTGAAGCTTGCGCCCCATCTTCCGAAGCCCCTGGAACAGCCGGTTCCAGCGAGCGCGGGCAGGACTCGCGGCAGCCTCGGCGACGACGGGGCTGTCGGCACTCATTCCCGGTCCCTTTGTCGAGAGGCAGGCTCGTGGTGTAGACCAGTCGAACGGACGGTCGCACACTGACGTGACGCCATCCTTCGGCACACACGACATGACCGCTCGCAAAGTTGGGCCAACTGTGGGTTACTGCGACAAAGCGGTTCGGATCAGGGAGAACGAACATGGCCACCAAGGCTGAGAAGATCGTTGCCGGGCTCGGCGGCATCGACAACATCGAAGAGGTCGAAGGCTGCATCACCCGCCTGCGGACCGAGGTCGTGGACCCCGCCAAGGTCGACGAGGCCGCCCTGAAGGCCGCCGGCGCCCACGGCGTCGTCAAGATGGGCACCGCCATCCAGGTCGTCATCGGCACCGACGCCGACCCCATCGCCGCGGAGATCGAAGACCTGATGTGAAGCGCGGGGATCGTCCCGGGCTTCACCCCCTGACGGACCCCCGAAGCCAGTCGTGAGGGCCCCTACCCACCGCGGGAGGGGCCCCTTCCGTATGTACGGATAGGCTCAGCGGCATGTCTCGAATCGACGGCCGCACCCCCCAGCAACTCCGCCCGATCACCATCGAACGCGGCTGGAGCAAGCACGCCGAAGGCTCCGTCCTCGTCTCCTTCGGCGACACCAAGGTCTTCTGCACCGCCTCCGTCACCGAAGGCGTCCCGCGCTGGCGCAAGGGCAGCGGTGAAGGCTGGGTCACCGCCGAGTACTCCATGCTGCCCCGCTCCACCAACACCCGCGGCGACCGCGAGTCCGTCAAGGGCCGCATCGGCGGCCGCACCCACGAGATCAGCCGCCTCATCGGCCGCTCGCTCCGCGCCGTCATCGACTACAAGGCCCTCGGCGAGAACACCATCGTCCTCGACTGCGACGTCCTCCAAGCCGACGGCGGCACGCGCACGGCCGCCATCACCGGCGCCTACGTGGCGCTGGCCGACGCCGTCGCCTGGGCCCAGCGCAAGAAGCTCATCAAGGCCGGCCGCCAACCCCTCACCGGCACCGTCAGCGCCGTCTCCGTCGGCATCGTCGGCGGCGTCCCCCTCCTCGACCTCTGCTACGAGGAGGACGTCAAGGCCGACACCGACATGAACGTCGTCTGCACCGGCGACGGCCGCTTCGTCGAGGTCCAGGGCACCGCCGAGGCCGAACCCTTCGCCCGCGACGAACTCAACGCCCTCCTCGACCTCGCCGTCGCCGGCTGCACGGAACTCGCCGCCCACCAGCGCACGGCGCTTGATACCGTCCTCGAAAAGTAAAGGGCGCGCCAAGACAGGTGCTCGGCACGGGCAACCGCGCCGAGCACACTCGCGTCTGAAGGAGTACGGGCGCACGGCTCATCCCTGTGCGCTCGGCCAGCCACACGGGCCGCCCGGCCCGACCGACGAGAGGGACCGCTCCATGGCCGCGAGCCGCCGACGCCGCACCGCAGCCGTCGCCGCCACCCTGGCGGCCGTCGCGCTGACCGCCGGACTCACCACCGGCTGCGCCGCCGTCGACAAGGCGCTGGACTGCGTCCAGACCGCCGACGCCATCGCCGACAGCGTCACGGAACTCCAGCAGGCCGTGGACAACGCCGCGAACGACCCGACGCAGCTCGACGAGTCCCTCGACTCCATCGACAAGAACCTCGACAAGATCGGCGACAAGTCCGACAACGCCGACGTCAGCAAGGCAGTCGACGACCTCAACCAGGCCGTCGGCAACGTCCGTACGGCGATCAAGAACGGCGACGAGACGCCCGACATCAGCCCGGTCACGGACGCGGCGGGCGAACTGACGAAGGTCTGCACGCCGTAACGCTGCGCCGGCTGGGCCGGGCCACTCGTCTGCCGGGTTTCGGTGGTGGTGTGACCGCGGGTCCGTCGTGGCCGGTCGCGCAGTTCCCCGCGCCCCTGACTGGGCGCGGCTCCGGCAATACTGGGGCCATGACGCGCTTGATCCTCGCCACTCGCAACGCCGGAAAGATCACCGAACTTCGCGCGATCCTCGCCGAAGCCGGGCTGCCCCACGAGCTCGTCGGTGCCGACGCCTACCCGGACATCCCCGACGTCAAGGAAACGGGCGTCACCTTCGCGGAGAACGCGCTGCTGAAGGCCCACGCCCTGGCCCGGGCGACGGGCCTGCCCGCGGTCGCCGACGACTCCGGCCTCTGCGTCGACGTCCTCAACGGCGCCCCCGGCATCTTCTCCGCCCGCTGGTCCGGCCGCCACGGCGACGACAAGGCCAACCTCGACCTGCTCCTCGCCCAGCTCTCGGACATCGCCGACGAACACCGCGGCGCCCACTTCGCCTGCGCGGCGGCGCTGGCCCTGCCGGACGGCACGGAGCGGGTGGTCGAGGGGCAGCTACGGGGCGTACTGCGCCATGAGCCGACAGGTTCGGGGGGCTTCGGCTACGACCCGATCCTCCAGCCGGAGGGGGAGTCGCGGACCTGCGCGGAACTGACTCCGCAGGAGAAGAACGCGATCAGCCATCGGGGGGAGGCGTTTCGGGCGTTGGTGCCGGTGGTGCGGGAGCTGTTGGGCTGATGACGAGGCCCACCTGGCTTGCGCCGGGTGGGCCATCGATTCGAAGGTGTGCGGCCGGAGGGACTCGAACCCTCAAGGGATTTCTCCCACAACATCCTAAGTGTTGCGCGTAGGCCAATTCCGCCACGGCCGCGTCCAGGTCATGGTACCGGTCATGCGGGGCGAGGCTGGGGGGAACGCCTGCTGCCGCCTCGGCACCAGGTGCTGGTCACCGCATGGCAGTTGGGACACAACAACCGCAGGTTCTCCGGCCGGTCGTCGCTCCAGTCACCGTTGATGTGATCCACCTCCAGCGTCATGGGCTTGCCGAGCCACTCGGGGCCGATCCCGCAGTCCGCGCACTCTTCGGGTATGCCCATCTCATGGAGCGCCCGACGCAGCACAACCGTGCGGGTCCGACGCGCGCCGTCGTGCTTGACCAGAATGTCCTCAGGACGTCTGGCCAGAGCTGGACGGGATTTCCCGCGCTGATGTGCCTGTCCCAGAAAGTGCTCGGTGGTGAGTTGGTCCTCGGCGATCCACCGGAGCAGATGCGCGCGCTGGGTGCCACTGCCCTGGCGGCCCAGGCGGCGAAGCACCTCTGCGATCGAGACGGACTCGGCGACCGCGACACGCAGTTCCTCGGGGGTGGGCCGTGCCCGGCGGCTGCTCATGAGGCATGCCCGCGCGCGCGTCGTTTGCCACGCCCTCGGTAATTGTCGGTCGTCGCATGGCAGTTGGGGCACAGGAACCGAAGGTTCTCGATCCGGTTGTCCCTCCAGCGGCCGTTGATGTGGTCGACCTCCAGGGGGAGTGGATGGCCCCGCCAGACCGCCTCCATGCCGCAGAGGGCGCACCGCTCCGCTACTCCGGAAACCGTCATCGCCCACTTGAGGCGGTCGCTCGGAACACGCCGGGCGCGATCGGCCGGCTGCTCGACGAGGTAGGCCTCCGGGGTCCGCGGGCGCCAGGGCTTCCCACGCCTCGTCGGCATCTGGAAGTGCGACGTGTCGATCCCATACGCCTTGATCCGGCGGCTGATGTGCGTGTGATGCCCGCCCACCACCTCCAGCCCGAGATGCCCCAGCACCTCGCACACGTTCGTCGACACCGCGACCGCCCGCTCAAGGACGTCTCTCGTCCACTTCACCCCCTCCCGTTCGAAGTGCGACACGTCCACCCCGAGCTTCTTCATCCGCTCGTGCACATACCGCCGAGTCGAACTCTTCGGATCCACCCCCAACCGCACCAACGCCTCCGACAACGTCCGCGCTCCCCGGGCCGCTTCCTCCAGTCGCTCCCTGGTGTACGCACTCGCCCCCATCGAGCCCCTCCGTCACTCTGTCCCCGACCACCTGTTCGTGATCTCGCACGGAGTAACGAACCGCTTATCGGACCGTCACGCCCGAAATGCGGAACGGCTCGTACCGGACCTATCCGGTACGAGCCGTTCCAGGAAGCAGAGAGGCCTCAGATCCCCAGATCCTTGATGATCTTCGCCACGTGCCCCGTCGCCCGGACGTTGTACAGCGCGTGCTCGACCTTGCCCTCCTCGTCCACGACGATCGTGGAGCGGATGACGCCCATGTAGGTCTTGCCGTAGTTCTTCTTCTCGCCGAAGGCGCCGTACGACTCCAGGACCTGCTTGTCCGGGTCGGCCAGCAGCGTGACCTTGAGGGACTCCTTGTCGCGGAACTTGGCCAGCTTCTCGGGCTTGTCGGGGGAGATGCCGATCACCTCGTAGCCCGCGCCGGCCAGCAGCTCCAGGTTGTCCGTGAAGTCGCAGGCCTGCTTGGTGCAGCCGGGGGTGAGGGCGGCCGGGTAGAAGTACACGATGACCTTGCGGCCCTTGTGGTCCGACAGGGACACCTCGGTGCCGTCGGCGTCTGGCAGGGTGAAGGCGGGGGCCACGTCCCCCGGCTGGAGTCGCTCGCTCATCGGACCAGCGTAACCGGGGGTCCTGACAGTGGGACGAGCCGTGGAGCTGACAGACTGTCCCGCACAGGCTTCACACCGACTTCGGAGGCGACACGGTGGCGGACACGGCGGACACCAGGACCCCGGCGCAGATCGAGGCGGACATCAGGCGCCGCCGCGAGACCCTGGCCGAGACCCTCGACGAGATCGGGGTGCGGGTGCACCCGAAGACGATCGTCGGGGACGCGAAGGCCAAGGTGGCGTCCAACATCGATCACACCCTCGGGCGGGCCTATGTGGAGGTCAACCGGGCCGTCACCGATGTGCGGGCGCGGTTCGTGGACGAGGACGGGGCGCCGCGGCTGGAGCGGGTCGTGCCCGTCGCGCTCGTCGTCGTCGGTGTGGTCGGGCTGCTCGCCGTCAGCATGCGGCGGCGCAAGGGCTGACCCGACCGCTTACGTTCGCGGGGAAGACAGGTAGGTTTCAGGGCGTGAGCGCCAAGAGAAACGAGCACAGCACCCATCCCGACAAGCTGCCCATCCGGATGCTGCACGACCGCGTACTCGTGCGGCAGGACACCAGTGAGGGCGAGCGGCGTTCCGGCGGCGGCATCCTGATCCCCGCCACGGCGGCGGTCGGCCGGCGGCTGGCCTGGGCCGAGGTCGTCGCGGTGGGGCAGAACGTACGGACCGTGGAGCCGGGCGACCGGGTTCTGTTCGACCCGGAGGACCGTGCCGAGGTCGAGGTGCGCGGTATCGCGTACGTGCTCATGCGCGAGCGTGATCTGCACGCCGTGGCCGCGGACCGGTTCGAGGGCTCGGAGGACTCGACGGGCCTCTATCTGTAGTCCGGGCAGCGACGGCGAAGGGGCCGGTGACGGGAGTCACCGGCCCCTTCGCCGTCGCTTTGCTACGTTGGAGGGATCCCCGACGAGACGCGCCGTACCGGGATGAAGGCAAAGACGACGCACCGCACCGTCAGCCCGATTCCCGGAGGTGCCGTCATGGCCTGGGTTCTGCTCGTCGTCGCCGGTCTGCTCGAAGTCGGGTGGTCCGTCGGTATGAAGTACACCGACGGTTTCACGCGCCCGCTCCCCAGCGTTCTCACCGGTGCCGGCATCGTCGCCAGCATGCTGTTGCTGTCGCATGCGGCCAAGACCCTGCCCATCGGTACCGCCTACGGCGTGTGGGTGGGCATCGGGGCGGCCGGTGCGGCGGTGTTCGGCATGGTCGTGCTGGGGGAGCCGGCCACCGCCGCCCGGATCTTCTTCGTGTGCCTGCTGCTGGTCGCCGTGGTGGGGCTGAAGACGACCTCCGGTCACTGACCCGACCTACTCGCGGCGCGAGCCCTGCGGGACCACGCCCCAGCCGGGGCCCGTCGGCCCGCCCGTCGTGCCGCCGTCGGTCTCGTCGCCGCCGCCCTCCGTCGTGCCGCCGTCGGTGGTGCCGCCGTCGGTGGCGGTGCCGCCGTCGCCGGTCCCGCCGTCCGCGGTGCCGCCGCCGGGCGGGGACTCGCCGCCCGTGCCGCCGTCGCCGGTGCCGCCGTCGGTCTGGCCCTGGGTCTGGCCCTCGGGGGCGCTCGGGCTCTGGCCGGGCGTCTCGGTGCCGGTGTCCTGGCCGCCGGTGGACGTGCTGCCGCCGTCGGTGGTGCCGCCCGTGGTCGGGTCGGCCGGGGCCTCGGTGCCGGGGGCCTGCGGGACGTCGGCGCCCGGAGCGAGCCTGAGGTCGAAGTCGGTGACCGGCTTGCCCTTCAGGGCGTCCCGGGTGAACTGGGCCCAGATCTCGGCCGGTGCCCCGCCGCCGTTGATGCGGTCCTGGCCCATCGCGCCGTACAGCGACTTGTGGGCGGCGGTGACCGGGTCCTGGCCCATGACGGAGACGACGGTGGCGAGGTCGGGGGTGTAGCCCGCGAACCAGGCCGCGGTGTCCTCCTCGGCGGTGCCGGTCTTGCCCGCGGCGGGGCGGCCCGCGGCCTGCGCGGCGGAGGCCGTGCCGTTCTGGACGACGCTGCGCAGGACCGAGGTGGTGGTGTCGGCGGCCTCGCGGCTCACGGCCTGCCGGGTGCGCCGCTCGGGCAGCTCGATCGGAGTGCCTTCCTTGGTGACCTTCTCGACCATCGTGTACGTGCCGTGCCGGCCGTGGTTGGCGAGCGTGGCGTACGCCTCCGCCATGTCGAGGACGCTGGCGGTGGCCGTGCCGAGCGCGATGGCGGGGCCGTCGGCGAGGTCGGGGGTGGCCTCGGGGACGCCGAGGTCGATGGCGGTCTGCTTGACCTTCTGGGGGCCGACGTCGGCGGCCATCTGCGCGTACACCGAGTTCACGGACTTGTCGGTGGCCTCGGTGACGGTGACGTCGCCGTAGGAGACCTGGTCCTCGTTCTCCGGGGCGTACGGGTCGCCGGTCCAGCCCTGGACCGGGCGCTTGTTGGTGCCGTCGTAGATCGTGTACGGGGTGATCGGGCGGCCGTCCTGGGTCTGCGAGTCGTTCTCGACGGCCGAGGTGAACACGAACGGCTTGAAGGTGGAGCCGACCTGGAAGTCCCTGCGGGTGGCGTTCGGGGTGTACTGCTTGACGTAGTCGACGCCGTTGTACATCGCCACGACCTTGCCGGTCTTGGGGTCGACGGCGGCGCCGCCCGCGCGGACGTAGGTGTCGACCTTGTTGTTCTTCTTGTCCAGCTTGTCCATCAGCTTGTCGTTGACGGCCTTCACGAAGGCGTCCTGCCTGGGCTTCTGGAGCGTCGTGGTGATGCGGTAGCCGCCGGCGTCGAGCTGGTTCTCGTCGATGATCTTGTTCTGGGTGAGGTAGTCCTTGACGGTCCGGACGATGTAGCCGCGCTGCCCGGACATGCCGGTGGAGAGGGTGGACTCCTTCGGCATCGGGAACTTCATGCCGGCCCGCTTCGACTCGCTGAGCCAGCCCTTCTTGACCATGCCGTCCAGGACGTAGTTCCAGCGGGACTCGGCGGCCTTGCGGTTCTCGGGGTGGGCGACGACGTCGTACTGGCTGGGGGCGTTGACGAGTGCGGCGAGGTAGGCGCCGCGGGCCGGGTCGAGGTCCTTGGCGTCCATGCCGTAGTAGGCCTGGGCGGCGGCCTGGATGCCGTAGGCGTTGCGGCCGAAGTAGCTGGTGTTGAGGTAGCCCTCGAGGATGTGGTCCTTGCTCTGCTCGCGGTCCAGCTTGATCGCGATGAAGAACTCCTTGGCCTTGCGCGTGACGGTCTGTTCCTGGCGCAGGTAGTAGTTCTTCACGTACTGCTGGGTGATCGTGGAGCCGGACTGCTTGCCCTTGCCGAGGGCCGTGTTCCAGGCGGCGCGGACCATGGCCTTGGGGTCGACGGCGGACTCGGTGTAGAAGTCGCGGTCCTCCGCGGCCAGGATCGCGTGCTGGGCGTCCTTGGAGATCTGCGGGAGCGAGACGTTCTCCCGGTTGATCTCGCCGTCGCGGGCGATCGCGGAACCGTCCGCGTAGAGGTACACGTTGGCCTGCTTCGTGGCGAGCGCGTTGGCCGGCGGGATCTTCACCAGTGAGTAGCCGAGGAAGAAGCCGCCGATCAGCAGCAGGGTGACGACGATGAAGGCGCCGAGCGTCATGCGCCAGGTCGGGATGATCCGGCGCCAGCCGGTCCGCTTCGGTTTCCCGGCCGGCCGGGCCTCCGGCGGGTTCGGGTCGCCGTCCGCCTGCGGCTCTGTCGGTGCCCAGCCCGGTGTCGGCTGCTGCGGCTGAGGCTCGTCACTCATGTCGTGCACGGACTCCTGTTTCGCGTCGTACGTCGATCCCGTACGTCTCTGCTCGCTCTTGCGCCCCTGTGATGAAGACTGTCCCATCCGGCGATCAGTTCCCTGACCGAGGGCCGTGTCGTGAGCCGTGTGGCGAGGCGGGCCCCGCGCGGCGAACACCCGGGCGGGTGCAGGAGAACTGCGTTATCCTGCACGCCTGTTCGATTGGCGATCTTGCCTGCGCGAGATTCGCCTGAAGGGGGACACGACCGACGATGCGACTGCTCGCACGCTCAGCCCTGGCCGGCACCGCCGCCACACTGCTCGCCCTGGCCACGGGCACCTCGGCCCACGCGGACGGACTGGATCGTACCGTCTGGGCCGGCGCCGACTGGAACGTCACGCCCCACGCGGACTCGGGTGGCAAGGCCCACATCCAGACCTACGGCGAGATCTTCACCATCACCGACCTCGCCAAGGACGGCCACTCGACCATCGGGATCATCTCCATCGGCGGCGAGTCCAACACGTACTACTACTGGAACCGCGGCGGCGTCGACTCCACTCGCACGCTCAACCTGGACATCAAGGAGGGCACGCCGATCACCATCAAGGCGTGCATCGGCGACTGGAAGGGAAATCCGGACACCCCCGCCGCCGGGATCATCTGGGAGAAGTGCAGCGGCTGGGCACAGACCGACGCGTGATCGAACCCTCCGCGGGGCGCTCCGGGCACGGCCCGGGGCGCCCCACGGCGTTTCCCGGGGGGCGGGAAAACCCGTGGCACGCGTGATCGCCGCTCCACTAGGCTCCTGCGCTTCGGTGCCGTGCGGCGAGGAGGGCTGTGGTGGTGGGCTCGGCGCGGTTGTACGCGGCGGTCGCGGCGGGGGGCTTCAGGCGGTACGCGACGTATCGGGCGGCCACGGTGGCCGGGGTGTTCACCAACACGGTCTTCGGCCTCATCCTCGTCTACACCTACCTGGCGCTCTGGGAGGAGCGGCCGCACCTGGGAGGGTACGACCAGGCGCAGGCCGTGACCTATGTGTGGCTGGGGCAGTGCCTCTACGCGACGCTGGCCATCCAGGGCGGCGGAGCCGAGAAGGACCTGATGGAGCGCATCCGCACCGGCGAGATCGCCGTCGACCTGTACCGTCCGGCCGATCTCCAGCTGTGGTGGCTGGCGGGCGACGTGGGGCGGGCGCTGTTCCAGATGCTGGGGCGGGGCGTCATCCCGTTCGCGTTCGGCGCGGTCTTCTTCCCCATGGCGCTGCCGACGTCGGTCGTCCCCTGGGCGGCCTTCGCGGTCACGCTCCTGCTGGCGACGGTCGTCAGCTTCGCGATCCGCTACCTGGCGGCCCTGAGCGTGTTCTGGCTCATGGACGGCATGGGCGTCAACCAGGTGCTGATGATCACGGGGATCTTCTTCTCGGGCATGGTGCTGCCGCTGAGCGCCTTCCCGGGCGTGTTCGGCGACATCGTGCGGGTGCTGCCGTGGGCGGCGCAGATCCAGATGCCGGCGGACGTGCTGATGGGCGAGACCGACCCGCTCGGGGCCTTCGTCTTCCAGGCGGCGTGGGCGGTGGCGCTGCTGGCGGCCGGACGGCTGTTGCAGTCGGCCGCGACGCGGCGGGTGGTGGTGCAGGGTGGGTGAGCGGAGCGTCCTGCTGGAGGGGCTGCGGGCCTACCGGCTGATCGCCGGGATGTGGGTGCGGTCGAGCATGACCTACCGCACCTCCTTCGTCGTCACGGTCTTCGGCAACCTGATGGTGACCGGCCTGGACTTCGTGGGGATCCTGCTGATGTTCTCGCAGGTCGACTCGCTCGGCGGCTGGTCACTGCCCGAGATCGCCTTCCTGTACGGGCTGTCGGTGACGGCGTTCGGGATCGCCGACCTGGTGCTGGGCTCGATGGACGTCCTGGGTGCCCGGATGCGCGACGGCTCGTTCGACATCCTGCTCGTGCGTCCCGCGCCGGTGCTCGCCCAGGTCGGCGCGGACCGCTTCGCGCTGCGCCGCCTGGGCCGGATCACCCAGGGCGCGGTGGTACTGGGCTGGGCGCTGGTCTCGGTCGACGTCGACTGGAGTGCGCCGAAGGCTCTGCTGGTGCCGGTGATGGTGGTCAGCGGCGCGGCGATCTTCTCGGCGGTGTTCGTGGCGGGCGCGGCCTTCCAGATCTTCGCCCAGGACGCCGCGGAGGTGCAGAACGCGTTCACGTACGGCGGGACCACGCTGCTCCAGTATCCGCCGACCGTGTTCGGGAAGGACCTGGTGCGCGGCGTGACCTTCATGCTGCCGCTGGCCTTCGTCAACTGGGTCCCCGCCGCCTATGTGCTGGGCCGGCCGTACCCGATCGAGCTGCCTCAGTGGACGGCCTTCGCGTCGCCGCTGGTGGCGGTGGCCTGCTGTGCGCTGGCGGGGACGGCGTGGCGGGTGGGGCTTCGTTCCTACCGGAGTACAGGGAGTTGAGGTGACCGGCGTGGACAGCGGGCTGACCGGAGTGGACGACGGGCCGGCCGGGGCGGACAGCGGGTTCATCGAACTCGACGGCGTCGAGAAGGTCTTCGACGTGCGCAAGAAGACCGGCTTCATGAAACGGGAGCGGCGGCAGGTGAGGGCCGTCGACTCGATCTCCTTCCGCGTGGAACGCGGCGAGATGGTCGGCTACATCGGCCCGAACGGCGCCGGCAAGTCGACCACGATCAAGATGCTGACCGGCATCCTCACACCGAGCGCCGGCCGGCTCCGGGTCGCCGGCATCGATCCCTCCCGCGACCGCATGCGGCTCGCGCACCGCATCGGCGTGGTCTTCGGGCAGCGTACGACGCTGTGGTGGGACCTCCCGCTGGTCGACTCGTACCGGCTGATGCACCGCATGTACCGGATCCCGGACGCCCGTTACCGCGAGAACCTCGACCGTCTGGTCGAACTCCTCGACCTGGGCGACCTGCTGGACGTGCCGGTACGGCAGCTCTCGCTCGGGCAGCGCATGCGCGGCGACATCGCGGCGGCACTGCTGCACGACCCGGAGGTGCTGTACCTCGACGAGCCGACCATCGGCCTCGACGTCGTGTCGAAGTCCAAGGTGCGGGAGTTCCTGCGGGAGTTGAACGCCGAGCGCGGCACGACGGTGCTGCTCACCACGCACGACCTCCAGGACATCGAGCAGTTGTGCAAGCGGGTGATGGTCATCGACCACGGGCGCCTGATGTACGACGGCCCGCTCGCCGGGCTGCACGAGGCGGGGGAGAGCGAGCGGATCCTGGTGGTGGACCTGGAGCGGGAACTGCCGCCGATCGACGCCCCGGCACCCGCCCGGGTCGTGAGGGTGGACGGTCCGCGGCAGTGGCTGGCGTTCCCGGCGGCGGAGTCGGCGGCGCCGCTCGTCGCGCGGATCGCGGCGGAGTACCCGCTGGTGGACCTGTCGGTGCGGGAGCCGGACATCGAGGCGGTCATCGCGAAGATGTACGCAGAGCGCGCGACCGCATAGTGCCCGGGACGGGTAACTCGTAGGCTGCTGTATATGACCGACGACTCAGTCCCGGACCTCCGCGCCTCCGACGCCGACCGTGAACGGGTCGCCGAGATCCTGCGGGACGCCCTCGCGGAGGGCCGTCTCGACATGGCGGAGTTCGAGGAGCGGCTGGACGCGACGTACCAGGCGCGGACGTACGGGGAACTGGCGCCGATCACCCGGGACCTGCCGGCCCCGGGTCTCACGGCGCCCTCCGTGTCACTGACCAAGGACCCCGCCGCCGGCCCGGACCTGTCCCGGCGGATCGTCGGTGGTGAGGGAACCTCGACGTGGGCCGTCGCCGTGATGTCCGGCTTCCAGCGCAAGGGGCACTGGACGATGCCCCGGCGGTTCACCTGCCTGGCCTTCTGGGGCGGCGGGGAGATCGACCTGCGCGAGGCGAACTTCGCCGACCGCGAGGTCGAGATCAACGCGATCGCGATCATGGGCGGGATCGACGTCATCGTCCCGCCCGGCGTCGAGGTCGTCGTCCGCGGCATCGGCGTCATGGGCGGCTTCGACCACCAGGAGGAGGGCGTCCCGGGTGCCCCCGGCGCCCCGCGCGTCGTCATCACCGGCTTCGCCTTCTGGGGCGGCGTCGGCGTCCAGCGAAAGCCGACCCGGGCGGAGAAGCAGCGGCTCCGCGAGGAACGCCGCCAGGAGAGGCTGGACCGCCGGGCGGACCGACGCCAGCTGGACGGCTAGCCGCCGCCTGCGGGCCGGGTACGCAGCAGCCCACCTCAGCCCTACAGCTTCGCCGGCGCCGACCCCTTCAGGCTCTCGAGATCAAACACCTCGGCCATCCGCGCATATCCCTTGTCGCTGGGATGCAGATGATCCCCGGAGTCGTAGTCGGCCCGCAGCCGCCGCGGGTCATAAGGATCACGCAGCGCCTGGTCGAAGTCGACCACCGCGTCGAAGACCCGCCCCGCACGGATCTCCGCGTTGATCTGCTGCCGCACGGCTTCCCGCGCGTCCGAGTACCCCCGGTGCCCGCCGAACGGCATCAGCGTCGCCCCCACGACCTTCAGCCCCCGCGCATGCGCCTGCCCGACCATCGTGCGCAAGCCGCCGAGAATCGCGTTCGGATCGGCGAGCCGCGGATTGCGCAGGATGTCGTTGACCCCGAGGTCGATGACGACGACCTTGGCGTTCGTCCGCTCCAGCACATCCCGCGCGAAGCGGTTCAGCCCGCTGGGGTTGTCCGCCGGCCTGCCCAGCCCGTCCGTGAGGACCCGGTTCCCGCTGATGCCCTGGTTGACGACGCTGTAGCGCGGCAGGTCCCGCCCGGCGCCGATCTCCGCGCGTAGCCTGTCGGACAGGACGTCGGTCCACCTGTTGTTGGCGCCGACGGTGGAGGTGATCCCGTCGGTGAGCGAGTCGCCGAGGACGACGACCGTCCCGTCGGCCTCGTTGCTCAGCACGTCCAGCGCGGTCAGGTAACGCCAGTACAGGCTCTGCTCGGTGTACGGCGCGCCCGTCGCGTCAGCCGTGTGGTCGCCCTGGGCGACGTAGGAGATCTGCCGGGCGCGAGGGTGGTACGTCACCGGGCCGGAGCTGGTCGGCGTGTACGTGGTGATCAGGACGTCCGCGTCGGGCGGGACGACGATGCGCACGGCGTCGCTCATCACCTGGCGGCCGGGCGGGATGACGACCGTCGGCCCGCCGTTGAAGGTCAGCTGCCGCATCGTGTCCGAGAGCGCCGCGGGCGTACCGCTGCCGGCGGCGATCGCGATCGAGGCCTGTGTGATGCTCAGCGGCGACTGGCCGTAGAGATTGGACAGCGTCACGCGGGCACTCGTACCGCCGACGCTGGTGTGGACGACGTTGCGCACCGAACGGTCCGCCATGCCGGTCGTCTCCGTGCCGGGCTCGGCCGCGGCCGGGGAGGTGGACCAGGTGCCGACCCAGGTGCCGGTGGAGGCGGGGGCGGCGGAGTTGTTCGGAAGACGGCTGTCGGTGACGGCGGTCCGGCTGTGCGTGCCGTCGTCGGACGCCACTCCGACGTATATGGCGGTGGAAAGGGCCACGATGGCTGCGACCAGCCCGGCCAGAAGGGCGTAACCACGACCCCGGGTCATGCTGTGTAGTTCTCCTCGGGCGATGGGAGCCCCAGGCTCCGATCTGATGTGCCCATGATGCGTCATGGGCAGGGGGAAGCTCACAGGACCCCCCGTGCATTTCCCCCTCCCGACAGACGCCGGGAACTCCTGATCCGTTCCAGGAGTCGGTCAGGAAGGGACAATGTGTGCGGGATCACCAAGCGGGTGGAGCGGATGGAACGTACGAAAGTGGAAGAAAAGGACGGTGTCCGGGGTCAGCATGCCCCCCGGGGCGCCGTCACGAACCGTGCGATGACGACCTTCAGCCCGGCGGACGAGGAGAAACAGCGCGGCGTTCGCCGCATGAAACTCACCGCCACCGGGCTCCTGCTGTTCGTGGCCGTGGTCTACGTCCTCGCCAAGTGGGCCCAGAACTCCGGCGCCGGGCCCTGGGCGGCCTACGTCGCCGCGGCCGCCGAGGCGGGCATGGTCGGCGCGCTCGCCGACTGGTTCGCCGTCACCGCCCTCTTCCGCCACCCCCTCGGCATCCCCATCCCGCACACCGCGATCATCCCCACCAAGAAGGACCAGCTCGGCGTCTCCCTCGGCGAGTTCGTCGGTGAGAACTTCCTCTCGGAGGACGTCGTACGGCAGCGGCTGCGCACCGTCGGCATCGGCAGCCGCCTCGGCGCCTGGCTCGCCGTCCCCGAGCACGCCGACCGGGTCACGGCGGAGCTGTCCACCGCCCTGCGCGGCGCCCTGACCGTCCTGCGCGACTCCGACGTCCAGGCCGTGGTCGGCGAGGCGATCACCCGCCGCGCAGGCGCCCAGGAGATCGGACCCGGCATCGGAAAGATGCTGGAGAAGGTCGTCGCCGACGGCGGCCACAAACGGGTCGTCGACCTGGTCGTCACCCGCGCGCACGACTGGCTGGTGCTGCACCGCGACGAGGTGATGGACGCCGTGGAGGGCGGCGCCCCCGGCTGGACGCCGCGCTTCGTCGACCGCAAGGTCGGCGAGCGCGTCTACAAGGAACTCCTGCGCTTCGCCACCGAGATGCGCGACATGCCCGCCCACCCCGCGCGCGGCGCCCTCGACCGCTTCCTCACCGACTTCGCCTCCGACCTCCAGTCCGACACCGACACCCGCGCCCGCATCGAGCGGCTCAAGGGCGAGGTGCTGGGCCGCGGCGAGGTGCAGGACCTCATCGCCAGCGCCTGGACGGCCGTACGATCCATGATCGTCGCGGCGGCGGAGGACGAGCGCAGCGAGCTGCGGCTGCGCGTACGGGCCTCCCTGCTGTCGCTGGGCTCCCGGATGGCGGCCGAGCGCAAGGTGCAGGACAAGGTCGACCAGTGGGTGGAGGACGCGGCCGTGTACGTCGTCACCACCTACCGCAAGGAGATCACCTCCTTGATCACGGACACGGTGGCGAGCTGGGACGCCGAGCACACCACGAGGAAGATCGAGGCGAACATCGGCCGCGACCTCCAGTTCATCCGGATCAACGGCACGGTGGTCGGCTCGCTCGCCGGCCTGCTGATCTACACGGTGTCGCACGCGCTGGGTGCCTGAGCGGCCGGGGATGTGACGCGCCGGTGACGTCAGTTGTCAGGGCGTAAGCGATTCCGCTCAGGGCACTCGAACCGGGTTCTTCTCGATGAGGAGGGAGCCCATGACCACCGCACAGGCCGGGACCGGCCGAACCGTGACCACCGACATCCCCGCTCGCCTCGACCGCCTCCCGTGGTCGCGCTGGCACTGGACGATCGTCATCGGACTCGGCACCGTGTGGATCCTCGACGGTCTCGAAGTCACCGTCGTAGGCAACATCGCCAGCCGTCTGTCGGAGCCCGGCAGCGGCCTGCCCATCACCTCCGGCGAGGTCACCGGCCTCGCGGCCGCCCTCTACGTGGCGGGAGCCTGCTCGGGCGCGCTCTTCTGGGGCCGGCTGACCGACAAGTGGGGCCGTAAAAAACTCTTCATGATCACCCTGGCGGTCTACCTCGGGGCCACCGCCCTGACCGCGATCGCCTTCGACACCTGGTGGTTCTTCCTCTTCCGCTTCCTCACCGGCTTCGGCATCGGCGGCGAGTACGCGGCCATCAACTCCGCGATCGACGAACTGATCCCCAAGGAGTACCGCGGCCGCGTCGACCTGATGATCAACGGCAGCTTCTGGCTGGGCGCGGTGTTCGGGTCCCTCCTGTCGATCGTCGCGCTGGACACGGACATCTTCGCGGCGAACGTCGGCTGGCGCCTCACCTTCGCCCTCGGCGCGGTCCTGGCCCTGGTCATCCTCCTGGTCCGCCGGCACGTCCCGGAGAGCCCCCGCTGGCTCCTGATCCACGGCCGCGACGACGAAGCGGAACGCATCGTCTCCTCGATCGAGCGGAAGGTCGAGGAGGAGAACGGCGAACCGCTGCCGCGCCCGGAGGGCGAGATCACCATCAACCAGCGCCGCAGCGTCACGTTCCTGGAGATCGGCCGCACGGTCTTCTCCGACTACCGCCGCCGCGCCGTCCTCGGCTTCTCCCTCTTCATCGGCCAGGCATTCCTCTACAACGCCATCACCTTCGGCTTCGGCGCGATCCTGACGACGTTCTTCGACGTCCCGAGCGGCAGCACCGGCTACTACTTCGCGGTCATCGCACTCGGCAACTTCTGCGGCCCGCTGCTGCTGGGCAAGCTCTTCGACACGGTCGGCCGCCGGGTGATGATCTCCGGCACCTACCTGCTGTCCGGCCTGCTCCTCTTCGGCACGGCCTGGCTCTTCGACCAGGGCTCCCTCAGCGCGAGCACGCTGACGGCATGCTGGTGCGCGGTCCTCTTCTTCGCCTCGGCGGGCGCGTCCAGCGCCTACCTGACGGTCTCCGAGGTCTTCCCGATGGAGACCCGCGCCATGTCCATCGCCTTCTTCTACGCCATCGGCACGGCGGCCGGCGGCATCAGCGGCCCGCTCCTCTTCGCCGACCTCACCGGCACGGGCAAGGTCGGCGACACGGTCCTCGCGTTCCAGATCGGCGCGACCCTGATGTGCCTGGCCGGCCTGGCGGCGGCGATCCTCGCGGTGCGCGCGGAACGGCGTTCGCTGGAGGACATCGCCACGCCTCTGACGGCGGCGTCGGACCAGACGGGTTCGACGGGTCGAGGCAAGGGCGATGGCGTCTATGCCTCCGGTTCCGGCTCCGGCTCGACGGGGTCCAGGACGGCGACGACGTAGGGGCGTACCGCATCTGGCCGGGGGCGGCCGCGGCTCTCCCAAGCTGTGGGCGGCGACGGTGTAGGGCTCGCTGGCTGCGAGCCGCCGTGGCTGCCGCAGGCTGCGGACGGACACGGTTGCCCCGAGCCGCGGTCGGCCGCAGCCGCTTGGCTGCGGGCAGTCGTGCCGCTTGGGGCGGCACCCGTCCCACAGAGAGCGGCACCCCGCCAGCGCCTGTGAGCGACCCGGCCCGTGCCCGGCCCGCACGCCCGGCACCCTCGCAACGTGCCGGACGCTACTCGGCCCCACCCCGCCGCACCCGGCCCCGCCGCCGCAGCAACAGCAACCCACCCGCGACAGCGGAAACCCCCGCCGCGGCGGCCCAGCCGGCCATGTCCCCGGCCCCGGTGGCAGCCAGGTCACGCCCCGCGGCAGGCGAGGCCGAGGCACTCACGGCCCCCTGCGGACGCGCGCCCCCGCCCGAGGCATCCCCGGACGCACCCGCACTCGGCGCCGCCCCGGCACCCGCCCCCTCCACCCGCTCCCGATCCCGGGTAAAGGCCAGAGTCCCGAAGCCGAGCTGGTCGTAACCCCCACTGTTGGGCCCGTAGTCGCCGCCCCCGCCTTCCGGCGCGGCCTTCGCCGCCGCACGCGTGAGGTACGACGCCGACAGCCCCCGCCGCTTGGTGTAGTGGTTCGCGATCATCGCCCAGATCGGACGAGTCATGGCCGGATCCACGCCGGCGGCCTCCGTCGCGCTCTCACTCCCCGACCACCCGTTGATCGCCCCCTTCTCCCGCGTGTTGGCCGTGTACGGCACATCCCCGCCCAGGCTCCACTTCGCCACGTACTGCGCCCCCTTGAGGAAGCGGTTGTCGTCGTAGCCGTAGAGATCGATGCCCTGGTTCCACGCCATCTCGCAGACCGTGCCCATCAGCCCGACGCCGAGCAGCGCGTGGCCTTGGTCCCGCCCGGCCTCGACCCACTCGGCGAGCCCGTCGTCGTGGACGACGGGGATGGCGTGCTTGACGGACCCCATGCCGTCCCCGTGCCTGAAGTACTCGACGGCCCGGTCGACCACGGCACGGTCGTCACAGAAGATGCCGGTGGCGAGCACACAGGCGATGGCTGTCAGGTCCCAGTTGGGCCAGTAGTTGGTGATGACGGCGCCGTTGTGATCGCGCAGGAAACCGTCGCTGACCGGATGGAAGACGTTCCGCATCAGCTCCTGCGCCCGCCCGAGCGCGAAGTCGCCGTGGTCCCGTACGAGTTCGGCGGCGTTGGCGAACTGGTAGCCGTACAGCCCCGCGGCCAGGAACCGGTCGGCGGAACCCTGGACCGACGTCAGCTTCCCCGACCAGGCGTTGAGGATCTCCACCGCGGTGTCGGCATGCGCGGTCTCGCCGCTGACGTGGTACCGCAGGGCGTTCTGGTAGGCGGCGTGGATGTCGTTGTAGAGGACCGCGTAGTTCTGTGGCGAACCCGTCCCCCGGTACACCGTGGCCTGCGGATTGGCCCGCCAGCCGCTCTGCGCGTGCCGGTTGGCGGTGAGCTTGGCGAACCCGGCCGTATAGGGTCTGGCGCCCGCCTTCACCTTGGCCGCCATACGGTCCAGGTCGGTACGGGTGTGCAGCAGCCCGGGGTGAGCGAAGGCGGAGCCGGCGGCGAAGGCCGGACTCGCGAGCGCGGTCGTACCGACACCGGCGCCGACGCCGATGCCGGCGGCTCCGGCTGCCGCGCCCGCGGCCCTCAACATGCTCCGGCGGCTGATCTCTCGTGTCACGTTGGCGTACCTCGACGTCGTAAGTCGCGTTCCTGCGGGGGACGGTGAGGAGACGGCCGGACGGCGAAGGCGATAACAAAAACTGCGCTATAGTTGATCTGCGTCCAGCCGCCGGAACTCCGAACTCCGGTCAGACGGACGATGCGTTGGTGGTCCAAGGAAAGACGCCCCACTTCCTGTGGGGAGATGCAGGTGCAAGGCCTGCCCGGCGCTCCAGACAAGAACCCCGGCCCTGAGTTTCAGGGCCGGGGTTCTTCGCTGTGTGCTGTCCTCTGTTGTTCTCTGCTGTGCGCGGACGCCCCGGACACCGAAGGCCCGGAGCGCAGCCCGACTCAACCGCGCCGGTCGGCGACGACCCAGGACGTCAGACCCACGGCCCCCGCCACCCCGAACACGGCAGGCCAGGCACCCACCTTCTTGGCCAGCGGATGGGACCCGGCGAAGGCGGCGACATACGCGGCCGACAACGCCCCCGCGGCCACCCCGCCGGCCTGCTGCCGCCACTGCCGCGCGGCCGCGACTCCGGCGACGGCGAGCACGACCCCGCCGAGCGGCCGCTGCCTGGTCCAGCGGGCCACGCCGTACCCGCCCACGAGCCCGCTCGCCGCGATCACCGCACTCGGAACCTTCGCCATACCTGCCTCCTGCTCCTGCTCTTGCTGCTCCTGCCCCGCTCGCGATCACTGAGGCTAGCTCCCGAGGCCGGGGGCGCACGCGCCGGGGCGTACGGAGGCGCCTTACCGGACGGCAGGCGAACCTGAGTCGAGGCTTGTCAAGTTTCCGGCTCCGAGTTATATAAGAAGGCGAAGAACGTAGGGCATCGCACTGACAGCGCCTGAAGAGAGGAGTGACCAGTGATGCTCATGCGCACGGACCCCTTCCGTGAACTCGACCGGCTCACCCAGCAGGTCTTCGGCCCCGCCACCCGCCCGTCGGCGATGGCGATGGATGCCTACCGCTCCGGGGACGACTTCTTCGTCCACTTCGACCTCCCCGGCATCGACCCCGAGACGATCGAGCTGGACGTCGAACGCAACGTCCTGAACGTCCGAGCCGAGCGCAGGTCCCCCGCCCCCGAGGGCGCGGAGCTGCTCGTCGCCGAGCGACCCACCGGCGGCTTCACCCGCCAGCTCTTCCTCGGCGACACGCTGGACACGGAGCGCATCGACGCCTCGTACGAGGCCGGCGTGCTGACCCTGCGCATCCCGGTGGCCGAGCAGGCCAAGCCGCGCCGCATCCAGATCACGGGCGGCGACAGGCCCAAGCAGCTCAGCGGCTGACGGCACGGCAGGCACGTACCCACGCACCTACGCACCCACCAGGGCTGTCCCGAGGACGTCCCACACGCGGGACAGCCCCGCCCCCCACTCACCCCGCGCCGCCGGATCCGGAGTCCGGCGGCGCGACGCAGGACCCGATCCGGAGGAAGACCCGCACATGAGCGTGACGACGGTGCCCAGTGTGACGACTGCTCTCACGGCCCCGAAGACCCTGATCCCCGCCCCGCCGCGCAACCACGACACCCAAGGCGCCGACAACACCTGGACCCGACTGATCGAAGCGGTGCGGGAATCGGGCCAGTACCCCACCAGGTCGGAGGCGGAGCGGGTCACCCGTATCGTCCTGTCCGCCCTCGGCGGTCATGTGATCGGCGACGAACGGGTCGACCTCGCCCGTGCCCTGCCCGAGGAGGCCGCCAGGGTGGTCGCCTCCCAGATCCCGGCCACGCGCCGGCTGACCGCCGCGGAGTTCGTCGACTCCGTCGCGGCCCGTATCGAGGGAGCGACCCCCGCCACGGCCCGCTGGGACGTCAGCTCGGTCCTGAGCGTGCTGCCGCCCCTGGTCGGCGACGACCTGGTGACCCGCATCCTGGCCCAGCTCCCCGCCGGCTACGCCCTCCTGTTCGGCCGCGCGGACCTGAGCCCGGCGTCGTAGGGATCGGCGTCGTAGGCTCCTGGTCCGCGTACGACGGCCACCTCTCGGACGGACGGGAGGTGGCCGCCCGGCAGACCGCCAAGCCACCGACAGGAGCCACCACTTGACCCGCACGAGGAAGGCGACCCTCACCACCCCCGACGGCACGCACCTCGCCCACAGGGACCACCAACCCGCCGGGGAACCCTCGGCCACCTTCCTCCTCCTGCACGGCCTGGCAGGCCACCAGGGCGAGTGGGACACGCTCGCCACGCGGCTGTCGGCCGACGGCCACCGCGTGGTGACGTACGACGCCCGAGGCCACGGCGCCAGCACCCGCACCCCGGCGACCACGACCCGCGCGGCCCATGTCCGGGACGCCGCAGCCCTGATCGAGGAACTGGGCCTGGCCCCCGTCACCCTGCTGGGCCAGTCCCTGGGCGGCCACACGGCCCTGCTCCTCGCCGCGTCCCACCCCCACCTGGTGAAGTCCCTGATCCTGGTCGAAGCGGGCCCGGCCGGCCCGTCCCCGGACCTCCCCGCACAGATCGCGACCTGGCTGGACAGCTGGCCGACCCCCTTCAAGTCCCTCGACGAGGCGGAGGCCTTCCTGGGCCACGAGGCCTGGGCGAGGGGCCTGGAGAAGCGGGAAGACGGCTGGTATCCCCGGTGGGACCGCACCACGATCATCGATACGGTCGCCGAACTGGCCACCACGGCCTACTGGACCGAGTGGTCCCGCATCACCTGCCCCACCCTCCTCATCCAGGGCGAACACGGCACGATGCGCCCCGACGAACCGGCCACGATGCTCACCCACCGCCCGCACACCCGGCACGCCCGCATCCCCGACGCGGCCCACGACGTCCACCTGGACCAGCCGGACCGCCTCTACGAGGCGATCAGGGCCTTCAACACCTGACCCTTGACCTCAACCAAACTCGAGGTCCTACGTTGATCGCGTCCAGGCAACCACGGGAGGGGAACGCGTGAGCGCGCACACGAAGGACCTCAAGGAGTACACCCACGACGAGCTGGCCGCCCAGCCGATCGGAGCATGGACGGGCCAGGCCTACCGCCTGGTGGTGGGGGCCATCCGCGCCCAACTGGCGGTGGAGGACCTCACCCAGCCCCACTGGTGGACCCTCAACCACGCCTCCGGCGCCCCCGGCTCATGGACCCGCGCGACCCTGACCGACCGCCTGACCCCCTACGACGACCTGAACACCGACTTCGACGAGGTCTACGACGACCTGATCGCCCGGGGCTGGCTCACGGAGGACGCGACGGGCGGCATGACCCTGACCCAGGAGGGTGAGGCCGGCCGCGTCCGCGCCCGTGAACGCAACCTCCGCGTCCACGAGCAGACCCACGAGGGCGTCGAGCCCGCCGACTTCGTGGTCACGATCAACGTCCTGCGCAGGATCGTCGCCAACCTGGGCGGCAACGGGAACCTCCCCGACGACGGGAAATAGTTCGACAGGGCCCCGTCTCCCCGCCCATCCTTCGGTGGCGCACCAGCGCCCCAACCCGCTCCAGGGAGACGACCGTTGAACCCAGCCATCCGTCACATCACCTTCGACTGCACGGGCGAGCCCTACGAACTGGCGCGCTTCTGGTCCGAGTTGCTCGGTCATCCGATCTCCGACGAGGACAAGCCCGGTGACCCCGAGGTACTGATCGAGTTGCCGGACGGCGCCCCGGGCCTGCTCTTCGTCAGCGTCGAGGAGGGCAAGGCAACCAAGAACCGCATCCACTTCGACCTCCAGCCCACGGGCCGCACCCGCTCCGAGGAGGTCGAACGCGCCGTGACCCTCGGCGCCCGCATCCTGACGGACCGCACCCTCCCGAACGGCCGAGGCTGGGTCGTCATGGCCGACCCCGAGGGCAACGAGTTCTGTGTCGAACGGGGAGAACTGGATCCGGTGGAGGACCGGGTGGACGACCGGGTGGAGGGCTGACGGGTCCAGCGATATCCCCACGCCTGGTAAGCGGCCTGCGGCCTGGCTGCCGCCACTTTGCAGCGCTGTCAAGTTCATGGCAAGCTACGCGACGATGATCGACGTCTTTATTCGGCTCACGAATGGACGTCCGGTACATGGGGGGATAATGCTCAAGTCCAAGTTCGCCCGCACGGTAGCGGGGGCTGCCGGTGCCGCCGCGATGGTCCTCGCGACAGCGAGTCCGGCCTTTGCCGCGAACATGAGGGTAGAAACCATCCGCGGCTACATGACTTTCACTGACGACGGTGACGTCTTCAAGCTCTGCGACACCCTGGCGGATGGCAAGGGTGTGTACGGTGCGGTTTTCTACAACTCGTATATCGCCACTGACGGCTACCAGCGAGTGATGACGATGTCCGACGGCGGCGACGCCGGATGTGGCAGTAAGGGCCACAACATCGGAAACGGTGGCAGCTATACGTTCGTCATGTGCTGGGGGCGGTACCCGACTGGTCCGTTCGAGAACCAGTTGAGCTCTCCCTGTGACTCTACTGGCGAGTTCAACGAGTAGTAGCCGGCTGGGTATTTCGTGAGGGGCCGTCGACTAACCGACGGCCCCTATTCAATGAAGGTCATTTCCAGTCTGCGCGGTCCAACACCTCGCGCAGTTTCGCTGGGGAAGCCTCAGTGGGTAAGAGCCGCGCCGGGCTCAGCC
The DNA here is from genome assembly GCF_039532725.1 of Streptomyces coeruleofuscus. NCBI lineage: Bacteria > Bacillati > Actinomycetota > Actinomycetes > Kitasatosporales > Streptomycetaceae > Streptomyces > Streptomyces coeruleofuscus. The sequence goes on from NZ_BAAASE010000013.1 coordinate 151,912, forward strand.
CCAGGTCTTGCCGGCCGGTTCCTTGATGGTGCGGTTGATCCGGTTGAAGAAGTTGGTCAGCGCGATCTCCAGGTTGATCGCGCCGATCTGCTCCTCGGTGAAGTGGGCGTTGACCTCTTCCCAGATCTCGTCGGTGACGCCCGGCGCACCGTCCTGCAGTCGGGTGGCGGCCTCGGTCAGCGCCAGTGCCGCGCGCTCTGCATCGGTGTAGAACGGCGCCTCGCGCCACGCTGCGACGTTGTGCAGCCGCTCGTCGGTGTCACCAGCCTTCTTTCCGCCCGCGACACTGGCGTAGATGCACGCCGAGCAGCTGTTGATCTGGCTGGTGCGCAGGTGGACCAGCGCGAGCAGCTTCGGGTCGACGCCCCCGGCGGCGATCGCCTTCTGGAGGTGCTGGATCGCGGTCCACACCTCGGGGTTGTTCGTGTTCCTGTTCTTGAGCCGGTTTTCCATGTGGGAGTGCTCTCCTTCATCGGGTTACGTTGCGGCGCCTGTGCGCGTCATCCCTATGACGGAGCAGCTTTCACGGAGGTAACAACATGGCCGGCGCCCAACCCGCGGACCCGATCGCCGATGCTTTCGAGTCCCACCGTGACCGGCTCCGCGCCGTCGCCTACCGCATGCTCGGATCACACGCCGATGCGGAAGACGTGGTCCAAGAGGCGTGGTTGCGTCTCTCCCGCCAGGACACCGACACCATCGACAACCTCGGCGGCTGGCTGACCACCGTGGTCGGCCGCATCAGCCTCGATGTCCTGCGGTCGGGCCGGAGGCGCCCAGAAGTCTCCTTCGACGACCAGCTACCCGAATTCACCGTGACGCTCGACGACGCTCCCGCTCCGGAAGACCTCGCGGCACTCGGGGACTCCGTCGGCCTCGCGCTCCTCACGGTCCTCGACTCGCTGCGCCCTGACGAACGACTGGCGTTCGTGCTGCACGACGTGTTCGCCGTGCCCTTCGCGGAGATCGGCACCATTCTCGGGAAATCCGCCGACGCGACCAAAATGCTCGCCAGCCGCGCCCGCAGGAAGGTACAGGCCGCCCAGCAGCCGGCAAGCGCCGGACGACAGCAACGCGAGGTGGTCCGAGCCTTCCTGGCCGCAGCCCGCGACGGCCGGTTCGAGCAGCTGCTGCGGGTTCTCCACCCCGAGGTGAGGTTCACCGTCCACACCCCGAACGGCACGTTCGTCACGCTCGGGGCCACCGAAGTCGCCACCCGTGCGCGATTGGCCGGCAGTGCGGCACGAGGACATGCGGCGACCGTCAACGGCCGCCCTGGCGTCATCTCCTGGAGCGAGGATGGCACCCCGCTTGCCCTGCTGGCCTTCACTGTCGCCGACGGTCACATCACCGAGATGACCGCCGTGGTCGACCCGGCCAAACTCACGCTCATGGACCTGCCGGACCCGGTGTGACTCCCTGGCGAAGGCCGCGCATGCTCGAAGTGGTCCACGCCGGATCCCGCAGAGACGTCAGCCTCTGAGAAAACCTCGCTGATCGAGTTCCAGGACGGCAGAGGCTGGGTCGTCATGGCCGGCCCCTGGGGCAACGAGTTCTGCGGGGTGAACTGGATCCGGTGGCGGACCGGGTGGAGGACTGACGGGTCCCGGCGTACGACAACGACGGCGGCCGGAAGAGACGAGGACTCTCAGCTCAGACCAAGCACCACCTGCATGTCCGAGTGCCGCAGGAACTGCCCACCTCCCCACACATGCAGCGTGAACGTCTCAGGCCCCGGCCGGCCCGCGGCATCGAAGGCGTCCAGAACTCCCTCGACGCGTTCCCACAACCTCACCGGGCCGCCCTCACGTACATCCCAAACACCGTCGCCAGACGTGAGAGTGGCCGCGGAGCCACTCACGACGTCGACCAAGTGCACGACCTCTCCGACGGTGACCAACTGGGCGCCCGGAACAGCGCATTGCGCGAGAAACCGAAGATGGAACGCCTCTTCCGTCGCGGCCATGAGGCGCTCCGGACCGTGCCGGGCCGTCCTGGGGTCGTCCGGCAGGCCGGCCGCCCAGTGGGCAGGATTGCCGAAGGACGGCGAGGCATGGGTTCGGGCGGCCATGAAGGAGACCGTGCCCGGCAGCAGCGCCCCCTCCGCCGTGCCGTCGTCTGCGACGGTCAGCAGGACACGGGCGTACCCGTAAAGCCACCCCGACAGGGTGAGCAGAATCTTTCCGCCTGGCCGGGTCTGGGCTAGCAGGGCGGGCGGTACGGCACGGAAGGAGCAGGCGGCCACGATTCGGTCGAAGCGAGCCTCGGGCCAGTACCCGTACAGCCCGTCCGCCACCGCGAGGGTCGGGGTGTAACCGCAGCCGTACAGCGCGTCTGCTGCCGACTCCAACCGCCGGGCGTCGACCTCGATGCTGGTGATATCCCCCGAGTCGAGGCGCTCGCAGGCCAGTGCGGTCGAGTAACCGGTCCCAGTACCGATCTCGAGCACTGTGTGACCCTCGGCCACTTCGGCGTCGGCCCACATGCGCACCACCAGGGACGGCAGTGTGGATGACGAGGTGGGCGCACCACCACGCCGGACGACCGGGGCCTTCCAGTCGGGTTCCTCCCCGTCGAATTGGGTGATCAGCGTGGTGTCGGTGTACGCGGCCGCCAGCCACCGCCCGTAGTTGAGCTCGGCCGTGACCGGTTCCCACACCGTCAGTCCGTCCCCGTCACGCTCGTCGGCGGGCAGGTAGAAACCGGGCAGGAACCGGTGCCGCGGCACTGCTTCCACCGCCGTTCGCCAGTCCGGTTCCGCCAGGCCACCGTCTTGGGTGAGGGCGTCCGCCATGGCTTCGCGTAGGCGAACCGCGTCAGTCTCAGGGTCGGCGGGCAACACCATGATCTGCCGCCTCCTTCCGTACTCCGGTGCTCAGAATGTCGGCGAACGCCTCGGCGATGTCCGCGGCGTCTGGGAGCCAGCCCCACTGCCCGTTCGGGTTGCACTCGATGGCCCACCAGTCTTCGGGATCGTCCCCGTCCCCGGTGAGCGCGAAGTCGAAGCAGCCGAAGACCAGGCCGAAGGAGTCCAGGTACTTGTACAAAGCGGCCTCGATCTCGGCAGGGACGGCGATGGGGGCATGTACCAGCTGGTCCCAGTCACCCCGACGCCAGTCGAGGGCTCCGTCCGGCCCGGTGATCCGCTGAGCGAAAACCCGACGGCCGATCACGGTGATCCGTGCGTCCCCGTTTTTGGGAATCTCGGCCTGGAACATGTGCGCGGTCATCGCCAGTGTGTCGTCGAAGGTGTCGGGCTCCACGCGTTGGGTCCAGATCGCGCCGGTGTGGCCGTCATCGCTGCGGGGCAGCCCACGGAACGTCTTGTAGACGACCCGCCCGTGGTCGGCGGCGAACTTCCTGGCCGTCTCCGCCTCATTGGTGACAAGAGTGGGCGGAACCCGCAGCCCGAGATCGGCGAATCTCTGCAACTGGCCCGGCTTGAAGTCCGCACGGGTCACCGCGTGCGGATGATTCACGTACAGCACCCCTTGCAGGCCGTTCAGGACACCGCCGAGCCCGTGCCTCGCCTCGGCGACCGTGAAGTCCCGTAGCTGCCGCGGTAGATGCCGGAAACGGGTGGTATACGGGGTGGGGCGGCGGTAGTAAAGCGCCGTCACCTCCCTCACCTCCACCTCGCGACTCGACGTGCGCAGCCGCCCACCCCAGACTGGGGTGTCCGGGCCGATGCGGAATCCGAAGGCCAGCTCGGGCCCGATGTCAGCGGGATCGACGCGCACGACGGGCACTTCGCGCTCGTTCAGCGCCCCGATGACACGGTCCGCTGTGGCGTCTTCCAACGCGGTGACGACCAGGACAGTAGAGGTCATCGGTCAGTCCGACTCGTAGTCGGTGGTGTGGTCGTCCTGCGTCTGGGGCTGCGGATTCTGGCCGTCGCCTCCTCCGGAGATGGACGCGGTGCCGGTCGTCCTCGATGTGCCGTGCTTGCCCATCTCGATCACCTGGCCCATGGCATCCGTATACCGCGCAGTCTGGGTGGTTCCGTCCAGTACGACGGTCGCGTACGACGGCGGGCGTACGGGGAGCCGGTCGGTGACCAGTCGCATGGCCCAGGGGCGCTGAGCGGCGACAGCCGTCTTGAGTTCACCCATGTCGTGCGGACAGCGCTCGGCCTCCATGGTCAGCCGCGAATGGCCTGTCTTGACGAGGCCGACGACTGAGCATGGTCGACACAAGTCGCCGGCGTACCGCGGCGGGACCACCCAGTACGTGCCCGGGGGCCGCTGCCGGTCGATGCGCGGCACTCCCAAGTAGGTGCCACGACCAAGGCACGACACGATTCCGTCGTAGGCCCACGCGAGACCCGCATGCCAGTCGACGAGTGCGTAATACGTGCCACCCGCCACTCGACGGTCGTAGATGATCGACCCTCCCAGTAACTCGCCGAGCGCAGCCGCCACTCGTTCCTGATCCTCGGACTGAACAGCGGCATGTACGACATCGGACGCCATGCGCACCGCCGCGAACCGCTCGCCGAGCGGAAGCAGCGCGACGCCCTGTGCGGCCCACTCCGTCCGTACGCGCTCGGGCTCCGGATGCATCTGAGCCAGCCATTCCGAGATGTCCGTGTCCTGCCGTGTGTACACAGCGTGTTCCCCTTGCTGTCCGTCGGTTGGTACGGCAAACAGGGTCCATGACCCAAGTCGCCGATTCGAGGACTTCAAAGGGCCGTCAAAAGGACTTACAAAGGGCCTGGATGGCCCCTTGAGAGGGAGAAGGTTTCCCACTGAGGACCTTCGTGGGAAGGTTGGTGTGTTGTCAGCAGGAGGAGGTGGCCCCGTGCCAAGGCCCACAGGCAACGTTCGACTCAAGGCTGCTCGGGTGGCCGCCGGCTTCAACTCGCAACAGGACCTGGCCGACGCCCTCACCGAGCACGCGAAGGACCTGGGCATCCGCGGCCTGTCCATCGGGGTACGCCAGGTCCGCCGGTGGGAGTCGGACAACCCACCCTGGCCGCAACCGGACTGTCAGCGTGTACTCGTCCACTTGCTCGGCCAGAACATGGAGTCTCTCGGCTTCACGCCCCCGTGGGGTTCGGAGGGATCGACACCGGACCCGGTCCGGCGCACGCTGGCCGCCGGTGGCGCGGCCGCCTTGGGGCTGGCGATGGGTCCAGGTCGAGTCACGGCTGCATCGCAACCGGCCACCGCCGGAACGGACTTCGAGGCGGTCACACGCTCCCACCGGAGACTCTACTGGTCGGTCGCACCGACCAAACTGCACCCGGCCGTCCTGGCGCACGCGACGCTCGGCTGCGCCCTGTTGCCGGAGACGTCGGACTCGACCCGACGCACGATCGCCGCGGCACTGGCGGAGACCTACCTCCTCGCGGGCCGGATAGAGTTCTTCGACCTCTCCGAGTCGACTACGGCACACGACACGCTACTCCTCGCCCTGCAAGCCGCGAGCGAAGCCGACGACCCGTTGCTCGGTTCGGCGATCATCGCGCACATGGCCTTCATCCCGGGTTGGGCGGGCGACCAGGAAGGAGCCCGGGAACGCATGATCGCGGCACGCACCTACGCGCGTCGCGCTCCTGCCTCCGCGGAGTTCCTCGCGTGGCTGGATGCCGTGGAGGCCGAATGCGAGACCAGGTGCGGCAACACCCGCACCGCCCTGCATCTGATCGGCCATGCCGAAGACACCCTCGAGCACGGTAACGAGCACCCCTCACCGCAATGGATGGACTGGTTCTCCCCGGCGCGGCTCGCGGCCTTCAAGGGCAACACCCAACTGCTCGCCGGCCACCTCCCACAGGCCCGTGCCGCGTTGCTCCAGGCACTTGAAGCCATGACCCTGGGTGAGGAGAAGCAACGCACGGTCGTATACGGCGACCTGGCAGCCGTCGAGGCGGCGTCCGGCAACCCCGAGGCGGCCTGCGACTACGCGGGCAAGGCGCTCGATCAGCTGGCACTCACCTGGTACGCCACCGGCATGGACCGCGTACGCGAAGTCCGTCGTGCGCTCACGCCCCACCAGCACGAGAGCTGTGTCCGCGACCTCGACGACCGCCTGTACGACTGGTCTACGACACTCAGCGTGCTGAGGCGTTGAACTCGCGCACTCGTTCGCTCAGTTCAAGCAGCCCTTCGACACGGAAGGTCGGCAGTTCCAGGGCCTCGGTCCTGTTCCACTGAATGGTGGCCCACGGTCCTCGATGCACGAGCGCCGTGTGCATACCCGCCTGCCCGGCGGGCCTGATGTCGTTGTCGCACCGGTCACCGACATACAGGATCTCGCCGACCATGAAGGGCACGGCTTCGGCGACTCGCTTGAAGAACTCGGGGTCTGGCTTGCTGGCGCCCCAGTCGTCGGACGTGCCGATCAGGTCGACGTCATCGGAGAACAGCGCCCGCAAGATCCCCCCGGCGCGGACGGTTTGGTTCCCGGCGATACCGAGCCACAGCCCGTCGGCCCGGAGCTGCCGGAGAGCCGGCCGGACGTCCTCGTACAGATCCTCTTCCTCGAAGCTCTCCGGCTGCCCGGCAGCGGCCCGCTTCTCCCGCTCCTCATAGAGATCGAACCCGGGCCGGAACTCCTGGAACGTCTCCCGGTAGTCGCGGCCCTGGGCGATCACGGCCCCGAACATCGCGTGGAAGGTGTGCCGTGGCACACCCAGCCAGTCGGCCCAAGTGCCGTACTCCCGGGTCTCGTCCACGAGGCACTCACCTACGTCGAAGACCACTGCACGAATCATGGGGGCAGGGTAACCGCGGCGCTGCCAGCCTCGTACGTGATCACCAAGCCGAGGCTGATCCGAAGTGTGGCAGGGAAGAGTGTTGTCCAAGTCCAAACCATGGCGCTAGCTGTCGACTACGGTTATGTCGGCGTCGCATCATGATGACGTCTGATGCACGTATAAACGGGTGCTGGTCCGATAAGGCAGGTCATGGTCAGCGAGTGGCAGTTCGAGGTCCCTACGGCGGGTAGCAAGCGCCTGCCTCCCGATGGACGCTACATGGAGGCGCTCAGCAGCCAGGGATATGGGTTCGAGACTGCCATCGCGGACTTGGTGGACAACTCCATCGATGCAGGAGCCGAGAACGTCGTCATTCACTTTCTGCGTGACGGGGACGAGCTCGTCAGCCTCGTGATCGTCGATGACGGTAAGGGCATGGACGAGGACGAACTCGACGTGGCCATGACTGTCGGCGGTCGCCGTGGTTACAGCAAGAGGTCACTCGGCATGTTCGGCACAGGCCTGAAGTCTGCCTCGCTCAGCCATGCCAACTCGGTCACGGTGGTCAGCCGCACCAAGCGAACCAGGCCGGCAGGTCGTCGTTGGCTCATGGAGCATGCGAAGCATGGCTTCGAGTGCGACATCATCGATCCGTACTTTGCTCAGGATTTCGTCGACTTCTACCAGGGGCGTCCTATCTCCTTCCAGGGCACCATCGTCCGTTGGGACGGGGTGAAGGACTTCCCCAATCATGGTGGTGGAGGCCAAACAGATCGCTACCTGCATCGGACCGTCAACAAGCTGGGTCTGCATCTGGGCCTTCATCTGCACCGCTTCCTTGCACGGGACAACTTCCACATCACTATTTCGATCCAGGACGTGCGCACGGGGGTCGAATACTCGAACTACGGAGTCGAGTCGCTCGATCCATTCGGATATCCCGTCTCCGGGGACCCGGCCTACCCGAGCACCTTCACCGCCCTCGTCCCGTCCGTGGGACCGGTCGAACTCGCAGCGCATATCTGGCCGCCGCGGTCTTCGCTCGACGAGTACAAGGCGTTCGGCGCAGTGGTGGAGCGCGAAGGGTTCTACTTCTACCGGAACGATCGCCTCGTCCAGGCCGGCGGCTGGAACAAGTTCCGCCAGCCCGAGCAGCACCTAGCCCTGGCGCGCGTGGCCGTGGATCTGCCGGACGACCCCGACGGCAAGGTCTTCCGGTTGACGGTCAAGAAGGAAGGAGTGCAAGCCTCCCCGGAGTTCGTCGATGCGCTCGATACCGCCGCAGACGATCAGGGCAATACATTCGCCGAGTACCTCGGAAACGCCGAGCGGGTTTACCGGGAGGCCCGCAAGCGCGCCGGTGTGGAACGCAAGGCCGTTGTTCCGCCTGGCCGCGGTATCGATCCGCAGGTTCGCCAGGTGATCGAGGAGGAGCTGCCCGTCCTCGCACAGGAGGAGCCCCTGCAGTTTCGCTGGCAGAAGCTGTCCAACGAAAAGTTCTTCGAGATTGACCAGGAATCCCATGTGCTTCTGCTCAATCAACGCTACCGTGCCGCCCTGCTCGGTGGCCGCAGCGGCTCCCTCAACGATGCGCCCATGGTCAAGTCCCTCATGTACCTCCTCATGCAGGATGCCTTCCAGCGCGAGCGGATGGGGAGCCGACTGAAAGACAACATCGAGTTGTGGCAGTCCGTCCTCGTTGCTGCTGCCCGTGCGGAACTCGACCGAGTGGCCGACTGATGAGCCCACGCCAGGACAGGACACTGAAGGCTGCGGGCGAGGTCCCGATATCCACGTCGATCGAGCTGCCATGGACCACGGTGGAGCATTATCTCGGCCGCGGTCTCGGCGCGAGCTATCGGCTTTCTGCCGCCGACAAGCCACTCGTCTCGTACGAGATCGTGGACGGCGGGCGCGACATCGCCCTCCACGTCGAGCTCGGCCGCCACGGTCCGCCCCGTTCACCCTTGCCGGCGGTACGCATTGACCAGGTGGCTCATGCCGGTCGACGCATGGCACGCCTCACCACGCCCCAGCCGGAGCTGCTCCGCGACTTTCACGACCTCTTGCTGGCCATCGCGGATCGCATCGTCTCCGGCGGGCTGAATCTGAGCGAGGCCTTCGACGAAACGGTGCACGGCTGGAGCACACTGCTGGGAAGGCCGCGCGGCTTGTCACTGGAGAGGCGACTGGGTCTCCATGGCGAACTCGCCGTCCTGGTCAGGATGTCCCGAGCAGTCGGATGGCGGGCGGCACTCGACATGTGGGTGGGACCGAGAGGCGAAGAGCACGACTTCGCTCTGGGAGCAGCCGACCTCGAGATCAAGACGACCGCCTCTGAACTTCGCAAGCACACGATCCATGGCCTCGGGCAGCTCTCGCCGACCCACGGTAGGACGTTGTGGTTCGCGTCCCTGCGCCTGACGCGAGGAGGAACCGGAGGCCGCACTTTGAAGGATTCGGTCACTGCCGCCCGTGATGCCGCTGCCGCCGAGAATGTTGCCCTCGGACGACGTTTGGACCGGCTCCTGGAATCCGCGGGCTGGGACCCGGACCAGCCGGATGACGAGCGTTGGACTCCACGTGACAACCCCTTGCTGCTGCGAGCTGATGACATGCCTCGGATCACAGCCACAAATCTGCCCGGCAAGACTCTGGGACGAATCGACCACGTCGCCTACGACATCGACGTCACGGGGCTGCCACCGGCCGAGGAGCCTCCGATCGTCGACCTTTCGGGCCTCTCGCTTCCCTGACCCGTCCATTCCCGCCCACCATCCGGCCACTGTTCGGCACGTTGAGGAAGACCATGACCATTCGTTCGACCGACGACCTCCTCTTGCAGCTGCACAACGCCGCTCTTTCGGACATGCACACCAGCCGCCCGAAGAAGCTGGTAAGAGCGCTTGTCTACCAAGCGGAGGATTTGTCGTCGGAAGCGGAGGAGCTGGCCACCGAGGATGTCCTGCGGGATGCGTTGGAGAAGGCCCGCTCCACGGATCAACTGGTCGAGTTGTGGCGCAAGAAGCTCACCGATTGGGACTTTGCGCCCCACCCCACGTGGTCGAACAGTCCGGAGCGCACCGAGATACGGCGGGCAGACATCTACGAACTTCTCGGCCTTTCCGATGAAACCCGTAAGCTGTTGGACGACCTCATTCCTGTCTCCAGGGTTGAAGCCCCGGTTGTCATCACCGACGAGTTCACTCCCTGGTATACGCCTCAGTCGCAGCAAGGCCGTCCCTGGTATTGGCCGTCGTACCGCTCCTACCTGGAACAGAAGGGGTGGGCTCCGGAGGCCGTCGCCGGGCTCGACGTAGCCACTGACGCCGTGGTCGAGCGCCTCGCCGACCCAACACAATCAGCGGCGTACCAGTCGAAGGGCCTGGTCGTCGGGTATGTACAGTCGGGCAAGACCGCCAACTTCAGCGGCGTGATCGCCAAAGCGGTCGACGCGGGCTATCGACTGATCATCGTCCTCGGCGGCACTCTCAACATGCTCCGGGCCCAGACCCAACGACGCCTGGACATGGAACTCGTGGGCCGCGAGAACATCCTGCGGGGGGCGAGTGAGTTCGAATCTGACTACGCTGACGACCCCGCGTGGAGCCAGGGCAAGTTCGTGACGTTCGGCGCCCTGCCGTCCGCCCTCGGTGCGTTCGACATCGTGCGCCTGACCACGAGGGACGACGATTACAAAAGCCTGCTCCAGGGCATCACGGCGCTCGAATTCGAGAAGCGAGAGCCGGCGCTGCCCCTGTACGACCCGCACAACCTCCACCGGTCATCAGCGCGGCTCATGGTAGTCAAAAAGAACAAGACGGTACTCGGCAAGCTCGTGAAGGATCTCAAGAAGATCAAGACGCCGCTTGCCGAAATCCCCGTCCTCATCATCGATGACGAGTCGGACGAGGCCTCCGTGAACACTTCGGACCTTGCCAAGCCCGATGCCGAGCGCACCGCAATCAACCAGAAGATCTCCGAACTTCTTCGAATGCTGCCGCGATCCCAGTACGTCGGCTACACCGCTACTCCATTCGCCAACGTCTTCGTGGATCCGAGTGACGCCGAGGACATCTTTCCCAAGGACTTCATCGTCTCCCTGCCCCGACCGGAGGGCTACATGGGAGCGCGCGACTTCCACGACCTCGACTCCCCGATCCCGGATGAGCACCGAACTGTCGCCAACTCCAACGAACTTGCCCACGTACGCAACATCACGGTGGACGACGAGGCAGGAGAAGACGACATCTGCCTTCAGCGGGCCATGGACATGTTCGTACTCACGGCGGCCATGAAGCTGTACCGGGAGGAGCAAGGCGGCCTCGGCGATCGGTACTTCCAGCACCACACCATGCTCATCCATGAATCCGTCCGCACGGAAGTTCACCGAGAACTTCTGGGCAAGGTCACCCAGTTGTGGTGGAACGCCGGATATATGGGGCCACGCGGCCACGAGCGCCTCCGGGACCTTTTCGATAGTGACATCGCTCCAGTGTCAGCCGTCCGCGCCGACGGCTACGCCGTCCCGCCGTCTTATGGCGACCTCGCCCGCTACGTGGGCCCGGCCGTCAACCGTATCGGCGGGGATGACAACCCGATCATCGTCGTCAACGGTGACAAGGACATCGAGACCGGCGAAGCCGACTTCGACAAGCGCTCCATCTGGAAGATCCTCATCGGAGGCCAGAAGTTGGCTCGCGGTTTCACCGTCGAGGGGCTCACCGTCTCATACTTCCGTCGTCGGGCAGGCAACGCGTCCACGCTGATGCAGATGGGTCGGTGGTTTGGCTTCCGCGAAGGCTACCGGGACCTGGTACGTCTATTCCTCGGTCGGGCCGAGACCATGGGAGCAAAGGAAATCGATCTCTACGCAGCATTCGAGGCGATCTGTCTGGATGAGGAGAACTTCCGCGCCGAATTGAAGCAGTACGCCACCACGGTCGACGGAAAGCCGCAAATGACACCGGCTCAGGTGCCGCCTTTGGTTTCTCAGCACTTGCCTTGGCTCAAGCCGACCAGCCCCAACAAGATGTACAACGCGCGCCTCGTCGAGCTCCACTCACCGGGGCAGTGGCAGGAACCCACCGCCTACCCGACGAAAGCCGTCGATCTTCGGCACAACACTCAATTGTGGACGCCCGTCCTCGAAACACTGCCTCCCACGGTCACTTCGCTTGCCTACCACTTCCCCGCCGAAGGCGGCCGTGCGGCTATCACCCACAGGTTCGATGCGCTCGTAGGTCGGCTCGATCCGGTGGAGCTTCTCGACATCGTTCACGAGGTGCGCTGGGGCGCTCCCTCCCAGTTCGCACCCAACCTCGCGTATCTCGATGCAATCACCGCAGGTGCCTCGCAAGAGGTCGACGACTGGCTGCTGATCGCACCGCAACACTCCAAGCGAGGCCAGCGGCTGACGCTTGGCACGACTGGGCGCACCTTCGCATGGTTCGGCCGGGAACGCCGACGGGGTCCGCTCTTCGGTGCCATAAGCGAACCCAAGCACCGCGCAGTTCCACTGCGCATTGCCGGAGCCCTCGCTGATTCGGGCGACCCTGCCACCGAAAACCTGGTCGCTCCCCGAAGGGGCGCCGTCATCGTCTACCCCGTCGTCGAAGGAAAGCATCGGTCCGACATCCCCGACGACGGCCGACTGGCGACGGAGAAGGTCGTCATGGCCTTTTCATTCGTTGCTCCCGCCACAGCGCGCCGCGCCGACGGCCGCCTCCTCCGCTTCACGACCATCGATTCCGCCAAGGAAGGCCAAGCGATCATCGACACTCCGTGACAAGGAAGCTGATTGGGCAGATCGGTCCGTCGCCGTGAGGACGGCCGATATGTGGGGGACGACGGGAGACAGCAGTACATGACCTGGGGTAGTACGACGGCCACCGCCAACCGCGGCAACATCGACCCTTCAGGCCGGCTTACCTCGCTTGAGGTTTGCGCGGGTGCGGGAGGTCTCGCGCTCGGCCTCGAACAGGCCGGGTTCGACCCCGTGCTGCTGATCGAGAGCTGCCCTATCGCGTGTGAGACGCTCCGCAGCAATCGCCCACACTGGGATGTGCGCGAGTTAGATCTTCTCGACTTCGATCCCGCCGAAGATCAGCAGGTATACGACATTCACCTGCTATCCGGCGGCCTGCCGCGTGTGAAGTCTCCTGCGGCTGTCGCACGCACGCGCGGGGATGACGCGGAGCTGTCCGTACTCAAGGCTGCGGTCGACCTTGTCTATGGCGTGCAGCCACGTGCGATTCTCCTTGAGAACGTGTCGGAATTGATCACAAAGTGCGACTACCAACCGATCCGCGAGCTTATCGGTGAGGAGCTGGGGCACCTCGGTTACCGGTTCTGCTGGCACGTCCTGAACGCCAAGGACTTTGGTGTGCCACAAAGCCGAGAGGTCGGACTGTTGGTGGCATTCAAAGGCGACCTGATCGATCGCTTCGAGTGGCCCAAGCCCGAGGCCGAGCCTGCGCCTACCGTAGGCGAGACGTTGCAGGACTCGATGGGAGCCAGAGGCTGGACGGACGCCGCCAAGTGGGCCGCCCAAGCCGACGTGGTCGCCCCGACCATCGTCGGTGGTTCTTGGGATCGTGGTGGAGCGGACTTGGGGCCGACAGGTGCCAAGCAGAAGTGGGAACGCATGGGCGTCGACGGCGTGACAGTCGCCGACCGGGTTCCAGACGCTGCCTTCTCCTGGAACCCTGCCTCGGGTCGGCGGGGTCGCGTACCGCTTACCGTTGATCAGGTGGCCCTGCTACAGGGCTTCCCGCCGGACTGGCACATCGCAGGCTTGAAGACCGCCCGGTATCGGCAGGTGGGCAACGCCACTCCGCCTCCTCTCGCACAGGCGTTGGGGGAGTCGATCGCGAAAGTCCTGCGTACAGGGGATGACGGCACCGTGCGGGCGACCGGGGGATGACGATGCGACTCCCCCTACCCAGCAGGCCGATAGACTTCCCCACCATGACCAGCACGCCATCCGACCAGCCAAATCGTCGGGATTTCCGCATTATTGACCTATTTGCGGGGCCCGGAGGCCTGGATGTGGCGGCCGAAGTGCTGGGCATCCCCTCAATTGGTATCGAGTGGGACGACGATGCCGTGGCCACACGACTCGCGGCGGGGCTGCCGACCGTCCATGGGGATGTGCGCCTCTTCGGTCCCGGCAACCCGGAGTTCGAGGACTGCAACGTGCTGGCCGGCGGACCGCCGTGCCAGACGTTCTCCATCGCGGGCAGCGGTTCCGGCCGCAAGGCGTTCGACCTCGTTACGGGCTTCATTCACCGCATACACGCCTGGTACAAGCGGGAAAAGGCAGGCGAAAAGGGGGAAACCTGGGACGATATCCAGCGAGAGCTGGACAAACTTGACGACGAGCGCACGGGGCTGGTCCTGCAGCCGCTGCGTTGGATCTTTGAGGCGATGCTGCGTCCTCGCCATGGTGGCGAAGACCCTCAGCCGTTCGAGGTTGTCGTCCTGGAGCAGGTCCCCGCCGTCATCGAAGTCTGGCATGAGTACGAGAAGGTTCTCGGCGCCGTCGGCTACAAGACCAAAGCGAAGGTCTTCCATACGGAGCAGTACGGAGTCCCTCAGACCCGCCGGCGTGCCGTGCTTGTGGCTCGCTATGGCGATGCGCCCGCGCGTCTCCCGGAGCCGACACACCAGCAGTACCGCAAGGGCACGGCACCCGCCGACACCCTCTTCGGCGGTCGTGGGGCATGGATCTCCATGGAGGAGGCCTTCAACGCCGTGTACGAACGGGTGGACGAAGCCCCCCGTCGTTTCATGCCTTTCTGCGTCGTTTCCAACTACGGCAGTGGCGGTGATCCGAAGGCCCGCGGACGCCGTGCATCGAACGAGCCGGCAGCGACGATCACCGGCAAGTGGAAGCGCAATCGGATCGTCAGTGCAGATGCCCAAGAGGCGGATCTGGGGCGCTTGAACAACGAGGAAGCCGGGGTCCTGCAGAGCTTTCCGTACCGATACCCGTGGCGTGGTAACGAGCAGGCTCAGCAGATCGGTAACGCCGTGCCGCCGCGGTTCGGGGTGCACGTGCTCAGCGCAGCCCTGGGTCTCGGCGCTCCCGGAAGCGATGTCTGGGAAAGGCTGCTGTGTTGGAGTCGTGAAGGGGCTGCCTGAGCACGGTGTAGAGGCAGTGCTTCGGTTTCCCGGGCAGGGCTACCGCCGGGGGGTGGACGTGTGACCGACCTGCTTCGAAATTGACGAGGCCAGTCGCTACGCCCATGCGGCAGACTGCCCGCTGTGGCTGATCAGCAGTACGAGGACGCGTACCACGCTTGGCGACTGTCGCTGCGCACACTGATGTTGGATGCACCGCGGCTGGCACGATGGCAGGAGCGACGCTTCCAGTTCGCCCATCAAGTGGGCGAGTTGTTGACCATGCCCTTCGGCGGCTCACCTGCGACGACCGGCCCTGCGCTTTACGGTGTATTCCTCGCTGGAGTGGGGCTTGGCTACGTAGGTCAGACGCTGGAAGCCGACCGACGCCTGAGGGACCTTCCAGTGGGCGAGAGTCACCACTTGGCTAACACCGCCCCTCCCGAAGTCTGGGACAGGGTTGTCGTGGTGCGCTGGACCGATCTCTTGGCGACCATCCCGGAAACCGAACAGACGGCTGCCACCGAGCTCGGGTATGGCGTCTGCGGCCTCGTTCTGGAGCACCGACTACAGCTGGAGTTCTCCCCTCCCCTGAACAGTCGCCGGCGGCACCGCAGCGGAGAATGGCGTCCTCGGGATCACGGACAGAGCCGGTCCCGCGGCGCCGTCAACGCGCATGCGCTGCCCGAGTTGTGGCGAAAGGCCCGGGCTACCTGGCAGCATCTTGCAGCGTCCCCGCCACCCGCAGGCGGCACCCCGATCCTCACCACAGCGGCAGGTCGCGCAGTCTTCCCTACGGCAGCTTTGGACAGGCGCCTCACCGAATAACCGCTCCCCACACGGGACTTGTTCGACCCGGTCGTCCCAACTAGCTATAGCGTTGTACTTCCAGCCCATCGACACAGGGGAGGCACGCACATGGCGCCTGAGACGGCCCGGCTCCACATTCAGTTCCACGGCAGAGTGATTGAACATCTCGGGATAGATATGTATCAGTCCCCTGTCGCAGCCATCGCTGAACTCGTGTCGAACGCTTGGGACGCGGATGCAACAAAGGTTGAAATCTCGCTACCGATGAACGTTCGGGCCGGCTCCGAAATTCTGATCAGTGATAATGGCGACGGGATGACTCTGGCTCAGTGCCAGGATCGCTACCTGAAGGTCGGCTACAACCGCCGTATCGAGCAACAGGCGGAGAAGACAAGCGGTGGCCGGCCGGTAATGGGCCGAAAAGGTATCGGCAAGTTTGCCGGTTTCGGAATCGCGAACCTTGTCGACGTGGAGACGGTCAGTAGGGAGACTGGTGAGCGGACAGTATTCAGGCTGGATGTTGAGAAGCTGACTGGATCGGGGGCTGAATACGCCGACAACACGCCCATGGAAGTGGAAGTGTTGGAGTACTCGGGGCCGGACGAGGAGAGGAAACCTCAGCACGGTACTCGAATACGGCTGCAGCAGCTCACTATGAAGAAGACGCCCAACTCCGACCAATTCAGGGTCAGTATGGCGCGGCGCTTTCTGCTTCTGGAGCGTGCAGAGGACTTCAGTGTCACTGTCGACGGAACCCCTATCGCTGAAGAGGGGGACAGTGAGCGGATCGAGTTCGACTATCCGTCGGATTATGACGGCAAGCAGAGGCCCGCCGGATTGGAGATCGAAGATGGATGGGGAGTCGAGTCACTCCCGAATGGGGCGGAGATTCGGTGGCGTTTTGTTTTTTATAGCGATCCGATCCAAGAGGAGGACTTGGCCGGCATCTCAATATTCAGTCATCACAAGCTTTCGCAACGGCCTTTCACCTTCAATTTGAGTGGAGGTTTCGGTGCTCAGCATGCGATCAACTATCTTTCTGGACGTGTGCAGGCTGATTACATAGACGATCAGGACAAGGATTTGATCTCCACGGAAAGGCAACGCATCAACTGGGAAGCCGATCAGGCTCTCCCGCTGCTCGCCTGGGGACAGGAACGAACCAAGTCGCTACTGCGAATCTGGCAAAATCGACGGGCCGAAGCCAAAGTCAGCGCCATGAACCTACGCATGGCGCCCTTCTCTAACCGCTTGGACAAGCTGGAGCCGTACGAAGCCAAGATCGTACAGCGTGCGCTCACGGCTGTGGCGCGAGTCTCCGTCCTGTCCGACGCCCAGTTCGATGATCTGGCCAACGCAATCTTGAGTGCATGGGAAGGTGGCCGCCTCAGGGAACTGATCAACGAACTTTCAAACGCGGCCGAGCTTGACGCCGAAGAGCTTGTCGGAATCCTGGCGAAGTCACGGGTCATGACGGCCCTTCATGCCGCAGAGCGAGTTCGTAGTCAACTCAACTTGATCAACGGCCTTGAGGAGCGGATCAACGAAAAGCGACTTGAAAATGCTGTTCGTGACTACATCGCCCAGAATCCATGGATGATCTCTCCGGAGTGGGAGACGTTCCGAGTCGAGCGAGGTCTGTCGAATTTGATGGAGGAGATCTCGAAAGAGACCCTCGACAAGGAGGAAGCCTGGAATGCGCGAGTAGATTTGGTGCTGTCGTCTGGGGATCAGCTACTTGTGCTTGAATTTATGCGCCCAGGGAAGACGGCTGATTGGGACCATGTGTACAGATTCGAGAGGTATATCGAATCGCTACGGGACGTTGTCGACGTACGACGCTCCGAGTTCAGGTCGGTCACCGGTCTCATGGTGGCCGATAAACTGGAACGGCCAGCGGGCTTCGCGAGGAAGCTCGACCGGCTACGCCGAGACGGCATGGACGCCACAGACTGGGCCGGTCTCCTGGAGAAGGCAAAGAAGCAGTGGCAGGACTACTTCGACATCCTCTATGCGCGTGCCCCGGAGGACGAGAGGATGCAGGCCCTTATCTCGGGTGGCAGCAATGATAACGAGACAGGTGAGGACGAGCCGTCTGATTCGTAGAGCGGGGATCCTGGAACTACGCCCTACGCCTCGATGCTGTCTCTTGAGGGGGCTGTGTGTGCTACGTCATCCAGGAAGGGAGATCCTTCGCCAAACTCACCCCCTCTCGGGGCGCCGGCACGGCCGACTGCTGTGGGGAATCGCCCACATCCTCGCGCGTAGGCACGCGGCCACGACGACGAACAGGTGCCTCGACCAGGAGTTTCTCGAAAAAGGAAACCAGGACATCGATGGCGGTGCGGGGCACCCGGCCGTCGTTGGGACCCTCGGGCAGACGGTCCCAGTGCACGGCCGGGGCTTCCGCCATGTCGGCGATCCAATCCTGTAGGTCCTCGACGAGTGGCGGATTGTCGGGGGCGAGTACGTCGTAGATGAGGGTGCTGCCGGCGGTGTTGACCGCCGAGGAGACCGCGTTGATGTGGTCGCCGGGACGGGGGACTCCGGACGAGATCAAGCTTTTGAAGACGGCCAGCAATGCCTGCGCCGTGGGCCGGTGATCGATAACGTCCAAGCGGAGTGTGGTGTTAAGGATGTCCTGGACACTGCAGGCGATTTCGACAGGCCGATAGTCCGGGCCGTCGCGGAACAGCTCTGCGACCCACCACAAGCGAGAGAAGCATTGGGTGTAGTGAGGGCCGGAAAAGCGGGAACTCTGCGCGATTTCGGCCCCCTTGTGTCGCCAGACCACGTAGTCAGGGGCGACCAGCATCGCGAGATGATTCCACAGCCTCCCATCGCCGGCCTCGGCGCGCGTCATGCGGAGTGTGGCGTGCAGACGTGGAGCGAGCCAGCCGTCGGCGGCCGTGCGGTTGTCGTCGAATCGCGTCATCGCCACGTCGAGGAGTTCGCGGACCGGAGCGGTGCGCCACCGAGTCTCGTCGTCAGGGAGAGGAGTGCTCGCCTTGCGAAGAGCCACTTGGGGCGGGTTTTCCTGGCCCGATTGCATGCCTCGACTGAGGTGCTTGGCCACGGCCGCGTCGGTCAGCAGGCCAAGCAACGGCGGGACGTCGAAGGGCACAGCGCGCGGCATCAGTCGGTGTTCCTCTCGGTACGGTCGACGGTTCGCACCGCAGTGGTCAGTTTCTTGGAGATCTGCGCGCGGCGGCCCGCCGCGTACTGAATGCCGGTCTGCAGCTCCGACCAGCCGAAGCCCTTCGTGCGGCGTTCGTTGATCTCGTACAGGGCATCCGTGAGCTGCCGCCCTGGTAGAACGTCGGGCAGCATTTGGCGCAACACCGACTCGCGCCAACCGGTCGGCATCACAGGGGTCCCGTCCTCGTCGGTGTCGAGATCGCTGACGGCGGTGTGGAACATGGCCGTCCAGGCGTCCTGCGCGACCTGCGAAGCAGTCATCTCCCGAAGAACCTTCTCCGTCGGACCGCCACCGCGACTGCCGAGCACCTCCATAAGGCCCTCGACCGCTGTGGTGTTGAGATAGACGATCGGCATATCACCGGATGTCTCGACGATCCACGATGAATCCTTGTAGGGGCGCAATCCCTCGTGAGGCCCGTCGCGGAAGTCGATTTCCACGATCTCGATCTCACGTTGCCGAACCGGCGTGGCCTCCTGGAGATCGACGTACCAGTCATGCTCGGCGGAGCCCACAAGCCGCCCCGCAACGCCGTCGACTGTGGCGATCAGCAGGAGGGAAAGCGTCGCCCGCCGCAGGTGTAGAGCACGCGACAGGGTGATCGAGCCGGTCCGGGAGCCGTCGGATGCCGGGTGGAGACGTGCGGTGGTGCGTGCGTTGGTCACCTTCTCGGTCAGAGTCGCCAGGCAGACCACGTCTTGCCACGGACCGTTCCCCAACTCGCCCTCCGGAAGGGTGGCGCGCAGGTCGAGGGTGGCCTCCTCCCAGTCGGCTCGGCCCGATTGGTGTAGGGCCACAACGCGTTCCGCGGCCGAT
This sequence comes from Streptomyces coeruleofuscus, assembly GCF_039532725.1. Lineage (NCBI taxonomy): Bacteria > Bacillati > Actinomycetota > Actinomycetes > Kitasatosporales > Streptomycetaceae > Streptomyces > Streptomyces coeruleofuscus. The sequence continues at coordinate 171,561 of NZ_BAAASE010000013.1, forward strand.
ATGTTGGTGTACGGGAGCGGCTTGCCGTCGATGCTGACCGAGGAGACCTCATATCCCACGTCGCCGAGGAGAGTCGGGTACGGGAAAACCGGCTTCACGCCGCACCTCCTCGGGCCTTGGGCACATCCACGGCCAAACGGGCATAGCGCCCCCGGACGGGATGCGTCGTCGGGTCTGTCACGCCGCTGAACACCGCTGTGCGAACGCCGGGTTCGACAATGACCGTGCCGTTCTCTGCACGGCACGACTCGGAACCGACGAGCAACTCCCAGTCCACGGACGGCCGGCCTCCGGAACGCACATCGAACTTGGCGACGGGAGCCAGGACCCATGGATCCGGGGCATCCGGCAACCGCAGATGGACGGTGACATGCCAGGCGCCTCGGTCGTCGATACGGGCTTCGATATTCCGCACGGTGGGGAACGACTGGGCACGGCGCCCGGCGGGACCGGTGGACGTGTCGAGCTTGAGTAGTTCGCGCAGGACAGCCGGGCCCTCACTGCGTGCGATCTCCCGTTTGCCCAGGAGCAAGCGAATCGTCTTGTCGATGGAGGACCGGAACTCCTTCAACCTCGCCAATGCTCCGCGTTGGTAGGCAGTGGTCAGTTCCTCGGTCCTGTCCCAACGATCGTGTTCGGGTGGTTCTGAGGCGCGCAGGAAAGCCTCGGCGAGCGCGACGTCCTCGCCGTCCCGCCCGGTCGCGTACCCGGCTAGCAGAACGGCTTGGAAGGGCGGGATACCCAGAGGCAGGTCTCGCGGACGTTGCTCGGTGATGGTCATGCGGTTGCCGCGCATGCAGACCACACGATTGATCTGTGCGTCGTTTTCGTCGGCGGGTGTGAGCAGGAGTGCGGCCCGGTGTTCGCGGCCCTTGTCGCGTTGGCGACCTTGGCCCTTGAGAGGCGTGACGATCAGGGGGACGTCGGCACGGACTACCTGCCCCGCAGAGGTGAGTTCGGCGACTGTGTCCCCGTCGAGGTAGGCCTGAAGGGCTCGACTGAGCGCCGGATGGTGGAAGTGCGGGTCCACGTGGCGTTCCGCAATATAGACCTCGCCGTTGCGTAGCGTCGTGACACGGGCCTCCAGTAGCGGGCCGGCGGACCGTCCGCCGAGCATCGCCGCCCAAAAGCCGTCTGCGAGCGAGCGTACGAGTTTGTCGTGCATATCCTGCAATGACTCGGTGTCGCCCGAAGCGTCGTGTGCGCCGACGATCAGGAACGAGGTGCCGGGCTCGCCACTCGAACGACCGAGGTGCAGGCTGTGCACGGTTTCATCGTCGGCCCACCAAGACCTGGAGACACCCTCGTGTTCGGGGTCGGTGTCCGGTTCGCCGAGCCAGGCCGGTCCTGCGTACGCCTCCCCCTCCACCTCGTGCCAGGGAAGATCCATGCGTCCGATTACGCGGCCGGTGGTGCGTCCCTCATGCGGCTCCGACAGCGTCGAGTTGATCAGCACAAGGCCGAAGCGGCTTGTCGCCCACAACGTGGCCTTACCCAGGCCGTAGGAGCCGCCCGCTCGTCCTCCGGTGACCTTGTGGCTGTCGAGTTGGCGACGGACCACCGCGGCGAATCGTCCATCGCTGTATTCCGGACCGGTCAGGCCCGCCGCGTTGTAGTCGTCGATGCGCAAAATTCGCAGCCGATGCTCCTGTGAAAGGTCTTCCAGGGCGGAGCGAAGACTTCGGGAAACCTTCTGGTTGCCTTGGGAGGCCTCTTCGTAATGGGGCAGGAGCTCGTTCCAGCGCAGGGCGGCCAGGAAAGCGTCGAGGTGGGGCCCGTCCAACTCGTGCAGCGTGTAGTGCACGCGCACCGGTGCACGGTCGTCGTAGCGCTCGTCCAGTGAATTCTGCGTCGCCTCCCGCGCCAGTACCGAAAGGTCGGCGTCAAAGGCGAACGCCGCGGCGTTCCCGTACTCGCGGCCGCCGTCGGCATGCGCGGGTCGGTGATGCCAGCGCACCGGCCGGCCGGTTGGTACATCGACCGTGCGTGTCACGATGGCGGCGAGATTGGTGCCGAGGATCTCCGCGATGCGGGCTTTGGTCTCCTCACGGGGTTCCGCTCGACCGTTGATCCACGCGGAAACGGCGGCACGTGTCTTGCCGACCTGGGTGGCCAAGTCGGCTTGCGACATGCCGGCTCGACGCAGCTGACGCGCCAGCCATGGGCCGAAAGCCTCGCCGCGTTCGGTGGGCGGAGGGAATTCGGGCATAGAGAGTCGCGCCTCCTGACACTGGGGCCACTCGGGGATGGTTCCACAAAGTGCGCCCAGGCTAACAGGCACCTTTGACGCGCGAAGGGGATGTCAAAAAAGGTCTGACATCGACGGTCGGGCTCGCGATCAGACCCGCTGACGCGCCGCGCTGCTCCCATTCCTCACTTTGGAGCGGCTATGGGAGCTCATAGGGCAGGCCCTTACGGCCGGGCGCTTGGCGCCCGGCGCGCCACCACCAGATCCCGAACACGAATAGCGGCTTCCATCGGGTCCTCGTGCTCCCATACCCGCACCGCCAACCATCCAGCCGAGGCCAGCCGCTCGTCGGTGTCCCTGTCCCGTCGTTGATTGCCCTCGATCTTCGTCCGCCAGAACTCTGCATTGCTCTTGGGCCACGTTGCGTGCTCCGGGCACCCGTGCCAGAAGCACCCGTCCACGAAGACGGCGACCTTGGCCCGCCCGAACAGGATGTCGGCTTCTCGCCGGACTCCTTTCAGCGGTTTGCGATGCACTCTGTACCGCATCCCCGCCGCATGCAAAGCCCGGCGAAGCGCCATCTCGACTTCGGTGTTCCGGCTTCTCTGCCGGCTCATCCGCGCACGGGTCTCAGGGGTCGTGTCCACCGCTGGCCGCGCCTTTCCTTCATTCAGTCGGTACGTTGCTGCCTGGCTATGCGTCCGAGCCGTGGCATTCGCCGTAAGCCCGCCCCGATCCACACCAGCAAGCCGCCCCCTGCTGCGGCGGCCAAGCCACCGCCCGCCCCCGGGCCGCCAGCGTCGTCGCGTACTGCGGGAGCAGGGTCGCGTCGCCCGGGGAGGAGAGTTCCGAGGCTGCGAAGGCCTCGTAGGACGGGACCGTGCCGGTGACGATGCCGAGGTTCGGGGTGCCGGAGGAGGAGAGTTCTCGTAGGGCGGACTCTATGGTCGCGAGGTGGGTCTCGTGGGAGGGGTATTCCGCGGCCAGGGTCGGATACGCCTCGAGGAGTTCCGAGAGTTCCGTCGCCGGCCAGTGGAGGATCGCCACCGGGAAGGGGCGGGAGAGGGCCTCGCGGTAGGCGCCCAGTTCGGCTCGGAGGCGGGTGATCTCCGCTGCCAGTTCCACTGGGTTTCCCGAGCCCAGGGACCAGACGCGCTTGGGGTCGTGGAGTTCGTCCAGGGTGATCGGGAGGGAGTGGACCGTGTCCGCGAGCGCGTCCCACTCGTCGTGGGACTTGCCCAGCATGCGGCGGACCCTGTGGCGGCCGAAGAGGAGGGGGTGGGTCGGCTGCGGGGGTTGCGGGACGTCGGTCAGGAGGAGGCGTACGGCCTCCGTGAACGTGTCGTGCGCCGCTTCCAGCTCGTCGTGCGACTCCAGGGCCTCGGCGACGATCACCCAGGGGGCCGGGTCCCGCGGGGACGCCACCCGGACGCCCTCGATGATCGCCCTGGCCTCGGCCTCGTGGCCGTACTCCCAGAGGTTCGACGCCTTGAGCGCCCGTACCAGGTGGGGGTTCTCCAGGCCGTCCGTGGAGGACAGCAGACGGTCGTAGAGGGCCGTCGCCGTGGGGCGGTCGCCGGCGAGTTCCAGGTGGGCCGCGGCGCGCAGCAGCAGGGCCTCGGAGTCCTCGGGATACAGGCCGGCGGTCCGCTCCAGGCGTGCCGCCTCGGCGGTGTGGTCGACGGTTTCGGCAGGCGTGTCGGGGCGCATGGGGGACACCGTACTGCCGGGAGGTGACGAGCGTGAGAGATGCGCGGGCCATACCTCTGGCCTGCGCGGGTTCCCCATGCTCGCCATCCCGGCTCTACGAATCGTCCCGAATCACCGCCGTGACGTCGGAGTGTCGTCGGCTTACAGGGTCACGCCGTCTATTTGCAGCGTTTGGACCGACTTCGCCGCGAAGGGGACGCTGACCGATTTGCCGTTGAGGCGGATGTCCGAGCGGGGGGTGTAGAGGTCGCCGCCGCCCGTCGTCACCGTGTTCCAGCGGGGCACCGCGCCGTTCGTGCCGCCCGTCACCGTCGAAAAGCGGGAGAGGTCGAAGGTGAGGGTCTGGGCCGACGCCGCGGTGTTCACCGCGACGATCACGAGGCGGCGGGTCGACGCCGAGTACGCCGCCACCGCGTAGCTCACGCCCGTGTCCATGATCGTCATGCCGGGGCGGATGTGGCGGCTGAACTGGGCCAGTACGTAGTGCTTCGTCTGGACCGTGGTCGGCTGGAGGGTGTTCGCGTCGTAGGCGATCAGCGCCCAGCCCGTCGACGGGTCCATGACCTGCCAGTAGCACCATGCCGTGGGGTGCAGCCAGCGGAAGTCGTAGCAGAGGTTCGACGCCATGGTCAGGCCCGTGCCGTCGCTGTCGCCCGTCTCGGAGTTCCACAGCTTCTTGCGGGACGTCGTCACCACGTCCGTGTAGAGGAGGTCGCGGCGGCCGCCGGAGCCCTGGTAGCCGTGCACGTTGACCTGGGAGACCAGGGCCTTGGTCGACGAGTTGAAGGACGCCCACGTCGAGCGGGCCGTGTCGTAGTTCGTCTCGTCCGAGGCCGCGATGCGGATGCCCGTGAGGCCTCGTTTGTCCAGCTCGCTGCGCATGTACGGGAGTACGGCCGCCTGGACCGCGGGGTCCATGTGGCAGCCCTCCTGGGTGCCGGTCGCGGTCCACCAGGTGGAGGCCGGCTCGTTGAAGGGGTCGACCGTCGCGAAGTTCACGCCCCAGTTGTCACGCGCGTACAGGGCCGTCGCCGCCAGGTGGGAGGCGTGCTGGCGGTAGTTCCAGGTCTGGAGGTTGTTGCCGCCGCCCGCCGCGCCCGAGGGGTTGTGGTTGCCGCACATCCACCACATGGGGGAGTTGGCGAAGAGTTCCGTGATCGCGCCGCGCTGTGTCGCCTTCACCAGCATCGCGCGCTGGTCGGCGTCCGCCGACCACTTCCAGGCCGAGGAGGCGGGGTCCTCGTTGTTCCAGTCCTGCCAGAAGCCCTCGATCTGCTTGAAGGCCGGGATGTTCGGCGATTCGGCCATCGTCTCGCCGCCGACGCTGTTCCAGCTGCACGCGCCGAGGTTGTAGCGGGCGATGTTGAGGCCCAGGCCGGGGAGCGATCTGCCGTTGTACGTCACCGACTTGGTGGTGAAGAAGAGGTCCGCGAAGTCGTCCCGGGCGCCGAAGACGTTGGCCCACCAGGCGAGGGAGGTGCCCCAGCCCTCCCAGGTGCCGTACGTCGTCGAGGGGTTGACGGCGATGGTGGCGTCCGCGTGCGCGGTGCCTGTCGCCAGGGCGCTGCCGAGGAACGTACCGCCTGCTGCGGTCAGCAGGGTTCTGCGTCGTATCACGGCTCCTCCGTAGGGGAATCGGGGCAGGCGCCGGTCCCCCCGGCCCGGCGTCGCGGGTTGGCCCGTTCATGGCAACGAGAAGCATCGGGTGTGGCGGGTGGGTTGTCGAGAGTTGCGACGAACCTTTCTAAAACCCGTGTACGAAGTCTCGGACGCGACCGTCGGAGCCATCCTGTATAACGAACAGAGCGAAGAGAACGGGTAGTCGAGCGCGCGTACGTACGGGAGGAGGGGAGCCGATGGTCCGCGGTTGGACGGGTCTGCGTCCCGCTCTCGTGCTGCTCCTCCTGGTCCTGGAAGTGGCGCTGCTGGACACCGGCAGCCTCTCCGCCACCGTCGCGCTCGCCGCGACCGCCGCCGCTTCCGCCGCGCTCGCGGTCTGCGCCCTGATCGCCTCGCGCTGCGCGCCCGCCGTGCCGCGCACCCGGGTGCGTACGGCCATCCGCGACCGTGACCTCCGTACGGCCTTCCTGCCCCAACGCGATCCCGACGCCCGGGGGCGCACCCGGCCCCGGGCACCCGGACACGCCCTCCGGGCGACCTTCGCGTAGGGCACATCCAGGCACGTTCACGTAGCCGGCCCCGCGCGGGTCGTCATGCCGCCAAGTCCCACTCCCGGCACGACGAGACCCCCGGAGGGCTCACCCATGTCCGTCTTCGCCCACCTGGTCGAGCGACTCGCCGACCTGCTCCAGCCGCTGTTCGGCGCTTCCGCGGCCGCCGCCGCGATCGTGCTGTTCACCGCGCTCGTACGACTCCTCGTCCACCCCCTGTCCCGGGCCGCCGCGCGCGGCCAGAAGGCCCGGACCGCGCTCCAGCCGAAGATCGCCGAGCTGCGGAGGAAGCACGGGAAGAACCCCGAGAAGCTCCAGCGGGCCGTGCTGGAACTGCACGCCCAGGAGAAGGTGTCGCCGCTGGCCGGCTGCCTGCCCGGGCTGCTCCAGGTGCCCGCGTTCTTCCTGCTCTACCACCTGTTCTCCAGCGACACGATCGGCGGGCGGGCCAACGAGCTGCTCGACCACCAGCTGTTCGTCGCGCCGCTGGGGGAGCGGTGGGTGGACGCGCTCCAGGGTGGTCTCCTAGATGGGGCCGGGCTCGTCTACGCGGGACTGTTCGTGGTCGTCGCCGGCGTCGCCGCGGTCAGCTACCGCCTCAGCAAGCGCATGATGGCCGCGAACCCGGCGCTCCCGGCCGGTGGTGAGCAGGTGGCGGGGCTCGGGGCGGTGACCAAGGTGATGCCGTTCATGTCCTTCTTCACGCTCGTCACCGTGGCGGTCGTGCCGCTGGCCGCCGCGCTGTACGTCGTGACCAGTACGACGTGGAGTGTCGTCGAGCGGGCCGCGCTGTACCGGTGACGCGGCGGGCGGGGTCCAGTACGTGAACTGGGTATTGCGGAGCGCACTCCCAGCTTGGAGGATCGACCAGTCCTCCGATGGCTGGCCCGCCGCATCCGGGTCGCAGGCCTCGGGCGGGCGCCCGCGATCGAGGGAGACATGATCATGAAGCTGCTGCGAGTCGGTACGGCGGGGACCGAGCGGCCCGCACTGCTCGACGCCGACGGGACCCTGAGGGACCTGTCGGGCGTCGTGCCGGACATCGACGGGGCGCTGCTCGCGGACGACGCGGCGCTCGGTCGGGTGCGTGCCGCCGCCGATGCCGGTGAGCTGCCCGCACTGGACGCCACCGGGCTGCGGATCGGGCCGCCGCTGGGGCGGATCGGCAAGATCGTCTGTATCGGGCTGAACTACCACGACCATGCGCGCGAGACGGGTGCCGAGCCGCCCGCCGAGCCGGTCCTCTTCATGAAGGCGCCGGACACGGTGGTCGGCCCGAACGACACGGTGCTCGTGCCGCGCGCGTCCCGCAGGACCGACTGGGAGGTCGAGCTGGCCGTCGTCATCGGACGCACGGCCAGGTACCTGGGGTCCGCGGAGGAAGGGCTCGCGCATGTCGCCGGGTACGCGGTGGCGCACGACGTGTCCGAGCGGGAGTTCCAGATCGAGCGGGGCGGGACCTGGGACAAGGGGAAGAACTGCGAGACGTTCAACCCGCTGGGGCCGTGGCTGGTGACGGCGGACGAGGTGCCGGATCCGCAGCGGTTGTCGCTGCGGCTGTGGGTCAACGGTGAGTTGAAGCAGGACGGCACGACGGCCGAGCAGATCTTCCCGGTGGGGGAGGTCGTGCGGTACCTCAGTCAGTTCATGACGCTGTACCCCGGGGACGTGATCAACACGGGGACGCCGGCGGGAGTGGCGCTGGGGGCGCCGGAGCCCAAGCCGTTCCTGCGGGCCGGGGATGTCGTGGAGCTGGAGATCGAGGGGCTCGGGCGGCAGCGGCAGGAGTTCAAAAACGCCTGAGGGGCGGGGAGCTGCGGAGCGTTCGCGACTGCGGGTTCGTCGTGGTTGTTCGCGCAGTTCCCCGCGCCCCTGAGGGGTCAGCCCAGCAGCACGGTCGCCAGGTCGCGCCACGCCTTCCTCGGGAGGGCGTCGCGCGGTTCGCCGTCCAGGACCTGGAGGGCGAGGTGGTCCGCTCCCGCCTCGAAGAAGGCGTCGATCTTGGCGCGGATGGCCGTGTCGTCGCCCCAGGCGAACAGGGCGTCGACGAGGCGGTCGCTGCCGCCGTCCGACAGGTCGTCCTCGGTGAAGCCGTGCCGGAGGAAGTTGTTGGTGTAGTTCGGCAGCGGGAGGTAGATCTCCAGGAACTCGCGAGCCAGGGCGCGGGCGCGGGCCGGGTCCGTCTCCGGGATGACGCCCAGCTCCGGGGCCAGCAGCGGGGCCTCGCCCAGGATCTCGCGGGCGTGCGCGGTGTGCTCCGGGGTGACCAGGTACGGGATCGAGCCCGCCGCCCGGTCGCGGGCCAGCCGGAGCGACTTCGGGCCCAGGGCGGCCAGGAGGCGGCGGTCCGCGGGCACTCCCGCGGCGTCCAGTCCGTCGAGGTGGCCGACGAGGGCCGAGTAGGGGCGGGCGTACTGCTCCACGCGCTTGGCGTGGCTCACTCCGAGGCCCAGCAGGAAACGCCCGGGGTGGGCCGACTCCAGGTCCCCGAAGGCCGTGGCGGCGGCGTCCGGCTCGTGCTGCCAGATGCTCTGGATGCTGGTGCCGACGGTGAGCTTCGAGGTCGCCTCGATGAGCGGGGCGGCGTTGGCGGCGGAGCTGTTGCCGCCCAGCCAGACGGCGCCGTAGCCGAGCTCTTCCAGTTCGGCGGCGGCCTCGGCGAGCTCGCCGCGCCGGTCCGGGTCCTCCGAGCGCAGGCCTACGCTCCAGATGCCGTACCGGCCGACGGTTTCCTTCAGGGCGGTGGTCATCGGTTGGGATCCCTCCGGTCGGGCGCCGTGCGTGATCATGCGTACAGCAGGTGCCAACCGGAGGGGCCCGGCGGTAATTCCGAGCCGGGGCGGGTGATTTCGGCGCGCCGGCGGTCGCTAGCGGTCCTTGCCGAGGAACTCCTCCAGCGCCTCCACCACGAACCGGTGGTCCTGGAGCTGCGGCAGCCCGGACACCGTCACCGCGCCGATCACGCCGACGCCCTCGACGGTGATCGGGAAGGAACCGCCGTGTGCCGCGTACGTGTCGGGGTCGAGGCGCGAGGACTCCTCGAACGTCGTGCCCTTGGCGCGGAAGCGGGCGCCCACCAGGTAGGAGGCGGAGCCGTAGCGCTCGACCACCCGGCGCTTGCGCTCGATCCACGCGTCGTTGTCGGGTGCGGAGCCGGGGAGCGCCGCGTGGAAGAGCTGCTGGCCGGCGCGGTGGATGTCGATCGCGACCGGGGCCTGCCGCTCCCGGGCCATGCCGACGAGGAGCGAGCCGAGCGCCCAGGCGTCGTCGTGGGTGAACTGGCGGAACACCAGGCGGCGTTCCTGCTGCTCCAGCTCCTCCAGGCTCGGGGTGAGCTCCGGGTGGAACTTCGGGGTCAGCTCCTGGCTGTGCGAAGGGTTGCTCTTGTGGGTCACAGGGTCACCGTCACCTTCTCGCGGGCCGAACGACGGGCGGCCTCCAGTACGTCCAGGGCGGCGGCCGCCTCCAGCGCGGTCACCGGGTTCGGGGCGCCCTCCAGCAGGGCCTTCGCCACGGCCGCATAGTAGGCGGGGTAGTCGCCCGGGAGGGTCGGTTCGGGGCGGCCGCCTCCCGTGACCGGGGACTCGCCGGAACCCACGCGGCCCCACAGCGACTCGGGCTCCACGCCCCAGCCGGGGCCGGGGCGGTGGCCGTCGCGCAGGGCGGCCTCCTGGGGGTCGAGGCCGTACTTGACGTAGCCCGCGGCGGAGCCCAGGACGCGGAAGCGGGGTCCGAGCTGGGCGGTCGTCGCGGAGGCGTAGAGGTGGGAGCGGACGCCATTGGTGTGCGTGATCGCGATGAACGTGTCGTCGTCCGTCTCGGCGCCCGGGCGGCGGATGTCCGACTCCGCGTACACGGCGGCCGCCGGGCCGAAGAGGACCAGCGCCTGGTCGACGACATGGCTGCCGAGGTCGTACAGCAGACCTCCGATCTCTGCCGGGTCGCCGGACTCCCGCCAGCCGCCCTTCGGCTTCGGACGCCACCGCTCGAAGCGTGATTCAAATCGCCAGACGTCGCCCAACTCGCCCTCGGTCACCAGCTTGTGCAGGGTGAGGAAGTCGTTGTCCCAGCGGCGGTTCTGGAAGACGGAGAGGAGCAGGCCGCGCTCCTCGGCGAGGGCGGCCAGCTCGCGGGCCTCGGCCGCCGTGCCCGCGACGGGCTTGTCGACCACGACCGGCAGGCCGGCCTCGAGCGCGGCGGTCGCGAGCGGCACGTGCGTCTTGTTCGGGGACGCCACGACGATCAGGTCCAGCTCCCCGGCCCGGTCGAACAGCTCGTCCGGGCCGGCGGTGAGGCGCACGTCCGGGAACTCGGCGCGGGCCTGCTGCTGCCGCTCGGGGTTCGAGGTGACCACCGTGTCGAGGACGAGGCCCTCGGTGGCGGCGATCAGCGGGGCGTGGAAGACGGAGCCGGCGAGGCCGTAGCCGACGAGGCCGACGCGGAGCGGCGAGCCGGGGGTGCCGGAGGTGCCGAGGGGTGTGCCAGTCATGCCACCACTTTGGCAACGCTGTTGCCAAAGTGCAAGCGCCGGGGACAATGGGTGGCGTGAACAGGGCGGACGACCGTACGGGCGGAGTGGGTGGAGTGGGCGGGGTGGGCGGCATGACTGGCGCAGGGGCCGGAGCGAACCTGCTCGCCCTGCGCAGCCACAACGCCGCGCTGGTGCTCGACCTGCTGCGGACGGCCGGGTCCGACGGCATCAGCCGGCTGGAACTCGCCGAGCGGACCGGCCTCACCCCGCAGGCCGTCAGCAAGATCACCGCCCGGCTGCGGGAGGACGGTCTCGCGGCGGAGGCGGGGCGCCGCGCGTCGACCGGGGGCAAGCCGCGCACGGTGCTGCGGCTGGTGCCCGAGGCGGCGTATGCGGTGGGCGTCCACCTGGACCGGGACGAGGTCCGGGCCGTGCTCGTCGATCTGCGCGGGACGGTGGTGGGGGAGCGGCGGGCCGCGCTGGACCTGGGGGCGGGTGCGGGGGCGGTGCTGACGGCGGTGACGGATGCCGTGCGGGTGGCGGATGCGGTACGCGCGACGGGGGCGGATGCAGTGCGGGTGCCGGTGACGGATGCGGTGCGCGCGACGAGGGCGGATGCGGTGGCGGAGGCCGTGCGGGCGAAGGCGGCGGAGGCCGTGCGCGTCACGGCGACGGAGGCGCTGCCCGCCGGACCGCTGCTCGCCCGTGCCGGTTCCCTGCTCGGGGTGGGGGTGGCGCTGCCCGGGCCGCTCGACCACGTCCGGGGTGTGCTGCACCGGGTGACCGGTTTCCCCGAGTGGGACGGCTTTCCGCTGCGGGAGGCGCTGGCGGAGCGGCTCGGTGTGCCGGTCGTGGTCGACAAGGACACCAACGCGGCGGCGCTGGGCCTGGCGGCCGTGGGCGAGGGCGGCTCCTTCGCGTACCTGCACCTCGGTACGGGGCTGGGGGCCGGTCTGGTGATCGGCGGGAGCGTGCACCGGGGAGCCCGGACCGGGGCCGGGGAGTTCGGCCACCAGGTGATCCAGCTGGACGGCCCGCCGTGCACCTGCGGCGACCGCGGCTGCCTGGAGGCGCTGTGCCTCGGTGCGGTGGCGCGCGGCGATGTCGAGGAGGCGGCGCGGGTGCTGGGCGCGGGCGCGGCGAACCTGGTCGGGCTGCTCGACATCGACGTTGTCCTGCTGGGCGGCCGGACGGTGGCCGCGACGCCGGAGGCGTTCGTGCGGGGGGTCGGGGCGGTGCTGGGGGCGCGGGCCCGGCGGACGGGGGAGGGCGCCGTGCCGGTGCGGGTCGCGCCGGGTGGGGGGCGAGTCGTGGCGGTGGGGGCGGCTCAGCTGGTGTTGGGGCCGGTGTTCGGGCGGGGGGACGGCTGAGGGGCGGGAGCCGTCGTGGTGGGGACGGGGGTCGGGGCGGTGCTGGGGGCGCGGGCAAGGCGGACGGGGGAGGGCGCCGTGCCGGTGCGGGTCGCGCCGGGTGGAGGGCGAGTCGTGGCGGTGGGGGCGGCTCAGCTGGTGTTGGGGCCGGTGTTCGGGCGGGGGGACGGCTGAGGGGCGGGAGCCGGATTCGTGGTGGGGACGGGGGGCCGGCGCGGGTTGGGGGCCGGACTCGTGGTGGGGATGGCGGGCCGGCGCGGGTCGGGGGCCGGATTCGGCCGGGGTGTGCGGATGGCGTCCGGGAAGATCCGCCCCAGGTGGTACTCCAGTACCGTCCGCACGTCCGCGAGTGAGCGGCGGCCGTGCAGGACGTCCAGGCCCAGCCCGACCGCTCCCGACACCAGCAGGTCCGCCTCGTACACCCGGTCGATGCCCGGCGCGGTGCTCCCCGCCGCCTCGCCCACCCCGATGATGTCCGCCACGAGCCGCTCCAACGGCTGCTCGGCGGCCAGGAAGACCTCCGCGAGCACGGGATCGGTCAGGCTCCGCGCGTAGTACGCCGTGAACACGCGCAGCGCGAAGGCGCGTTGCTCGTCCAGCGGCAGGAACTCGTCCAGCACCGCCCGCAGCAGCGCGCACGGCTCCGTCATGTCGTACGGGATACGTCCCTGGGCCAGCCGTTCGTTCTCCTCGTGCAGCAGCCGCAGCGCGTCGACCATCAGGGCGTGCTTGGAGTCGAAGTGGTACTGCACGACCCGCAGCGACACCCTGGCCTCGGCCGCGATCCTGCGCATGCTCGCCGCGTCCAGCCCCTGCTCGGCCGCGATACGCCACACCGCCTCGGCGATCCGGCGCCGCTGCCGTGCCCGGACGTCCGTCGGCCGGGTCGCGAGCGGGTTGCCCTGGGCGGGCAGCGGCTGCCGGCGCCGGCGGTAGGCCCGGGCCTGGCAGCTCCGGGAGCAGTACACGGGCGGGCGGCCTCGGCCCGGACGGGCCGTGGGCTTGCCGCACACCGGGCACGTCCGCTTCTTTTCGTCACGCACGCCTTCACGATAGCGCGCCGAGAAAGTGTGACGTAACGCGAAAATCGAGCTGCTGGAAGGCCGATCGCGTGCCTGCCGATTGATACGTTCGTAACGTCAACGTCACACCTCTCCCACGGAAGGGAAGGCCATGAAGTACGACGTCCTCCGGGTCCTCGGCATGGTGATGATGGTCGTGTGCGCCCAGGCACTCGTCCGGCTCCTCGTCGACAACGGCGACCGGGGGTTGCTGGACGGGCTCCCCGGCGGCTTCCTCTCCACCCTGGTGGCCTACGCGGTCCTCACAGTCGCCGGTGTCCTCCTGACCGGCTGGGCCCACTCGCGTGCGAGGGCGCTCGGGCGTCGCTGAGGATCCTCTCGGCCCCTCGGGATGTCCGCCGGCCGGGCGAATTCGCGCCGCCGTCCGGGGGTGTTTCCGGCGGTGTCGGCTCGTGAGCGGCTCCTTCCGGCAATGTCACATCTCCATGCGACCCTGCACGCCCGCTCACCTCTGCCTGACGGCGGCAGCCGCCGTCCTGCTCACTGGGGCCCATCCGGCGTACGCGGACGACGCGGCGCCCGCCTGTGCCGCGCCCGACGACCACACCTTCCCGCTCACCACCCGCATCCACGGCGGGCCCGGCACCTACACGGCCGGGGGCGGGTTCGGGACCTGGTACCTCGACCTGACCAACACGACCGACCGGCCGTGCACCGGTATCCACCCCGTCGTCGTGCTCGTCGACGACAAGCGGGCGCTGGAGCCCTCGCAGTCCCGGCTGGAGTTCTTCCAGGGGGCGCGGGCGCACCCCGTGCGGTTCGAAAGGACCGAGGAGGACGAACTCGTCGGGGCGTTCGCCGACGAGGAGGACCGCTTCGCCGGGTTCACCGTCGGACCGGGGAAGACCGTCACCGTGAAGGTGCGGCTCGCGGTCACCTCGGACGCCGTGCCGAACGACGTCACCGCCAAGGCCGCCGTGGTGCAGCGGCACGACGACGACGGCGACTGGGTCGGGCAGTCGAACGACTACCGGTTCGGGATCGACGGCGACGGCCCGGTCGACCGGGGTGAGCCGGAGGCCGACGGCGGCACCGACTCCCCGCCGGAGCCCGACGAGTCCGTCCCGCCCCGCGAGGACCGCTTCCCGTTCGCCGAGGAACTCGCCCGTACGGGATCCGGCGCACAGGTCGCCGCGGCCGCCGCGGCGGTACTGCTCGCCGGGGGCGGGGCACTGCTCCTCGCGCGCCGGCGCCGCTGAGGCGCGTGGACCCGTCCCGCCTGTCGGGATGCCGTACGCAGGCCATTCCCCAAGATCCGGCCACTGTCTAGGCTTGGGCTCCTGGCCCCAAGGCGCACGCCGGCCCGCGTATGGCAGGAGATCCCGCACATGGCAGACCGCAAGCCCATCGAGTCGTGGCTCACCGACATGGACGGTGTGCTCATCCACGAGGGTGTACCGATCCCCGGCGCCGACGCCTTCCTCAAGAAGCTGCGCGAGTCCGGGAAGCCCTTCCTGGTCCTCACCAACAACTCGATGTACACCCCGCGCGACCTGCACGCCCGGCTGCGCCGCATGGGCCTGGACGTGCCGATCGAGAGCATCTGGACCTCGGCCCTGGCCACGGCCCAGTTCCTGGACGACCAGCGGCCGGGCGGCTCGGCGTACGTCATCGGCGAGGCCGGCCTGACCACCGCGCTGCACGACATCGGCTACATCCTGACCGACCACGAGCCGGACTACGTCGTCCTCGGCGAGACCCGCACGTACTCCTTCGAGGCCATGACGAAGGCGGTACGGCTCATCCTGGACGGCGCCCGTTTCATCTGCACCAACCCCGACGAGACGGGCCCGTCCACCGAGGGCCCGCTGCCCGCGACCGGCGCCGTGGCCGCGCTCATCACCCAGGCGACCGGCAAGAAGCCGTACTTCGCGGGCAAGCCGAACCCGCTGATGATGCGGACCGGGCTGAACGCCATCGGGGCGCACTCCGAGAGCAGCGCGATGATCGGCGACCGCATGGACACGGACGTGCTGGCGGGCATGGAGGCCGGGATGCAGACGTTCCTGGTGCTCACCGGCCTGACCCGGCCCGACCAGGTCGAGGGCTTCCCGTACCGGCCGTCGCAGGTCGTGGACTCGATCGCGGACCTCGTCGACCGGGTCTGAGCCCGGGAGGCAGCGGACCTCCGGGCCCGGGGCAGCGGAGGACCGGAGCTCAAACCCGTCGCCACCCGTACGGAGCAGCCCCCGCGCCCCTGAGGATGCGGGGGCCGACCGTGCGGGGGAGGCTCCAGACGTCTGGAGGTTCACGATGGGTTCCCTGAGAGCCACTGTCTGTACGAGCGTCCTGTTCGCGGCCGCCCTCACCCCGGCGGCGTACGCGGCGGACGCAGGGGGCGTCGCGGTGACCCCGGCGACCCCCGCGCCCGGCAGTGACGTCACGCTCCGCGTGACCGACTGTGCGGAGAGGACGGCCGTCGCCCGCTCGGCGGCGTTCGTCGCGGACGCGCGGCTCACCGTCACCGACGTTGAACTCGTGGGCGAGAGCCGCGTCCGCTCCACGCTCGACGCGGGGACGTACTCCGTGAAGGTCACCTGCGGGGAGAGCGAACGGACCGGCACGTTCACCGTCCGGGAGAGTGAGCGGCGGCGATCCGCGTCCGGGGCGGGGAGCGAGCATTCGTCCGTGTCCGGGACCGGGACCGGTGGACAGCCGCCCGCGCCCTGGACCGGTGACCGGCCGCCCGAGTCCGTGTCCGGGACCGTCGGGCAGCCGCCCGCACCCGGCGCGATCGGTCAGCCGCCCGCACCTGGGGCCGTCGGGCAGCCACCTGCACCCGGGACCGTCGGCCAGCCGCCCATGCCCGAGGGCGGTGGGCAGCCGTCCGCGTCCGGCGACGGCGGGCAGCGGCCCGCGCCCGGGGGCGACGAGCAGCGGTCCGCCGCCCGGCGGCCGGGCGCGTACCCCTCACCCGTCGCCCCCGTCCAGGCGGGCGGCGGTGGCGCGGCGGACCTCGTCGCCGCCGAGGACCGCGGGGCCGGTCCCGGTACGGCGCAGGGGGTGACCGGCCTGATTCTCGCGGGAGTGGCCGCGGTGGTCGTCGCGCTGGGCGGTGTCCGCCGGAGCCGCGGAACGGACTGACCATGTCCGACCAGGAGCGAATCAAGGGACATTCCTCGGGCACCGGCCGCCTGCTGGCCGGCGTCGCCTGGGTGGCGCTGCTGCTCGGGCTGTGGCTGTGGGGCCGCGAGGTGACCGACGTACGGCACGGTATGTCCGCGCCCACCACGGGCGACATGGCGGCGGCCGGACGGCCCCCCGACGTGAAACTGCCGCCCGCGCACCGCCCGTTGAGCGACGCGCTGCCGCAGCGCGTCGACATCCCCGGGCTCGGGGTGCAGGCGCCCGTGGTGGCGCGGGGGCTGGACGCGCGCGGCGCGCTCGATCCGCCGCCGTACGACCAGCCGGGCGCGGTCGGCTGGTACGCGGGCGGCGTGGCCCCCGGGGCACCGGGGACCGCGCTGATGGTGGGTCACGTCGACACCGACACCCGGCCGGCCGTCTTCTACAAGGTCAGTGCCATGCGGCCGGGCCAGACGATCCGGGTGATCCGGGCCGACGCCAAGGTCGCGGAGTTCACCGTCGAGTCCGTCCAGGTCCTCACCCGCGACCACTTCGACGCCCACCAGGCCTACGGGCCCCGCGAATCGGGCCGGGCCGAGCTGCGGCTGGTCACCTGCGGCGGCAGCTTCGACCGTACGACCCGCAGCTACACGGCGAACGTGGTGGTGTCGGCGTACCTGACGGGAACGGGCCTCTGACGGCCGGGCGCGCCCCCAACCCGGTCGACGACCCGCTCCCCCTGAAGCCGCCGACCGGGCTGGTCCTCGACCGCGCGCACGGGCTGCGGGAGTAACCCGGCGAGCTGCGCGGGAGGTCGCGGGAGCCACGGTGGGTGAAACTCTGGCCGGAGGCCGGGCCCTGCTGAGAAGACTCTAGAACCAAAGGGCCACCCGGGCCTAGAGGTTGTATGACGCCAAGTCCCGATACGGTGGCTCTGCGTGATCCGTGCAGGTGGCTTCCGCCTCGTGGGGATCGCGGGACGTATGCCAGGATTGAGACTTGGAACGGTGCACCCAAGGGGGAGTGGATGTACGGCAGCAGGGGGGTAAGGGCGTCTGCCGCGAGGCGGATGTCCGCAGTGGTGCTGGGGGCGGCGCTGCTGGTCACAGGATGTTCGTCCGACGGGGGGGACGGATCGGACGCGGGCGCCGACGGGAGTGCCGGGATCACACAGCAGCCCAAGGAGACCGCCCCGTTCTGGGTCAATCCGGACGGCACGGCGGCACAGCAGGTCGTCGCCCTGGAGAAAGCCGGCAAGAAGCAGGACGCCGAGCAGATCCGCAAGATCGCCGAACAGCCGGTCGCCGAGTGGATCGGCCCGGACAACCCGCGGGAGCAGACCCAGGGCTTCACCGAGGCCGCCGACAAGGCAGGCCGTACGGCACTGCTCGTCCTCTACAACATCCCGCACCGCGACTGCGGCCAGTACTCGCAGGGCGGCGCCGCCGACGGCAACGCCTACCGCAAGTGGCTCGACGGCGTGGCGGCGGGCATCGACGACCGCTCCGCCACCGTCATCCTCGAACCGGACGCGCTGCTGCACCTAGTGGACGGCTGCACCCCGGAGCAGTTCCACGAGGAGCGCTACGACCTCCTCAAGGGTGCCGTCACCAAGCTGAAGTCCCTGAAGAACACGCAGGTGTACCTGGACGCGGGCAACGCCGGCTGGCAGAACCCCGACCAGATCTTCGAGCCGCTGAAGTGGGCCGGCATCGAACAGGCCGACGGCTTCTCCGTCAACGTCTCCAACTTCTACTCCACCGAAGACTCCATCGCCTACGGCAAGCAGCTCTCCGCCAAGGTCGGAGGCAAGCACTTCGTCATCGACACCAGCCGCAACGGCAAGGGCCCCTACACCCAGGGCAACCCCGACGAACGCTGGTGCAACCCGCCGGGCCGCGCCCTGGGCGAGACGCCGACGACGAAGACGGCGGACCCGTTGGTCGACGCGTACCTGTGGGTCAAGCGGCCGGGGGAGTCGGACGGCGAGTGCAAGGGCGGGCCCAAGGCGGGTCAGTGGTGGTCGGACTACGCGCTGAAGCTGGCGAAGGCCAGGTCCTAGAAGTCCGGGCAGACGTCGTCGACCCGGTCGGGGTCGACCGCCCGTTTCCTCTCCTCCTCGGTCAGCTCCCGTTGCGCGAGGGCGCACAGCCGGTCGGCCCAGCGCTCGGGATCGAGGGGGACCACGGAGGTGCGTGAGCCGTCGACGATCGTGAGCGACTTGCCGTCGGTGCTCGGTGAGAGGACCGAGCCGTAGCCCACGTAGTAGCGGTAGGTGTCCTGGCGGTCCTCGATGTCCCAGACGACTTGTTCACCGGCGGCGGTGGTGGTGTGGAGGAGGCGGTCGCCGAGGAAGCGGCCGAGGTAGTGGACGCCGTTGGAGGTGAGGTCCGGCTTCCAGGCCTTCTTCTGTACGTCCCACAGGCGTACCCGGCCGCCGGCGTACTGCACGGCGAGCAGCTTCCCGTCGGGGGAGAGGACCAGTGACCGGACCGACCGGTCCTCTTCCTCCTTCTTGATCCACTTCGTGAACTCGCCGGTGGTGAAGTCCCAGCTGCCGATTTCGCCCACGGTCCGCACCAGCGCCTGCGGTGTGCCGGGTACGGCGGTGGCGAAGGTGCCGGCCGCCTCGTTGGCGAGCTGCGCACGCTCCTGGACGGAAGGCCGGTAGACCTCGCCGTCGGGCTTGCCGGTGTCGAGATTCCAGCGGGAGACGTACGACAGCCCGGAGATCACGGCGTGGTCGTCGTCGGAGAAGCTCATGTTGATCCAGGACGGGACGAGCCCCGTTCGGGGGTCCGCTCCGGAAGCCGTGATGCCGGGAGGCGCGGGCAGCTCGAGGACGTGCTCCTCCCTGAGGGAACCACTGTCGATCCGCCAGACGAGGACCGTCCGCTGGTCCTCGGCGATGGTCAGCATCCGTCGCCCGTCCGGGCTGAAGGCCGCGTACATACGGGCCAGCGGCCGGGACGGCCGGGCGGTCGCGAGGAGCCGGTGGTCGGCCAGGTTCCACAATTGGAGTCCTGTGCCCTTGGAGTCGACGACCGCCATCCTGCCGCTCGGTCCGTCCGGTGTGCGGATGCGGTTGAGCAGCGCGTTGGTGGCGAACGACGTGGGCGGCCGGACCCGTACGGTGACGATGCTGCCGCCCACGGCGACGGCCGCGCGCAGGTCACCGGGAGGACCGGCGAGCGCGACCGCCGGGGAGTTCGCCCGGCCGGTGATGTTCTGGTCCTCCGGAGCGGCGGCCGGGGTGTCGAACGTGGCCGGCCAGCCCTTTTCCAGGTCGACGACGAGGAACCGCATCCGCCCGAGGTCGGTCCCGATACGCCCGGTGGGGTTGACCAGGTAGCGGCCCGAGGCGTCCAGCCGAGGCGTGTTGAGCGGGCACAGCCCGTTGAAGCCGCTGTTGTTCCAGTCCCGGAAGCGCTGAGGTGAGGAACCCAGCCGCCACGCTTCGAGCACACCCTTGGTCGTGCAGGTGACCAGGACGCTGCCGTTGCCGCTGACCGTCGCGGAGGCCGTGGCCTGCTCGCCCCAGGGACGGTGCAGGGAGCCGTCCTCGAGGGCCCAGGAGACCAACCGTCCCCGTGTGTCGTCCGCGTCGGCGTCCTCGGGCACGATCCGCGCCACCACCGTGCCGTCCGCGCCGAACCAGGCCTGCGCCGCGTCCCAGCCCTTCGGCGGGACGAGCGTGCGGCCGGTGCGGCGGCCGTCGCCCGTGGTCCACACGAGCACGCCCTCGCGGGGGATCGCGGCGAGGATCCGCCGGCCGTCCCCGTCGAAGCGCAGGTCATGGACGCCGCGCAGGTTGTTCTCCAGGTCGTCGTTCTGGCGCAGGACGACGGTCCGCGTGCCGCCGGAGGGGTCCGGTACACGGAGGGAGATCACGCCCCAGTCGCTCGCCCGGGCCGCGATCCGCCCATCGGGTGAGACGGCCGTACGCGCGTTGTCCGTCGCCCTGTTGTGCAGGACGGGCTCGGGCCGGGCCTTGCCCCGCAGATCCAGCTTCACGAACTGTCCGCTGCTCAACAGGGCATACGCGTACGCGCCGTCCTCCGTGAGCGCGACATCCCGCACGTCATGGCGCCCCTCCATCACCACCCGCTCCACGTCCTGCGACCGCAGGTACTGGGCGAGCAGCGCCGAGCGCGCGTCAGGCCGGGCCTCCGCCCGAAACGCCCCCACCGCGTACAGCGAGGAAATGGTCAGAGACGTGCCGTCGATACTCGCAGCCTGCTGCGCCAACCGATCCGAAGCCAACCGCCGCTGCTCCGTCAGCAGGTTCAGATACAGCACGGACACCACCGCCGCCGCCACCACGGCCAGAACCGTGACCACCGCCCACAGCACGCGCAGATACCGCTTCCTGCGCTCGGACCTCGCGGCCTCGTGTGCCTTACGGTCCCTCAGCCCGGCACCCGCCTCGATGAACTCCCGGTCGTCCTCCGTGAGTTCGCCGCGCCGCTCGGCGAGCCACCGCTCCGCCACCGACAGCGCCGGGTCCTCCAGCAGCAGTCCGTCGGGCCGTCCTGCCCGCCACCAGCGGGCGCGGTCGTAGCGGAGTTCGCCGCGCCAGGTGAGGAACGTACGGTCGTTCTCCAGCTGCTCGGCCAGCGGCTGCCAGTGTTCGATGAGGGCCTCGTGGGCCAGCTCGACCGTCTCGCCCCGCTCGGGATCCGCGCCCAGGACCAGGACCCGGGCCTCGGCGAGTGCGCGGGCGATGGCCCACTGCTCCTCGCCCGCGTCGCGGCGGGCGAGCCGGGCGCGCAGGGCCGTGCCGCTGCCGGGCGGGACCTGGATCAGCGCGCGGAGCAGCCCGGTCGCCGAATCCGGCGTCGCGCCCCGCAGCGCCCGCTGCCACGCCGAGTCCGCCCTGCTGCTCAGCACCCCGCCGAGGCCGCCCAGCTCGCGGTAGGTGTCGAGGCGGAGCCGGCCGCCGACCTGCCGTTCCCACAGGGTGGTCAGGACGAACCCGAGCAGGGGCAGCGCACCCGGCCGGCCCGCCGCGTCCTCGATGAGCCGGTCGGCCAGTCCGCTGTCGTACTCCACGCCGGGGAAGGCCCGCAGCGGCAGCCGGACCACCTCGGTGAGCTGCTCGCGGGTCATCAGGCCCAGTTGCTGCGCGGGTGCCCCGCCGACCAGCCGGCTCAGCTCCGGGTGGCGCAGGGCCGCGTCCTGGAAGTCGGTCCGCAGCGCGACCAGGACCGCGACTCCGGGGTGCCGGCAGGCGTCGAGGAGTGCGTCCACCAGGGCGCGCAGCTCCTCCTCCGGGCGCAGCAGCAGCGCCTCCGCCTGGTCGACTGCCAGCACGAGTCCGCGAGCCGAGCGGTGGGTCCGCAGTGTCTCCCGGATCGCCGCGGCGTCCGGTCGGCGGCCCTCCGCGCGCAGGGTGACGACCTCCACGTCCTGCTCCTTCAGGCGGGGAAGGACGCCCGCCATGAGGAGGGAGGACTTGCCGGAGCCGGACGGACCGGTCAGGGTCACGCAGCCCTCGGGCGGCGACCCGTGCGGGCAGAGCAGGTCGACGACCGCGGTGACGTCCTCGTCCCGGCCGAAGAAGTGCGCGTTGTCCTTCTCGGTGTACGGGCGCAGGCCCGGGAAGGGGGAAGAGGGCGCGAGGAGTTCGGCGAGATCCGGCAGTTCGTCGAGGACCGTGCGGGTCGGGATGCAGAAGGCCTGCCCCCGGTGCGCCGGGGAGATCGAGACGACGATGCCGACCACGGCACCGAGGTCCTCGTCCCATACGGCCGAGCCGCTGAAGCCGGGCTGGACCGGGTCCGACTGCCCGTCGAGCGGCGACATCTGAAGCCGGCCGGTGCCGGTCCGGGCGCGCAGCCGGGCCGTGTGCCAGCCGCCGCCGGTGTCGTCCCTCGGCAGTCCGAAAACGATGGCTTTGTGGTCCCAGACGTCCCGGGACGCCACCATCAGGACGGGCCGGGCCTCCGGGAGTGGGCGGGACAGGGACAGTACGGCCACGTCTCCGGTGCCGTTCGCGCGTACCGGCACCCAGTCGCGGACGACGGCGTCCACCGGCCCGCCCTCCCGGAGGACCAGGCGGACGCCGACGGGGCCGTCGGGGCGCTCGTCCTGGCGGGCCGGCCGCCCCGAGGCCTCCAGTACGACATGGGCGCAGGTCAGCACCAGTGTGGGCGCGATGAGCACGCCCAGGCCGCCGATGTGCCCGTCCGCGCCCATGACCTGGACGGTCGCAGCGGCCAGGACCTCCTCGGCCACCGGGTCCGACGTGGTCGACTCGGTCATCTCCCGTTTCCCCCGCCACCGTTGACCACACGCGTTACCGATGTCGTACCGAGGGCACACCAGATGCCGTGTGCAGGTCAAGCGTGTTTCTCGTCAGGCCCGGGCACGCGAAGGGGCGCCCTCCGCACCGGAGAGCGCCCCGATCAGCCGAGCACTACGACTACGGCACCTTGACCCACTGCGCCTTGCTCGGCGTGCCCCGGTCGTCCGTCACGAAGAGCATGTACCAGCCCGCCTGGACCAGGTTCCGGTTCTTCGGCATGGTCACCGTCAGCTTGTCGCCGGACGCCTTGAAGTCCAGCGCGATCGAGCGCTGGTCGACGTCCGTGACGTGCGTGGCGGCGCTCGGGCGGATCAGCCGGACCTTCTCGACCTTCGCCGCGTCCGACGAGGTGAACGTCCCCGTCCCGCCGCGCTCGATGGTCTGCGGCCCGCCGGACAGCGAGGGCTGGTCCCCGCTGCCGTAGAGGTACGGCGGCGTGTAGATCTCGATGCGCTGCTCGAACTTGCCCGGCTTGGTGTTGGCCTTGTCGCCGTAGAGCGAGTCCGAGCCGAAGAACATCACGCGGCCGTCGGGCAGCAGGATCGACCCGGAGTGGTAGTTGCGGCCCACCAGCGGGTCGGCGACCCGCCTGAGGTCGTTCTTCTCCGTGTCGTAGATGCGCGCCTCGAAGATGTTGGAGTCGCTGCGGCCCCGGTAGTCCTCGGAACCGCCGGAGATCATCACGCTGTCGTCGGGCAGGATCGAGGCGTTCGGGTAGCGGGTGCCCTTGTCCAGGGACGGGCCGTCCACAAAGCGCGGGTCGTCGTCCTTCAGGTCGACGATCCTCGTCTTCTCGCTGGACTGCTGGGACTCGCCGACGCCGCCGCCGCCGATCACCATGTACTTCTCGTCCTGCGCCGGCGGCAGCAGCACCGTGCCGGACGTCTCCATCAGCTTGGAGTCGCTCAGGCCGGGTATCTTCGTGAACTTGTTGGTGTCCACGTCCCACACGCCCGGCTCGCGGCCCACGTTGTCCGGCCCGTAGCCCGCGTTGGAGCCCGAGTAGAAGACCTTGCCGTTCTGCATGAGGAACAGCGCCGGGTAGGTCGGGAACTGCCGGACCGTGTCCGTGTAGGTCCACTTCTTGGTCTTCGGGTCGAAGACCTCGTTCTTGCCCGGGACCAGCTGGCCGATGTCGTCGAGGCCGGAGACGCTGAGGATCTTGCCGTCGCTCAGGGTGGTGAGCGTCGGGTACCAGCGGGCCTCCTTCATCGGGTCGACCTTGATGTACTTCTCGGCGACCGGGTCGAACTCGAAGGCGTCCCGGATGCCCTGGAAGTCCTTCTTGTCCAGGGCGAGCTTCTGCGCGATGCCGTAGGTGTTCTTGGCGTCGGCGCCCTTCAGGCCGTGCACGCGGTAGTTGTCCTGCGTGCCGGTCTCGAACTTCTTGCCCCGCTTCTGTGCCTCGACGTAGATCCGGCCGAGACCGGGGTCGTTGCGCAGGAACCTGCCGGTCGCCTTGTCGAAGACCTTCTTCGCGCGCGGCACCAGCACCGGGTCCTTCGAGACGAAGGTCTTGCCGTTCTCCTTGCCCGTGAACTTGGTGCCAGCGGGCAGCGTGATCGGCTTGTCCGGGTTCTCGTTGTGGACGATCATCAGGCCGCCGGCCTTGGTGACGTCACCCTTGAGCTTCTCGTACCGCTTGGTGCCGCCCGCGATCAGCAGGTTGCCGTTGGCGAGCTGCGTGTGGCCGGTGCAGAACAGGTCGCTGGGCGTGGGGACCTTCTTGATGGTGCCCTTGACCGGGTCCCAGATCCGGGTGTCGAACTTCTTCGCGTCGAAGTTGTCCTGGTTGTTGCCCGACCCCGCGACGAGCAGCACCTTGCCGGTGCGCAGCAGCGCCGCGTGGATCGTGTTCTGCCGGTACTCCTCGGGAAACTCGATGATCTCCCACTTGCCGTTCGCGGCCTTGTACTCCGGCTTGTTGATTTTGTACTGGTGGTATTTCTCGGTCCCGAAGCGGTAGAGCCACGGACCGTTCATCCCGGCCAGCGCGAGTACCACCGCCGTGCCGATCGCGAGTCGACGGGCCCGGCGGCGGCCTGCACGGTCGTTCATTCTTTACGTCCCCCAAGTCCACCAAGGGCGATCTGCATGGTCTGGTCGGTCCCCCCGACCTCCCCGTTTCCGCCAGGGGTGGCGGCCCAACTGGGCTTGTGCTGCGGGGCGTGGGCCGCGGGCTGCTGCGGGATGGGCAGCGGCTGCGTCCGGTTCGGCCCCGCAGGGTCCTGCGGCTGCTCCACGGCGGGTGCGGCGGGCTTCTTCGCGTCCTGCCGCAGCTGCCAGCGCCAGGCGAAGACCGGCGAGGCGGTGATCAGCAGCGCGAACGTCGCCCAGATGATCATCGCGGGGTGCGAGTGGCCGAAGACGAAGCCGGCCGCGATCGACCCACCGAAGATCGCGACGAAGTACCAGTGGTAGCGGAACGTGCCGAACCAGCGGTCCGGGCTCGCCGAGTCGCCCTTGGGCGTGACCACGAACTTGCTCTTGCGCCGCAGCACGGAGTCGATCAGCGCCTTCGCGTACAGCGGCGCCGACAGCGCGGACATCACCATGCCGGCCACACCGCCGGAGCCCTCCGGCTCGTGCGGCGAGACGTTGTGCCGGCGGTTCCAGACGTACAGGCCGATCTGGAGCGCGGAGGCGTTGCCGTAGAGCATCAGCCAGACCGCCGGGTCGATGTTCACCCCCGAGGCGCCCAGGCCCAGGAACAGGCAGCAGCTCAGCGCCGCCAGGATCCAGTTCAGGGCCGACATCGGGTAGAAGATGATCATCATCGTGTAGTTGAAGAGCTTGCTCGGCGGCAGCGAGTACCAGCCCTTCCAGTACTGCTTGAGGATCGTCTCGTACGTCCCTCGCGACCAGCGCATCTGCTGGGTGAAGAAGTCCGTCCAGGCGCTGGGGCCCTCACCGACCGCGAGGACGTCCGGGGTGTAGACCGAGCGCCACTTCCTGCCCGTCGCCGGGTTCTTGTGGCGGTGCATCTCGAAGCCGGTCGCCATGTCCTCGGTGATCGAGTCGTACAGACCGCCGATCTGCTTCAGCGCCTTGATGCGCACGGCGTTGGAGGTGCCGACGAACATGGGGGAGCCGTAGCGGTTGCCCGCGCGCTGGATCAGCGCGTGGAAGAGGAACTGCTGCGACTCGGCGGCCTTGGTGATCGGATTGTCGTAGTTGCCGTACACCTGCGGGCCGATGACGAAGCCGACGTCCGGGTCGCGGAAGAAGCCGAGCATCCGCTCCAGGTAGTTGGGCAGCGGCACGTGGTCGGTGTCGACCGAGGCGAAGAAGTCGTAGTCGTCGCCGTGCGCCTCCAGCCAGGCGTTGTAGTTGCCGTGCTTGGTCTTGGCGCGGTGCGGGCCCTTGGCCTGGTTCCACTTCGCGACGCCCTTGCGGGAGAAGTGGTGCACGCCGAGGCGCTCGCAGACCGCCTTGACCTCGGGGTCGTCGCCCTCGTCGAGCAGCCAGACGTGCATGAGGCCCCGGTGGCGGATCTTCACCGCGGCCTCCAGCGTCTTCGTCACCATCTCCAGCGGCTCCTTGCCGGGCACGAAGGAGGTGAGGAAGGCCACTCTGGTGCCGGTCTCGGGCACCACCGGGATCGGGTCGCGGGCGACCAGCGTGGCGTGCGCGTTCGACACCACGTTCATGCAGCGGAAGAACTCGATCAGGCCGATCGCGACCAGCATCACCACGTCGAGCGC
The DNA here is from genome assembly GCF_039532725.1 of Streptomyces coeruleofuscus. NCBI lineage: Bacteria > Bacillati > Actinomycetota > Actinomycetes > Kitasatosporales > Streptomycetaceae > Streptomyces > Streptomyces coeruleofuscus. The sequence goes on from NZ_BAAASE010000013.1 coordinate 197,630, forward strand.
GGGCAGCCAGTCGAAGGCCGGGTAGTCGCGCTCGGTCCAGTGCTCGGGCTGGAGCAGCCACACCAGCAGCACCACGGACAGCACCGGGGCCGCGGCCAGCATCAGCGCGACTCTTATGCGGTGCGGTTCCTGCGAGATCAGCGACCGGTACTGCACCTTGTAGGGCTTGGTCGGATCGGGCTGGGTGAGGGGACCCGCGAGCCGGCTGTAGTGCTCGTAGTCGTATCTCGGCAGCGTCTTCTTGATCCGCCGGAACGTCCCCGTGGTGCTCATCCGATGCGTCGGCACCCTGAGCTGGGTGGTCTGGGACGGGTCGTGGTCCTGCTGCCGGGCGCCCGTCGGCCTCGACGTCATGAGTCATCCCCCCACACGCGGACACCGCGTGTTTCGTAGCTTCCTACCGCCTGCCGCAGGTCCCCCTCGACCTTCACAGACGTATCAGTGGTGGGTCGCTGCCACCACGTCATCCACACCTTATAGACACGGCAACGCGACCTTCCGGTTGCATGATGCCCCCCACGGCATCGCTTCAGGAACGGGGCCCCTACCCCCGCCCGGCCCGCAACCGGTTCTTTTGCCCCCCAACTGCCGCGTATGAGCAGCATCTTGAAAAACCAGAAAACCAGGGTTCTACGGTGTTCATCATGATCGCAAGATGCGAAACGCGGTGTTTACCGGTCATACGCGTTCATTGTGGCGGGTGTGGGGGCCCTGTGGAGCCGTTGTGGACAGGCGGGCGCGGATGTTCCCGAAGTGCTCTCTTATGGCATCCTCCGCCCGCATCGAGTCGCCGGACCGGACCGCGTCGAGGATCTCCCGGTGCTGCCGGCAGGTCACCTTCGGGTCCTGCGGCACACCCCCCAGGTCCGTGCGGACCCGGTGGAAGGCGTCCCAGAACGCCTCCAGGACCTCGCTCAGCAGCACGTTGTCCAGCCCCCGGTAGAGGGTGGCGTGGAAGGAACGGTCGGTCTCGGCGAGACCGGCTCCGCGCGCGGCCTGCTCTTCCATACGGTCGACGAGCCCGTCCAGTTCAATGAGGTCCGCTTCCGGTATCCGCCCCGCGAGCCGGGAGACCAGCCCGGTCTCCACCGCCTCCCGCAGCTCCAGCAGCTGGAGCAGGGAGTCCTCGCCCCGGTAGTGCCCGGCGACCGTGCGGAAGGCGAGTCCCTCGATCATCGGGGCCAGGGACATCGGGCCGACGTAGGTGCCGAAGCCGTGCCGGATCTCCACGATGCCCATCGCCTGGAGCGCCTTCAGCGCCTCCCGCACCGAGTTCCGGCTCGCGCCGAGGTACTCCATCAGCTCGGGCTCGGTCGGCAGCGGGGCCCCGGAGGCCAGCCGGCGGTCGATGATGAGCTTCTTGATCCGCTCTTGGAGGTCACGCGCTGCCATGGCGAGAGGGTATCCGGCCATTCGCGCGAGGGGCCGGGTTCCGGCCAGACCGCACCAGGGCTGTGCGCAGGCATACGAAAGGCCCCCCGCTTCCGCGAGGGGCCTTTCGGTCGGTGCGACTGCGCCGAGCCGGGCTTCTGTGCCCGCTTGCTGTGACCCCGGGAGAAGGGGGTGTGGGTGGCGGAGCCCCCACGGCGCGCGGCGAAGCCGCGCAGAAAAGACGGTGGCGGCTTGGGTTCGCGCTTTCTGCGAACCCAAGCCGCCACCGGCATCGTGCGCCGCCAGGGACTCGAACCCCGGACCCGCTGATTAAGAGTCAGCTGCTCTAACCAACTGAGCTAGCGGCGCGCGCTGACGGCGTAACTCTACAGGACGTCCGGAGGTGCTCCTGACCACCCGCCCGGGCCCGGCCGGCCCCCGCCAAGGGCGCCGCGTACATCATTCGGACCGTCAGCATGCGCGTGCGGAAGACAGTTGAGAAACTGACGGCGCGCGCCCGGACGGGTACAGGCGCGGCCTTTTCCGCCGGAAGTGTGAGGGGAATCGCATGGAGTCTCCGGTATTCGAGGAATTCGACCCCGCGAGCGACTGCGACTGCCCCGGATGCGTCCACTGGCGCCGCGTCCTGCCGCCTTCCTGGGTCGGCCGCACCACCGCCCACCCGGCCGCACACCGTGCCCTCGCCCTGGCCGCCGTGGCCTCGGCGGCGCTCGGCGCGGGCCACGCCGTGCCGGCCGCGGCCGCCCCGCACGCACCCCACCGACCCGGAGTTTCCGCAGGTGATGAGCCAGACACCCCCCAGGGCCGCAAGGCCCCGCTGCACGGCCCCGGCGGCCGCCCCGCCAAGCCCTCGGCCACCCTCAAGCTCACCGCCATCACCCGTACGGAGATCATCAGCCGGGCCAGGACGTGGGTCGCCGCGAAGGTGCCGTACAACATGAACGACTACTGGTCCGACGGCTACCGGCAGGACTGCTCGGGCTACGTCTCCATGGCCTGGAAGCTGCCCGGGAACGAATGGACGGGCAGTCTCGCCCAATTCGGTGAGCGGATTTCCAAGGCGGAACTCCAGCCGGGCGACATTCTGCTGTTCCACAATGCGGCCGACCCCGAGAGCGGATCGCACGTCGTCATTTTCGGCGGCTGGACCGACTCCACGCACACCTACTACATCGCCTATGAGCAGACCCGCCCGCACACCCGCCGGCAGTCCACCCCGTACGCCTACTGGAGCGACTCCGACCGGTACGTCCCCTACCGGTACAAGGGCGTCACGCCGGAGCAGCCGGGGACGGAACAGGGGACCGTGCCGGGCAAGGAACCGGCCGACGGGAAACCGGGCGCACCCGCCGCCGCGCCCTACCCGGGGGCGGCGTATTTCGGCCCCGGCGCGAACAACAAGTACGTCACGCTGCTCGGCCGCATGCTCGTCGCGCGCGGGGCCGGTGGCTCCTACGCCTCGGGCCCGGGACCGCGCTGGACGGACGCGGACCGGCGGGCGACCCGGGCCTTCCAGCTGGCCCAGGGCTGGACGGGCGCCGACGCGGACGGCCTGCCCGGCCCGCGCACCTGGGAGCTGCTGGCCACGGGGAAGGGCGAGGACGTGAAGGCCGGGACGGTCGGGCCGCCGCCCTCCTCCCACGGGGTTCCCGGTTACCCGGGCCGGGCGATGTTCCGGCCAGGCGCCAGCAACACGTACATCACCCATCTGGGGAGGCAGCTGGTGCGGAAGGGGTTCGGCAGGTTCTACAGGGTCGGGCCGGGGCCGCGCTGGGGCGAGGCGGACCGGCGCGCCGTCGAGGCCTTCCAGCGTGCCCAGGGCTGGCGGGGCGGCGCGGCGGACGGCTACCCGGGACCCGAGACCTGGCGGCGGCTCTTCTCGTAGAAGCCCTCCCCGGAGGGCCCCGACCCCGGCACCGGGGATCACCCGTTGTGACGCATCTGGCGCGGAGGCTGGAGGCACCCATGAGTACGACCACTTCCCACACGTCCGAGCCCGACGGGCCGGCCGGCGGTCTGGCCGACGGACCGGTCAGGCCCGCCCGGCTCATCCAGAACGAGTCCACCACCGAGATCCCCGTCCACCTGCTGTTCCGCGACGACCCCGACCCGGCGCCGGTACCGCTGAAGCCGGCGGTCGTCGCCCGCAGACGGGGCACGGGGGAGCAGCCGCGCCTCGGACGCCCGGCGACCCTGGCGCCGCGCCCGCTGCCGCAGGCCGACCCCGACCTGGTGGAGCGGTCCGCGCGGGTGCTGCCCGGGGCGGCGGGTGTACTGGCCGGGGCCTGCGGGGCGGCCGGGTGCGCGGTCACCTCGTGGTGGGCCGGGCTGCTGCCGCCGCTCGTGCTGGAGGCGCTGCGGCTGCCCGCGCACGCCGGGGCCGGGCTCGGTCCCGCGCAGTGGGCGGCGTACGCGGGGGCCGGGGCGCTCGGGCTGTTCGGGTTCGGCGGGCTGGCCCGGGGCCGGACCGGCCGGGCCTGGGTGCTGGATCTGTTCGGCCGCTACCGGGGGACCGTCCGGCGCTCGGGTCTGCTGTGGGTCAACCCGCTGCTGCTGCGCCGCCGGGTGGACGTACGGCTGCGGCACTGGCGCAGCGAGCCGGTCCCCGCCGTCGACGCGAACGGGGTCTCCCTGCGGGTGGTCGTCCTGGTGGTGTGGCGGGTGCGGGACACCGCGCGGGCCACGCTGGGGGTCGAGGACCACGAGACGTATCTGCGCGAGTGCGTCGAGGCGGCCCTGGCCCGCGTGCCGGTGGAGATGCCCGGCGGGACCAAGGGCTCCGCGGACGCGGCGGCCGAGGCGCTGACCCGGCTGGTGGCGGCGGACGCGGCACCGGTCGGCCTGGAGGTGTTCTCGGTGCAGCCGGTCCGGGTGGAGTACGCCCCCGAGGTCGCCGCCGCGATGCACCGCCGCCGCATCGCCGCGCTGGACGCCCGGAACCGGGCGAGCGTGCTCACCTCGGTCGTGGACTCGGTGGAGGACACGGTGACCCGGCTGACCATGCGGGGGCTGGTCGAACTCGACGACTACGAGCGGAAGGCGCTGGTGAAGGACCTGACGGTGGCGTTCTGCGCGGGCCGGGGAGAAACAGCTCCGTGATTGGTATGGACATGTTCAACTGACGTCCCTACTCTCAGACTTGGTCTAGACCTACCTGCACAGCTCACTGAACATCCCCCACGTTCTCCAGGAGCGGCAGCATGCGCACAAGGACCAAGTTGTCCGCAGCCGCGGTGGGACTGGCCACGACCGGAGCTCTCGTACTCTCCTCCGGCGGCGCCAGCGGCCACGGCTACACCGACCTCCCCGTCAGCCGGCAGAAGCTCTGCCAGAACGGCACCGTGACCAACTGCGGGCCGATCCAATGGGAACCGCAGAGCGTCGAGGGCCCGAAGGGCTTCCCGGCCTCCGGCCCGGCCGACGGACAGATATGCAACGCCGGCCTCGGCCAGTTCAGCCAGCTCAGCGCGCCCCGGACGCCGTCCGGCGGGGCCTGGCCCACCACCAGGGTGACGGGTGGCCAGACCTACACGTTCCGCTGGCAGTTCACGGCCATGCACGCCACGACCGACTTCAAGTACTACATCACCAAGCCGGGCTGGAACCGGAACCACAACCTGGCCAGGTCCGACCTCAACCTCACGCCGTTCTTCACGGTGCCGTACAACGGCCAGCGGCCCCCGTCCACGCTCTCCCACAGCGGCAGGCTGCCGTCCGGGCTGAGCGGCCACCACGTCATCCTGGCGGTGTGGACGATCGCCGACACGGGCAATGCGTTCTACGCGTGCTCGGACGTGACGTTCTGAGGTTCTCCTGAGGCGGCGGTACGGCCGGCGTGGGTAGGTTCCCCATGCCGGCCGATCACGACCGTGCGGGAATCGGGGGGCAGCATGGCGGCATTCCAGGCATTCTTCTACGTCGTACCGGCACTCATGATCGCCTTGGCGGTCTTCGCCCTGACTGGGATCGCCCGCCGCGCGCAGGATGTGAGCAGGGCCTGGAGCAGCGGGTACACGTCCCAGGCGCGGTGCCTGCGGGCGTACACGACGACCAGTGGTGGCGGTGACACCGGTGTGCGGACCACCTTGCACCACGTCTACGAGTTCGCCACGTTCGACGCTCGCGTGATCCGCTTCGACGAGGCGAACGGCCCGGCGACGACCGTGGAGGGTGACATGGTCACCGTGCACTACCTGCCCGACCGCCCCGAGCGCGCCACGGCCCACGCGCCGGCGCGGGGGAGGCTCGCGGCAGGCACGGGCTGCGCGGCGGTGTTCCTGGGCGTGGTCATCGTCTTCTGCCTGGTGTTCATGGTCATCGCCCATCTCATGTTCACCGTGGTGTGACGCCATGACAGCCCTCCACATCTGACAGAGCATCAGCTACCTTGCGGCCCATGGAGTCCACAGGGCGTACGGTCGCGGAGCTCTTACGGGACCGGTGGGACGACCACCGGCCAGGACTGTGGTGCGAGGAACGGGTCCTGACCCATCACGAGGTGGCGGCCGGAGCCGCGGCCCGGGCGGCCCTGCTCGCCGATCTGCTGCCGCCGGACACCGAGCCCCACATCGGGGTGCTCCTCGACAACACCCCCGAGTTCCCCCTGTGGCTGGGCGCGGCGGCCCTGGCCGGGGCGGCGGTCGCGGGCGTGAACCCCACCCGCAGGGGCGCCGAACTCGCCCGCGACATCCTGCACACCGAGTGCCGGATCCTGGTCACCGAGCGGCGCCACCTGCCGCTGCTCAAGGGCCTGGACCTGCCCGGGGTGCGCCTGCTGGTGACGGACACGGAGGAGTACGCCGACCTCCTGATCCCCTACGAGGACGCACGCCCGGACGCCTCCCGCGCCACCCCGCACGACCGCTTCCTCCTCTACTTCACCTCCGGCTCGACCGGCGCGCCCAAGGCCGCACTCTGCTCCCAGGGCCGCCTGGCAGCCGCCGGGCGCTCCCTGGCCGGCCAGTTCGCCCTGGGCCCCCAGGACGTGCACTACCTCTGCATGCCGATGTTCCACGGCAACGCGGTGATCGCCGGCTGGGCGCCCGCACTCGTCACCGGGGCGGGCGTCGCGCTGCGCCGGCGCTTCTCGGCGTCCCGTTTCCTGCCGGACGTACGCCGCCACGGGGCGACGTACTTCACCTACGTCGGCCGGGCGATCCAGTACGTCCTGGCCACCGAGCCCCGCCCCGACGACCGCGACAACCCCCTCCGCCTCGGCTTCGGCACGGAGGCGGGCGCGGTGGACGCGGCGGCCTTCGAGCGGCGGTTCGGGGTGCGGCTGGTGGAGGGATACGGCTCGTCCGAGGGCGGGGCGGCCGTGCAGTGGTCGCCGGGGACGCCGCCGGGCGCGGTCGGCCGGGCCGCACCCGGGCTCGTCGTCCTCGACCCGGAGAGCCGCAAGGAGTGCCCGCCGGCCCGCTTCGACGCGGCGGGGCGGCTGCTCAACGGGGACGAGGCGATCGGCGAACTGGTCAACCAGGGGCCAAGCCCCTTCGAGGGTTACTGGCGCAATCCGGCGGCGGAGGCGGAGCGGCGCAAGGACGGCTGGTACTGGACGGGCGACCTCTTCTACCGGGACGCCGACGGCCACCTCTACTTCGCCGGCCGCACCGACGACCGCCTCCGCGTCGACGGGGAGAACCTGGCGGCCGCGATGATGGAGAACATCCTCGCCCGGTACGAGGGGGCCGTCGCCGTCGCGGTGTACGCGGTGCCGGACCCGGTGACCGGGGACCAGGTGATGGCGACGATCGCCGGGACCTTCGATCCGGAGGCGTTCGCGAGGTTCCTGCTCGCCCAGCCCGACCTGGGGACGAAGATGGCGCCCCGGTTCGTGCGGGTGGTGGGGCGGATGCCGGTGACGGCCACGAACAAGATCCGTCGGGCGGCGTTACGGAAGGAGGGCCTCAGGTGCGCGGACCCGGTGTGGTGGCGACCTCCCGGGGAGCGCGCGTACCGCCTGCTGACCAGGGAGGATCTCGAAAACGCCGAAGGGCCTCCCGCTCCCACGAGAGGCCCTTCACCGGTGCGCCGCCAGGGACTCGAACCCCGGACCCGCTGATTAAGAGTCAGCTGCTCTAACCAACTGAGCTAGCGGCGCATGACTCCCGCCGACCGCGTTCCGCATGGCGCGTTCTCGCGGCGGCGACGGGGAAAATAATACCCGGTCCTTCGGGGTGCTTCGGACCACCCGGAGCAGGAGCTAGATCGCCATGGACAGCAGGACCGGTGCCGCGTTGCGGTTGAGGGCGTCCGCGGCCTGGCGCAGCCGGTGGGCCTGCTCGACCGGGAGGGACAGGGCCAGGCAGCCGACCGAGGAGCCGGCCGTGACGGGGACGGCCGCGCAGACCGTGCCGACCGCGTACTCCTGGAGGTCCAGGACGGGCACCGTGGGTGGCTGGGACTCCAGCCGGGAGAGCAGCAGCCGGTCGCTGGTGATGGTGCGCGAGGTGAGGCGGGCCATCTTGTGCCGGGCGAGGTGGTCGCGGCGGCCGGCGTGGTCGAGCTGGGTGAGCAGGCTCTTGCCGATCGCGGTGGCGTGGGCGGAGGAGCGGAAGTCGACCCACTCGTTGACCTTGGGCGTGGCCGGGCTGTCGGCGTACTGGGTGACACTGATCTCGCCGTCGACGTACCGGCTCATGTAGACGGCGGCGCCGACCGAGTCGCGCAGCCGGTCGAGGGCGTGCTGGAGCTTGTCGCGCAGGGCCTGCTCGCGGTGCTGGGCGGAGCCGAGGCGGGCCAGCGTCTCGCCCGTGACGTACGCGCCGTCGGCGATCTGCTCGACGTAGCCCTCACGGCGCAGCATGCGCAGCAGCGCGGTCAGCCGCTCCGGTCCGATGCCGGTGTGCCGGGCGAGATCGGCGTCGGTGACTCCGGTGGAACTCCGCGCCACTGTCTCCAGGACGCGCAGGGCTTCCTGGGCCGAGTGGTACGGGGTGGTCGGCGGCTCGTGCTTCAGCGCCACGGTGGTCTCCCCCTGCGCTTGCTGTTTGGGCCGTGAATCCGGACAGCGAATCCCCTCCACGATAACCGGCAAAGGGTCCGCGGAGAGCGGGGGTTGACAAGATTCCCGGGCCCCCGGACTGGGGCATTGACCCGCTGGCATATGCCAGAAGCATGCCCCAGTCACCGGGCCCGGTGTTCTGCCTGGTCACACGGTGTAGTCAGAGCACTGCGCTGAGGAACTCTCGCGTGCGGTCGTTCTCCGGCTCGCTGAAGATCTTCTCCGGCGGGCCCGACTCGATGACCCGGCCGGAGTCGAACATCAGTACCTGGTCGGAGATGTCCCGGGCGAAGTTCATCTCGTGGGTCACGCAGAGCATCGTGATGTCCGTGGAACGGGCGATGTCCCGCAGCACGTCCAGGACGCCCGCGACCAGCTCCGGGTCGAGCGCGGAGGTCACCTCGTCCAGGAGCAGCACCTGCGGCCGCATCGCCAGCGCCCGGGCGATCGCCACCCGCTGCTGCTGCCCGCCGGACAGCTGCGCCGGGTGCGCGTCGCACTTGTCGGACAGGCCCACCATCTCCAGCAGGCCCTTGGCCCGCTCCACGGCCTCGTCCTTCGACATGCCGAGGACGGTGACCGGTGCCTCGGTGATGTTCCGCAGCACCGACATGTTCGGGAACAGGTTGAACTGCTGGAAGACCATCCCGATCTTCTTGCGGACCTCCCGGACCTCCTTGTCGGAGGCCGGGAACAGCTTCTGCCCGTCGACCGTGATCGTGCCCTCGTCGGGCTTGAGCAGGGTCATCAGCAGCCGCAGGATCGTGGTCTTGCCCGATCCGGACGGTCCGATCAGGGTGACGTGCTTGCCGGCGTCGACGGAGAAGTCCAGGTGGTCCAGGACGGTGTTGCTCCCGAACCGCTTGGTGACCTGCTCCAGCCTGATCAGCTCGCCGGTGCTCCTGGCGGGGTTCTTCTCGGGGTTGGGGAGAGTGTCAGTGGGCAAGGCGTCGCTCCAGGGCTCGCAGGAGAAGGGAGGCCAGATAGGAAATGACGATGAAGGCCACGCCGATCACCGTCAGCGGCTCGGTGAACTGGAAGTGCTCCTGCGAGAACAGGCGCGCGTGGCCGAGCATCTCCAGCACGGAGATCGCCATCAGCATGGGCGTGTCCTTGAGCATCGCGATGACGTAGTTGCCGAGCGCGGGGACGACCCGGCGCACCGCCTGCGGCAGGATCACCGCGGACCAGGTCCGGCGCAGCGGCAGGTTCAGCGCCGTCGCCGCCTCCCACTGGCCGACCGGCACGGCCTCGATACCGGCGCGGTAGACCTGCATCGTGTACGTCGAGTAGTGCAGCCCGATCGCGAAGACGCCCGTGGCGAGCGCCGAGAAGGTCAGGCCCCACTCGGGCAGCACGTAGTAGAGGAAGAACAGCTGCACCAGCAGCGGGGTGTTGCGGACGAACTCCGTGACGACGCCGACCGGCCAGGTCACCCAGCGCGTCGGCAACCGCATCAGCAGCGCCCACACCAGGCCCAGCACGAACGAGACCAGCGAACCGATCACCAGGATCTGAAGGGTGACCAGCAGACCCTTCCAGAAGTCCGGCATGAAGTCGGAGACCGCGCTCCAGTCCCAGTTCATCGGACCGCCTCCACCACGACCGGCTCAGGCGCCCGGGTCTTGCTGTCGGGCTTCTTCCCGACACCCGCCTTGAGCCTCTTCTCCAGCCCGCGCATGACCCGGGTGAGCAGGAAGGCGATCACGAAGTAGATGAGCAGGATGTACGTGTAGATCTCCGCGCTCTCCTGGAGCGCCAGACGCACCAGGTTGCCGCTGAACGCCAGGTCGCCCATGCCCATGACCGACACCAGGGCGGTGCCCTTGAGCAGCTCGATGAGCAGGTTGGAGAACGGCGGGATCATCTCCGGCACCGCCTGCGGCAGCAGGATCAGCCGCATCCGCTGCCAGGGCGTGAAGCTGAGCGCGATCCCGCCCTCCCGCTGCGCCGGGTCGACCGCGGTCAGCGCGCCGCGCACGATCTCGGAGCCGTACGCCCCGTAGGTCAGGCCGAGCGCCAGCGTGCCCGCCCACAGCGGCACCAGCTGCCAGCCGAAGGCCGGGGGCAGCACGAAGAACACCCAGAAGATCATCACCAGGGCCGAGGTCCCGCGGAACACCTCGGTGTAGAAGCCCGCCAGGAAGCGGACGATCCACAGCCGGTGGGTGCGCGCGACGCCGACCACGAAGGACACCGCAGCCGCCAGCAGCGCGCTGCACACGAGCAGCTGGATCGTGACCCAGACGCCCTTCAGTACGAGTTCCCAGAGTCCCGAGGTCATCCGCCGCAGAGCTCCTTCGCGGTCAGATCCGTCATCTCGGCCTCGGTGAAACCGAACGGCTTGAGGATGCGGAAGAGTTCGCCGCTCTTCTTGAGCTTGCGCAGCTCGACGTTGAAGGCGTCGCGCAGCTTGGTCTCGGTCGGCCGGAACGCGAAGGCGCCCCCGTCGACGTGCGGCTTGCCGCCCACGATCGGCTTGAAGGGCTCGGTGGCCTCCGCCTTGGCGGACTTCTTCACCACCTCGCGTACGGTGAGCGCCGTACCCGCGAACACGTCCACGCGGCCCGCCTCGACGGCGTTCAGCCCCGCCACCTGGTCCGGGACGATGAGGATGTCGCTCTCCTTGTACCCCGCCTCGACGGCGTACTGGATCTCGGCGTATCCGGTCCCGGTGGCGAACTTCGCCTTCTTCCCGACGACGTCCTTGTAGCTGCGCAGCCCCTTCGGGTTGCCCTTGCGGACGATGAACGAGTCGAGCATCTGGTAGTCGGGGTCGGAGAAGATGACCTGCTCGCAGCGCTCGGGGTTGACGTACATCCCGGCGGCGACGACGTCGAACTGCTGGGAGTTCAGGCCCGGGATGAGCGAGCCGAACTCGGTCGGCACGGGCTGCACCCGGTCGACGCCGAGACGCTTGAAGATCACCTTGGCCAGTTCCGGTGCCTCACCGGTCAGCTCGCCGTTCGTGTCGATGAATCCGAACGGGATCTCACCGGCGATGCCGAGGCGGACGACGCCCGCGGCCCGGAGCCGGTCGAGCAGGTCACCCCCCTCGGTACTCGACGCCGTGGCCACACGACTGCATCCGGCGGCGCCCAGCGCGCCGAGCGCCGCGACCCCCGCGAGCAGCGACCGGCGTGTGGGGCTGGATACGGCCTGGGATATGGGTTCCGGACTTCTCAGTGGGCTTCTCTGTGGTGGAGCCATGGGCGCGCGGCTACCCGACCGCACCCGGGTTATGCCGATCTTTTCAAGCCCCGCACGTCTCCCCGTGCGCCCTTGACCGCGGGGGCGGCGGGCACTCCCATGGAGGCATGGCTGATCGATATATCGAAGTCTCGCTGGTCAAGCGCGACGTGACCTGCCGGGCCAGGCTCCTGGACGACCGCGCGCCGATCACCTGCGCGGCCGTCTGGGACGCCCTTCCGCTGGCCGGTGACGTCTACCACGCGAAGTACGCACGCAATGAGATCTACGCCCTTTTCCCGCCATTCGCCGAAACCGAACCTCCCCTGGAAAACCCGACAGTCACTCCCATTCCGGGCGACCTGTGCTATTTCGCCTTCGCGGGCGCGGAGTTGGGGACCAAGGCCTACGGCTACGACCGCGAGGTCCGCGCCGGGACCACGCTCGTCGACCTGGCCCTGTTCTACGAGCGCAACAACCTGCTGCTGAACGGCGACGTGGGCTGGGTCCCCGGCATCGTCTGGGGCCAGATCGTCGAGGGCCTGGACACCATGGCCGAGGCGTGCAACGACCTGTGGAGGTCGGGCGCGGCGGGGGAGACGCTCAGCTTCCGGCGGGCCTGAGCCGGCCGGCGGACGCCACGCCGGACTCGTACAGCGCGTGGGCCGCCCGCAGCACCAGATCGTCCCGGTGCCGGGCGGCCACGAGCTGGAGACCGATCGGCAGGCCGTCCCCGTCGGCGCCGACCGGCACGCTCGCCGCGGGCTGCTGCGTCATGTTGAACGGGTACGTGAACGGCGTCCAGCCCGTCCAGCGCCGGTGGCCGGATCCTTTCGGTACCTCGACGCCCGCCTCGAACGCCGTGATCGGCAGGGTCGGCGTGACGAGCAGGTCGTACGTGTCGTGGAAGTGGCCCATCCGGCGCCCCAGGTCCATCCGGACGTCCACCGCGGCCAGATAGTCCAGCGCCGAGTAGCGGGCGCCCTGTGTGCAGATCTCGCGCAGGCCCGGGTCCAGCAGTTCCCGCTGCTTCGGTCCCAGATGCTCGGTCACCCGGGCCGCCCCGCTGAACCACAGGGTGTGGAAGGCCTCCACCGGTTCGGTGAGGTCCGGGTCGGTCTCCGTGACGTAGGCGCCGAGCTCCGCCAGCCGCTCCACGGCGTGCCGCACCGCCGACGCGACCTCCGGACGCACCGCCACCTGCCCGCCCAGCGACGGCGAGTACGCCACGCGCAGGCCGTGCACCCCGCCCGTCAGGCCGTCCGTGTACGCACCTGGCGGTGGGGCGAGCGCCGACCAGTCACGCGAGTCCGGATGGCCGATGACGTCCATCATCAGCGCCGCGTCCGCCGCGTCCCGGGTCATCGGCCCGACGTGCGCCAGCGTGCCGAACGCGCTCGCCGGGTAGAGCGGCACCCGCCCGTACGTCGCCTTCAGTGCGAAGATCCCGCAGAACGACGCCGGGATGCGGACACTGCCGCCGCCGTCCGTGCCCAGTGACAGCGGTCCCGCGCCGAGCGCCACGGCCGCCGCGCTGCCGCCGCTCGACCCGCCGGCCGTGCGCGACGGGTCGTACGGGTTGCGCGTCACCCCGCTCAGCGGCGAGTCCGTCACGCCCTTCCAGCCGTACTCGGGGGTCGTCGTCTTGCCGATGAAGACCGCCCCGTGCTCCCGCAGCCGGGCCACGGACGGGGCGTCCTCGTCCCAGCGCCCCGCCGGATCCACGGCCTTCGAACCGCGCAGGGTCGGCGCGCCGCGCAGCAGCAGGATGTCCTTGACCGTGACCGGCACCCCGTCCAGCAGCCCCCGTGGCTCACCGCGCCGCCAGCGCTCCTCCGACTCCCGGGCCCGGGCCAGCGCGTCCTCGGCGGTCAGCCGGACGAAGGCGTTCACCTCCGGCTGGATCGCCTCGGCCCGCTCCAGCGCCGCGCGGGTCGCCTCCACGGGGCTCCACTCGCCCTTGCGGTAGCCGTCGAGGAGCCGTACGGCGGTCAGCTCGGTGAGCTCGGTCATGCACCCTCCAAGGAACGTCAGTGTCCGGGTACATACCCGCGCTGTTTGTCGACCACGTTCTCCAGCGGCTTTCCCGCGGCCCACAACTCGTACAGCTCAACGAACTGGGCGCCGAGCTCGTCCCGCCAGCCGATGGTGTCGCCGCTCATGTGCGGGGACACGATCAGGCCCGGGACCTGCCACAACGGGTTGTCGGGGGTCAGGGGCTCGGACTCGAAGACGTCCAGGGCGGCGCCCGCGATCCAGCGCTTGGCCAGGGCCTCGGCGAGCGCGTCCTCGACGACCAGCTGGCCGCGGCCGACGTTGACGAACCGGGCGGACGGCTGCATCACGCCGAAGCGGCGGGCGTCGAACATGCCGTGCGTCTGATCGGTGAGCGGTGCCGCCGCGATCACCCAGTCGGCGCGCGCCAGCAGCCGGTCCAGATCCTCCGGGCCGTGCACGCCGGTGCGCGCGGCGCGGCCCACGAGCGCCGTCGTGATGTCCAGCGCCCCCAGCGTGCGGGCGATCGCCCGGCCGATCGGCCCGGTGCCGACGACGACGGCCCGGGTTCCGGCGACCTTGTGCGACTCGCGGTGCCGCCAGGTCCGCTCCCGTTGCAGCTCTAGCGTGCGCGGCAGGTCCTTGGCCATCGCCAGCACGAGCGCGGCGACGTACTCGGCGATCGGCTGGTCGAAGATGCCGCGCGCGTTCGTCACCACCGTGTCGGAGGCGGCGAGTTCCGGGCACATCAGATGGTCCACACCGGCGCTCGCCGTATGCACCCAGCGTGGTCGTGGACCCTCGCCGGGCCAGGCGTCCCGCACGGCGCGCGACGTGAAATCCCACACCAGGAGTACGTCCGCACGCGGGAGGCGTGCGGCGAGACCCTCCGCGTCGGTGTGTTCGATACGGGCGCGGCCGGTGAGGCTCCCGAGGCGAGGAAGGGGCTCGGCGTCCAGGACGAGCAGGGTGGGGGTGGGCATGAGCAGCCGTTTCTCCAGCCGTGCGGCGGGGGCGGCCTGCCTTCGGGAGGCGGCCGGTGACGACGAGTTAACACGGTGTTGACCAGGGAATGATCCGGGCGGATTGACCACGCTCGCACCCGAACCTACCGTCGTCAACACGGGCGTTCCCACGATCCGTTGCAGACTCGTTGCCCAGTGTGAGGCCGGTGCCCTGCCATGGACGTCTCATTTCTCGGCGGGCCCAGCCCGCAGCGCGGGGTCGGCGTAGTCGCCCCCTTCGACTTCGCTCTCGACCGCGAGCTGTGGCGGTGGGTGCCGGACGAGGTCTCCCTGCACATGACACGAACACCGTTCGTGCCCGTCGAGGTCAGCCTCGATCTCGCCCGCATGGTCAGCGAACACCAGACGCTGAGCGAGGCGGTCGGCACGCTCAACGCGATCGCCCCCGAGGTCATCGCCTACGCCTGCACGTCGGGCAGCTTCGTCGGCGGCGTCATGGGCGAGCGCGCGATGTGCGAGGCGATGAGCCGGGCGGGCGCCGTCCCGGCGATCACCACCTCGGGCGGGCTGCTGGAAGCCCTGGTGGAGCTGGACGTACGGCGCGTGGCGCTGGTGACGCCGTACACGGTGTCGGTGACGCAGTCGCTGGAGGCCTATGTGGCCCAGGCGGGCGTCACGATCTCCGGCTGTGCCTTCATGGGCCTGACCCGCCACATCTGGAAGGTTCCCTACCGGGAGGTGGTGGACATGGCGCGGCAGGCCGTACGCGACGACGCCGACGCCCTGTTCATCAGCTGTACCAACCTGCCCACCTACGACGTCATCCCCCAACTGGAGGCCGAGCTGCGCATCCCGGTGATCTCGGCCAACCAAGTGACGATGTGGGCGGCGCTGCGCCGACTGGGTACCCGTGCGGTGGGACCGTATCAAGCGCTGATCAATCCGGAGGCGCGTGCCGGTCTCGGATCGCCGGGGGTGGACCCCGGTCCCGTCGTGCCGGAAGAAGAGCAGCAGCAGGAAGGCTGGACATGACAGCACTGGGATTTCTCTACCCGGGCCACTCGGCCGAGGACGACTATCCGCGCATCGAGCAGTTGCTGGGCAGCGACATCCGGGTGGACCTGGTGCACACCGACATCGGTGAGGACGCGCACCGGGTGGACGCGCTGCTGGAGATGGGCTCCGCCGGCCGGCTCGCGGCGGGCGTGCAGGAGCTGCGGCACGCCGGCGCGGACGCCGTGGTGTGGGCCTGCACCAGCGGCAGCTTCGTCTACGGCTGGGACGGCGCGCAGGAGCAGGTGCGCACCCTGGCGCAGACCGCCGGCATGCCGGCCTCCTCGACGTCCTTCGCGTTCGTGCACGCGGTACGGGAGCTGGGGGCGCGCCGGGTCGCGATCGGCGCGACGTACCCGGACGACGTGGCGCAGCTGTTCGCCGAGTTCCTGCGGGCGGACGGCGTCGAGGTCGTCTCGGTGAAGAGCTCCGGCATCATCACGGCCGCCGAGGTCGGCACGTGGGGCGAGGCGGAACTCCTGGCCATGGCCCGGCACTCCGACCACCCCGACGCCGATGTCCTCCTCCTGCCCGACACGGCACTGCACACGGCGGCCCACATCCCGGCCCTGGAGAAGGACCTCGGCAAGCCGGTCCTCACCGCCAACCAGGTCACGGTCTGGGAGGCCCTCCGCCTCGCGGACCGCCGTGTGAACGCGCCGGAACTGGGGGCACTGTTCACGAGGGAGCCGATCGTCCAGGCGTGAGTGCGCGTGCCGTTCTCGCCACCGACGCCCGGAATCGGTCCCACCTCTTCGGTGGGGCAGATCCGGGCATAGGGGGTGAACGGCCCGCCAGGAGGTGAGGAATGCTCAAGTCCGCCGTCTCACAGGGCTCTTGAGTTGACCGAAAGCGCGTTCCCCTTCCGTTGTTCTCCCCGTGCACACTGGCCACGTCCGCAGCCAGTCGTGCCGTGAAGGACTCCCCGATGGCCGAAACGGGCCCGTTCAGATCCCCTGTAAGCGCTGTCCGGCTGTCCGGGCTCCTGCTGTGCTGGAGCCTGGCGGCGGCGATGATCACCGCCGCCGTGGACGCCGTCCTCGATCCGCGGGCGGACTGGTGGGGTGCCGTGTGGTCCCTGCCCTGGTGGCTCGCCTGTGGAGCCGCCCTCGCGTGGATCGTGCTCCGCGTCCGCGAGAAGGCCGCCCGGCGGCCCCCGTACGGCGGAGCGCAGGGCGACTGGGAGCAGGCCGCCTGACCCCGCGGCACCTCCCGGGAATAACCGGAGACAGTCCCCTGTTAGAGCCGGAACGACAGCACACGGCCCACAGCAGGAGGCACCCCACCGTGGCGGCAGACGAGATACGCGGCGCAGCGCAGGGCAGCGCCCCCGTCCCCCTCTCCGTACTGGACCTGGTCACCGTAGGGGCCGGCCGCACCGCCTCCGACGCGCTGCGCACCAGCGTCGACCTGGCCCGCCTCGCGGAGGCCCGCGGCTTCCACCGTTACTGGGTCGCCGAGCACCACTCCATGCCGGGCGTGGCCTCGTCGTCCCCGGCCGTGATCCTGGCCCACCTCGCCGCCCACACCGACCGCATCCGCCTCGGCTCGGGCGGTGTGATGCTGCCCAACCACGCCCCGCTCGTCATCGCCGAGCAGTTCGGGACGCTGGAGGCCATGGCCCCGGGCCGCATCGACCTCGGCCTCGGCCGCGCGCCGGGAACCGACGGTGCCACGGCCGCCGCCCTGCGCCGCGCCGAGCGGCTCAACGAGGGCGCCGACGACTTCCCCCAGCAGCTCGCCGAGCTGACCCGGTTCCTCGACGACGACTTCCCCGACGGGCATCCCTACCGCCGTATCCACGCCGTACCGGGGCCGGTCCAGGCCACGTCCCCCGGCGGCGTCCAGTCCCCGCACCGCCCGCCCATCTGGCTGCTCGGCTCGTCCGGCTTCAGCGCCCGCCTGGCCGGTGTCCTCGGACTGCCCTTCGCCTTCGCGCACCACTTCTCGGCGCAGAACACCGTCCCGGCCCTGGACCTGTACCGGGAGTCCTTCCAGCCGTCCGCCGTGCTCGACGAGCCGTACGCCCTCATCGGCGTCTCCGCGCTCGCCGCCGACGACGAGCGGGAGGCCCGCCGCCAGGTCCTGGCCGCCGCGCTCAGCATGGTCCGGCTGCGCACCGGGCGCCCCGGCCTCGTGCCCAGCCCCGAGGAGGCGGAGGCCTACGAGTTCAGCCCGATGGAGCGTGAGTTCGTCGACTCCTGGAACGCCAACGTCATCCACGGCACCCCGGACGAGGTCCGCTCCGGCCTGGACGACCTCGCCAAGCGCACCGGCGCGGACGAGCTGATGATCACGGCCAACGCGCACGGCGGCGACGTACGCGTCCGCAGCTACGAACTCATCGCCGACGCCTACGGGTTGCCGACCCCTGCCTGAACACCCGGCGTGCCCAGCAGCTCGGAGATGCGATCCGGCGGCACCGGACGGGAGTAGAGCCAGCCCTGTCCCGTGTCGCAGCCGATGCGCCGCAGCCGGGTCGCCTGGGCCGGGGTCTCGACGCATTCGGCCGTGACGGTCAGTCCGAGCCGGTGGGCGAGCTGGATCATCGCCTCGACCACGACCTCGTCGGCCGGGTTCGGGCGGGTGGCCGTGCTGTCCCGGTCGTCGTACTGGAAGCCGCGGACGAAGGTGCCGTCCAGCTTCAGTACGGACACCGGCAGGCGGCTGAGGTAGGCCAGGTTCGAGTAGCCGGTGCCGAAGTCGTCGATGGCGATGCGCACGCCCATGTCGCTGAGGGCCTTCAGGGCCTGGAGCGGCCGGCCGGCCGAGCCCATCACCGCCGACTCGGTGAGCTCCAGCTGGAGCAGGTGCGGCGCGAGACCCGTCTCGGCAAGGGTCTCCGCCACGTCCGCCACCAGGTCGGAGTCCCAGACCTGACGCACCGCCACGTTCACGCTCACGAAGATCGGCGGCTCGTCGGGGTGGTCCAGCTGCCAGCGGCGGGCCTGTCCGCAGGCCGTGCGCAGCACCCAGCGGCCCAGCGGAACGATCGAACCGTCCTCCTCGGCGAGTCCGATGAACCGATTCGGCGTCAGTACGCCGAACTGAGGATGATTCCAGCGGATGAGCGCCTCGACCCCGTGCAGCCGGTCGTCCTCCATGCCGACCAGCGGCTGGTACTCCAGCCGGAACTCGCCCCGGTCGATGGCCGGCCGCAGCGTGGAGGCGAGGGCCTGGCGGGTCATGCGGTGGGCGTTGCGCTCCGGATCGAACAGCGTCCAGCGGGACTTGCCGTCGGCCTTCGCCCAGTAGAGCGTGGTGTCCGCCGCCTGCATCAGGGCGGTGGGGGTCGTCCCGGCCGCGTGCCGCTCGACGACGCCGATCGACGCCGAGACCGACAGCCGCTGCCCGGAGATGTCGAACGGGTCCTGGACCGCCTCCAGCACCGACTCGGCCAGCTCGGCCAGTTGCTCGGTGCCGGTGGAGTCCTCGACGAGCACCGCGAACTCGTCACCGCCGAGCCGGGCCACCAGCGGGATACTGGGCCTGGAGTGGCCGGCCTCGTCCGCGCAGCGCGTCAGGCGCTCGGCGACGGCGGCCAGCAGCCGGTCGCCCACGCGGTGGCCGAGGGTGTCGTTGATGGCCTTGAAGCCGTCCAGGTCCAGGTAGCACAGGCCGATCCGGCCGGTGCCGCTCTGCTCGTACGACTCCGCCTCCAGCGCCGCCGACAGCCGTTCGAAGAACAGGGTGCGGTTGGGTAGCCGGGTCACCGGGTCGTGCATCTGCAAGTGCCGCAGCCGGGCCTGGAGTTCGCGGCGGGAGCTGATGTCGGCTACGGACATCAGGACGGCCCGGTCCTCGGCGGGCAGCGGGGCGACCGTCACCTGCACCCACAGCGAGTGCCCGTCGGGGTGCTTGAGACGGCGCGTGCAGCGCAGCCGGGACTGCCGGCCGCGCAGCACCTCGCGGTACGCGTGCCAGGCGCGGGCGTCGGAGGTGAGGTCGACAAGGTCGGCTGCGACGGATCCGGCCAGCTCGTCCGGGGCACTGCCGAGCAGCGCGGCGAGTGAGTCGTTGGCGCTGACCACCATCCCCTCGCGGTCGACGACGGCCATGGCGAGCGGAGCGGCCGTGAAGACGGAGCGGTAGGGCGGACGCGCCGGGGGCTCGGTACGGGGAGGCGTGTCGATCTCACTCTCTGTGACGACCGGCCGGTCGAGGTCTGCCGCGGGCGCCGGCCCTTCGGAGGTTCCGCTCACCGCTCGCTCCCGCATGTATTCGATCTCTGTCCGTGCAGGAAAGGTCAGGAAAGTGTGCCGATCATAGAGGCTGGCCCCAGGGCCTTCCAGCCGGTGTCCAGTGTTCCCGACCAACCGGCGCTTCTGCCAGATCGTTTCTGCTCACGCCTGGACGGCTTCTTCAGGCCCCCGACCAGTTGTGACGTTCCGTGAGTGTTTCCGGGGTGTCGGCTTCCGCGCTTTTTCGGCCTCTTCACCCGACTGGTGCAGGCAAACAGGACGCAGTACGACAAATCATCACAGGCTGGGTGCGGTGTCCCGCGAACCGTACCCGGAGGTATCCGTGCCGCGTCAGTTCCCGCGCGCCCGACTGCGCAGCACCGCGGCCGTGTTCACCACCATGTCGGCGCTCGCCGCGACCTCCCTCGGCACCGGCCCGTCGGCCGCCGGGCCCGACTCGGCCGCGCCCTGCGCCCTGACCCGCACCGACGCCCACCACTCGGAGGGCCTGGACACCTGGAACGCCGCCTATCCGCGCCCGGCCCGGGCCCTGGACGCGGTCATGGTCTTCCTGTCCTTCCCGGACGCCCATCCGCTGACCACGCCGCAGGAGCTGACCTCCGACCACTTCCCGGCCACCACCCGTTTCTTCGAACGCGCCTCCTACGGGCGCTTCACCCTGCGCCCGCACTCCCTGGGGCACTGGATCCAGATGCCGCAGCCGTCCACGGCGTACGCCATACAGCGCGACTGGAGCGCCGAGCACCGGGCCGCGTACCTGCGGGACGCGCTCTCCGCGGCCGACCCGCGGGTCGACTTCTCCCGCTACGACGTCGTGTACTTCGTCGCCGACCCGGACGCGCCCGGAGTGGACTCCGACGCGACCAAGGTGGTCAACCTCACGAGTCCGATGCGGGCCGACGGCACCGACCTGCGCCGGGTCGTCACGGTGTTCGAACAGCATCCGCCCGACCGGCTCGTTCTCGCCCATGAGACCGGTCACGTGTTCGACCTTCCCGACCTCTACCACCGGCCCGTGGACGGCAAGGGCGACTGGGACACGCACGTGGGTGACTGGGACCTGATGGGCAGCCAGTTCGGACTGGCCCCCGACCTGTTCGGCTGGCACAAGTGGAAGCTGGGCTGGCTGGAGCAGCGGCAGGTGCGGTGTGTGCAGGACGCCGGCCCCGCCCGGCTGACCCTGGAGCCGCTGGCGGCCGGGCCCGGGGTGCCGGCGGCGGGCGCGGCGGGGGCGCCGGCCTTCGGTCTCGGACGGGGCACCAAGCTCGCGGTGGTGCGTACCGGCCGCGACAGTGTGCTCGCCTTCGAGGCGCGCGGGCCGGTGGGCAACGACGTGGCCGCCTGCCGGCAGGGGGTGCTCGTGTACCGGGTGCGGGGAGAGGCGCAGTCCGGGGGCGGTCCGATCGAGGTGGTCGACGCCCATCCGGAAACCGAGGCCTGCTGGGAGGACTCCGTCTACCCGCCCCTCGCGGATGCGCCGATCGGTCCCGGGGAGAGCTTCACGGTGCCGGGGGAGGGGGTCCTGGTGGAGGTGGAGGGGCGTACGGGGTCCGGGGCCTGGACGGTGAAGATCACGGCGGGCCGTTGAAGGTACCGTGCCCCGTCACGAGCACGCAGAAGGCCCCTCGCTCTCGCGAGGGGCCTTTGCCGTCTGTGCGCCGCCAGGGACTCGAACCCCGGACCCGCTGATTAAGAGTCAGCTGCTCTAACCAACTGAGCTAGCGGCGCCTGCTGACCGGATCAGTTTAGCGGACCTCGAAGGGTGCTCCGGACCGGGCCGCCGTACCTCCGGCAGCGTGATCACGTGGGGACTCTGTGTGAGATGTTCACCCCGGGCCCATGAAATCTCCACTGTCTCGGATCTTTCTTCGCACAGAAGTATGACGGGCGACAGAGCACGAACCCGAATCGGCATCGAAAGGCACCATCATGGGGGTCTCAATGCAGCACCGTTTCGAGTCCGTCGAAGAGCCCACCGCCCCGGCCGCGCACCGCTCCCGCCTGGTGATCGAGGACCTGGACGGCGGCTGGGCGCGGGGCGGCGTCGTGGCCGGCATCTGCTGGGTCGCCGCGGTGGAGGCGGCCGGTTCCACAGCCCCCGGACAGCTCGCGGCATGACCGCTCACGGGGGGAAGCGGGCCGCTGTGGCGGCGGACGGCGAGAGACCGAGAGTCGGGTTCAAACTCCACCTGCGTCCGGTCGTCGTCCCCGGGGAGGCCGCCTATCTGGTGTCGCGGCACGGCGTGACCGCCCTGCGCGGCGAGCACGCCGAGGTCCTGGTGCCGCTGCTCGACGGAACGCGTGAGCTGGACGACGTCCTGCGCGAAGCCGCCCGGGAACTCGACTCCGAGTCCGTCCTCAGTTCCCTGAACGACCTCACCACCGCCGGCCTGCTGCGTCTGCACCCCCGGGCCGTGCCACCCGTCGAGACGGGTGGCACGGCCCGCGCCGCGGAGGCCTACTGGGACCTGGCGGGCCTCGACGGCGCGGCGACCGCGACCCGGCTCGGGCGCGCGGCCCTGCGGCTGGAGGTGCTGGGCGGAGTCGACCCCGGGACGGTGCGGGACGCCTGCCGGGCCAACGGGGTCAACCTCGCCCCCGAGGGCGCGGACGCGGACCTCTCGCTCGTCCTGTGCGACGACTACCTGTCGCCGGAACTGCGCGAGGTCGACGCGGCACACCGGGACCGGGGCAGGCCCTGGCTGCTCGCCCGGGTCTGCGGGGCCGAGCCCTGGGTCGGCCCGTTCTTCCGGCCCGACGGCGGGTTCTGCTGGAACTGCCTGGTGACCCGGCTCGCCGGGCACCGGCGCACCGAGGGCCCGCTGCGCCGCGCCCTCGGCATCGAGGGGCCCCTGTCCAGGCCCGTCGCCTCGCTCGCCGCGGGGCGGGCCATCGCCGTCGGCATGGCCGTCCTGGAGGCCGCCAAGTGGCTGGCCGGGGTCCGGAACGGCTCGCAGGGCGAGGTGCACACCTTCGACACGATCCGGATGCGGGCCTCGGCGCACCGGGTGGCCCGGCTGCCGCAGTGCCCCGTGTGCGGCGACCCCGGCATCGTGGCCGAGCGGGTCGCGCGGCCCTTCGTCCCCGAGTCGCGCCCCAAGGCGCCGTCCGCGACGGGCGGCGGGCACCGGGCGCTCACCTGCGAGCAGATGCTGGCCCGGCACGGCCACCTCGTCGACCCGGTGACCGGCATCATCAAGGAGATCCGGCCCGCCCCCCGCTCCCCGGAGGGCCTCGACTCCTGCGTGTCCGGGCCCAACCTCGCCGTGGCCGCGCACACCCTCGCCGGACTGCGCGCCGGACTGCGGGCGCTCAGTGGAGGGAAGGGGCTGACCGAGACGGAGGCGCGGGTCAGCGCCCTGTGCGAGGCGGTGGAGCGCTACAGCGGCACCCGGCACGGCGACGAGCCCGTCGTGCGCGACACCTACCGCGCGCTCGCGGACGAGGCCGTGCACCCGTACGCCTGCCAGCTCTACCACGAGCGGCAGTTCCGCGACCGGGAGCGCTGGAACGCCCGCCACTCCAGCTTCCAGTACGTCCCCGAGCCGTTCGACGAGGACCGGCCGACGGAGTGGACCCCCGTGTGGTCCCTGACCTCCGGCACCCGCCGGCTGCTGCCCACCTCGATGCTCTACTTCGCGCCGGGCGGCACGGCGCCGGACGGCCTGTACGCCGACTCCAACGGCAGCGCGGCGGGCAGCAGCCGGGAGGACGCCCTGGTCCAGGGGTTCCTGGAGGTCGTCGAGCGGGACGCGGTCGCCCTGTGGTGGTACAACCGCACCCGTCAGGCGGCGGTCGACGTCGACGCGTTCGCCGAGCCGTACGCCGAGCGGATCCGCGCGGTGTGCGGCCGGCTGGGCCGCGAGCTGTGGGTCCTCGACCTCACCTCGGACCTGGGGATCCCGGTGATGGCCGCGCTGTCCCGGCGTACCGACAAGCCCGCCGAGGACGTGATCTTCGGGTTCGGCGCGCACTTCGACCCGCGGGTGGCGCTGCGCCGGGCCCTGACGGAGCTCGGTCAGCTCCTGCCGGCCGTGTGCCACGCGCGGCCGGACGGCACCGGGTACGCCCTCGCCGACCCCGAGCCGCTGAGCTGGTGGCGCAGCGCCACGCTCGCCAACCAGCCCTATCTGGCGCCGGATCCGCGGTGCCCGGCACGGACCCCGGCGACCTGGCCCTACGTGCCCCGCGCCGACCTCCTCCAGGACGTCACGGCCATCACCCGGTTGCTGCGCGACCGGGGCATGGAACTCCTGGTGCTCGACCAGACCCGGCCGGACTTGGAGGTTCCGGTCGTGAAGGTTCTGGTGCCGGGGATGCGTCACTTCTGGGCGCGGTTCGCCCCCGGGCGGCTCTACGACGTGCCCGTGGCGATGGGGCGGGTCGCGGCCCCGACGCCGTACGAGGAGCTCAACCCGGTGCCGCTCTTCGTCTGACCTCCCATTTCCCCCTGTAAGGCCTTCTTCCCGACGCGCCACGAACAAGCGGCCTTTGAGCGGTCTCAGTGGTCCTTTGCATGATTGTCACGGCCTTCGCTTATCATCCCCAAAACCGCGCACACAGTTGCGAGAAGAGGCCGCGAACGATGGACCATCAGGACCGGTTACACATCGCCGATCGCGGAGACGGGGACGACGGCGCGGCATCCCCGTCGACGCGCAGCCGGGACGTACCCGCTCCTCGGGTCGCCAGGATGATCCTGTGGGTGGCGCTCCTCAGCTTCACGCTGGTCACCACCCTCAACCTCCTGGACGCCGGCCTCTCGGAGAACGAGCTGTGGTTCGCGCTCGGCGCCCAGGCCGTGATCTCGGCACTGCAACTCAGACACTCCGCGCCCGGCGCCAACCGGGCGCCCCTGTGGAACCGGTGTCTCACGCTGGGCGTCCAGGCGCTGCTCACCTATCTGCCGCTGCTGGTCTTCCGCGCCGAATGGGGCTCGATGGCGGGCTTCCTGGCCGGTTCGTTGCTGCTCCTGCTGCCGCCGCGCATCGGCTGGTCCCTGTACGGCGTCACCGGGATCAGCCTGCTCGTACCGTCCCTCATCGAGGACCGCTCGGTCCTCGACACCGTCTACCTGTGCCAGTCGACCATGCTGACCGGCCTGATCACCTTCGGCCTGTCGCGGCTGAGCGAGCTGGTCAAGGAAGTGCACGCCGCACGCGGCGAGCTGGCGCACATGGCGGTGACCGAGGAGCGGCTGCGCTTCGCCCGTGACCTGCACGACCTGCTCGGCTTCAGCCTGTCCACGATCACGCTCAAGAGCGAGCTCATCCACCGCCTCATACCCGGCCATCCCGAGCGGGCCATGGAGGAGATCGAGGACGTCCTGACGGTCGCGCGCGACTCCCTGGCCGATGTGCGCAGGGTGGCCCGTGGCTTTCAGGACATGTCCCTGGAGCGGGAGATCAACTCGGCGCGGTCCGTGCTCGGCGCCGCCGACATCGGTGTGGACATCCGGGTGGACCTGGGCGAGGTCAGTCCGCGCTCCGATTCGGTCCTCGCCGCCGTCCTGAGGGAGGCCGTGACGAACGTGCTGCGGCACAGTCTCGCGGGACACTGCGCCATCGAGGCGGTACGCACGGGAGAAAGGGTTCGCCTGACGGTCGTCAACGACGGTGTCCAGGCGGGGTACCGCGACCCCTCTCCGGACAGCGGAAGCGGCCTGTCGAACCTGGAGGCCAGAGTGCGGGCCATCGGCGGCACGATACGGGCCGGTCGTCTCGACGACCGCACCTTCCGCCTCGTCGCCGAGGTGTCCGCACAGCCCGGGAACGCCCAAATCCCCGTAGCTGACGGGGAGTTGACGGTCGAGGAATCGGCTGCATAGCCGAATGTCACCCCTCCCGTTGGTAGGATCCGGACACATTCGCTGTTACGGGGGGGTCCGTGATTCGGATACTGCTGGCCGAGGACATGAACATGGTTCGCGGCGCACTCGTCGCGCTGCTCAACCTCGAATCCGATCTGGACGTGGTGGCGGAGGTGGAACGGGGCGACGAGATCGTCGACACGGCGCTCAAGTGCCGGCCTGACGTGGCCATCATCGACATCGACCTGCCGGGCCTCGACGGTCTGACGGCGGCCGCCCGGCTGCGCGAACGGCTGCCGGAGTGCCGCACGCTCATCCTCACCAGCCTCGGCCGCCCCGGCACCCTGCGCCGGGCGCTGTCCGCCCAGGTGTCCGGGTACCTGTTGAAGGACGCGCCGCCCAAGCAACTGGCGGAGGCGGTACGGCGGGTCGCGGCCGGGCAGCGGGCCATCGACCCGCAGCTCGCGGTGGCCGCCTGGGGCGGGACCGAGAACCCGCTCACCGAGCGCGAGAACGAGGTGCTCAAACTCGCCGCCGAGGGAGCCGAGGCGCCCGAGATCGCCAGACTGCTGCACCTGACCACCGGCACGGTCCGCAACTATCTGACGGCCGTCGTCGCGAAGCTCAACGCGCGTAATCGGGTCGACGCGATACGCATCGCACGGGAGTCGGGCTGGCTGCTGTGAGAGCCCGGGCGCGGCCACCGGCCGGCGGTCACAGCCGCGCGTCGTCGTCCTTGTCGTCGTCCACCGGCTCCGCCATGCCCGCCGCCGCCAGGTAGCGCAGGATGCCGTCGGTCACCTCGGGGTGCAGCGGCAGGGCCTGAGAGGCCGCGTCCGGGGTGACCGGCCAGGCCAGCATCGCGACGACCCACACCGCCTCCGGCCGGTGCAGCACCACCCGGTGCAGCGAGGCCGCCGACTCCAGGGCGACGCCCTGGTCCTCCAGCGTCACCTTGACGTCCCGCGGCAGCCGCAACTCGTCCGCCGCGGACAACTCCTCGGGCGAGAACGTCGCCTGACGGGACTCGGGGGAGACCGACAGCAGGGGCCCCTTGAGATCGTCCAGGGCCAGCGTGCGTACGGTCATGTGGGAGATCCGGCTGAGCGTCGGCAGCAGGACCAGGCAGACGCTGCCCTCACCGTCACCGGTGCCGACGTTCGCGGGCAGCATCGGGCCGAGTTCCATCCGCCGCAGCGCCTCACGCACGATCGGATCCGGGTCGGACAGCCGCTCCGAGCCAAAACGGCCGGTGAGCACCACTTCGTCCCCGGTGGCCCGCACGATGACGTCCTCGCTCAGCGACCACAGGTGGAGCGGCTGCCTACCGATGGGTTGCGGCATGGCGGGCATCCCTTCCCTGCATGGACACCCGAGTATCCGGCAGCGAAAAAGCCGCCGACACCGATGAGTTCATGGCTCACACATGAAGATCTCATACCGCCTTCGCCGCGTCGCTTTGGCCGGTCACAAGGGGCCCTTCCTACCGTTCAGCGACAGCCAGCCCGCTGCGTTTGTCCAGGAAAGGGGGCGGCCGGTGGCCGTTCATACAGCGGAGAGCAACGAGGCCCGGCGCAAGGACGTGCGCCGTGTGGACCGGGTGATCATCAGGTTCGCGGGGGACTCGGGTGACGGTATGCAGCTCACCGGTGACCGTTTCACCTCGGAGACCGCGTCGTTCGGCAACGACCTGTCGACGCTGCCGAACTTCCCGGCCGAGA